>NZ_VAWE01000001.1:4515000-5883750 GCF_005795905.1 Streptomyces marianii
AAATTCCTTGTCGGGTAAGTTCCGACCTGCACGAATGGCGTAACGACTTCTCGACTGTCTCAACCATAGGCCCGGTGAAATTGCACTACGAGTAAAGATGCTCGTTTCGCGCAGCAGGACGGAAAGACCCCGGGACCTTTACTACAGTTTGATATTGGTGTTCGGTTCGGCTTGTGTAGGATAGGTGGGAGACTGTGAAGCTTGGACGCCAGTTCAGGTGGAGTCGTCGTTGAAATACCACTCTGGTCGTGCTGGATGTCTAACCTGGGTCCGTGATCCGGATCAGGGACAGTGTCTGATGGGTAGTTTAACTGGGGCGGTTGCCTCCCAAAGGGTAACGGAGGCGCCCAAAGGTTCCCTCAGCCTGGTTGGCAATCAGGTGTTGAGTGTAAGTGCACAAGGGAGCTTGACTGTGAGACCGACGGGTCGAGCAGGGACGAAAGTCGGGACTAGTGATCCGGCGGTGGCTTGTGGAAGCGCCGTCGCTCAACGGATAAAAGGTACCCCGGGGATAACAGGCTGATCTTCCCCAAGAGTCCATATCGACGGGATGGTTTGGCACCTCGATGTCGGCTCGTCGCATCCTGGGGCTGGAGTCGGTCCCAAGGGTTGGGCTGTTCGCCCATTAAAGCGGTACGCGAGCTGGGTTTAGAACGTCGTGAGACAGTTCGGTCCCTATCCGCTGTGCGCGTAGGAGTCTTGAGAAGGGCTGTCCCTAGTACGAGAGGACCGGGACGGACGAACCTCTGGTGTGCCAGTTGTCCTGCCAAGGGCATGGCTGGTTGGCTACGTTCGGGAGGGATAACCGCTGAAAGCATCTAAGCGGGAAGCCTGCTTCGAGATGAGGACTCCCACCCACTTGATGGGGTAAGGCTCCCAGTAGACGACTGGGTTGATAGGCCGGATATGGAAGCCAGGTGACTGGTGGAGTTGACCGGTACTAATAGGCCGAGGGCTTGTCCTCAGTTGCTCGCGTCCACTGTGTTAGTTCTGAAGTAACGAACATGCCGAGACCACTGTGTGGTCGGCCGGGTTCGATATCTTCATAGTGTTTCGGTGGTCATAGCGTTAGGGAAACGCCCGGTTACATTCCGAACCCGGAAGCTAAGCCTTTCAGCGCCGATGGTACTGCAGGGGGGACCCTGTGGGAGAGTAGGACACCGCCGAACAATTCTTCTGGGAAAGCCCCGGACCGTGATGGTCCGGGGCTTTCTCATGTTCCGGGGGCGTATTCCGCTTCGCTGTGCCGGATTCCGATGGTCGAGAGGCCCTCTCTCCACCGCGGCCGGGCGGGCCGGCCGAATCTGCGAGGCGGCGAAATCGCCTTGGCGTACCGCCGGTGCCCCCGCGAGGATCGGAGCATGGACCACATCATTCGCGCCGTACGAGCCGGCGAGTGGGAGAAGGCCCGGGACATCCGGCTGGCCGCCCTCCGGGACCCCGCGGCGCCGATCGCCTTCCTGGAAACCTACGAGCACGCCATGGGCAGGCCCTCGACGTACTGGCAGGACCGTACCGACACCGCTGCGGCAGGGGTGGGCTTCCGCCAGTTCATCGCGGAGGACTCCGAAGGGCGCTGGGTCGGCACCGTGACCGTGATGGTCGAAGGCCCGGCGGACGAAGTGCTGTTCGGTGAGGTGGCCAAAGTCGACCAGGCGCATCTCGTGGGGGTGTTCGTACGGCCGGAGGCTCGGGGAACCGGTGTCACGGAACTGCTGTTCCGGGCTGCCGTCGAGTGGTCGTGGGGGCTCACCGAGCCGTCGGTCGAGCGGGTCCGGCTGTATGTGCACGAGAGGAACGGCCGGGCGGCGGCCTTCTACCGGCGGTTCGGGTTCGTTCCGAGCGGCGACTCCGTTCCGGTGCCGTCCGATCCCTCGGCCAGGGAGTTCGAGTACGAGCTGCGCCGAACCCAGTAGCGGCCTCAGCCGACGTCCGCCCCGTCACGACGGGCAACCCTGCCCGACGCGGCACCGGTCCCGTGTCTCTACCCGGGCTGGTGAGCGCTCGGGCTGTGCCCGGCGCCGGGTGTCGTCAGTGGCTGCGGCCAGCGGGCCCGACCCTGTTCGCGGGAACGCAGCAGCGCGAGAGTCGGCATGCCCAGCACCGGGCCCGTGGCCAGCAGCTCGGGGAGGAGCGGTAGCGGGGCGACGGCGGCGATGTCGTCCAGGACGAGAGCGAGTGGTGGGTCGAGCCGACCGTCGGATGACCGTGCGGCCATGCGGCGGCCGTGCTCGACCACGCTTGAGGCGAGTGCGGTGAGGAGCGGCATGGCCCCGGGGCGGGTGCGCGGGTCCTCGATCGATTCACCCACCACATAGAGCGTGCCCCCCTCGTCCACAAATGATTCCAACGTGAGCGAATCTGCTCGGTTAGAGGTGCAGACCTCGCGGATGTGGACTGAGGAGAGGGCGGACAGCGTACGGGCCGTCAGTTCCTGAGCGACCTCACGGCGTTCATTGTGCGAGGTGAGCGCCGACTCGAGCAGGCCGGCGAGGCCGGAGGCTGCCTTCTGGTGAGTGCGGAGGATGCGTACCGGCTCGTGGGCGCCACTGCCCTGGGCCCAGCGGTGGACCTGTTTGAACGGGCGCCCGTCCACGGCGGCGGCGTGCAGCCAGCAGCGCAGGAGCGTTTCGGCGGTGTCCGCGACGGCCTCGTCCAGACGGGAGCGGGGTCGTACGGGAGCGAAGAGGGACGCCGCCCGGCTCGCCGCCGTTGCCGGGTCCTCACAGCCGGCCGTCGGGGACCAGTGGAGCCGGGTGGGCGTGTCGCAGAGATGGCCCGGATCGTAGACGAGGGCAGGGCCGAGTTTGGCCCTGGCGTCCTTGGTCTCCCACCAGACGGTCGGATCGGACGTGACGACGAGCGCCGGGCCGGCGGCGTCCCGGATCGCCTGGACGACCGAGGGGCGCCGGACGGAGGGGCCTCCGTAGAGGACGTGCGAGCGCCAGGGGACCGGGGCAGCGGCCGGTCCTGCCGGGGGCAGGACTGCGGACACGGAGGGCTCGGCAGGTGCCGCGGCAGCGGCGTGCTCGACCGGAACCGAGGCGTGCGCGGGTTGGGCGTGCTCGACCGGAACCGAGGCGTGCGCGGGTTGGGCGGGGGGTGCCGCTTCGGTCCGGAGGGTCGTACCGCCTCCGGTCATCGCCCCTGCGGGGACCGGGGTGCCCTCGGCGACGGTCGCGGTCGGACGGGAATCCGGCCGGTTCGGGGCCGTCACCGGTACCGCCTCGGCCGGGCCGCCCCTGTCCGTCTCCCCGACCCCCTTGCGGCGCGAGCGGACCGCGCGCCATCGGGCCAGCGTGCCGAGGACGAAGACCGTCAGCACGACGAGCGTCATCAACTGGCCGATGAGCAGCCCCCAGAACAGCCCGTAGCCGGACAACCGGGCGGGCGGCGTGTCGGGCCAGGCCGCGGGCAGGTCATGGGGCTCGGACACCAGGCTGCGTATGGCCAGCGGGGTGTTCGTGAACGTCACGCCGTCCGGCCAGGACCCGTGCGCGAACAGGCCCGCGAGGCCCGTTGCGGTCCAGACCAGCAGGGTCAGCCCGAGGAGGAAGCCGAGGACGCCCACGAGCAGTCCGTCCGGGATGCCTCTCTCCTCGTGCGGTTGCCGGCGCCCTGCGCCGTGTCGCGGGTCACGCGCCATCGGTCAGGCCACCGTCGACTCGGAGGAGTCCAGCCGCCGCTGCTGCCGTTCGATGAAGGCGGCGCGCTGCTCCGTCTCCTGTTCCGCGGCGCGGACGTCCTCGGGGAGCGAGGACTCCGTCATCGCCCGGTCCGTGTAGACCAGGGGGCGTTCGGCCTCCGTCACCAGGTGTTTGACGACCTGGACGTTGCCGTTGACGTCCCACACCGCGATGCCGGGGGTGAGGGTGGGGATGATCTCCACCGCCCACCGGGGCAGACCGAGCACTCTGCCTGTGGCCCGGGCCTCGTCCGCCTTCTGGGCGTAGATCGTGCGGGTCGACGCCATCTTGAGGATGGCGGCGGCCTCCCGGGCCGCGGCGCCGTCGACCACGTCGCTGAGGTGGTGGACGACCGCGACGAAGGACAGGCCGAGCCGTCGGCCGAACTTCAGCAGCCGCTGGAAGAGCTGCGCGACGAAGGGGCTGTTGATGATGTGCCAGGCCTCCTCGACGAGGAAGATGCGCTTCTTCCGGTCGGGGCGGATCCAGGTGTGCTCCAGCCACACGCCGACGATCGCCATGAGGATCGGCATCGCGATGGAGTTGCGGTCGATGTGCGACAGGTCGAAGACGATGAGCGGGGCGTCCAGATCGATGCCGACGGTCGTCGGGCCGTCGAACATGCCGCGCAGGTCACCGTCGACGAGCCGGTCCAGGACCAGGGCCACGTCCAGGCCCCAGGCCCGTACGTCGTCGATGTCGACGTTCATCGCAGCCGCGGACTCGGGCTCCGGGTGGCGGAGTTGCTCGACGATGTCGGTGAGCACCGGCTGCCGGTCCGTGATGGTCTCGTTGACGTACGCGTGCGCCACCTTGAGCGCGAAGCCCGCACGTTCGTCGAGGCCGTGACCCATGGCGACCTCGATGATGGTGCGCAGCAGCGCGAGCTGTCCGGTGGTGGTGATCGACGGGTCGAGGGGGTTGAGTCGGATACCGTCGTCCAGGGCGGCCATCGGGTCGAGCCGGATGGGAGTTATTCCCAGCTCCTGGGCGATGAGGTTCCATTCGCCCACGCCGTCCTCGCCCTGGGCGTCGAGGACGACGACCTGGCGGTCGCGGAAGCGGAGCTGGCGCAGGACGTAGGTCTTCTCCAGCGCCGACTTGCCGTTGCCGGACTCGCCGAGGACCAGCCAGTGGGGGGCGGGGAGCTGCTGTCCGTACAGCTGGAACGGGTCGTAGACGTAGCCCTTGCCGCTGTACACCTCGCGGCCGATGATCACGCCCGAGTCCCCGAGGCCGGGCGCGGCGGTCGGCAGATAGACGGCCTGCGCCTGGCCGGTGGAGGTACGTACGGGGGAGCGGGTCGTCTCGACCTTCCCGAAGAGGAAGGACGTGAAGGACTCGGTGAGGACGGACAGCGGGTCTCGCATCGGATGAGGGCCCCTATCGGCGCGTGTCGGTGCGTGTCAGCCGCTATCGGCGGATGCCGGTGGCGAACGGCAGCGTGTTCACAAAGGCCCGGTGGTGCTCGCGGTCGCACCACTCCAGCTTCAGGTACGACTTGCCCGCCGAGGCCCTGATCGTGCGCTTGTCCCTGGCCAGGGCCTCGGGCGTACGCGACGACACAGTGATGTACCCGACGAGATTGACGCCTGCCGCGCCGCTGGCGAGATCTTCACCCCGCTGGTCGAGTCGGCCGTGCGCGGCGATGTCTCTGGGGTCGACGGTGCGGTTCATCTTGGCGGCGCGACTGGCCTCGGCCTCGTCGTTGGTCTTCTCGGTGAGCATGCGCTCGATGGCGACCTCCGTGGGTTCGAGGTCCATGCAGACGGCCACGGTGCGGATCACGTCCGGGGTGTGGACGAGCAGCGGGGCGAGGAAGTTGACGCCGACGGGAGTCATCGGCCACTCCTTCACCCAGGCCGTGGCGTGGCACCAGGGGGCACGGGTGGCGGACTCGCGGGTCTTGGCCTGGAGGTAGGTGGCCTCCATCGCGTCGAGTTCGGCGGGCCAGGCGTTGCGCTTGGTCATGGCCTGGATGTGGTCGATGGGGTGGTCCGGGTCGTACATGGAGTGCACGAGGGAGGCGAGCCGGGCCTGGCCGAGCGGCTGGCGGACGCGGATGTCGGCCTCGGCGAGGCGGGCGCAGATGTCGGTCAGCTCGCGCGCCATGACGACGGCGAGGCCGGCGTCCTTGTCGAGCCGCTTGGCGCCGGTGGCCTGACGGGCGGCGCGGGCCATGGTGTGCGCCTCGGCGGCCAGCTCCCGGGTGTAGTGCATGCAGGCGACGAGGTAGGCGCGGTGTTGCTCGCTGGAGGTGGAGACCATCGACTGGAGCTGGTCGTAGGACTGCTGGAGCCAGGCGGGGGAGCCCGCGTCGCCGCGTTGGGCGACGTCCTTGGCGTGGGCGTCGGGGTCGGCGGGCAGGGTGCGGGCGAGCATCTGAAGGCGCGTCACGAAGCCGTCGCCGTTGGCGACGTGCTTCAGCAGCGTGCCGAAACGGTCCACCAGGGCTTCCTGGTCCTCGCTGTCGCGCAGGCCGACGCCGGGGCCCTCGATCTCGATGGCGGCGGTGACGGTGCGCCGGTCGGCGTGGAGCAGTACGGCGATCTCGTCCGGGCCGAAAGGGGCGGCGAGCCAGTTGATGCGGCCGATGCCGGGCGGGGGGCCGATCTCGACCTCGCGGCCGTCCACGCGGGTGCCGGCCTCCATGACGCCGGAGCGGTAGACGGTGCCCTGGCGCAGGGTGCGCTTGTAGCTGCGGTTGATCTCGTACCAGCGGTAGAAGGTGCGCTGCTTGTACGGCACGTACACGGCGGCCAGCGCGAGCAGCGGGAAGCCCATGAGCAGCACGATGCGCAGCGACAGGACGGGCACCAGCAGTCCGCTCATCATGCCGAGGAACGCGCCGGCGATGATCAGGGCGATCTCGCCCGTCTCGCGGTTCTTGCCGACGATCGCGTTCGGCCGGGCCCGGCCGATGAGATACGTGCGGCGGGGCGCGATGGCCGGGGACTGCGTCGTCAACGCCCTCCACCTCCTGTGCTTCCTGTACTGGTGCCGGTGGTGCTGCCGGAGTTCCTGCGGTGGCCGTGCGGGGTGCTGCCCGGGCCTCCGCTACGGGGCGGGGGCGCGGCGGAGGGGACGGACCCGCCGCCCCCGCCCGCGGCACCCGTTCCGGCCCCGCGTGCGCTGTGGGCGGCGACTCCGCCGGCGACCGGGCTCGGGGCGCTGCCGCCTCCCGAGCCGCCCCCGCCCTGCTGGTGGGTGCGGCTGCTGTGGGTCTTGATGCCCTGCGAGACGAGGGCGGCGGGTGAACTGATGACGGCGGCGGCCTTGTTCTCGGCGCTGTTCTGGAGTCGGTTGTTGCGGGACGCGGCGATCTCGTCGCCGAACCCGGGAACGAAACGGTAGATCATCGCGGACGCGAAGATCGCGAGCAGGATGATGGCGAGTCCGGTGACGACGGCGGAGAAGGAGTCCGGACCGTCGTCGGCGGAGAGGGCTCCGGCGAGGCCGAGCACGATGACGATGACCGGTTTGACGAGGATCACCGCGATCATGATTCCGGCCCAGCGGCGGACGTGGCCCCACATGTTCTTGTCCACGAGCCCCGAGTACACGACGACGCCGAGCAGGGCGCCGACGTACAGGAGGACGGCGCGGAGGAACAGCTCCAGGTAGAGGATGCCGGCGGCGACGATGGTCACCAGCGACACGACGATCAGCATGATCGGCCCGCCGCCGATGTCGTCGCCCTTCTGCAGCGCCTCCTTGAAGCCGCCGAAGAAGACGTCGGTCTGGCCGCCGGTGCCCTGGGCGATCACGTCGGTGATCGAGTCGGTCGCGGACACGAGTGTGTAGAGGATCAGCGGGGTGAAGGCGGAGGCGAGGACCGTGAGCCAGAGGAAGCCGATGGCCTCGGAGACGGCGGTGGTGAGCGGGACGCCGCGGATGGCGCGCTTGGCGACCGCCAGCAGCCAGAGGAGGAGGGTGAGGAACGTGGCGGCGGCGAAGACCACGGCGTACTGGCCGAGGAAGGTGGTGTTGGTGAAGTCCACTTCGGCGGTGGACCTCACGGCCTTGGAGAGGGTGTCCACGACCCAGGCCGCGGCGTCGGCACAGCCGCGGGCGAGGGAGGAGAGGGGGTCGAGCGCGCCGGCGGGGTCGTCGAGCGAGGGGGCGCGGCGGGCGGCTCCGCCGGATTCGCCGGTTTCGCAGTAGTCGCGGGCGGGGCCACGGATCAGGTCGCACGGGTTGTTGCTGCCGCTCGGGCTGGGCGTCGGTGTCGGCGCGGCAGCCACGCGAGCGGCGGTGACCATGAACGCGGCCTGCAGGCCGCCCACGGCTGAAGCCAGGGCGACCGCGCGGCGGGAGCGCTTACCGGGCATAGGTGAAGCCTCCGAACTGTTCCACCGCGTCGGCCATTTCCTTGGCGCTCGATGCCACCTGGTCGCGGCCCACGGGCACAGGCCCGTCCTTTTGCGTGTGCCCGGTGACCTTCCAGCCTCCGTCGATCCACTTCATCTCGTAGGTGGTCGTGTACCAGCTCTCGGCGACGGGGTTCTTGGATCCCTCCCCAGCGAGACCGAACAGCGACGAGTACCAGACGGCGACGCTGGCGGCGTTGGCGGTGAACTTCTGCACCTTGGTGCCCACGGGCACGACCCGTGAGACGAACGTGAGACCCTCGGGCGCGGTACCGTCCTCCCGCAGCCCGATCCGGGAGAGGAAGCCCTCGTCCGCGTAGACCCTGTCGAGGTCAGCCTGCCGGGCGTCCACCGCCTCGGGGGCGTACACGGTGCTCACGATCTCGTGGCGGCGTGCCTGGTTGTACATCTCGGCGGAACCGAGGGGAACCGCGTAGTTCGCCGCCGCGCTCTGTGCCCCCTGTTCGTCCCTCGCGTACCCCGCGGGGATGCCCGCGTGCTTGCCTGCGACCGGGCGGATGCCCGTCGCCGCCGTCGGGGCCGTGCCCTTGGCCGTGTCGGTGGTTCTGGGGGAGTCCGTGCCGTCGCCGCGGTTGGCGAAGGCGATGGCGGCGACGAGGAGGACGACCACGCCGACGACCGTGAAGAGGGAGCGGGAATTGCGGGTGGGTCGGCGGGCGCCGCCGTAGACGTCGCCGGTGCCGCCCTCGGGGAGGCGGGTGCGGGTCTGGCCCGTGCCGCCGGCGCCGCTGTCGAAGCCGTCGGTCTCGTCGTCGTAGCTCATGCCGCGTGCTCCCCCTCAGCCGTGTGCCTTGCCGTGCCGTAGTACGACGGTAGCCCTGCTGTTCTCCGTACGGGCGGAGTGTGGTGACTCGACATCAGGGGGACGCAACCTCTGCCGGTGGGCGCGACGGACGGGTGGTGTCGGGGACGGGCGATGCGGTGCGGAGGGTCAGACGGCCATTCCGTACACGATGGTGAACAGGGTCCCCAGTGACCCGATGATGAAGACGCCGGTCAGGCCGGCGACGATCAGGCCCTTGCCCTGCTCCGCGCTGAACGTGTCGCGGAGGGCCGTGGCGCCGATGCGCTGCTTCGCCGCTCCCCAGATCGCGATGCCCAGGCAGAGCAGGATGGCGACGGCCATCACGACCTCGATCATCACGCGGGCCTCGTTCCCGAGGCTGCCGAAAGGCCCCCAGTTCGGAGCGATTCCGCCGATGATGGTGGTGATGTCGCCTTTTTCAGCCGCCAGGTACATATAACTCACCGCCCCTGTTGGGTAGTTGTCCGCCCCTGCCCCACGGCACAGGCCATCGCTCTATCTTCGCTGATGAAACCGTCCGCGTGCGCCGACTTGGCGGCTCTCTTTGCACGTTCCGCGCACGGATGCCGGTCCGGCCGCTCTGACCTGCGGTGGCTCGTGCGGCCAGGTCGAGCGTGAGGACACGTTTCGTCACTCTGTGTATCACGGAGCGTGACTTCGGGCAATGACTGTCGTTGTGGCACCCAAGGTGTGAATCCGGCGCCGGGGTGCTCGCCGGTGCGCGACGGGAGCGGCTGACTTGGGGCATGAGCGCGGGGCGGCGCCGGAGTGCGGCGCCGCCCCGTGTGTGGGGGTCGGTCAGCGGTTGGCGACCATGTAGCCGAGCAGCCCGATGGCCACGGCGATGAGGGCGATGACGGTCACGGCGGCGATGGTTCCCCCGGCGTCGCCGTTGCGGCCCGTCGTCTTGACGCCTGTCCCCGCGTTCTGAAGGTTCTGCACTTGTTGCTCCTGGTGCTGGTCGTCCCGCCGTCGGTCGAACGGTGGGATGGTGCACAGCCTTCCCGGCTGCGTGACACAGCGTAACCATGGCAGGTCCAGGCCATGTTTCCGGGGTCGGTCGGGGCCTGACCGTGCCGTCGTGTCCCGGTGGTCGGCCTCAGCGAGGGGCGACGAAGAGGCTTTGGGCGCTGCGGCCGATCGGGCCCTTCTCGTCGTGCAGCCGGGCGTCCGCCAGGCCGATGCCGGCCGGGTCGACGCTCGTGCGGGCCTCGACGCAGGCCCATTCGCCGACCGGGTGCCGGTGCAGATGGACCGTCAGATCGGCGTTGACGAACACGTGGCGCTCGAAGTCGAGGACGTTGCTGATGCCGTTGCCGGAGTCGGCGGCGACCAGGACGCGGTCCAGTGGGCGGATCTCCTCGCCCGCGACGAGCGGCATCCTCATTCGCATCCAGCAGGTTCCGGGGCCCTGCTCCCGGAAGGTCCCCTCGGTGAACCGGGTGTCCATGGACGTGTGGTAGCCGACGTCCCACGGCACGCCGAAGAAGGGCGTCTCGGCGACCTCCCCGGGGGACGGCACCTGCGGTCCCTCGGCGACCGCCGGCCCCGGCTCGGCGAGCGTGCGGACGCGCAGACCGCGGGCGAACATCACCGGCGTCCCGTCCTCGGGCGCGAGTGCCGACTCGACGATCTCCACGCTGCGCCCGGTTCGCAGAACGGTCGTGGTGACCTCCAGCGGCCGGATCGGCACGGGGCGGACGATCTCGTACGTCATGCGCGCGAGCCGCATGTCGGCGCGTGCGCCCGGCCGCTCCTCCATGGCGCGGCCGAGCAGCGCCGCCGGCGGGCCGGCGTGCTGCGATCCGGCGTCCCAGGGGCCGCGGGTGTGCTCGGTCGGCGCGAAGCGGTTCTCGGAGATCCGCTCGTAGAACGCCTGGTGTTCCCCCATGACGGGCCGCCTCTCGCAGACATGTGTGCGAGCCACACGCTACCTGCGGGTAACCTTTCGGAACAGCCCCCGGCTCACCCTCCGCCCGGCCGCACACCCCCTCGGTCCGCTCTGGCGGGCCCTCCGGTCGGAGCCCGCCGCCCGTGCTTCACCGACCCCCTTGTGCGCCCCCTGAACCGGGTCCTCCCCGCCTACACTGACGGGCGGTGGACTGCCGTGCGGCGGAGGGTGATTGACGGTGCGTAAGGCGTGGCTCGTCGCGGGCGGGGCCGTCGGGCTCTGTCTGAGCTTCGTCGCCCTGCTCGTCGTCGGGACCTTCTCCGCGGCCGCCGGGCTCGGGGGCGGCGCGAAGGGGGCCGTGGCGCTGGCCAAGGGAGCCGTGCCGGCCCTGTACCAGCCGCTGGTGCAGAAGTGGGGCAACCTGTGCCCGGCCATCAACCCGGCGCTGCTCGCCGCGCAGCTGTACCAGGAGTCCGGCTGGAACCCGCGGGCCCAGAGCCATGCCGCAGCCCAGGGCATCGCCCAGTTCATCCCCGGCACCTGGGCGGCGCACGGCGTCGACGGGGACGGTGACGGCGACCGCGACGTGTGGGACCCGGCGGACGCCATCCCGTCGGCGGCCTCGTACGACTGCAAGCTCGCGGGGTACGTGAAGAAGGCGCCAGGCGACCCGACGGACAACATGCTCGCCGCGTACAACGCGGGCGCGTACGCCGTGATCAAGTACGGCGGTGTGCCGCCGTACAAGGAGACGCGGAACTACGTGAAGGTCATCCGGACGCTGGAGAAGAGCTTCGCCAGGCCGGTGGGGCGGGTGGAGCCGTCGCGGCAGGCGGCCGGGGCCATCTACTTCGCGCAGCAGAAGCTCGGCACGAAGTACCTCTGGGGCGGGAACGGGACGCCGGAGCAGGGGGGCCGGTTCGACTGCTCCGGCCTGACGCAGGCCGCGTACCGCACCGTCGGGATCGAGCTGCCGCGCGTGGCCAACGACCAGTACAACGCGGGGTCGCATCCGTCGAGGGACGAACTGCTCCCCGGGGACCTGGTGTTCTTCTCCGACGACCTGACCGACTCACGGGCCATCAGGCACGTCGGGCTGTACGTCGGCGGGGGTTATATGATCAACGCTCCGTACACCGGGGCGGTGATCCGTTTCGACAGGATCGACACCCCGGACTACTTCGGTGCGACGCGGGTGACCAAGGACGGTGCCGAGGCGCTGCCGACTCCGCCACGGCCCGCCGTCTGACGGCCGGTGACGGTGCGTCGGCCCTGGCCGGAGTTCTCCGTCGAGTCCCGGTCCGGACTGCGACGGCGCATCACTCTTCGATAACGTCATGGTGATCGTTTCGTGGAGAGTGGAACGTACGCGCGGAACGGGTCGTTCCCTGGAGCGGAGCAGTACGTACACACCGCACCGACCACGGGGTCTCTCGGAATGCGGCGCACACGGGCGTGCGCCGCGGCTGGCGACACACAGGCAAGGGGCCGCAGCAGATGGCTGGACTCGCACTCGACGGCGTGAATCCGGATGTCGGTCTGCTCTACGACATCAACGGACTGGCCCGGTCGGCCCCGCCGTGGTTCGACCGCGTCATGGGATTCGTCGGCGAGTACGGCATCATGCTCGCCCTCGTCCTCGTGGCGCTGTGGTGCTGGTGGAGCGTGCGCCGGCGGGGCACGGCCGAGGACTCGGTCGCCGGGGTCGCCGCGCTGGTCTGGGCGCCCCTGGCCGCCGGCGTCGCCCTGCTGGTCAACGTGCCGATCCGCGGGTTCGTGGAACGGCCGAGGCCGTTCCTGGACCACCAGGGGCTCGAGGTCCTGGTCGCCGGCAAGACCGACTTCTCCTTCGTCAGCGACCACTCCACGATGGCGATGGCCATCGGCGTCGGGGTGTTCGTCGCGAACCGCCGCTTCGGGTTCGCGGCGATCGGCCTCGCTCTCGCCGAGGGCTTCTGCCGGGTGTACATGGGCGTCCACTACCCGACCGACGTCGTCGGCGGGTTCGCGCTCGGCACGGCCGTGGTGCTGCTCCTCGCCCCGCCGGCGCAGGCCCTGCTCACCCCGCTGGTGTCGGCGGTCTCCCGTTCGGGTGTCGCGGGCCGGCTCGTACGGTCGCGCCGGGCGGTGACGCAGGACCAGGAGCACGAACTGCTCGACATTCCGGAGCCCGTCGTCAGGCCCGGGCACAACGACCTGGCGGCGTAGCCGGCGGGGGCTCCTTCCGCGCGCTCGCCCGGCCTCGGATCCCCCTGACCTGCCCGGCACGCCCGCCGGTTCCGGACCGCCTCCGATCCCTCGGCCCGCCGGCCGCCCCGTTTCCCGTCTTCTCGGCCCGCCCGCCGGCTTCGCGACCTCCCGCACGAGCGACGATCGCGGCGTTACCGACCGGCGGGACCGGCTCCGTCCGGGCGTCCCGGTCGATCGCCCCCGGTGCACGGGCGGTTGGGGGCGCCGGGCGGGTCGAGTGCTTCTCAGGCCCCGGTGGGCGTCGCCGTCTCATGCGCCCTCGCGTCGGTGCGGGCGCGTTCCCGGGAGCGACGGGCTGGTCCCGCCCAGCCGCAGGAGCAGCGGGCCAGCGCGAACGAACCCCGTTCGACGGTCGTGGTGTGGTGGGCGGACGTGCGCACCCTTCCACGGTACCGGTCGTTATGCGGGGCAGCGGCGAGCGTGTTGGGGGTTGACAGGCGATGGTGGTGCAGCAGCACTGGCTCAGGCGCGGCGCATGTGCCGCTGCCGCCGTGATGGGTGTGACCGGGACCGCGGGCTGCTCGGGCGGCGGGGACGCCGTCGCCGACGCCCGAGCCGGTGCGGATCCCCTCCTCAGCGTCAGGAAGGCCGCCGACGTGCTGGCCGAGGCGGGTACGGCGAAGGCCCGCACCGCCATGGAGACGGCCGCCGGCGGGACCCGGGTCACCATCCGCGGCGAGGGCGCGTACGACTTCCGGCGTGCCATGGGCCGGCTGCGCGTGGTCCTCCCCAACGACCCGGCCGGATCCAGCGGTCATCAGCCGATCACCGAACTGCTCGCTCCCGGTGCCCTGTACATGAAGGACCGCGGCGCCGGGGTGCCGCGGGACAAATGGGTCAGGGTGGACACGACCACGCTGACGGACGGCAATCTCGTCACCGGCGGTGCGACCGACCCGGCCGCCGCCGCGGAGTTGCTCCGCGGGGCGCGGAGCGCGACCGTCGTCGGGTACGAGGATCTCGCGGGGGTGCGGGTCACCCACTACCGCGGCACCACGGACCTCGCGCATGCCGCGAGGGCCGCGTCCCCGCACGCGCGGGGGGCGCTCGCCGCGGCGGCGAAGGGGTTCGCCCAGGACGCCGTGCCCTTCGACGCCTATCTCGACTCCGAGGGGCGGCTGCGCAAGGTGCGCCACCGGTTCAGCTTCGCGAACCAGGGCAGAACGGTCGCCGTGGCCTCCACGACCCTGCTGTACGAGTTCGGTGCCCCCGTCGTGGTGCGCCTCCCCGGCCGGGGCGACATCTATGCCGGCCGCGTCCGGATGTAGGCACCGGGGGGTCGGTAAATGGTCCGGACGTGCCATGCGCGGTGTGTATCCCGCTCCCTACGCTAGGAAGCCGACACCGGCCGGAAGAGGTGAACGCACGTGGCTCCCGCCAGTACGCCGACAGTCCAGGACCACGTCGCCCTCGCCGAGATCGAGTTGTGCGGTGAGTTGATGATCGCGGCCTCGGCGGCGGACGGGGAACGGCTCAGCCCCGACCGGATCGACGAGGTGCTCAACGTCCACGTCATCATGACCGACGGCGAGTGAGGCCGGCCGGCGCGACCGCCGGGACCGGCCCCCGGGCGGGGGTCACGTCCGCATCATGCGGGCGATCGCCTTCGTCGCCTCCTCGACCTTCGCGTCGATCTCTTCGCCGCCCTTGAGCGCGGCGTCGGCGACGCAGTGGCGCAAGTGCTCCTCCAGCAGCTGCAGTGCGAAGGACTGCAGCGCCTTCGTGGAAGCGGAGACCTGTGTGAGTATGTCGATGCAGTACGTGTCCTCGTCGACCATGCGCTGCAGTCCGCGAATCTGGCCCTCGATCCGGCGCAGCCGCTTGAGGTGCTCGTCCTTCTGCTTGTGGTAGCCGTGGA
This sequence comes from Streptomyces marianii, assembly GCF_005795905.1. Classification (NCBI taxonomy): domain Bacteria; kingdom Bacillati; phylum Actinomycetota; class Actinomycetes; order Kitasatosporales; family Streptomycetaceae; genus Streptomyces; species Streptomyces marianii. Next base: position 4,529,882 of record NZ_VAWE01000001.1, read on the forward strand.
CGCCCTGGTCGTGGCCGGGCTCCTCGTGAGCTGCGACCGGAAGTGCGCCGGTCGTGTCCGTGCTCGTCATCGGTCCTCCCGCAGACCTGTCCGGTATACCCCTCGTGGGTATATGGTACCGATCCCTGACGGTTCGGGCAGGGCCCCGTGCTGCTCCCTCTTCTCGATGGGCGACACTGAGGGGACGCCGGTTAGTCGTGGCCGGACGATGCGCCTAGCATCAGGCTGACCGAAGACCCAGTACCCCGAGGACCCCACGTGCGATTTCGTCTGACCCCCAGGGAGACGAGCTTCTACGACATGTTCGCCGCGTCCGCGGACAACATCGTCACGGGCTCGAAGCTCCTGATGGAACTGCTCGGAGCGGACGGTCCCGCCCGGGCCGAGATCGCGGAACGGATGCGCGCAGCGGAGCACGCCGGGGACGACGCCACCCATGCGATCTTCCATCAGCTGAACTCCTCGTTCATCACGCCCTTCGACCGTGAGGACATCTATTCCCTCGCGTCGTCGCTGGACGACATCATGGACTTCATGGAGGAGGCCGTCGATCTGGTCGTCCTCTACAACATCGAGGAGCTGCCGAAGGGTGTCGAGCAGCAGATCGAGGTGCTGGCCCGGGCCGCGGAGCTGACGGCGGAGGCCATGCCGCACCTGCGGACCATGGACAACCTCACCGAGTACTGGATCGAGGTGAACCGTCTGGAGAACCAGGCGGACCAGATCCACCGCAAGCTCCTCGCCCACCTCTTCAACGGCAAGTACGACGCCATCGAGGTCCTCAAGCTCAAGCAGATCGTCGACGTTCTCGAGGAGGCCGCGGACGCGTTCGAGCACGTGGCCAACACGGTGGAGACCATCGCGGTCAAGGAGTCCTGAGCGGACGTGGACACCTTCGCGCTGGTCGTGACCATCGGGGTCGCGCTCTTCTTCACGTACACCAACGGCTTCCACGACTCGGCGAACGCGATCGCCACCTCCGTGTCGACGCGTGCCCTGACCCCTCGCGCCGCCCTGGCGATGGCCGCGGTGATGAACCTGGCGGGCGCGTTCCTCGGCAGCGGTGTCGCCAAGACCGTCAGCGAGGGCCTGATCGAGACGCCCAAGGGCGACCGGGGCATGGGCATCCTGTTCGCGGCGCTGGTCGGCGCGATCATCTGGAATCTGATCACCTGGTACTTCGGTCTGCCCTCGTCGTCCTCGCACGCCCTCTTCGGCGGCATGGTGGGTGCGGCGCTGGCCGGCGGTACCGAGGTCATCTGGGGTGGGGTGCTCGACAAGGTCGTCATCCCGATGTTCGTCTCCCCCGTGGTCGGTCTGCTCGTCGGCTACCTCGTGATGACCTCGATCATGTGGATCTTCCGGCGGGCCAATCCGGCGAAGGCGAAGCGGGGCTTCCGTATCGCCCAGACCGTGTCCGCGGCGGGCATGGCCCTCGGCCATGGTCTCCAGGACGCGCAGAAGACCATGGGCATCGTGGTGATGGCGCTGGTCATCGCCGATGTCGAGGACTACGGCGACCCCATTCCGGTGTGGGTGAAGGTCGTCTGTGCGGTGATGCTGTCGCTCGGTACCTACGCGGGCGGCTGGCGCATCATGCGGACCCTCGGCCGCAAGATCATCGAGCTGGACCCGCCGCAGGGGTTCGCGGCGGAGACGACCGGTGCGTCGATCATGTTCGGCTCGGCGTTCCTCTTCCACGCGCCGATCTCCACGACGCATGTGATCACCTCGGCGATCATGGGTGTCGGGGCGACGAAGCGGGTGAACGCGGTGCGGTGGGGCGTCGCGAAGAACATCGTGATGGGGTGGTTCATCACGATGCCGGCCGCGGCGTTCGTCGCCGCGCTGAGCTTCTGGATCGTGAACCTGGCCTTCGGCTAGTGCCGCGTCAGGCAGGGTTTGCCCGTCAAGGCGCGGCGTCCGGTGCACGGGGCCTCCTCCGGCCTTCCGGTCGAGGGGGTGGGGTCTCCTCCGGCCTTCCGGTCGAGGGGGTGGGGTCTCCCCCGGCCTTCCGGTCGAGGGGGTGGGGTCTCCTCCGGCCTTCCGGTCGAGGGGGTGGGGTCTCCCCAGGCCCTCCGGGCCGAGGGGAAGATCGCAAGGCGCCGGATCGACCTCGTGGTGGGCCTACCCGGTTGCTCCGGCAACGCCGCGAGTCGCCGTGCCGGGCGCCGCGACGGGGCGAACGTCGCCCGATGCGGCACCTGGCACCGCGTGGGGCCGCCCCGGTCCCCGGCGTGACGTCTCGCGTGCGCCGCGCTCCGTTCCGGGGCGCGGCGTTTCCATGCCGCGGCCCGTGTGCGTCCGTCTGCGAACTCCCCCGGACCTGGTCCGGGGGGCCCGACGGGCCGGGCGTTCGTGTGCGGCCCGCACCGGGCGTGCGCCTCCGGTGGCGAAGCGGCGGGGTCGTGGGCGTACGCGCGACGCCCCCGTGCACGGCAGGCGGACCCCGCAGACCGCGGGCGGAAAGACGTCGGCCCCCGCTCGGATGAGAGGGGGCCGACCGTTCGCCCTGCGGTGGCACCGCCATGCAGCACCGCAGGGCAGTACGGGGTGCTCAGCCGAAGCGGCCCGAGATGTAGTCCTCGGTCGCCTGGACGGACGGGTTGGAGAAGATCCGCTCCGTCTCGTCTATCTCGATGAGCTTGCCGGGCTGACCGACAGCCGCGAGGTTGAAGAACGCCGTGCGGTCGGAGACGCGAGCCGCCTGCTGCATGTTGTGCGTCACGATGACGATCGTGAAGCGCTCCTTCAGCTCGCCGATCAGGTCCTCGATCGCCAGCGTGGAGATCGGGTCGAGCGCCGAGCAGGGCTCGTCCATCAGCAGGACGTCCGGCTCGACCGCGATCGCGCGGGCGATGCAGAGACGCTGCTGCTGACCGCCGGAGAGGCCCGAGCCGGGCTTGTTGAGGCGGTCCTTGACCTCGTTCCAGAGGTTGGCGCCCCTGAGCGAGCGCTCGACGATGTCGTTGAGCGCGTTCTTCCTGTACGAGCCGTTCAGCCGCAGGCCGGCCGCGACGTTGTCGAAGATCGACATCGTCGGGAACGGGTTGGGGCGCTGGAACACCATGCCGACGGTGCGCCGCACCGCGACGGGGTCGACGTCCTTGCCGTACAGGTTCTCGTCGTCCAGCATCACCTTGCCCTCGACTCGGCCGCCGGGGGTGACCTCGTGCATGCGGTTCAGGGTGCGCAGGAACGTCGACTTGCCGCAGCCGGAGGGGCCGATGAAGGCCGTCACCGAGCGGGGCTCCACGGTCATCGAGATGTCCTCGATCGCCTTGTGGGAGCCGTAGAAGGCGGACAGTCCGCTGATGTCGATTCGCTTGGCCATTACTCAGTCACTTCCAAATCGCCGCGCGCTCAGCGGCCGGTCTTCGGGGCCTTCCAGCGGGCGATGCCGCGGGCCACCAGGTTGAGGATCATGACGAAGGCGATCAGCACCAGGGCCGCTGCCCAGGCGCGGGAGACGGAGGCGTCGGTGCCGACGGCGTACTGCTCGTACACGTACAGCGGCAGGGACGCCTGGGCGCCTTCGAAGGGGTTCGGGTTGATCAGCTTCGTGCCGAAGACGAGCAGCAGCACGGGAGCCGTCTCACCGGTGATGCGGGCCACCGCGAGCATGACGCCCGTGGTGATGCCGCCGATCGCGGTCGGGAGGACCACCTTGAGGATCGTCCGCCACTTGGGGACGCCCAGCGCGAGCGAGGCCTCGCGCAGCTCGTTCGGGACGAGCTTGAGCATCTCCTCGGTGGAGCGGACGACGACCGGCATCATCAGGATGGCGAGCGCCAGCGCGCCGGCGAATCCGGAGGGCCCGAAGCCCAGCATCAGATTCCAGGTGGCCAGGATGAACAGACCCGCGACGATGGACGGGATGCCCGTCATGACGTCGACGAAGAAGGTGACGGCCTTGGCCAGCTTCCCACCGCCGTACTCGACGAGGTAGACCGCGGTGAACAGGCCGATAGGGGCGGCGATCAGCGTGGCGATGAGAACCTGCTCGATCGTGCCGAGCAGAGCGTGGTACACGCCGCCACCGGTCTCGGCGTCGAGGACCGCGTTCATGGAGTGGCCGAGGAAGTACGGGTCGAGTACCTCCAGGCCGTTGCTGATCGTGACCCACGACAGGGAGACGAGTGGGACGACGGCGAGGACGAAGGCGACCCAGACGATGCTGGTGGCCACCCGGTCCCTGGCCTGGCGCTTGCCTTCGACCTTCGTGGTGATCAGGTAGCTGAAGAGCACGAAGAGCAGAGCAGCCAGCAGACCCCACTGTATTCGGCTCTGCCAGCCGGCGGCCATGCCGAGGCCGATGCCCGCGGCGACGGCGCCGACGGCGATGGCCGGCTGGGCCCAGCGCGGGAGCCGGGCGTGGGAGAGGTGGTTGACGCGCGCGGTCGTGACCGGCCGATCCTGGACGACGTGGCTCATGCGTTGGCCCCCGAGTACTCCTTGCGACGGGCGATGATCCACCGGGCCGCGCCGTTGACCAGCAGCGTGATGACGAAGAGAACCAGACCGGAGGCGATGAGGGCGTCGCGGCCGAATTCGTTGGCCTCGTTGAACTTCGAGGCGATGTTCTGGGCGAAGGTGCCGCCGCCCGGGTCGAGCAGGTGCCCGGAGATCAGGAAGCTCGGGGAGAGGACCACGGCGACGGCCATGGTCTCGCCGAGCGCGCGGCCCAGGCCGAGCATGGAGGCGCTGATGATGCCGGAGCGGCCGAAGGGGAGCACCGACATACGGATGACCTCCCAGCGGGTGGCGCCGAGGGCGAGCGCCGCCTCCTCGTGCATCTTCGGGACCTGGAGGAAGACCTCACGGGTGACGTTGGTGATGATCGGAAGGATCATGATCGCCAGCAGGATGCCGACGGTGAACAGATTGCGCGCGGGGCCGTCGCCGGCCTTGTCGAATATGTACGTCCAGCCCATGTACTCGTCGAGCCACTGGTTGAGGCCGTCGAGATAGGGGACGAGGAAGATCGCGCCCCACAGGCCGTAGATGATGCTCGGCACGGCCGCGAGCAGGTCCACGATGTAGGCGAGCGGCGCTGCGAGCTTGCGCGGCGCGTAGTGCGAGATGAACAGCGCGATACCGACGGCGACGGGCACGGCGATGGCCATGGCGATGACCGAGGAGACGATCGTGCCGAAGGCCAGGACGGCGATGCCGAAGACCGGCGGGTCACCTGCCGGGTTCCACTCGAAGGTGGTGAGGAAGTTCCCCTGGTCCTTCGAGATGGCCAGGAAGGCACGGTAGCTGAGGAAGCCCGCGATCGCGGCCATGATCATCAGCAGGGCGATGCCGGAACCACGGGACAGGCCCAGGAAGACACGGTCTCCCGGGCGGGCCTTGGGCTTGGCTGCTGCGGCGGCCGGCCCCGGTGGAGGCGGCGCGTCGGTCTGAGTGGTGGTTGCCATCAATGGTTTCTCCGGTCTGCGGAGCCGTGAGGCTCCCGGCGGCGGTGCACCGGATGCCGGGGCCGGCCCGTCGTGGTGGACGGACCGGCCCCGGTCGGGTCAGGACAGGGTGGGGACGATCTCGCGGACCTTGGCCGCGATCTCGGTCGGCAGCGGCGCGTAGCCGGCGTCCGAGAGGACCTTCTGGCCCTCGTCGCTGACGGTGTAGTTCAGGAACGCCTTCAGCGCGGGCAGGGTCTCCGCCTTGTTGCCCTTGTCGCAGGCGATCTCGTACGTGACCAGGATGATCGGGTAGGCCCCGTCGGCCTGGGTCTTGTAGTCGAGGCTGAGGGCGAGGTCGTTTCCGGTGCCCTTGACCTTGGCGGCGGCGATGGCCTTCGAGGCGTTCTCGGTGGTGGCCTCGACCGGGGCGGAGGCGCCGGTGTCGAGCTTGACCGTGCTGATCTTCTGGGCGGTCGCGTAGGACAGCTCGAAGTAGCCGATCGCGCCCTCGGTGCCCTTGACGGAGGAGGCCACACCGGAGGAGCCGCTGGCGGCCTGGCCGCCGGGGGCCTCCCACGACTTCGACTTCGGGTCGTGCTTCCACTCGGCCGGGGCGGCCTCGCTGAGGTACTTGTGCAGGTTCTGGGTGGTGCCGGACTCGTCCGAGCGGTGGAACGCCTGGATCGTGGTGCCGGGGAGGCTGACGCCCGGGTTCAGCTTGGCGATCGCCGGGTCGTTCCACTTCTTGATCTTCGTGTCGAAGATCTTGGCCAGGGTGGGGGCGTCGAGGATGAGGTTGTCCACGCCGCTGAGGTTGTAGCCGATGGCCACGGGGCCGCCCACCATCGGCAGGTTGATGCCCTGACCCGTCTTGCAGACCTTCTTGGACTCCTCGACCTCCTCCGGCTTCAGCGCGGAGTCGGAGCCGGCGAAGGCCACCTGGCCCTGGGTGAACTTGGTGATGCCACCGCCGGAGCCGATGGCCTGGTAGTTGACCTCGACGCCGGAGCAGGCCGCCTGGAAGTTCTTCACCCAGAGGTCCATGGCGTTCTTCTGTGCGGTCGACCCCGCCGCCAGGAGCTGGCCCTTGGCGTCGTCGCACGTGATGTTCGACGCGGCGGTCGTCTTCTCGCCGGCGCTGCCGGCGCCGCCGGTGTTGTCGTCCGAACCACACGCCGTGAGGACCAGGGCGCCGGACACGGCGAGGGCGCCGAGCGCGGTGGCGCGAAGCCCGTTCTTGCGCTGAAGCTTCACTTTCGGGTGTTCCTTCCAGAAGCCGCCGGGTCGCGGACGGGGCTCGGTCTGCCCTCGTCGTTCTACGGCGGCGTGTGTCGGGGTGGGTGGCGCGGCGCTCTGCCGGTCACCGGGTAAGCCCGAAATTAGGCAGATCAGGTGAAGCGGCCGACGGGGCGTGGTGAACGGGAGGTGAACCCTGCCGGACAAGGAAGTTCCGCCTTTATCGGGGCGTGACCTCGGGCTACGGCGGGCACCGTGTCGCTGGCCGCGGTTCGGCGGTTTCGCGTGCCCGGCCCGGCCCGGCGGCACGACTGGGTCCCGGTGCCGCGGTTGCGCGGCTCCTGCGCGGGGCGCGGCGCTCGGTCCCTGGTCAGTGGGTGTCGATGGCCTTCAGCAGGGCGTCGACGAGCGTCCGGTCTCGCGGCTCGGTGATCCGGCGGCGGGCGGCGTCCGGGGGCAGCCAGGCGATGCGGTCGACCTCGTGGCCGGGGGTGAAGTCACCCGGCGAGGGGGCTTCGGCGGCCCAGTAGCTGACCTGCTTGGGGCGGCCGGCGGCGAGGTAGCGGACCGTCGGCAGGACCGGGCCCGGCACCCCCTGGTGTCCGGTCTCCTCGCGGACCTCGCGCAGGGCCCCCTCAAGTGCCGGCTCGCCCCGCTTGAGCTTGCCCTTCGGGTGCGACCAGTCGTCGTACCTGGGGCGGTGGACCAGGCAGATCTCTATTCCCCCGGCCGTCTGCGGGGAGCGGCGCCACAGGACGCAGCCGGCCGCGAGGACGGTGCCGTCGGGGGCGGTGCTGTCGGGGGCGGTGCTCATGGCGCGGCCAGCGCGTGCTCGTCCCGGGGCCCGTCCTGTCCGGGGGTCGGTTCCCGCCATGTCCGCTGGAAGGCGAAGCGGGCGGCCTCGACCTCGTGGCGCTGGTCGGCGTGGAGCACGCCGAGGGCGTACGCGGTGGCCGGCGCGATGCGGGGTGTGCGGGCTGCCGAGGCGGCGGCCGCGGCCGCCTCGGCGGCGTCGCGGTGCCGGTCGAGGGTGCGGCCCGCGGCGGTGAGCCGCCGACCGGGGCCGGTGCCGTCTTCCGCGTACAGCACCTCCCGGGCGTAGCGGTGGAGCCGCAGCAGGTGCCGCACCTGGTGCCAGGGAGCGTCCTGCGCCTCGCCGGCGGAGGCGGTGGCGAGGCCGTGGACCAGGGCTTCCGCGTTGTACGGGTGGGCCGCGCGGGTCAGCGGCAGTGCGGTGACCGCGTCGAGCAGCCTGCGCTCGGCGACCTCCGCGTGCGCCGCGAGCGCGGGGCCGGGCGCCCCGGCGGGCGTGGCCAGCGGTACCTCGGAGGCGAGCAGGGCGACGGCGTCCGCGACCGCGTGGAACCGTGAGGAGCCGAGCGCCTGGAGGGCGGCGGAGTGGGCCCGGGTGCGGCCGAGCGTCAGCTGCCGCTCCAGCAGTGCCCCGGCGCGGGCGCCGCCCACGGTGAGGGCGCCGCGGACGGGCCGTTCGGCAACGGGTGGCCGTTCGGAGGGGGCCGCAGGAGCGCCGTCCGCGGGCGCGACCGGCCGGGCGTCGCCGTCCGCGGCCCGGGCCGCCGGGACCGGCTGGGTGCCCGAGAGCCGGGCCAGGGCGTCGAGCAGCCGGGTCAGCCGTGCCGTACAGGCGTGTTCCTCGGCGAGGATGCCGGACAGCCAGGCGAGCTCGGTGCGCAGCTGGTCCGCCCAGGCCTGGTCCAGCAGGGGACGGAAGGTGTGGAGCGTGCCGCGGATGCGGCGTGCCGCCCGCCGCAGGGCCCCGGCGGCCTCCGCCGCTCCCTGCGTGTCCGCACCGCTTTCGCCGTGCAGCCGCAGACTGCGGAGGAAGTCGCCGGCCTGTTCCTGCAGATATCCGGCCAGGACCTGGTCGGCGCCGGCCCCCCGCGGCGCCAGGGGAAGGTCATGGTTGTGCACGCCGGCGCCTCCGGGCGTCTATGAGCATCTCCTGGATGTGCCGCAGTGGCTGTCCGTCCGCGTCCGTGGCATGACGGCTCCACTCGCCGTCCGGGCCGAGGTGCCAGGACGAGGTGGAGTCGGACATTCCGGTCTCCAGCAGCCGGGTCAGGGCCGCGCGGTGGGCCGGGTCGGTGACCCGGACGAGTGCCTCGATACGGCGGTCGAGGTTGCGGTGCATCATGTCGGCGCTGCCGAACCACACCTCGGGTTCGCCGCCGTTGCCGAAGGCGAAGATCCGGGAGTGCTCGAGGAAACGGCCGAGGACGGAACGGACCCGTATGTTCTCGGACAGGCCCGGGACGTCCGGCCGGATCGCGCAGATCCCGCGGACCCACACGTCGACCGGGACACCGGCCCGGGACGCGCGGTAGAGCGCGTCGATGACGGCCTCGTCGACCATCGAGTTGACCTTGATGCGGACGTACGCGGGGCGGCCGGCCCGGTGGTGGACGATCTCCTTGTTGATCCGGGCGACGAGTCCGTCGCGCAGCGACTTCGGGGCGACGAGCAGCCGGCGGTACGTCTCGCGGCGCGAGTACCCGGAGAGCCGGTTGAACAGGTCGGAGAGGTCGGCGCCCACCTGCGGGTCCGCGGTGAGCAGACCGAGGTCCTCGTACAGCCGGGCGGTCTTGGGGTGGTAGTTGCCGGTGCCGACGTGCGAGTAGCGGCGCAGGACGTCGCCCTCCTGGCGCACCACGAGCGACAGCTTGCAGTGGGTCTTCAGGCCGACGAGGCCGTAGACCACGTGGCAGCCCGCCTCCTCCAGCTTCCGGGCCCACTTGATGTTGGCCTGCTCGTCGAAGCGGGCCTTGATCTCCACGAGGACGAGGACCTGCTTGCCGGACTCGGCGGCGTCGATCAGGGCGTCCACGATCGGTGACTTGCCGGAGGTCCGGTACAGGGTCTGCTTGATCGCGAGGACGTCCGGGTCGGCCGCCGCCTGCTCCAGGAATGCCTGGACGGAGGTGGAGAAGGAGTCGTACGGGTGGTGCAGGAGTACGTCCCGCTCCCGCAGCGCGGCGAAGATGTCGGGCGCCGACGCCGACTCGACCTCGGCGAGGTCGCGGTGGGTGCCGGCGATGAACTTCGGGTACTTCAGCTCGGGCCGGTCGAGCGAGACGATCCCGAACAGGCCCGTCAGATCCAGCGGGCCGGGCAGCGGGTAGACCTCGGACTCGGAGATCTTGAGCTCCCGGACGAGCAGGTCCAGCACGTAGGGGTCGATGGACTCCTCGACCTCCAGCCGGACCGGCGGGCCGAAGCGGCGGCGCAGCAGCTCCTTCTCCAGGGCCTGGAGGAGGTTCTCGGCGTCGTCCTCCTCGACCTCGAGGTCCTCGTTCCTGGTCACCCGGAACATGTGGTGCGCGAGTACCTCCATGCCGGGGAACAGCTCCTCCAGGTGGGCCGCGATGACGTCCTCGAGCGGTACGTACCGCTGGGGCGAGGCCTCCAGGAAGCGGGACAGCAGCGGCGGCACCTTCACCCGGGCGAAGTGGCGGTGGCCGCTGACCGGGTTGCGGACGACCACGGCGAGGTTCAGCGACAGGCCCGAGATGTAGGGGAAGGGGTGCGCGGGGTCCACGGCCAGCGGAGTGAGCACCGGGAAGATCTGCTGGCGGAAGAGGGTGAACAGGCGGGCCTGTTCCTTCTCCGTGAGCTCGGGCCAGCGGATGAGGTGGATGCCCTCGTCGGCGAGGGCCGGGGCGACGTCCTGCTGGAAGCAGGCGGCGTGCCGGGCCATGAGCTCGCGGGAGCGGTTCCAGATCAGCTCCAGGACCTCGCGGGGCTGCAGTCCGGAGGCCGAGCGGGTGGCGACGCCGGTCGCGATGCGGCGCTTCAGTCCGGCCACCCGGACCATGAAGAACTCATCCAGGTTCGAGGCGAAGATCGCCAGGAAGTTCGCCCGTTCGAGGAGCGGTGTGGCGGGGTCCTCGGCGAGCTCCAGGACCCGCTCGTTGAACGCGAGCCAGCTGCGCTCGCGGTCCAGAAAACGGCCCTGGGGCAGCTCCGCGTCCTCGGGTCCGCCCTCGTAGGCGTCGAGGTCGGCGTCGATGTCGGGCTCCAGGTCGGACACCGCGCCCGGCATCGTGTGGGGGCGGTGCGCGGCGATGGATCCGACGGACGGCTGGGCGTTCTGGACCGGTACCTCGGCGGGCTGCTGGCTCATGGACCCATTGTTCCGCGCAAAAGGGTGACCGGGCGCGCCGGAACGGGGCCTGATGGTGTCGGAACGCCCGTTCCGCGGGGCGGGGGGCACAGCGGGCTGCATTCCGTGAGGGTTGCAAGGGTCGCTGAATGGCCGGTAACGAGAACATGACGTACGGGATACCCGCCGGGCATCTCGTGTGTCGTGCCACCGCCCGAGCGGTGGTGGTGACCCCCGTCCACCACGGCCGCGCGGGCGGCGAGTTGTCAGCCGTGCCGCCGGCGCAGCACGGCGAACGCCGCGTATGTGGCCACGGCCGCGAGGAGCAGCACGATGCCCGTCTCGACGAGCTGGATCGGCCAGAAGTGGGCGGGCGGGTGGTGGACGGCGTACCACTCGCGGATCCCGGTGCCCGGCCGGCAGCCGGGGGGCGACGCCGACTGCGGGGTCACGCACTGCTGGACCCGTTCCCCGGAGGGGAGCACCAGGCCCTGCTCCATCTGCCAGGCACCGCGGCCGAGCTCGCCCCGGGACTGCCGCCACACGATCTCCGCCGTCGGCCACAGGCGGTCCCGCAGGCCGTCGAAGAGCAGCCACACCAGGCCGGTCAGGCCGAGGGCGAGGGTCCCGGCGGGGAGGGCGCGCCGCAGCAGCAGGCCCGTGAGCGCGCCGGCCGCGAGGGCGAGCAGCCCGTACGCCCGAGTCCGGTCGCCTCGATGGCGGTGTCGGTCATGTGTCGTCCCCCTGGGTCTGCGTGAAGTGCTCGTCCAGCACCGCGGTGAAGAGCGCGGCCGCGTCCTCCCGGTCCAGTCCGGCCGCGCGGGCCCGCGCCGCCCAGTCGGCGAGTTCGCCGCGCAGGGGGGTGTCGGCGCCCGCGGCGCCGAGCGTCCTGCGGACGAACGTGCCGAGTCCGCGGCGGGCTTCCACCAGGCCTTCGCGCTCCAGCTCCCGGTAGGCCTTCAGCACCGTGTTCGGGTTGACGGCGGTCGCCTCGACCACTTCGCGGGCCGTGGGCAGCCGGTCGCCGGGCCGGAGCAGGTCCAGCCGCAGGGCCTGCTTCGTCTGCTGGACGATCTGGACGTAGGTGGCGATGCCGCTGCGCCGGTCGATCCGGTACTCGATCACGCTCACCACCCTTTCACTAATCAAGTAGTGAAAGGGTGGTGCAAGAGAGGGGGCGGTGTCAACCGCCCCCTGGTCCCGTCTCTCGGTCCCGCCTCCGTGCGGACGCGCTCGGCCCCGCGCGGCGAGGGAGGCCGCTCAGGTCTCCGTGCGGTACATCAGGTCCACCTCGTGCGTGGTGAACCCGAGCCGCTCGTACACCCGCAGGGCCGCCGGGTTGTCCGCGTCGACGTACAGCATGGCCGTCGGCACGCCCTGCGCCGCGAGATGGCGCAGTCCGATCGCGGTGAGGGCCTTGCCGAGGCCGGTGCCCTGGGCATCGGGTCGGACGCCCAGCACGTACACCTCGCCGAGCTGGTCCTCGGCGTGGAGCTTCGTCCAGTGGAAGCCGACGATCTCGCCCCCGCGCTCGGCGAGGAAGAAGCCCTTGGGGTCGAACCAGACCTCCTCCTTGCGGTCGTCGAGGTCGCGCTGGGTGATCGAGCCCTGCTCGGGGTGGTGGGCGAAGGCGGAGGCGTTTACCGCGAGCCAGGCGGCGTCGTCCTGGCCGGGGACGAAGGTGCGGACCGTCACGCCTTCCGGAAGGGGCGGTTCCGCAATGTCGAGCGGGCTCAACGGGCGCCGCAGCTGACGCAGTTCACGGAACAGGGTCATGCCGAGCACCTGGGCGAGATGGCGGGCCGCGGACTTGCCGCCGTGCGCCCACATCCGCAGCCGCTTGCCGGACGCGCCGAGCAGTGCGTTGCCGAGGGCCCGGCCGTGGCCGCGGCCGCGGTGCGCGGGGTGGACGACCAACTCGGCCGCGGGGGCCTCCACCGGGTCCGTTCCCTCCAGTTGGGCGTACCCGCGGAGGTCCCCGGCGACGGTGAGCACGAAGTGCCGTACCCCCTCGCGCCGACCGTGGCGCAGATACAGCCGGCCCTGTTCGGAGACGGCCTGCACCCCGTCGGCGCGGGCGGCGACGGACAGCAGGCCGAGCACGTCGTCGGCCAGCTCGGGGGAGAGCTCGTCGAGGGTCTTGATCTGCCGGCCGGGCTCGATGGCTGCGGGAGCTGCGTCAGTCATACGACGAGGGTACGGCGCCGGGCCGAACCCGATCGGATACCAGCTCGTAACCCGCTACCCCCTGTTGCGCTACGCGCGTTGACTCTAGGCTGCCCGGCTGAGGACAGTCGTTTCACGCTGAACTGACAAGGGGACAGATGCCAGCGACATCGCACCGGAAGCGCCGCCGCGTACTCGCGGCCGCCGCCGGACTGACCACCGTCGGCGCACTGGTCGCCGCGATGCCCGCCGGGGCTCACGAGCGCGACAAGGGACAGGGCCACGGCCACGGACACGGTTACGGCCGCACCGTCGACGTCCAGCTGCTGTCCTTCAACGACCTGCACGGCAACCTGCAGCCGCCCGCAGGCTCGGCGGGCCGGGTCACCCACACCAACGAGGACGGCACCACCCGCACCATCGACGCGGGCGGTGCCGAGTACCTCGCCACCCATCTGCGCGAGGCCCGCAAGGGCAACAGGTACTCGATCACGGCCGCGGCCGGCGACATGGTCGGCGCCTCGCCGATGCTCTCCGGTCTCTTCCACGACGAGCCGACCATCGAGGCGCTCAACAAGCTGAAGCTCGATGTGACCTCCGTCGGCAACCACGAGTTCGACGAGGGGGCCAAGGAGCTCGCCCGGCTGCAGAACGGCGGCTGCCACCCGGTCGAGGGCTGCTACGAGAAGAAGGCCAACGGCAAGCCGAAGACCTTCCGCGGGGCGCGCTTCCCGTACCTCGCGGCCAACGTCACCAACGAGAAGTCCGGCCGCCCGGTCCTGGACCCGTACTTCGTCTGGGAGAAGAACGGGGTGAAGATCGGTTTCATCGGCGTCACCCTGGAGGGCACCCCGGACATCGTCAGCGCCGAGGGCATCAAGGGCCTGAAGTTCGGCGACGAGATCGAGACGATCAACAAGTACACCAAGGTGCTGGAGCGCAAGGGCGTGAAGTCGATCGTCGCCCTGCTGCACGAGGGCGGCGCCCCGGCCTCCGGCTCGTACAACTACGACTGCGACAGCCCCGGCCCGGGCGACGGCATCTCCGGCCCGATCGTCGACATCGCCAAGAAGGTCAGCCCCCAGGTCGACGCCCTGGTCACCGGCCACACCCACCAGGCGTACGCGTGCACCATCCCGGACCCGTCCGGCAAGCCGCGCACGGTCACCTCGGCGGCCTCGTTCGGCAAGCTCTACACCGACACGACGCTCACGTACGACCGGCGCACCCGCGACATCGTGCGCACGTCCGTGGCGTCCGCCAACCACGTCGTCACCCGTGACGTGCCCAAGGCCGCGGACATGACCCGGCTCATCGACCGCTGGAACACGCTGGCCGCGCCGATCGCCAACAGGCCCGTCGGCTACATCTCCGCGGACATCGAGAACCCCGCAGACTCGCCCGAGCGTCCGGCCGGCAACCTGATCGCGGACGCCCAGCTGGAGGGCATGGCCCCGGCAGACAAGGGCGGCGCGCAGCTCGCGCTGATGAACCCGGGCGGCATCCGTGCCGGCCTGGTCCACAAGGCGTCCGGCGGCGAGGGCGACGGCGTCGTGACCTACGGCGAGGCCTTCACCGTGCAGCCGTTCACCAACATGATGACGGCGGTCGACCTCACCGGTGCCCAGCTGATCACCGTACTGCAGCAGCAGGTCAGCGGCCCCAACCAGACCGCGCCGAAGATCCTGCAGGTGTCGGAGGGCTTCACCTACACCCTGGACATGACGAAGACCGGTGCCGACCGGATCGTGACGGGCTCCGTGAAGCTGAACGGTGAGGCGATCGACCCGGCGAGGACCTACCGCGTCGCGATGAACGAGTTCCTCGCGGGCGGCGGCGACGGCTTCGCCGTGCTGAAGGAGCACAAGAACAAGCTGGTGGGCGCGTCCGACCTGGACCTGCTCAACGCCTACTTCGCCGCGCACTCCAGCCCGAGCGCCCCGCTGGCGCCGCCGGCCACGGGCCGGATCACGGTCGTCAGGTGACCGGCTGACCCGGCGCATGCCGAGGGGCGGCGGACCACCGGTCCGCCGCCCCTCGGTTCTTTCCGCGGTTTCCGCCCGGCTCATTTTCTGTCATGGGCATGTCTGTCATCATCCGGGTGCCGACCGCGACGCCCCCACATCGCGGAGGCCGACGAAGGAGACGGCGAGCATGTCCTTGACCAGACGTGGTTTCCTCACGGGCGCGGCGGTGGCCTCCGCGTCCGTTCTCATCGGCGCGCCGGGCCCGGCGGCGGCCGCGCCGCGCAGGGCGCTCGGCCCGCAGGACTGGCTGGCCGGCTTCGACGACGCCAGGGCGCTGCGGACGCTCACCATTCCCGGCACTCACGACTCCGGCGCCCGCTTCGGCGGCCCCTGGTCGGAGTGCCAGAACACCACCGTCGCCCGGCAGCTGGACTCGGGGATCCGCTTCCTGGACGTACGCTGCCGGGCCATCGACGGCTCGTTCGCCATCCACCACGGGCCCTCGTACCAGAACATGATGTTCGGCGACGTCCTCGTCGCCTGCCGCCACTTCCTGCGCGCGCACCCCTCGGAGACCGTCCTGATGCGGGTGAAGCAGGAGTACTCGGGGGTGAACGACGCCGCCTTCCGCGCCATCTTCGACGACTACCTCGACGCACGGGGCTGGCGCTCGCTGTTCCACATCGGCGACGCCCTCCCACCTCTCGGCCGGGCCCGCGGCAAGGTCGTCCTGATCGCCGACAACGGTGGGCTGCCCGGACTGAAGTGGTGGGACGGCGGGGTCCTCGACACCCAGGACGACTGGAACGCCCCGCCCTGGGACAAGTACCCCGAGGTCGAGGCCCATCTGCGGAAGGCCGTGGAGCAGCCCGGCAAGCTGTTCGTCAACTTCGTCAGCACCTCGGCGTATCTCCCGCCGAGGTGGAACTCCGACGACCTCAACCCCCGCGTCCACCGCTTCCTGGACGGCACGGCGAGCGGCTGGAAGGGGCTCGGAATCGTCGTGCTCGACTTCCCCGACACCCGGTCAGGGCTGGTCGACTCGCTCATCCGGCACAACTGACGGCGCCTCCGGCGGCGGGGTGGGCGCCCCCGGCAGACGGATCACCGCCACGGTGCCGCCGCCCTCCGCCGGACGCAGCTCCACCTCGCCGCCCGCCTGCCGCACGGTCCTGGCCACGATCGACAGCCCGAGGCCGGAGCCGGGCAGCGCGCGGGCGGACGGGGAACGCCAGAACCGTTCGAAGACGTAAGGGAGTTCCTCCGGTGGCACCCCGGGTCCGTGGTCGCGCACCGTCAGCACTCCGCGGTCCAGCCCCACCTCGACCAATCCGTGCGGCGGCGAGAACTTCACCGCGTTGTCGAGCACGTTGACGACGGCCCGTTCCAGTGCCGCGGGCTCGGCCCGTACGTACCAGGGCCGCAGCTCGGCCTCGAACCTCAGCTCGGGACCGCGCAGCCGGGCGCGCTCCAGCGCGGTCCGGGCGGTCTCGTGCAGCGCGACGACCCGGGCCGGGCCGGGCGCCGCGCTGTCCGGCCGGGAGAGCTCCTGCAGATCCCCGATCAGCGCGGCCAGCTCGGACATCTGCGCCTTCACGGAGGCCAGCAGCGCCGCGCGGTCGTCGGGCGGCAGGGCCCGGCCGGTCCGCTCGCTGCGGACCAGCAGGTCGATGTTCGTCCGCAGCGAGGTCAGCGGGGTGCGCAGCTCGTGTCCGGCGTCCGCGACGAGCTGGGCCTGCCGGTCGCGGGAGGAGGCCAGCGCGGCGGTCATCTGGTTGAAGGAGCGCGACAGCCGGGCGATCTCGTCCTCGCCCTCCACCGGGATCCGCACGGTCAGGTCCTCGGTGCGGGCAACGTGCTCGACGGCGTCGGTGAGCCGGTCGACGGGCTTCAGACCGGTGCGGGCGACCCACAGCCCGGCGGCTCCGGCGGCGACGACCCCGGCGCCGGCGAGGAAGGTGAGGAGGAGGGCGAGCCGGTTCAGTGCGGTGTCGATCTCGTGGAGGGGGCGGGAGACCATGACGGTGACCTGTCCCCGGCCGTTCGGGGCGTCGTTGAGCGTGTGCACCCGCACCTCGTCGCCGTCGTCCGTCCTGCTGCCGTGCAGGACGTCCCGCTTGAGACCCCGTGCGACCGCGATGTCCGCGGGCTTCACCTTCACCGGCTCCGAGTACGGCGTGACGCAGCGCGTACCGTCGGGACCGATGACCTGGATGTACGCGAACGCCTTGCGCTCGGTGGTCTGTGCGCGGTCCGGGGCGCGGCACGCCGCCAGGGCGGTCGCGATCGAGTCGGGGGGCGCGCCCGTGTTCCGCAGCGAGGTGTCGAGCTCGTCGCGCAGCTGCGCCCGCGCCAGCAGCCAGCAGGCGACGGCGACCGCCGCCACCGCGGCCGCCACGGCCGTCGCCGTCAGCAGCGCGAGCCGCGACCGCAGCGGGAGGGCACGGAATCTGCGGATCACTCCGGGGACCCCTCCCGCAGGGCGTAGCCCACTCCGCGGACGGTGTGGACCAGGCGCGGCTCACCGGCCGCCTCGGTCTTGCGGCGCAGGTACATGACGTAGACGTCCAGCGAGTTGGAGCTCGGCTCGAAGTCGAAGCCCCAGACGGTCTTCAGGATCTGCTCACGGGTCAGCACCTGCCTCGGGTGGGCCAGGAACAACTCCAGCAGGGTGAACTCGGTGCGGGTCAGCTCGACCCGGCGCGGGCCCCGGGTGACCTCGCGGGTGGCCGGGTCCATCCGGAGATCGGCGAACGACAGCACCTCGCCGGACTCCACGCCGGTCCCGGCGGCCGCGTACGAGCTGCGCCGCAGCAGTGCCCTGATCCGTGCGAGCAGCTCGTCCAGCTCGAACGGCTTCACCAGGTAGTCGTCGGCCCCGGCGTCGAGTCCGGTGACGCGGTCGCCGACCGTGTCCCGGGCGGTCAGCATCAGGATCGGCAGTGTGGAGCCGGCGGAGCGCAGCCTGCGCGCGGCGGTCAGTCCGTCCATGCGGGGCATCTGGATGTCCAGGACGACCAGGTCCGGCCGGTACGACTCCACCTTGGCGAGCGCGTCGGCGCCGTCGACCGCGACCTCGGTGGCGTACCCCTCGAAAGCGAGGCTGCGCTGGAGGGCGTCGCGTACTGCGGGCTCGTCGTCGACGACGAGGATGCGTCCGCCGTCATCCGGTGTGGAGGTCATGGCCCAAGCCTCGCACGCGCTCAGGACCCGCCGCCGGAGCGGAGGCCTTCCAGGTCCGCCTTGACGGTGTCGACGGGGATGGCGAACCCGAGCCCGACGCTGCCCGCGGTCGAACCGGACGCCGAACTCGGCGCGTACATGGCGGAGTTGATTCCGATGATCTCGCCGTTCATGTTGATCAGTGCGCCGCCGGAGTTGCCGGGGTTGAGGGAGGCGTCGGTCTGGATGGCCTTGTAGGTGGTCCTGGAGTCGCCGGTGTCCCCGTTGAACTCCCGGCCGCCGAACTCGAAGGGCCAGTTCCCCCGCGGGTCCTGCCGCCCCCGCCCCTGCCCCTCGTCCTTGGCGACGGTCACGTCCCGGTCGAGGGCCGAGACGATACCGCTGGTCACGGTGCCGGTGAGGCCCTCGGGGGAACCGATCGCGACGACCTCGTCGCCGACCTTCACGGCGCCGGAGTCGCCGAGGGCGGCCGCCTTCAGGCCCTTGGCGCCCCGCAGCGCGACCAGTGCGAGGTCCTTGTCGGGGTCGGTGCCGACGACGTCCGCGGTGTACGCGCTGCCGTCGCTGAGCCGGACCTTGACGGTGTCCGCGCCCGCGATCACGTGGTTGTTGGTCACGATCTCGCCGTCCGCGGAGATGATCACTCCCGAGCCGGTGGACTCGCCGGAGCCCGTCGAGGCGTTGATCTCCACGATGCTGGGGGAGACGGCCTGCGCGACACCGGCGACGGTGCCCTTGCTGCTCTGGGACACCGTCGCTCCGTTGACACCGTCGGACGTGCCGGGCGCGCTCCCCGCCGTGAACCGTTCCACGAGCGTCGCCGCCCCGCCGCCGACGGCCGCGGCCACGATCGCCACGGCCGCGATCAGCGCGACGGGCCGCCTGGCGCGAGCCCGGTGGGCGGGGGCGGGGGCCGCCGGAGCGTGCGGGGGCGGCGGCGGGTACGCCCCCTCGCCGGAGCCCGCGTAACGGTACGGGGGGTACGCGTGGGTGGGGTGGGTGCCGTCGTCGCCGCTGCGGTAGTGGTCCGTCATGGTGACGACTCTCGGGCCGGTACATGAGAGTGCGCTGAGGGCGCCCTGAGAAGCCCGACAGAAGCCTGTATGCCCCATATAAGGGAGGGTCGCGAGGCGGGAGGGTCGCGAGGCGGGGGAGTTGCGAGGTGGGAGGGTCGCGAGGCGGGGGAGTTGCGAGGTGGGAGGGTCGCGAGGCGGGGGAGTCGCGAGGCGGGGGAGTTGCGAGGTGGGAGGGTCGCGAGGCGGGGGAGTTGCGAGGTGGGAGGGGCGCGAGGCGGGGGAGCGGCGTCCGGCCGGGGTCCGCCACGTCGTCGGGACCGGGCGGCGCCGTGCCCCGGCCGGAACGCGCGAGGACCCGCGTGCCCGGACCACCGGGCCGCCCCGGCGCGTCGCCGGGTCCGGAGATCAGCTGCCGCAGCCGCAGGAACGGCGCACGATCAGCGCCGAGGGGAACTGCCTGACCCGCTCCCGCCGCGATCCGACCACCCGCAGCCCGTCGTCCAGTACCAGGTCGACCGCCGCGCGTGCCATCGCCGGCCGGTCGGAGGCGATCGTCGTCAGCGGGGGATCGGTCAGCGCGGCTTCCTTGACGTCGTCGAAGCCCGCCACCGCCAGCTCGCCGGGCACGTCGATCCGCAGCTCACGGGCCGCCCGCAGCACACCGATCGCCTGGTCGTCCGTCGCACAGAAGATCGCCGACGGCCGGTCGGGTCCGGACAGGAGGTCCAGGGCCACGCGATAGGCGTCGTAGCGGTTGTACGGCGCCGAGAACAGCCGGCCCTCCGTGGACCGCCCGGACTCCAGCATCGCCCGCCGCCAGCCCTCGACGTGGTCCGCCACCGGGTCGCCCACCGCCGGGGTCTCCTCGAGCCCGCCGAGGCACGCCACGTAGGGGTGCCCGTGCTCCAGCAGGTGCCGGGTCGCGAGCTGCGCGCCGCCGATGTCGTCCGTGACGACGGCGACGTCGTCGATCGCCTCGGGGCGCTCGTGCAGCAGCACCACCCGGGCGTCCCAGGCCTCGATCTCCGCGGCGGCCCGCTCGCTCGGGCCCTGGCTCACCAGGATCAGCCCGGCGACCCGCATACCGAGGAAGGCCCGCAGATAGTGGACCTCGCGCTCGTCGCGGTAGTCCGAGTTGCCGACCAGGACCATCTTTCCGCGGTCGGCCGCGGCCCGCTCCACCGCGTGCGCCATCTCCGCGAAGAACGGCTGGCGGGCGTCCGGCACGATCATGCCTATGAGGTCGGTGCGCCGCGAGGCCATCGCCTGGGCGACCCGGTCGGGCCGGTAGCCCAGCTCCTTGATCGCGGCGAGTACGCGCTCGCGCGTGGCCGGGGCGACCGGCCGGGGTCCGTTGTTGATGACGTAGCTGACGACAGCGGTCGAAGTACCCGCCAGTCGCGCCACGTCGTCCCGCGTCACCTTGGCCACGCGCGCAGTCTACGCGTGGTGACCTACCTCTGGGCAGGGCGTACGGCGGCCTCGGCGCTCTCGGCCGGGTCCGCCGCGGGGGCGGCGGACCCGGCGGACGCCTTCTTCGCCTTGGCCGCGGCCGTCTCGTCCGTCGCGCGCTCGGCCTTCTCCGGCGTGACGAAGCGGTAGCCCACGTTGCGCACGGTGCCGATCAGGGACTCGTGCTCGGGGCCGAGTTTGGCGCGCAGCCGCCGTACGTGGACGTCTACCGTGCGCGTGCCGCCGAAGTAGTCGTAGCCCCAGACCTCCTGGAGCAGCTGGGCCCGGGTGAAGACCCGGCCGGGGTGCTGGGCCAGGTACTTCAGCAGTTCGAACTCCTTGAAGGTCAGGTCCAGGACCCGGCCCTTCAGCTTCGCGCTGTACGTCGCCTCGTCCACCGACAGGTCGCCGTTGCGGATCTCCATGGGCGAATCGTCGGCGGTGAGCTGCTGGCGGCCCATCGCCAGCCGGAGTCGCGCCTCCACCTCGGCGGGGCCGGCCGTGTCCAGCAGCACGTCGTCGATGCCCCAGTCGGCGGTGACGGCCGCCAGACCGCCCTCCGTGACGACGAGCACGAGCGGGCAGCCGGGCCCGGTGGAGCGGAGCAGCTGGCAGAGACTGCGCACCTGGGGGAGGTCGCGCCGGCCGTCGACCAGGATCACGTCGGCGCCCGGGGTGTCGACGAGGGCCGGGCCCTCCGCCGGAGCCACGCGTACGTTGTGCAGCAGCAGGCCGAGGGCGGGAAGCACCTCAGTGGACGGCTGGAGGGCGTTGGTCAGGAGCAGCAGAGAACTCATCGCGCCCCACCTGCCCCGGCCGTCTCCCCTGCCCGGGTCGTCGTTTCTCGGTCGTGCACGTTTCGCTCGCCCATAACGTCGGTTCCTCCTCGTCCCTGCGAGAGGGGGTCCTTCCACGCCCGAAGGCCGCGGGGGAGTATGCGGCAACTGCTTCTTGCCCGGCCGCGGCACCCGCGCCCCGGGTTCCGCGATCGTTTCGTTCACCTGTCTGTAACAACGGCCTGGAAACACAAAAGGACCCGGGGGCTGCGTCGCCCGGATCCTCTGCCAAGCAGAATAGCCCACATGACATCCGTGTCGGAGGGCCGATTTCACAGTGTGGATGTTTCCTCGATCACCCCGGGTCCCCTGCGCGCAACGCTGAGGACCTCCGACGGAGTCCTCGTGGAGGCCCTCCACGAGCCCTGCACGGACCGGTCCCGCAGGAGGTCCGGGAGCGGTCCCACGGCCGC
The DNA here is from genome assembly GCF_005795905.1 of Streptomyces marianii. Classification (NCBI taxonomy): domain Bacteria; kingdom Bacillati; phylum Actinomycetota; class Actinomycetes; order Kitasatosporales; family Streptomycetaceae; genus Streptomyces; species Streptomyces marianii. Next base: position 4,551,676 of record NZ_VAWE01000001.1, read on the forward strand.
GGACGCCGGCACGGCGATCGTCGTGGCGCACGGTTTCACCGGTTCGGTGGACCGCCCGGCGGTGCGCCGGGCGGCTCGTGTCCTCGCTCGCCGGGCGGCGGTCGTCACCTTCTCCTTCCGCGGGCACGGCCGGTCCGGTGGGCACTCGACCGTCGGTGACCGCGAGGTGCTGGACCTGGCGGCGGCGGTCGCCTGGGCGCGGTCCCTGGGGCACCGGCGCGTCGTCACGGTCGGCTTCTCGATGGGCGGCTCGGTGGTGCTGCGGCACGCGGCGCTGTACGGGGCGGCCTTCGCCGGTCGGGCGGGGGAGCGCGCCGCTGCGGACCCCGGCGACGGGTTCGACACGCGTGGGAGGCGGGCGCGGCCGCACGGGGACGCCGCTGAGCCGTGGCTCGCGCCCGACGCCCCCGCCGGCCGTACCGACGCCGTCGCGGCCGTGAGCGCGCCGGCCCGCTGGTACTACCGGGGGACCGCGCCGATGCGCCGGCTCCACTGGGTGGTCACCCGGCCGGTGGGCCGGTTCGTCGGGCGCCACGGTCTGCGCACCCGGATCCATCCCGAGGACTGGGACCCGGTGCCGCTCTCCCCGGTGGAGGCCGTGCCGCTGATCGCGCCGACCCCGCTGCTGATCGTCCACGGCGACCGCGACCCGTACTTCCCGCTGGACCACCCCCGGACGCTGGCCGCGGCCGGACCGTCCGAGCTGTGGCTGGAACCGGGCATGGGGCACGCGGAGAACGCGGTCGGCGAAGCGCTCCTGGGGCGCCTCGGGGACTGGCTCGTCCGCGCATAGCCCATGATGGACAGTCGACGAGGGAGAGAGGAGTACCGCGATGGCAGCGGGGACCATCCGCTACTGGGCCGCGGCCAAGGCCGCCGCCGGTGTGGCCGAGGAGCCGTACGCCGCGGAGAACCTGGCCGAGGCGCTGGACGCCGCCCGCGAGAGGCACCCGGGCGAGCTCGTCCGCGTCCTCCAGCGGTGTTCCTTCCTCGTCGACGGCGCGCCCGTCGGGACCCGCGGGCATGAGACCGTACGGCTGGCCGAGGGCGGCACGGTCGAGGTGCTCCCGCCGTTCGCAGGAGGGTGAACCGCACAGCATGAGCAGCGATCAGCAGTATCCGTACGGCGCGCACGACTCCCACGGGCAGAACCCTCCGGACCCCCACGTCACCCAGACGTGGGAAGGGCAGACCTGGGACACCCAGTACCAGCCGGTGGCCGAACCCGGGCAGCAGGCCCCGTACCCGCAGGGCGCCCCGTACCCGCGCAGCGCCCAGTACCCGCACAGCGCCCAGTACCCGCAGTCCGCCGCGGAGACCGCGTACCTGCCGCCGGTCGGCGCTGCGCCGGGGGCGTACCCGCTGCCGCCGGAGATGCCGGCCGCGCCCGCCGCCGGCCCCGCCGTGGCCCCGGTCCCGGGCGTACCCGTGGCCCACGGGCCGCAGGGGGCCCCGTACGGACCGGCCGCCGAACGGCCGGCCGCTCCCGTTCCCCCCGGCGGCGCCGAGGCCGCTTACGGCACGCCCACCACCCTGGGCAACGCCCGCGTCACCGACGCCCAGCGCGCCCGCGCCGAGGGCCGGTCGCCGATCATCCCGCCCGGGATGCGGCCCGCCGGTCTCACGGCCCTTACCGGCCTGCTGCTCGCGGCGACCGCCGGCGTCTCGCCGTACCTGCTGCTGGTTCCGCTTGTCGCGCTGCAGGGCCTCACCGCGGCGGGCTGGTTCCGGCTGAACGGCATGTGGCCCGCCCGCCAGGGCATCGCGCTCGCCTTCGCCGGCGGTCTCGTCGCCGACGCCGTGCTGCTGGCCGCGGGCCGGGAGCACGCCCCGGCCGCGCTCGTCGGCACCCTCGGCGTCTGGGTGCTGCTCACGCTCGTGCTACAGCTGCGCAGCCACGCGGCCCCGGACGAGCGGATGTACGGGCTCATGGCGACGATCGCCTCCGCGGCGCTGACGATCGTGGCGGCCGGGTTCCTGGCCGCCGCCCCGGCCGCGGTCGCGGCCGGCGGCGCGGCGGTCGCCGTCGCGGCCCTGGCCCGGGCGCTCCCGCTTCCCGGAGCCGCCTCGGCGGCCGTGGCCCTGCTGGCCGCCGCGGGCGCGGGGATCGCGGCCGGCGCGGTCACCGGGGCGGGCGCGGAGGCCGCGCTCCCGGCCCTCGGCGCGGGGCTCTGCGCGCTCGTCGGCCTGCGGGTGGCGAGCTACGACTACCCGTCCCGCTTCGTGCACATGACGGCCGGTGTCGCGCTGCCGCTCACCGCCGCGGCGCCGATCGTCCACCTGCTGGGCCGCGCGCTCGGGTGAGGCCTGGTCCGGTCCGAGCGGGAACCATTGGCGTGCCCCGGGACGTCGATCATTCAGTCCGCCTTCGTTCGGGGCGGTCGCGACAAGGGTGGGGGAACCAGGCGTGCGCGCACTGCGAATACTGCTGATCACCGCGGTGATCCTCGGCGGGCTCTTCGTCGCCGCCGACCGGCTGCTGCTCAACTACGCCGAGTCGGAGGCCGCCGAGAAGGTCAAGGCGCGCCAGGGCCTGTCCGGGAAGACGGAGGTGTCGATCGCCGGCTTCCCGTTCCTGACCCAGGTCGCCGGGAAGGAGCTCGAGCGCGTGGACGTCACCGTCCGGGGCATCGAGGCCAGCGCCGACGGGCACCGGGTGGTCATCACCGAGATGTCGGCCGCTCTGCACGACGTGCGGCTCGGCGCGGACTTCTCCAGCGCGACGGCGACGACGGCGACCGGCACGGCCCGTATCTCGTACGCCGATCTCGCCGCGGCGGCGGACGAGGACGTCACGCTGGCCTACGGCGGGAACGGCAAGGTGAAGGTCACCGGATCGGTCGGCGTCCTCGGCCGCACGATCTCCCGCAGCGTGGTCTCCACCGTCAGCCTCGTCGACGCCGACACGATCCGGGTGCGGGCCGACAGGGTGCCCGGGGAGGGCATACCGGGGCTCGAGGACCTGATCCGGGGGAAGACCGACTTCGACCGGAGGATCAGCGGGCTGCCGCAGGGGATGAAGCTGGAGAAGGTGCAGGCGGAGGAGAACGGCCTCGTCATCACCGTCTCGGGCATGAACGTTCCGCTGGCCGGCTGAGCAGCTGCCCACCTGCCCACCAACCGCCCAGCCGCCGGGCCCGGCCTGTCGGCCTCCCGGCCTCTCGGTGCACCGAGCCGAGGCCCCGCCGCCCCGCCCCGCCGCCCCGGGCGCTGGGTACCGGCCCGGCCTTCACTCGGCCTCTCGGCCTCTCGGCCTCTCGGCCGCCCGGCGCATCGAGCCGAGGTCCCGCCCCGCCGCCCCGCCGCCGGCGCTCGCGGGCAGGTCGCAGGGGCGGTGGTCCCGCCTACCGGGTCCGTGGCGGCGGAGCCGTCCGCGCCGGTCCCTGCCCGCGCCGTGGTGCATCCGCGCAGCGCCCCCTGGTCGTGAACCGGTGGCCTGCCGGGCCGCCGCGCCCCGATGCGGGGCATGGCCGGATACTGAGACGGTCGTGTCCGGTCCGCAGAAGCCGTCCCGGCGGCGGCCCGGGACGGCGACTCGAGGGGCCTCGGCGGAGGCCGGTCATTCCACCTTTCGGACGATCGCGTCTCAGAATGCGACACGCCGGTGACATAGCCGCCGACTCGTCCCTACGATCGGACCCATGAAGCGACAGGCGGATCTCACGAAGCGGCGGGCAGTCGACCTGTGCCGTGTCGCCGCCATGCTCTGTCGCGCCATCTGAGCGGAAGCGTTCGACTTCCGTATTCCCCGGGCCCGCTGACCTGCCAACGGATCAGGGCCAACCCTTGTGCCTGACGCCCTTGCGGCGCACCCGCACATCCCCGCGCGACACCCCAGCGCACCACTCGCCGCACACTGCCCCGGAGGAGAAACAGCATGAGCCGCAGCGACGTCCTGGTAGACGCCGACTGGGTCGAGGCCCGCCTGGACGACCCGAAGGTCGTCGTCGTCGAGGTCGACGAGGACACCTCGGCCTACGACAAGAACCACATCAAGAACGCCGTCCGGATCGACTGGCAGAAGGACCTCCAGGACCCGGTCCGCCGTGACTTCGTGGACCAGGCCGGCTTCGAGAAGCTTCTGTCCGAGAAGGGGATCGCGAACGACGACACGGTCGTCCTCTACGGCGGCAACAACAACTGGTTCGCGTCCTACGCGTACTGGTACTTCAAGCTTTACGGCCACCAGGACGTGAAGCTCCTCGACGGCGGCCGCAAGAAGTGGGAGCTCGACTCCCGCGACCTCGTCGACGGCTCCGAGGTTCCGCAGCGCCCGGCCACCGAGTACCGGGCCAAGGCCCAGGACACGGCCATCCGCGCCTTCCGCGACGACGTCGTCGCCGCCATCGGCAGCCAGAACCTGGTCGACGTCCGTTCGCCCGACGAGTTCAGCGGCAAGCTGCTCGCCCCGGCCCACCTGCCGCAGGAGCAGTCGCAGCGCCCCGGCCATGTGCCGAGCGCCCGCAACATCCCGTGGTCGAAGAACGCCAACGACGACGGCACCTTCAAGTCGGACGACGAGCTCAAGGCCCTCTACGCCGCGGAGCAGGTCGACCTGGCGAGGGACACTATCGCCTACTGCCGCATCGGTGAGCGCTCCGCGCTGACCTGGTTCGTCCTGCACGAGCTGCTCGGTGTGGAGAACGTCAAGAACTACGACGGCTCGTGGACCGAGTACGGCTCCCTCGTCGGCGTGCCGATCGAGCTCGGCGCGAACAAGTAAGCACCCCGGACCTCCGGACCCCTCGACCGTAAGGACAGAAAAGCATGTGTGGAGCGAAGGCCGGCGGCCCCGACGCCTCGACGATCAAGCCCGGTGAGACCACCATCCAGGGTCAGGTGACCCGCGACGGCGAGCCGGTCACCGGCTACGTGCGTCTGCTGGACTCGACCGGCGAGTTCACTGCCGAGGTCCCGACCTCGGCGACCGGACAGTTCCGCTTCTACGCGGCCGAGGGGACGTGGACCGTACGCGCCCTCGTCCCGGGCGCCACGGCGGACCGTACGGTCGTCGCGCAGACCGGTGGCCTCTCCGAGGTGGCCATCGCCGTCTGACGGCAGTCGACCGAACCGGCCGAAGGGCCGCACCCCAGGGGGTTGGACGCTTTCCTGGACGTGGTGCGGTCCTTCGTGCCGTCGTGGGCGGTGCGACCTACGCTGGAGGCATGTACGCGCGGCGCCGTCACGCCTACTTCCTGCTCATGGGCGGATGCCTCGTCCTCTTCGTGTCCGCCTGGGCCTTCGTACGCCTCTGGTCGGTGCCGGTCGCCGTCGGCATGTGCGTCGTCGCCATGGTGATCCCTCCGCTCGCGGCGGTGGTGGCGAACCGGCGCGGCCCCGAGGACCGCTGGTGGGACGACCCGTCCGGAGACCCGCAGTCCGACGAGTGGTGGGACGAACTGGACGGGAAGAGGAAGCCGGGCTCGGGCCCGCGCCCGTGACGCGCGGGAACGAGCCCGCCTGCTGCCCGATCCGCTCGTGCCCGCTGCCCGATCCCGGGAGCCGGGCACCCGTTCAGTAGACGAGCGCCTGCGTGCCGTCGGCCATCGCCTCGCTGACGAAGACCTGCGCGCCCGCGATCCGGACTCCCTCGATCACGTCCTCCTCGGTGATCTCGCGCCGCGCTGCGCACTGCGTGCAGAGGGTGATCCGCCCCGCCGCCAGGATCGAGTCGATCAGGTCAGGCAGCGGTGCCGCGTGCGGCAGCTCGAACTCCCCGGCCCGGCCCGGCAGGGCGAACCACGACGACTCTCCCGTCAGCCAGAGCGAGACCTCCACCCCGCTGGCCACGGCGACGGCGGCGACCGTGAAGGCCTGCGAGCAGCGTTCGGGGGCGTCGGCCCCGGCGGTCACCTTGATCACGAGCTTCTTCGCCATATGCCGAACTGTAATCGGCTCGGCCGCGACCCATGATCGGGGGCGCGGGACAGTCGTGTGAGCGCGGACAAACGGAATACGCGCCTGCAGACCGTCGTCCTGCAGAACCACCTGCTGGGCTGACCTCGCGGAGAGGGCCGCGCCCCCGCCCACTAAGCTGGGGTGCGGCCCGATCTGCCTTCGCGCTCACCCGAGGAGCACCCGTGATTGTTTTCTTCGAACTTCTGCTGGTCCTGGTGTGTGTCGGCGTGCTCGCCTTCACCGGCCTGGCCGTGAAGAAGCTGTACCAGGGCCAGCGCTAGTCCCGTATCCCACTGACCGACAGAGCCAGCCATGATCGAGATCCCTTCCGACCTCAACCCCGACCTCGTGCCGCTCGCGTTTCTCCTCGGCACCTGGGAGGGCGCGGGTGTGTCCGACTTCCCCGGCTCGGAGAAGTGCAACTTCGGCCAGTCCGTGACCTTCAGCCACGACGGCCGGGACTTCGTCGAGTACGTCTCCCACAGCTGGGTGCTGGACTCCAAAGGCAGGAAGGTCCGCCCCCTGGAGAGCGAGTCCGGCTACTGGCGGATCGACAAGGACCGGAAGGTCGAGGTCGTCATGGTCCGCGACCAGGGCGTCGTGGAGATCTGGTACGGCGATCTCGCGGACAAGAAGCCGCAGATCGACCTGGCCACCGACGCCGTCGCGCGCACCGCGGCCTCCCCGCAGTACTCCGGAGGCAAGCGGCTCTACGGCTACGTCAAGGGCGACCTGATGTGGGTCGGCGAGAAGTCCACCCCCGAGGTGCCGCTGCGGCCGTACATGTCGGCGCACCTGAAGAAGGTGGTCACGCCCGAGCAGGTCGAGGCATGGGCCAAGGACCTCGGTGACCTGCCGGACGACGGCATCGCCTTCTTCAAGTGACGTCCCGCCCCCCCTTCGGCGACTCCCGCGAGGGCCGAGCGCCCCGCGTGAGCGGCGGCACGGGTGGCCCTCCGCGCACGCGCCGCGGCTCCGGCGGAAGACACGGGGCGGACGGATGGCCGTCCCTCCGCGCCCCCGCCGGGGAGTGGGACATGCACGGGTGGCCCTCCGCGCACGCGCCGCGGCTCCGGCGGAAGACACGGGGCGGACGGATGGCCGTCCCTCCGCGCCCCGCCGGGGAGTGGGACAGTCCCTACACTGGACCCGTGGTGAGCACCGACTGGAAGAGCGATCTGCGGCGGCGAGGCTACCGGCTGACCCCTCAGCGCCAGCTCGTCCTCGAAGCCGTCGACGCGCTGGAGCACGCGACGCCCGACGACATCCTCGTCGAGGTGCGCAAGACCGCGTCCGGGGTGAACATCTCGACGGTCTACCGGACCCTGGAGCTTCTGGAGGAGCTTGGTCTGGTCTCGCACGCCCATCTCGGGCACGGCGCCCCCACCTACCATCTCGCCGACCGGCACCACCACCTCCACCTGGTCTGCCGCGACTGCGGGGACGTGATCGAGGCGGACGTCGACGTGGCCGCCGGGTTCACCGCCGAGCTGCGCGAGAAGTTCGGATTCAGCACCGACATGAAGCACTTCGCGATCTTCGGCCAGTGCGGGAAGTGCGCGGGAAAGGCCGCCGGCGAGCAGTCGTAGGCTTGGGACCATGCAGCGACGTTCAACGATCAGCCCTCTGCTGTCCCTGCCCGGCGCCGTTCCCGCCGAGGGACCCGACGAGGGTGTCGCCGCCCACTACGGCGATCTGTTCCGTGAGCAGCGTGCCCTCGCCGACGGCACCGGTCTCGTCGACCTCTCGCACCGCGGCGTGATCACCGTCTCCGGCAAGGACCGGCTCGGCTGGCTGCATCTGCTGCTCACCCAGCACGTCAGCGAGCTCCCCGCCGGGGAGGCCACCGAGGCCCTGATCCTCTCCGCGCACGGCCACATCGAGCACGCGCTTTACCTCGTGGACGACGGCGAGACGGTGTGGGCGCACGTCGAACCGGGGACCCAGGAGGCGCTCCTCGCGTACCTGGAGTCGATGAAGTTCTTCTACCAGGTGGACGTCGCGGACCGTACGGACGAGTTCGCGGTCGTGCATCTGCCCGCCGGCTCGATCGCGGAGGTCCCGGAGGGCGTGGTCGTACGGGAGACCCCGCAGGGCCGCGACCTGTTCCTGCCGCGTGCCGAACTGGAGTCGTACGCGGCGGCCAACGGCCCGGCGATCGGCGTCCTGGCGTACGAGGCCCTGCGCGTGGAGGCGCACCGGCCGCGGCTGGGCTTCGAGACCGACCACCGCACCATCCCGCACGAGGTCGGGCTGATCGGACCCGCCGTGCATCTGCAGAAGGGCTGCTACCGGGGGCAGGAGACCGTGGCGCGCGTCCACAACCTGGGGAAGCCGCCGCGCCGGCTGGTGTTCCTGCACCTCGACGGCAGCGAGGTGCATCTGCCGGGGCACGGCACGCCGGTGCGGCTGGCCGCGGACGGTGAGGAGGGCCGGCAGCTCGGCTTCATCACGACCTCGGCCCGTCACCACGAGTTGGGGCCGATCGCCCTCGCCCTGGTGAAGCGGAACGTACCGGTGGACGCGGAGCTGCTGGCCGGGAGCACGGCCGCGGCCCAGGAGGTCGTGGTCGAGCCGTAGGGCCCGCCCGGGGCGCCCCGGCTCTGCGGGCTGCGGCGCCTCCGTGCACCCCCGGCTCTGCGGGCTGCGGCGCCCCCGTGCACCCCCGGCTCTGCGGGCTGCGGCGCCCCCGTGCACCCCCGGCTCTGCGGGCTGCGGCGCCCCCGTGCACCCCCTCACTACACCTCCAGCAGCACCGTGAACGGGCCGTCGTTCGTGAGCGAGACCCTCATCTTCGCCCCGAACCGGCCCGTCTCCACCCGCGCGCCCAGCTCCCGCAGCCGCGCCACCACCTCGTCCACGAGCGGCTCGGCGATCTCGCCGGGCGCCGCGGCGTTCCAGGTGGGGCGGCGGCCCTTCCGGGCGTCCCCGTAGAGGGTGAACTGGGAGATCACCAGCAAGGGGGCGTTCACGTCCGAGCAGGACTTCTCCCCTTCGAGGATCCGCACCGACCAGAGCTTCCGGGCGAGCTGCGCCGCCTTACCGGGCGTGTCCTCGTGGGTCACCCCCACCAGGACGCACAGTCCCTCGCCGACGATCTCCCCCACGGTCTCACCGGCCACGACGACGCTCGCGCCGTCGACCCTCTGCACCACTGCACGCATACAGACCAACCTATCGGGGGCTGAACGGGTGCAGACCGCCTGCATGGGCACCGTTCGTGATGGCACGATGCACGGAGTCGGTGCATCCCCTCGGCCCTCCGGGCCCGGGGAGACCTCATGCACCGGTCGAGGGGACTGATTCACGCATGAGCACACCTGGCGCCGGGCATTCGCCCGGTCCCGTACAGACGACCCGCGGTGCCTGCTCGGGGGCCGGCACCGCCCGCCCGCCCGCGCAGCGCACCGCCGACAGCTGTCCCGACTCCGGTGCGCGCGATCTCGCCGCCCTGCGGCTGCCGGAGCTGCGGGCCCTTCGCAAGGAGTCCCAGCGGGACGAGGCCGATCTGAGCTATGTGCGGCGGCTGCTGCAGGGCCGGATCGACATCCTGCGCGCGGAGCTGTCCCGGCGTTCGGCACCGCCGTCGCCGCTGCTCCCCGCCGCGACCGCCGGCACGGACGGGACCGGCCCGGACGCCGCCGTGGTCGACCGGCTCTCGCGGATCCTCGCCGACCCGCCGTCGCGGCGCGGCAGTTCGGCCCGGCACGTCACCCTGTCCGTGCCGCGCGGCGAGGAGTACCGGCTGCTGGCCGCGGAGATGCTCTCCGAGGTCGAGCTGTCCGACCTGGACGCGCGTACGGACGACGAACTGCGCGCGGCGATGGGGCGGCTCGCGGACTACGAGCAGGAAGTCTCCGGGCAGCGGCAGCAGTTGCAGCGCACCGCGGACGACTGCAGCGCGGAGATCGCCCGCAGGTACCGTGAGGGCGAGGCGCAGGTGGACGACCTGCTCATCTGAACGCCGCTCACGCGAAACGCCGTTCGAGCACGTGCCGTCGGTGCTTGAGCCGTCCGGGTCCCGTCGTCCCGGGAGACTGCCGCCCCTCAGGGCCGGGCTGGTCCTCTGCGACGGTGCTTGGCCACCGACGCAGGAAGCCCGCCGCTTCAGCGGTGGGCGGAGTCACGACAGTCGCCCCGTCTCCGTCCCCGTCTCCGTCCCGTCCGCCACGCGCCGCTCCACCCGGGGGCGGTGCGGGCCGGCGTTCCGACCGTGGCGGGAGGCCGGGCCGCCGGCCCGGGCGGACCCTGGTCGATCCGTCGGCAGGAGGGGGCCGGGGCCTGCGGACGGCGCCCGTAATCCCTGTGACGAGCGGGGCGGGGCGGCATAGCGTGGGTGTCATGAGCCCCGAAGTGCGCCCCGTCACCGAGCCCGAGATCGCCGACTGGCTGCGCGCCTGCAGGACCGGGTTCCTGCAGCCCCCGGTGGTGAGCGAGGAACTGGCCGCCGACCGGTTGCCGCACTTGGATCTGCCTCGGGTGCAGGGTGCCTTCGAGGCGGGCCGCTGTGTCGCGACGTACCGTTCCTACACTCAGCAGCTCACGGTCCCGGGCGGCGCCGCGGTACCGGCGAACGCCGTCTCGAACGTCACCGTCTCGCCGACGCACCGCCGGCGCGGCCTGCTCAACAGGATGATCACGGCGGATCTCGCGGCCGCGAAGGAACGTGGCGAGATCGTGTCGACGCTGATCGCGGCCGAGTTCCCGATCTACGGTCGGTACGGCTTCGGTCCCGCGGCCTGTTTCACGGAGTGGAGCGTCGACGTGGCGCGCACCGGGCTCGACCCGCGCTGGTCGGGCCCCGAGGACGGCGGCCGGATCGATCTGGCCGACGGCGAGGAGGTCCGCAAGTTCGGCCCCGAGCTGTACGACCGCTTCCGTGCCGGCCGGGCCGGGGCGACGGACCGCGACGAGCGCTGGTGGCAGGTGAACACGGGCGCGGCCCAGGCGGGGCCCGAGCCCTGGAAGGAGCCGTTCTACGCGGTGTACCGCTCGGCGGCCGGTGAGGTGGAGGGTCTGGTGGTCTACCGGGCCGAGGCCTCCGGCTGGTCCGACGCCGGGCAGCCGGACACGACGCTGGCGGTCGAGAAGCTGATCGCGGTGTCGCCCGCGGCCGAGCGGGCCCTATGGCAGTTCGTGTGCTCGGTGGACTGGGTCACCACGGTGAGGACGGGGCGGCGGGCCCCCGACGACCTGCTTCCCCTGCTGCTGCCCGATCCGCGCGCCGCCCGGACCGTCACCTGCGCGGACTTCCTGTGGGTGCGGCTGCTGGACATCGCACGGGCGCTGGAGGCGCGTACGTACGACACCCCCGGCACCCTGGTGCTGCACGTGCACGACCCGCTGGGCCTGGAGGGCGGCCGGTTCCGGTTGGAGGTGGCGCCCGGAGGCGCGGCGCGGTGTTGCCCGACCGAGCTGCCGGCCGATCTCTCCATGGACCTGGGGGCGTTGGGGTCGCTGTATCTGGGCGACGAGTCGCTGCTTCGGCTGATGGAGCTGGGGCGGGTGGCGGAGGAGCGCGCCGGCGTGGCGGCCCTGGCGGACGCGGTGTTCCGGGCACGGCGGCGGGCATGGTGCCCGGACATGTTCTGAGCACCGGACCGGAGCCGGACGAGCCTGACCGGGCGTGGGTGGGCGTGGGTGGGGGCGTGGCGTGTGCCGGGGGCGGGGCGGCAGGGGAGGCCGGCCGAACCCGGCGGGCGGCGGGGCCGCCCGCCGGGTTCACACCGAGGCGGAGTGCAGCAGCAGTGCCAGCACGACGCTGCCCACGCCGGTGAACGCGGCGTTCCTGGCGCGCAGACCGAAGCTGAGCATTCCCAGGCCGATCGCGCCCATGAGGCCGAACCGCCACTGGACGAACTCCTCGAGGGCGAAGGCGATGAGTGGCATGTCAGGTCCCTCCTTGGGGTCGGGGAGGAGCGCAGTCGTCGAAGATCGGCCAACTCGGGTCGATGTGGCCTCACTTCGCCCATGTCTTGTTAAGTTGGCGCCAACTCAATTGAAGTTGTCCCCGCTTGGCAATGTCGACTAACCCGCGTTCGGTAACTCCCCATAACTCCGGAAGAGTTGTAGCGTCGTGTTGTGAACCACGAGAACGGCACGGTGGACGGAAGAAAGCCGACACATCACGACATCGCCGATGTACTGCGCGGCCGGATCGACAGCGGTGCGCTCCGGCCCGGCGATCACATGCCCACGCAGTCCCAGCTCGTCCAGGAGTTCGGGGTGGAGCGCGGCACCGTACGGCAGGCCCTCAGACTCCTCCAGGACGACGGCCTCCTCACTCATGTCACCCGGGGTGCCCCGGCGCGGATCGCCGAGCGCCCGGGCGACTCGGGCGACGGCGAGGACGTCCGGCCCCAGCCCACGATGGTCGCCCTGGCGCCGCAGCTGGCGAAGGCGTTCTCGGTGCCGGAGGTGCGCATAGACGCCCTGTGCCTCACGGCCGAGACGCTCATGCTGGCCCTGGCGGAACCGCTGCGGCTGATCCACGAGGGCCGGATCCGGCCCGAGTCGGTCGAGGTGCGGCTGCTGCTGCCCGACCGCAACATCGACCTCGCCTTCCCAACGTCCGTCGCCGACACGGACGAGGCCGACCTGATCCACCAGCGCTGGCTCGCGCAGCGCAACGCCCAGGGCATGGTGCTGCGCCACAACCTCCAGGCGCTGCGCGTCTCCCACGGCATCGACGTCACGGTCGCCTTCCGCGCGCTGCCGTTCACCCCGCCGGTGAAGCTCTACGTGCTCAACGGCACCGAGGCCCTCTTCGCGTACTACACCGTGACCAGGCGGGAGGAGGAGATCGACGCGACCACCGTGGAGATGTTCGACACCCTCGGCACGCAGTCGCTCCTCTTCCCGTTCGACGCCGGCAACGGGCCCCGGGACGCCGCTTTCGTGGAACAGTCGAGCAAGTGGTTCGACGCACTGTGGAGCACCATCGCCATGAACCTGACACTCTCTTGACTACTGATGCGGCACTCGACGAACAGGCGGCGCGCGTGGCGGAGACCATCGAGGATCTGATCAACGGGGCCGACCACGTCCTCTTCGACTTCGACGGCCCCATCTGCCGCCTCTTCGCCCGCCACCGCGCCGCAGGGGTCGCGGAGAGCCTGGTCGGCTGGCTGGACCGGCACGGCGGCGAGGTGCGGCTCACGGACGAGCAGCGGGCCGCCAAGGACCCGCACGACGTACTTCGGGCGGTGGGCCGGCTGCACCCGGGCAGCGACGTGGTCGAGGGGCTGGAGCGGGAGCTCACCCGCCAGGAGCTGCTCGCCACCCGCAGCGCCTGGCCGACCGCCTACGCGGATCCCCTGATCCGAACGTGGAGCGCGGTCGCGGCCGGACTGGCCGTCGCCACGAACAACTCGCCCCGTGCGGCAGAGGAGTACCTCATCGGGCGTGGTCTGCGCGAGTGCTTCGCCCCCCACATCCACGGCCGTGCCCCGGACCTCGACCTCCTCAAGCCCGACCCGGACTGTGTGCTGCGAGCGCTGGACTCCCTGGGTGCGACCCCGGCGGGCGCCCTGATGATCGGTGACACCCCCTCGGACCTGCGAGCGGCCCGCGCCGCGGGCGTCAGCTTCCTCGGCTACGCCCAGGGCGCCGGCCGTGCGGAACGACTCCGCGCGGCCGGCGCCGCGGTGATCGTGGAATCACTGGACCCGGTGCTCGCGATCGTCCGGCGCCGCCGCCCTTAGGTGTATTCGGTCATGACCTAAGCGCCGTCACCCGCACGGGGCATTCGAGGACGCCCGCGGTGGGGCGGGAGGTGCGTACGTGGGACGGGAGGGTCCGTGAGGAGGTAGCGTGCACTCCTCACTTCGGTACCACTGGGCAAGAGGGCTGCGGCCATGGGCGAACCGATGTCCGCCGCACGTCGGCGAGCCATCTCCCTGAGCCGTGACGAAAACCGGGTCGAGGGGCCGATCGAGGGCCATCACCACGAGACGTACGTGATCCCCCTGCCGCCCGAGGTGGCCGGGGCACTCGGTGTGGACGGCACGGTGCGCTGGAAGTGCCGTGAGCCCAAGCCGGGACTCCTCTGGTTCGACCGCAGGTGCTTCGCGTCCGAGGAGCGGTTGATCGGGGAGCTCCGCGGACGGGTGGGCGGCGTGCCCGAGATCGTCGAGGTCGAGGGCGTTCCGCTGCAGCGATTCGTGGAGGGCGTCACACTGGGCACACGATACGGGCGCGAGGGGTGGCTGCCCTGGGAGGTCGTCGGACAACTCCTCCGTCTGTTCGCCGAGTTGGTGGTGATCCAGCCGGTAGACCTGGACCTCGAACGGACCTGCCGTCCGGCCGACCGGCCCCGCGACGGAGACACCGCGGGATTTCTGCGAGGGCTGATCCGGTTCGTCGAAACCCGGGTCTACCAGGACAACGAGTCCGAATTCGGGGACCTGTTCGAGGTTCTGGGCGTCACGGACGGCTCCCTGCAGGGGCTCCGGGACCGTGCCGAAGGGCTGCGGGAGCGCCCCTTCTGCCTCCTGCACGGGGATCTCCATCGGGAGAACCTCGTCCTGGACGCCCATCGGACGCTCTGGACGATCGACTGGGAGCTCGCGATCGCCGGCGATCCCCTCTACGACCTGGCCACCCATCTCCATCTGGCCGGCTACCCGAACCGGCAGGCCGTGGCGGTCGCCCGGGACTGGGCGCACCGGGTGGAGAGGGCCCGGCCGGGGGCCTCCCGGGGGTGGCGGCACGACCTGAAGCTCCTGTTGGCCTTCAAGGAGGCCCAGTCGGTGTTCACGGACGTCATCCGATCCGCACTGACCGTGTGCGGCCCGGACCCCGACGCGGGCTCCGGGGCCGGGAGGGCGCGGCTGGAGGAGACGGCAGGGCGTCTGCACCGGGTCATGCTGCGCGGCGCCGGTCCGCTCGGGCTGGGCTCCGTGCCCGAGCCGTGGCAGATCGCCGATGCCCTGCAAGCCTGGTGCAAGCGCCGCGCTCAGCTCACCTCGCCCGCCACGTGAACAGCGCAGACGCGCCCGGGAGTTCCATGGCCGGCAGTCCCGCGCACCACACAGGCGCGATCCACGGCGAGTCGCCGACCGGTCGGACGGGGTGAGCGGGTCAGACACTTGGCCTCCCCGGCGGACCCGCCGGACTGACCGGACCCGGATGACTCGGGGAATTCGTCGGGCCCGGGGGCCTCCGCCGTCGCCACACCCCGCCCGGCGGCGGGGAGTCGCCGGAGCCGGCGCACATCGCGTACGGGCAGCAGCGCCACGGTGACGGCGAGGATGCCGGCACAGCAGACCCACATCACCGACGTCGAGCCGATGCGGTCGGCGACCGTCCCCGCCAGCACGTAGGCGAGCGGCACGAGCGCGGTCTCGCCGAACATCGACAGTGACGTGACCCGGCCGATCAGTCCCTCCGGGACCTGCTGCTGCCTGGCCGTCTCGTAGAACACCACGGCGAGTTCCAGGCTCACGCCGCCGACCAGCATGGAGGCGAGCAGCCACGGGAGCTCGGGACGTGCGGCGAGCACGGCGAGGGGCAGTGGCCAGACCAGCTGCACCAGCACACAGGCGAGCATCACCCGCCGCGGCCGCCAGCGCAGCGCGATCAGCGACCCGAGCACCATGCCCCCGGAGAACGCCGACACGGCCCAGCCCCAGTGGGCCTGGCCGCCCGCCCGGCCGGAGAGGACGAGCGGACCGAGAAGCTGGTACCCCGCGAGCCACAGCGGTACGGCGACGGTCCCGGCGAGCGCGTACCCCCACAGCCACGGCCGGCTGCGGAACGCCGCCCAGCCCTCGCGTGCGCCGGTGAGCACGGCGCCGACCGCGCGTGGCGGCGTCACCACCCGCAGACCCGCGAGCACCGCGGAGCACGCGCCGAACGCCACCGCCGCGGCGATCAGCACCTGCCCGTGTCCGAACGCCGTGGCGAGCACCGCCCCGAGACCGGGCACGGCGATCCGCGCCAGGTTCAGCACCAGTCGCAGGCTCGCGTTGGCGCCCTGGAGCGCCGTCGGCGGCACCAGTTGCACGACGAGCCCCTGGAACGCCGGGTGGACGGCGGCGCCCGCCGCACCCGTCGTCACCGCCGCTGCGGCGAACATCCACACCGTGACCCGCTCGGGGGCCAGGAGCAGCAGCAGACCCGTGGTGCCGTGGGCGGCGGCGAGTGCCGCGTTGCCGAGTACGACGACCGTCCTGCGGTCCACCCGGTCCGCCACCACCCCGCCGACCGGGATCAGCAGCGTCTGCGTCAGCACGGAACAGGCCAGGACGAGACCGACGGAGAACCCGTCGCCGCCGGCAGCGAGGACCGCGAAGGCGAGCACGACGTTGACGAGCGCCGTCCCGGCGGTGGACACCCCGCGGCCGACGACGTACCGGACGAAGGCGGGGCGCCATGAGGATGTGCTGCGGGGCATCACTCATGGATACGAGCAGGGCCCCGCCCCGGGCGTGTGATCGAGCCGCACGCCCGGGGCCGCCGGCCACCGTGGCGGTCAGCGCGCCGCGGCGTCGAGAACGGGGACCAACTGCTCCTCCTCGTAGATGAGATGCGCCTCCAGCTCCTCGGTGAGCCGCCCGACTTCGGCCTGAACGAGTGCGGGCTCGGTGCCGTCCGCCGTGACGACGCGGCGCAGTTCGTCCAGGAGTGCCGCGATCCTCCCGTGCTCCTCGCGCAGCCGGTCCATGACCGGTGCGAGTTCCTCGTACCGTCCGGCGAGGAAGGGGAAGAGGGCGGTGTCCTCACCGGTGTGGTGGTTGTGCAGGCCCTGGCAGAGGGTCAGGCAGTTGATCCGGAGCTGGGCGCCGAGCCTGGGGCCGGACGCGGTGGTCTCGGCCCGGATCAGGGCGAGTTCGCGCCGGAAGGCGTCATGGACCGCCTTGATCGCCTCGCCCATGGACGTGGTGCCCGTGCTCGGCGGCCCGTTCTCGACCGACTCGAGGGCGACGACCGGGATCACGCGCTCGGTCTTCGCCTGGTACTCGGCCCAGCCCGGATCCGCCTCCACGGCACGGGCGAAGGCGCGGTCGCGCTCCTCTCCCCGGAGCTCCACGGCGGCCGCCTCGTAGGTGAAGACACCGTCCTCGACGGTGACCCGGGGGTCCGCGAGGATGTTGTGGTACCAGTCGGGGTGCTTCGGCGAGCCGCCCGCGGAGGCGATGACGAGAACGCGTTCGCCGCCGTCGGGGAGGTAGCCGACAGGGGTGGTGTGCGGGGCGCCGGACCGTGCTCCGGTGGTGGTCAGAAGGAGCAGCCGGGCTCCCTCGAAACAGCCTCCGACGCGGCCGCGGTTGGCGCGGAACTCATCGATGACCTGCTGATTGAAATCGTTCGGCATTCTCTGCCTTCTTCTGGTGGATTCTTCTGTTTTCCCGGTTTTCGGGCACGGCGAATTCACCCCTGGAACGGCGCGTCACGGCGACTCGGGGCGGATGGGGAGCGGCGCGTCACGCGGGGGGGGGCGTACGAGCGGCGCGACGCGTACGGGCACGCGGGCGGTGCGATACGTCACGGGTACGGTGCGTACGTCCTGCGGGCGTGCATGTCCGGGGCGGACGCGCTTACGGCCGTGCGGGCTCACGCGCGTGTGCGCGGCACAGGACGGTGTGCGCTTCGGTTCCGAGGAAGGCGGTCGACGACACGCGCCGCGGAAAGCGGAAAAGGCGGGCCTCTCGCCCGCCTCGGCATCACGCCGAGGCCGGGTGCCCTACTCGTTCGTGGCCCATGGCCGACCCGGCAGTCACTCGCTCAAGTTAATGCCCAACGGGCTTGTGGGCAACACCGATTTCCGGTCCGTGAAAGGGAATACGGCGGTGGTCGGGACGTCCGGGAGAACACCGCCGGCCCCCCTCGCGCATCTGGAGGAGAACGTGGCTGCGGGCGCGCTGCGGCTGACCGAGGAGGACATGGCCGTCCTGTCGAGCGTCCCGAACGTCTGACGTCGGTGGATTCGTCCGGGGCGGTGCCGGGCGGCGCGTGGGCGGACGCCGGCCCTGCCCCTCGCCCCTGCCGGTCCCGACCGACGCCCGGCCGAGGTTCGCCCTGGCCGGCCCCGGCCATCAGGCCGTCCGGGAACACCGCTCCGGGCCGCCGGGCCTCGGTCGCGTGGCCTACTTGGCGCGCGGCTGGTTGAACCGGAGCATGTTCCCGGCCGGGTCGCGGAAGGCGCAGTCGCGGACGCCGTACGGCTGGTCCATGGGTTCCTGCAGCACCTCGCCGCCTGCGGCGCGGATCCGCTCGAACGTGGCGTCGACGTCGTCGGTCCGGAAGATCACGCCGCGCAGCATGCCCTTGGCCAGCAGTTCGGCCACCGCCTGGCGGTCGGCGTCCGTGGCGTTCGGGTCCGCGAGCGGCGGTTCGAGGACGATCTCCACGTCCGGCTGGGAGGGCGAGCCCACGGTGACCCAGCGCATGCCCTCGAAACCGACGTCGTTGCGCACCTCCAGGCCGAGGGCGTCGCGGTAGAAGGCGAGCGCCTTGTCGTGGTCGTCGACGGCGATGAAGCACTGCGAAAGCTTGATGTCCATGCCCGTCACGCTACGGACCGGCGGGGCCGCTCGCTTCTCCGTTCCTGACCGGCCTGGTGTGGATCTTCGCGATGCAGGCCGGGATTGCCGATCCATGGTCGTGGTCGCGTGCCCGGTAGGCGCTGGGGCTCTCGCCGACCAGCTCGGTGAACCGCGAGCTGAAGGACCCCAGCGAGGTGCAGCCGACCTCCATGCAGACCTCCGTCACGGACAGGTCGCCACGCCGCAGCAGCGCCTTGGCCCGTTCGATGCGGCGGGTCATGAGGTAGCTGTAGGGCGTCTCGCCGTAGGCGGCCCGGAAACTGCGCGAGAAGTGCCCCGCCGACATGAGGGCGATGCGGGCAAGGGCCGGTACGTCCAGAGGCTGTGCGTAGTCGCGGTCCATCGCGTCACGGGCCCGGCGCAGCCTGACGAGGTCGGAGAGGGGTACACGGGACACGGTGGACACCGTACAGACCGGCCGGACGCCGGACGCGTGCGTTCGTGTGACCGCACCCCGTACCCGGTGTCCGGTCTCATTTAGGTCCGGGCGAGGCGGGCCCCTGACCTGCGGTGCCCGGACTTGAGTGAGTCGGGTTTCGCAAGGTCGTCTCACTCAGGTTCGGGTAAGCGGTCTTCTTGGTCAGATGTGGAGTTCGGGCGGGAAGCCGGTCCAGCGCAGTTCTGCGGGCAGGTGCCGCATGTCGTTGCAGAACAGCACGGAGGACGGCTTGCCGGGTGCGTATCGGATGACGGTCAGGGCTCCGTTGCTGTGGTTGAGGCCCATCCAGCGCCACTCGGGTGCGTCGAGGGCAGCTCGGATCAGCCATCCGATGAGGAAATTGTGGGTGACGACCAGTTCATGGCGGGGGCGATCGCCCTCGACGGGGCCCGTGAATTCTGCGAGGGCCTCCCGGGCCAGTGCCGGACCGCGGTTGCGCTCCTCTTCCGGAACCTGAGTGAGGAAGCTGAGCATGGCGTCGGCCGAATCCGGCGGCAGCTCCTCCTTCGCAGGCAGGTAGGGGATGTAGTCGCCGGCCAGTTCCGACTGGTGCAGTGGGACGGCGTCAAGTCGTGTGCTGATCAGCTGGGCCGTCTGCCGCGCCCGGGGCAGCGGCCCGTGGTGGATCACCGAAAGCGGGGTGCTCTGAAGCCGTTCACCGAGGAGAACGGCCTGGCGCCGGCCGCTCTCCGTCAGGGTCGTCTCATCTTCTGACGCTGCACCGTGCCGGGCGAGGTAGAGGTATCGAGCGGCTGTGTCTGTCATGTCCCGGGTCTCCGTCGTCATCCGTGATCTTGTGTGTCAGGGATGGACGCTGAGCTCTTCGTGCGCAGTTCCGTCCTGGTTGCGCTGACTCAGTTGGCGATGAGTGTGGGGACGCCTTCGGGGTTGCCGAGCCGATACTCGATCTCCGCGGCTGACGACTTCACAGTCTTCGTGAGCCAGACGCGGCTGGTGCCGCGAATCGGGCTCTGGGTGGGGAAGGGCTGGTGCAACTGGGCGACGCGCTCTGGGCCGGCCTCGCCCTCTCCATGGAGGCGATCAGCGACCGCCACTCGGCGTTGAGGGGGAAGGGGCCGGTGCGGAGGAGGACGCAGCGGCCCGCGAGTTGCTTGCCGCGGATTCCGATGAACAGCTCGGACTGCTCGACGTTGGTGCCGGCATAGACGAAGGTCGCGGGCAGGTGCTCGGTGAAGTACTTCAGGTGGTCGGAGAGGTCTTCACCGGCGATGGTGGCGTGGTTGAGCAGGTGGATCTCGTCCACCTTACCGACCGCAGGAACTCGGAT
Source organism: Streptomyces marianii (assembly GCF_005795905.1). NCBI lineage: Bacteria > Bacillati > Actinomycetota > Actinomycetes > Kitasatosporales > Streptomycetaceae > Streptomyces > Streptomyces marianii. Next base: position 4,571,849 of record NZ_VAWE01000001.1, read on the forward strand.
ACCGGCTCTGAACTGCAACGATTCATAGACTACATGTCGGTGACGTTGTATCACCAGAGTCCTTCGTCTCTTGCGTCAGTAGTCTTCGAGAGGGCGGTGAGGCGAGCGTCGCCTGGTTGTTTCTGATGGTCCGTCACTGGCCCTCGACCAACTTGAGGGTCCTATGGTCAGCGGTCATGGCATCACTTGGCACCACGGAATCCGTTGTCTCCCCTCCCTCTCGAACGGTTCTTCCCCGGTCGTATTTGTGCTGGCTCGCGGGGACCCGAGTCTCTTTGGTCGGTGACGCTGCTCTCTACTTCGCTCTCGGCTGGGCGGCCAGTGCTCACGGCGGTCAGATGGCCGCGTTGGTGCTGACTGCGATCACGTTGCCGCGGACCGTGCTCCTGTTGCTGGGCGGGGCGGTAGGTGACCGCTTCGGTGCCCGCCGGGTGATGATCACCGGGGATGTGGTGATGCTCGCGGCTGTACTCGCCCTGGCCGTGGCGGCCCGGATCTGGGGGACGCCATCATGGATGCTGCTCGGGTTCGCCGCTGTGGTCGGGACCGTCGATGCGTTCTATCTCCCCGCGACGGGAGCCATGCCCCGCCGCCTGGTGAGCAAGGAACAACTCCCCCGGGCGATGGCCCTGCAGCAGGCCGGCGGCCAGGTGGCCTCTCTGCTCGGGGCCCCGCTGGGGGCGGTGCTGGTGGCGGTGGCGGGCCTGAGCGGGACGGCTCTGGTCGACGCGGGCAGCTTCGCTGCCGTCCTGGCCGTCATGTTGTGGGTGCGGCCGGCGGCCGAGGCGGAGCGGTCTCCTCGCATGGAGAGCCTGCTTGCGGGGATCGCCGACGGGGTGAAGACCGCTGCGACGGATCCCGTCCTTCGAACCGCGCTGCTGCTGACGGCAGCGGCTGCGGCGGGGCTGCTGCCGGCGGTTGCTCTGCTCGGCCCGCTGCTGGCCCGTTCCAACGGCTGGGGGCCGGGATCGGCGGGCCTGGTCGCCGCAGGGCAGGGCGCCGGAATACTCCTGGCCGCGCTGCTGGCTGCCCGCCTGGGTCCTATGCGCCGGATCGGCATGGGCACGAGCCTCGGTCTGGCGCTCGCTGCGGTGGGACTGGCCGGACTCGCGGCGGCTCCAGCCACTGCCGCAGCCATTGCCGCGGCAGTGGTCGTCGGTGCGGGGTCGGGCATGTTCGCGTGTCACATGGGCCCGCTGGTCCTGGCCGGTGCTCCGGGCACGCACTTGTCCCGGGTCCAGTCGTTGCTGACGCTTGTGCAGAGCCTGGCGCTGGTGGTGGCGAACAACGTGCTGGGCTGGCTCGCGGACGCGGCGGGTGCCAGGAGTGCGATCGCGTTGTGCGCTGTCCTCGGCTGCGTGGCCGGGGTCACCGGTTTGGCCTCGCCCTCGCTGCGGGGTCTGCGTCAGGCCACGTCATAGGACGGACGTCGAGCAGGACCGGGCCGGCGTTTCCCTCTCCAGCGACCGGGAGGGAAACGCCAGGACCCGGGTACCGCTGCCGGACGCGCAGTTCGTGCAGGCGGCCGAGCTGCTTGAGCGCGGTGGTCTTCCCGGTGGTCCATTCCCCGGAGACGATGAGTCCGCGGCGGGCGCCGTGCTCGCGCTGGTTGAGCAGGGTCAGCAGCCGCCCTTGGTGGGCGATGTCCTTGACCGTGGACGTGCGCACGACCTGGAGTTCGGAGTCGTAGACGATGCGGGCCTCGTCGTAGGCGTCCCGCATCGGCGGGCTCAGGGCCTGCCTTCGACGAACCGGCGCCAGGCCTCCAACCGGGTGGAGGGGTCCGTGCGGTCCTCGCCGGGCTCCGGCACTTCCTCGCCGTCCGTCTCCGGCGGGTTCACCACCACCGTTCGGCCTCCTTGCGTGCGTCGAAGATCTCCAGCGGGATCACGTCGGCGAGTTCGTCCTCGTCCGTCTCCACCGGTTCGGCAGCGGGCTCTTCGGCCGGCTCGTCCGGCCGGGGCCAGGACGGTTCGGCGGTGGCCCGGCTCCGGGCGGCGACCTTGCGGTCCCGGCGCGATGTGCGGGACGGATTCGCGGGTTTGTCCTCCGGACCGTCGGCGGCGCGGTCCAGCAGGGCGACGGCGGCCCGGGCAATTTCGTCCTCGGTTGCCGGATCGGTGCCGCGCTGGGCCAGGATGCGGCGGGCGTGGTCCCGGGCCGGTTCGCCCATCGGCGTCGGGACGGTGCGAAGGTGCCGCCAGACGGCGGTGATCCAGCCGCCTTCGCGGTGTTTGCGCACGCCTTGTGTACCGGGACCGTCTCGCCCAGCGGGTAGTAGGTGGTGTTGCCCGCCGCCGTGTACCGGGCCACCAGCGCCGGGGCCCCGATCACGGGCCGGTGGGTGTGGTTGGACGAGCGGAACTCCAGCCCGTCCAGCAGCTTGATAAGCCCACGCCGGTAGTGGTTGGCAGGTCGAACCGGCCCCGGGGAAACCGGCCGAACTGCGTGTAGAACTTCAGCGACACCGCGAAGCCCAGTCGCGTCGCACCGCGCTCACCGGACACGAGCGGCTACTCGTCCCTCAACAGCGTCCAGTGCTCGACCAGGGCGTCCAAGTCCAAAGGGGTACGGGCCTTCCGCTCAACCCACTGGGTGAGGGCTGTCAGGCCGCGCCGGAAGGCCTGCTGTACCTTGCTCGGGTCCTTCGTCGTGCGCGTGCCGCTGGCGTGCCACAAGACGCCTGGGCGGGCTGCACGCCCAGCCTGGACAAGCCCTCCTGCTGCTCGCTCGACAGCTGCTCCCAGGCAGAACGCCACGTGACTTCAGCAGGTGGCCTTGATCGGCGATTCATCGCTCTCGTACTCCTCGCCGCATGTGATGCAGGTGTGGCCTGCCAGGTCGGGATCTTCCGAGACTTCGGCTGTTTGTCGCTCGCTACTCAGAAGCAGTAGTGCGTAGACACGGTCCAGGTTGTCCGCCTGGGCTTCCCAGGTCCACTGCTTCAGCAGTCCCGGGGCGGAGTACACCTCACGATATGCCTTGGGACGGGCAAGGACTGCCTTGACCGCACGGATGTAGTCCTCCGAGTCCTCGGCCTTGAAAACCTCACCCTGGCCGGTCTTCTCGACCGTAGCGGCCATGGTCTTCACATCACTCACAACGAGCGGCAGCCTTGCGTGCGAGTACTCGAAGAACTTGGTGATCAGGGCGATCTCGTGGTTCGGCCAGTGGTGGATCGGGATGACTCCAACGTCCGCGGCCGAGAGAAACGGAACGACCTGGTAATGCGGAACATAGGGCAGGATGTGCAGCCGATCCGCCGCTCCGAGTTCCTCGGCCCGCTGCGCCAGACTCTTCATGTACGCCGAGTCGGTTCGTAGCACGACTAGCGCTACATGCAGATCAGGCAGGGCTGGCAACGACTCGACCATGATGTCGAGGCCGCGCTGTGGGGCCGCCGCGCCGCTGTACACGCACAGCGGAACATCGGGGCCAATGCCGCACAGCCCACGCAGATCCGGAATCGGCTCCGCGGCATGCTCGGGCGCCACCTCCTCTTCGGGCGCGTTGAGCACCACAAACGGTCGTGCTCTGAGGTTGTGCTCCTTGGCCAGCAAATCAGCCAGGGTGTCGGACACAGTCACGACGGCGTCTGCGTACGGAGCGTACTCACGCTCGTGGGAGATCTGGGCAACGTGCCAGCGCGGATGCGGGTCCCACGGCTTGATGCCCGAGACCAGCTCGTGCGCGTCCCAGACCAGCTTGACGTCACGCCCCTCGGCTCGTGCGCGGAGCGCCGCCCTGGCCCCGACTCCGAGCATGCGGAAGTCGTTGGCGTGGATCAGATCGGGCTTGAGTTGGTCAATGACTTTCCCGTACGCCAGCTCCAGGTCCCACAAGTGCGGGTCGAGCCTGCGCCAGGCTCGGTTGCCCATGGTCCGCAGCCAGAATGCGGTCGTGACACGGTCGAGAAGCGAATCCATCCGCTTGCGGCGCTTCTCGAGGATCCGCGTCTGCCTGGCCCGCAACCTGATCCAGAGGCTCTGCACTCTGGCCGCAATGCGCGGTATGACCAGTTGGAGTGTGGCCGCCGTCGAACCCTGCTGCCGGGCGAGGATACGACGCGTGTTGAGGTCGACGCGCCAGGCCATGGACTTCTGCCTGCGGAATGAGGCGAGGGGGCCGGGCGGGTAGGCCAAGGGCGCACGGAGGACAGCACGACGGTATTCATGCCGGCGTCGCTTCATAGGCCCGGGCACATGCAGGAGCCTGACCTCGGCGCCACCGATCTGCCAGGACTGTGTCTCCTTGGTGGGCGACTTGCCGACGAGGAAGACGTCCCAGCCCGCCGCCGCTGCGGACCGCGCTTCCTTTTGGACGCGCGAGTCGCCGTTGACGCCATTATCGACGAGCATGACGATACGACCGCGAGTGCCACCCCGCTGGGCCAAATTACAGCAATGCTTCATTTGCAGGTTCTTTCAGTTCTGCGACACAAGGCACAGTGAGGCCGAAGGTGTCGAAATCCTGCAGAGAGGCGGCACGGGGGCGAAACGCACCCGCTTCGGTTCTCCCTGTGGCGTAGTCCCTCACATAGCGGCGGGCCGCTGGTAGGACAAGAGCAGAAAAGGGGTGCGGGGACCCCACCCCCGTCGGGGTCCCCGCACACGTCGGGCGGCCGTTGGTCAACGGGCCGTGAGCCACGTCCTGCTGAGGGCGATGGCCTTGAGCTCGTCCAGGGTGATGAGTGGAGCGGCTCCTCGCTTGGCGGACTTCGGGGTCGGGGCGTTGTACGCCGTGAAGATCATGCTGAGACCGTTCACCCGGTTCACGCCGACCTGCAGTTCGATGACCCCGGGCTGGCTGCCAGGCCGGCTGCGGGCGCTGATCTTGGTCCCGTCGGGCAGTACCTTGGCGTCCACCATGGTGGCCGCCGCCCACCGGGTCGCGTCGATATAGGTCTCGGCGCCGTTTCCGTCGGACACCACGACATGCCCCTCGGCGCCGGAGGAAGCGCCCTCCGAGGACACGTTCAGCCGCTCGGGCAGCAGGTACTTGAGAATGGGCAGCATGTCGCCCGGTTCGGCCTCGGAGCCCGGCGCCACCGTGCCGAAGGCGTTCGGCTCTCCGGCGGGGGTGAGGGAGCCGTCGGCGAACATCGCCAGATGGCGCAGCTTGCCGGGGTTCATGCGCGGGTTGTGGCCCTGGGGTGGGACAGAGCCCGACACCTGCACGTTCTGGGTGCTGGTCTCGATGACGTAGCCGTTCGGGGAGACCGTGGTGACCGCCCACTTCTTGACGCCGCCGGCCTTGCCCGCTTCCGTGTAGCCCTTCACGGCCCGGTCGCCTGGCTGGTTGGTGCACTCCTCGTACGGTGAGCCCTTCGTGTCCGGGCAGACGAGCAGCTTCTTCACCCCGGCGTCCGCGGGGTCGGCGCGGCGTACGGACAGCGTGACCTTCTCCTCGCCGAAGCTGGTGTCGAAGACGATGGACGCGGTCGCGGGCCTGGCCGCGTCGGTGCTGCCCGAGCTCTCCACAGCGGGTTTCATGACAACGATCCCGGACCTGTTCATGGCGTTCTCCAGGATGCCGCCGATCTCCTCGGCGGTGATCGCGAAGTGGTCGTAGTCCCGAGGGGGCGTGGGCGTTGCTGCGGACTCGTCGGCGCGTTCGCCACCGCTCAGATACACCCCACCGGTGGCGATCAGCGTCACGGCCAGCGTGCTGCCGGCCACGATGCCCGCGCGCCGGCGGGCCACCCGGCGTCGGCCCCGGGTCAGACCGCCTGCCACGAGGACGCGATGGTCTGCGGTGAACGTGCCCCCGGTGTTCTGGAGCACCTTGCCGAGTTCGTCTTCAAAGGGCATGCGGAACCACCAGCTCCTGATCTGGGCCGAACATCAAAAGGGGTCAAGGGACGACGGACGGGCTAGAGAGCCGCGACCAACTCGGAGTGGCTGTCGCCCAGCCGCTCACGCAACCGGGCCAGGGCCCGGGTCGAACGGGTGCGCACCGCGGCGGAACTGACGTGCATCACGTCCGCGGTCTCTTCGATGGTGCGGTCCTCCCAGTACCGGAGCACCACCACGGCGCGGTCCTTGGGCGCGAGCTCCGCCAGCGCGGCGAGCAGCGCGATCCTCAGCGCCGGGTCGTCGCCGTGGCCGGAGGCGGTGTCGGGCAGTTCCGCCAGCGGACGTTCCCCTGTGGAGCGCAGCCTGCGGTGGCTGAGGAAGGTCCGTACGAGGACGGTCTGGGCGTAGGCAGCGGGGTTGTCGATCCGGGCGATCCGGCTCCACATCGCGTACATCCGGCCGAGTGTCTCCTGGACGAGGTCCTCGGCGAGATGGGTGTCGCCGCTGGTCAGCAGGCACGCGGAGCGGTAGAGATGTCCGGCGCGGCTGACCGCGAAGTCCCTGAACTCGTCCGCGCGGGCCGATCTCATGCCTTCCCCCTTCATGCTCCATGGTGTCGCTTGTGCCGCTTGCGACGTCCTCCATCTGTTCGACGCGCCACCCCCTGCCGAATGTTTCACCCGCCTTTTCCAGCAGAGGGCCGGGCGTGCCACGACGCCCGGCCCGCACCCTCGTCCGCTCAGCCTTCGTCGTGTGAGCGCCCTCCGCTCGTGGCGGTCCCGGTCTGCCGGAACAGCCATTCGGACTCCAGCTCCGCGTAGCCGGGCTTGATCACGTCGTTCATCATCGCGAGACGTTCATCGGTGCTGTTGCTGCCCGACGGCGAGCCCGAGTCGGCTCGCGGCCCGTCTGTACGACCCCGGGCTCACCCACGCGGGTGGCGCCACGGCAAGATCACCGCCGTTTGCGGCTGGTGACGATCCTGCTGGCTTATTCCGTGCCCGGCGGGGCTGGCGGCTCGTTGGTCGGGGCAGCAGCGGCCGTCTTGGCGTTCCCGGTCGCGGGGGTGGGGTGTGGGATGTCGATGCGGCCGAGGCCGTGGCCGGAGGTGCCTGAGCTGACCGCGCGGGTGGCGCGGGCGGTGGCGGCACGGGGGCCGTATCCGTTGGCGATGCGGGTCCGTGACGAGCTGGGCGAGTTGTTCGCGGACGCCGAGTTCGCCGAGGCGTTCGGAGCCGGAGGCCGGCCGGGCTGGTCACCGGGCCAGCTGGCGCTGGTGACGGTGGTGCAGTTCGCCGAGAACCTCACCGACCGGGCGGCAGCGCAGCGGGTGCGGTACGGCATGGACCTGAAGTACGCGCTCGGTCTGGAGCTGGATGATCACCTCTACTACCATGAACGCGTCGAGGTGCGGCGGGCTCGGAGGGGGCGACGTGGCAGCGACCAAAAAATTGGTGTGTTTGGCCAATTCCCGCAAACATGGTGGACGGTGCGTTGCGGGAATTGAAGTTAGTTCGAACAGTTGGATTCGTCCCGTCAGTGGTCGTCCAGGTCATGAGGTCTCCGCGGCTGAGCGACAATATCCGAGTGGGGCCGAACCGCGTCTGCTTGACATTGTCTCCATGCGACTCATCGAGCCTAAGCCCATCGACTTCCATCGGGAAAACTGGCTCGTTGATTCCACCGTCCGCTGGCAAAAGGAAGGGCAGATCGGGTGGGATGATCTGTGCCTCCTGGAAGAATCCTCTTTACGGTTATGGAGGAACGGCTACCACACAAACGCCAGGGCTCCGTCAAGTTCCGCGGATGAGCGGGTGGTTGACGATCAGGGCCGGTAGGAGCGGATAGCAGTGCAGGCACGAGGGTTCGTGATCATTGTGGTGACTAAGCCAGATGATCATGAGGATGTCCCGTGCCTGCCGTTGCATCTTCCCCTATACCTGCCGTGCTGGAGAAGCTGGGTCCGCTGGATGCGGACCGGATCGCTGACCTGTGCCCCTACCTCGCATCGGTGCCCGATCCGCGTTCTCGCCGGGGCCGCTGGTACTCCCTGGTGTCGATCCTGCTGGTGTGTGCCTGCGCGGCCGTGTCAGGTGCGAAGAGCCTGGACGAGATCGCCGAGTTCGCCGAGCGGGCCACGAACACCCTGCTGGCAACCCTGAGGATCCGCCGTCACCTGCTCGGCTGGCGGCGCAGCCCCAAGCCGGTCACCATCGGACGCGTCCTCATGGCGGTCGACGGCGATGCTTTGGACCAGGCCGTGGGCGCCTACCTCGCTGACCAGCACCGCAAGTCCGCGTGCGCGGATGCGTCAGCGGCCCGACCGCGGCGGGTCATCGCCGTGGACGGCAAGGCGCTGAAGGGCTCGGCCCACCTGGCCGCGCCGCGCCGGCACCTGCTCGCGGCGGTCACGCATCACCCCGTCGCCACGCTCGCACAGGTCGAGGTCGGCGCGAAGACCAACGAGACGCGGCACTTCAAGCCCCTGCTGGCACCACTCCACCTCGCTGACGCCGTGGTCACCTTCGACGCCCTGCACTCGGTGAAGGCCAACATCACCTGGCTGGTCGAGACGAAGAAGGCACACTACATCGCGGTCATCAAGACCAACCAGCCCACCGCGTACGCCCAGCTCGCCGCTCTGCCCTGGACATCGATCACCGTCCAGCACACCGCCTCCGCCACCGCCCACGGACGGCGCGAGTCCCGGTCGATCAAGACCTGTTCCATCGCCGACAGCCTCGGCGGGATCGCCTTCCCCCACGCCCGCCTCGCCATCCGCGTCCACCGCCGCCGCAAGCCCACCGGCAAGCCCGAGAGTCGCGAGAGCGTCTACGCCGTCACCAGCCTGGATATCCACCAGACCAGCCCCGCCGGCCTCGCCACCGCCATCCGCGGGCACTGGGGAATCGAGAATTCCTCCCACTACATCCGAGATGTCACCTTCGCCGAGGACGCCTCGACCGTCCACACCGGCAACGCGCCCCGCGCCATGGCTACCTTCCGCAACCTCGCCATTGGCACCCTGAAGATCCTCGGAGCCGACAACATCGCCAAGACCACCCGCGCCATCCGCCACGAACCCGAACGAGCACTCGCCATCCTGGGCATCACCAACAACCCCGACACTCACGGAACTTGATCAAGCCCTGCACAAACGCTGGCAACAATGACCGAGTGCCAGCCGACCAGGAGGGAACAGTGACGAACTCACTCAAGCTCATCCGGGTCGATGGTGCGACGATGCACGTGGATCACCCTTGGTCCAATGATGCGAGGCCGACCGTGCGCGCTCATTTTCAACACGCCGGATCCTTTTATTCCCTGAAAGTGACCGACCCGGTCTGCGAAGAGAGATTCCGGGACCGGGGTATCGGACGTTACCCGCTGGGTGATTCCTTCTTGACGATAAGCCTCAGTGAGGAGTTCGAGGGTTACCTCTACAAGTTGGTGGCGGCAGTCATTGAGCGCGCCGAAGTGGAACCAAGTAGCAGGCGGTGACATCCGGCATGATACTGACTATCGGTCACTCCAACCATGAATTTTCGACATTGGTCGGGCTGCTTCAGCAGAACGAGGTAACCGCAGTCGCCGATGTCCGCTCGGTTCCTGTCAGTCGGTTCACTCCGCAATTTAACCGGGTCCCACTGGAGCACGGTTTGCACGAGGCCGGCATGAAATACGTTTTCCTGGGCAAGGAACTCGGAGCGCGTACAGAGGACACCACCTGCTACGTCGACGGCCAAGTGCAGTACGGCCGCCTTGCGCAGACGCCTGGTTTCATGAGCGGCATTGATCGCTTGACAAAAGGCGCACGAACCGAGCGGATCGCCATTATGTGCGCCGAAGGTGAGCCCTTGGACTGCCATCGCACGGTACTCGTCGCGCAGGTGCTCGCCGAGCGCGGCGTTACGATCAGCCACATCCATGGCAACGGGCGAATCGAGAGCCACACCGCAGCGATGGAGCGCCTAATGGCCAAATTTGGGCTGGCGGAGGACGAACTGTTCCGGACTCCGGCTGAGCGTCTCAAAGAGGCACTGAGTCGCCAGGAAAGCCGGATCGCGTACGTCAAGGATGAGTTTCGTGCCGACAAGGCAACAGAGGCATGAAAATCTACACTATCGGGTTCACGAAGAAATCCGCCGAGAAGTTCTTCGGTCTGTTGCGCACATCGGGCGCGACGACCCTGGTCGACGTCCGACTTAATAACGTTTCACAACTGGCAGGCTTCGCCAAACGGGACGACCTGAGGTTCTTCCTCGGTGAGCTCTGCGGTATGGGGTACACGCACAGACCTGACCTGGCGCCGACGCAGGCCATCCTCGATGACTACAAAAAGCAGGGAACCGGTTGGGAGACATACGAAAACCGATTCCTGAAACTGATGGAGCAACGGACCATTGAGGATACCGTCCCACAGGGCCTGATCGACAACGCAGTTCTGCTTTGCAGCGAGGACAAACCGCACCACTGCCACCGCCGGTTGGTCGCGGAGTATCTCGCTGATCGTTGGGGCAGCGTCACAGTCGAGCACCTAGTGTGAAGCCTCGATCCACCGGTCAGCTCTCGAGGCGTTTGCTGGGGCTGATGTCGTCAACCCAGATCGGCGCCGCGACCGCGCCACCCTCTCCGTCGATGGCGGGTCCTGTAAAGGACCGGAGGGACGGGGGCGCATCCTTCACTCCGAGTACTCGGAATTCCGCGCAGCCCAGTCCTCTCGCCCCGGCCTGGCCCTCGCTGTCGTCACCAGCGACCCTCACGCTCTGGACCCGGCCTGAACTCCACTTGACGACTGAGCGGACAGCGGGGCACCGCGAGAGGGGGAGCCGGATGGACCGGGCGGAACTCGCCGGGATGCTGGGAGACCAGACCACGGCCTGCGATGTCGCCAGAGCGGCGCTTCTCGACGGAGGGGACTTCGTCGTATGGGACGGCAGTGTTCCCAGCCAGCAGCTCGCCGGCATCTACGCGGCTCGCCTCCGACGGGCGAGGAAGCGAGGTACTGAGACTCTCGCCCTGCCGTCTACCGTCGACATCCTCACCCGGCTCGAAGCCACTCAGGTCGGGATCGGCTGCATCTTCTCACCGGACCGGACGTGGGCCTTCATGCTCTTCTTCGCCGACGACGCCAGCGCGGTCCTCGCCTGTACGGGGGTCCGCCGAGCTGAGCGGTGACAGTTGCCTTGCTCAAGTGACACGCAGCCGTCCGGGTGAGGAGGCGCACAATTGCAAGCGGGTGCTTGCAATTGTTAGCAAGAGTGGCGCACCATCGGAACCATGGCATCCCTCAACGTCGGCAGTCTCGGTGACTATCTCCGCGAGCAGCGGCGCAACGCGCAGCTGTCGCTGCGGCAGCTCGCCGACGCCGCCGGGGTGTCCAATCCGTATCTGAGCCAGATCGAGCGCGGGCTGCGCAAGCCGAGCGCGGAGGTGCTGCAGCAGGTCGCCAAGGCGCTGCGGATCTCCGCCGAGACGCTGTACGTCCGGGCCGGGATCCTCGACGAGCGCGAACGGGACGAGCTGGAGACGCGGGCGGTCATCCTGGCCGATCCCTCGATCAACGAGCGGCAGAAGCAGGTGCTTCTGCAGATCTACGAATCGTTCCGCAAGGAGAACGGCTTCGGCGCCGATACGGATAAGGACACCTCTGAGGACGGCCCCCGCACGGCCGCAGGAAGTGGTGCCGACCAACCCTCATCACCCGAAGTCTGAACCGACGAATCTGCGATCCGGGAGGACCACAGTCATGGCCATCACCGATGACCTGCGCAAGACCCTCACCGACCCGACCCCCCTCTACTTCGCGGCCGGTACGGCCGACCTGGCCGTGCAGCAGGCGAAGAAGGTGCCCGCGCTGATCGACCAGCTGCGCGCCGAGGCGCCCGCCCGTATCGACGCCGTACGGGAGACCGATCCGAAGGCCGTGCAGGCGAAGGTGGTGGCTCAGGCCCGGGAGGCCCAGGCCACCGTGCAGGCCAAGGTGACCGAGGTGCTCGGGAACCTGGACACCGACCTGAAGAAGTTCGGCGAGAACGCGCAGGACCTGGCGCTGCGCAGCGTGGGCGTGGCCGCGGAGTACGCGGTCCGGGCCCGCGAGACCTACGAGAAGGTCGCCGAGCACGGTGAGCAGGCCGTGAAGTCGTGGCGCGGCGAGGCCGCGGAGGAGATCGCCGAGATCGCCGTCGCCGTCGAGCCCAAGGCGGAGCCGAAGCCCAAGGCCGAGGCGCCGAAGGCCAGCAACGGAGCGGCGAAGCCCCAGGCCGCCCCGAAGCCGGCGGCCAGGGCCGAGGAGAGGAAGCCGGCGCCGCCGGCCGCCCGCAAGCCCGCGCCCCGCAAGCCCGTGGCGAAGAAGTCCACCAGCCCGCAGGCCGGGAAGTAGCCGGGAAGTAGTGGTACCGCCCCACGCGCGGCCTCGCGGTCGCGGGCGGGGCGCACATCCCACGGGCCGGGCACCTTCGAGGTTCCCGGCCCGTTGTGCGGGTACGTTGGCCTTGTCCTGGCCGTACCGTGGTCGTGACGCGTTTCAACCCACTAGGCGGTGCACAGCATGTTGCTCGAGGGATTCGGCACGATTCTCTGGCTGCTCAATCTGGCCATGCTCATTCTCGCCCTGGTCGCGCTGGGGTTCGCCGCCTTCGCCCGTGAGGACGCTTACCGTGCGGCCGGCAAGCAGTCGAAGATGTTCTGGCTGATCCTGCTCGGTGTCACGGTCGCCGTGAACGTGTTCGTCCCGATGCTGTTCCTGCAGATCGCCGGGCTGATCGCGACGATCGTCTTCATGGTCGACGTCCGCCCCGCCCTCCAGCAGGTGTCCGGTGGCGGCCGGCGCGGCGGCTCCAGCAGCGACGGGCCGTACGGCCCTTACAACGGCGGACGGTAGGGCGGTCGGGCCCGTCCAGGGCGGGCCCTCGCCCAACTCCCTCGCGCTCCCGGATTCCCCCACGCTTCCGGATTCCCCCACGCTTCCGGACTCCCCCACGCTTCCGGACTCCCTCGCGCTCCCGGACTCCCTCACGCCGGACTCCCCCATGGGGGGCTCCGTGCTCACCGTGTCCACGGAGGCGCACCGATCCACACCGCCCGGCGGCACCATCCACGGCACGCGGAGCTGCCAGGGCGCCCGGCGGCGCTCGGAGCGTCCGGGGTAAAGCACCCAGAGGCCCGGCCGCCGGCCGGGCCTCAGCCGTTCGCCCGGTCGCGGTCCAGCAGCAGCACGGCCACGTCGTCGGTGAGATCGCCGCCGTTGAGCTCGCGCACCTCCGCCACCGCGGCCTCCAGCAGCGCCTCTCCGCTGAGCCCGGCCGCGAGCTGCCGGTTGACCATGTCGACCATGCCGTCCTGGCCCAGCCGATCGCCGCCCGGTGCGGTCCGGCCCTCGATCAGGCCGTCCGTGTACATCATCAGGCTCCACGCGGCACCCAGCTCCACCTGCCGGCGCGGCCAGCGGGCGCGCGGCAGCAGGCCCAGGGCCGGGCCGCCGTTCTCGTTCGGGAGCAGCCGCGCGGGCCGGCCCCGGCGGACGATCAGCGGGGAGGGATGCCCGGCCAGGCACAGCCCCGCACGCCGGCCGTCCGGAGCGATGTCGACCGTGCACAGGGTCGCGAAGATCTCGTCGCTCTCGCGCTCGTGCTCCAGCACCTGCTGGAGCGTGGAGAGCAGCTCGTCGCCGCACATTCCGGCGAAGGTCAGCGCACGCCAGGCGATGCGAAGCTCCACGCCCAGGGCGGCCTCGTCGGGGCCGTGCCCGCAGACGTCGCCGATCATCGCGTGGACCGTGCCGTCCGGGGTGCGGACCGTGTCGTAGAAGTCACCGCCGAGCAGGGCGCGCGAGCGTCCCGGGCGGTAGCGGGCCGCGAACCGCAGATCGCTGCCCTGCAGCAGGGGCGTGGGCAGCAGCCCCCGCTCGAGCCGGGCGTTCTCCTGCGCCCGCAGCCGCGACTCGGCGAGCTTCACCTGGGCAATGTCGGCGCGTTTGCGCTCGACGGCGTAGCGGATGGCCCGGCTGAGGACCCGTCCGTCCAGCTCGTCACGGTGCAGGAAGTCCTGAGCCCCGACCCGTACGGCCTCGGCGGCGCGCTCGGCGTCGGCGTCCGCGGTCAGCGCCAGTACGGCGTGCCTGGGCGCGATACGCAGGAGGTGCCGCAGCACGGCGAGCTCGTCGCCCTCGGCGCGGTCGCGGGCTGAGCCGGGCAGCGCGAGGTCCACGAGGATGCAGTGGACGTCGTCCGTGAGGAGCCGCTCGGCCTCGGTGAGGTTGCGGGCGGTGCGGATGCGGACCCGCGTACCGGCGGCGCCGAGCAGTTCGGGGACGGTGAAGGTGCCCGCCGGGTCGTCCTCGATGACGAGGAGCGTGAGGTCGCCTCCGCCCGAGGGCTCCGAGGTGGGGCCGGCGGTGGGACCTGTGGTGACGGGCGCTGGGGCGACGGGGCCTACGGCGACTGACGAGCCGGTCCGCTGGCGCGGAACGGGTACGGGCATCGGTGCGTTTCCTTCCCTCCCCCCGAGGGCGCAGTGGGTCGACGAACGACGTCCCACCAGACGGGGACCATAGCGGTAGCGGGGGGTGCGGGGGAATGGCGTTCCGGGAAGAGTGCTTGGCATATGCCGCGCATCAGGGCGTAGTTGTTCCCGGTCTGATGACGAACGTCACGCGATGCAGGTGAGCCGGGTCACGCAACTCCCGCGTGACCCGGCTCACTCCGTCCTTTTTATCCTGGTTTCGCTCACTTGTCCGGGCGGACGACCCCGAGGATCGCCATCGAGCCCGCACCCGCCAGCGTCACGTTCCGCCCGGGACGGGGCGCGTGGACGATCGCGCCGTCGCCCACGTACATCCCCACGTGGCTGGCGTCCGCGTGGTAGATGATGAGGTCGCCCGGCCGCATCTCCTTGATATCGACGCGCGGCAGCAACCGCCACTGCTCCTGCGAGGTGCGCGGGATGCCGCGGCCCGCGGCCGCCCAGGCCTGTGAGGTCAGTCCGGAGCAGTCGTAGGAGCCCGGTCCCTCCGCGCCCCACACGTACGGCTTGCCGATCTGCTCGGTCGCGAACGCGACCGCGGCCTTGCCCTGCTCGCTCGCGCGGCCGTTGATCTCCTTGAGGACGCCGGAGCCCAGCCAGGCCGTCTGCGCCCGGTTCGCGGCCTCCTGCTCCAGCTTCCGCAGTCGCGCCAGCTCCTCCTTCTGGAGCCGTGCCTCTATCTGCCGGGCTGCGGCGATCTGCTTGTTGATCTCCTTCTTGTGCTTCTCCCTCTTGACCCGGTTCGCTTCCAGCAGCGCCCACTGGGCGCTGGCCTCCTTGCTGTAGGCGCGCAAGTCGGCCTGGGTTCGGTTCAGTTCACCGAGGAGGTCCTTCGTCGCCTTGCCGCCCGCCTTGATGCGTCCGGCGGCGTCGAGGAAGAGATGAGGGTCGTCGGTGAGGACCAACTGCGCCTCGGGCGGCAGTCCGCCGCCCCGGTACTGGGCGCGGGCCGTGGCGCCGGCCCGGTCCTTGAGGTCGTCGATCCTGGCCTGCCCCTTGGTGATCTCCTGGGCCAGCTTCACGATCTGCGCCGACTGCCGGTCGGCCTGCTCCTCGGCCAGGTTGTACGCGTCCGTGGCCGAAGCGGCCTTGCGGTAGAGCTCGTCGAGCTCCTTGCGCACCTCTTCGAGGCTCTTGCCGGGAGGTTCGGGCGGCTGGGGCACGGCAAGGGCCTGGCCCGGCGCGGCCAGCAGCGTCACGGCGCTCACCACCGCGATGGCGGCGGCGTAAAGGCGTCGGTTCACAAGTCCCCCTCCGGACAACGCCAGACGACTCTCGTCCCTCTACATATGATTTACCGTCAGTAACTTACGGCTTTCGACGCGATGGTGCCATGACCCGCGCCAAAGCGACAGGGCCAGGCCGCCACGGTCCCGTCTGTCACCCGTCCGCAGCCCGGGTCGTCACCCTTCACACGCCCCCTTGTTCCTGCGGATGGACCAGCCGTGGATCACTTCCACCCCTCCGACGTACGAACCCCGGGCCGCGTTCCCGATCCGGGCACGGTGTTCCGGGGTACGCGCCTTCGTGCCCGGCGCGTGCGCCCCCGCGCCCCGCTCGGGAGAATCGGCACTCAGCCCGTCGCCAATGCCCCGCTCACCGTTCACGGTCCGCTCCGGCGGTGCCTTGTTCGCCGGCCGGGCCCTGTGCGTCGCCGGAGCTCCGTTCCCTCGGTGCCTCGTACGCTGACGAGCCCCGTTCAGACGGAACCGGGCGCCAGCGCCGACCACTTGACGGTTACTTCGCCCTGCCGCCACCGCCGCCGCCCGTCCGTCCGGACGTCCGTCAGCGGCCAGTCCGCGGCCAGCAGACGCACCGCACTGATCCAGCGCTGCCGCGCACCGAGCGAGGCGTACGGCGCGGCGGCGGCCCACGCCCGGTCGAAGTCCCGCAGGAACGCGTGGACCGGCTCACCCGGCACATTGCGGTGGATCAGCGCCTTGGGAAGCCGTTCGGCGAGGTCGGAAGGGCGTTCCAGCGAGCCGAGGCGGGTGGCGAAGGTGACCGTCCGGGGGCCTTCCGGGCCGAGCGCCACCCACACGTGCCGGCGGCCGATCTCGTCACAGGTCCCCTCGACCAGCATGCCACCGGGGGCGAGGCGGGCGCACAGCCGCTGCCACACCTCGGCGACCTGCTCCTCGCCGTACTGGCGGAGCACGTTCGCGGCCCTGATGACCAGCGGGCGGACGGGGCCGGGCAGCGGAACCTCGAAACCGCCGTGCACGAAGCTCAGCCCGTCCTGCGTGTACGGACGGGCCGCCTCCACCCGGGCGGGCTCGATCTCGACGCCGACGACCCGGGTACGGGGTTCCGCGGCGCGGAGCCGCTGCAGCAGTTCCACCGCGGTCCAGGGGGCCGCCCCGTAGCCGAGGTCGACCGCGACGGGCGCGGCCCCCGAACGGCGCAGCGCCGGGCCGTGCACGGCGGCGATCCAGCGGTCCATGCGGCGCAGCCGGTTCGGGTTGGTGGTGCCGCGCGTCACCGCGCCCACGGGGCGGGAGGAGGGCGTGACGGAGCGCGGGGACATGCACACGAGGGTAAACCGGAGGAAAGCGGCGCCGGTGCCTGCGGGCGTCGTCGCCCTTCCTGGCTTCCGTGCGGACGGCGGTGCCGGTCGCGGGTGGCGGGTATGCGTGATCGGGGCGGGTGACTGCCGAGGCCGGCCGGTACCTCGCCCCTTCCTGGGCGTCGTGCGGCGTCCACCTCCCGGGCTGGGAGTCGGTGCGCCGCTTCGCCGCTCGCCCCTTCGCGGCGCGGCCCTCGGGAACCCCGGTTCCCGTGCGGCCGAGGTCCGTCCGTCCGCCTCCGGCCGTCGCACGCCCCTTGGCAACGATTGGGCAAAGCAGGAGGAGTACAGGAAATGAAAGAGACGGTTCCAGTGTTGACCGGCTTTGGAGGGCCCTGGTCGTCCTCTGTTCGCCATGCCCGAGCACCAGAGCCGAGAGGACCGTCCCCGTGAGCCAGTACGTGTCCCGGCTCGCCGGCACCCTGGCGGCGCCGCCCCGGCTGCGGCTGCCCGGCCACCACCGCAGGCCGCGCCGGGTGGCCATGCTCAGCGTGCACACCTCGCCCCTGCACCAGCCGGGCACCGGCGACGCGGGCGGAATGAACGTCTACATCGTGGAGCTGGCCAGACGGCTGGCGGCCATCGGCGTGGAGGTCGAGATCTTCACCCGCGCCACCACGGGAGGCCTGCCGGGGACCGTCGAGCTGGCGCCGGGCGTCCTGGTCCGGCACGTGGACGCCGGTCCGTACGAGGGCCTGGCGAAGGAGGACCTGCCGGCGCAGCTGTGCGCGTTCACGCACGGTGTGATGCGGGCGTGGGCGGGCCACCGGCCAGGCCACTACGACCTCGTCCACTCCCACTACTGGCTGTCCGGCCACGTCGGCTGGCTGGCCGCCGAACGCTGGGGCGTCCCCCTCGTCCACGCCATGCACACCATGGCCAAGGTCAAGAACGCGTCGCTCGCCGACGGCGACACCCCCGAACCCGCGGCCCGCGTGATCGGCGAGACGCAGATCGTGGACGCCGCCGACCGGCTGATCGCCAACACCGCGGAAGAGGCCGGCGAGCTGGTCCGTCACTACGGCGCCGGCCCCGCGAAGGTCGCCGTCGTCCACCCCGGCGTGAACCTCGACCGCTTCCGGGTCGCCGACGGCCGTTCGGCCGCGCGGGCCCGCCTGGGGCTGCCGCTGGACGCGGTGATCCCGCTGTTCGCCGGCCGCATCCAGCCCCTCAAGGCGCCCGACGTGCTGCTGAGGGCCGTCGCGCTGCTGCTGGCCGAGGATCCCTCGCTGCGGTCCCGCATGGTCGTACCGATAGTGGGCGGCCCGAGCGGCAGCGGGCTGGCCAAGCCGGAGGGCCTGCAGAAGCTGGCGGCCCGGCTGGGGATCGCCGATGTGGTGCAGTTCCGGCCGCCGGTCGCCCAGGACCGGCTCGCGGACTGGTTCAGGGCGGCGTCGGTCCTGGTCATGCCCTCGCACAGCGAGTCGTTCGGACTGGTCGCCATAGAGGCTCAGGCGGCCGGCACCCCCGTCGTCGCCGCCGCGGTGGGCGGGCTCCCGGTGGCCGTGCGGAACGACAGGACCGGCTTCCTCGTGGCCGGTCACGACCCTGCGGACTACGCACGCGTGCTGCGCCGCTTCGTCGACGACCCCCGTCTGACGGGACGGATGGGCGCGGCAGCGGCAGCGCACGCCCGCTGCTTCGGCTGGGACTCGGCGGCCTCGGCAACCGCCGAGGTCTACACGGCCGCGATGCACGAGCACCGCCGTCGCGTACGCTCCCACCATGGCTGACGCTCGGCAGATCATCGAGGCGTACCTCAAGGACGCGGAACTCGAGTGGGAGTGCCCGGAGCCCGGCTCCTACGTCGTCACCCTCCCCGGCACGCGCAAGCTCGCCACGACCTGCTCCCTCCGCGTCGGCCGGCACACGCTCTCCGTCAACGCCTTCGTCATCCGCCACCCCGACGAGAACGAGGCCGGCGTCCACCGCTGGCTGCTGGAGCGCAACCTCAAGCTGTTCGGGGTGAGCTATGCGGTCGACCGGCTCGGTGATGTCTACCTCGTCGGCAGGCTGCCGCTGTCGGCGGTCGGCCCCGACGAGCTCGACCGGCTGCTCGGGACGGTCCTGGAGGCGGCGGACGGCGCGTTCAACTCCCTCCTGGAGCTCGGGTTCGCCGGAGCCATCCGCAAGGAGTACGCCTGGCGGGTGGCCCGCGGCGAATCCACCCGGAACCTCGAGGCGTTCACGCATCTGACCCAGCGGGCCACGGACTGATCCAACGGGCGCGGGCCGGGCCCGGAGGCGCGGCTGCCCCGGTGAGCCCCTGCGCGCCACCGGACCGAGGCCCGCCGGTGGCGCCGTGGCCGGCCGACCCGGCGGGTCCTGGGGTCCGGAGGCCGGGCCCCCTGCCGATCCGCCCCGGTGTCGCGCTTCCGCACGCACCCGACCGCGCCGCCTCGGGCCGTTCCCCGCACCACGTGCGACGACCTGCTCACCATCGCCGGCCCGCCCGCCGTGCCCGTCAGGCGCCGGTCTCCCCGACGGCTGCCGCGGTCATGCCGCTCGTGTCCCTGCCCGTGTCCTCGCCCTCACCCGCGTCCGTGCCCGAGCTCGTGCCCGTGTGTCCGCCGGCCCCGGTTCCGGGCTCGGTCCCGGCCCCGCCGCCCGCTCCCCCGGAGGGCCGTGCCGCCACGTGTTCCGTCGGCGGTACCAGGGCCGTCGGCGGCGCGGAGTCCGTCGGCGCGTGTCCGGCCGGTGCCGGTGCGGCCGGCCGCACCGGCACCGCGGAGGGCGCCCGCTCCCCGGTCGCCCCGGGGCCGTCCGGCAGTCCGCGCATCAGCAGCCAGTAGCCCAGCGCCGCCACGGTGCCGATGACCGCGCAGGACGCCCACAGCCAGGCGGCGCCCCAGTGGTCGATGACGTACCCCGCCATCAGCGGGGCGATCAGCGCCGCCGCCGACCAGGAGAGGGTGTGGACACCCTGGTAGCGGCCGCGGCCGTGCACCGGCGAGAGCCGGACCACCAGGCCCATCTGCGTGGGGGAGTTGACGATCTCGGCGAGCGTCCACACGACGACGGTCAGCGCGTAGACGCCGAGCGAGCCGGCGAACGCGGTGAGGCCGAAGCCGTATCCGGCGAGCAGGGCGGAGACGACGAGCAGGCGCCGGGGGTCGCGGTGCTCGATCAGCCGGGTGACCGGGATCTGGAGCGCGACGATGAGCACGCCGTTCAGCGCGATGACCAAGCCGTAGTCCGAGGGCGACCAGCCGTCCATGCCCATCGCGACCGGCAGGGCGACCGAGCTCTGCATGAAGATGAGGGCGAGGAGGAAGGACAGCCCGACGACGCCCATGTAGCGCCCGTCGCGCAGCACGGAGCCGAGGCTGGTGCCGGGCTCCGCCTTCCCGGCCGTGGTGATGCGCTCCGGCCGGGATTCCGGCAGTTTGACGAAGACGACGACCGCGCAGACGAGGGTGAGCGCGGCCTCGCCGAGGAAGCCGGCGAGATAGCTGTACTCGGCGACGAGTCCGGCGCCCGCGGAGGAGATGGCGAACCCCAGGTTGATCGCCCAGTAGTTGAGGGAGAAGGCCCGCACCCGGTCCTCGGGCCGGACGATGTCCGCCATCATCGCCTGCACGGCAGGCCGGGAGGCGTTGCTCGTCATGCCGACGAGACCGGCGACGGCGGCGATCGCCACCGGGTGCTCCATGAACCCGAGCAGGGCCACTGAGGCGGCGGTCGAGGTCTGGGCGATCAGCAGGGTGGGCCGGCGCCCGAGCCGGTCGGCCATGACTCCGGCGCCGAGCGACGAGACGACGCCGCCGAGCCCGTGCAGGGCGGCGACGAGTCCGGCGTACGAGGCGGAGTGGCCGCGCTCCAGCGTGAGGTACAGGGCGGTGTAGGTGGCGACGAAGGCGCCGAGCCGGTTGACCAGGGTGCTGGTCCACAGCCACCAGAACGCCCGGGGCAGACCCGAGACGCTCTCCTTCGCGGCCCGTCTGAGCGCGGCTACGTACATACGGGCGTCCCCCCGGAGCGATGTAAGTGACCCTATGGCGTTCAGCAACTTACAAGTGTGTCGCTCCGGAAGGCGAGCGAATTGACGCCGGACGCTAATCGTCGGCCGTGACGGGCGTCGATTAGGCTCGGCCCCATGGCCGACGCGACGTACAAGCTGATCCTCCTCCGCCACGGCGAGAGCGAGTGGAACGCGAAGAACCTGTTCACCGGCTGGGTGGACGTCAACCTCACCGAGAAGGGCGAGAAGGAGGCTGTCCGCGGCGGCGAGCTGGTCAAGGACGCCGGTCTGCTCCCCGACGTGGTGCACACCTCGCTCCAGAAGCGCGCCATCCGCACCGCCCAGCTCGCGCTGGAGGCCGCGGACCGCCACTGGATCCCGGTGCACCGCTCCTGGCGTCTGAACGAGCGCCACTACGGCGCCCTGCAGGGCAAGGACAAGGCGCAGACCCTGGCGGAGTTCGGCGAGGAGCAGTTCATGCTGTGGCGCCGCTCCTACGACGTCCCGCCGCCGCCGATCGACGACGACAACGAGTTCTCCCAGGCGCACGACGCCCGCTACGCGACGATCCCGCCGGAGCTGCGCCCGCGCACGGAGTGCCTCAAGGACGTCGTCGTCCGCATGCTGCCGTACTGGTACGACGCCATCGTCCCGGACCTGCTGACCGGCCGCACGGTCCTCGTCGCCGCCCACGGCAACAGCCTGCGCGCCCTGGTCAAGCACCTGGACGGTATCTCCGACGCCGATATCGCGGGCCTGAACATCCCGACGGGCATCCCGCTGGCCTACGACCTGGACGCCGACTTCAAGCCGGTGAACCCGGGCGGGACGTACCTCGACCCGGAGGCCGCAGCCGCGGCGATCGAGGCGGTCAAGAACCAGGGCAAGAAGAAGTAACCCGAACTGATCAAGGCCCCTACCTGCGGTTTCTCCGCTGGTGGGGGCCTTGCTGCTGTGCTGGGGCCGTCTCTGGGCCGTCAGCTGCTTGATGGGGCCGTCAAGTGGGGCGACGCCAGCGGTGGACGCGGATGTCGAGGACGATCAGTAGGGCAACGGGGAGGGCGATCTCAGGAGGTGCGTCGGCCCAGAGGGCGAGGGCACCGCCGGCTACGCCGATGAGTGGGAGTGGCAGGTCTCGCGGGGAGATGTCGACGGTGACACCCAGGCGTGGGACCATGTGGCCTCCTTCTGTGGTCGGTTTCTAGTTACGGCTTCCGAACGCGGAAATGGAAATGAATGCCGCCCCTGGTCGGGCGGCATTCGCATGTGGCGAGACCTTTTCACAGTTTTGCTTCGCAGGACAAACGCGCAGCTAGGAGATGGATTCTACTTCCACAGTAGAAAAGTAGAAGGTCGCCGCGTTCCATGAGTTGGATGGTTTGTTCAGCGTCTTGAACAGCGAGGACTCTCCCTGGCGAGGGAGACTCTCTGTCCCTGGATGTGCAATCTTGCACCGGGTTCTTGCTCGCTTGCAAGATTGCAAACGAGGTGGGGAATGGGGCATCGAGGGCTCTCTTTTAGAGCCCTGGAAACCAGCGATGCTCAGATTCTGTGCCTAAATTCTTCGTATGCGTGAGCGATCGCATTTCGCGTGCGCTCCTGGCTGGACGGCATGAGGTGCGCGTAGACGCGGAGCGTTAGGCCCGGGTCTGAGTGACCGAGGTACTCGGCGAGGGCCTTGATGTTCTCCCCGGCGTCCAGGAGCACCGAGGCATAGAAGTGGCGGAGGGCGTGCATGCCGTTCTCGCGGGACTCGGCGTACGACTCACCCGGCTTGCGCTCGGGGATCACCCCGGCTGAGGCCAGCGCACGCTTCCAGACCTCTTCGTTGAGAGACGTACGCCAGACGTG
The DNA here is from genome assembly GCF_005795905.1 of Streptomyces marianii. Classification (NCBI taxonomy): domain Bacteria; kingdom Bacillati; phylum Actinomycetota; class Actinomycetes; order Kitasatosporales; family Streptomycetaceae; genus Streptomyces; species Streptomyces marianii. The sequence continues at coordinate 4,594,545 of NZ_VAWE01000001.1, forward strand.
GCCGCCGCGAGGTCCGGTGAAGATCAGCCGCTTGGTTAGCGGAGGCCCGTCGGCCATCTTCCACGGCAAGGTGATCTCGACCGGCGGGAACTGCTTCGTATGTGCCCGGAGTGCTTCTGTGACCGGCCCAGGAAGCGGTACATCCCGCAGCTTGCCGCCCTTGGGCGGGGCGAACACGGGCTTGCTGCGGCTCAGCTTCAGCTGTTGGACCACGTGGAGTGTGCCCGACGCGAAGTCGATGGCGTCGACGGCGACCCCCAGGATCTCCCCCTGGCGGAGACCGCAGCCGCCGCCCAGGTCGACCATGGCTTGGTAGCGCTCGGGCATGCCGGCCCGGACGGCGAAGACCTGTTCTGGCGTCCAAGGGACGACGCGTTTGGTGTCCACAGCCGGTGGACGGACCGAGCGGGCGGCACACGGGTTCCGGGGAAGGTGCCCGTCGTCGACGGCCGCGCTCAGAGCTGCCCGCACGTTGGAGTAGATCGTCCGGGCGTACGAGCCACGGACACCGTTCTCCTGTAACTGCCTCACCCAGTCGCGTATGTGAGCGGGCTGGAAGGAGCCTAGAGGGCGCGAGCCCAGGTACGGAAAGGCGTGCAGCCGAAGCTGCGACTCCATTGACGCCTGAGTGTTCGGATCCGGCGCGTGGGTCACCCAGGTCTCGGCGTACTGCTGGAACGTGATCCGGGCCGCGCGCGGGTCGATGTACTGCCCGCGCGCCATGTCCGCCTCGGTGTGAGACAACCACTGTTCAGCCAGCCGCTTCTGCCGGTCGGGGAAGCTCTTCGACTTCTCGGTGCCGTCCGGGCCGACGTAGCGCGCGCGATAGCGCATACCCGTGCCGTAGCGTTCGCTCTTGACCTTGCGCGTCTTCCCATCGGGCCCGACCTCGGTCTTGTACCAGCGGTCTTGAATGTGCCCAGCCATCAGGCAGCCATCCCATCGCGCTGAACGTCCACCCAGGCCCGCACGTCCGCCGGGTCGAAGCGCAAGTGCCGGCCGACTCGGAAGCCTCGGGGACCGGTGCGCTTGCGTCGCCACTGGTAGACCGTCTCGACGCTCGGCAGCTCGAACATCTCCACCAGGTCCTCGGGGGTCAGGTACCGCGAAGGCAGGGGGCGCGACTCGGTGGCCGTCCCCGCCAAGGAACGGCGTCGGTCAGCCATGTGTGGGCTCTCCTTCCGTTCCTAGGGCCGGTTCGAGGGAGGCAGTAAGCCAGGCTTCTGCGGCGCTTAGGCCGGTTCCGGCGAACACCCAGTGAGCGAGGACGAGCGTCGTTTCGCCCTCCCCCGGGAGGGTCGGCACGGCCTGTGCGCGGCGCCAGTCGGCACGGGCATCACGGAGGGCGCCGAGGGTGGTGGAGTAGCGGCGCGACTTGGTGGAGAAGTGGCCGCGGAAGCCGAGCATGTGGGCCCAGGCTCGGAGGCGGAGTTCTGCAAGTTCCTTACGGGCGCCGAGAGTCCAGGCGGTTCGGATCATGCGGCGGCCGTGGTCGCTGATGTCGAGCTGCGCGAGTTCGGCGAGGAACTTCAGCGGGCGGTCGAGGGCACCGGTCGCGGTTTCGGCACCCTTGGTGGCGTACTTGGCGATGTACGCGGCGACGGCCCGTTCGGTGAGCTCCTGGCCGTCGTTGAAGTCGGCGGATCGGATGGTCCGGACGTCGAGTTGGCGGCCGAAGGTGAAGGTGTGGGCGCGGCCGTCGATGACGGGGCCATCGACACGGACTGCGGTTGCGGCGGCGCGGATGGCGTCGGTGAGGAGTTCGGGGGTGGCCCAGGCGGGCGGTGCGGTGGCGCCCCCTTCCGGGCCGTCGATGCGGATGACGGCGTGGAAGTGAACGGCGCCGCGTTTCTGGTACTCGGCGACTTTGGCGAAGGACACCCGGGCGTACTCCCGGAAGGCTCGTTGCGTGAGGCCGGCGCGCTTGGCGACTTCGCGGCGGAGGTAGGTGGAGAAGCGGCGCCAGAGTGCACCCGCGTGCGCGTTCCAGAGGACGGCGGCTTCGTAGTCGTAGGTGTCGGGGTCGAGTGGGGCGCCGAGTTCGGCGTCGTCCTGGTCGTGGAGGGTGCCGCAGCGGCAGGGTCGGACTGTTCGGGCTGGGCCGGTGGGGCGGTTGTGGACCGGGCCGAAGCCGGGGGCGGTGAAGGTGGCGAAGACGCGGGGATGGACGGCGACGCGTTCCGGGACGCCCTTGCCTCCGCGCAGGCCGGAGGTGATCAGGTGGAAGGTGTCGCGGCGGTAGACCTCCGCGCATGCCGCGCAGCGGGTTGTACGGCGGTTGTTGCAGCGGACCAGGAGGTGACCGGACGGGAGGGTCGTCGAGTCGAGGTGGTTAAGGACGGTTCCGACTTCGCCGGTCCGGGTGTTCACGTCGTACTCGGTCCGGTGACCGTCGAGGCGGATCGGATGCGTGCAGCCACCCAGGCCGGAGAGCTGACGCAGTAGAGCCGGCATGGTGCCGAGGGCGGCCAGTTCGCCGAGTTCCTGAAGCGGGGGCGCAGTCTCGCGGGTGAAGATAGTGGTTCTCCTTCTGGCTTCGGTCAGGAGGGACAGAGCCCCCGGGGCGGCGGATGCTTGGCGGTGTCAGTCCGCCCCGGGGGTCTGGTGGAGCTGGGGCGTCAGAAGCGGTGCTGGTCGCGGAGCATCGAGCGCAGGACGACGGCAGCGACTGCCACCGAGATGGCCGTGACGGCGACGGCGGCCAGGAGCGCGGTCAGGACGACACCGCCGACGAGGACGGCCGTGACCGCTCCAGTACTGACGGAGATCTGCGGCGCCGTGCGCTGCACGGGTGCCGGATCAACCGTGGTGTGGCTGTGCGCGGGCGGCGGGGTGGGGTTGGCGGGGTACTTGGGCAGGAACACAGCAAGCTCTCCTTGCCTACTCGTCTAGTCGTGTGAGCCGTTTATGACGTCCACGCCGGAGCGCGTGCCGGACTCGATGGCCGGGGCCATGAAGGTGTGCGAGAGCCAGAAGCCGAAGAGGGCGATCAGCACGACGATCCAGGTGCGGACGCCGAGGAACTTGACCGCTCCCCAGGCGAAGAAGCCGAGGATGACGACGAGCGGCAGGCTGACGGTCACGGGTCGCGGGTCCTTTCAGCGGACGGGGCAGCGGTGGGTGCGGGCGGCGAGCTCGGCGGCGGCGCGGCTGTCGTAGTCGGCGGAGAAGCCGCAGCGTGGTGCCGTGCAGGCGGCAGTGTGCTTCTCTCGGCCACGGCCGTCGTAGGAGGTGCCGACCTGTACGGGGCCGATGCGGGTGACGGAGCGGAAACGGCGGTTGGCGCTCATGGTTCTCCTCTCAGATCTGGGCGGCGATGGCGTCGGCCATCGGCGGAGGGACGCCGAGTCGGGCGCGGAGGGTTGGGGGTGTCGATGGCCGTTCCGGTGCGGGTGTGGTGCTCGGCGGCGACTTTGCGGGCGTGCTCCACGAGGGCGGCCGGGACGGGGACGGCGGGCGGAAGAGCAGGGGCCGGGATCGGGTCCGGCTCGGCGGCCGGGGGTTCCGAGAGCTCCAGTGCAGGGGCGGGCGCCCCCTCTTGATCCTCGGTGTCCTCGAACTGGTTCCTAGCCTCGGTCACTTGGCTTGCCGTGGGGTCGGCCTGCTCAGTCGGTGCCGAGTGAGCGAGGAGCGTGCCGCCGAGGAAGGCGACCGCGGGCCAGCCCGCAACAAGGATGCGCAGCCAGGCCGGCACGTGGTCCATGTCGAGCAGCCCGGCCGTGGCGACGTTGGCACCGAGGGAGGCGACGAGTGCGATGACGAACCAGCACCACCCGGCGGCTTTTGCGTCACCGTTCCGCAGTCGGCGCCAGGCGGCGACAAGCAACAGGTCGACCGAGATTGGGTAGGCCCATGCCTTCCACCCGTCCTGTCCGGCCGCCGAGGCGACGTCGTGCAGGTGGGCGAAGGACAGGGCGGCGGCGATGACGGCCTGGATGAGCACCGCATCGATACGAGCCAGTTGGGCGCGCATGCTGCGGCTCCTTCCGGATTCAGGCATGGGAGGGGTAGGGACGCGGCGCGAGACGGTCACGCCGACCGGTTGGGGAAGGGCAGGTCAGTCGGTCACCGGGCGCGGCTTCACGACCGGGGCCGCGGGCTCGACCAGCCGTACAGGCTCGTGTGGCCGGAAGGACTTGAGTGAAGGCAGCTCGGGGACCAGGTAGGCCGATGCGTGGCAGGTCTTAGCGGCGTCGGCGAGGGAGAGGTAGGGCGTGCGGATGCGGGACCAGCCACCGGAGGTGTCACCGGCGATGGCGAGGCCGGGCTGTTCGGGGGCGATGGCACAGGCGGCGGAGACCGCTTCGGGGGCGATGTCGCCGAGTGCCATCTTGGCGGAGGCTTCGTCGTTGACACGGTGGCAGACGCGGCCGGTCAACTGGGCCCGCAGCATGGTCGCTCCCTTCCCCAACTCGGCTCCGAACCGCTGCCCGCATACCTCCAGATAGATGCCGGCCGCACGGCCGAGCTGGGCGAGACGGATGAGCTGGGTGACCATCTCGTCCCTGCGTTCTTCTTCCTTCTTCGTGGCGACGAGCAAGAGTTCGGCCACCTCGTCCACGAGCAAGACGACGGGCACGGGCCGCTCGTGCCCGGGGAGTCCCCAGATGTCGGAGGTGACTCCCTCGTCCGGAGTGGCCGGGGCGATGCCCTGCCGAGCCTTGATCAGGTCGTAGCGGTCCTCCATTTCCCTGATGAGCGCGGGCAGCAACTCCGCGGCCTGATCAGGGTCGGTGGCGAGGGCCGACAGGCGCGGAGCGAAGGGTGCCGTTCGACGGCCCGCTTGCAGTCGATGCCGACCAGGGCGACGGGCTGTCGGGCGAGCCCGGCGACCAGATGCCGCAGGTACATCGACTTGCCGGACAGGGTGGCACCGAGCGTGAGGCCGTGGGGGACGGTTCGGTAGTCGCGTACGAAGGGCGTGGCGTCCTCCCGCAAGGCCACCGGAACCTTCAGAAAGTCGGCAGCGACCTTGCGCGGCATACGGACCTTGCGCAGCACGTCGAAGCCGACCAGCCGCAGCTCTACGACACCGGGCTTGATGGTGGTGACGCAGACGGCGTGAACTCCCCAGGCGTGCCGCAGCCGTTCGGCGGAGGCGGCGACGTCGGCGGGTTCCTGCCCTGGTGCGAGTCGCAGGCGGAGTCGGAGCCCGGTCATGGTGGGGCGGATGATGCCGCGACGCGGCGGGACGGGACGGACCTCGCGGCGGGTGGTGGCCTTGACCGCCAAAACCCGGAGCCGGGAGGGCGCCACCGTCAGGCCGCAGGCTTCCATGACCGAGCCGTACGAGCTGAGCAGCCGAGCCGTGGACATCGGTAGGCCGACCGTCGACCAGTAGGTCCCGGGGTGCTTGGCACGGGCGTAGGCAGCCCCGCCGCCGAGCGCGGCGACAGGACCACCCACCTCCAGAAGCGTCGCTATGTCGGTCATCAGGCAGCGGCCCCAGTAGCGACGGGGAACGCAGCCGGAGTGACAGCGGCGGCGCGGTACGCGATGCCGTGCCGCTGCTGCCCGTTGAACACGCTCTCCCACGGCCGGGCCACGAGCCCCGGCAGCGAGATCGGAGCACCGAGCGTCAGCCCCTCGGACACCCCGCTCTCCGGAAGGGTCACCTTGATCAGGGACGACTCCCCCTCCTCGATGTAGACGACGCCGATCGTCATCAGCGCCTCGCCGCTCACGGTGTCCTTGGCGATCTCGCCGGTCTGCCGGTCGCGGACCTTGGGCTCGGGTGCCTCAGTCAGCAGGATCGTTGCGGCCGAGGTCTCCACACGGATGGTGCGCAAGATTTCTTCCCATCTACTCGTCTATACAAGATGCAGCCTTCGAGCCCGATCTCCGGGAACGCCGACCACCTTGCCACGCAACTTGCCCACTCGTCTATACGAGTATGCCTGTTGGGGTGTGCGAGTTCGGGAGAACGGCCCCGCGCACCACCGCCGGTCAGGCCCTCACGTGGCCGGGAGCTGGTACGACAGGACGTAGGCGTCCGCCGCCATCACCGTGTCGCAGACTTCTACGGCTCGCCCTTCGGCGTCGTAGGCGGTCCGAATCAGGTGGATCACGGGCACGCCAGAGGCCAGGCGGAGCGTCTTCACCTCGGACGGCGAGGGCATCCGGGCGCGGATCTCCTCCTCGAAGTGGTCGAGGTGATGGCTCAGCTCTTCGAGTCGGGCGTAGATGCCACCGGGGCCGGGGTTGGGTTCGGCGATCTGTGTGCCGCGCGCGATGTCGAGCGGCAGGTAGGAGGTGGCGAACTCGACCGGTCGTCCGTCGAGCAGGTACCGGCGCCGGCGGGCGAGTACACGCCGTACGGACCCCAGCCGGGTGGAGATGTCCTGACTGGCCTTCTCTTCCTTGACCTCCAGGCTGTCCACCTGCGGGTGACTGCCGGCGGCGTCGGCCTCGACGATGAACGCGGACTTGCCTTGCTCGCGATGCCGCCGGGCGAACCGGTCGGAGGCGAGGCGCCGCACGGGCGGTCGTGGTCGTACAAAGACGCCCTTGCCGTGTTCAGCGTGGACCAGGCCCTCGCCCTGGAGGATGGAGAAGGAGTTTCGGACCGTCATACGGGAAACTCCGTAGTGGTCGACAAGCTCCGCCTCGGAGGGCAGCTTTTCGCCCTCCTTGAATCGCCCACGGTCGATTGCCTCGCGCAGCTGGTCGGCGATCTGCCGGAAGACCGCACGATCACTCGTGGGGTCCAGGTCGCCGAGGAGGCTCGGGAGAGACGTCACGTGTACTCCTTTAGGTATCTAGACGAGTGGGCGAGTGTTGTTGCTACGGTGGAGAGCCTAGCCAGCCGAGAGGGCCGAGGAACGTGAGCATGGACCGTCCACACTCCGTGAGCGTTGCAGGAGTCGTCGTCGACGCCCAGGGCCGCGCCCTCTTGATCCAGCGCCGCGACAACCGCAAGTGGGAACCCCCGGGCGGAGTCCTCGAACGTGAGGAAACCATCTCCGAGGCCCTCCAGCGCGAAGTTCTCGAAGAGACCGGCATCAAGATCGCACTTCCCGCGACCCTCACCGGCGTCTACAAGAACATGACGGGCCTGATCGTCTCGCTGGTCTTCCGCTGCGAAGCCGCCGACGGCACGCCCACCACAGGGGACGAGACCCGCGCGCTGCGCTGGGCCACCCGCGAAGAAGTCACCGAACTCGCCGACGAGGCGTACGCGATCCGCGTCCTGGATGCATTGGACGCGGCATCCCCGCCGGCCATTCGCGCCCACAACGGCGTGAAACTCGTCTAGCCCGAACCCGCTGCACATGGCGGCCTGCCAGCACGAAGGAACTTGTATGCACGAGTATACGAGCACTGCTCGGGTCTGGGGGCTCAGTTGCCCAGGATTTCCGGAGGAGGTCAGCAGAGCCCGCCGATGGACGCGGGACATCCTGCGCGGCTCGCCATTAGCGGAGGATGCCGAACTGATCGTGAGCGAGCTCAGCGCAAACGCGATCCTCCACACCGCCAGCGGCCTCACGTCCGGCAGCTTCCACCTGGCCCTGGCCGTGTCCCCTCAGGTCATCGCCCTGTCGGTCACGGATGACGGCGGCACTGGCACGGCCCCGAAGGCCGAGCACCGGGACCAGGAGGCCGAGCACGGCCGGGGCCTGGGCATGGTGACGGCGATCGCTCACCGGGTTGTGGTCCATGACAGCGACGCTGGCCACACCGTCACCGCGGAGCTCTACAGGGATGTCCGTCCAGGAGACCGCCCGTGCTGACAGCGACGACCGCGGACCTCTTATCGACTGAGGACAGCTGGGGTGCCTACCGCTGCTGGGCAGCCGCCTACCCCCTGCACCAAACGAGCGCCTTCCTGCTGGGATTCCACGGTGCAGCCAGCCCCCGCCTTGCACTGCGCTGGCTACGCGAACGCACGAGCCACGTCGCAGACCAGCTCGACGCCGCATACGCGCAGCCAGGGCACTACTGGCTGACCGACGAGGCAGAGCACGAGCGCGCCCTGACCTACCTCGCCACGGGGACGGCCTACCAACTCACGCTGTACGACGAGACCACCCGCTACGTGCTCATCGCCTACCCGCCGGGAGGCACCACGTGAACGTCCTCCCCCGCGGCTACTGGTGCGAGTGCTGGACCCAGAACCTCGATAGGGACCAACGGCCGGCACTCCACGCTTCCTTCGACGCGTACTCGGCGGCGCAGGCAGACCGGTGGATAGCCGTCGCACTGCGGACCATCAGCCCAGCGCTTGATACCGCAGCGTCAGAACAGGCGTGGCAGTGGCTGTATGAAGGCCGCATCGAAACCAGGCGTGCACTGGTTCGCGCGGAATCCTGCTCAGTCGCGGTGGACCAAGCCGGCACACGCATCACCTGGACGGTACGACCGGTCATCTTTCTACCGCTTGTACACCGGCAGAACGTCGAACTTCCAGCCTGCGCATACGAATTCAAGCCCCGTGCAAGCGACTGAGTCACAACTTTCTCTACTGGTTCAAGGCGCATCCGCCGCGCACAGCGCGGCGTCGCGCGGCCCGGCGACTCGGGCCGCGCTCCTGTCTTCGCCCCGCTCCGGCCCGGCCGCCGGCCGCACGCCAACGGCGAAGGGTTGATGAGGGTGAACCCCGATGTGGCTGGGGCGGTCGGCTCCACGGCTTTAGGCAGCCACCATGGGGCGAGCCTCGAAGATCATGGCCCCAACGTCGTGCTTTAACGGGCAGGTCCACAGACTGCCCGACTCGCTGGAAGCTTACGGGGCCATGATCTCTCGCCCCATGGCAGCTCCCGCCCAAAGCCGCTTCACCGACCTCGCGGGAGGGGACCCAGCAGTCCTGGCACGACCTAGTGTCTCGTGATCCTGTTCATGTCAGTTCGAGTTGTTATTGACGAGTTTCTTCATGTTGGTCGCGACGAGTCGGACTTTGGCGAGGACCTCGCCGGCGGTCGCGGTCCAGGTGAACGGTTTCGCGCTCTCGTTCCAGGAGTCGATGTAGTCGCGGATCTGCTTGATCAGGACGTTGACGCTGGAGAACGTGCCGCGGCGGATGGACTGCCGGGTCAGGATTCCGAACCAGATCTCGATCTGGTTCAGCCACGAGGAGCCGACGGGAGTGAAATGGAAGTGGACGTGCGGGTTCTTGGCCAGCCACTCCTTGACCTCTGGGGTGGTGTGCGTGGAGAGGTTGTCCAGGACGACGTGGATGTCCTTTCCGGCGTGTGGTTTCACCGCCTTCTTCAAGAAGGTCAGGAAGTCCTTGCCGTTCCGGGTCGGCCTGCACTCGCCGAGCACTTCGCCGGTGGTCACGTTCAGGGCGGCGAACAGGTTCGTGGTGCCGTGCCGGACGTAGTCGGCGGTGCGCTTCTCGCTCGCCGCGAACGCGACGGGCAGTACCCGCTGGGTTCGGTCCAGCGCCTGGATCTGCGTCTTCTCGTCGATCGAGAGGACCACCGCGCCGCCCGGCGGGGCGAGGTAGAGGCCGATCACGTCGGCCACCTTCTCCGCGAACGCCGGGTCCTTCGAAATCTTGAAGGTGCCACTGCGGTGCGGCTTGAGGCTCTCCTCGCGCCAGACGCGCGCGATGTAGTGCCAGGACACGGTGACGTTCTCGGTCCGCTCCAGGTACTTCGCCAACTCCCGTGTGGACCAGTGCGAAAGCCCCGTGCCGTCCGGCGGTGTCATACGCGTCAGCGCGATCACTCGGGACCGCACCCGGGCCGGTACCTGCTCCCGTGCACCACCGGGACGCTCCCCGTCCAGCCCCGCCAGGCCCTGCTCGGCATAACGGGTCTTCCAGCGGTCCACGGTGGGCAGCGACACCCCGAGCAACTCGGCAATGTCCTTGCGTCGGCGCCCCTCACCCGACCACAGCACGATCCGGCCCCGCGTGGCGACATCCGCAGGCACGTCCCTGCTGTTCACCAACTCCCGCAACTCGGCGACCTGTTCCACGGAGAGCTCCATACCAAGCCACCCTGCCACACAAGATCAAGTAACGCTAACGGAATCACGAGACACTAGGCTAGAGCTGACATGAGTGTGGACCTTATTCAAATTTCTCATCGGTGAACCGACTCTGGCACCCACGCAAGACACCTTCGCGCCGCTATTACGGAAGAGTGGCGCGATCAGGCCACGTGGAACCTCAAATAAAGATCAAGTTGTCACGGTCGGGTAAATACTCCCGAAGATGCGGTCTCAAGGCGCTGTTGCGATGCTTGACTCTCCCAGTCCGCGACCACGGATAGAACAGAATGTTCCGCATCGAAACAGGGGGAAAGCGCTCGATATGGCACGCATTCGAAAGATCTCCGTCGTAATGACTTCGGCTGCGATCGCAGCTTCCGTTCTAACTCCCGTCACTGCGGTCGCCGCGGACGACAGCCCCGACCCCGCCCCCGCCCCCGACGTCTGCTCGGGTGGGTGGCGCAGCAACGTGTACGGCTACAAGGCCACCCACATCGGCAAGGGCCCGGTCTACAAGGACGGTCCTGGCGGGACGATGGTGATCACCAGGACCACCGCGCAGAAGGTGGGGTCGTCGATCTCCGGGACCGCAGGGGTGACGGTCGATTTCGCCGTGGCCCAGGCAAAGGCGGAAATCAGCAGGGAATCCGTCAAGGAAGTCAGCTGGGGCGCCGATCACCAGTACAGGCGGAACATAACAAGCGGAAGGTACGGGAACACGCAGTACGGCTCCTGGGGACACTCCGCCACGTGGGAGAAGTACTACGAGCTCCCCAATTGCAGGAAGTCCCAGCGGACGTCGGGAGGGGTAAAGGTCGTGAATAAGGCTGTCGGATTCCGCTACTGGGAGACCCGATCCTGATGAATCTTTCCCGCGTTGCCGCGTCCGCGGCCATCGTCACTGCCATCGCGGTGACGGCCACAGCGTGTACAAGTTCGGGTCAGCCCATACCTCGCACAGGCACGCCGTCGGCACCGGCCTCGGCCGTGGTGCTGTCGCCGCCGGAGATCAGGCCCGGCTATCGCCAGATTGCTTCCGGAGGGCCCCGGCGCGGCGCGTGGGACCTCGGTCCGGTCCAGCTCGCCAAGGGCGTCTCCTGGGTGAACGTCAACTGCGTTGCTGACGCCGGTGCCGGCAGGATCACGCTAGTTGTCGACACAGTAGGAGAGTTCACGGTCGACTGCCCGAGCACCGAGGCCCGCATCAACGTCAACCAGCTCGACCTCGCTGAGGGCCGCAGAGGACGCTTCCATATCGAGACCACCGACAATGTTCAGTGGATCGCCAGCATCCAAGTCCCCAAGTGACAGAACACACCGCACGGGCCCGCTGGAGCGACTGGTGACGGCGGTGCTGTACAGCAGCGCGGTACCGTAACCCCAGCAACCGCCCCCGTCCCTCAGGGGCCCGGTACCGGCCGCAATGGCCGTCGCTGACCGATCCGGCTAGAGCTACGGATCAGAAGGCTCCTGACATCCACGGCTGACATCAACGGAGCCGGACGGAGGCGCACACCAGCGTCTTCGTCCGGCCGCCGCATCGGTAGGCAGCAGCAGCCGGAACGGTCCCAGATTGAACTCCTAAGGCGGTGGTCAGCTCCATGCTGTACAGCAGCGGAGTACGGCAACCGTGGCGACCGCAGCCGACCCCCAACGCACTCGTGAGGCCGAGCGGCCAGCCCAGCCGACCTCAGCGACCACCATGCCCGTAGTTCGCATCGAGGGGATCGGCCTCAGCGCGGGGCCGTCTCTGGGCCGTCCGAGGCCGCTCGGCAGCGACCAACGATAACCAATGAGGACCATTTAGACGCAGCCGAGCAGCGCACCGACCAGCGAAAACCCAGGTCGCCAAGATCGGTCGCAAGACCCGGGGCAAGAAGAAGTAGAGATCGCGACCACGCCTCCGCTCCGCACCCACGAGTGCCGGAGCGGGGGCGTTTTCGTGGGGGTAATCGGCGGGCGGGGTATGCCCCGGCAGGGGGCGCCGTGGCGCGGCATCCGGGGCAACCGGCCCGCTGCGGGGGCAGGCGAGGTGAGGGCCGTCGTCCGGCACGAACTGCGAGGGCGTTCTCTTTGACAGGTCCTCGTAGGGGGAGGACGCTGGAAATGCCCTGAAAGTCCGATTAATTCTTCATGGTCGGAGGTGCATGGGAATGCGCCGCAGGATCGTAGCCGCGTTGTCGGCAGGAGCCGCAGGGCTCGCACTCGGAGTGATGCCGGCAACCGGGGCGTACGCCGCGAGCCAGGTCACGGCTGATCGTGGATGTTCCGACTGGAGGGGCGGGGGCTGCGGTTACTACGACGACTACCGCGACTACCGGTACCACGACCGGTACTACGACAACTTCGACAGGAACTTCAACGACGTCGTGGTCATCCTCGTCGCCGTGAGGTGAGCACGGGCGACAGCACGATCGGCAACGAACCGCCCCCGGGCGGGGGTGAGTTCGTTGTTAGCGTGCGCGCATGACCTTGCGCCTGGAGAAGATCACGCCGGACAACGTGGAAGCCGCGCTCAGGCTGCGCGTACGGCCTGAGCAGGAGAAGAACGTCGAGCCGGTCGCGGTCTCGCTCGCCGAGGCGTACGCGTGGGGCGACACGGCCTGGCCGCGGCTGATGGTCGACGGGGACCGACCCGTGGGCTTCGTCATGGCGTTCCTCGACATCGCGTGGAACCCGGCCGTGGACCCCGAGGACCGGCGCAGCGGTCTGTGGCGGCTGAACATCGCCGCGGACGGACAGGGACGCGGGTACGGGCGTTTCGCCGTGCGCGCCGTCGCCGAGGAGATCAGGCGGCGCGGACGGGACCGCCTCTTCACGACCTGGGAGCCGGGGGAGGCCGGGCCCGGTGCGTTCTACCTGAAGTTGGGCTTCCGGACCACCGGCGAGACGAGCGGTGGCCAGACCGTGGGAGTACTGGACCTGGCTGCCGCCTCGTGAGCGGCCATGGGCCTCGGTAGCGCGGTCCGCTCCGGCCGCTCGCACCGGGTCGTCCGACGGCCGTTCACCACGAGAGGCCGTTCGCCCCGGCAGGCCGATGGGCCCCGTCCGCGCGGACGGGGCCCATCGGGCGCATGAACGGTCAGCCGCACTGGCACGGCGCGCCCGACTGGCAGCCGCAGCCGCAGCCCGAGCCGCAGCCGCAGGCACCGAGCAACGGGAGCCGGCGCGGCTCCTGGGGCGCTTCGACGGACACTTCCTGGCGCGGGTCGGTCGTGGGGGAGTCGGCCATGGGATCCTCCTCAAAGGCGCACCTTCGACGCCTCTCCCCATTGCATGCCCACTCGGCCCGGCGCATCAACGGCGCACGGAGGCGATGTCGACGTGAGCCGTTCGTGCCCGCCCGGTCGAATCGCTGCTCGACGGCACGCCGCCGGGCCCGGTCGAAGTACCGCTCGCACGCCGCAGCCCACAGCCGACCGGGTCTGTCACGTGCTCCCGACTCCGACGCCCCGTCGGCCCGTCACGCGCCCTCGACCCGCGTCTCCGGCTGCAGCTCGTCGGCGTGCTCGCCCGTGACCAGGTACACGACGCGCTTGGCCACGGCCACGGCGTGGTCGGCGTACCGCTCGTAGTAGCGCCCGAGCAGCGTGACGTCGACCGCGGTCTCGATGCCGTGCTTCCAGCGGTCGTCGATCAGATGCGTGAAGAGGGTGCGGTGCAGCAGGTCCATCTCGTCGTCGTCGGTCTCCAGCTGGAGCGCCAGGTCGACGTCCTTGGTGATGATGACCTCCGCGGCCTTCGCCATCAGGCGCTGCGCGAGCTGCCCCATCTCCAGGATGGTGGCGTGCAGGTCCCGCGGGACCGCCGAGTCCGGGAAGCGCAGCCGGGCGAGCTTGGCCACGTGCTGGGCCAGGTCGCCGGAGCGCTCCAGGTCCGCGCTCATCCGCAGCGAGGTCACCACGATGCGGAGGTCCGTCGCGACCGGCTGCTGGCGGGCGAGCAGGGCTATCGCCCGGGCCTCCAGGTCGTGCTGCAGATCGTCGACCTTCTGGTCCGCGGCGATCACACTCTCCGCGAGCTTGAGATCGGCGTCGAGCATGGCCGTGGTGGCGCGCCCGATCGCCGAGCCGACCAGCCTGGCCATCTCGACGAGGCCTTCGCCGATCGAGTCCAGTTCCTCGTGGTACGCGTCCCGCATGGGGGTTCCCTCTCTTGAATGCGTCAGGGGTCCGGGTGGGGCTGAACCCCCACGCTCCCACGTTCCGTCCGCAACGCGTCCGGATCCATCCTCCCAAGTGAACCGCTCCCTTCCCCTCGGTGAACTCTGGGCGACGACTGTTCGAGGTGCCACTCGGATGGCTGGGAGAGCCGCGGCGAGGGTGCATAACCTGGATGCATGGACGTGAACGCGGCGGTCGCCGCATTGGCCGCGATCGCCGGGGTGTGCACCGGCGTGATCGCCATGCTGGCGTTCCGCTGGAGCGAGCGCGACCAGGCGAGACCCACCCGGACCTCCCTGCACACGGACGCCGTCCTGCCGCCCGGTGTCGACACCGTGCTCTCCGTGCTGCGCTCTTCGGCGGTCGTGCTCGACGAGAGCGACTCCGTCGTCAAGGCCAGCTCGGCCGCGTACGCGCTCGGCCTGGTCAGGGGCGGGAAGCTGGCCGTGGAGCCCATGCTCCACATGGCCCGCGACACGCGCCGCGACGGCGAGATACGGCAGGTGGAGCTCGACCTGCCGCGTCGCGGTACCGGACGCGGCGAGGCGCTCGCCGTCTCCGCCCGGGTCGCGCCGCTGGGCTCCCGGCTGGTGCTGCTCCTCGTGGAGGACCTCACCGAGGCCCGGCGCATCGAAGCGGTACGGCGCGACTTCGTCGCCAATGTGAGCCATGAGCTCAAGACGCCGGTCGGCGCGCTCTCCCTGCTCTCCGAGGCCGTCATGGACGCCTCCGACGACCCCGAGGCGGTCACCCGCTTCGCCGGCCGGATGCAGATCGAGGCGACCCGGCTCACCAACCTCGTACAGGAGCTCATCGACCTCTCCCGGGTGCAGAACGACAACCCGCTGGAGGATGCCGAGCCCGTACGCGTGGACGAACTGGTCGCGGAGGCCATCGACCGGTCCCGCCACACGGCGTCCACCAAGCAGATCACCATGGCCGTCGGGGGCACCGCCCGGGGCGACGGCACCACCGGCCTGCACGTCTGGGGCAACCGGGGCCAGCTGGCGGCGGCCCTCGGCAATCTCGTCGAGAACGCCGTCAACTACTCCCCGGCCCGCACGCGCGTCGGCATCGCCGCACGCCGTGTCACCGCACCCGGCGGGGACCAGATCGAGATCGCCGTGACCGACCAGGGCATCGGCATCTCGGAGAAGGACCGCGAGCGGATCTTCGAACGCTTCTACCGCGTCGACCCCGCCCGCTCCCGCGCGACCGGCGGTACCGGTCTGGGCCTGGCCATCGTCAAGCACGTGGCCGCCTCGCACGGCGGGGAGGTCACGGTGTGGAGCACGGAGGGCCAGGGCTCCACCTTCACCCTGCGGTTGCCGGAGGCCGGCTCCGTCAGGGACCGTACGCACGTCCCGGGCGGCGACCTCGCCGACGACGGACCCTACGACTCCGATCCGGCCTCCGATCCGGATCCCGATCCCGACTCCGGTCCCGATTTCGCTCCCGACTCCGGTCCCGATCCCGACGCCGCCTCCGCTCACCGGGCAGATCCCGGTGCGGAGCCGGGCCACCGCCGCGATCCGGACCCCGACTCCCCTCCCGGTCCTCATCTTCGGACCGCACCACGCGAACCACTGCCTGCCCCGGAGGTCCTTCCGTGACCCGAGTGCTCGTCGTCGAGGACGAGGAATCCTTCAGCGACGCTCTTTCCTACATGCTCCGCAAGGAGGGCTTCGAGGTCGCCGTCGCGACCACCGGGCCCGAGGGGCTCGACGAGTTCGAGCGCAACGGAGCCGACCTCGTCCTGCTCGACCTGATGCTGCCGGGACTGCCCGGCACCGAGGTCTGCCGCCAGTTGCGCGGCCGGTCCAACGTCCCGGTCATCATGGTCACGGCGAAGGACAGCGAGATCGACAAGGTCGTCGGCCTGGAGATAGGGGCCGACGACTACGTGACGAAGCCCTTCTCCTCGCGGGAGCTGGTCGCCCGCATCCGCGCGGTCCTGCGCCGCCGCGGTGAGCCGGAGGAGGTCGCCCCGGCGGCGCTGGAGGCCGGACCGGTGCGTATGGACGTAGACCGCCACGTCGTCACGGTGGCGGGCGGCAAGGTCGACCTCCCGCTGAAGGAGTTCGACCTCCTGGAGATGCTCCTGCGCAACGCGGGCCGCGTGCTGACCCGGATGCAGCTGATCGACCGGGTGTGGGGCGCGGACTACGTGGGTGACACCAAGACCCTCGACGTCCACGTCAAGCGCCTCCGCGCCAAGATCGAGCCCGACCCGGGCGCGCCGCGCTACCTGGTGACGGTGCGCGGCCTCGGCTACAAGTTCGAGCCGTAGACCGGTCCCGGCCGCGCCCGCGGTCGCTGGGGCGGCGCCCCGGCCCCGCACGACACCTGCGAAGGCGGCCCCGCCAGGACTTCCTGGCGGGGCCGCCTTCGTCTGCTCGGTGCGGCGCCGGGACACGGGCGCGGGCTGCGGGGCGTCGCGCCCCGCCTCACGCGCCGTGCGCGACGGGTGTCAGTGACCCGCGTCCTGGGACGCGGAGGCGGAGTCCGACGGAGTCGGCTCGCCGCTCTGCTCACCGTCCCCCGGCTCCCCTCCCTCGCCGTCCTCGGCCTCGTTGCCGTGGGCGCCCTCCGCCGGGGCCGAGCCCGCCGGGCTGGCGGCCGGGGACGAAGCCGGGGGCTGGGGCAGGCTGGACGGACCGTAGTCGCGGTAGTAGTCGGCGGCCGGGACGACGAAGGCGTCGATCGTGACGTCGCCGGTCTCGCTGAAGCGGAACACGATCCGCTGGACGTCGCCGAGCCGGCCGGCCTCGGTGCTGTTCTCGATGACGCCGGAGGGGTTGCCCTTGCCACCCAGGACGACCGAGCCGCCGGGCGCCAGCGTGATCGGGCCGGAACCGGTGGCGGCGGACAGCTTCACCGTCGACTTGGTGCCCGGCAGCGTGACGGAGTCGAGCGTCTGCTCCTTGGTGCCGTCGTTGAACAGGGTCGCCGACACGGCGGCCTGGCCCTGGACGCCGGGCTGCGGCTGGGTGATCACCGTCGCGTTCTGGATCTTGATGTCGCCCACCGAGGTCTCGGCGTTGTCCGGCCTGACGCCGAGCGTCTGCGCGTCGTTGCCCGCGGCGCATGCGGAGAGGGAGGCGATCGAGATCAGGAGGGCGGTCGCGGCGAGGGCGCCGCGTCGAAGGCTGCTGCTCACGGCGGCGGCATCTCCTAGGACGTACGGACGGGGTGAAGATCGGTCAGCGGGCTTAGGTTACCGACCCCCCGTCGGCGCCCCGCACCCGACCCGCCCCGACACGGCCGGGGCGCCCCGGCCGCCCTCCCGCAGCCGGATCCGAACCGTGCTCCCGGCCGGATTTCATCCGTCGTTCACATAAGCGTCGTCGCCAATTCCGCCGCCGCCGCGCATTCCGCCGGAAAGCCGCGACGGGGCCGCGGTGATCCTCCTGTGATCGTCCGGCGATCTCCGGATGATCAATTCGTGATTCCTTCTCGGGTGTCCCGCCGGACGGGTGACCGAGCCTCGAACGGAGTAGACGAAGTAGACTGCTGGGAACCCGGCAAATCGGGACTTTTGTCCGCTCTGAAGGGGGTTGTGAGGCGGGTAACGCCCGCGTTTCCAGGCGCCCGTGCAGCCGCTCTCACCTGCGAATACCCCCTTCCGGAAGCCGCCCGCAGCACGTCCCTGTTGCTGTTGTCAAGCCCCGAGATATGCCCTGACCTGCGAAAACGCCATTCAGAAGAAGCCGTTCTCGTGTTACCCTGGATAGCCACGGAAGGGGTACCTGTCACATGACGTTCAAGGTTGGCGACACCGTGGTCTATCCCCATCACGGGGCCGCGCTGATCGAGGCCATCGAAACTCGCCAGATCAAAGGCGTGGACAAGACCTACTTGGTGCTCAAGGTCGCTCAGGGCGACTTGACGGTTCGTGTGCCGGCGGACAATGCGGATCTCGTCGGCGTGCGCGACGTGGTCGGTCAGGACGGGCTGGACCGGGTCTTCGACGTGCTGCGTGCGCCGTACGCCGAGGAGCCGACGAACTGGTCCCGTCGCTACAAGGCGAATCTCGAGAAGCTCGCCTCCGGCGACGTCATCAAGGTCGCCGAAGTGGTGCGTGACCTGTGGCGCCGCGAGCGTGAGCGCGGTCTCTCCGCCGGAGAGAAGCGCATGCTGGCCAAGGCTCGCCAGATCCTGGTGAGCGAGCTGGCTCTCGCGGAGAACACCAACGAGGACAAGGCCGAGGCCCTGCTCGACGAGGTCCTCGCGTCCTGACGCGCGTCCTGCTGTGGTAGGGGCCTGAAGCCGGTGTTCCGGTCGCCAGGCGCGTGTCTACGGTGCAGAACTGAATGCCGCGGTGCCCGCTGACCCAGCTGGAAGGTTGTGTCGCCGGGCACTGCGGCATGTTTACCGCGCCCACCGCTCGTCGTTCCGTTCCCGCTGCGTGTCCCCCCGTCCCCTGCCCTCCGGCGTGCCGGGCCGGGCGGACGGCCGGCTCGACCGGTCGTCACGGAAGGGTCCGGTCGAGGGCGTCGCGCCCGGCGCTCCCCAACCGTCGGTCGGGGTACGCCCAGGCCATACCCATATCGGCCGAGTGAACAAACCTGGCCATGTCAATTCCCCCTGGGCATGCCGAAAACAGGAGGCCGTTCCTTTCCGGCTTCCGGCGGCTTCCCGCGACTTTCCGCGACTTTGATCTCCGGAGTGGAACCGATGTCAGAACAGACGCGCACGGGCCGCACCGCCGTGGTGATTCCCGCGGCAGGCCGGGGCGTCCGGCTCGGCCCGGGCGCCCCCAAGGCGCTCCGCGCGCTCAACGGCACGCCCATGCTGATCCACGCCGTACGCGCCATGGCGGCCTCACGCGCCGTCTCGCTCGTCGTCGTGGTCGCCCCTCCGGACGGTGCCCCCGAGGTCAAGAACCTCCTCGACGCGCACGCGCTCCCCGAGCGGACCGACTACCTCGTCGTGCCGGGCGGCGACACCCGCCAGGAGTCCGTACGCCTCGGCCTCGAAGCGCTTCCCGAGAACATCGGCACCGTCCTCGTGCACGACGCGGCCCGCCCGCTCGTCCCCGTCGACACGGTCGACGCCGTGATCGCGGCCGTGTTCGACGGGGCGCCGGCCGTCGTCCCCGCCCTGCCGCTCGCCGACACCGTCAAGGAGGTCGAGCCGCGGGAGAAGGGCGAGCCCGAGCCCGTCGTCGCCACCCCCGAGCGTGCGCGGCTGCGCGCCGTGCAGACGCCGCAGGGCTTCGATCGCGGCACGCTCGTCCGCGCCCACGAGACCGTCGCGGTCAGCGGTGAGGGTGCCACCGACGACGCGGGGATGGTCGAGCGGCTCGGCGCCCCGGTGGTGGTCGTGCCCGGGCACGAGGAGGCGTTCAAGGTGACCCGTCCGCTCGACCTCCTCCTCGCCGAGGCCGTGCTCGCCCGCAGGAGGGCCAACGATGGCTTCTGACCCGCCGGTGCCGCCCGCGGCGCCCACCCCCGCCCTGCCGCTCGTCGGCATCGGCACCGACGTCCACGCCTTCGAGCAGGGCCGCGAACTGTGGTGCGCGGGACTGCTCTGGGAGGACTCCGACGGCTGGGGCCTCGCCGGCCACTCCGACGGGGACGTGGCCGCCCACGCCGCCTGCGACGCCCTGTTCTCCGCCGCCGGCGTCGGCGACCTCGGCGCCCATTTCGGGACGGGCCGTCCCGAGTGGTCAGGCGCCTCCGGCGTCACGCTGCTCGCCGAGGCGGCGAGGATCGTGCGGGCCGGGGGCTTCGAGATCGGCAACATCGCGGTGCAGGTCATCGGCGTGCGCCCGAAGATCGGCAAGCGTCGGGACGAGGCGCAGAAGGCGCTGAGCGCCGCGGCGGGCGCTCCGGTCGCGGTCTCCGGCACGACGACCGACGGGCTCGGGCTGACCGGCAGGGCCGAAGGACTGGCCGCGATCGCCACGGCCCTCGTCTACCGCGCGTCCTGAGCCGTACGGGACTCTCGGTGGGGTAGAGCGGTTGTGACGTCAACGAACTCCTGCGCACGCATCCCAGCGCGCCGCAGTCCAGGAAGGACCGCACCGTGACCGCCGCACTCAGCGACAAGCTCAAGGACATTCTCGACGGCCCCGTGTTCGTCGATCTCGCCACCATCCAGCCCGACGGCAGTCCCCAGGTCTCCCCGGTCTGGGTCAAGCGGGACGGTGACGACCTGCTGATCTCCACGACCCTCGGCCGGCGCAAGGAGAAGAACCTCCGGCGCGACCAGCGGGCCACCGTGGTCGTCCAGCCCTTCGACGAGCCGTACGTCTACGCAGAGGTCCGCGGCACCGTCACCCTCACCGAGCAGGGCGGCCAGGAGCTGATCGACGAGCTGTCGATGAAGTACACCGGCAAGAGGTACGCCGAATTCAACCCGGAGTCGGGCAAGGACGCGCCGCGCGTGGTCGTCCGGATCACGCCGCGGAAGGTCGTCGGACCGCTCGCCTGAACCGGCCGCGGTCGTGGACCGCCGCCCCGGTCACAATCCAGTCCCCGCGTCCCGCGAGGGCGCGGGGCACTGCCGACGGCCCACTACTCTTGAGGCGTGACTATTCGGCTGTACGACACCAGCGCCCGGCAGATCCGCGACTTCGTCCCGCTCACGCCGGGCTGTGTCTCGATCTACCTGTGCGGCGCGACCGTGCAGTCCGCCCCGCACATCGGGCACATCCGGTCGGGACTCAACTTCGACATCATGCGCCGCTGGTTCGAGTACCGCGGCTACGACGTCACGTTCATCCGCAACGTGACGGACATCGACGACAAGATCATCACCAAGGCGGCCGACCAGGGACGCCCCTGGTGGGTGATCGGGTACGAGAACGAGCGCGCGTTCAACGCGGGCTACGAGGCCCTCGGCTGCCTGCCGCCCAGCTACGAGCCGCGCGCCACCGGCCACATCACCGAGATGGTCGAGATGATGCGCGGCCTCATCGAGCGCGGCCACGCCTACGAGGCCGACGGCAACGTCTACTTCGACGTGCGGTCGTTCCCGGGCTACCTCGAACTCTCCAACCAGGACATCGACGATCTGCGTCAGCCCACCGGGGAGAACGAGACCGGCAAGCGCGACGCACGGGACTTCGCCATGTGGAAGGCGGAGCGGCCGGGTGAGCCGTCCTGGGAGACCCCGTGGGGACGCGGCCGGCCCGGCTGGCACCTGGAGTGCTCGGCCATGGCCCACAAGTACCTCGGTGCCGCCTTCGACATCCACGGCGGCGGGCTCGACCTGGTCTTCCCCCACCACGAGAACGAGATCGCGCAGGCCAAGGCCTTCGGCGACGACTTCGCGTCGTACTGGGTGCACAACGCCTGGGTGACCATGAGCGGCGAGAAGATGTCGAAGTCGCTCGGCAACTCGGTTCTCGTCAGCGAGATGGTCAGGAAGTGGCGGCCCATCGTCCTGCGCTACTACCTGGGCACCCCGCACTACCGCTCGATGATCGAGTACAGCGAGGAGGCCCTGCGCGAGGCCGAGTCGGCGTTCGCGCGGATCGAGGGCTTCATCCAGCGGGTCACCGAGAAGGCGGGCGAGACGGTCGCTCCCGCCGCCGAGGTGCCGCCCGCGTTCGCCGAGGCCATGGACGACGACCTGGGCGTCCCCCAGGCGCTCGCGATCGTCCACACCACCGTGCGCCAGGGCAACTCGGCGCTGGCCGCCGACGACAAGGAAGAGGCCGTCGCCCGGCTCGCCGAGGTGCGTGCCATGCTCGGCGTCCTCGGTCTCGACCCGCTGGCCCCGCACTGGGCCGGCGAGGCCGACCGCGGTCAGGACCTGCACGGCGTGGTCGACACGCTCGTCCAGCTCGTCCTCCAGCAGCGCGAGTCGGCACGGGCCCGCAAGGACTGGGCCACCGCCGACGCGATCCGCGACCAGCTGAACCAGTCCGGGCTGGCCGTCGAGGACGGCCCCGACGGCCCGCGCTGGACACTCGCACCGCGCTGACCGGCGACAATGTGCCGCCCGGGGATCCGGGCGGCACACTTTCATACGTACGTACTGCACATGGGACCCGAGCGGCACCGTCCGGGACCCACGAGGATCCAGGGAAACAGGTAGTCATGGCCGGGAACAGCCAGCGCAGGAACCGCCGCACGTCCAACAAGAAGGGCGCGACGGTCGGCAGCGGTGGCAAGCGGCGCCGCTCCCTCGAGGGCAAGGGCCCGACCCCGCCCGCGTCCGCGCGCAAGGGCCATGCGAAGAACCGCATCGCCAACGCCAAGGCCAAGCAGGCCCAGCGGCGTCCCGTCGCCCGCCGCGGCGGCAGGGGCTCGTCCGAGATGGTCGTCGGACGCAACCCCGTCTTCGAGGCGCTGCGCGACGGCGTGCCCGCGACGACCCTGTACGTCCAGCAGTTCATCGACAACGACGAGCGGGTGCGAGATGCGCTGCAGCTCGCCGGGCAGCGCGGCAACATCCACCTGATGGAGGCGCCGCGCGCCGAACTGGACCGGATGACGAACGGGCTCAACCACCAGGGCCTCGTCCTGCAGGTCCCGCCGTACGAGTACGCCCATCCCGAGGACCTCGCGGCCGCCGCCTTCGACGACGGCGAGGACCCGCTGATCGTTGCCCTCGACGGGGTCACCGACCCGCGGAACCTGGGCGCCGTCGTCCGTTCCGTCGCGGCGTTCGGCGGACACGGCGTGGTGGTGCCGGAGCGCCGGGCGGCGGGCATGACCGCAGGGGCGTGGAAGACCTCCGCCGGTACCGCGGCCCGTACTCCGGTGGCCCGTGCCACCAATCTGACCCGGGCCCTGGAGGCCTACCAGAAGGCGGGCATCACCGTGGTCGGCCTCGCGGCGGACGGCGAGGTCGAGGTCGGAGAGCTGGAGGCCCTCGACGGGCCGGTCGTCATCGTCGTCGGCAGCGAGGGCAAGGGGCTGTCCCGACTCGTCGGCGAGACCTGCGACTTCCGCGTCCGTATCCCCATGCCGGGCGGGGCGGAGTCCCTCAACGCCGGGGTCGCGGCGGGCGTGGTCCTCTACGAGGCGGCGCGCCGCCGGGGCTGACGGAGGCCGCCCGCACCCTCGGACCCGGGGTCGGCAACGCCCCGGGGAGGCCGCCGGCGCGTTCGGAGCCGGGGGCGTGGGTCCAAGTCGGCGCACGTCCGGGGTGTATGCCCGGCGCACACTCCGCGCCGGGCCGCAGGGCGGCATCCGAGCCGGGAACGATCTTGACGGGTCTCGGACATTCCGGGGCCGTCAAGGCAGTGTCCTAAGGACAGGTCACTCGGTTAGATGAGTGTGGACACCAGAACGCCCCGGCCCGGGTTCGACGATCAGCTCCCCCTGAACACCCCCAAGGTGGACTGCGACCCGGCGCAGGTCATCGTGAACCACGCCAGCTTCCGCGTGAAGCTCGGCCCCAGTCAGACCAGGCGCCCCGTCCGGGGGATGGTCGACACCACCAGGATCCCCGCCCTCAGCGGTGCCGGTGCGCGTACCGTGGCGCGGCGCCGGGCACCCGTCGTATGGAGCGGGAAGTCCGCCCCGGGCGACCCCGGAGCCTCGGGGCTGCTGCAGGCCGTGCGCAGTGCCGGATCCATCACCCATGCCGGGCGCCGTTACGACGGCCGCGGGTACGACGGCCGTCCCGCGTTCGACGACACCCGGCCCTTCGACGGCGGGCACGGCCTCGACCTCGGCGCCGCCACGCAGGTCATGCCCCGGGCCGACGTGGCCTCCGCCCCTGACACCCTGTCCACTCCCGTCATCGGCGCCCAGCGACGGGAGCCGTTGCTGCCCTCGATGCGGCAGGCGGAGGGCGCGTACGACGCCTACGAGCCGTATGGCGAGGAGGCCGAGGAGGCGACCGAATTCGGTCCCCGCGACGGCCGCCGGACCGCGACCGCCTCGCACGGCGGCGTCCGGCACGCCTACTACCCCGGCCGCCGGATGAACCTCGGCGTCGTCCTGCTCCCGCTCCGCGTCTTCCTCGGCCTTATCTCCGTCTACGCCGGCATGGGCAAGCTCTGCGACCCCGTCTACTTCGACGGCGGCGAGCGCGGCTCCATGATCAAGTGGCTGGCATCCCTGGAGCCCTGGACCCTCGCGGAGCCCCTGCGCGACTTCGCCCTCGCCCACCCGGTCGGCGCGGGGCTCACCGTCGCGTTCCTCCAGGTCGTGGTCGGCGTGCTCACCGTCCTCGGTCTGTGGCAGCGCGTCGCGGCCGTTGTGGGCGCGTCGCTGTCCGCCGCCCTGATCATGACGGTCAGCTGGCGGACGGTCCCGGTGTACGACGCGCCGGACATCATGAACCTCGCCGCCTGGTCGCCGCTGATCATCGCCGGCGCACCCGTCTACTCCGTCGACGGCCGCCTCGCGGGTGAGGCCTGGCGCAAGCTCGGCCCGCGTTCCGAACTGTGGGAGCTGCGGCGCCGTGTACTGCGGCGCGGCGGCATCGTCGCCGCCGTCGTCGTCGGTCTGACGCTGCTGGTGGGCTCGGTCCTGGGCGGCGCCGTACGCTCCACGGAACTCGTGACCGTCCCGGGCCCGAACGCGGACCCGACCAACCATCTCCCGGGCACCGCGCTCCCCAGCGAGGCCGGGCGGCGCAGCCCGACCCAGCAGGCCGAGCGGAGCGCCCAGCCCGCCAGGAGCGAGTCGAGCAGTCCCCCCGCGGAGCGGGCCGAGCCGTCCGAGACGGCCGGCGAGACCGGCAGTGCGGGCGAGGTGGGCCGGCCCAGCGAGTCCCGGGGCACCGACGGGCAGCAGGCGCCCGTTCAGTCCGAGCCCGTGGACCCGCCGTCCGGCAGCTCGGGCCCGTCCTCGTCCGGAGCCGGCGACTCCGGTGGCACGGACGGCGGTACGGGTGCTTCTGTCGGCGGCTCCGACGGCGGAGGCGGCAACGGCGGTACGGGTGGCGGCAACGGCGGTGGTAGCGGCGGCAACCGGAACCCGATCGGCGGACTCCTCGGCTAGAAGCGTCCTGAAGATCTTGAAACTGGGCCCGGTCTGCCCTGGTTTGCGGCGATTGACATTTGCCGGCAATCCGGGGTGAGCCGGGCGGCCGGAGCAAGATCTTCATCGGTCTTCCAGGGCGCGTTGCGAAAGGCCCTCCGGCCCGCGACGCCTGGCACGCAGCGAGGTGCCGCGCGGGGCGCCGCGGGCCGGAGGGCCCATCCGACCACGGCTCTGGACCGCATACGGCCCAGGACCGGCGGACGGCGGGGAGGGGCGGTCATCGAGCGCGAGTGGTGGTCGGTGGCCGCCCCTTCGTCGATGACCGCTTCTGCGGGTCCGGCGCTTGAGCGCCCTGCCCGGCTCGGCTTCCCGCCCCGGGGCTCACGTCCGCGGGGAGGCGGAGCCCGGCGGAGGAGGCGGCGCGCGGGGGGAAGCGGTGCGGAGCGCGCCCGAGAGAGATGCGTTGCGCGCGGTGCCTTGCGAGAGGGGTGCGTTGCGGGGGTGCCGGGGCGAGGCGCCGGTGTCTCAGCGCGGCGGCTGGGAGGTGAGTTCCCTCGCGGCCTCGGTGAGGTCCTTGGCCGTGTCGATCGCCCGCCAGTACGCCCCCTGCGGCAGCGGGAACCCGGCCAGTGAGCGCTCCCGCGCCAGCCGGGGGAACGTGGTCCGCTCGTGGTCGCCCCGGTCGGGCAGCAGGTCCGTGAAGGCCGCCGAGAACACGTACACGCCGGCGTTGATCAGATACGGCGACGGCGGCGACTCGATGAAGTCGAGGACGTGGCCGAACTCGTCCGTCTCCACGGCGCCCCACGGGATACGGGGACGGGCCAGGGCGAGCGTGGCGGTGGCGTCGCGTTCCGTGTGGAAGTCGGCCATCTCACGCAGCGAGAAGCGGGTCCAGATGTCGCCGTTCGTCGCGTACCAGGGCTCGTCCGGGTGCGGCAGGCTCTTCGCGGCGTGCTTCAGGCCGCCACCGCGGCCCAGCGGCTCCGTCTCGACCACGGTCGTGACGCGCAGCGGCAGCACGGCCGAGTCGAGCCACTCCTGCAGTACTTCGGCGAGGTGCCCGCACGAGACCACGACGTCCGTGACGCCTTCGGCGGCGAGCCAGGAAAGCTGGTGGCCGATGATCGGGGTCCCCGTTCCGGGAATCTCGACCATCGGCTTGGGGCGGTCGTCGGTGTACGGGCGCAGCCGGGATCCCTGGCCGCCCGCCAGGACCACGGCCTGGGTCGGATGGGTCTGCATAGGGGCACGATATGCGGTGCCCCTCCCGCGGCTCCTCCCGCCCCGCCCCCCGGCCGCTCCCGGCCGGGCAGGGCGTCAGCCGCCCCAGTTGCCCTGTGCCTGCTGCGAGACGCCGGAGGCGAAGGAGGTGTCGCAGACGGGGCGGGAGAACGACTGGGCGCGCGTGGGCCCGTAGCGGGCGACGGCGGCACGGCCCAGGTCGCGGGCGATCGTCATGCAGTGCCGCGCGAGTGACGGACGGCCCTCGACGGCGCGCTGGAGATTGGTGAGCGCGACACCCGGGTCCTTCTGCTGCAGGTCCGTGAGGAGCTTCTCGCGGAGGACCTCGTGTGGGGCACGGGACGCGGCGCGGACCGACACGTGCTCCGAGGACGCGGTGAGCATCTGGGACTCGGTACTGCGGTTCGCCCACGGGACGCTGGTGACCGCCAGGGTTCCGGAGAGCACCAGGACGACGGGCAGGACGAGAGCGAGAGTACGGCCGATACGGCGGGCTGCTGTCTGGGTCACGGAGGCGAGCGTAGCGGCCGGTAGCGATGTGGAGACATTTAGTCACCCCCGCGAGGGATGTTTCGAGGGAATCTTTCGAATCACAGGTTGACGCTGGTGTGCGAATCGCCCGGTTTGGCGGGGTATTTATCGCCACATGGCAGCGGTCCCCTCGCGGAAGGCGAGGGGGCCGCTGCCATGTGGCGTCGTACGTCAGTCGCTCAGTCGCTCGCCCGTCGACGTCGAGAAGACGTGCGTCTCGCCCGGTCGCGGGACGACGTGCACCTCCGAGCCCTTCTCGGGCACGGACCGGCCGTTGACCCGGACCACGAGGTCCTTCATCTCGCCGCCGACCTCGGCGGTGCCGTACACGTAACCGTCCGCGCCGAGCTCCTCGACGACGTTCACGGTCACGGCGAGGCCCGCCGGAGCGTCGTCGGTGTCCTTGGACAGCGACTGGGCGGTGGCTCCGTTCAGCTCCACCACGTCAAAGTGCTCGGGCCGCACGCCGACCGTGACGGTGCGGTCGCCTCGGTCCGCTGCCGCCGACAGTGCCTCGCGGCTCACCGGGACGACGCTGTTGCCGAACTTCACACCGCCGTCGGTGATCGGCACCTCGACGAGGTTCATGGCCGGGGAGCCGATGAAGCCGGCGACGAACAGGTTCGCCGGGCGGTCGTACATGTTCCGCGGCGAGTCGACCTGCTGCAGGAGGCCGTCCTTCAGCACGGCGACGCGGTCGCCCATCGTCATGGCCTCGACCTGGTCGTGCGTCACGTACACCGTGGTGATCCCGAGGCGGCGCTGGAGACTCGCGATCTGGGTACGGGTCGAGACGCGGAGCTTGGCGTCGAGGTTCGACAGCGGCTCGTCCATGAGGAAGACCTGTGGCTCGCGCACGATGGCGCGGCCCATCGCCACACGCTGCCGCTGACCGCCGGACAGCGCCTTGGGCTTGCGGTCCAGGTACTCGGTCAGGTCGAGGATCTTCGCGGCCTCCTCGACCTTCTGCCGGATGGTGGCCTTGCCGACGCCGGCGATCTTGAGCGCGAAGCCCATGTTGTCCGCGACGGTCATGTGCGGGTAGAGCGCGTAGTTCTGGAACACCATGGCGATGTCCCGGTCCTTCGGCGGGAGGTGGGTGACGTCGCGGTCACCGATGCGGATGGCTCCGCCGTTGACGTCCTCGAGCCCGGCGAGCATCCGCAGGGATGTCGACTTGCCGCAGCCGGAGGGGCCGACGAGGACGAGGAACTCGCCGTCCTCGATCTCGATTTCGAGGCCGTCGACCGCGGGTTTCGTGGAGCCCGGGTAGATCCGGGTCGCCTTGTCGAACGTGACAGTGGCCATGGTGATGCGTCCCTTCACCGGCAGGAACGTGCCGGACGATCCGAGTAAAGGAAGGATGGGTCTAGTCCACCGAAGTGAACTCCGGGTGACGGTACCCTGCGCCGGCCGTTCTGTCAGTAGTCGGAGGCACCGGAGTTCCCGGTGGGCACGCGCGCTGATCCGGTTACACTCGTCCGCAGTGCCTCCTTAGCTCAGCTGGCCAGAGCAACGCACTTGTAATGCGTAGGTCGTCGGTTCGAATCCGACAGGGGGCTCTGAGAAACCCCAGGTCACATAGCCCGTGACCTGGGGTTTTTTGTTACTCGGGGCATGGCGGGTAACACGGCCGGGGTGCCGTGACTTGGCTTGCGTGAGCGATGCGTGAGCGGAGCCGCTCGGAGACCTACTTCTTGGGCTTCCGGCGCTTGGTCTTCTTGGCGGCCTTGGCCTGGGCTTTCACCCTGTCCTTCGGTGTGCCGCCCTTGCCCTCGCCGCGTCGGCGTACTGGAGCCGCTTGCCGTGGAAGCAGTGCAGGCACGTGAAGTTGCAGCGGTAGAGCAGCTGCAGGTACAGCATTCGGATCTTCCTGATCCCGGTGACTTCCCCGATCACATCGGCTCCTTCGGCTGACTGCCTGTTGGGAGCCCGATAGTGGCTTTCTGTCCGGGGACCTCATCACCGCGTTCAGGGACGGTCCGAGGACGTCCTGGGACGTTTTCAGTGACCTGCGAAGGACTCCACCATGCTGAGGACGCGCTTCGTGTCCGACAGGTCGGGCAGGACGTCAGTAGCGCCGGCCGCGGTCAGTTCCTCCGGCGTGTGGATGCCGGAGGCGACGGCGAGGATCCCGGAGCCCGTGGTCAGAGCCGCTTCGACGTCGCGCGGGGTGTCCCCCACGAGGACGGTGGGGACGTCGGCCGAAACACCGCGAAGTCGCTGCGCGCGCTCGCGGGCGACAGCGACCAGATGGGGACGGAGCTCAGCGTCCGCTCCGTAGGCGCCCACCGGTAGATCCAGCAGGGAGTCGAGGCCGAACGCGGACAGCTTCACACGAGCGTTGGCGGCGATGTTGCCGGTGAGAACGGAGGAGACCCAACCGCTCTGAGCGGAGGCGGCCTTCAGCGCCTCATGGACACCGGGCAGGGCAGTCCCGCGCCTGCGCAACTCCTCCAGGCGCGATTCCCCCGCCTGCGCGAGCGCCGTCTCGATGAAGTGCCAGTCAGGTACGGGCAGCCCTTCGCGGACGAACATGTCGCGCATGATCAGTCGATCGGTACGCCCCTCGGTACGCGCCGGCTCCGTGGGCTCGCGCCCCGAGAGGGCAGCGAAGGCAGCGGCGTAGATCTCCTTGCTCACCCCTGCGTTCTCGATGAGGGTGTGGTCGATGTCCCACAGGACGAAGAGCTCCATGGCGCCAGAGTAGGCAGTCGGCATGGCTGCGCTTCAGCCAAGGCGTCCCAGAACGTCCTTGCGCGATCACGCGGTGCGCCGATTCGATAGCTGCTGTGAACGACCGACTGCGCACCGTGCTCGGCCAACGCGGCGTCTCGCCCGACTCGCTTGCCGAGGTCTGCGAGGTAGATCCCAAAACGGTGAGCCGGTGGCTGGTGGGCGGATTCCCCATGCCCGGCACCGCTTCCGCGTCGCGCGACACCTGCGCGTGGAAGAGACCTTCCTCTGGCCCGAGCCGTCCAAGCGCCCCGGCCAGCCGCGGGACGGGTTAGGCACCGAACTGGTCGGCACCTACCAGAACAGGGCCGGCGTGCCCCGGGACGTCTGGCTCGCGCTGCTGCGAGAGGCTCGGCACGAGATCGGCGTCCTCGTCTTCTCCGGCACCTTCTTCGCCCAGTCCAACCCTCACGTCGCCAAGATGCTCTCCGAACGTGCCGCCGAGGGAGTGCGGGTGCGCCTGTGCTTCGGCGACCCCGACGGGCAGGCAGTCGCCCTCCGGGGCCGCGAGGAGGGAATCGGCGACACCCTCGCCGCCAGGTTCCGCAGCCGGTGGTGACCGCGCACCTGGGCGGTGACGACGGCCGCGAGTTCTCCGCGCGTGCGGGCAACTACGCCACCTCCGCCACCGACGCGGCCATTCCCACGGTGGGCCCCGAGCTCGCGGTGCGCCGCACCTACAACTCGCTCGATCCGCGTACCGATACCGGTTTCGGCACCGGGTGGGCGAGCCGGTGGGACATGAGGCTGCGGGAGGAGGTGCAGACGAACACCATCCTGGTCACCCTGGACAGCGGGTCCCGCATCCGCTTCGGTATCAATCCGGACGGCACCTACGCGGGGCCGTCCGGGTCGACCACCACGCTGAAGCGCGAGGTCGAGGGATGGGTGCTGAGGGAACGATCGGGCACCACCTACCACTTCACCTCCAACGGACTGGTGTCGCAGGTCAAGGACGCAGCGGGGCGGGCCCAGACGCTGCGCTACCGTGACGAGGACGGTGGTCCGCTGGAGTCGGTGACGGACGTCCTGTCCGGGCGGTCGCTCAACTTCACATGGACGGGCGACCACATCACCTCGGTGGCCACGAGCGCCATCGGCCCGACGGTGCCGGGACTCGCATGGACGTACCACTACACCGGGGTCAGCCTGACCAAGGTCTGCTCGCCCGCGTCCCCGACTGCCTGCACGGTGTACACGTACGAGGACGGCTCGCTGTACCGCTCCATGGTGATGGACGAGAACCCGGTCGCCTACTGGCGGCTCGGCGAGCAGGAAGGTTCCACCGGGGCCAGCCAGGCGCCCTCCCGCACCGGCCTGAACGACGCCGCCTACAGGGACGTCCTGCTCGGGCAGCCGGGAGCGATCGCCGGCACCAGCGACACGGCGGCCGGCTTCGACGGCACCGACTCCTCTGCCGAGATCCCGGAGAACACGCTGCGGACCTCGACCTTCCTCTCGGTCGAGCTCTGGTTCAAGACCACCAAGCCCGGTGTACTCCTCGGCTTCCAAGGCGGTGACATCGATGCGGGCCAGCCGGAGTACGCCAGTCCGATCGCCATCGACACCGCGGGCAGGCTCCGGGCCCAGTTCGAGATCACCGGCCAGCCGGTGACACCCATGGTGTCGTCCAAGACGGTCACCGACGGCGCCTGGCACCATGTCGTCCTCTCCGGCGCGGGCACCACCCAGACGCTGTACCTCGACGGCGCGGTGGTCGGATCCCTGACCGGTCCGATCGACCACTACGGGAAGGCCAACGCCTACCTGGGCGCCGGCTGGTCCAGCCCTGCCTGGGACGGCCAGGCCGCCGGCGTACGCCACTTCGACGGGACCCTGGACGAGGCCGCCGTCTACCACCACGCCCTGGACGCGGCGACCGTAGCGGCCCACTACGCGGCGCGGGCGAAGACGCCACGGATGACGAAGGTCGTCCTGCCGTCGGGGCGGACGCACGCCACGGTCGCCTACGACACTGCAAGCGGTCGGGTGACCAGCACGACCGACGCGAACGGCGGAGTGTGGAAGGTCTCGGACCCCACCTACTCGTCGGGCTCGGCCGCCTACCAGGATGCCGTCATGGCCCAGTCCCCGGCCGGGTACTGGCGCCTTGGCGAGCGCAGCGGCGCACAGGCCGTCAGCGTCACGGGGGACGGGATGGACGGCTCCTACCGTGACGGGGTGAACCTGGGCAGTCCCGGCGTGTTCGCGGACGGCGACAACACCTCGATCGATCTGGACGGCACCGAGGGAGCGGTCAACGTCCCGTCCGATCCGCTGGAAACCACCTCCACCATGAGCCTGGAGCTGTGGTTCCGCACCTCCAAGCCCGAGAGCGTCCTGTTCGGGTTCCAGAACTCCGAGCTGGGCCAGACACCCACCTCCATCACGCCGGCGCTCCTCATCGACCGCGGCGGCAAGCTCCGCGGCCAGCTCGACAAGAGCCAGGCGGGCACCACGATCGCGTCGACCACCGTCGTCACGGACAACGAATGGCACCACGTCCTGCTCACCGGCTACAGCGGTGGGCAGGCCATGTACCTCGACGGGGTGCGGGTGGGTACGCTCCCGAATCCGATCAAACCGATCACCCTGCCCAACGCCTACCTCGGCGGCGGGTACACGACCACCCCGTGGGACGGTCAGCTCGCCGGTACCAAGTACTTCTCCGGCCAGATCGACGAGGCCGCCCTCTACACCACCGCCCTCGGCGTGGGCAGCGCCGGGCAGCACTACCGGGCCCGTACCGCCCTGATATCCGGTGACGGCCCGCACTACCGCGGCGCGGTGACCGGCGACGCCCCCGCCGGCTTCTGGCGTCTCGACGAGCCCGAGGGCGCCACGCAGGCGGTCAGTGAGAGCGCCGCCAACGACGGCGCGGGTACGTACACCAACGCCACCCTGGCCACCACCGGCATCTTCGGCGTCGAAGACGGCCACGCCGCCCAGTTCACCGGTACCGGCCACATCGCCGTCCCCAGCAGTCTCGTCACCGAGTCGACCGACGTCGCCGTGGAGCTGTGGTTCCGCACCACCAAGCAGGGCGTCCTGCTCGGACTGCAGAACGCGCCGATCGGCAGCACGCCGACGGACGCTCGGCCCGTCCTGAACGTCGGCGCGGACGGAATGTTGCGCGGCCAGTTCTGGACCGCCGACCAGCCGAACGGCGCCACCCCGATGAAGTCGGCCGTCACCGTCACCGACAACGAATGGCACCACGCCGTCCTGAGCGCTTCCGGCAGCAGCCAGGCGCTCTACCTCGACGGCATCAAGGTGGGCACCCTCAACCGCGCGGCCCGCCACATGCCCGGCGTGTACGCGTACCTGGGCGCCGGATACGCCAACACCGCCTGGATGGGCGTGACCACCGCCGGCACATACCGTTTCACCGGTCAGCTCGACGAGGTCGCCGTCTACCAGCACGGCCTGACCGAGGACCAGGTCGGCGCGCACTACCGGGCCCGTACGCGCACCAGTGCGTCCGGCCTCGCCTCGTCGATCGTGGTCACCGACCCCGCCGGGCACGAGGTCACGACGACGTACGACGCCCTGCGCGGTCAGCGCAGGACGTCGACCACCGATGCCGAAGGCGGACTGACCACGTACGCGTACGACACCGGCGGTTTCCTGAACACCGTGACCGACCCCAACGGGCACTCCACGATCACCGGCCACGACGCCCGCGGCAACACCGTCTCGCGGACGACCTGCCGGGACGCGGACTCCTGCTGGACGTCGTTCACCGAGTACTACCTGAACTCTGCCGATCCCCTGGACCCACGCAACGACAAACCGGTCGCGGTGCGGGACGCGCGCTCCAGCAAGCCGGCCGACGACCGCTACAAGACGACGATCACATACACGTCCCTGGGCCTGCCCGCGGCAACGACGCTCGCCGACGGACGTACCACCACCACCGCGTACACCACCGGCGCGGAGGCCGCCGTGGGCGGCGGGACGACACCTGCGGGGCTGGTGGCGACCGAGACCACGCCCGGCGGGGCCGTGACCGCGTATCGGTACGATGCCAAGGGCGATCTGGCGCAGACCACGTCCGCGTCGGGTCTGGTGACGATGTACGGTTACGACGGCCTGGGGCGCAAGACCAGCGAGACGCAGGTCTCCGATGCGTTCCCGAACGGTGTGACCACCACCTACACCTACGACAGCCTGTCGAAACTGGTCTCCGAGACCGGGGCAGGTTTGAAGAACGAGATCACCGGGACCACGCACACAGCCAAGATCACCCGTACGTTCGACGAGGACGGGAACGTCCTTACCGAGGTGATGGAGGACACCAGCGGTGGCGACCCCAAGTCCACCACCACGTACCACTATGACCAGCACGGCCGCAACGACACCGTGACCGACGGCGAAGGCAGTGTCACCGCCTACGGCTATGACACCCTGGGCCGGCTGGCCAAGGAGACGGACGCGCTCGGCAACGAGCAGACCTACTCGTACACCGCTCTGGGCAACCTCGCCGAGACTGTCCTGAGGGACTGGACCGGCGATCCGTCCGGGCAGGTCCGGGACCTCGTCCTGGAGTCGAACGCCTACGACCCCGCGGGCCGGCTGGCGTCCACGACCGACGCCATGGGCGCCACCACGGCGTACACCTACTTCGACGACGGCCTTCCCGCCACCACGACCGCCAAGCAGGTCTCGCAGTCGGACGGCACCCGCCGGGACATCGTCCTGGAGGCCAACACCTATGACGGAGCCGGGCACCTGACCCGGCAGGTCACCGGCGGCGGCACCACGACCCAGGTCCACACCGTGGACGCCACGGGCCGGGTCGAGCGGACCGTGCTCGACCCCACCGGGCTGAACCGCCGGACGGACTACCTCTACGACGCCGACGACCACGTCACGGAGGAGGCCCAGTGGATCACCGACACCAAGAAGCGCACCGAACGGTTCACGTACGACAAGGCCGGCAACGTGCTCACCGCAGCCCTGAGCGACGGTGCGTCCACGCACACCACGCGGCACACCTACGACGAGCGCGGCCTGCAGTTGAGCACGGTCGGCCCGCGAGGCACCGTGACGGGTGCTGATCCGGCGGCCTTCACCACGTCATTCCGCTACGACGCGCTCGGCCGGCTCGTGGAACGGACCGCGCCGCCGGTCGCGGCCGAGAAGTACCCCGGCACCGCGCAGACCGTCCGACCGGTGGCCGCTGTGGGTTACAACACCTTCAGTGACGCGACCGACCTCCGCGACGAGAACGGCGAGGTCACCCGCTCCCAGTTCGACAAGCTGGGCAGGGCCACGGCCGTCACGCTCCCCGCGTACACCCCACCGGGCGCAACCACCCCCATTTCGGCGGTCGCCCGGCTCGACTACGACGCACTCGGCCGGACGACCGGCAGCACCGACCCGCTCGGACGCGTCACGAGGTTCGCATACGACCAGCTCGACAACCTCGTGCAGCAGACCGACCCGGCGCCGGGCGCCCCCACCGGACTCCAGGAACCCAGCCCCTTCTCGGGCACCTCCATCGCCCTCGACGGTGGCGGTATCACCCGCTACACCTGGACCCCCACCGGGCTCCAGCTCTCGGCCACCACCCCCACCGGGGCGCGGACCGAGGCCACCTGGGACGAATTGGGGCGGCAGCTCACCGCCACGACCGTCGAGCGCTACCCGTCGCTCCAGAATCTGACCTCCCGCTACACCTGGGACGATGCGGGCAACCAGATCGTCGCGACCACGCCCGCGGGACGCATGTCCACGGCCGTGTACAACAAGGCCGGGGAGCCGGTGAGCACGACCGAGCCGGGTGGCGGTGTCACCACGTTCGCGTACGACGGCCTCGGCCGCGTGATCGAGACGACCGATCCCACCAGGCGCAAGAGCACGGTCGCCTTCGATGCGCTGGACAACGTCACGGAGGCCGCGGACCACGGCACGGGGACGACCGTCCTCCGCTCGGCCAAGGCGACCTACGACGCCGAAGGCAACCAGCTCACCGCGACATCCCCGACCGGCGGTCACACCGAGTTCGGCTACGACGCGCTGGGTCGGATGACCACGCAGAAGGAGAAGGTCTCCGGCACCCGCACGATCACGACGAGCTTCGGCTACGACACGGCGGGGAACCGGACCCGGTTCACCGACGGCCGGGCCATGGCCACGTACTACACCTTCAACTCCTGGGGTCTGCCGGAGTCGACGATCGAACCCGCGACCACGCAGCACTGGAACGAAGACGTGCGCACCTGGACCACGGTCTACGACGCCGCGGGACAGCCGGTCACCGAACGGCTCCCGGGCGACGTCATCCGTCAGCGTACGTATGACGGGCTGGGTCGACTCGTCAAGGAGTCCGGTTCTGGCACGGCGGTTTCGACGCGGCCCCGCAGTCTGTCGTACGACCTGGACGGGCGCCTGACCGCCGTGGGCACGGACGCCGTCTCGGGCAGCAACACCTACACCTACAACGACCGGGGACAACTGCTCAGCACCCAAGGACCGGCGGGCCAGTCCCGGTACGACTACGACGCCGACGGAAGCATGACGTCCCGCACGGACGCCGCGGGTTCCGCGTCCTTCGGCTACGACGAGTCCGGTCGGCTCGACTGGGCGAACGACCCGCTGAGCGGCACCCAGATATGGTTCGACTTCGACGCGGCAGGCCGACCGAGGCTGGAGCAGTACGCCCGGCCGGACAAGGACGGGCTGTACACCGTCGGCGCGAAGCGCTCGTTCGGCTACGACAGCCTCGGACGCCTGACGACGGACACCGTCGCCCGCACCAGCGGCGGCACGGAGGTCACCGGCATCACGTACGCCTACGACCTGGCTGACCGGCTGGTGAACAAGACCACCACCGGCACGGCGGGCGCCGGCACGCACACCTACACCTACGACCTGATCGGCCGTACGACCTCCTGGACCAGCGGATCCGCCACCGTCCCCTACGAATGGGACGACGCGGGCAACCTGACCAAGAAGGGCGACATCACCGGAACCTACGACTCACGCAACCGGCTGGTCACCTGGGGCCAGGACACCTTCGCCTACAGCGCCCGGGGCACCGAGAAACTCATCACCGAAGGCGACGGCTCCACCCGGACCATCAACTCCGACGCCTTCGAGCGGACCACCGACAACGGCACGAGCACCTTCACCTACGACTCGCTCGACCGTGTGATGACCCACAACGGCACGGCCTTCACCTACGACGGCGGCTCCAACAGCCTGGTCAGCGACACCACCACGACCTACACCCGCCGCCCGGACGGTTCCCTCTTGTCCAGTGCCACGACCGGCACCCCGAACACGGCCCGACTGTCGATCACGGACCGGCACACCGACCTCGTGGCGAGCCTCAGCCCCGACGGCACGACCCTGGCGGGCTCCCGCGCCTACGATCCCTTCGGCACCGTCACCGCGGCCGACGGCAACAACCCCGCGGTCGGCTACCAGTCCGGCTGGACCGACACCGGCACGGGCGAGGTGAACATGGCCGCGCGCTGGTACCAACCCGGCACCGGCGGCTTCACCTCCCGCGACACCTGGCAACTCGACCCCACCCCCTCAGGCCAGGCCAACCGCTACGCATACGCCGGCGGCGAGCCGCTCAACGGCACCGACCCGACCGGCCACTTGTGCGTTTGCGGGCGCGGGTACGGGGGCTTCGGGACAGCCAGCTCCAGCATGGGCGGCGTGCGCGGCGGAGGATACCGCGGGACGGCGCCCGCCAGGTCGCAGGCCAAGTCGCGGCCGAAGGCCAGAACCGCCACATCGACCCGCTCCCAGAGCTGGGACTCGTGCAACCGGAACCGCTGCGGAAACAACCGCACCACCCCGACCAGGAGGCCCGCAACGTCGTCGCGTCCCGCGACCAGGGCCACCACATCGCGAACATGGAGCAACCGGTCTGGATCGAGCAGGTGCACCTACGGCACCTGCGGCAGAAACCCAACGACACGCCCCACCCCCAACCGCGGCACGCACACCTCGGGCAGCGGCCGGCCGTCAACCCCCACCCGCCCGAGCAAACCACCGACCCCACAAAACCCCAACCGCGGCAAACACCCCCAACCCGCACCCACCCGCCCCGCACCGAAACCGAGGGTGGACGTAGCGGCGACCACTCGACAGGCCCTCGACACTGCGCTTGTCTACGACCGCGCACTGTTCATCGAGATGGCTTCTCACTCCAGCGGCCGGTACACGCCTGCAGACCAGGCTGGTCTGGAACTGCTGCAAGATATGTTTCCGGAACATCAGCTAGATCCGGACCTGGGCTACGGCACGTCAGGTGCAGATCCTCATGCAAAGCGCACTCGTAATTCATGTTCACGGGATCTTCCGTCCAAGGATCCGTCGTTTTTCTACTCTCCGATGACTCGTTTCGGTCCTGATCCAGAAGACTGCCGCGCCACCGGAGCCGTGGCGCATCTCGACGCCTTTGACTTGCGACCTTGGAGGCTCGACCCGAAGTGGAAGCCGGCGGGCTACAACGACCTGCCGGCAAGCAATCGTGCCGCATTGCACCTGATTGCCAATCAGATGGGTGGTGCACGGGACACCTTGCGCAATTTTGTGGCTGGCTATCAGGATCCTGCGAACTCGCCACACATGCGTGGCCTGGAGAACAAAATCACCCGGGCGATCAAGGATGGCGAGATGGTGACTCTAGGCGTCCTTCCTGTCTATGGCGGTACGAACCCTGCCATACCCAACGAAATTAAAATGTACGCAGTGGGCAATAAAGGGTATCGTCTTGCCTGTACGGTCCACAATCGACCGGCTGGTGGATACTCCTGTTCCGAAGGGCCATGACATGATGATCGATAGCTTTCGCGAGATGCTGGGAAGACCTCAAGTGAACGGGGATCCCCTTAGTGATTGGAGGGATTTCGAAAGTCGACACGGTGTGAAACTTCCCGCAGATTACAAGGAATTCGTTTCGGCTTATGGTCCTGGATGTGTGAGTGGGCAGCTAATGTTGTTCCATCCGAGAGTAAATCCGGGCCATGAAAGTCTTCCTTTGGGTGACCTTGTGGAACATGTCGCCAATGCTTATCCTTTGTTGGCTCAGGAGAGTCCGGAGATGTATCCCTATGCGATTCACCCGCAACAGGGTGGTGGATTTCCTGTAGCCAGGTCAATGTCCGGGAACCACGTATTTCTGCTGCCTCCCGATGAGGTTTCGTGTGGCTCTAGGGTCCTAGTTGACATGGGGAGTTGGTTTGTCTTTGATTTGACTTTTACCGACTTTCTGTGGGCTGCACTTCAGGGAGAGCTCTCGGTGCCGCTAATCGACGCGGATCCTGGCTTTGAGTCGATGGGTACGGTGGTAGCCGCATAGTCCTAAAATCGGCCGGGAGGGCGCTTAGGCATCTGCGGACGGAATTTGCTTTCAGATGCAACATCGATAGCAATGCTGCCACGCATATATAGCGTCCTGAGTCGGAGAAAGGCGGGCTATCAGTGCCGTGCCGCCGGGGTGTACGGCCTGCTGGACATAACTGACTACAACAAGGGGCGAAAGAACCCGGGAACAAACACCAACAGTTCCACTCAGCCCCCGGGACAGGGCTGTTTCAAAGTCCGAGTGATGCTGCGAAGTCGCAGGTCACGGCGGCGTGACGACTGTCGGTCGACCCGTCTCGTACACAACGAAGCTCCGGTTGGAGTGGGTGACCTCTCAAGTCGCCCTGCCGAACCGGAGCTTCGATGTGCCGTCAGTCTGCCAGCGTCTGCCTGATCAAGTCGCCCTCGCGTCAGCACCGCGCACTGCCGGGACTGCCGCAGCGGCTGGCCACGCTGGCCGATCCGCGGCACCGGCGCGGGAAGCGTCACCCGTTCGTGAGCGTGCTGCTGATCGCGTGTTCGGCCGTGCTGAGCGGAGCGCGTTCGTTCGCCGCGATCGGCCAGTGGGCCAGGAATGCCCCGCAGGAGGCTCTCGCCCGGCTCGGTGCCCGCACCACCAGCGTGTTCGCCGTCCGCGTCGCGCCAAGCTCGGCGACCATCCGCCGGATCATCAACCGCACCTGTCCCGGCGGACTTGCCGACCTGCTCGGCGCCAACCCGGCCGGGTCCGACACCCTCGCGGTGGACGGCAAGAGCGCTCGCGGCTCCCGCCACGGTGACACCCCGGCCGCGCATCTGCTCGCCGCTATGACCGGTGACGGGCTGACCGTCACGCAACTGCGAGTCCCGGACAAGACGAATGAAATCACCTGCTTCGCCAGCCTGTTGGCACCGTTCGACCTGACCGGGGTGACCGTGACCGCCGATGCCCTGCACGCCCAACGCGGCCACGCCCGCTTCCTCGTCGAGGACAAGAAGGCGCACTACGCGCTGTGCGTGAAAGAAGAACCAGGCCGGTCTCCACGAGCGGCTGCACACGCTGCCCTGGGGGAAGTGACCGCGAAGTTCTACGACCGCACCGAGGGGCACGGCCGCAAGGAGACCCGCGTGGTGCAGGTCCTGACCGTCGATGACCTCGACTTCCCGTACGCCGCACAGGTCGCCCGGTTCGTACGCCACCGCACCTGCCTGAAGACCGGCAGGCGCAGCCGCGAGACGGCGTACGTGATCACAGATCTGACCAGCCGGGAAGCCTCCCCTCAGCGGCTCGCGAAGATCATTCGTTCGCAGTGGGTCATCGAAAACCGGCTCCACTTCGTCCGCGACACCGCATTCCGCGAGGACGCCTCCAAGGCCCACACCGAGCACGGCCCGGAGAACATGGCCACCCTGCGCAGCTTCGCGATCAACTGCCTCCGTGCCGCCGGCCACCACAACATCGCCGCTGGACTCCGCGAGATGTCCTACGAGCCCTTCACCCGTCCCCTGACACTCCTCGGACCCCGCTGACCAGCACAGACGCGCGAACAGCCAGACTTTGAAATCGCCCTGGCGGGGAGTCAGTCCGTCCTCTATGCAATGGTCCCGGTTTACGGAAACCCCGGTCGGCCGTCGATTCCCACAGAGCTGAGGATAAAGGCTGCCGGGCAACGCGGCTTTCATTTAGACTGCACATTGTTCAATACTGCCGCTGGTGGATATAAGTGCACATAAGGAGACACTGATGGGGTTGGATAGGTTTATCGAATTTCTGGGACCTCCCAAGTTGAATTCTGACATGGAGGCAGATTGGTCGGAGTTTGAGGCGGGGAAGGGGCTCGCGCTGCCTCGTGACTACAAGGAATTCGTCTCATCGTACGGCCCGTGCGAGATCTACTCTGACCTCTGCGTGTCACACCCACGCGGCGCGGTGCTCAATCTCGGAGGTCTTATTGATCGCGTAATCTTCGAGTGTGACTCTCTCAGGAGAGGCTTTCCTGAGGACTATCCGTATCCGATCTTCCCGGAAGGTGGTGGAATAGTTCCAGTTGCGGAAACATCTACGGGAACCCAGGTGAATCTTCTTCCGCCGCATGGAGCGTGGAGCGACTGGACTGTAGTCGTCAACTGGCAGGGCTGGTGGTCGCACCATCCGTTTGGATTCACGGAATTCCTCTTCAGGGCTCTCAGTGGTGATTCGAGCATTTCTCTATTTGAAGAAGATGTCGCTCTGAGCGGAAAGCCCCCGTGCGTTTTGTACCTTGACCAGCAGCCCATCCAGGTTCCTGCGGGTGCGCCCCTGGAGGGCCGGGCGGGAAGCGTCGACGAGGTGGTGGCTGAGGGGCTGCTGACGCAGGTGGTCGCCCAGTATGGCCTACTGGTCGCTGCGGAGCGCCGGGCCGGGACTGATCCACAGCTGCTGGAAGAGCTGTTCGCCCTGCAGCAGGTTTGCGTACGGGACCGCGCGCGGCTGGCGGAAGCTGACGCCGCAGAAGTGACGCGCCTTGCTGTCCTCTACGCGGCCCGGCTGAAGGAACTGCAGGACTTGCAGGGGCGTGCGGGCCAGGTCTAGTAGTGCTTGGTCAGGTCGGTTGTAGTGGTGCGTGTCCTTTGGGCTGGGTGTGAATCGCCGACTTGTATGGGGGTAGCGGGACGCGGTCGGGTTGGCCGCTCGTAGCGTGCCGTAGGACGCCGGGTCGGCGACTCGTGAATCGCCTGGCGACGGCTGGAAGATCGTCGTCGGGACGCTGCAAATGCTTGAACTGGTCGACGGAGACGAGGGGTACACGCCGGACTCGCAGGAAGACTATGAAACGGCACCTGCGCAGGGGTCCGGCAGAAAGAAGCTCAGGCACAGAGGATGATGAAGACGAAAGTTGCACCGAGCATCTGAAGAAGACCAGGGCTGGGCGCAGCGTGTCGGGCATGGTGTGTTTCCGCGCCCCGAAGGGCGCGACCCAGGATCAGATCAATGAGTTGAAGGACCATATCGCAGCCATCAATGCGATCCCGTCATATTGGTCGGCGAAGGGGCGCGTGTCACCGCGGAACGAGAACGCTGTTGGGCCCGACGGTATGGCCGATTCGCTTGAGAAGATCGCAGAGAAGATCAAGGCCAGGCATATTCGGGAAGTTGCCGGTACCCCGTACCAGTACACCGGAAATGTGGCTGGACATCTCCCCGACACAACCTGGTCCGGGGAGCTCCATACTGCTGGCATCAGCAGGATGGCGTCGTCAACTCCAAGGTCGGCCGCTATGCACTGAAGTACAACGTGGGGTACAAGCCGACTGGCTTCTACTATGCGGGAGTGGATGGTGATGCCGGTACGTACACTACTGAGCGTGTCAGTGGTTCAGTTTCGTCCGGCAGGTACGGCATGCCCGTAAGTTTAGAGTATCACATGGAAATGCGCCGAGTGATCAGTGAGTTGATGGCCAGGAGGATCAACGAGTATCTGGCTGATCCGTCCGGGGCGTCTGCGATTCCCCGTATTTACCCTCCGGCCAGTCAGCAGGAGATCTCCCAACTGGAGGCGACCGCAGGGCAGTTGCTGGATAGCTATTATCGGGAGTTCCTATCGGTGACAGACGGCATGGATGGCTTCTACCTGTCCCATTGTGTTCTAGGTTGCCGGAACCGGTCCGGCGGTAGAGGGGCCGGTGTCCTCCAGTTCCGTGATGGGACGCGAGAAGACGGAACTCCTGCTGACGTAGGTCTGCCAGACGACGTCATGCTGTTTCCGGTTTCGGTGAATAGGGACGTCTCACAAGCGATCTTCATGATTGATTGTCCTGATGTACTGCCCGAGCGGATTTGGTGAGTAGGGGAAGGCGACAGCATGTTCTTCGGGAACTTTGCCGATTTGCTGGGGTACGCGATTGATTCCCGTTCGTATTCGCCCCGGGCAACGGTGGACTGAGCCGGATTCAGGCTGTGACGAACTCGGGCGGAGTATTAGCCCCTTCGGTGCATGCAGGGGAGTCAACGGCGGCTCACCCGCACCCGCCGACGCGTCTGACTTCGCGTGGGCGGCGCCCTCTGTGAGGTCGCTGCGGCGTGACCTGCGACGTGTACTCCCGGCGCCGGCGGGCCATGTTGCCGAGTGTCGGAGCTTCCTTCTGAAATCTATGCGAGGTGATTGATATACCGAGTGTGAGTGCTGGGGTGTTCGGTCTGCCGGAGAGATTCCGTCCCGCGAGCCCGGAGTCGTGGCGGGAGATCGAAGTCTGGGCTGGTCTTGAGCTTCCCCGTGACTACAAGCAGTTCGTGGACGGCTTTGGGGACGCTGTAGTCTTCGGGCATTTGTTCATCGCCCATCCGGAGGGGGTCGATCCTCTCTTGAAGGTGATGCAAGAGAACCGCCGGACCTTCCTCGCGGATGAAGAAGGAGCATCCGGCGCGGCCCCTGGCGAGAGTTCCGGGATCGGCAGATTTCTGCCATGGGCCTATCACGACTTCAATGGCGACATCTGTCTGCTGGTTCCCCCTTCGGCTGACAACCTCGATTGGGCTGTGGCTGTCTCGTTCCGGCAATGCCCGGAGGTGCAGATCTTCCCGGGGGGAGTCACAGAGTTCCTGCAGGCTCTGGCCCGGGATGAGTTCCCCCGCGGTTGGCCGCGCGTTGGGTTCGACTGGGCAAGTGCTGAGGGATCGCCGCTGATCTGAGCGGGGTCAATCGGGTGACTGCCGTCCGTGACTGTGGCCGGAACGTAGTTAAATAGCTGCCGGGCTGGCTTCGTGTCCCTCCCTTTTCCGTTGCCTATGAGATGACGGCTCACCGGGACGGAAGCCGAAG
Organism: Streptomyces marianii; assembly: GCF_005795905.1. Lineage (NCBI taxonomy): Bacteria > Bacillati > Actinomycetota > Actinomycetes > Kitasatosporales > Streptomycetaceae > Streptomyces > Streptomyces marianii. The sequence continues at coordinate 4,638,159 of NZ_VAWE01000001.1, forward strand.
CGGGTAGTGCGAGCTGCCCGAAGAGGTGATGAATGTGAAGGGAAGTAATTATCTCCAGCAAGTGCTGGAGATGCTCGGTGGGCCGACGGCGCGTTATCGAAATTCTGTAGCATGGCAGGCTCTCGAGGATAACCTCGGTGCCGGTCTCCCTGGTGATTTCAAGGCCATCGCTGACGCCTACGCTCCTGTGGTCCATAATGGCCATCTCTACCTGAATCATCCCGCCACGAAGCGGTGGAATCTGGGTGAGTGGACCCGGAGTACGGCCGAAGCCTGGTCGCAGGTGGTTTGGGAGGAGGGAGATCTTGAAGGAGACCCGCGCCCTTCTCTAGGTGTCTTTGATCTGACGTTCGGTACAGCGGAGGGTTTGATTCCGTTGGCCAGTACCGATCGTGGAGAAACAATCTTCTACGCTCCCCGAGGAGCCCAGGGGCAGGGTTCACTCTTTGTGGAGGACGGAGAGGGCGAGTTCTTCGAGTACGCCATGGGGTTCGCCGAGTGGTTGTACCGCTATCTCGTTGGCGAGGATATGGCAGGCCCGGAGACCAGTTCCTTTTACCCCGGGCCCGTGATTTTGCGAGACCTGCCCATGATGCCGGATGAGCGGCCTCCGACGCGTCGTGGCCCGGATCGCGGCATGTAAGCCGAAGATCAACGGGCGCGCCGTGCGATTCCCAGAAAGCCCGCCGAAGTCACCGTTGGTGCGCATGCCGAAGGGGCGGAGCTGCTTACGACCCTTGCTCTGAGGTCGGAAGGTTCGCGCCAGGCGGTTTTGCGTGAGCGTTGCGTGAGCGGACGGGGTGGCACAGGGCGGATCACGTGGCACGCGGATTGAGGAGCGTAGGTCTCTGACGCGTAAATAGCAGCAGGTCAGGGTCGGTGTGGGCAGCATTGGACGCCCGGTGGCCGTGGGGTCGCCGGGTGTCCGGGGTCGTCGGTCAGGCTGGCTGCTTTCTCGGGTTGAGGGTGACGGTGTAGCCGAGCTGGTTGAGCTGGTTGATCGCGCGGCGGGTGGCGCGTTCGGGGTCGCGCTGGGTGAAGTAGGTGCCGCCGAGCTCGTGGTAGGGGACGTTGTCGGTGAGCATGTGCCAGATCGCGGTGATGATCGAGTGTTCGACGGCGACCAGGGCCCGCAGCGGGCCGCGGCGAGAGGTCAGCCGTTTGTAGCGGGCCTGCAGGTAGGTGTCCTTGGTTCGCACCGCGCCGAAGGCGGCCAGGCCGAGGGCGCCCTTGAGGTAGGGGTTGCCGGGGCGGACCTTGGCGTTCTTGGTGCGGCCGGCGGACTCGTGGTGGCCGGGACAGACCCCGGCCCAGGAGGCGAGGTGCTTGGCGGAGGGGAAGCGGGTCATGTCCCCGCCGGTCTCCGCGATGATCACTTCGGCGACGGCCTGGTTGATGCCGGGGATGGTGTCCAGGAGGTCGAGGGCGGGGCGAAAGGCCTGCGTTCCGCGTAATTCAGCGTCCTAGAGTCACGAATCTGGGGTCTGACCTGCGCGGACATGGGTGAGGGCGCCTGAGAGGCGTTTCTCTAGGCGCTGGTGTTCGTGCTGGTCAGCGGGGTGCGGGTTCGAGCGCGATGATCTGCTTCGGTGCGGGGATGTTGAGCTTGGCCAGCAGGTCCCTCTGGGGCTTGGTGAGGGCGGTGACCTGGCGGAACAGGCCGGTAGGGCCGGTGAACGTACCGAGGTGGAGCCGGTCGAGCTCGCGGCGGACGGTCGTCCAGGTCGCGTCGGCGCTGGTCTCGATGATGCGGATCAACAGGAGGGCGAGCCAGCAGAGGACGACGTGTGCGCGTATGCGTTCCTCGAGCCGGTGATAGACGGGCCGCAGGTCGATGATCTGCTTCATGTCCCGCCAGCCCCGCTCGACTTCGAGGAGCTGCTTGTATCCGAGTGCGATGTCCTCGGCGGACAGGCCCGGGTCGGAGCATCGCAGCAGGTACTTGCCGTCGAGGTTCTCCTCGGTCTTGATCTTCGCGGTGTCGATGCGGAGCTTGCCGGACGGGGTGGTGCGGAGGTAGCGGTTGAGGCCGGGCTTGTCGGCGATCTTGCCGCGGAGTTCGCCACGCTTGAAGTCGCTGAGCTTGTCGGTGTCTTCGATCAGGGTCGTGAGCTGGGAGACGAGTTGTTCGCGTATGTGCTGGTCACGGGTGGCGGCTTCGGGGTTGTGGCAGATCACGAACCGTTCGGTGTCGGAGATCCGCACCTCCTTGACCCGCATGTTCTGGGCGATCTCGCCGTAGCGGCCCTGGCGGGACAGGGCGGCCTTCACCTCCGGGCTGCCTGAGCGGAGTTTCTCGCCGACGATGTAGGCGTTGTCGCCCTGGCGGAGGTAGCGGCGGTTGCGTTCGCTGGAGAATCCCCGGTCGGTGACCCACACGATCTTGCTGAGGGTCCAGTCCCGCATGTCGTCCTTGACCTGCCGGATCAGCTTGCTGTCACCGGTGTTGCCGGGCCAGGACCAGACGCGGACCGGGATCCCGTCCCTCGTGACGGCCATCCCGATCACGATCTGCGGCAGGTCGTCGCGGGAGTCCTTCGACTTGCCGAAGGCACGGAACCCGGCCTGATCCGCGCTCTCGCCGTCCTCTTCAGCGGGTGGGCGGTCGTCCGTCAGGAGGCGGCCCTTGTCGTCGCGGGCGACGGGTCCGTCGGCCTCCTCCAGTTCGAAGTAGGTGCTGGTGGTGTCGAAGAACAGCAGGTCGACCTCGAGGTTGAGGAGGTTCGCGACCTCGTCGAACACCCGCTTCTCCAGGTCGTCGGTCACCTCGTGGAGCCAGTCCATCGCCCGGTAGCAGGCGTCGTCGTCGATGGCCGGCAGGCCCTCGACATGCACGTCGTGCGTGACCCAGTCCGCGGCGGCCAGCTTGGACGACGGCGCCAGGGCCCGGTTCGCGACCAGGGAGAACAGCACCCGCTCGGTCATCGACATGTCCCGGCGCCGGCCCCGTTTGGGCTGCCCGACCTGCCCGACGATCCTGTCGATCCTCAGCCGACGCCAGAGATGATCGAGGACATAGGTGCCGCCGAACGGGACCGACGAGACGAACTCCAGGTCACCCGCCGCCGTCGACGCCAGTGCCTCACCCGGCTCCAGCAGCCTCGATAGAGACGCGACCAGGCGCCTCACTGCGTCCCGGTCGAGGTCGTCCTCACGGCCGAACGTGAACAGCACCTTCGGGACCGCCCGGCCCTTTACCGGATCCCACTCGTTGTGGGCCAGGTGCAGGTACCGGACCGTGCCGGACTTGTTCTCCCGCTTCGTCGTCTTCACATACACGACTCCAGACCCTACGGAGCAACTCGAGGTCAGCGCAGGCGAATCCGCAGAATCGCGTCTCTAGGCGAATCTGCCCGCGTCACCAGCCTCCAGCCCACTGACCTGCACCTTCAGCCCGGTAGGGACTCCAGAACCCCCGAATTACGCGGAACGCAGGAAAGGGGGCCATCGTCTCCTCGATCCGTTCGTCGAGCTGCCGGATCGCGGCGGTGAGCTGGTCGTAGTGGTCCAGGTGCAGCCGGGTCAGGAACCCGTGGTGCTCGCGGAAGCGGCCGGTCAGGGCCTCGGTGAGCTCGGGGATCTTGCTGCGGAGCTTGCGTTTGGCCATCTCAGCGAGGACCTGCGGGTCGCGTTCCCCGGCGATGAGGGCTTCGAGCATGGCCCGGCCGGAGACGCCCATGATGTCGGCGGCAACCGCGGAGAGCTTGATCCCGGTGTCCTCCAGCAGCTTCTCCAGGCGCTGCACGATCTGGCCGCGCTCGCGGGTCATCTGGGTCCGGGCTCGGGTCAGATCCCGCAGCTCGCGCACCGGCTGCGGCGGGACGAACGAGGCACGGACCAGGCCGTGGGCGCCGAGCTGGGCCAGCCAGGCCGCGTCCGAGACGTCGGTCTTGCGGCCGGGCAGGTTCTTGACCTGCCGCGCGTTGACCAGGATCACGTTCAACTCGTCGGCCAGCAGATAGTAGAAGGGCTTCCAGTAGTCCGAGGTCGCCTCGATCACCACCAGGGTGACCTGGGCGGCGAGCAGGTGATCGCGCAGGGCGAGCACGGCGTTCGTCGTCGCGCCCCAGGTTGTGGTCTCAGTGGTGAACGACCCGCGCCGTTTCGTACTCGGAGTGCGGATACACGCCTTGGCGTCCTTCTTGCTGACGTCCACACCGACGCAGCGTTCGTGCAGTACGTCCATGTCCAAAGCCCCTCCCCAGGCGGCCGAGCGGTACGCCGTTCCGGGAGGGCCAGGGTGGATCAGGAATTCTGACGCACGTGCTCACAGCAACACTCCACGGTTCCCGTGGACGGCCCTCGGCACCATGCTGACCTGCGAGCTCACCGGCATCACAGAGACCTCGGTTTCGGCCGGAACGAACCCCTCCAGCGTCCCGGACCCGTAGCAGCTCACGTCAGGGCAGACAGAAGCACCCCCGGCGCACGCCACGGGATTTACCACGCCCACGGCGCGCGCCGAAGGCGCGCTGCGCTGCTGACCTGGGGAAACGGGATTTGGTGGCACCGTCCGGCACCACCCGTCACAATCTTTCAGGTCCTTGTAATGCGTAGGTCGTCGGTTCGAATCCGACAGGGGGCTCCGGTGATGCCCCGGCTCAGATCGTCTCCGAGCCGGGGCGTCCGGCTTTCGGCGGAAGCGGCGGTCCGCACCGTCTCCAGGGGACGTTCGCCGTCCGGGGGCGCCGGACGGGGGTCAGCGTCCCGAGATCCGGTTCGCCAGCGTGGCGAGGCGTGCCGTCTCCGCCGAGTGGTGGGTGAGTTCACGGCGGTCGGCGCGGCGGTAGGCGGCGTAGAGGGTGTGGACGCCGAGCCAGCGGAGGGGCTCGGGTTCCCACTTGCGGACCTTGTGGTTGACCCAGGGGAGCGCGGTGAGATCGGTGGGGCCGGCCTGGCCGGAGTCCTGCTGGATGAGGTCGCGGAGGGTGCGGGCGGCGAGGTTCGCCGTCGCCACACCGGATCCGACGTAGCCGCCCGCCCAGCCGAGGCCGGTTGCGCGGTCCAGGGTGACGGTGGCGCACCAGTCGCGGGGGACGCCGAGGACACCGGACCAGGCGTGGGTGATCTCTGTGCCGGTGAGCTGGGGGAAGAACCGGACGAGCACCGCCCGGAGGGCGTCGACGGTGGCGGCGCGGGTGCTGCCGTCGTTGTCCGTTCGGGAACCGTAGCGGTAGGGGACGCCCCGGCCGCCGAGCGCGATGCGGTCGTCGGCGGTGCGCTGGGCGTACATGTACGCGTGGGCCATGTCGCCGAGGGTCTCGCGGCCGGACCAGCCGATCTGGTTCCAGACCTCCTCCGGCAGCGGCTCGGTGGCGATCATGGAGGAGTTCATGGGCAGCCAGGTCCGGCGCTGGCGTGCCAGCGAGGCGGTGAAACCCTCGGTGCAGCGCAGGACGTAGGGGGCGCGGACGGTGCCGTACGGAGTGACCGCGTGCTTGGGCCTGATCTCCGTGACGGGGGTGGACTCGTGGACGGTGACGCCGAGTGACTCGACGGCGTCGGCGAGTCCCTTGAGGAGTCCGACCGGGTGCAGCCGGGCGCCGTGCGGGGTCCAGCTGGAGCCGACGGCTCCGGCGACGCGGATGCGGTCGGCGGTCTCGCGGGCGCCGTACAGTTCGCGGTCCTTCTCACCGAAGGCGACCTCGGTCGCGTGGAAGGCCTTGAGGCGGGCGAGTTGGGCGGGGGTGTAGGCGACTTGGAGGACGCCGCCCTGGTGGATGCCGGCGTCGATGCTCTCCGCCTCGGCGGTGCGGACCACCTCGGCGACGGTGTCGTTCATGGCCTGCTGGAGGCGTACGGCGGCGTCATGGCCGTGGAGGCGGGCGTAGCGGTCGCGGCCCGCGATGCCGTTGTAGAGCCAGCCCCCGTTGCGTCCCGAGGCGCCGTAGCCGCAGAACCTGGCCTCCAGCACGGTGATGTTGAGGAAGGGGACGGCCTTCTTGAGGTAGTACGCCGTCCACAGTCCTGTGTATCCGCCACCGACGATGCACACGTCGGCGGTCGTGTCGCCCGGCAGGGGTTCGCGCGGTGCGGGTATGCCTTCGTCCGCGTACCAGAAGGAGATGCCGCCGTTGATCGTGCTCGTCATGGGCCGTTCGTACACCCGTGGCCGTCGGGCTGTCCAGGCGGGGCCGGAACGGTGGTGCGGCCCGGGCCGGCGCGGGCAGGTCCTGCTCAGGCGGGGGCGAGGTCGAGCCGCGCGGCCCTCACCGCCCCACTGCCCCTGGTGTCCTCACCGCCCCCACCGTCCTCACCGCGAGGTTCGCCGCCTCCGGAGCGCTGGTGAACGACACCTCGGAGAGCAGCCCGGGGGACGCGACCTGGTCGCCCGCCAGGAAGACGCCGTCGCCCCGGTCGATACGACGGTGACACGGGCGCCCGACTCCGCGTCCGTGATGGCCGCGGTGAGTCCGGCGAAGCCGGCGCCGACGACGGCGATGCGGGGCCTGGCGGCCACGGTCTGTTCCGTTCGTCGTCTTTCCGGGACGGACGGCGGGGCGGGGCGGGCTTTGTGGCATCGGCGCCGGGGCGCTGTCAGTGGTGTGCGTCACCATGGGCCCATGGTGCGGAGGACGGGGAAGACACGGGTGGCGGCGGCACGGCGGCCGGCGGTGCGGTTGCCGCCGCTCCGTCCGTACGAGGGCGGCGGGCTGGAGCCGGACGGCGACTACGACGGCCTGGAGCTGGCCGGCCTGGACCTGTCGGCCGGGGACGGGGCGGGCGCGCGGTTCCTGGACTGTGCGCTGCGGGACTGTGTGCTGGACGAGACCTCGCTGGTGAACGCGCGGTTCATCGACTCGGTCCTCACGGGCGTGCGCGGAGTCGGGACGGATCTCGCGGGCGCCTCCCTGCGGGACACGGAGGTCGTGGACGCGCGGTTGGGCGGTGTGCAGCTGCACGGCACGGCGCTGGAGCGCGTCGTGGTGCGGGGCGGGAAGATCGACTACCTGAACCTGCGCAACGCCCGGCTGAAGGATGTGGTGTTCGAGGGGTGCGTGCTGTCGGAGCCGGACTTCGGGGCCGCGCAGCTGGAGCGGGTGGAGTTCCGCGACTGCGTGCTGCGCGGGGCGGACTTCGGCGGAGCCCGGATGCGGGACGTCGATCTGCGGCAGGTGAGCGAGCTCGATCTCGCCCGGGGTGTGGAGGGGCTGTCGGGGGCGGTGATCAGTACTGCTCAACTCCTGTATCTGGCACCGGCGTTCGCGGCGCAGGCAGGGGTGCGAGTGGAGGACTGAATGCGCAGTGCGCCGCAGGGCGGGAAGCCCCTGCGGGGCGGGGGTGCGAGGGGGCCGGACGTCTCAGGGAAGGCGGGGGAAGCGGGCCTGGAGGTCCCAGACGACGGGGTTGTCGGCGAGCCCCTCGTGCATGTCCGTGAGGTCGGCGACGAGGTCGTGCAGGAAGTCACGCGCCTCGCGGCGCAGTTCGCCGTGGTTGAAGGTGAGCGGGGCCTCGTCGCCGGGCATCCAGTCGGCTTCGACGTCCACCCAGCCGAAGCGGCGCTCGAAGAGCATGCGGTCGGTCGACTCGGTGAAGTCGATCTCCGCGTACTGCGGTTGCGCTGCCCGGCTGCCCTTCGGGTCCCGGTCCAGTCGCTCCACGATGTCGCACAGCGCCCATGCGAAGTCGAGCACCGGAACCCATCCCCACGCCGTGGAGACCTCACGGTCGGCCTTGGTGTCCGCGAGATAGACGTCGCCGCAGAAGAGGTCGTGGCGCAGGGCGTGGACGTCCGCGGTCCGGTAGTCGGTCTGCGGAGGGTCCGGGAAGCGCCGGGAGAGGGAGTAGCCGATGTCGAGCACGCTCCGATGGTGTCACGGCGAAGGGGCTCGTTCGCACGTTTGCACGTTCTGGCGATAGCCGACGGGTTCCGGGCGGGCGCAGCCCTCGACGCGGGAGTGCCGCTCGCGCGGATAAGATCCGCCGTGGCACTGCCGGTTCCCGAGCGTGAGCCGTACGAGTCCCAGGACACACTCCCGACTGTGCGTGCCTCGGCATGTCGGCGGGGAACGAGATCCCGGCATGACCGCGGAGGAAGCGTTCGCCGTGTTCGCTGCGGCCGCCCCAGAGGGGGCGGTCTGCGGAGTCGGTCGAAGGGGAGATCCGTGCGATGCCTGCCGCCGACGGTCAGCATGGAGAGATCGTGTCGGAGACCACCGGACGGATCCGTGGACGTCGCGGGCCGCGGCCGGCTGCCGCGGTGGGTGCCGCCGCTCAGGGCAGGAGTCGCCGCTCCTTCGCGACCGCCACCGCGCCCGTGCGGGTGTCGACGCCCAACTTGGCGTAGATGCGCCCCAGATGGGTCTTCACCGTGGCCTCGCTGATGAACAGCGCACGGGCGATCTCGCGGTTGCCCAGGCCTCGGGCGAGCTGGCCCAGAATGTCGAGTTCGCGTGCGGTCAGCGCGGGGCGGGCGGTGCCGCGCAGGTGGTCCATCACCCGGCTCGCGACCGGGGCCGACAGGGTGGTGCGGCCCTGGGCCGCGGAATGGATCGCGGCGAACAGCTCCTCGGGGCGTTCGGCCTTCAGCAGATAGCCGGTCGCACCGGCCTCGATGGCCCGGGTGACGTCCGCGTCCGTGTCGTACGTCGTCAGGACCAGGACGCGCACGCCGGCGCCGGGCAGCGCCGTGATACGCCGGGTCGCCTCCACGCCGTCGATGCCCGGGCCCAGTTGCAGGTCCATCAGCACCACGTCGGGCGTCAGCTTCGCCGCCATGGCGGCCGCCTCCTCGCCGCTGCCCGCCTCGCCGACGACCTCGATGCCGGGCTCGCTGCCGAGGAGCGCGAGCAGTCCGGCCCGTACGACGGCGTGGTCGTCACAGAGCAGGATCCGTACGGTCATGACGACTCCGGGTTCCTCGGGTTCACCGGGTTCTTCGGTTTCACCGGGCTCCCCGGGCGTTCGGGGTTCCCGGGGTCCCCGGGCCTCCTCGGGGTCTCCAGCGGGATGGCGGCCGACAGCACCGTGCCCTCGCCGGGCGCGGACTCGACGGTCAGGGTGCCGCCCAGCTGCCTCGCCCGCGCCCGCATCGCGGGCAGTCCGTGGCCGCGGACGCCCCGGGCGGCACCCGTCGGCTCGAAGCCCCGGCCGTCGTCCGCGATGTCGAGGACGACCTGGTCGCCGAGGTACGAGAGGGTCAGCGCGACGGAGCCCGCCTCGGCGTGCTCGCGGACGTTGGCCAGGGCGCCCTGAGCGATGCGCAGCAGCGCCGACTGGACGCGGTCGGGCAGCGGGACCGCCGCGCCGTCGGTCCGGAAGCCCGCGGACTCGCGTGCGGAGAGTGCCCGCAGCGCCTCCTCCAGGCCCCCGCCCTCCGCGAGATCGACCGGTGCGAGGTCGTGGACGAAGCGGCGGGCCTCGGCGAGGCTGCGCTCCGTGATGGACTCGGCGGTACGGACGTGGCGCCGCGCGGCAGCCGGGTCCCCGTCCCAGACGCGGTCGGCGGCCTGCAGCAGCATCTGCTGGCTGGACAGCCCCTGGGCGAGGGTGTCGTGGATCTCCATGGACAGGCGCTGGCGCTCGGCGAGCGTGCCCTCGCGGCGCTCGGTCGCCGCCAGTTCACGGCGGGTCCTGAGCAGATCGACGATCAGCGCGCGCTGCCGGGCGGAGAGACGTTCGGCGTGGACGAAGACCGCGGTCGCGATGGCGGCGACCGCGGGCGGCGCGATCACCAGGTTCGGGTCGAAGCCGCCGTGCGCGAGCTCGAGCTGCGCGGCGACGACGAAGGCGGTGAGCAGCGTGACCAGTACGAGTGCGGCGCGCGGAGGGAGGGTGCGCAGACCGGTGTAGAAGAGGGGCACCGCGCACCAGGCGAAGCTCGGCGCGAGCACGACGAGGACCATCCAGACGGCGACGACGGTGCCCAGCCAGGCGAGTCGGCGGGGTGTCGCCCGGGAGCCGAGGACCGGGCCGAGGACGTACAGCCCCGCGAGCGCCGCAGAGAGCCCGATGATCCACGGGGAGCGGTCGCCCCAGGGATGCCGCAGCAGATACCGCACGAGCGAGGCGCCCAGCAGCAGGAAGAACGCGGCGTGCATGACCCGTGCGAGCCACCCGGCGTCAGGGTCCGGGACGGGTGACCGGAGCTCGCCGGGGTTCTGGTCCACCGTCCACCACTCCTCGCCGACCTGCACGGACGTCCCCATCGTGACCCGGTGGGGCGATGTGCGCATCAGCCGATCGGCTGATGCGCACATCGCCCGTCATGGCGGCCGGACGCATCCGCTCCGCCGACCGTGGAAGGCCGTGCGCGGCCCGAGGATCGATGGCGGGGCGACGAGCGTCGCCCTGTCCGCCCCACCGACCCCACCGGCCCCACGAACCCACCGACCGCGCCGGCCGCCCCGCCGACCTGGGGACCGGCCGCCGATCGCCTGCCGTGCAGGCCCGCATGCCTGCACGGCCGGGTGTCCGTCTGCCCGCGGGCACGGATTCCCGGGGGCCGGCCGTCCGCCCGTTCACCCGTTGAGGAGTGGTTGTCTCATGAAGAAGTTCTCGCTGCGTGCCCGCGTCCTGACCGTTGCCGTCGCAGCCGCCGCGCTCGGTGCCGGCACCTTGGGTGCGGTCTCCGCCAACGCCTCCGCCCCGGCCGCCGCCCTACCGGCCGGGGCGAAGGCCGACGCCGCGAACCGCAATCTGCACCAGACCACGCATCTGACCGTCGCTGCGGCCACCGAGGCGGCCCAGGCCGTGCTGGAAGCCGCGCAGGACGAGAACCAGCGCGTGACCGTGGCCGTGGTCGACCGCAACGGCAACACCGTCGTCGTCCTCCGGGGCGACGGTGCGGGCCCGCAGTCGTATGAGTCCGCGGAGCGCAAGGCGTTCACCGCGGTCTCCTGGAACGCGCCCACCTCGGAGCTGGTCGAGCGGCTGCCGCAGGCACCGAACCTGAAGGACATCCCCGGCACGCTGTTCCTCGGCGGCGGCGCGCCGGTCCGGGCGAACGGGGCCCCGATCGCGGGCATCGGTGTCGCGGGTGCCCCGAGCGGTGACCTCGACGAGAAGTTCGCCCGTGCCGGGGTCGCCGCCCTCGCCCGGTAGCCCGCACGCCGTGTGTCCCGAGCCGGCGAGCACGGCCGAGGTACGGGAGAGGCGCGGTGCGCCGCACGTGCGGCAGATCACCGCACCGCCCGACGGAGTCGGACATTCCACACATAGGATCGCCATGTGGATCAGCGATGCCCCCTCCGTGCCCTGGCGCCCGTCGCCGCCCTCCTCGTGCTCACGGCTTCCGCCTGCACGGAGAGCGGCGCGGGCGCCGGCGTCGTCGGCAGGCCGGGAGCCGCGGGGCTGGGCGACCCTTACTTCCCCGGTCAGGGCAACGGCGGCTACGACGTACGGCACTACGGCCTCGCCCTGGACTACGACCCGAAGTCGAACCGGCTCGGCGGCACCGCGACCATCACCGCTCGGGCCACCCAGGACCTCAGCGCCTTCAACCTCGACCTGCACGGCCTCACCGTCGACGGCGTGACCGTGAACGGGGCACCCGCCGAGACCGTCCGCTCGGGCGACGAACTCGGCGTCCGCCCGCGCGAGGCCGTCGTCGACGGCAGCACCTTCAGGACCGTGGTCCGGTACTCCGGCGTCCCGAGGGCCGTGAAGGATCCGGACGGCTCCGAGGAGGGCTGGCTGGAGACCGAGGACGGGGCCCTCGCGCTCGGCGAGCCGCAGGGCTCGATGACGTGGTTCCCCGGCAACCACCACCCCAGCGACAAGGCCACGTACGACGTCACCGTCACCGTGCCCAAGGGGCTCACCGCCGTCTCCAACGGGGAACTCAGGTCCCAGCGGCCCGTGGCCGGCGGGAGCCGGACCGCGTTCGCGTGGCACTCGCCCGAGCCGATGTCGAGCTATCTCGCGACCGTCGGCGTCGGCGAGTACGACGTGAGGACCTCACGCCCCGCGCGGGGCGTGCCCGAGTTCACGGCTGTGGACAGGACCGTCGCCGCGCAGAGCGAGAAGGTGCGCGCCCGTATCCCCGAGGTGCTGGAGTGGGCGGAGGAGAACTTCGGCCCGTACCCCTTCTCCTCCACCGGGGCGATCGTCGAGCGCGCGGACGACGTCGACTACGCACTGGAGACGCAGACCCGGCCCGTGTACCCGGCCGGCGCGTTCAACGAGGAGTTCCTCGTCCATGAGCTGGCCCACCAGTGGTACGGCAACTCGGTCTCGCCGAAGGCCTGGAAGGACGTGTGGCTGAACGAGGCCTTCGCGACGTACGCGGAGTGGCTGTACGACGAGGACTTCAGGGATGTTCCGGTGCGGGAACACTTCGAGAAGGAGTTCGAGGACGACGGCAACTGGGCCTTCCCGCCCGCCGAACCGCCGACGGACGACCTCCTCGGGGCGCCGGTCTACGGGCGCGGGGCGATGGTCCTCCACAAGATCCGGCAGGCGGTCGGCGACGACGCGTTCTTCGCTCTGCTGAAGGACTGGCCGCAGGAGCACCGCCACGGCAACGCTTCCACGGAGGACTTCACCGCCTTCGTGGAGGAGGAGACCGGCAAGGACCTCACGGAGCTGTGGGACGTATGGCTGTACGGGAGCGGCAGGCCCGCGAAGCCGTGAAGCCCGCCGGCCGCCGGAGGCATCCGCCCGCCGTCCGTACCCGCCGTCCGCCGGACGTTCCGGGGCGTGGGTGCCGGAGGGGTGTGAGGTGCCGGAGGTCCCGGCCGGGACGGCGGACGGGACCTCCGGGGCGCGTGTGTCAGACGTTGACGCCGAAGTCCTGGGCGATGCCGACGAGGCCCGAGGCGTAACCCTGGCCGACCGCGCGGAACTTCCACTCCGCGCCGTTGCGGTACAGCTCGCCGAAGACCATCGCGGTCTCGGTGGCGGCGTCCTCGCTGAGGTCGTAGCGGGCGATCTCCGCGCCGCCCGCCTGGTTCACGATGCGGATGTAGGCGTTGCGCACCTGGCCGAAGTTCTGGCTGCGGTTCTCGGCGTCGTAGATGGAGACCGGAAAGACGATCTTGTCCACGTCCGCGGCGAGGCCGGACAGGTTGACGTTGATCTGCTCGTCGTCGCCGCCGCCCTCGCCGGTGCGGTTGTCGCCGGTGTGGACGATGGACTGGTCCGGCGTCGACTTGTTGTTGAAGAAGACGAAGTGGCCGTCGGAGACGACCCTTCCGCCGTTGTTGACCGCGATCGCGGAGGCGTCGAGGTCGAAGTCGGTGCCGGTGGTGGTGCGGACGTCCCAGCCGAGGCCCACCGTGACGGCGGTCAGGCCCGGTGCCTCCTTGGTGAGCGAGACGTTGCCGCCCTTGGACAGGCTTACAGCCATGGGGAGGTGCCTTTCCTGGTCGAGTGCAGTGCGGTCGGGCTTCGTGCTTCCCGAAGCTACCGTCACCGTCCATAACGCGGACCGGGTGCCACCGGGTTCCCCGCGGTCGGTGAAAAGAACGTGACGCGGGTCGTCCATCGACGCGACCATGGGACGTATGTCCGGGCCCTATCTCATCCGTGGCTCGGTCTCCCTGCCGGAGGCCGAGCTCATGTGGCGTTTCTCGCGGTCGTCGGGTCCCGGCGGCCAGCACGTGAACACGAGCGACTCCCAGGTGGAGCTGCGCTTCGACCTCGCGGCCACGGAGGCACTGCCGTCCGTGTGGAAGGCGCGGGCGCTGGAGCGCCTCGCGTCCCGGCTGAACGACGGCGTGATCAGCGTCCGGTCGTCGGAGCACCGCTCCCAGTGGCGGAACCGGGAGGCGGCGGCGGTCCGTCTGGCGGCGCTCCTCGCGGAGGCCAGCGCTCCGCCGCCGCGGCCGCGACGGCCCACGAAGATACCCCGCGGCATCAACGAACGCCGCCTGCGGGAGAAGAAGCGCCGGGGCGAGACCAAACGCGGCCGGAGCGCCCGCGACTGGTGACCGGCGCGAGCCCCGTCACCCCGCTCGTCCCCGGACCGTCTCCGGGCCCGGCCCGTCGGAGCTCCCGAGCCCGCCCCTCGCTGTACCCGGCCCGACTGCCGGGCGTCATCCCAGGTGCCGGTGGCTCCCCCCGGACGGGGCCCGCGCCGTGCCCGGATGCGACCTCGCGCCCGGCCGGGCGTCCCTCCGCCCCGTTGCCTTTCCGGTGGCCCCGAAACGGCGCGCCCGGCCCCCCGTGCCCGCCTGAGCTGCCGCGCGTCATCCCAGGTGCCGGTAGCGCCCGCGGAAGTAGGTCAGAGGGCCGCCGTCCGAACTGGGGAGGCCCGCCTTCAGGACACGGCCGATCACGAGGGTGTGGTCGCCGGCCTCGACGCGCTGCTCGGTGCGGCATTCGAGGACCGCCAGCGCCCCGCCCATCAGGGGTGAGCCGCACAACTCCCCGCGGGTGTACGCGATGTCCTCGAAGAGGAGCCGGTCGCTGATGCGTCCCTTCATCGAGAACCGCCCGGCGATGTGCCGCTGGCTCTCGGACAGCACCGACGCGCCCCACGTGGGCTGTTCGGCCAGCAGGTCGTCCATGCGCGAGCCGTTGCGCAGGCTCACGAGGACCAGCGGCGGGTCGAGCGAGACCGACATGAACGCCGTCGCGGTCATACCGACGTCCTCGCCGCGCGGCCCGTCCTGGGTCAAGGGCGGTTCGTGGGCCGTGATCAGCACCACCCCGGCGGCCAGCCGGGACATCGCGGCACGGAACTCGTCGTCGCTCACCCCCTCAGCATGGAGGATGGGCGCGGGACTCGGGGTGGGACTCGTCTGTGGCACGGCCGAACGCTAACCTCGTCCCGCGCTCCGCCACATCGGGCCGGAGGACCAGCCGGGTCCTAGGACTCCGGGCCGGGGGAGTACGCTCGGTCGGCCGGTGGCCGGATCCGTCCCGCTCTCCCCGGTGCCCGTCCGGATTTGCGTTCCGGAAGGACGGAAGGCCGCCGCGGCGTACGCCATCCCCAACATCATCTGCTGTGACTTGAGTCACAGAGGCCGGTATTTGTTGACCCTGTGTACCGAGTGGACAGCTCGCTGTGATTCAGTGGCGGGGACACTGCGCCAAAAGGGTGCACCAGCGAAGTCGATGAGGAACCTGGAGTCAGCTGTTCGAGGTCTCGGGGAGAGCGAGCGATGGAGACCGAGTCGGAGCCGTACGTCCGTCTTGCGACCCTGAGGCAGCTGCATCAGGTCGTGGCGAACCTCAACACGGCCCGCAGCCTGGCGGACACGCTGCAGACCGTCGCCGACGGCATCGTGGCCGGGCTGGGGTACGAGCTGGCATGCGTCAATCTCGTACGCCCTGACGGGGATCTCGTCGTCGCCGCCTTCGCCGGGAACACCGCGGCGGAGGCCCTGATCACCGGGCGCGTCGGCTCCCGGACCTCCTGGGAGCGCCGGCTCGGCATGGGCGAGGCCTGGGGCGAGTTGCGCTACATACCCCACACCGAGGGCTGGGTGCTACTGGAGGACGACGTTCCGCAGTGGTACACGGAAGGCCCCGAGCCGCGCTTCGAGGGCGAATGGCATCCCCAGGACCGGCTCTACGCGCCGATGTACGCCTCGGGCGGCGGGCGCGAACTGCTCGGCGTCATCTCGGTCGACAAGCCCCGCAACGGGCGCCGTCCGGGCGCATGGGGCCAGGAAGCGCTCCAGATGTACGCGTCCCAGTCGGCGATTGCGATCAGCAATGCCCGGCTCCGAGCAAACATGCAACGCGCGCTGGTCCGCCTGGAGCGCGAGCAGCAGGCCCTGCGCGCCAGCGAGGAGTTGTTCCGGCAGGCGTTCGAGTACGCGCCGAGCGGCATGGCCATCGCGGAGATGGGTGGCGACCAGCACGGCCGGCTGCTCCGCGCCAACGACGCCCTCTGCCGGCTGCTCGGCCGCCCCGCGTCGGCGATGCGCCGCTACTCCTTCGCCGATCTGGTCCACCCCGAGGACATCGGCACCCTGTTGCGGACCTCCGCCGAGGGCGGCCGAGCCGAGCTGCGCCTCGGCCGTCGCGACGGCACGTACGTCTGGGTATCGCTGCGCAACTCCGTCGTCGCCGACACCGCCGACGGCCCCCGCTTCCTGCTCACTCACCTCGAGGACATCGAGGAGCGCAAGCGGCACGAGCTCCACCTCGCGCACCGGGCCAGCCACGACGCGCTGACCGGCCTGCCCAACAACGCCGAGCTGCGCGCCCGGCTCAGCGCCCGGCTGTGCGAGCGGCCCCAGGGGGTGCGGCAGGAGGCCGGCCGGACCCTGGACGTGCCGGACTACCCGTACGGCGACTACGCGGACGGCGGCTACGGCGAGAACGGCTACGCGGGTGGATACGGCGAGGGCGATGCCGAGAGCACCTTCCGTACCGACGGATTCGACTTCGACGGGCCCGGCATCCCCTACGACCATCATGTGCACGCCGTCGCGCCCGCCACGGACGGTGAGACCGACGACGGTACGAAGGGCCTCGCCGTGCTCTTCTGCGACCTGGACGGCTTCAAGTCGATCAACGACCGCTTCGGGCACAACACCGGCGACGCCGTCCTGATCGAGGTCGCGCGCCGACTCACCACCGGTGTGCGGGACGGGGACACCGTCGCCCGGCTCGGAGGTGACGAATTCGTCGTCCTCGCCGACGGCCTCGGCGCCGCCGACGCCGCCGACCTGGCCGTTCGCCTGCGGAACGCGATCATTCCGCCGATCCGGGTGGACGGAAGGGCGGTCCGGGTCGGGGCGAGCTTCGGAATCGGCTGGGCAGTCTGCGGCATGTCCGTCGAAGAGGTGCTGCAGTCCGCCGACCAGCGGATGTACATCGAGAAGCGGTCCCGGGCCAAGGTCCACAGACGCGCCGGATAGCGGAAGCGGGAGAACCGGTCGGGCCCCGAGCGCCGTCCTTGGAATAGCTCAGACGGGGTAGGCTCGGCCGGTCGGCGACGGCTGGCGAGCAAGGATAGGAGTGACCCAGGGATGACGGCCGGGAACAACGGCGCGAGCACGCCTGAGGACGACGATCCGTTCGGCTATCTGTACGCGGACGGGCAGCAGGCGGGCACCTCAACTCCCCGCCAGGGCGGCTACGGCTACCCCGGTCCGGCCGCCCAGCCCGGTGTGCCCAGGACGTCGTACAACCAGGTCAGAACGGTCGGCGAGCGCCAGTACGGGCAGCCGCAGGCCGGGCAGCAGTACGGCCAGGTCCCGCACCAGCAGCAGTACGGCCAGCAGCCCAGCCCCCAGTACGCGGCGCCGGAGACCTACCCCGGCGGCGCCCCGACCCGCCAGGCCCCGATGCCCTCGGACGGCGGAGGCGGCCGGAGCCGCGGGCCGAACACCAGGGGTCTGCTCATCGGCGCGGTCGCCGTCGTGGCCGTGGTGGTGATCGGTATCACCGCCGCGTTGATGACGAGCGGCGACGACAAGACCGAGAACCCGCAGGCGGGCCAGGACAACACCGCTCCCGCGGACGAGGTCGGCCCGAGCGACGACCCCGCGAAGGACGACGAGGAGAAGCCGGCCGAGCTGCCGAAGCAGGACGCGGCGACGCTGCGCCTCGGCCCGCCGGCGGCACTGGCGAAGGACATCAAGGGCGCAAAGGGAGCGGACGGCGCGTACGTGATGTTCAACGGCGCGGGCGGCTCGGCCAGCTGGTCGGTGGATGTTCCGGCCGATGGTGCGTACACGCTGTTCATCACCTACAGCGTGCCGGGCAAGGACGCCAAGACCTCGCTCACGATCAACGACGGCCAGGCCCGCTCGATCAACATGTCGAACTTCGCGAAGGCCAAGAAAGGCGACTGGGAGAAGGGCTGGACGCGCACCTACGCCTATGTCGACCTGAACAAGGGCTCCAACACGTTGAAGATCTCGTGCGAGCAGGGCGACCAGTGCGACGCCCTCCTCGACCAGGTCTGGCTGGAAGCCGGTCAGTCCAAGAGCTGACCCGGTCACGGCGCCTCGGCCGGCACGCCGCCCCAGGTCGTCCTGGGACGGCGGAGCACGACCGTGGAAGGGTTCCGGACGAGCCGCGCGTCGCGGTCGGACCGGCTTGTCTGTCGCTGCGGGTGGTCCGCGAAGCACCGGGGACGGAGGCCGAGTTCAGCGACGACCACGTCGCCCCTGTCGGTGTTCGCGTTCGATGACCCGATGTTGGTGACGCCGCACATCCGGAACCTGCTCGAGCACGAGTCACCCATGCCGCACCTTCGACGCCTCGGTGATGACGGCCTGTACGACCGGTTCGCCTCGCAGGTGGCGGCACTCTGGGAGACGGGCCGCCCAGTCTGGTCGTGAATGCAGGAAAGCGCGCCCTTGCCCGACCGTGATGGCCAGTCAAGGGCGCGGTGTTCGTCAACATGCCTGCCCCCGGCCCCCGCCTGAGCGGCGAGCGGTAGATGCGACCTGTGACCGTCCCGCCGTTGGGGCGGTCGGGAGCATGGGCAAGGCCGAATCGAACCGATTCAACAAGCTCGGTCGTTCCCTGCCGAGCAGTTCACGTGAAGTTCGGGCGAGAGGCCGCACCTGACGTCACGCCGCCGGGGCGTGTTCCGTCACCGTGATCCGGGGGAGTAGGTCCTCGTAGGAGGCGCGGTCGAAGTCTCCGGCCGTGGGAGCGAGGACGGTGGCCGTGGCGAGCGCCACGGCGCGGACGAGGCGGTCCGGCCAGGGGAGGGCCTCGACGAGGCCCGAGAGCAGCCCGGCCACGGCCGAGTCGCCGGCGCCGGTGGGATTGCCGAGGACCTTCCCGGGCGGGGCGGCCTGCCAGATGCCCTCCGGGGTGGCGGCGAGGACACCGTCGGGGCCGAGGGAGGAGACCACCGCGCGGGCGCCGCGGCGGCGTGCGGCGTGCGTGGCGCGCAGCGGCTCGCGGGATCCGGTGAGCTGGGCCAGCTCGTGGGCGTTCGGCTTGACCAGGTCGGGGCGGGCCGCGATGCCGCGGCGCAGCGGTTCGCCGCTGGTGTCCAGCAGGGCCGGAACCCCGGCCGCTCGGGCCCGGCGGACCAGCTCGGCGTAGGCCCCGACGTGGATGCCCGGCGGGAGGCTGCCGCACAGCGCGACCGCTTCGGCCTTGCGCAGCAGCGAGTCGTACGTGGTGAGGAACGCGGCCCATTCCTCGGGCGTGACCGTCGGGCCCGGCTCGTTGAACTGGGTGGTGTCACCGGTTGCGGCGTCGACCACGGCGATCGTGCGCCGGGTGTTCCCGGCGACCGGCACGAGCGCGTCGCGCACGGGCAGCCCGGACAGTCGATCGCGCAGGGTCTCGCCGTTGGGGCCGCCGGCGAAACCGGTGGCGACCGCCTCGTGGCCGAGCGCGGCCAGCACCCGGGCGACGTTCAGCCCCTTGCCGCCCGGGCGTTCGCCGACCTCGGAGACCCGGTGGGAGCTGTGCGGGACGAGGGAGGGGACGCGGTACGTCAGATCGAGGGCGGTGTTCAGCGTGACCGTGAGGATCACCGTGACACCCCCTGAGCATGCGTGCGCCTTCGCCGGACGGGTCCTGATCATGCCAAAAACCGAGCGGTTGGCCCAGTCCCCCCGTAGGCCGACCGCCTCGACCCGCCGTACTCCGGCCGTTATGGCTCGACCACCCATGCGCCCTTGCGCATCACGCCCTTGAGCATGAAGTCGGCGTCCAGCACGACGAGATCGGCGTCCTTGCCGGGCTCGATCGACCCCACCCTGTCGTGGAGGCCCAGCAGCCGGGCCGGGTTCGCGGAGATCGCCTGGACGACGTCCTCGACGGGCAGCCCGTCGACGGTCGCGGCCCGGCGGAACGCGGTGTCGAGGGTGAGGGTGGAGCCGGCGATCGAGCCGCCCTCCACGAGCCGGGCGACGCCCTCCGTGACCTCGACCTCCAGCGGCCCGAGGTGGTAGACGCCGTCGCCGAAGCCCGCCGCGTCCATCGCGTCCGTGATGAACGCGACCCGCGCGGCGCCCGCGCGGTGGAAGGCCAGCTCCAGGGCCGCCGGGTGCAGATGCGTTCCGTCGTTGATCAGCTCGACGGTGACCCGCTCGTCCTCCAGCAGCGCGGCGATCGGCCCGGGGGCCCGGTGGCCGAGGGCGGGCATGGCGTTGAAGAGGTGGGTGGCGACCGTGGCGCCCGCGTCGATCGCCGCGACGGTCTGCTCGTAGGTGGCGTCGGTGTGCCCGACCGCGGCGATCACGCCGTGCTCGGCGAGGAGCCTTACGGACTCGATCCCGCCGGGCAGCTCGGTGGCGAGGGTCACCATCCGCGCGGTTCCGCGGGCGGCGTCGAGCAGCTTGCGCACTTCCGCCGGGTCGGGGTCGCGCAGCAGTTCCCCGCTGTGGGCGCCCTTGCGGCAGGGCGAGATGAACGGGCCCTCGAAGTGGATGCCGGCCAGGTCGCCCTGCTCCACCAGCTCCGAGAGGAATCCGGCGCGGCGGGTCAGGAAGTCCATGTCGCCGGTCACGGTGGAGGCGACCGTCGTGGTGGTGCCGTGCTCGTGGTGGGTGCGTACGCCGGTGAGCACGTCCTCGGCCGACCCGGAGGTGAAGGAGGCTCCTCCGCCGCCGTGGTTGTGCATGTCCACGAAGCCGGGCACCAGCCAGTGTCCGGACAGGTCGACGCAGGGGGCGTCGGCGGGGGCGTGCCCGGCGATCCGGGTCCCCTCGACGGTCACCCGCCCGTTCTCGACGACCCCGGTGGGCAGCACCACCCGGGCGCCTGTGAGAACCATCCGGTCGGCCATCAGCCGGTTACCTCCGTGGTGAGTGTGTCGGACGTGTCGAGCAGGTCCCAGGCGAGGAGCCCGGCGCCGAGGCAGCCGGCGGTGTCGCCGAGAGCCGCCGGGACGATCGTGGGCGGCTTCTGGAAGGTGACGCGTGCCTCCACCGCGGCCCGCAGCGGTGTGAACAAGGTTTCTCCTGCCTCCGCCAGCCCGCCACCGATGATCAGCGTCCGGGGGTCCAGCAGGGTGAGGGCGGTGACCAGCCCGTCGGCGAGGGCGTCGACCGCCCGCTGCCACACGTGCGCGGCGGTCCCGTCCCCGGAGGCGACGGCCTTGGCGCAGTCGGCCGCGTCGGCCTCCGGGTCGCCGCTCGCGGCCGCCCACGCGCGGGACACGGCGGAGGCGGAGGCGAGGGTCTCCAGACAGCCGCGCTGTCCGCAGCCGCACTCCGGGCCGCCGGGCCGTACGACGATGTGGCCGATCTCGCCGGCGCAGCCGTGTGCGCCCTCCTCGATCGTGCCGCCGATGCCGATGGCCCCGGCGATGCCCGTGCCGAGCGGGACGAACAGGAAGCGGTCCGTGCCGCGGCCCGCCCCGATGCGGCCCTCCGCGAGACCGCCGGTGCGGACGTCGTGGCCGAGGGCGACGGGCACCCCGCCGAGCCGTTCGCGGAGCAGTGCGCGCAGCGGGACGTCGCGCCAGCCGAGGTTGGCCGCGTAGACGGCGACGCCGTGCGCGGTGTCGACGATGCCGGGCACCGCGACACCGGCTGCCACGGCGCTCCGGCCGTACCGTTCCTCGCCGTGGGCGCGCAGCTCCGCCGCGAAGCCGAGGACGGCCTCGACGACGGCTTCGGGCCCGCGCTCCCTGCCGGTCGCCCGGCGTGCCTCGTACAGCAGCGTGCCGTCCGCCCCGACGAGGGCGGCCTTCATCCCGGTGCCGCCCACATCGAGGGCGATGACGTGTCTCACGGGTACAGTCTCGCGCGCCGGACCAGAAAAGGTCTAGTCCACTACTCGGATTGTTGCGCGCGTATACAAAGTGGTGACCGGTCCCGTTTCGCGATCGCCCGCACTGTGGTGTAGACCTCTGCCTTTAATGATCAAGAGCAACAAGGTGGGGAACAGGGAAACCGGATCGGGATGGTCCCGATGCCCGGTGCGGACGGGGCTTGAGGAACGGGCCCGGTCTCCGATCCGGGCAGGCCCCGGGCGGGGCACGTGCCGCGTCGCGCCCCCGCCGGCGCCGGGGGTGCGCCCGGCGCGTAGAGGTCTGGCCGGAATCACCCGTTCGCCGAGCGCACTGCGCTGTCCGGGGGGACGGTTATGTTGCTGATATGACCGACGACCTCGACGACCTCCCCGCGCGAGACCGCGCCGTGCTCGCCTTCGAGCGGGCGTCGTGGGCCGGGCCCGGCGCCAAGGAGCGGGCGATACGGGAAGAGCTCGGTATCTCCCCCACCCGCTACTACCAGTTCCTCAACGCCCTTCTGGACGATCCGCGCGCCCTCGCCCACGACCCCGTGACGGTGAACCGTCTGCGGCGGGTCCGGGAAGCGCAGAGGGCGCGGCGGTGACGCGCCGGGGAGATCGCCGCGCGCCGTAGCTGAGCGGGGGTCGCGTCGATAGGGTCGGACCATGGGCAGCTACTCCGACGCACTGCCGGAACCGACCACAGCCGCCGGCCGTGAGGGGCTCGCCGCGGTCCTCGAACGGCCCTCGGAGAGCGTGGTCGCACTGGACTTCGACGGGACGCTGGCGGAGATCGTCCCGGATCCCGAGCAGGCGAGGGCTCATCCCTCGACGGTGCCCGCGCTGGCGCGACTCGCGCCGCTGGTGAGGTCGGTCGTCGTGGTGACCGGCCGGCCGGCCGGGGTCGCCGTACGGTACGGCGGGTTCGCCGGCGTCGAGGGTCTGGAACACCTCGTCGTCCTGGGGCACTACGGTGCCGAGCGGTGGGACGCCGTCAGCGGCACCGTGCACGCCCAGCCCGAGCACCCGGGCGTCGCCGCGGTACGGGCCGGGCTGCCCGGCCTCCTCGACTCGATGGGGGTGTGGCAGGGAACCTGGATCGAGGAGAAGGGCCGCGCGGTCGCCGTGCACACCCGCCGCGCCGACGACCCGCAGGCCGCCTTCGAGGCGCTGCGCGAGCCGATCGCCGATCTCGCCGCGCGTCACGGACTGATCGTCGAACCGGGCCGCCTCGTCCTCGAAGTACGCCCGCCGGGCGTCGACAAGGGCATCGCGCTCGCCGAGTACGTCCGCGAGGTGAACGCCTCCGCGGTCGTCTACGCCGGCGACGACCTCGGTGATCTGGCCGCCTACGCGGCCGTGGAGAAGCTCCGTTCGGACGGAGTGCCCGGACTGCTCCTCTGCAGCGGCGGCGAGGTCCCCGAACTCGCCGAGCGCGCCGACCTCCCGCTGCCGGGTCCCGCCGCCGTCGTCGCGTTCCTCGCCGCCCTGGCGGACCGCATCGAGCAGCGCGCCTAGTGCCGCATCAGGCGACGTTCGCCCCGTCGCGGCGCCCGGCACGGCGACTCGCGGCGTTGCCGGATCAACCGAGTAGGCCCACCACGAGGTCGATCCGGCGCCTTGCGATTTACCGCACCGGACGCCGCTCCTTGACGGGCAAACCCTGCCTGGCGCGGCACCCGGTCGCATGCCCGTGCGGACGGAGTCCGGCGCGGGCCCGGTCGGGCTCGTGAGGCGGGGCGGAGCCCGGAACGCGCACGGGCGTGTGGTGCCCGGTACACGCAGGGCGGTGCGCGTGCGGGAGCGTCGCGCGCCGCCGGGAGGCCGGGCGCACCCGCCCCGTGTCAGTCCGCCTCCGTGACGCCCTCGTCCAGCGCCTCCAGCGCGTGCAGCTGGTCCAGGAACCACTGCTGCGGTGGCAGCGCGGTCGCGGCCGCGGCCAGGCGCTTGCTGCGCTCCGCACGTTCGGCGTCCGGCATGGACAGCGCCCGGTGGAGCGCGTCGGCCGTGCCCGTCACGTCGTACGGGTTCACCACCAGCGCGTCGTCGCCGAGTTCCGCGTACGCGCCCGCCTCGCGCGACAGCACCAGCGTGCAGCCGGCCTCGGAGACGACGGGGATCTCCTTGGCGACGAGGTTCATCCCGTCGCGGATGGGGTTCACGAGGGCGACGTCCGCCATCCGGTACGCCGCCAGCGAGCGGGCGAAGTCGTCCTTGACGTGCAGGAGCACCGGGGTCCAGCCGGGTGTCCCGTACCGGGCGTTGATCTCCTCCGCGACCCGGGAGACCTCGGCCGTGTAGTCGCGGTACACGGCCAGGTCCTGGCGCGAGGGATAGGCGAAGGCGATGTGCACGACCCGCTCGCGCCATTCCGGTTGCTCGTCCAGCAGGGTGCGGTACGCGAGCAGTCCGCGCACGATGTTCTTGGACAGCTCGGTCCGGTCCACGCGCACGATCGTCTTCCGGCGGCCCGGTCCGCGCTCGTCGCCGCCGATCTGCTCGCGCAGCGCGGCCATGCGCTCGTCCACGTCCGGCCTGCGCGAACGCTCCCGCAGAAAGTCCGCGTCTGCGCCCAGGCCGTGCACCCCGAGCTCGGTCCGCCGCCGGCGGTGCCCCCGCAGCCGGTACTCGAGGCTGGGCGGCCCGTCCTTCGGCCAGTGCGGGTCCACGTCGTGGTCGGCCAGGACCCGGAGGCAGCAGTCCTGGAAGGCGCCGAGCCACCGCTGGGTCAGGAAGCCCAGCCGGTTCGCCCCGAGCATCCCGAGGAGCAACTGCTCGGCGATGTCGTCCGGGAGCATCCGGAAGTACTCCGGCGGGGCCCACGGAGTGTGCGAGAAGTGGCCGATGCGCAGATCGGGCCGCAGGTCCCGGAGCATGCCCGGTACCAGGGCGAGGTGGTAGTCCTGCACCAGTACGGCCGCGTCCGGGGCGGCCGACTCGGCCAGGGCCTGCGCGAAGGCCTGGTTGTACGCCTCGTACGCCACCCACTGGCGCCGGAACTCGGCGTCGAAGACGGGCTCCAGCGGTGTCTGGTACAGCATGTGGTGGACAAACCACAGGACCGAGTTCGCGATGCCGTTGTACGCGTCGGCGTGTACGGCGGCGTCGATGTCCAGCATCCGCACGCCCGGTTCGCCGATCCCGCGCCGCACCGCCTCGCGGTCCCCGTCGCCGAGTGCGGAGCACACCCACAGGGCGTCCGCCTCGGGGCCGATGGCCGACAGCCCGGACACCAGTCCGCCGCCGCCGCGCCGTGCGTCGAGCGTGCCGTCCTCCCGGAAGGCGTAGGTGACGGGGCCCCGGTTGGAGGCGACGAGAACTCGTGCGGCGTGCCCGTGCTCAGAGACCATGTCGCGAAACCTAGCCCTTCCTGGAACCGCTCAAACGTACGGCGGACTCCGTGGCCGGAGACCGCCGGAGATCGTCGGAGACCTGCCCACGATCGTTGGAGGCGCAGCCGGTGACCGGCTGCGCGCCGACCCGGGCGATCGCTGGGGACGGGGCTCGGGACAGGTGCCGTTCGGTCCACGACATGTGCCGTCCGGTCCGGCCGATCGCTGGGGACGGGGCTCGGGACAGGTGCCGTCCGGTCCACGACATGTGCCGTCCGGTTCGGGCGATCGCTGGGGACGGGGCTCGGGACAGGTGCCGTCCGGTCCGGTCACTCGCCGGGCCCGGACCTGCCGCCCGGCCGGGACCGTCGAGTGCGGGCGGGCCGCCGGCCCGGACCGCGCCCTCCCGGACGACGGCTTCGGGCCGTCGCCCGCCGGCCCGGGCCCGTCGCCCCGGCCGGTGACCGGCTGCGCGCCGCCCCGGACCGCGCGCCCGGTCGCGTGCCGTCCTCCGACGAGGGCCCAAGAACGGTGGCGCGTACCTGATCAATGGTTTCCCCGGTCGCGCGTGGCCGCGAGCGCGATGGCGCCGGCGGCCGAGAGTGCCAGGGCCATTCCGCCGAGCAGCCAGAGCCGCTCGCTGTTGTGGCCGGCCGCCGCGATCTGGCCGACGGCCCCGCTGCCGTGTGCCGGGGCACCGGCCTGTCCGGCGCCCGCCGCGTTGCCGGGGCCGCCGGGGGCAGGCGGCACGCCCGGCCCGCCCTGGGCGCCGTCCTCGGCGTCCTCCTCGTCCAGACCGTCCTCATGGCCCTGTTCGAGGCTGTGGTCGTGACTCTCCTCGTCGCCGAAGTCGGTCCGGGGGGCCCCGAGCTCCCCGATCTCCTCGGCCACGGGCGTCGCCGTGCACCGGGCGTCTCGGGTGCCGGTGGCGCAGTTGGACCGCGGGGACTGGACCTCCAGGCCGCCGCCGAGCCGCCCGTCGCCGCCGTCGCCGCCGTCCTCGCCTCCCACGGTGACCGAGTAGGTGACGGTCGCCGTCCTCCCGGCCGGGATGGCACCCGAGTACGAGAGCACGGGCTCGGTGTAAGCGACCCGGCCGAGTGCGGTCCGGGCGTTGCGGTCGTAGACGGCGTCGTCGAGGGTGCCGCCGAGATCGTCGGTGAAGCGCACGTCGGGGAGTTCCCGCTCGCCGTTGTTCGTCGCCCTGATGGTGAACGTGAGGGTGTCCCCGAGGGCGACCCTCTTCGCCGACGCCGTCTTGGTGATCTCCAGATCGGGGGCCGGCGCCGACAGGGCGGCAGCCGCCGGCACGAAGCCCGTCGTGACGGCCGCGGCACCCGCGGCACCCGCGGCGACCGCCAGGGCCCCGAGGAAGCGGGACCGATCGCCTCTGCTGCGCCCGCGGTCCCTCGTCAGGTCCTGGCCGGACACGGCCCGAACAGAACGGAAGACCCGAGCACCCTGTGAACTCGCATTGCCCATGAGTCCGAAATGTAGACAATCATTCCGGCTGGGCCGCGTTACGCCGCGCCCGTGTTTCGCCGCCCCGCCCGGCTCGCGTACTCGGCGATGTCCGCCATCGGCGGACGCTCCTCCGTGTCCACCGCGTGCGTTCGCGGGACGAAACCGCCCTCGCCGCGCTCGAACTGGGTCAGTGCCGGGCGGACCAGGTGCCCACGCGAAAGGCGCAGCTGGGCCGTGCGGTAGATCGCCGCCGCCATCCGGCCCAGCGCCTGCCCGTCCTGGTGGCGGTGCAGCCGTACGCCCACGTCCACCTGCGCCAGCGCGTCCAGGCCCACCGTGTGCAGCGCGTCGACCAGCAGGCCCAGTTCCACCCCGTAGCCGACCGGGAACGGCAGCCGCTCCAGCAGCGAGCGCCGCGCCGCGTACTCCCCGCCGAGCGGCTGGACGAATCCCGCGAGCTGTGGCCAGTGCAGATTGAGCAGGGGCCGGGCCACCAGTTCGGTCACCCTCCCGCCCTGGCCGGGCGCGTCACCGAGCGGCCGGTCGTACATCGCCTTGACGAACTGGACCTCGGGGTCGGTCAGCAGCGGCCCGACGGTCCCCGACACGAAGTCCGCCGAGAACTCCTTCAGGTCGGCGTCCACGAAGCAGACGACGTCGCCGACGGTCGCCAGGAGGGAGCGCCACAGCACCTCGCCCTTGCCGGGCACGGCCGGGACGCGCGGGAGTATCGCGTCCCGGTGCACCACCCGGGCGCCGGCGCGTGCGGCGACCTCGGCGGTGCGGTCCGTCGACCCCGAGTCGACGACGACCAGCTCGTCCACGAGCGGCACCGCGTCGGTCATCAGGTCGCGCCGGATCGCGGTGACGATCTCCCCGACCGTCGCCTCCTCGTTCAGCGCTGGGAGCACCACGCTGACCGTGGTGTCCTGCTTGGCGGACAGCAGCCGGTCCAGTGGGCGGTCCGCCACCGACCAGGACCGCCGGGCCAGCCAGCGCTCCACCTCTTCCAGCACGTGATCTCCATCTCGCGGATCGGACGACCATCTCAAGCGTCCGGGGGTTCGGTTACAGTCTTGAACAACGCGGACCGCCGATGCATGTCGGGGGTCGTCGCGCCGAGACAATCGAATCGAGACAATCGAATACCGCTCATCCAGAGGGGCAGAGGGACACGGCCCGTTGAAGCCCCGGCAACCCTCCAGCCGATCTCGCCGCCCATCGCGGCCGAGGCTCACGGCTAGGGAAGGTGCCAATTCCGTCTCGCGGTGAAACGCACCGCGGGGAAGATGAGGAGAAAGGGCCTCGCCTCCATGGCTGTGCAGACTGTTGCCACCACCGATTCTGCCGACACCGTCGATCTGGGCCCCGCCTCCGGGCTCTCCTGCCGCGAGTGCGGCGAGCGCTTCGCCCTCGGTCCGATCTTCGCCTGCGAAGCCTGTTTCGGGCCGCTCGAAGTCGCGTACGACCTGCCGAGCGGCGACGCCGAGGAACTGCGCAAGCGGATCGAGAGCGGTCCGGAGAACATCTGGCGTTACGCGCCGCTGCTGCCCGTGCCCGCCGACGTGGCGAGCAAGCCGAACCTGAACCCGGGCTTCACCAAGCTCGTCCAGGCCGACAACCTCGCCCGCGAGCTCGGCGTCACCGGCGGACTCTGGGTCAAGGACGACTCCGGCAACCCGACCCACTCCTTCAAGGACCGGGTCGTCGCCCAGGCGATCGAGGCCGCCCGGGCCTTCGGCTTCACGACCCTCTCCTGCTCCTCCACCGGCAACCTGGCCGGTGCCGTCGGCGCCGCGGCCGCGCGCGCCGGCTTCCGCTCCTGCGTGTTCATCCCGCACGACCTGGAGCAGGGCAAGGTCGTCATGGCCGCCGTCTACGGCGGAGAGCTGGTCGGCATCGAGGGCAACTACGACGACGTCAACCGCTTCTGCTCCGAGCTCATCGGCGACCCGGCGGGCGAGGGATGGGGCTTCGTCAACGTCAACCTCCGCCCGTACTACGCCGAGGGCTCCAAGACGCTGGCGTACGAGATCTGCGAGCAGCTCGGCTGGCGGCTGCCGGACCAGATCGTGATCCCGATCGCCTCCGGCTCCCAGCTCACCAAGATCGACAAGGGGCTCCAGGAGCTGATCAAGCTGGGCCTGGTCGAGGACCGGCCCTACAAGATCTTCGGCGCCCAGGCCGAGGGCTGCTCCCCGGTGTCCGTGGCGTTCAAGGCCGGCCACGACGTGGTCAGGCCGCAGAAGCCGGACACCATCGCCAAGTCCCTGGCGATCGGCAACCCGGCGGACGGTCCGTACGTGCTCGACATCTGCCGACGCACCGGCGGTGCCGTGGAGGACGTCACCGACGAGGAGATCGTGGAGGCGATCAAGCTGCTGGCCCGTACCGAGGGCATCTTCACCGAGACCGCGGGCGGTACGACCCTCGGTGTGGCGAAGAAGCTGATCGAGGCCGGAGTGATCGACCCGGCCCTCACCACGGTGGTCGTCAACACGGGTGACGGCCTCAAGACCCTCGACGCGGTGGCCCCGACCACGGGTATGTCCGCAGTCATCCGTCCCAACCTGGACTCCTTCCGAGAGGCTGGCCTCGTATGAGCGTCAACGTCCGCATCCCCACCATCCTCCGCACCTACACGGGCGGTCAGGCCGAGGTCCCGGCCGAGGGCGCCACCCTCGCCGAGGTCATCGCCGACCTGGAGAAGAACCACACGGGTATCGCGGCCCGGGTCCTGGACGACCAGGGAAAGCTGCGCCGCTTCGTGAACGTGTACGTCAACGACGACGACGTGCGTTTCGAGCAGGGCCTGGAGACGGCGACGCCGGACGGTGCCGGGGTGTCGATCATCCCCGCGGTAGCGGGCGGCTGATCGCCACGCAGAGTCAGCAGAAGTGCCCCCTCCGCAAGCTCGGCGGAGGGGGCGTTTCTGCATGGTTGAGCGCGATAGAGTTGGGGAAGCCCCCTCCGCTGCGTGTGCCAGGCGCATATGAGAATGCGGTCGCGCACGACAAGAAGCAGCCAAAGTGTTCGAGCGTGATGCGCAATAAGTGCGCTTTGTCTGGCCCGACTTGCCCGGGAATGCTCACATTTCTGCTAATTCATCCTTTCGGTCCTGCCCGGAATTCTCGTCCGATTGACCTGTTGCAGACGGCAGTTGGACAGATACATTCAGCCGCGGTCGACGCGTTCCGGCGCACATCCATGGGTCATCCGTATGCCCCTCCGGGCACCGGGGGACACCGCTGGGTGAGGTCTGACCCGGGTCCGCGAAGTGCGGTCCTGTGCAAGGGCCAGTAATAGGGGAGTTAGGCATGGCTCAGGGCACCGTCAAGTGGTTCAACGCGGAGAAGGGGTATGGCTTCATCGCGGTCGACGGTGGTGCGGATGTTTTCGTCCACTACAGCGCGATCCAGATGGACGGATACCGCACCCTGGAGGAGGGTCAGCGAGTCGAGTTCGAGATCTCGCAGGGCCAGAAGGGGCCGCAGGCGGACATGGTCCGCGTAGCCGGCTGAGCGCCGACTGACTGCAGCAACGTGACGGAGGGTCCGTGCCAGGGGCGCGGACCCTCCGCCGTGTCCGGGGCCGCCTTCCGTCGAGGTCGTGTCCGGGGCAGGCCCTCCGTCGCGGCCGGACCGCCGGCCGGCGTGCGCGGGTCAGCGGTGGCGGGCCGCGCCGGATCGCTCGCCGGCGTGCGCGGGGTCGCGACCTGCGAGGTGTGCGGTCCGCGCCTGCGCCGGGTCCGGGTCCGGGCCCGGCCGCCGTGTCCTGATGGACGCCCGAGTCGCGGTCGCGCCTTGCACTCGCCGGGTCCGAGTGCTAATCATTGGCGTTAGCACTCTCCGAGTGAGAGTGACAACGAAGGACCGGGTCGGTGAGGCCCGCAGGCCGGGTGGGGCAAGGAACCACAAGGCGTGCAGGCCGTCCGTCGCGGGCACCAGCGCGGTCCGGAGCAATCCACCCCAGTCCGGGAGGACCACTTCACATGGCCAAGATCATCGCGTTCGACGAGGAGGCACGGCGCGGTCTCGAGCGCGGGATGAACCAGCTCGCCGACGCCGTCAAGGTCACCCTTGGCCCCAAGGGCCGGAACGTCGTCCTCGAGAAGAAGTGGGGCGCCCCCACGATCACCAACGACGGTGTCTCCATCGCCAAGGAGATCGAGCTCGAGGACCCGTACGAGAAGATCGGCGCCGAGCTGGTCAAGGAAGTCGCCAAGAAGACGGACGACGTCGCCGGTGACGGTACGACCACCGCGACCGTCCTCGCCCAGGCGCTGGTCCGCGAGGGCCTGCGCAACGTGGCCGCCGGCGCCAACCCGATGGCCCTGAAGCGCGGTATCGAGAAGGCCGTCGAGGCCGTCTCCGGTGCCCTGCTCGACCAGGCCAAGGAGGTCGAGACCAAGGAGCAGATCGCCTCCACCGCCTCCATCTCCGCCGCCGACACCCAGATCGGCGAGCTCATCGCCGAGGCGATGGACAAGGTCGGCAAGGAAGGCGTCATCACCGTCGAGGAGTCCCAGACCTTCGGTCTGGAGCTGGAGCTCACCGAGGGCATGCGCTTCGACAAGGGCTACATCTCGGCCTACTTCGCGACCGACATGGAGCGCATGGAGGCCGGCCTCGAGGACCCGTACATCCTCATCTACAACGGCAAGGTCTCCTCGGTGAAGGACCTCCTCCCGCTGCTGGAGAAGGTCATGCAGTCGGGCAAGCCGCTGCTGATCATCGCCGAGGACGTCGAGGGCGAGGCCCTGTCGACCCTGGTCGTCAACAAGATCCGCGGCACCTTCAAGTCCGTCGCCGTCAAGGCCCCGGGCTTCGGCGACCGCCGCAAGGCCATGCTCGGCGACATCGCCATCCTCACCGGCGGCACGGTCATCTCCGAGGAGGTCGGCCTCAAGCTCGAGAACGCGGGCCTGGACCTGCTGGGCCGCGCCCGCAAGGTCGTCATCACCAAGGACGAGACCACGATCGTCGACGGTGCCGGGGAGAGCGACCAGGTCCAGGGCCGGGTCAACCAGATCCGCGCCGAGATCGAGAACTCCGACTCGGACTACGACCGCGAGAAGCTGCAGGAGCGCCTCGCGAAGCTGGCCGGCGGCGTGGCCGTCATCAAGGCCGGCGCCGCGACCGAGGTCGAGCTCAAGGAGCGCAAGCACCGCATCGAGGACGCCGTCCGCAACGCCAAGGCGGCCGTCGAGGAGGGCATCGTCGCCGGTGGTGGCGTGGCCCTGCTCCAGGCCTCCCAGGTCTTCGAGAAGCTCGAGCTCGACGGTGACGAGGCCACCGGTGCCGCCGCTGTGAAGCTGGCCCTGGAGGCCCCGCTGAAGCAGATCGCCGTCAACGCCGGCCTCGAAGGCGGCGTCGTGGTGGAGAAGGTGCGCAACCTGACCCCGGGCCACGGCCTGAACGCCGCGACCGGCGAGTACGTCGACCTCATCGCCGAGGGCATCATCGACCCGGCCAAGGTGACGCGTTCCGCGCTGCAGAACGCCGCGTCGATCGCCGCGCTGTTCCTCACCACCGAGGCCGTCATCGCCGACAAGCCGGAGAAGGCCGCCGCGGCCGCTCCGGGCGGCATGCCGGGCGGTGACATGGACTTCTGATCGACCCGAAGGTCGATCCACGTCCTGAACCGAGGGCGGCACCCCTTCCGGGGGTGCCGCCCTCGGCCTTTGCGCCCCGGCGCGACTCTGCTGCCCAATTCGGCTGAGCAGCAGAGTCATGCCGGGAAGGCCGCAACGGTCACCGCGTTGTCGCAGGTCATGGTCCGCGTGTCGGAGTTGCCCCGGAACTGGGCAGCAGTGTCCGGCGGGGCGGCCGGCGCGTGCGTACGATCGCGTGCGGGGTGGGGACCCGCTACAGCGGCTCCAGGTGGAGTGTGAACCACGTCGTCTTGCCGTCGTCCGTCGAGCGGACGCCCCAGCTGCCCGCCAGCGTCTCGACGAGGATCAGGCCCCGCCCCGACTCGTCGTCGGCGGCAGCCAGCCGGGGCTGGGGCGGATGGTGGCTGTGGTCGCTCACCTCCACGGTGAGCTCGGTGCTGTTGCGCCGCATCAGCAGGCGCACCGGCCCCTCTCCGTGCTGGATCGCGTTGGTGACCACCTCGGACACCAGCAGCTGTGCGTCGTCGGAGACCTGGGCGCAGCCCCAGTCGACCAGGGACTTGGCGAGGAACGCCCGGGCCTGCGACACCGACGACGGGGCCGCCGGGAGTTCCGTCGCCGCCGTGGCGAGCGGAGCCGCCGGCAACTGGGCCAGGAGCAGCGTCACGTCGTCGTGGTGGTGCTCGGTGGCGGGCAGCACCGACGCCAGCACCCGGTCCACCACCGTCTCCAGGTCGGGCGCCGAGGCGAACGCCAGCTCGAGCGCGTCGATGAGCGCGTCGAGCTGCTCCTCGATGTCTCCCGCCGGTGTCTCTATCAGACCGTCGGTGAAGAGGATCAGACTCGACCCGGGAGCGACCGCCACCGTCGACTGCTGGTGCAGATGGTCCCCCACGCCCAGGGGCACGCTGACCGGCGCGTCCAGGGACCGTACGCCCCCGCCCGGCTCCGCGACGAGAGCCGGCAGATGCCCGGCCGAGCAGACGGTCACCTCACCCGCGTCCGGCGCCACGATCAGGTAGCAGCAGGTCACCAGCTGGTCGGGCCCGTCGAGCTCGGCGACGATCGCGTCGAGCGAGTGCATCAACTGCCGCGGCTGCATGCCCGTCTTGGCGAGGGCGTGGGCCGCGGACCGCAGTTGCCCCATGATGGCGGCCGCCTCCAGGCCGCGCCCCATGACGTCACCGATGAGGATGCCGACCCGTCCGGCACCGAGTGGCACGAGGTCGAACCAGTCGCCGCCGACGCCCGCGCCCTGGGTGGCGGGCAGATAGCGGCTCGCGGTGTCCAGGCCGCGCACAGCCGGTGGCGTGCCCATCAGACTGCGCTGCAGGGTCAGCGCGACGTGCCGCTGCTGCTCGTACAGGGCCTGGAACCGTTCTTCGGCGGCTTTTCGTTCGCTGACGTCGCGTACGGCGGCGGAGACGAGGAGTCCGTCGGTGGTTTCGAGGGGGCTGAGGCTGATTTCGACGGGGAATTCGGTGCCGTCCTTGCGGAGGCCGTGGAGTTCGAGTCCGGCGCCCATGGGGCGGACCTGGCGGTTGTGGGTGTATCCGTTGCGGTGTGCGGCGTGGTGGTTGCGGAAGCGGTTGGGGACGAGGATTTCGACGGGGCGGCCGAGGAGTTCGTCGCGTCGGTAGCCGAAGAGGGCTTCGGTCTGGGCGTTGACGAGGCGGATGGTTCCGCCGTCGTCGACGATGACCATGGCGTCCGGTGCCGCCTCCAGCAGCCCCCGGAACCGCTCTTCGGCGGCTTTTCGTTCGCTGACGTCGCGTACGGCGGCGGAGACGAGGAGTCCGTCGGTGGTTTCGAGGGGGCTGAGGCTGATTTCGACGGGGAATTCGGTGCCGTCCTTGCGGAGGCCGTGGAGTTCGAGTCCGGCGCCCATGGGGCGGACCTGGCGGTTGTGGGTGTATCCGTTGCGGTGTGCGGCGTGGTGGTTGCGGAAGCGGTTGGGGACGAGGATTTCGACGGGGCGGCCGAGGAGTTCGTCGCGTCGGTAGCCGAAGAGGGCTTCGGTCTGGGCGTTGACGAGGCGGATGGTTCCGCCGTCGTCGACGATGACCATGGCGTCCGGTGCCGCCTCCAGCAGCCCCCGGAACCGCTCCTCGGCGGAACCCGCCCGAGCCCCCGGGCGCGAGATCGTCCGGCAATGACAGCCTCCGGCGGCACCGGTGTCTAGATCGGACTCCGATGCGACCGCCGTGGTGATGCCTTCCATACTTGCCTCCCGGACGGATTCTGCCCATAGCCGTGACCGCGGCAGCGGTATCCGGACATCTCACCGCAACGCCTTACGGCATACCCGGAAAGTCCGATTCTGACCGGTGATGGCGATTGCGGAGCGGGAAATGGAATCGCACGCTCAGTGGCGGGGTGGGCCCTCCGGGAGCACACCACAGGGCCGCCCCCGACCGCGTCCGCCTCCCGTCCGGACGGGCGGTTCGCCGGGTCCGGGACGCCCGCCCGGTGGCGGCGGGCCGGTGGCGGCGGGAAGCTGAAGAGGTGCGGACGGATGTGCACGCCCATCTGTGGAGCGAGGACTACCTCCGCCTCCTCGAGTCCTACGGCCGGGACGACACCGGTACGCAGAGGGGCCTGGGGGCGGGGGACAGCCCGGCGGAACTCGACGCGCGATTCGCGATGAACGACGCCGCGGGCATCGATCACCAGATCCTCTCGGTCTCCCCGCAGACGCCGTACTTCCCGGACGAGACCGAGGCCGTCACGGCGGCCCGCCTGGCCAACGACCACTACGCGGAAGTCGTGCGCGCCCGCCCGGACCGCTTCTCCGCCTTCGCCGCGCTGCCGCTCCCGCACCTGGACGCCTCGCTGGAGGAACTGGCGCGCGCACTCGACCAGTTGGGGATGGCGGGCGCCGGGCTGACGACGTCGGTACTCGGCCGGAGCCTCGGCGACCCCGTCTTCCGGCCGCTCTTCGAGGAGTTGGACCACCGGGGCTCGGTGTTGAGCCTGCACCCGGCCGGTCGCGACGCGGGCTCACCGCTCATCGCACGGAACCGGATGCGGTGGATGGTGGGCGCGCCGACGGAGGACGCGATCTGCGCGATGCATCTGATCCTCGAAGGCGTCCCGATCCGCTTCCCGGGGCTGCGGATCGTCCACGCGCACCTCGGCGGAGCCCTGCCGCTGCTGCTGCCGCGCGCCGACGACCACGTCCCATGGGAGGCGCCCGACGTCATCGAGCTGCCGACGTCCGCCGCCCGCCGGATGTCCTACGACACCGTCGCCCACGGCCACGCGGCCGCCCTGCGCGCGGCGGCCGACTCGTACGGCGCGGACCGGCTGATGCTGGGCACGGACTTCCCCTACCAGACCGGGGACAAGCTGCGCAGGGCCGTCACCTTCGTCGAGGAGACGCTCGTCCCCGAGGAGGCGGAGCACGTCCTGGAGGCCGGAGCCGGCCTGCTGCCGGCCGAGAGCCCGGCCCGGCTCGGCGGCGGGGCCGGCCGCCACGTCAGCCGGCGTAGTCCTTGAGTTTCTCGGTGTCGAGGGTGATGTCGACGGGGGAGGGGAGAGCGACCGTCTCACCGTACTTGTACGACCGGCACAATCGCCGGAGCAGCCACATGACGATCTCGACGTGGTCGCCGTCCGGTACCGGCCTCACCTTCAGCTTTCCGTTGATGTACTCGTGATGTACTCGAACGTGACCGTCTAGGGAGCCCGGCGGGCGAGCTCCTCGAACTCCTCGACGGACATGTCCGGGGTGTCGGCGGGGCTGGGGGTCATGGTGTCGCCTCCTCCTCTCCATCGTGCCTCGGTTCCGGCACGGACGAGCAGCACCGTCATCTGCGATTCCTTTCGTTCGGCCGGGCAGCGGCACGGGCCTCGGCGGCGTGGGCGCGTACCGAGGAAGGGGACAGCACGGAGGTGCGGGCAGGCGGCACGGGCTCACCGCGACACGCGGCGCAGTCACCGTCCCGCAGGGCCTCGGCGCGCGCCGGTGCGCCGCACTTGCCGCATTCGAGGACCCGGAGGACAGGGGGAGCGGGGCGCCGCTCGGGAGGGAGCTTCGCGGTCAGGCGCCTCCGGGCGAGCGCGGCAGGATGATGCACCGGAACGGGGAGACCGGCCGTGAGCGCGTGCCTCAGCTGCGCCTCGTCGGCGCCGCGCGCGAACCACTCCTCCACCAGCGGTGCGAGCTGCGCGCATTCGACGGCGGACAGCGACATCGCCGGTGCCTCCCTGCCGAGCGCCGCGAGCAGGATCACCGCCCGGGAACGCGTCGGCCGCCGGAGACCCTCCTCGGGTACGTCGCCGCGCCGGTACGCCGCCCACCATGTGTCGTCCCGCGGTGCACGCGACCACCACGTCCGGGTGATCCATCGCGGGCTCCCGGTTCCGGCCATGTGCTCGCGTCCGCGCCGTAGATGACCCGCGGCCTGGATGCGGTTGAGGGCGGTCCGCAGCGCGCACTGGCCGTACGGAAGCACCTTGGCCAGCGTCTTCACCGAGATGTCGGCTCCGTCCGCGAGCCGGTCGATGTACGCGGCGACGGCGGCCTCGCGCGGTGGCAGGTGCGTGAAGTCCGCGGCCGTGCGGGGAGGTTGGCCCGATGCGATGCGCTTTCCGTAGCCGGGGCGGGCCATCGGGTGCGGAGCGGCGTGCGCGGGCAGGGAGGGGGCACTAAGCTGGCTGTCAGCCATCCGGATCGACCTTACCGATCTTGTTGGTCAAGCCCCCGCTGGTGTTGGCGCACCTGACGGGGGCTGTTCGTTTTCCGGACACGCTAGAGGGTCGTGACCCTCCGTGGCAAATGGATCGCGTACAGTCAACTCGCGGGGAGGGTGGGCGGGTTGGGGCCCTTCACCATTCCTTGTTCAGAGCGCTCGGAGCCCGAGGCTCAAGCCCCGGGCCCCGTCGTGGAGTTGCTCAGCGGTCTGCCTTGACCCCGTCCACGAACGCGGACCAGACGGCGGTCCGGAACACGAGCTTCGGGCCGTCGGGGTCCTTGGAGTCGCGCACGGGGACGATGCCGGGCCGGTCGTCGGCGACTTCGAGGCAGTCGCCGCCGCTGGAGCCGCTGTAGGTGGACTTGCGCCAGGTGGCCACTTCGAGGCAGTTGCCGCCATCGCCGCCGCTGTAGCTGGACTTGCGCCAGACAGCGGCACTCAGGTCGTACTCAGGGCTGCTGATCTTCATGGGAGTAATCCTCCGCCACCGATGCGACCAGGGCCAGGGATTCGTGGGGGGACAGAGCGCTGGCCGCGAGCAGATGGTAGGCCAGCTCGTATCGGGCCACCCTTGCTGGATCGTCCTGTAACTGACCCGTGCCCAAGGCTTGCAGATAGGCGACCGGCGGAGCGTCAGGGAAGGACATCAGCTTCAGTGCCCCCTCGTCTGTCATGTGGGCGCCCGCGTCAAACGGCATCACCTGCACGATGACGCGGCGGTTGCGCGCGAGGGCAGCCACATGGCGGAGTGCCTCCGACATCACTGAAGCGCCTCCCACTTTGCGACGGAGCACGGCTTCGTCCAACACCGTCCACACCATGGGGCTTGTTGGATCGTCGAGGAGCCGTGAGCGTTCCAGTCTCGCTGCCACCAGCTCGTTGATGGCATCGTCTGTCGCTGTGGGGCGGCCGCCCCGGAACACCGCCCGTGCGTACGCCTCCGTCTGCAGCAGCCCCGGGACCAGCAGCGGCGCGTACTCGCGGATCGTCGTCGCGACCGCTTCCGCCTCGGCCGCCTCGGCGAAGTGGTCCGGGTACCTGGACTTGTTGGCGGCGAGGCAGTTCCGCTCGAAGAAGCCGTTCGTGCCGAGTATCTCGTCGATCCTGCGCGCGACATCCGGCTGCATCCGCCGCGTGCCCGCCTCCAGTTGGCCGATGAACGATGCGCTGACGAAGAGCGGTTCGCCGAGCTCCCGCTGGCTGAGGCCGGCGTTCTCGCGGGCGTGGCGCAGTTCGGCGCCGAGCAGAGCCCTGGGAGAGGTGGACGGGGCCAGATCCTTCGGTCCAGGCAAGGTCAACTCCGTGTGACACAGGTCGGGTTGTTGGGCCTTCGACACTGGTCAGGCTAGCCCTCCATGACCACGCTGTGTAGGGAACGTACAGACCGAGAGTGGAGGTGCCTGGTGGTCCCACCATGTCCGAAGGAACGGTTGCGTGCTGCCGAGGAGGTCGTGGCGCAACTGCGGGGCGAGCTCGGTTCGATGGGGGTCACCCTGCCGTCGCTGAGCGTGGACCTCGTGTCGCTCACGAGCGAGTCGGGGGCGTACCCCCTGGTCGACCTGGGGCGCTGCAACCTGGACACCGCACTCCGGCTCGCCGCGGTGCTCCACGGGGCCCGCGGGTGAAGGCGGTCGGGGAGGGCGACTACGTGATCGACTCGCGGGACGGGCGCATCGGGCGCGTGATGGGGCGCGAGGGGCCGTACGTGCAACTACGGCCGCCGGGAGGCGGGCGGGAGTGGGACTGCCCTCCCGACGCGCTGCGGAACGTGCCGCCCGCCGTACTGCTGCGGGCACGGGTCAGGGAGCGCAACCGGCAGGGGAGGCTGCCCGGGTAGGGCCGCGATAGGGTTGGTGACCCCAGTACCAGGACGTCGGGAGGTGAGACCCATTACCGCTGCTGCAGGTCCGGGTGCTCGCCTCCGCGTCGCCGAAGGTGTGTGAGGGAGCCCCGTTTCGGAACTTCCGAGAGGCTCCCCTTGTCGTTCTCCTTCGATCCTTCCTCTTCCCCTTCTCCTTTTCCTCCCCCTGCTTCTCTTCCCGCCGTCGTCGGCCGACTGCGCGCCGCGGGCTGTGTCTTCGCCGAGGACGAGGCGGAGCTGCTGCTCTCCGCCGCCCGGACGCGCGCCGAGCTCGTCGCCATGGTGGAGCGGCGGGCCTGCGGCCATCCGCTGGAACACGTCCTCGGCTGGGCGGAGTTCTGCGGTCTGCGGATCGCCGTGGAGCCGGGGGTGTTCGTGCCCCGGCGCCGTACCGAGTTCCTCGTCCGCCGGGCGGCGGCCGCCCGGCCGGACGCCGGGGTGGTCGTCGACCTGTGCTGCGGTTCGGGTGCCGTCGGGGCGGCGCTGGCGGCCTCACTGCCCGGCCCCGGGGTGGAGCTGTACGCCTCCGACATCGAGCCGGGCGCGGTCCGGTGCGCCCGGCGCAATGTCCCGGAGGGCGTACGGGTGCTTGAGGGCGATCTGTTCGAGCCGCTGCCCGGCGGGCTGCGGGGACGCGTCGACATCCTGGCCGCGAACGTCCCGTACGTACCGACCGAGGAGGTCGGGCTGCTGCCCGCCGAGGCCCGGGTGCACGAGCCGCTGGTCGCGCTCGACGGCGGCACGGACGGGCTCGACGTGCTGCGGCGCGTGACGGCGGAGGCGGGGGACTGGCTGGCGCCGGGCGGGATCCTGCTGTTCGAGACGAGCGAGCGGCAGGCGGCGGACGCGCTGGCGGCGGTCGCGGGCAGTGGTCTGGTGCCGCGGGTGGCCACGTGCGACGAGCTGTACGCCACCGTCGTCGTCGGAACGAGACCGGCCGGCTGACGGGACGCCGTCCTCGGGGAGGGGGGCGGCGCTCGCGGTGGCGGACGCGGGGGTCTTCGGTGGACCGGCGTGTTCGTGGTCGCCGACGGCCGCGGTACGCAACCGACAGGTCCGTCCGAGCGCCCAAGGCCGCAGCGCGTCATTCTGAGGCGACCAAGTCGCGGGCGGCGCCTTGTGCCGCCGATCGCCGAAGCATGAACGAGGAGGTCCCTGCTGTCGGCAGCGGGGACCTTCGCTCTGTGGGCGTGTGTTCTGCCCGTGGAACGCCCCGGAAATCCGATCGGCAACGGCTAGCAGATGAGCTCTTCGGTCTTGTCCCTGTACTCCTGCATTTCGCCCGCCTCATAGCCCGCTTCCTTGAGGCTGTGCATCAGTGACGCCGGGTCGCCGCACAGGCGGAGAATTCCCGTTCCCTTTCCCGGGCCACCCTCGGTGGGTGCTGCGCGCGCACGTCGCGTGACGGCGGCTCGCGAGGAGCGGCGAGCGCCGGCGCCGCGTCAGAGGCGGAGGGCCTCGCGGAGGTGACCGTGGGCGCGCTTGAGGAGGTCCGCGGCCGTGGGGGCGTCGACGTCGGCGAGGAGCATCAGGATCGCCGTCTTCACCTCGCCGTCCGCCGCGGTCAGGGCCGTCTCGACGGTCTCGTCCGGAGCGTCGGTGGCCAGCGACACGATCCGGCGGGACCGGGCGCGGAGCTTCTCGTTCGAGGCGCGGACGTCGACCATCAGGTTCCCGTACGTCTTGCCCAGGCGGATCATCGTGATGGTCGAGATCATGTTGAGGACCAGTTTCTGCGCCGTTCCCGCCTTCAACCGGGTTGATCCGGTGAGGAGTTCGGGTCCGACGACCACCTCGATGCCGTGCTCCGCGGCCGCGGCCAGAGCACTGTCCGCGTTGCAGGAGAGGCCGATGGTGAGGGCGCCGGCCGTACGGGCGTGCTCGACGGCGCCGATCGCGTACGGCGTACGGCCGGAGGCGGAGATGCCGACCACGGTGTCGAGAGCCGTCAGGCCGAGACCGTCCAGGTCGGCGGCTGCCAGCTCCCTGGAGTCCTCCGCGCCCTCGACCGCCGCGACCATCGCCGGTGGGCCGCCCGCGATCAGACCGACGACTTCGTCCGGGCCGGTGTTGAACGTCGGCGGGCACTCGCTCGCGTCCAGGACGCCGAGCCTGCCCGCCGTGCCCGCGCCCGCGTAGACCAGCCGGCCCCCGCGGGCCATCCGGTCGGCGGTCGCGTCGATGGCGGCGGCGATGGCGGTCAGCTGTGTGGCGACGGCGTCGGGGACGGTCCGGTCCTCGCCGTTCATGATGCGGGCGATCTCGGTGGTCGGGAGCCGGTCGATGCCGGCGAGCTCGGGGCGGAAGGCCTCGGTCGTCAGGCTCTCCAACTGCGTGCGCACGTCGGCCGGTCCGGGGGTGGAGGTCATGGGAGGCGGCTCTCTCGGGTGGTTCAGCGGGTGCGGGAGCTGTGGCGGTGCGCAAGGGCCTCGTACGAGGCGGCGAGGGCGGGCGCGGCCGCGTCGTAGGTGAGCTGCATGACGCCGATGAACAGGCAGTCGACGACGAGGAGCTGGCCCGTCCGGGAGGACATGGCGGCCGGACGCAGATCGGTCTCGCGCGCCGTCGAGGTCGTCAGCACATGGTCGGCGTACTGGGAGACCGGCCCGTCCGGACGGCCGGTGATCGCGACCGTCGTCGCCCCGTGGTCGAACGCGACGCGGAGCGGTTCGACGATGTCGCCGGTCGAGCCGGAGTGGCTGATCGCCACGGCGGCGTCGCCGGAGCGGAGCTGAACGGCGTTGGTGACGGCGAGATGGGGATCGCTGTGCGCATGTGCGACCAGTCCGATGCGCAGGAGCTTCTGGGCGAGGTCCTGGGCGACCAGGCCGGACGCCCCCACGCCGTAGATGTCGATGCGGCGCGCGGTGGCGAGGGCCGTGACGGCGGCGTCCAGCTGGACGGTGTCCAGGCCCGCGGCGGTGTCGGCGAGGGTCTGCTGCTCGTCGTACGCGAGCTTTGCGACGACGTCGGCTATCGGGTCGTCGACCGCGATGTCCGCGGTGACCGCCGGGGCGCGGCCGGACTGCTGCTGGGCGGCGAGACCGGCGAGCGCCAGCCGCAGATCGCGGTAGCCGGGGTAGCCGAGGAGCCGGGAGGTACGGACGACGGTGGCCTCGCTGGTGCCGGTGAGCTCGGCGAGACCCGTGACCGTGAGGGCCGCGCAGCCGGCGGGGTCCGAGGCGACGGCTTCGGCGACCCGCTGCATCGAGCGGGTCATCGACGGGGCGAGCGTGCGGACTTTCGCGGCGAGCGCGGCGGGAGCGGGTGGGGCGCCACCGGTGCCGGTGCCGGTGCCGTTCGGGCCGGTGGCTGGGCTTCTCGTGCCGCCACGGCCGGAGCTGCTCGCGGCGCCGCCGCCCGGCCCGGGGTCGCTCGCACCGGAGTCACCTGCGGCGGACGTGGTCGGCCCCGAGCCGCCGTGGGTGCGGGACGTGCCCGGTCCGCTCGGAGCGGACCCGCCGGGGCGTCTGCCGGCTCCCGCAGCGCCGAAAGAATCCTTCAGGTCCTTGGTCACCCTTGAAAGATATTTTCGCCCACTGTGAACGGTCAACCCCCCTTTGTCCTGCGGATGGGCGCTCGTGCGGACGGGCACTCGTGCGGGCGGGCACCCCTGCGGATGGGCACCCCTGCGGACGGGCACCCCTGCGGACGGGCACTCGTGCGGGCGGGCACCCCTGCGGATGGGCACCCGTGCGGATGGGCACCCGTGCGGGCGGGACTCAGGGGGACCGGCGCCCCGCGGACGGTGCGGGCAGGTGTGGATGGTGCGGGCCGCGCTGAGGGCCCACACCCGGAAGGGTGACAATGAGCGTATGGACGTCAACCCACTCGAGCAGGCGCTGCACGCCGCCCGCGCCCTCGTCCTCGCGGATCTCACCGCCCGTGACGTGGCGCACGCAGAGGTCGTCTCCCTCGTCGAGGAGGCGGTCAGGGAGCGCCGTTGGTGGGTCGAGCAGTGGCCG
Organism: Streptomyces marianii; assembly: GCF_005795905.1. Classification (NCBI taxonomy): domain Bacteria; kingdom Bacillati; phylum Actinomycetota; class Actinomycetes; order Kitasatosporales; family Streptomycetaceae; genus Streptomyces; species Streptomyces marianii. Next base: position 4,680,647 of record NZ_VAWE01000001.1, read on the forward strand.
GAGGGCGCGGAGTACGTGGCCGGGCTGATCGCCCAGGACGTGCAGGACGCCCTGCTGGAACGGTACGGGCGGTGGCCGCTGTGCCCGGTCTGCACCACCGGCGAGCCGCACGCGCTGGACGTGGAGCCCGAGTTGGGCCCCGACCCGCACTGGGTGTGCGGAAAGGCTGGTGTCGTCGTCGCGCCGGTCGGCGGACTGTCGTGACCGTCTACATCGACCCGCCGACGTGGCCGGGGCACGGGATGCTGTGGTCCCACCTGGTCAGCGACGTGTCGTTCGAGGAGCTGCACACCTTCGCCAGGTCGATCGGCTGCCCCACACGCGCCTTCGAACGCGACCACTACGACGTGCCCGTGCACCGCTACGAGGACGCCGTGCGCGCCGGCGCGGTCGAGATCGGATCGAAGGAACTGGTCAGGCGGCTCACGGAGGCGGGACTGCGGCGGCGGAAGCGCGGCGGCGGGCGGTAGGCCGGCAGGGGCCCTCCGGGGGATCCGAACGGAAGTCAGCGGTGGCGGAGCAATCTTGGTTCCGGTTCGGTGACGTGCTCCTCTTGGCTGTTCAGCGGGCTCTGCGGTCCTCGGCGTGCCTGTTGAGTGCCGGCTCCCCGACCCTCGGCGAGGTTCACGGTCACGATCTGATCCGCGTGTTCCTGGGATGGCAAGCCGACCGGACCGGGCGACGCGTTCGCCTACTACGGGTGGGCGTTGTCGCTGAGCCAGGCCAGGACCTGGTCGGCGTGCTTGTCCGGCGGGAAGACCGGGTAGAAAGCGTGCTCGATCACGTTGTCCTTGATGATCAGCGTAAGTCGCTTGTACAACGTCAGCCCGCCGGCGGTGAACGTGGGAAGGTCCAGTGCCTGGGCCAGGCTCCGCGCGGGGTCGGACAGCATCCGGAACGGCAAGTGGAGCCGCCCGGTGACCTCACGCTGGTATTCGCTGTCCTGGCTGGAGAGGCCGTACACCTGGGCCGCGCCGGCCGCGAGCAGGTCCTGGTGGTGGTCGCGGAAGCCGCACGTCTCGGAGGTGCAACCACGTGCGCCGGGGATGGAGTCCCAGCCTTCGGGCAGATCGGTGCCGGGGCGGCCCGTCAGCGGGTAGATGTAGAGCACCGTGCGACCCGGGCCCAGCGCGTCAAGGCGGACCGTCGCGCCGTCGGTGGCGTGGAGCTCCAGATGCGGCATTCTCGCACCGGACAAGTGGGCGGCAGCGCCGTCGTCCTCGGGAACGGGCAGGTCGGCAGGCAGGCTCGTGTAGTCGGTCATCGGTTCCTCTCCTTCGGCAGCCGGTGAGAGGCGGCTGTTGCGACACCATTCCGATCATGGTCGATCTCAGCGCCAACCACGGTTCGGCTCGGCTGCACTTGATCGACGGTCTGCCGCTGCTGCGGCCGGACGAGCAGGTCTTCGAAGCGATGAGCGCTCGTTCTCCTCTACGCGCAACCCGTCACCCGCATCGTCCGCCTCACTGTCGACGACGTCATCGACGATGGGGCCGCCGTCACCGTCCGGCTGGAAGCTCCTCCGTCCCCGCTTCCGGAGCCCGTCGCCGGCCTCATGCGGACCTGTATCCAGTCCTGCCGGCACCTGCCCTACGCCAGTAGCAGAAGCTCACAGTGGCTCTTCCCCGGCCGCCGGCCCGGACAGCCGATGAATCCGGTCAGCCTCCAAGCCCACCTGCGGGAGATCGGCGTCCCACCGCAGCGTGGCGGGACCTCCGCGATCCGCCAACTCGTCCTCCAAGCCCCGGCCCCCGTCATCGCGAAGGCCCTCGCTACCACGACAAGACCGTCACCCGCCCGGTCACCGAGGCCGGCGGAACCTGGAGCCGGTACGCCCCCGGCGATCGCACACGCTGACACCGGGTTCGGCTTCACCGAGGATACGTGCCGGCCGACCCCACCGCCCTTCATTCCGCGGCCGGACCTGCTTTTCGGAAGGTCCTCCAGTACTGGCGTCGCTTCTCGTCCCGCACCACGACGCCGAGACGGGCCAGTTCCCCACGGAGTTCCCAAACGTCCTCGTGGGAGGGCCCCTTCTTCTCCAGCGACTCCTGGCGGGCCTTGAGGAGGGCGTTCGCGCCCTCCGGGAGGCCGGGAGCCCCCGGGACCCAGCGGCGGAATTCACCCTGGTGCGGATCGACGTCCGCCCACGCATAGCCGTGCTCGGTGAAGGCGTCCGCAACGCGGCCGGTGTCCAGGTCGCACTCCTGTCGAGTGAGTTCGCCACCGTCGTGGCCGAGCAGGACGAGTTGCTTGCCGTCCCGGAACACCGTGGCGATGACATCGCGCGGGAACTCCCGTTCCCGTCCCTTGCTTGTGAGCACAACGCACTCACCCGACAGGCGAATCACCAACTGCTCGTGCTGGGCGACAAGTCCGAGGACCAGCCCTGCCACCGCGCCCGCGGCGGGCAGCGTCGGGGCGGGGGCGGAGGCAACCAACTCGGCCGGTCCCTGCAGCGGTGCCCAGGGCAGTGTCACCAGCCAGTCGGCCAGGAAGTCGACGAGCCAGCCGACACCCACCCCCACCAGCACGAGAACGGCGTAAACGCACACGGTGCTCAAAGCCGTCTGTCGGAGCACGGTGAGTCGACTCACCTGCGGCTCCCGCCCCGTTTCCTTGGTCATGTCCATGTCCCCCCTCGCCTCCGGTGCTGCGTAATAATAGACCGAGCACTCGGTCTATTATTACCCGTCCGAGACCGGAGTCGAGAGTTGACCGGAAAGAGGCCCCGATGAGGACAGTCGACCCGGCCAGGCACCAGGCGCGGCGCCGGCACATCATCAACGCCGCGGCCGAACTCTTCGCCGCCAAAGGGTTCGAACGCACCACCACGGCGGAGATCTGCAAGGCCGCCGGCATGAGCGCGGGCAACCTGTTCCACTACTTCCCCAACAAGCGCGCGATCTTCCACGCCGTCCTCGAGGACGACGAGCACGACGGCGCCACCAAGGCCGAGCGTTTCGCCGCCGCCCGCACCGCCGACGACCCGTGGACCGCCCTCCTCGAGACCGTGGACCTTCTCGCCGCCCCCGCCGCGGAGCCGCTGGTCCCCGCCCTCGTCATGGAGGCGATGATCCAGGCCTACCGCGACCCCGAGCTCGAAGCACTGCTCAGCCGCGACAACGACGAGGAACGGTCCACCATCACCGCCCTGCTGCACAATGCGGCCGTGGCAGGCCAGATCGACCCCGCCCTGGACCCGGACGACACCGCGGCATGGGTCATGGCCCTCATCGCCGCCCTCTACACCAGCGCCGCCACCGACCCCACCTTCAGCCCGGCCGACCAGCTCCCCACCCTGCGCCTGATCCTCCACCGCTTCCTACGGCCCAACACCCACCAGAAGCCGGAGCGGTGAACGGGCACCCATAGGACCCAATACGGCGACAGGCACACAGGGTGATCTTCCGGCCGTGTCAGCGGCGAATACGCGACAGGGGGCGTGCCGTGCTGTGTGCGGTCAGCCGACGCAGCCGGACACGGCATTGGCGGGGCCGCAGTTGTTGGGGTCGTTGTCCTTCACACGGGTCCGGTTGAGGGTGACGTCGCCCGCGGTTTCGTAGATGCCGCCACCGTTCGAAGCCTGGTTCTTCGTGACGGTGCTGTCGGTCAGGACGGTGTTGCCGGCGCTGTTGAGAACGCCGCCGCCCGGCGCGGCCGCGCCGGTGGTCTCGTTGCCGGTGATGTCGCTCGACTCGACGGTGGCTTCGCCGTTGTTCCAGAGACCGCCGCCCCCGGTGGTGGCGGTGTTGTCCTTGATCACACTGTGGCCGATCCACGCGTTGCCGGTGTTGTGGATCCCGCCGCTCGCCGCGGTGTTCTTGTTGATGCTGCTGCGACCGACGACCAGGGTGCCGGCGTTCCGGATGCCCCCGCCGTTTCCACTCGCCCTGTTGCCGGTGACGCTGGTGAACCGGATGTGCGCCGTCCCGTTGTTGTAGATACCGCCGCCGTCACCTTCGGCTTCGTTCTTGCCCACGGTGCTGTGGGCGGTGGTCACATAGCCGCTCTCGGAGGCCACGCCGCCTCCGTCGTCCGCCGCCCTGTTTCCGCTGACGGCGCTGGAGTCGATGGACACCACGCCGCCGGTCGTGTGGATGCCGCCTCCGTCGCCTCCGGCGCCCACCACGTTGTCCGCGGCGTTCTTCTCCACCTTGCTGTCGCGGAGGATCACCCGCCCACCGACGTTCGCCACCGCCCCGCCATTGCCTTCGGCCCGGTTGCGAGTGAGCGTGACGGACTTGAGGAGCAGGGTCCGGCCGTCCCCGACGAGGACGGCACCGCCGTCACCGTTGACGTGGCCGTTGCGGACGGTCAGGTCGTCGAGCGTGAGAAAGCCGGCTGGGGCCGCGACCTCGACGATGCGGAACAGTGGTGTACCGGGTGCGCTCGAACGTTCGATGCTCGTGCCCTTGCCTCCGTGCAGGGTGATGGGCCGGGTGATGTCCGGGAGGGCCGAAGTGAGGACGTACGGGCAGTCGCGAGCCAGTTCGATCGTGCCGCCGCCCTTCCCGTTGGTGTCAGTGATCGCGTTCGTCAGGGCGTCGGCGTTGCAGGCGATGCGGTTGTTCTCGTGGCCGGGGTTGGCGGAGGCGGCCTGGACCGGGGTCATCGGTACGACGGCCAGGGCCAGGGCGACGGCGCCGCCCGCACTCGCGACGAATCTCATTGGGCGCTCCAGGAGAAGACTGACGGGGCTTTACCTCCCCCTGAGCGACCCTCGCCCCGGCGCCGTGCGCCGGCAACCGAGGTGCCCGCCATCCGGCGCAACCCGGAGCAACACGGCGCACCCCGGAGCGGCGCGTCGGGCGGGAGCGGACGGACCGTCCCCTTGCGTCAGGCCGTGCCGCAGCGCGTCGCGCCGGCGTCGCGGCTCGCCGCGGACGAGACGACCACGCGGCGCCTCCCGGGCGCCGCGTCCGCCCCGCGGCGCTCGAACCGCAGGGCCACGGCGACGAGCCCGAGGGCGACGGCGGTCATCGCCGCGCCCGCCCACGCCGTGGCGGCGAAGCCGAGGCCGGCGTCGATGACCGTGCCGCCGAGCCAGGGGCCGCTGGTGTTGCCCAGGTTGAACGCGGCGGTGGTGGTCGCGGCGGCCAGCGTGGGGGCCGCTCCCGCGACGTTGAACATCCGGGCGTTCAGGGCGGGGGCGGTGAAGAACGACGCGACGCCGATGAGGAACGACAGGCCCACCGCCGGCACCGGGGACTCGGCGGTCAGGGCGAGCACCGCCAGCAGTACCGTCGAGGCGGTGATGCCGCAGAGCATCACGCCGAAGAGGTGCGCGTCGGCGATGCGACCGCCGACCGTCGTGCCGAGCAGTGCGCCGATGCCGAAGAGACCGAGGACGGTCGGCACCCAGCCGTCGCCGAGTCCGGCGACATCGGTGAGCAGCGGCGCGAGATACGAGAACACGCAGAAGACCCCGCCCGCGGACAGCGCGGTGACCGCGACGGCGAGCCAGACCTGGCGGTCGCGGTAGATGGTGAGCTCGCGGCGCAGCCGCGGCTTCCCGTCGGGCACGGGGATGGGCGGGATCCTGGTCAGCACGCCGGCCAGGGCCACCGCGGACGCCGCGCCGACCGCCCAGAACGCCGAGCGCCAGCCGAGGTGCTCGCCCAGGAACGCGCCGGCCGGTACGCCCAGCACGTTGGCGATCGACAGCCCGCCGATCATCACGGCCATGGCGCGGGCGCGCGCGTCGACGGGCACCATCGCCATCGCCACGGCCGCGCCGACCGCCCAGAACCCGGCACATGCGAGGGCGCTGACCACCCGGGACACGAACAGGACCTCGTACGTGGGGGCCAGCGCACCCGCGACCTGGCCCAGCCCGAATACCGTGATCAGGGTGATGAGCGTGGCGCGGCGCGGCAGCCGCAGCGTCGCCACGGCGAGCAGCGGCGCGCCCACGACCATCCCGACGGCGAACGCGGAGATCAGCAGTCCCGCACGGGGGATCGAGACGCCCATGTCCTCGGCGATGGGCGGCAGCAGCCCGGACAGCATGAACTCGCTGGTGCCGAGTGCGAAGACCGAGAGGCCCAGGATGTAGACGGCCAGTGGCATACGGGGGCGCGAGTCGGCGGTTGCGGCGGGCATGACAGTGCGCAACAGCCGGATGACGCCCGTCATTCCCGGGTTCCGGAACCATCCGCGTGGTGAACGAGGCGCCGCAACTCCGCCGTCGCGTTGCGCCGTGCCGCCTCCTCCCACTCCCGCTGTCCGTACGGGGTGCGGAACAGTCTCGGCAGCCCGAGGAGATGGCGCAGGACGTCGGCCCGGCCCGCGCGGAAGGCGTCGTCAGGGACGAAGCCGTACTCCTCGCGCACGGCGGCGGCGTACCTCTCGTACGCGTCCGGCGGCGAGGCGAGGACCGCCAGGTCGGCGTCGCAGAGGACCTTGCCGTTGGCGTCGTCGTCCTGTGCCGTGTGGGTACGGGTGAGCAGCACCAGCCGGGACACCTCCTCGACGCCTGCCCGGCCGACGCCCAGTTCGGGCAGGGCGCGCTCGGCGAGGCGGGCACTGCGCTCCTCGTTGGTGGAGCGCTCCGGCAGGTACACCGCGTCGTGGAACCAGGCCGCGAGGCGTACGAGGTCGATGTCGTCCGCGTACTCGGCGAGCGTGTCGATGCGTTCCAGGACCGCGACCAGGTGGTCGGTGGTGTGGTAGCGCCGCTGCGGCTCGGCCCAGCGGCCGAGCAGGTCGTCGGCGTACCGGTCCGGTCCGGGCAGGGAGGCGTCCGTTGCGCGGTCGGCGACCGCGGCCACGGTGGCGGCCCAGCGTCGGCGGAGTTCGTCATGGGCGGGGTGCTGCGGAGGCGCGGGCATGGCCACATTGTCCAGCCGGCCGGTGACCGGCAGGTGCCGGGGCGCTCCTCGCGGGCGGCCACGCATCGTCCCGGGGCCTGCGGAGTCCTCCCCGACCTCCGGATCGGTCCTCATCGTTCTCGGCGTCTGCGGCTCCGCCCGGCATCGGTCGGTCCCGCCGTCCAGGGCCGGTCAGGGTGCTGGCATAACAGTCATATCAGGTGATAATGGATAGCGCCTGTGTCTCATCCCTCTGTGCGGAGGCGGACACCATGAACGCAGCGGTCACAGCGCAGAGCCTGCCGAAGACGGAGCTCGCGGCCCAGATCCTGGCCGCGATCGGCCCCCTGACCTTCGGGGTCATTCTCATCGTCCTCCTGGGTGGCGCCATGTGGTGGGACGGGCGGCGGCGGGCCCGGCTGCGCGTCCCGACTCCCGATGAGCAGCCCAAGCCGGCCGACCACCGCGAGCACATCGAGGAGGTCAGGGAAGGGGATGACGACGCCTTCCCCGACGACGGCAGCCGGCTCCTGCCCTACAACATGAAGACCCACACGTCGCACACCACGGGCAAGGGGCCCGAGGCCCGGCCGCAGCACGGCAGCCGCAGCGGCGGGGCTTTCGGGAGCGGCAGCCTGGGCGGCTGAGTCCCGGGTGCGCGCGAGTGGCGCGTCGCGGGGCCCGGTGGGTGAAGGGCGCGGTGGCCGAGAAGTGTGTTCGGGGTGGGGTGTGCGCCCGGGCTCCGGTGCGTGGTGCGAGAGCGCGGACTAGGCTGACTCCGTTATTGGACTAGACCTGTATGGCGTCTACTGGCGGAGGATGAGCCATGAGCAACCGAGCACTCCTGGAGGTGATCGCCCTCGACGCGCGGGACGCGGTCGCCGCGCAGGCCGGGGGAGCGGACCGCCTCGAGCTGGTCAGCGACATGGCGGCGGACGGGCTCACCCCGTCCCGGGAGACCTTCGGCCGCATCCGGGCGGCGGTGGACGTACCGCTGCGGGTGATGCTCCGGCTCGCGGTCGGTTTCGGTGCGGGCGACGCCGACGCGCTCGTCGGGGCGGCGCGGGGGCTGCGGGGGGAAGGCGCGGAGGAGTTCGTGCTCGGCTTCCTCGACGAGCACGGCGACCCCGACCTCGTCACCGTCGAACGGCTGGTCGCCGAGACCGAGGGCTGCCGGTGGACGTTCCACCGCGCGATCGACCGCGCCGCGGACCGCGACGCCCTGCGCAAGCAGCTCGCCGACCTGCCCGGACTCGACACGTATCTCACCGCGGGCAGCGCGGAGGGCGTCGACGCGGGGCTGCCGGTGCTGCTGGCGGAGGCCGCGAGGCGGGACGAGCCCGGTTACGAGCCGAGGATGATGATCGGCGGCGGTCTCCGCCTCGACCACCTCCCGGTTCTCCGTGCGGCCGGCCTGGACGCGTTCCACATCGGCGGCGCGGCTCGGCCCGCCGGCTGGCAGGCTCCGGTGGACGAGGCGACGGTACGCGAATGGCGCGAGGCGGTGGACGGCTAGTGCCGTACTTCGCAGGTCGCCGAAAAGGTTCGCCGCAGCGGCCTCCGGGCCTCCGATCTCGACCGATCCGGACCGGCACCGGCTCTCGCCGCTACGGTTCCGATCGACGAGTGATCGGCTATGACCGCTTGATATTCGCGATCGGGTGACCTGCGAAGTACGAGGCTAGTGCCGCGTCAGGCGAGGTCTGCCCGTCAAGGAGCGGCGTCCGGTGCGCGGGGCCTCCCCCGGCCCTCCGGCCGAGGGGGTGGGGTCTGCCCCGGGCCCTCCGGCCGAGGGGGTGGGGTCTCCCCAGGCCCTCCGGGCCGAGGGGAAGATCGCAAGGCGCCGGATCGACCTCGTGGTGGGCCTACTCGGTTGATCCGGCAACGCCGCGAGTCGCCGCGCCGGGCGCCGCGACGGGGCGAACGTCGCCCGATGCGGCACTAGTCCGGCCCGTCCGCTTCCCGGCCCGTCCGCTTCCCGGTCCGACCGCGGCCTTGGCGCGCGCCGGAAGCCGAGCCACCGCCCGGGAACACGGCGGGCCGAGGCGCCATCCCGACTCGGGCAGGGGTGTCGCACCTGCCGGAACGAGCCACCGCACGGACCGGGTCGGGTCGCCACAGCCGACGGGCCGAGGGCGCCTCGGGCTGGGCTGAGGGCTCCGCTGTCCCGGCCCTGCGCGCAGGGCCGGGACCGGCCCGGACCCGGGCCGAGGCGCCACCCGGGCAGCGCACGTGCGCCGGTCCCCGACCCTGTCCCGCTGTCGGCTCCCGCGGGGTCGACTCCCGCAGGCTCCCGCCCGGATCATCCCAGCTGACACGGCAGGGGCGACGAGTGGAGCACCGCGAGGCCCGAGACCGCACGGGTCAGTGCCACGTACAGCCGGCGCAGGCCCGTCCGCTCGTCCGGCTCGGCCGCGACCACGGCCGCGGGGTCGTCGAGGACCACGTAGTCGTACTCGAGGCCCTTCGCGAGGGATGCCGGCACCAGGGTGAGCCGCACGTCAGGGGTGGTCTCCTCGCCGGGAGCCAGGAAGGGGACACCCGCGTCGGTCAGCGCCGCGGCCAGGGCCGGCACCCGGTCGTCGGCAGCGATCAGGCCGGTCGAACCCTCGTGCCGCAGTGCCGACAGACACGCGGCGACCACGTCCCCATCACCCGCCGACGGGCGGATCTCCAGCGAGCCGGGGGACTCGCGGACCGACCGGACCTCCGCCAGCCCTGGCGACATGTGCGGCAGCAGCCGGGACGCGTACGCGACCACCTCGCGCGGCACCCGGAAGCCCGCCGTCAGTTCCTCCACCACCGCGTCGGGCTTGCCCAGATGAGCCAGGGCCTCGGCCCAACTCGCCGTCGCCCACGGGGTGGTGCCCTGCGCCAAGTCGCCGAGGACCGTCGCAGAACCCGTCGTGCATCTGCGCCCCACCGCCCGGTACTGCATCGGCGACAGGTCCTGTGCCTCGTCGAGGACCACATGGCCGAGGGACGGCGTGCGCTCGACGAGGTCGTTCGCCTCGTCGATCAGCACCGCGTCCGCCGGGGACCAGCGTGCGGAGCGGACCGAGCGCGGCGGCCGGGTCCAGAGGATCGCCTTCTGTTCGTCCGCGCTCAGCACCCCCTCCGCGTGCTCCGCCAGGAAGTCCGGGTCGGAGAGCAGACGCAGCACCAGCTTCGCCGGGTCGACCTGCGGCCAGACGGTCTTCACCGCCGCCTTCACCGCCGCGTTGCGTGCCACCGAGTCCTGCACCCGGTCGTCCGGCGCCTCGCCGGCCTGCTCCATGCGGACGAGCACGGCGTGCGCGATGCGCTGCGGCAATGCGTCGCGGGCCGCGCCGTAGCGGATGTCGCGGTCCAGCAACTCCCGGACGATGTCCTCCAGTTCGTACGCGGGAACCCGCCAGCGGCGTGAGCCGCGGACCACCATCACCGGCTCGGCCGGCATCGTCACATGCGAACGGACCGCGCGCCGCAGTACTTCCGCCATCCGTGCGTCGCCCTTGACCAGCGCCGCCGCGGGCTCGTCCGTCCCGCGCGCCTCGACATGGGCGACGAGGTCCGCGACGGTCGCCTGCTTGACCTCCAACTCACCCAGAGCGGGCAGGACCTGCTCGATGTAGTGGAGGAAGGACCGGTTGGGTCCGATGACCAGGGTGCCGGTGCGGGCCAGCCGCTCCCGGTGCGCGTACAGCAGATACGCCACCCGGTGCAGACCGACGGCGGTCTTCCCGGTGCCGGGACCGCCCTGCACGCACACCGTGCCGGAGAGGCCCGACCGGACGATCTCGTCCTGTTCGGGCTGGATCGTGGCCACGATGTCCCGCATCGGGCCCACGCGCGGACGTTCGATCTCGGCCTGGAGGAGCCGGCTGGTCCGGTCCGCCTCCGTCGGGTCGGTGAGGTGCTCGTCCTCGTACGCCGTGAGGTCGCCGCCGGTGTAGCCGAAGCGGCGGCGCAGCCGCACGTCCATCGGGTCCTTGCGGGAGGCCCGGTAGAACGGCTGGGAGACCGGCGCGCGCCAGTCGATCACCATCGGATCCCCGTCGGGGTCGTGCACATGACGGCGGCCGATGTAGAAGCGCTGCCCCTCCTGCGTGGTGTGCAGATAGTCCAGCCGCCCGAAGAAGAGCGGGGTGTGGGCGAGATCCGCGAGCGCCCTGATCCGCTCGCTGATCTGCGACTCGAGGACGACGGCGTTCACCCAGTTCGCCGTGACGTCCCGGATGTCCAGGGCCTCGACGTCCTCGCGCATCGCGCGCAGGGCGGAGCGCGAGGCGGTCAGATGGGCCCGTTCACGGCCCAGGGGATCGTGCGCCGGTGCTTCGGGCGCTTCGGGCGCGGGCACGGTGCTGCCTCCGAAGGTACGTTGGAAGTACGACATGACAGCGCACCCGGTTTCCGTCCGGGAGGCGGCACTCCTGCGAGGGAGGCGGGCAAGGCGGGCGATTTTACTCAGCCCGCCGAGCCGGGGCGAATGGATTTCGCGGGGCGGGGTCCATCCCGTAGGGGAGGCCCTCTATCCGAAGTCGTACGCGTCCGCGACCGGCGTTCAGCCCGCAGGTCGATGTGTCGCGGACGCCGAGAACCGATTCTGGTCCCATGAGTACAGCCACCCTCACCCCAGCGTCCCGGCCCGGTCGCGGAGCCACCGCCACCGGCGCCCCGGCCCACCGCACCCACCGTCTCGGCGACGCGCTGCGCGCGGTCAGGGTCTTCGTCACCACGGCCTTCGGCGTCGCGGTCCTCGGTGAGTACAGCGAGGAGGCCGGAGTCCGCCGCCATCTCTGAGGCGGGTGGGTCCCGCCGGAGCCTCCCGGCGGGCCGCTACCGTGCCGGCGCCTCCGGGCGGGCGCCGCGCCGTGGCTTTCCGTCCGTCTCGCCGCCGCGCCACCGGGCCACCGCGTCCCCGCACTGATCGCCCTTCGCTCCCAACCGCCTCATGGAGCGCGTCCGAAGTGCGGGTCCCGCGCAGGCCGCGTGCGCCGTCCGTTCGGTTGCGGCGGATCTCCCGGCTGACCGTGGACGGGCTGCGGCCCAGCTCCGCGGCGATCGCCCGCACCGTGGCCTTCTCCCGCAACCGGTCGGCGATGTGGATCCGCTCCTCCTCGCGCAGGTACCTGGACGTGCCGGAAGGCGGCGCCACCGCGGAAATCGGTGGTGCCGCCTTCTGCCGACGGTCGGCGCTGCGGCCGTTACGCCACTTGTTGCCGGTTCGCCGGTCAACACCGACGATCCGGCAGGCTTCCGTGTTGCTGTATCCCTGCTGCACGAGCCGGGAGTATGCCTCCCGCTCCCGGCGCAGCTTCACAGGCCCCTGCGCGGTCCGCACCTTGCGGATCTCGAAGTCCATCGCACCCCTTGAGCTGGGGTGTTGCGACGACCACTTGAACCTAAGGAGACCGGCGGGGCCCTTCCTCGTGCGCGGCGCGTGGGGAGGGAGAGGGAAGGGCGCGCGGCAGGGGGAGGGGAGAGGTACGAGCTGGAGCGGGTGGGAGTCGATGCGGTTGGTTCCGGGCGCCCCGGGAACCGACCGCTCTTCGGGTGACCCGGCTGCCGTCCCCGAGGGGCGCAGGGCCACCGCCGCGCTGATGGCCGTGGTCTTCCTGGCGCGCAGTATGCGGCTCGTACCCCACGCGGGGGACCTGGACCTCCGACTGACGTGGTGGCACCAGCCGTCGGCGTCTCCCTACGCGCCGCTGGGGCCGGCGGTCCTGGCGATCGCGGCCTTCCGGGGGTTCGACGGAGGCGATGGTGACGGTGGGCTGCCCGGGCAGCGCGGGACCCCGGGGACGGAAGCGGCGGGCGACGCGGCGGCGGGCACCAGGGCCGAAGGCTGACCCCCGCGGCAGTCGTGGCGCCTGCCGCCGCAGTCAGGGCCGTGCCCGCCGGGTCGGTGCGGCGGGCACGGTGCCGTCAGCTCTCCGGGAGCAGGATGTCCGCGTCGTCGAAGATCCGCAGGACGACGAGGAGCAGCCGCCCCCGGGAGATTATGTACTCGGCCACGACCTGCGAAGTCAGCCGGATCTCGCGGTCCTGTTCGCCGGGGCCTATCGGGCGGGAGTGCTCGGTGTACGGGTCGCGGGCGAGAATCTCGACCGCCTTGTCGAACGAGGCACGGCGCACCGGGTCCAGGCGGTCGCGGTCGCGGGCCGCCGACTCCGTGAAGAGCACCTCGTAGCTGTCGTGGTGCGGCATCGAGTCCTCCTCGGGCCGTGCGTACCGGCCTCGTCGTGCGTACCGGCCTCTGGTGTGTGTCGGCCCCGTGGTGCGTACCGGCCTCGTCGCGTCTACCGGTCCGGTCATCCGCAGCCGTCCCCCGGGCCGGGGTCCTGCGCCGGGGTCCTGCGCCGGGGACCTGCGTCACGGACCAGGGTAGCGAGCAACGGATCCCAGGGGCCCGGTCTCGGCAGAGGCCGTCGGCGCCCCGGCCTTCGTCCACCGGGAAGCCGTCAGCCGTCCACCGGAAGCCGTCCACCGGAAGCCGTCTACCGGGAAGCCGTCCGCCGGGAAGCCGTCAGCCGTCAGTCGTCAGGTCGTCCGCGTCCACGATCCGGTACGCGTACCCCTGTTCCGCGAGGAAGCGCTGGCGGTGGGCCGCGAAGTCCTGGTCGATCGTGTCGCGGGCCACCACCGAGTAGAAGTGGGCCTTGTGGCCGTCCGCCTTCGGGCGCAGGACGCGGCCGAGGCGCTGGGCCTCCTCCTGGCGGGAGCCGAAGGTGCCCGAGACCTGGATCGCGATCGTCGCCTCCGGCAGGTCGATCGAGAAGTTCGCGACCTTGGACACGACCAGGACCGAGATCTCACCGTTCCGGAACGCGTCGAAGAGCTTCTCCCGCTGGGAGTTCGGCGTCTCGCCCTTGATGACGGGCGCGTCCAGGTGCTCGCCGAGTTCGTCGAGCTGGTCGATGTACTGGCCGATGACCAGGGTCTGCTGGCCCGCGTGCTTGCGGACGAGCGCCTCCGTGACCTTCCGCTTGGTGTCGGTGGTGGCGCAGAAGCGGTACTTCTCCTCGGTCTCCGCCGTCGCGTAGGCGAGCCGCTCGGAGTCCGTCAGGTTGACCCGGACCTCGACGCAGTCGGCGGGCGCGATGTACCCCTGGGCCTCGATCTCCTTCCAGGGAGCGTCGAACCGCTTCGGGCCGATCAGCGAGAAGACGTCCGACTCGCGGCCGTCCTCGCGCACGAGCGTCGCCGTCAGGCCGAGCCGGCGGCGGGCCTGCAGATCCGCCGTGAACTTGAAGACCGGCGCGGGCAGCAGATGGACCTCGTCGTAGACGATCAGGCCCCAGTCGCGGGAGTCGAACAGCTCCAGGTGCGGGTAGATGCCCTTCCGCTTCGTCGTCAGCACCTGGTACGTGGCGATGGTGACCGGGCGGATCTCCTTCTTCGCACCGCTGTACTCGCCGATCTCCTCCTCGGTCAGCGAGGTGCGCTTGACCAGCTCGTGCTTCCACTGGCGGGCGGAGACGGTGTTGGTGACGAGGATGAGGGTGGTCGCCTTCGCCTGGGCCATCGCCCCCGCGCCCACGAGGGTCTTGCCCGCGCCGCAGGGGAGCACGACGACGCCCGAGCCGCCGTGCCAGAAGCCCTCGACGGCCTGCTTCTGGTACGGGCGCAGGGCCCAGCCGGACTCGTCCAGGTCGATGTGGTGGGCCTCGCCGTCGACGTAACCGGCGTGGTCCTCCGCGGGCCAGCCGAGCTTCAGCAGCGTCTGCTTGATCTGACCGCGCTCGGAGGGGTGGACGACGACCGTGTCCGGATCGATCCGGGCGCCGACCAGTGGCTGGACCTTCTTGGAGCGCAGTACCTCCTCCAGCACGGGCCGGTCGGTCGTGGTCAGCACCAGGCCGTGGGTGGGATGCTTGACGAGCGTGAGGCGGCCGTAGCGGGCCATGGTCTCCGCCACGTCGACGAGCAGCGCGTGCGGGACGGGGTAGCGGGAGAACTCGACGAGTGCGTCCACGACCTGCTCGGCGTCGTGCCCGGCCGCCCGTGCGTTCCAGAGGCCGAGCGGTGTCACACGGTAGGTGTGGATGTGCTCGGGGGCGCGCTCCAGCTCGGCGAAGGGGGCGATGGCGCGGCGGCAGGCGTCGGCCTGGTCGTGGTCGACCTCGAGCAGGAGGATCTTGTCGCTCTGGACGATCAGGCAGGACACACATACCTCCGCAGATAGGATCATCGCGTGACAGACACCACACCTGCCACGGGCTCGGGCCTTGCCTCGTGCCCGTCGCCCCAAGGGCGTCTCGGCCAGCGTGCCGGGAACGCGCGCGGCCGTCCATGGCCGCCTTTCGCGGGAAACAGAAAACTCTACCTCGCCGGAGCGTCAGCGTGCGGCCTGTGAGGCGCTGTGCACGGCCCGTGCCGGCAGGTCATGGCCGTGGCGGAGGACGCCGACGTCTCCGGCTGCTCGCGCGGCCTTGATCGTCCGGGGCTTCAGCGGATCCTGGACAGGCTCGCCGAGCCGGACGTGGTCGTGTTCTTCAAGATCGACCACGCGGCCCGCTCCACGGGGGACTTCGCCTACGCGACCTCCCGCGCGCCCTGAATGCTGGGTCCAGTTGAACCAGGTGGTCTCGCCCTTGGCGTTTGTCTTCCCGCGCTGGGGCTTGCCCTCCGAGCAGGTGTCCCAGGCAGCGCTACGAGTGTCGATCACGGCGTCCGTCCCCTGTCATGGCGTCAGCCGCCCGGCTTGGAGACCGGGCGGCTGACGCGCTGAGGGGTGCTACTTGTTCACAGGGCTGTCAGTGCACCCAGCGTGGCACTGTGTGCATTCGGCCGCGCCCCCTCGCCGGCCTTTGCCGGCCGTCCCTCCCTCGTCCGGAAGCCTCCTGGTCGGGAAGCCTCCTGGTCCGGAAGCCTCCTGGTCCGGAACCCCTCCCAGCAGCCGGCCCGCGTCTCCCCTCTCGTCCCCCTGCGCGGCCCGACGACCCCTCCCGTCCCCTCCCTCCTGGGGGCCGGTCTCCGCCGTCTCCCTCACGGACGAACGACCCCCGGCCCGCGGGTTCGGCTACCGCGTGAGTCCGCCGCCGGGATCGATGCCGACCGCCGAGGCGCGTGTGGCCGTCTCGCCCGGGAACGCGGCTGCGGCGACGAGGACGGTGGTGACACGACGCATGGAATGACCTTCCTTCCGGCTGTCCCGTGGCCCGACGGGCCCGGGATCGTCAGTGGGACGCCGGGTGACTGCCCATGGCCCGGAGCCGGAATGCCGAAGGTCGCCCCTCAGGGGGAATTGATCACTCCCGAGCGGTAACCGCCGCCCTCGTCCGCATGATTGGCGGAATCGCCGGGGCGCCTGGGCACCCGCCTCGTGCGGGTCGCGGACGGGGCGGGCGCTCAGGCCCGTTCGTCGGCCAGCTCGGCCACGCCGGTGATGCGGTGCAGGGGATAGGTGCGCACCTCGTCGGCGGTGTGGTCGTACGCGGTGACGAATCCGCCCTCGACGCGGACCGGGGCGATGACCCGCTGGCTCGCCGCCCCCTCGACGTTGACGTACCCGATCCAGATCGCGGACCCGGTGAGCGCGGCCGCCTGCACGGTCGCCAGGGTCTCGGCGGGGGTGGTGCGGGGGAGTTCGCCCGCACCGGTGTGCGGTGCGGGCTTCCGTGCGGCCGTGGCGGCCAGGTCGCCCGCCCGGATCGCCCTCACCGCGGCGGCGAGCAGCGTGTCGTCCGGGGCGGGCGGCCCGTCCGGAACGGGCACCGGCGGGGTGCGGCGCGGGGTGCGGTGGACGTCCGCGCGGATGATCAGCACATCGCCCTCCGCGGACTCCGCGGCCGGGGCGTATCCCATGGCCCGCAGTCCTTCGAGCAGAGTGGCCGGGTCGGCCTGGGCGGCCAGCACGGTGGGCGCGAGCCGGCGCATCCGCAGGCCGCGGGAACGGCGGTCGGCCATGATCTCGTCGAGCAGTGCGTCGTCGTCGCAGCGCACGTAGGCGGAGGCGGCGCCGATGCGCAGATGGCCGTGCTTGCGGGCCACGTCGTCGATGAGGTAGCTCAGCGGCTGCGGCACCGGGGTACGGCTGTGCTTGGCGAGGAAGGCGTGCAGGTCCGCCGCGGCCTGCCCGGCGTCGAGGGCCCGCCGTACGGACGCCGGCGTAAACCGGTAGACCGTCGCGCCACCCTTCGATTCCACGTCCGCTAGGACGCCCAGGGCCTCCGCCAGCGGGCGTTCCAGCGGGCCCGGTGCGACGGCGGTGAGATCGGCCTGGAGGAGTACGTGGTCGAGCGGTTCGGGCAGCAGGGGAGCGATCACCCCGGCGGCGAGCGCGGCCCGGGCGGCGAGAGCGGCGTGGCCGTGCGGGGCGGGCTGTGCCGGGCCGTCCCCGGCCTGCTCGTGCCGGGCGTCGGGCGTGCCCGGGACCGTGCGGGCGTCCGGCTGTCCCCCGGCACGGTCGGCCGTCGCGGGAAGTGCCGCTGCGGGGAGTGCCGTCGGGGGAAGTCCAGTCGGGGGAAGTCCCGTCGGGAGAAGTGCCGGGGCGGGAAGTGCCGCCGGGGCGGCCAGGAGGGTGCGGGCGGCGGTGGAGAGGGCGCCGCGGCCGGTCAGGCCCAGGAGTTCCGCCTCGGTCAGGGTCCATGTCGCGATGCGGGAGCGCAGATCGGAGGGCTCGGGAGCGCCGGGAGCCGGTGCCGGGGTGCGGACCGGGCGCTCCCAGCGGAGCCGGGCGAGGACCGAGTCCCGGTCCGGGGCGGCGCCCGAGGGCAGCTCGGCCAGCAGGGCCAGGACGCGGTGACGTACCTCGGGGGCGGCACCGCGGTCCAGGTCCGGGCCGAGCGCAGCGAGCGTTCGGCCCTTGGCGTCCTGACCGCCGACCAGCCCGGGCGTCCGGGTGGCGGTGAGCCAGGCCGTTGCGAGGGCCGTCCAGCGCGAGGCCGCGGGCAGGTCCCGCCACTCGTCGTACGCGGGCGTCGGCGCGAACCGCTCGTCCTCCCCCGTAGCCGTGCCCGTACGGGAGGTACCCTCGCCGCCGTCGGAGGCCAGCAGGCCGGCCGCGTAGGCCAGTTCCAGCCAGAACGAGGCGATCTGCTCGGAGACGTCGAGGGCAGCGGCGGTCCGCTTCAGGTCGCGGACGCTCAGGCCGCCCGCCCGCAGCACCACCGGCCCGCCCGTCTGCCAGTTCTTCAGCAGCTCCTCGACGGTGGCGAGCGCGGTGTACGCCTGGCCCGCCGCCGTGTTGTCCACAATCTGTGGACGGTGTTCGGCGGCGACCCGGACCTCCGGCGCCACCGGTTCCGGTTCGCGGTGTGCCCGTCCGCCGCGCAGATGGAGCGCCACCTCGCGCGGTAGCACCACCGTCCGCGGCGACGAGGGCAGCAGCAGACCCCGGTCCCGCAGCCACCGCACCGGCGTCGAGTCCGCCGCGCCCGGGGAGCCGCCCGGCGGAGCCACCGTCCCGTACGGAGGGCCCCACACCAGACGGTCCAGCACCGCCAACGCCTCCGTCGGCGCCGAGTCCAGGAGCGCCGTCATCCGTTCCCGCTCGGTGAACAGCGACGTCAGCGATACCACGGCCGACACCGGGTCATGGGTCGTCGGCAGCCCCGCCGTGGCGAGGATCTCCTGCAACCGGCCCGGGGACATCCCGGAGGTGGCCTCGGCGACCGTCGGGCCGAGACCCGTCGGGGACGGGTGCTGCGGGGAAGGGGCGAGCAGTTCGCGTGCGGTCCGCACCAGCCGCAGCCGGTCGTCGTCGCCCCAGACCAGCGCCTGCTCGCGCAGTACGCCGAGCGCGCGCGGGAGCGCCGCCTCGACCGCGGGGTCGCCGTCGTCGCCGCCGAGCAGCGCGAGCAGCGTCCCGTACGGCGTGGGCTCCGCGGCCACGGCCAGGGCCTGGGCGGTCTGCTGGGCGAACCGGTCCAGCCGCTCCAGTGCCCTGATGACGGAGGCGCGGGTGCCGGCGCGGGTCGCGAGTTGCGTCAGATCGTTCGGCACCGGGTTCAGCAGATCCGGGCGGGCGCGCAGCAGCGCGGCCAGCCCCCGGTCGCCGCGGTTCCGCAGGGCCTCGGCGAGGGTGCGGGGCGGGGCGGTGGGGCCGGAGCGGTCGGCGGTGGGGCCGGCGGTGGCAGGGGGTGCGTCCGTGCCGTCGTGGGCGCCGGGCACCGAGTGCGCGGCCTCGCCGCCACGGGTGCCCGCGGGTGTGCGCGCGGCGGCGCCGTCGTGCGGGCGCCCCGTCGCGCCCGCGGTGCCTCCCGCTTCACGCGCGGGCCGTCCTGCCGGTGTCCCTGCGGCCGTTCCTGCGGGCACGTGCGCCTCCCGATCGAGCTCACCGGTCCCCATCCGCCCCACGTTAGCCCCTGCCCAGGCGCTAACGTCAGGACCGGGCGCCGGGACGGGCACGCTGTGGAGGGGCAACCGTGGGGATCGAAAGCGATCAGCTTGTCTTCGACTACCTGAGCCGGGTCGGCGATCTGGCGCAGCAGCGCCAGCTGCCCTCCGGCACCAGGATGCAGCTCGTGTCGTCGCTGCGTAACGAGATCGACCGGCAGCGTGCCAAGTACGGCACCGACAGCCCGGCGGCCGTCCAGCGCATTCTCGGACGGCTCGGCAGCCCCGACGAGGTGGTGGACGGGGCGAGCCCCGAACCCGGCCGCCGCCCCTCCCCGGAGGCGATCCCCGGGGCGGAGCCCACCGCCGAGACGGCTCCCGCGTCCGTGCCCGAGCAGAGGTCGGGGGCGCCGGAGGCCGGAGCCGCGGAGGCGTCCGGCGGGGCGGCTGCCCCCGGAACCGTCCCGGGTGCCCGGGAACCCGAGTGGTGGCGGATCGAACGCGGGCGTCCCGAGGAAGCCAACTTCGGCGCGTTCGTCGGCGGGGTCGAGATCCCGGATCTGCTGCGGCCGCCGCGGAAGGACGAGGAGGACGGCGGGCGTGGCGCCGGCGGGCCGGAGCAGCAGGGCACCGTGCGGCGCCGACGGTTCCCGCGGTGGCGGCGCGCCGGGGCGGCGGGTGCCCCGGGCGCCGACGCCGCCCCCGGAGACGCCGGTGCTTCCGCGGGGGCGCCCCCGGCCGCGCCGTCCCGCGGGGGCGGCCGCCTCGCGCTCGGCAACCCCATGGTGCTGTTCGCCGCGATGCTCCTCGCCGCGGGCGCGGTCCTGGGGTCGCTGGTGGCCCTGGCCGGCGGCTGGCTCCTCGCCTACGCCACACGCGCCCTCTCCCGCACCGAGGCGAAGTTCGCTGTCCTCGGCATCCCGGGGCTCGTGGCCACGAGCGCGGCGGTCTGGATCTGGGGCCGCGTCGAGGGCCGGTGGGGCGACCCGATCGCCCCGGGGGGCGACGCGATGCGGGAGGCGCTGACGGGGGCGTGGCCGTGGGTCGTGCGTGGTGCGGCGGTGGCATCCGCCCTCTTCCTCCTCTGGCGCGCCCGTCGCCGCTGAGGTCGCGCCTGCGGTGGCGCCGTGCGTCCGTGCGGCCGTGCGTGCGTCCGTGCGTGCGTGCGTCCGTGCGTGCGTGCGTCCGTCCGCGCGTGCGTCCGTCCGCGCGTGCGGGATGGGGCGGTGCGAGGCGGTGCGTCGAGCGTACGTACGCGGGTGGCCACGTCCCGAGCGTCGGCTCTCGTCGGCGCTCGGGGTAGGTGCGGTGGGTGCGCGACCGGGCTCGGCCATCGTGGGGCCACGTCCCGAGCCTTCGCCTGCGCGGTGTTCCACGACCCGACCCCGGGCGTGTTCCGGACCGGGTGTCCCGTGTCCGACACTTCCGGGCGTGTTCCGGACCCGGCGTCCTGTTTCGGTGCCCTCCGGCGCTGCCTTTCCGGTCTCGGTCACCTGCGTTCCTGTCACCCGGATCTCGTCCGGATCCCGGGTCTCGGTCACCTGCGTTCCTGTCACCCGGATCTCGTCCGGATCCCGGGTCTCGGTCACCTGCGTTCCTGTCACCCGGATCTCGTCCGGATCCCGGGTCTCGGTCACCTGCGTTCCTGTCACCCGGATCTCGTCCGGATCCCGGGTCTCGGTCACCTGCGTTCCTGTCACCCGGATCTCGTCCGGATCCCGGGTCTCGGTCACCTGCGTTCCTGTCACCCGGATCTCGTCCGGATCCCGGGTCTCGGTCACCTGCGTCCCCGTCACCCGGGCCCCGTCCGGACCCCGGGCACAATGGCACCCATGGCCTCGGAACCGCTGACTCGACCGCTCACCGTCGGCTTCGACCTCGACATGACCCTGATCGACTCGCGTCCCGGCATCCGGGCCGCCTACCGGGCGCTCTCCGCGGAGACCGGCGTGTGGATAGACGCCGACCTCGCGGTCACCCGGCTGGGACCGCCACTGGAGCAGGAACTCGCGCACTGGTTCCCGGACGACCGGATCCTGGAGACCAGCGACCGCTACCGCGAGCTCTACCCCGAGTACGCCATCTCCCCGACCCCGGCGATGCCCGGCGCCCGGGAGGCCGTCGCCGCGGTACGGGCGCTCGGCGGGCGTGCGATCGTCGTCACCGCCAAGCACGAGCCGAACGCCAAGACGCACCTCGCCCATCTCGGCATCGAGCCCGACGAGGTCATCGGATGGCTGTGGGCGGAGGCCAAGGCGGAGGCGCTGCGCGAGCACGACGCCCTGGTGTACGTGGGCGACCACGTCGGGGACGTCCGAGGCGCGCGCACCGCGGGGGTGCTGTCGGTCGCCGTGCCGACCGGGCCGTGCGACGAGCGGGAGCTGCGTGAGGCGGGCGCGGACGTCGTCCTCCCCGACCTCACCGCGTTCCCCGCCTGGCTCGCCGGGTATGCGGGCGCGGCGGCGACAGCCTGACGGAAGCCGCTGTGCGGAGGAGGACGGCGGCCCTCACGCCCCGGCGCGGACCGCTCCTCCTGCGCGGACCGCTCCTCCCGCGCGGTGGCGCTGCCCGGCACTGACCGCGGAGGGGCCGCCCCGGCGTTGACCGCTGCTCTTACGCGGACGGCGCGGACGGCGCGGACGGCGCGGACGAGCGCGCCTGACGGCGCTGCGCGGCGATCGACCGGAGCACGCCGATGCCCGCGATCAGGAAGCCGACGCCCATCAGCATGCTCACGAGGTACGCGGCCGTCGGAAACGGCTCGGTGCCGAGGAACAGAGGGGCCACGGTGACGAGAGTGGCCGCGGCGCCGATGATGAAGACGATCGCGCCGGCACGGACCAGCCCGTCGCCGGGAACGGCCGAATTCGGTTGGGTTTCATGAGTCACCCGACCAGGGTAGTTCCCAGCGCGTAGGAACCACCGGGGACGTCTTGTCAGTGGCCCTCGGACCATTAGCCTTATGTGGTGGCGGGTCGGGCGGCCCGCTGCAGTGCTATCCAGACCGTTTTTCGCAATTCCCGACGAGTACGAGGACGAGGACAGACGTGCCTACCGGCAAGGTCAAGTGGTTCAACAGCGAGAAGGGCTTCGGCTTTCTCTCCCGCGACGACGGCGGCGACGTCTTCGTCCACTCGTCGGTGCTTCCTGACGGAGTCGACAGCCTGAAGCCCGGTCAGCGGGTCGAGTTCGGCGTCGTCGCGGGACAGCGCGGTGACCAGGCGCTTTCGGTCACGGTCCTCGACCCGACCCCCTCCGTGGCCGCCGCACAGCGCCGCAAGCCGGACGAGCTGGCGTCGATCGTGCAGGACCTGACGACGCTCCTGGAGAACATCACCCCGCAGCTGGAGCGCGGCCGCTACCCGGACAAGGCCCACGGCGCGAAGATCGCGGGCCTGTTGCGCGCGGTCGCCGACCAACTCGACGTCTGACCGGCACCGCGCCGCCCCTCCGGAGGGACGGCACCGCGGCCGGGCAGAGGTTCGCGCGTCAGAGGCGGCGCGGTCGGACGAAGGACAACGCCTCGCGGCCGAGGGGAGGTACGAGCCCCTCGGCCGCGGCACGCGTGAGGAGGCCGCGGACGGCCGCGTAACCCGCCTCGCCGAGGTCGGCGGTGAACTCGTTGACGTAGAGCCCGATGTGCTGGTCGGCGACGGCCGGGTCCATCTCCTGGGCGTGCTCCATCACGTACGGGCGCGAGGCCAGCGGGTCGTCCCAGGCCATGCGGACGGACGTACGGGCGGATTCGGCAAGGAGGTCCAGCAGCTCCGGGCCCAGCGAACGCTTGGCGATGATCGCGCCGAGCGGGATCGGCAGTCCGGTCGTGGTCTCCCAGTGCTCGCCCATGTCGGCCAGGCAGTTCAGGCCGTACTCCTGATAGGTGAACCGTGCCTCGTGGATCACGAGTCCGGCGTCCACCTTGCCGTCCCGCACGGCCGGCATGATCTCGTGGAACGGCAGGACGACGACCCGGCCGACCCCCTCGGGCAGCACGTCCGCGGCCCACAGCCGGAACAGCAGGTACGCCGTCGACCTCTCGCTCGGCACGGCGACGGTCGCGTCGCTCAGGTCCGCGCCCGGCTCCCGGGTGAGTACGAGCGGGCCGCACCCCCGGCCCAGCGCGCCGCCGCAGGGCAGCAGCGCGTACTCGTCGAGGACGTAAGGCAGCACCGCGTAGGAGACCTTCAGGACGTCGAACTCGCCGCGCTCGGCCATGCCGTTGGTGATGTCGATGTCCGCGAACGTCACGTCGAGGCGGGGCGCGCCCGGGACCCGTCCGTGCGCCCACGCGTCGAAGACGAACGTGTCGTTCGGGCAGGGCGAGTAGGCGATCTTGATCTTGCTCATCGTGCCTCCTCCTCGAGGACGGGGCGCAGCAGCCGGAAAGCGCTCCGCAGCGCGTCCAGGGCCTCGCCGATGCGCCAGGCCGCCCGGTCGCGGGGGCCGACGGCGTTGGACACGGCGCGGATCTCGACGACGGGAACGCCGTGCGTCGCGGCGGCCTCGGCGACCCCGAACCCCTCCATCGCCTCGACGGCGGCGCGGGGGTGACGTGCGATCAGCTCGGCGGCGCGGCCGGCGGTGCCGGTGACGGTCGACACCGTGAGGACGGGCCCGTGCACCGCGTCCAGTGCCTCGGCGATCCGCTCCGACAGCGCGGCGGGCGGGTGCACGGAACGCCCGAAGCCGAGTTCCTCCACGGGCAGATGCCCCTCGGACGTCTGCGCGCCCAGGTCGGCGGCGACGATCGCGTCAGCGACCACGAGCGTGCCCGGCGGCGCGACGCCCGCGAAACCGCCGCCGATCCCGGCGGACACGACCAGGTCGTACGCGGGAGCGCCGGGTGCGGCCGCGGCGGCCGTCAGGGCGGTGGCCGTTGCCGCCGCCGCGGCGGCCGGACCGACGCCCCCGGCCATGACGTCCACCGTCGTGCCCGCACCCGAGCAGCGGTGCAGGGTGTGACCGCCCGGGATGCGGTGGGCGGTCACCGTGCCGTCGGGGGCGAGCCCGGCGGCGGCGGAGTCGGCCTCCGCCCGCACGGCGGTGACGACGAGTACGCGCATGGCTGAGCCGTTCGGAGCGGGTGCCTCAGTCCTGGGCCAGCTTGAAGTGCCAGATGCCGGTCAGCTTCTTGCCCGAGGTCTCCACGATGGACACCTGCGCGGAGCTGGAGGGCTCACCGGTCGTCGGGCTGGTGAAGAAGGCGCTGGCCGGGATCGTCCGGTACGTCTTGTGGTACGGCTCCTGCTCGGCGCGTTCGCCGCCGATGAAGATCGTCCAGCCGTTCTCGGCGATCTCGGGGTCGACACCGAAGCGGATCTTGTCGTCCGGCGCGACCGTGATGGACTTCTCGGCCTTCTCGTTGAGGCAGTCCTGGATCTGCGACTCCTTGATGGCTTTGCCGTCGTTGTAGCAGGCGGCTTCGGTGTGCACCGAGGTGGTCCCGACCGTCACGGTCGCGAGCGGCGTCGGCTTGTCGCAGGCGGAGAGTACGAGGAGGCCGGCGGACACGGCACCGAGGGCGGCGGCGGCCCGGCGGTGCTTGCCGGAGAGGAACGCAACGGTCATGGTCCGAAGGCTATCGGGCGCCCGGTGTCCCGCAGCGCGGGGGTGCGGCGTGGCGTCTCCGATGGCTCCCCGGCCCGCACCGGCGCGGCCCGGCCGGGAGCGGGACGTGCCGGAGCAGGCCCGTCCGGGTCACCCGCGAGGCTCCCACCGGGCGCCCCGCGGCCGCTCGTCCGCCGGCCCGGCCGTCCACTGGTCCGCCGTCCGTACGGGCCTCGCCACGCGCGGTGGGGCCCCTGCTCCGGAGCCCACCGTGCGGCCCGCCTCACCGTACGCGGGGCGCCACCGTGATCCGGCTCGGCGCCGTCGTGCTGCGGCGGGACGCCACGAGGAGTCCGCGCAGCGCCAGCACCGCGCCCAGGGCCAGGATGCCCGCCGCCACGGACATGCCCACCACGCCGTTCAGCGGCAGCGAGATCCCGATCGCCCCGCCGACCACCCACGACATCTGGAGGAGCGTCTCCGAACGGGCGAAGGCCGAGGTCCGCACCGACTCCGGCACGTCACGCTGGATCATCGCGTCCAGGGACAGCTTCGACAGCGCCTGGGACAGCCCGGCCACCGCGCCCAGCAGCGCCACCATCAGCGGGCTGAAGAACACCGCCGCGAGCACGGTCGCGGACAGCGCCAGCGTCAGCCCCGTGGCGACGATCACCTCCGGAGGCCGGTTGCGCACCCAAGCCCCGATCGCCGTTCCGCAGGCGTTCCCGATCCCGGCGGCGACACCCACCATCACCAGCGAGGCGGCCGCGCTCTGCCCCGCCAGCGGATGGACGCGCAGCAGGAACGCC
The DNA here is from genome assembly GCF_005795905.1 of Streptomyces marianii. Taxonomy (NCBI): domain Bacteria; kingdom Bacillati; phylum Actinomycetota; class Actinomycetes; order Kitasatosporales; family Streptomycetaceae; genus Streptomyces; species Streptomyces marianii. The sequence goes on from NZ_VAWE01000001.1 coordinate 4,706,076, forward strand.
AGGAAGAAGATCAGAAAACCCGACAGCATGCGGTGGGCCACGTTCGCCTGCAGTCCGTGCAGCACGGACGGGCCGACGGTCCGCAGACTCGGCTTCCGCTCGCCGTGCGTCAGCATGTGCGCCTTCCGTTCGCCCTTCGCCGAGTCGACCTTGGGCGGCATGCTCAACGAGAGGAACGTGCCCGCCACGAAGATCGCGCACGCGCCGTACAGCGGCCATGCGGGGCCGATCTGCTGGAGGCCGGCGCCGATCGGCGCGGCGATGCCCGTGGCCAGCAACCCGGCCAGCGTCACCCGTGAGTTCGCCTTCACCAGGGCGAACCCCGTCGGCAGCAGACGCGGCACGACGGCGCTGCGGATCACTCCGTAAGCCTTCGAGCACACCAGTACGCCGAGTGCCGCCGGGTACAGCTCGATGCCGCCCGTCGCGACCGCGCCCGACATGGTCAGCGCCAGCAGCGCGCGGGCCGTCATCGTGCCCGCCATCGCCGCACGGCGGCCGTGCGGAATATGGTCCAGCAGCGGGCCGATCACCGGGGCCAGCAGCGTGAACGGCGCCATGGTGATCGCCAGGTAGAGCGCGACCCGCCCGCGCGCCTCGTCGGTGGGTACGGAGAAGAAGACGGTCGACGCCAGTGCCACGGTGATCATGACGTCCCCGGCGCCGTTGACCGCGTGCAGTTCGATCAGCTTGCCCAGTCCGGACTCGCCCGCGCCGTGCGCGTGGGTGGCCCGTCGAATACCTCTGGCCGTTCGGGTGAACGGCAGGTGCAGGGCGCGGCCGACGGCTCGGCACGCCCTGCTCAGCGGCCCGGGAGCGCCGGACGACCTCGCGGTTGTCACGTCGTCATAGTGCCCTACCGGCCGCCGACCCGAACCGGGATTCGGACGGGCAGGTGGGCGGCACGCCACAGAGGGGGTAGCGTGCGTAGCGCGCCACCGGCGGTAGTTCCCGGCCGCGCGCCTTTTCGCCATCCCGCAGAATGGGTGACGGTAGGTGTGCCCGAGACAGAGTGCCCGGGTGCGGACGTCGATGCGGCCCTCTGGTCCGCTCCGCCCGCTGCTCGTACATCGCGAATCGGCCAGGCGCACCCGTGAGACGGCGTAGGAGAGAAGCGAGACCTGTGAGTGCTGCGACGACGCGAAGCCGTACCCCCGACCGTCTGTGCGCCGAGGCGGTAGACCTCGCCCGGACGGCTGCCGACGAGGCGGCCGCGCCCGGGGTGGTGGGTGAGCACGTCTCGCTCGTGTCCGAGGGCGACCGGGTCGTCACCCATTTCTTCGAGTGCCGGGAGGCCGGCTACCGGGGCTGGCGCTGGGCCGTCACGGTGGCCCGCGCGTCCCGCGCGAAGAACGTCACGGTCGACGAGGCCGTGCTCCTCCCGGGTCCGGACGCGCTGCTCGCGCCGGAGTGGGTGCCGTGGAGCGAGCGGCTGCGTCCGGGCGACCTGGGGCCGGGCGATCTGCTGCCCACGGACGCGGAGGACCTGCGGCTCGAGCCCGGCTACTCGGGTGAGGACGCGCCGCCCCCGAACGCGGCGGTCTCCGAGGAGATGGCCGACCGCGTCGACGCCGAGGACGCGGAGATCGTGACCCGCGCCCCGTCGCGCGGTGCGATCGCCTCCCTGGCGGAGGAACTGGGCATGCGCCGGGCGCGGGTCCTCTCCCGCTACGGCCTGCACGTCGCCGCGGACCGCTGGGAGGACTCCTTCGGCGCGAAGACGCCGATGGCGCAGGCCGCGCCGGCGTCGTGCCAGTCCTGCGGCTTCCTGATGCCGTTGTCGGGGTCGCTCAAGCAGGCGTTCGGGGTGTGCGCGAACGAGTTCTCCCCCGCGGACGGACGGGTCGTCTCGCTGTCGTACGGGTGCGGCGGGCACTCCGAGGCGGCGGTCATGCCGAAGCCGCCGCGGCCGGCGGCGCCGGTGCTCGACTCGATGCGGTCGGACGACTTCCCGCTCCGCCCGGCACCGGACAGCGGCTCGGTCCCCGACCACGTGGAGACGATCGCGCAGGACGAGGACCTGGGGCACTCGTAGGCCCCTCGCAGGTTCCTCGCCGGCGGTCCCCGCCAGGCCCACGGCCGCCACCCCGGGCGGTGGCCCGGGGCGCCGATCGGCGCTGGTCGTGATGAGCGCCTTTCCGGACGGGGTCACGACGGCGGTGGCAAGGCCCTGGACGATGCGGGCGGCGAGCATGACCTCCGAGCTGGTCGCGAGACCGCCTATCAGGGACGAGACGGTGAGAAGCGTCATTCCGAAGAGGAACAGCTTCTTGCGGCCGTAGAGGTCACCGATGCGGCCGAACAGCAGCATGAACTCGGCAGCGGTGAGCGCGAAGGCGGTGATGACCCACTGGAGGCTGTCGATGCCGAATCCGAGATCGTCACCGATCTTCGGCAGGGCGACGGTCAGAATCGAGAAATCGACGGCGAACATGAATTGCGCGCCGAGCAGGACGATGAGGATCGCCTTTTGCTTGCCCGTCATTCGGGGTGAGGTTCGAGGGGACTGGGAACGCGACATGGAAAGATCATCGACCCGGGCGTCGAAGCCAACCAGTGCGCAGTCAACATATTGGCGCCGCCAACAGGCTCCTCCGCGGGAAACCCTCCGGACGGACGTAACTGCACCCGTCCGTCCAGTATTTGGGTGAGCCGGTACTCGCCGAGGACGAGCGAGCGCGGTGCGGAGGGGCGGGTGAGGCGTTCCGGCGGCACCGGTACGGAGGTGGAGCGCAAGGCTGTGAACATTCGTCGCGTCGTTGGAATGAGCGCCCGGGAAGGGCGCCCGTGGTGCGGGGGACCGGGGAGCGGCCCTCAGGCCACGTGATCGAACCGGGTCCGGTCCGGGAGGTGGGAGGCCAGCCGCTCGATCGACTGCTGTGCGCCCGTGCCGGGGACCGGGAAGAAGACGGTGAGTCTGAGGCCGAGTCGTACGGTGAAATCGAGCGTGGTGCGCTTCAGGGAGATCTCCCCGGTGTCGGGATGCTCGAAGAGGTCGATGCCGCAGGAGTCCTCCTGGACGTCCTGGGCGTTCCAGAGGTCTGAGAACTCCCGGCTCTCGCCGCGCAGGCGGTCGATTTCGGTGGCGAGCAGCGGGTCGCCGGGATAACTGGCGGCGTGGGAACGGAAACGGGCCACCACCGTGGGCGCGTCCCGGTCCCAGGTCGGGTATCGGCGACGGGTGGCCGGGTGGGTGAAGAAATCGCGGATGATGTTTCCCGTGCCGCCGTCCATTCCGAGCACCTCACGGGCGGTTCTGTTGGAGACCGTCACATTCCAGACGCGATCGGCGATGTAGGCCGGATTGGGCAGCCAGTTGTCGACGTACGGCTGGAGGGACTCGGCGTCCGGCAGTGTGGAGGCGGCGGTGTGGTCCGACCCGAGTCCGGCGAGGCGCCGGACGTACTGGCGCTGGGTGTCGTCGAGATCGAGGACGCGTGAGATCGCGGAGAGGATCTCGGCGGAGACGTTCTCCGCACGGCCCTGCTCGATCCACGTGTACCAGGACACGCCCACCCCTGCGAGCAGGGCGACCTCCTCCCGGCGCAGTCCCGGGGTCCTTCGGGCCCCTGCGACGGGCAGCCCCACCCGGGCCGGAGCGATCTCGGCGCGGCGCACGGTGAGAAACCTCCCGAGCTCCTTCAACTGGCGCGATGTTGGCATGACGAACGCCCCCCCCGAGCTAGTGCCGCGTCAGGCAAGGTTTGCCCGTCAAGGAGCGGCGTCCGGTGCGGTGAATCGCAAGGCGCCGGATCGACCTCGTAGTGGGCCTACTCCGTTGATTCGGCAACGCCGCGAGTCGCCGTGCCGGGCGCCGCGACGGGGCGAACGTTGCCTGATGCGGCACTAGGTTCAGATCGGAGATCGATCCTACGTCCCGTGTACTCAGCGGTAACCGATATTATGGAGGGTTGTCGATTCTCGGCCGGTTGGCCGGGTGCGGAGGCGACCTCGCCTTCGCCGACGGGCCTCGCCGACGCGCGGGATCGCTCCGGGCGGTTCCGGCGTCCGCGTCAGTCAGGGCCACCCCGCCCGCGCCAGTGTCGGCATCGCCGCCGCGAACCCTTCCGTCCGCACCACGCCACCCGGGTACGCGATGCGAGCCCTCAGTGGAGCGATCGCGCGGGGGCGCGCGCGACGCGGTACCTTCAGGCCCCGGGACGGGGCTGCGCCCCCGCGCGGTCGCAACAGCCGCAGCAGCGGGAACCGCGGGAACCCGCCGGGCAAACCGGAACAGTCAGAGAGCGGAGACAGGCGTGAGCGTCAGGACGACCGAGGGGGCCGACCCGTTCGGGACGGCGCGGCTGCGGCGTGGGGTGCTCGACGCCTGGAGTGCGAGCCCCGCGCGTTTCCGCGAGGATGCCAACGCCGAGGAGGACCTCGCGCTCGGCGGCTACCGCGATCGTGTGATCGTCGAGCTGGCCCAGAACGCCGCCGACGCCGCCGCCCGGGCCGGCGTGCCCGGGCGCTTCCGGCTCACCCTCGACCGGGGCACGCTCGTCGCCGCCAACACCGGCGCCCCGCTGGACGCCGCCGGTGTGGAGTCGCTGTCGACGCTGCGGGCGTCGGCCAAGCGCGAGGACGACCGGACCGCCGTGGGCCGGTTCGGCGTCGGCTTCGCCGCCGTGCTGGCCGTGAGCGACGAGCCCGCCGTCGTCGGCCGGCACGGCGGCGTCCGCTGGTCGCTGGCCGAGGCCCGGGAACTCGCCGCGCAGGCGGCGCAGGCCGGCCCCGGCCTCGGTGACGAGCTACGCCGCCGTGACGGCCACGTACCGCTGCTGCGGCTTCCGCTGCCCGCCGAGGGCACCGCACCCGACGGCTACGACACGGTCGTGATCCTGCCGCTGCGCGACGGGACCGCCGAGGACCTGGTCGGCCGGCTGCTCGCCGAGATCGACGACGCGCTGCTGCTGACCCTGCCGGGGCTCACCGAGATCGTGGTGGAGACCCCGGAGGGGGTCAGGACCCTGCGCCGCTCGCAGCATGGCGACCACGTCCACATCGAGGACAGCGCCCGCGGGCTGAACCGCTGGCGGGTCGTCAGCCACCACGGGCCAGTCGAGCCCGCGCTGCTCGCGGACCGGCCGGTGGAGGAGCGGCTGCGCCCGCACTGGACCGTGACCTGGGCGGTTCCCGTGGACTCCGAGGGGATGCCCGAGTACCCGGCGACCGCGCCGGTCGTCCACGCGCCGACCCCGACGGACGAGCCGCTCGGTGTGCCCGCGCTGCTGATCGCCTCCCTGCCGCTGGACACCGCCCGCCGCCGTCCCGCTCCGGGCCCGCTCACCGACTTCCTGGTGCGGCGTGCGGCGGACGCGTACGCCGAGCTGCTCGACGACTGGCAGCCGGTCGGGACCGGGCTGATCGACCTCGTTCCCGGGCCGCTGGGAAAGGGCGAGCTGGACGGCTCGCTGCGTGCGGCGATCCTGGAACTGCTGCCGCGCACGGCGTTCCTCGCCCCCGCCGTTCCCTCGGAGGACGTGGTGGCGCTGCGGCCGCTGGAGGCCGAGGTGGTGGAGGGCGCCGGCGCCGAGACCGTACGAGCCCTGGCGGATGTGCTGCCGACGCTGCTGCCCGCCGGTCTGGAGCGCCGGGTGGAGCTGCGGACACTCGGTGTCGCACGGGTCCCGCTGACGGAGGCGATCGACCGGCTCGCCGGGATCGAGCGCGACCCGTCGTGGTGGTGGCGGCTGTACGACAGCCTCGCCGGTGTGGACCCGGAGCGGCTGTCCGGCCTGCCGGTGCCGCTCGCCGGTACGGGGGCGGCCGCCGGCGAAGGGACGTCCGGGGAGGAGGGCGAGGAGCCGCGTCCGCGCCGCGCGCCCCGTACCGCCATCGGCCCGCGCCAGGTGCTGCTGCCGACCGCCGAGACCCCGGACGGGCTGGCCCGGTTCGGGTTGAAGGTGGCCCATCAGGACGCCGCTCATCCGCTGCTGGAGAAGCTGGGCGCGCTGCCCGCGACACCGCGCGCGGTGCTGACGACCCCGCAGGTGCGGGCCGCCGTCGCCGCGTCGCTGGAGGACGGCGACGGGCTCTGGGACGAGGACGCGCCGGACAGCGAGGAGCTGGCGGAGATCGTCCTCGCCCTCGTCCGGGACGCGGGACTGGAGCCGGGTGACGAGCCGTGGCTGGGTGCGCTGGCGCTGCCCGACGAGGAAGGCGAGCTCGCTCCTGCCGGTGAACTGGTGCTGCCGGGCAGTCCCTTCGCGTCCGTGATGCGCGAGGACGAGCTGGCTCTCGTCGACGCCGAGCTGGCCGAGCGCTGGGGCGAGCAGCCGCTCGCCGCCTGCGGGGTACTGGCGACCTTCGCGCTCGTCCGCGCCACGGACGTCGTGCTGGACCCGGACGAACTGGAGCCTCGCGAGGGCGACTTCGCCGAGCCGGACGACGCGGGGCTGCTGGACGCGGTGGACGTGTGGTGCGAGGACGTCCTGGACCGGCTGCCCGACACCCCCGTTCCGCCGGTCGCGACGGAGATCGCCGCCGTGCGCGACCTGGAACTCGTGGACGACGACCAGTGGCCGCGGGCACTCGCGCTGCTGGCCAGGCCGCCGCTGCGGGACGCGCTGACACAGACCGTCCGGGTGCTGCTGCCCGACGGCACGACCGAGACGGTCCGGCCGTACACGGCGTGGTGGCTGCGCGGGCACCCGGTGCTGGGCGGCCGCCGCCCGGCGGGTCTGCGGTCCGTGGGCGGCGATCCGCTGCTGGTCGGCCTCTACGACGCGGCCGACGCGGCCGGCTTCGAGGACGAGCAGGTGCTGCACGCCCTCGGCGTCCGGACGTCCGTCGCCGCGCTGCTGGACGAACCGGGCGGCGCGGCCGAGCTGCTGGGGCGGCTCGCCGACGCGGACCGCCCCGTCACCGCGTCCCAACTGCACGCCCTGTACACGGCGCTGGCGGATCTGGACCCCGAGCAGGTGACGCTCCCGGACGAACTGCGCGCGGTCGTCGACGGGGAGGTGCGGGTGGTGGACGCCTCGGACGCGCTGGTCGCGGACGCTCCCGATCTGCTGCCGCTGACCGCCGGGCGTCCGCTGCTGCCGGTCTCGCCGGGCCGTGCGGCCGATCTGGCCGAGCTGTTCCAGGTGGGGCGGCTCAGCGAGGCGGTCGAGGCGGAGGTGACGACGGTGGGCGAGGAGCACGAGGTGCCGGAGTCGGTGCACGCGCTGCTGGGACCGGCGACGCCCGCGTCGTACGTCGAGCACGAGGAACTCCTCGCCGGCGGTGTCGAACTCGACTGGCGCCGCACCTCCGACGGGGTCATCCACGCCGCCACACTGGAGGGCGTCGCCGCGGGCCTGGCCTGGGCGGCGGGCCAGTGGCCGCGCCGCTTCGAGGTGGCGGCGCTGCTGGAGGACCCGTCGCGCACGGAGGAACTGGCGCGGGACCGCTGGTTCGACTGAGGGCGCCCGAGGGCACCTCCCGGGCGGGCAACCCGCCGGTCTCCCGTCCGGGGTGCGGCGCTCCACCGGGCCGGCCGACCGCCCCCGTCATGCTGGGACGGGTCACAGGCGGGTGGTGAGTCGGCCGTCGGGCCGTCGACGAATGATCTCCGCCGCGGACCACCGCCCACGACCGGCATGCGGTCGTGGGCGGTAGCGGGTGGGGCCGAGCGGTACCGAGACCGCGTCCGGCAGCGGTACCGATCGCAGTACGTGCCGTTGGCGCCGCGTCAGGCAAGGTTTGCCCGTCAAGGAGCGGCGTCCGGTGCACGGGGTCTTCCCGGGTCCTCCGGCCGAAGGGGTGGGGAGACCTCATGCACCAGACGCCGCAGGCCCCGCCCTACGGGCGGACGGAGCTACTCTCGCAACACGCCCTGTCGCCGGTCGGGCCGCCGGCGGTGCGGGAGATCGGATCCCGACGCCGCCTGGCGAGCGAACCGGGAGTACCGCATCAGATTGCTTCGACTCCGGACCCGGGTGGTACGGAACGGGTCGGGACTTCGGATCCCCGGGCAGCCCTCACGGGCACGAGGTGCTTTCGGACGCGGTCACGGGTCGAGAACGGGCGACGATGGAACCGCTTCCGGTGGGTGCCGTGAAGACAGCATTGGTGATCATGAAATCCCGGTGGCCGTCCAGGTGGGTACCCTTGGCGAAATGCACGTGGATGTCCCCTGAGGCGGTGCCCATTTCCGCGGCACGGGCCAGCCAGCCCACACTGCACCCTGGAACTGGCAGGCTCTCGGTCTCCGACACAGAGCTCGACCTGCCCCAGGTGTGACTGTAGGTGGCGCTCACTCCCAGCTCCGCCACTCCCCAGATGGTGGCTTTGGCGGACGAGCTCACCTCGAGCGTGTCCGAGCTCTCCACAGTGTCCGACCAGCTCAGCGTATGAGTCTCGGTCTGCGACGTGTAGTTGAAGACGCTGTCTCCGACAGGGTGCTCCGGCCCCGGGAAGGTGCGATAACTCCGAGGGGTGTAGGTCATGGTGCAGACCCACTGAGAGCCCGCACATATCTCGAGGACGGCTTTGCCGTCATCGCTGTCGGCGGAGTAGGTGGTCCATCCGACAGCCGTGGTGACGGCCGCGCAGGGCGCGATCCGGTCGGCTGTTCCGCGTTCGCTGATCTGGGTCCAGGAGGTGCCTCCGTTCCAGCGGAAGACGCCGTCGGGTGATCGGCCGTAGATGGCGTTGTCGGTGACGACCCATTGTGAGCCTGGGCCGGCGGTGCCGATGCGTTGCCAGTTCTGTCCGGAGCCCTGGTAGCGGTAGACGCCGCTGCCGTCGGGGGCGGCTCGGAGGAGTCCGGCTCCGCCTCCGTAGATCTGGTCGGCTGTTCCGCGTTCGCTGATCTGGGTCCAGGAGGTGCCTCCGTTCCAGCGGAAGACGCCGTCGGGTGATCGGCCGTAGATGGCGTTGTCGGTGACGACCCACTGTGAGCCTGGGCCGGCGGTGCCGATGCGTTGCCAGTTCTGTCCGGAGCCCTGGTAGCGGTAGACGCCGCTGCCGTCGGGGGCGGCTCGGAGGAGTCCGGCTCCGCCTCCGTAGATCTGGTCGGCTGTTCCGCGTTCGCTGATCTGGGTCCAGGAGGTGCCTCCGTTCCAGCGGAAGACGCCGTCGGGTGATCGGCCGTAGATGGCGTTGTCGGTGACGACCCACTGTGAGCCTGGGCCGGCGGTGCCGATGTGTTCCCAGTTCTGTCCGGAGCCCTGGTAGCGGTAGACGCCGCTGCCGTCGGGGGCGGCTCGGAGGAGTCCGGCTCCGCCTCCGTAGATCTGGTCGGCTGTTCCGCGTTCGCTGATCTGGGTCCAGGAGGTGCCTCCGTTCCAGCGGAAGACGCCCTCCGGTGACTGCCTGCAGACCGTGCTGCCGGTCGCTGCGGCAGCCGCCGGCTGTGCCGTGAGCAGCGGCGTCACGACCGCACTCGGCAGGGTGACCAGGAGTGCGGCCATCCGTACGCGCCATCGTCGCCCCGGCGGCACCGCAGCACCCCTTCTTCGCCTCACGGCCGCATGTGAACCCGTCGCGGTCCCCGTCACCGCGGAAGTACGCCGAAAGAGCAGGCGCATTGCCCGTACTCCTCTCACCGAAACCGATACGGCTGAGACAGCAGGGGCATGCCCCACGCATCCGAGGACGCGCGGGCCCCCGCCGCTCGCCGAGCCTGAACTCATCCTTTGCCACCGGCATCGTCGGGTGTGAGTGGTAGAAGTGGCGCATGACGCAAGAATCCTTCCAGGCCGCTCCCTGGGGGCTCCGACCTCGCCGGGTGGCGGTGATCGTCGACGAGGACACCAACCCCTTCGAACTCGGCTGCGCCACGGAACTGTTCGGGCTGCCCCGGCCCGAACTCGGCCGTGACCTCTACGACTTCACGTTGTGCACGCCCCACGACCGCACGGTCATGCGCGACCGCTTCTTCACGCTCACCGCGGCAGCGCGCCTCGAAGCCGCCGAGACAGCCGACACCCTGATCATCCCGAGCCGGCCGGACGTCAGCCGGCCGCGCCACCCCGCCGTACTGGACGTCATACGGCGCGCCCACCGCCGGGGCGCCCGGCTGGTCTCCTTCTGCACCGGCGCTTTCGCTCTGGCCGAGGCCGGCGTGCTCGACGGGCGCCGGGCCACCACGCACTGGCAGTGCACGGACCTCCTGCGCTCCCACTATCCCGCCGTCCGCGTCGAACCCGACGTCCTCTTCGTCGACGACGGCACCGTCCTCACCTCCGCGGGCAGCGCCGCCTCACTCGACCTCGGCCTGCACATCATCCGCCGCGACCACGGCGCGGAGACCGCCAACACCATCAGCCGCCGCCTCGTCTTCCCCGCCCACCGCGACGGCGGACAGAAGCAGTTCATCGAACGCCCCTTACCCGACGTGCCCGACGAGTCCCTGGCCCCGCTCCTGGCCTGGGCCCAGGAGCGGCTCGACGCCCCTCTGACCGTCGCGGACCTCGCAGCCGAGGCAGCCGTCAGCACCACCACCCTGCACCGCCGCTTCCGCGCCCAGCTGGGCACCACACCCCTCGCATGGCTGACCGCGCAGCGCGTCACCCTCGCCCGCCGGCTCCTCGAACGCGGAGACACCCACTTCGACGCCATCGCCCGCCACACCGGACTCGGCACCGCGGCCAACCTCCGAACGCTCCTACGCCGAGAAACGGGACTCACCCCCTCGGCCTACCGGCAACGCTTCGGCCCGGAGACTCAGCTCACCGGGACGGCACCGCGCTGACCGCGGGCGACAGCCAGGCCCACCTCACGCGCCCCCGCTGAACCGGGACCGCCGCACCCGATCCAACGGCTTCTCGCCGGCCTCCGGTTCGACCGCCCTTGCGGACCGCCGTCCCACCGACGTCTGCGGCCCGGGCGACGGCCCGAGTGCCGCCATGGCCCAGCAGGCACACGCCCTGGGCCCCCGGCAGCAGTCGACGCGCAGCTCGTCCATGCGAGAACAACGCCGGGAAATTCACGGAGAGTTGGTCACGAGTCTCGTCAGGGAAGCGCGTGCCGCACCAGCGAGCCCCAGGACGGGAAGCACACCTCGGCTCCCTGCGAGTCCTCAGGCCGGGAAGCGGCGGTCCACCCATCGCCATGCGAACTCCAGCACCCCCGCCGCCAGCGCGGCGATGGCGACCGCCGCCCACGGCATCGTCGTGCCCACCAGCCGCAGGGCGAAGAAGTCCTGCAGCCAGGGCACCATCAGGACGATCAGGAAGGCCAGCCCCATCGCCGCGACCAGGCACACGCGCCACCAGGTGTAGGGGCGGGCGACGATCGCCAGCACCCACATGGCGACCAGGAACAGCGTCAGCGTCGCCGCGCTGGTCTCGGCGGCCAGCGCGCCGGGCCCGCTGTAGTGGTGCCGGGCGAGGAGGTACGTCGAGAAGGTGGCGCCCGCCGCGACGATCCCGCCGGGGATCGCGTACCGCATGACCCGCCGGACGAAGTGGGGCCTGGCGCGCTCCTTGTTGGGCGCGAGCGCCAGGAAGAACGCCGGGACGCCGATGGTCAGTGTGGACAGCAGGGTCAGATGCCGGGGCAGGAAGGGGTACTCGACCTGCGAGCAGACCACCATGACCGCCAGCAGCACCGAGTAGACCGTCTTGGTCAGGAACAGCGTGGCGACCCGGGTGATGTTGCCGATGACGCGACGGCCCTCGGCCACCACCGACGGCAGCGTGGCGAAGCTGTTGTTGAGGAGCACGATCTGCGCGACGGCCTTCGTCGCCTCGGAGCCGGAGCCCATGGAGACGCCGATGTCGGCGTCCTTGAGGGCGAGGACGTCGTTGACGCCGTCGCCCGTCATCGCGACCGTGTGGCCGCGCGACTGGAGCGCGCCGACCATGTCCCGCTTCTGCTGCGGGGTGACCCGCCCGAAGACCGCGTTGGCGGCGAGCTCGTCGGCCATCGCCTCCCGCTCGGCAGGCAGCTTGCGGGCGTCCACGGAGTCCGCCGCGCCCGGCAGCCCGAGCTTGCCGGCCACGGCGCTCACCGACACCGCGTTGTCGCCCGAGATGACCTTCGCCGCTACCTCCTGCTCCTCGAAGTAGCGCAGGGTGTCGGCAGCGTCGGGCCGCAGTCGCTGCTCCAGCACGACCAGAGCGGTGGGCCGGGCGCCCGCGGCGACGTCGAGGTCGTCGAGTTCGCCCGCGGCACGCGCGAGCAGCAGGACGCGCAGGCCCTGCTCGTTGAGGCCGTCGACCTCGCGCAGGGCGGGCGCGCCGGGCGGCAGCAGCACGTCGGGGGCGCCGAGCAGCCAGGTCGAACTCTGCCCGTCGCCCTCGCTGAACGCGGCTCCGCTGTACTTGCGCGCCGACGAGAACGGCAGGGACTCGGTGCAGCGCCACTCCTCCCGGTCCGGGTAGGCCTCGATGATCGCCTGGAGGGAGGCGTTGGGCCGCGGGTCGGACTCGCCGAGCGCGCCCAGGACGGTGCGCACGTAGTCCTCGTCGCAGCCGTCGAGGGTGCGCAGCTCGGTGACGTCCATGCCGCCCTCGGTGAGGGTGCCGGTCTTGTCGAGGCACACCACGTCGACCCGGGCGAGGCCCTCGATCGCGGGGAGCTCCTGGACGAGGCACTGCTTGCGGCCGAGCCGGATGACGCCGATCGCGAAGGCGACGGAGGTGAGGAGGACGAGGCCCTCGGGGATCATCGGCACGATTCCGCCGACGGTGCGGGCGACCGAGCCCTTGAAGTCGTCGCCCTTGACGACGAGCTGGCTGACGATGAGGCCGAGGGCGGTCGGCACCATCATCCAGGTGACGTACTTGAGGATCGTGGAGATGCCGGAGCGCAGCTCGGAGTGGACGAGGGTGAAGCGGGACGCCTCCTCGGCCAGCTGGGCGGCGTAGGCCTCGCGGCCGACCTTGGTGGCGGTGAAGGCGCCGCCGCCGGCGACGACGAAGCTGCCGGACATCATCCGGTCCCCGCGCCGCTTCAGGACCGGGTCGGCCTCACCGGTCAGCAGGGACTCGTCGATCTCCAGGCCGTCGGCCTCGGCGACCTCGCCGTCGACGACGACCTTGTCGCCCGGTCCGAGTTCGATGAGGTCGCCGAGCACGATCTCGGAGGTGGACACCTCCCCGGAGACACCGTCGCGCCGGACGGTCGGTTTCGCCTCGCCGATGACGGCGAGCCCGTCGAGAGTCTTCTTGGCGCGCAGCTCCTGGATGATGCCGATTCCGGTGTTGGCGAGGATGACGAAGCCGAACAGGGTGTCCTGGAACGGAGCGACGAAGAACATGATCGCCCAGAGCACACCGATGATCGCGTTGAAGCGGGTGAGGACGTTGCCCCGGATGATGTCGGCGGTGGAGCGACTGCTGCGCAGGGGGACGTCGTTGACCTCACCGCGTGCGATGCGTTCGGCGACCTCGTCGGCGCTCAGCCCGCCGGACCGGTGTCGCACGGGCGGCGGCACGGGATGTACGGGGTCGAGCTCCGCCCCCGCGTCGATGACCGGGCCGCCGTGCGGCTCGGCTCCGTCGCTGCCGATCTCCGACCGCTGAGTCATGCCTCCGACGGTACGGCGGCATGGGCCCCTTCACCCCCCGAGCCGCGGATCCTGCCATAACCGGATCCCGCCAAGGCGGGAACGCGACTCGGTGCGTCGGTGCGTCGGTGCGTCGGTGGCTCGGCGACGCGCCGGACGCGGGTGGCGGATGACCGGGGCCCTTGGGGCCGGGGCGGAAGTCCGCCCGTGCCCGGGGCTCACCCCGCCGCCCGTTCCCGGGGCTCACCCCGCCGCCCGTGCCCGGGGCTCACCCCGCCGCCGGCGCGACCGGGTGAGCGGCCCGGGGCGTGCGCACGAGTCCGGCGGTCCCGCCCGGGGTCCCGGTCGCACGAGGCGCGTCCGGTGGGCTGTCCGGGGCGCGTGCGGGCGTCCCGCCTTCGAGGCCGGGGGACCGCCCCGTCAGTCGGTGCCGTGCGGGGCGGCTTCCGCGCGCCGGATGGCAGCGTCGCGCTTGCGCACGTACCAGATGCCGATGAGGCCCAGCCCGCCGCCGGCCAGGCAGGTCCACACCCACCAGTCCAGCTCGCGCTCGGCGAACCAGCCGTAGAAGGGGACCTGGACGAGGAAGAGGACGAACCAGAGGATCGTGCCGCCGGTGATGGTGGCGACGACCGGCCCCTCCAGGGGCTCGGGTGCCTCGTGCTTGGGGGTCCACTTCGCCATGCGGTCAGTGTAGGCGGCGCTCCCGGCGGCCCTGACGGTGTCCCCGGGGACCGCGAGCTGCCTTTCCCCACCGGGTCTACGCGCGGAGATACCGATCTTCGGCATATACGTTCATACTGAACCGGTTTGTGTCCGACCGGTTTTCTTCGTATGAACATCCAGGGAAGCCGGGCGTAGTCAGCCACCCCCGCACCACCTCGACGAGGACTCGTATGCCCCCCACGGCCACCGCTCCCGCGGACGTCCGGCAACCGCAGCGGCCCGGTTCCCGTGCCCCCGGCCGGCTCGACCGCTACTTCAGGATCTCCGAGCGCGGATCCACGGTCGCCCGTGAGGTCCGCGGCGGCTTCGCCACGTTCTTCGCCATGGCGTACATCGTCGTGCTGAACCCGATCATCCTCGGCAGCGCCAAGGACGTGTACGGGCACCAGCTCGACGGCGGCCAGCTGGTCACCGCGACGGTGCTCACCGCGGCCTTCTCGACCCTCCTCATGGGCGTCATCGGCAACGTCCCGATCGCCCTGGCCGCCGGGCTCGGGGTGAACACGGTCGTCGCCCTCCAGCTCGCCCCGCGCATGAGCTGGCCCGACGCCATGGGCATGGTGGTCCTCGCCGGCTTCGTGGTCATGCTGCTCGTGGCCACGGGCCTGCGTGAACGGGTCATGAACGCCGTGCCGCTCGGCCTGCGCAAGGGCATCGCGATCGGTATCGGCCTGTTCATCATGCTGATCGGGTTGGTCGACTCCGGCTTCGTCTCCCGCATCCCGGACGCCGCCCACACGACCGTCCCGCTCCAGCTCGGACTCACCGGGCACCTCTCCGGCTGGCCGGTCCTGATCTTCGTCCTCGGTACGCTGCTCACGCTCGCGCTGATCATCCGCAGGGTGCCGGGCGCCATCCTGGTCTCCATCGTCGTGATGACGGTGGTCGCCGTCGCCGTCCAGTCGATCGCCCGGCTCCCGGGCGAAGCGTGGGGCCTGACCGTGCCGGAGTGGCCGGGCAACCCCGTCGCCACGCCGGACTTCGGGCTCGTCGGCCGGGTCAGCCTGTTCGGCGGCTTCGAGAAGGTCGGCCTGCTCACCGGCGCGCTCTTCGTCTTCACCGTCCTGCTGTCCTGCTTCTTCGACGCGATGGGCACCATCCTCGGTGTCGGTGACGAGGCGAAGCTGATGGACGACAAGGGCAACCTCCCGGGCATCAACAAGGTGCTGATCGTCGACGGCGTCGCCGTCGCAGCGGGCGGTGCCACCTCCTCCTCCGCCAACACCTGCTTCGTGGAGTCGACGGCGGGCGTCGGCGAGGGCGCGCGCACCGGCCTCGCCTCGGTCGTCACGGGCGGTCTCTTCGCGGTGGCGCTGTTCCTGACGCCGCTGGCGACGATGGTCCCGTCCCAGGCGGCGACGCCCGCGCTGCTCGCGGTCGGCTTCCTGATCCTCGCCGGGTCGGTCAGGGACATCGACTGGAACGACTTCACGATCGCCGTGCCGGCGTTCCTGGCGATGCTGATGATGCCGTTCACCTACTCGATCACCAACGGCATCGGCATCGGCTTCATCGCGTTCAGCGTGCTGCGTCTGGCGGTGGGGCGAGGCCGTGAGGTGCCGGTCCCGATGTACGTCGTCTCGGCGGTCTTCGTCTTCTCCTACGCGATGCCGGCGCTGGGCCTGACGTAGTCCGCGGCGCCCGGCCGCGCGACCGGCCGCGGCGTTCGGCCGCACCCGGCCGCCCGTTCAGCGGCTCCCGCCGACGCCCACTCCCGGCCTCATGCGGTCGTGCCGTGTCCCGTGCCGGGCCGGCCGGGGTCCCCGCCCGGCCCCGGCCGGCCCGGCACGGGACCGTAGAACTTCTCCGTCTCGTCGACGGCCGTCTTGAAGCGCTCGTCGAAGTCGTCTCGAATGAGCGTCCGGACCACGTAGTCCTGGACGCTCATTCCGCGTCTGGCGGCATGCTCCCGTAGCCGGTCGAGCAACTCGCCGTCCAACCGCAGGCTGAGTACTGCCGATGCGCTCGATGCTGTCGTCGCCATGCCGGCCAGCATCGTTGGCCGGAACCGATCGGTGCGTCACTTTCCGAAGCCCTATCACTCGTTTGGGTGAGACGCGGGCGCGGATCGTCATTCAGTAGTCATTAGGATGGGTAATGAGTTATGCTAAGGAACATGCCTGACCTGTCCCACGGCGACGACGTCGCCGCCGTGAACTCACTGCGCTCGGCCGTCATGAGGCTGGGCCGGCGCCTGAAGCACCAGCGCGTCGACGAATCGCTGAGCCCCACCGAGATGTCGGTGCTGGGCACCCTCGCCCGCTGCGGCTCGGCCACCCCCGGTGAACTGGCCCGCAAGGAGCACGTCCAGCCGCCCTCGATGACCCGCATCGTGGCACTGCTGGAGTCCAAGGGGCTGGTCCGGCTGGAGCCGCATCCCGAGGACCGCCGGCAGAAGGTGGTCAGCCAGACCGAGCGGTCCGAGGTCATGCTCGAGGAGTCCCGCCGTAAGCGGAACGCCTGGCTGGCCTCGCTCGCCGAGGGCCTGGACGAGGAGGAGTGGGCCAAGCTGCGCGCGGCCGCCCCCGTACTGGAGAAACTCGCACACCTGTAACGACCAGCCGAGGAGGCGACCTCTTTTGAGTTCGGGACCCGGAGCAGACTCCGCACCCGCACCGAAGCCCCACGACCACAACGACACGAACGGCACGGCCCCGGGAACCGGACCGGCGCGCAAGGGGACCTTCTCCTCGCTCGGGGTCCGCAACTACCGGCTGTTCTTCACCGGAGCGATCGTCTCCAACACGGGCACCTGGATGGCCCGCATCACCCAGGACTGGCTCGTCCTGAGCCTCACCGGCTCGTCCGCGGCCGTCGGCATCACCACGGCCCTGCAGTTCCTGCCGATGCTGCTCTTCGGCCTGTACGGCGGAGTCGTCGCCGACCGCTACCCCAAGCGCCGGCTGCTGCTCTTCAGCCAGGGCGCCCTCGGCCTCTGCGGACTGGCGCTCGCCGTGCTCACGCTCTCCGGCGAGGTCCGGGTCTGGCACGTCTACCTCATCGCCTTCCTGCTCGGCATGGTCACGGTCGTCGACAACCCGACCCGCCAGTCCTTCGTCTCCGAGATGGTCGGGCCGGGCCAGCTGCGCAACGCCGTCAGCCTCAACTCCGCGAACTTCCAGTCCGCGCGGCTGATCGGGCCCGCGGTCGCCGGTGTGCTGATCACCGCCGTGGGCAGTGGGTGGGCCTTCCTGCTCAACGGGCTGTCCTTCCTCGCGCCGATCGCCGGTCTGCTGCTGATGCGCCCGGCCGAGCTGCATCGGACCGAGCGGGTGCCGCGCGGCAAGGGGCAGCTGAGGGAGGGCCTGAGGTACGTCGCCGGCCGGCCCGAGCTGGTCTGGCCGATCGTCCTGGTCGGCTTCATCGGCACGTTCGCCTTCAACTTCCCGATCTGGCTGACGGCCTTCGCCGACAAGGTATTCCACGCGGGTGCGGGGACGTACGGCCTGTTCAACACGCTGATGGCGGCCGGCTCCCTGGCCGGCGCCCTGCTCTGCGCCCGCCGCGCCTCCTCGCGGCTGCGGATGCTCCTCGGTGCGGCGGCCCTCTTCGGCGTGCTGGAGATCGCGGCCGCGTTCGCGCCGTCGTTCTGGCTGTTCGCGGTGCTGCTCGTCCCGATCGGCATGGTCGGCCTGACGGTGAACGTGACGGCGAACTCGTCGGTCCAGATGGCGACGGACCCCGTGATGCGGGGCCGCGTCATGAGCCTCTACATGATGGTCTTCGTCGGCGGTACGCCGCTCGGAGCGCCGATCGTCGGCTGGCTCACGGACACCTACGGCGTGCGGGTCGGAATGGCGACGGGCGGTGCGATCGCGGTGATCGCGGCGGTCGCGATCGGCCTGATCCTGGTCAGAGCCTGCGGCATGCGTCTGAAGGTGGACCTGCGCCGCGGGCACCGGCACGTACGGATGGTGCCGCGCGAGCGGCTGCCGGCTGCGGCATAGGGCGGCGGCCGCTGCGCGCGCCCGGTGGTGCGCACCACCGCGTTCTCGTGTGCGGGGGCGTGGGGGAACCCGTCGCTGGGAGACTCGGAGCATGAGACTCTTCGCCGCCGTGCTGCCGCCCGACGAGGCCCTGAGGGAGCTCGGGCGGGCCGTGGACCGGCTGCACGAGCTGCCCGGGGCGGACGCTCTGCGCTGGACCGGGCGGCCGGCATGGCACTTCACCCTCGCCTTCATGGGGGAGGTCGACGAGGCGCTGCTCCCCGACCTGATCGAACGGCTCGGGCGGGCCGCACGGCGCACCGAGGAGTTCCCGCTGCGGCTGCACGGCGGCGGGCACTTCGGCCGGCGCACGCTCTGGGTGGGCGCGGCCGGCGCGCTCGACACGATGCGCATGCTCGCCGAGCGCACGGAGGCGGCGGCTCGGCGTGCGGGCGTCTCCATGGAGGAGCCCCGTCGCTACCACGCCCATCTGACCCTCGCCCGGACCCGTACCGACACGGATCTGCGCCCGTACGTCGACGCCCTGGGCCCCTTCGAGGGCAGGTCGTGGACCGTGTCCCGGTTGCTGCTGATCCGCAGCAACCTGCCCGGCGGGGGCCGCCCGGGCGAGGGGCCGCGCTACGAGGAGGTCGGCCGGTGGCCCCTGGGCGCGGCGGGCTGACGCCGGAGCCCGTTACACCGCACGGCCCCGCGGTCCGGCCCGCTCAACGGCACGGCGGACCGGCCCCGCGGTCCGGCACCGCAGGCCTGCACCGCGGAACCGGCGGGTCCGCGGAACGCCCCAGGCACCGGGGGCCCGGACCGGCCCGCTCAACGGCACCGTGGACCGGCCCCGCTTACCGGACCCGCAGGCCTGCACGGCGGACCGGCCCCGCGGTCCGGCACCGCCTTCCGGACCCGCAGGCCTGCACGGCGGACCGGCCCCGCGGTCCGGCACCGCCTTCCGGACCCGCAGGCTTGCACGGCGGACCGGCACCGCCTTCCGGACCCGCGTTCCGGCCCGCTCAACGGCACCGCGGTCCGGCCCCGCTTACCGGACCCGCAGGCCTGCACCGCGGAACGGGCGGGTCCGCGGGACGCCCCAGGCACCGGGGGCCCGGACCGGCCCGTTACGCTCAAAGGGTGGACCCGAAGACCCGTAACCGGATCATGGCCGGTGTGCTCGTGCTGATGTTCGCCGTCGTCGCGGTGGCGGCTGCGCTTGGCCGCTGAGCGCCCGAGCGGGCGGCGTGGCGCGCGGAGGAGCGGCGCGCCGCGCGAGGAGTGACGAAGGCCCGGGGGCGGGGACGCCGCGCCGGTTCGCCCTTGCTTCGAGCGGACTCGAAGCAGTTGGCTGAGCCCCCTGCAGTACACGCAGCTCGGACGCACCGGACTCAAGGTCAGCCGACTCGTCCTCGACACAATGAACTTCGGCCCCCAGACCACCGAGGCCGACAGCCACACGATCACGGACGCCGCGCTCGGCGCGGGCCTGAACTTCTCGGACACGGCCAAGTCGGCACTTTGATAACTGGGTGACACTGTGGCCGCCGCCCCGTCGGAGCGGGCGGCGGCCGTGCTTCCAGGCGCTACTCGATCACCAGGCAAAGGCTTCCGGCGACGGCCCCGGGCCGGGGAAGATCTCGTCCAGACCAGTCAGAACTTCGTCACTCAGCTCCAGCTCCAGGGCGCGCAACGCGCTCTCCAGCTGTTCCACCGTGCGCGGGCCGACGATCGGGCCGGTGACGCCGGGCCGGGTCAGCAGCCATGCCAGCCCGACCTCGCCCGGCTCCAGGCCGTGCTTGTCGAGCAGGTCCTCGTACGCCTGGAACTTCGCACGCACGGTCGGGGTGGCAAGCGTTTCCACCGCGCGGCCCTCGGTGCGCCGCTTGCCCTCGGTCTCCTTCCTCAGTACACCGCCGAGGAGGCCGCCGTGAAGCGGGGACCAGGGGATGACCCCGAGGCCGTACTCCTGCGCGGCCGGGATGACCTCCATCTCGGCCCGCCGCTCGTAGAGGTTGTACAGGCACTGCTCGCTGACAAGCCCGACCATGCCGCGCCGGGCGGCGGTCTCGTTGGCCTGGGCGATCTTGTACCCGGGGAAGTTGGAGGAGCCCGCGTACAGAACCTTTCCTTGCCGGATCAGCACGTCGACGGCCTGCCAGATCTCCTCGAAGGGAGTGCGGCGGTCGATGTGGTGGAACTGGTACAGGTCGATGTAGTCCGTCCGCAGCCGCTTGAGGCTGGCGTCGACGGCCCGCCGGATGTTCAACGCCGACAGCCGGTCCTCGTTGGGCCAGGCCTCACCCTCACCTGACATGGAGCCGTAGACCTTCGTGGCGAGGACCGTCTTCTCCCGCCGGCCACCGCCCTGGGCGAACCACGTCCCGATGATCTCCTCGGTGCGGCCCTTGTTCTCACCCCACCCATACACGTTGGCCGTGTCCACGAAGTTCAGACCTGCGTCGAGCGCGGCATCCAGGATGCCGTGACTTGTCGGTTCGTCTGTCTGCGGGCCGAAGTTCATCGTGCCGAGGACGAGTCGGCTGACCTTGAGTCCGGTGCGTCCGAGCTGCGTGTACTTCATGAGGCACAAGCCAACTGCTTCGAGCCCACTCCATGCAAGAACCGACCACTCGGCCGCCCATTTTTACGACAACGTGCATGAGAGTCACGTCGGTGCGCGGACGGCCGTGAGCGGCCTTCGTACGGTCGTCCCAGGCGGCCCGACCGGGCCGACAGGCCAAGGGGGTTCCGCATGGCACGCGAAGAACTGACTCGGCTCACCGGCAACGGCAACGGCACGTGTGGAGAGGACGACTGCCCGAACGTCTACCGCACCGCTTCCGGCTCCATCGTGGTTCAGGGCGACGTGTCCGACGTCGCGCATCTCTCCGGGCCTCCGTACACGGTCGTTGCGATGGCCCCGAGGGTGGGGGCGGTGATGTAGTCGCCGAGGATGATCCAGTCCATGGGTGTGGGCCTTTCTGATGGGTGCGGCAGCAGGATTTGGCCGGGGTACGCTCGCCGTTCACCTGATGCCGGCTTGAGGGAAGTGGCGATGGATGTGACCCGGCCGCGTGTGGGTGTTGCCGTGCTGACCACGGGCGACCGGATGCCCGAGTTGCTGGCTCTGCTGGAGTCGGTCGCGAAGCAGGACGAGCCCGCCGTCCGGGTGGTCGTCGTCGGGAACGGGACGGCGCTTGCGGGGTTGCCGGATGGCGTGACCGCAGTGGAGTTGGAGGGGAACCTGGGGGTGTCCGGCGGCCGCAACGTCGCGTGGCGGCGGCTGCGTGAGTTCGGGGATGTGGACGTGCTCGTGGACCTGGACGACGACGGGTTGCTGATCGAAGCGGACGTGTTCCGTCGTATCGCAGACTTGTACGAGGCGGACGCTCGTCTGGGCATCGTCAGCTTCCGGATCGCTGACGAGACCGGCACCACCCAGCGGCGTCACGTGCCCCGTCTGCGGGCCAAGGACCCGATGCGGAGGGGAATGGTTACCACGTTCCTGGGCGGTGGGCACGCGCTGTCGATGCCGATGCTGGAGCAGACCGGCGGCTGGCCGGACGCGTTCTTCTTCACGCACGAGGAGACCGACTTGGCCTGGCGTGCGATCGACAGGGGCTGGGATGTCCTCTACGAGCCGCAGCTCGTTCTCCAGCACCCGAAGACTTCGCCCGCGCGGCACGCGGTCTACTACCGGATGACGGCCCGGAACCGGGTGTGGCTTGCCAAGCGGCATCTGCCCGTCCCTCTCGTGCCGGTCTACCTGGGGGTGTGGGTAGTGCTGACCGTGGTCCGCACGAAGTCCCTGGCGGGACTGCGGGCCTGGTTCGGTGGTTTCGCCGAGGGTCTCCGGACCAGTGGGGGCCCTCGGCGTCCCATCAGGTGGCGGACGGTGTGGCGGATGTCCCGACTGGGCAGGCCGCCGGTTCTTTGAACCGTCGTGGCAGCGATGTCACCGTGGGTTCAAATCCCACACCCACCGCCAGGTCAGCGTATGTGCTGGTCACAAGGGGTGTTCCGATTCCGGGGCGCCCCTTTCCCACGGACCTGTCTCACCGTGATTCGCCTCTGTCACGTCGTTGATCAGTGTCTGTGGACCAGGCGTGGACCAAGATCCGGCCCGCGGAGGACGAGAAAGCGCAGGTCACGACCACCGCTGTGGGCCATGCGTGGGCCATGTGCCCGACAACGCGAAGGCGCCACCTCTCCCGGTATCGGTGAGGTGGCGCCTTCGCGGCTGTCACGCCAAGGGCGGCTGCGAGTGGAGGAGGGCTCCGAGCACCAGGACCAAGCCGACACCGACCAAGCGCGACCACACCGCCCAACCGACCCCGATCCCTGGCCGGAGGAACCTCGAAGACGCAGGCAGAGCCCAGCCGTCGCATCTCTGTCTCCAACGCCCAGGCCGGAACGAGGACGAGGTCCGTGACGAATGGAAGTAGCGTGGCTGAGGCCGGCGGGTGGTTGCTGGAGACACACGTGGCGGGTGCTCGTTCGACGCACCGCCGTCGTGGCTGACTTTCGGTGGCTCAGGTCAGAACCCCTCTCCAACTCGACAACGTGAGGCGGGGGGTACGGCAGCACCCGCATCCGAGCGCGCCAACCGCCCCGGTACCATCGGCACCGGGGTCCTGACCAGGACTTCCCCGACCGGACCACCCGGAATGCTGTCCAGGCTGAGGGGTGGTCCGGTCTTTGGTTGTTGAGAATCAGCTGAGGGCTTTACCCACCTCGTAGATGGTCGGCCGGTCTTCCGGGGCATAGCTGAGCATCGCGTCGATCAACTCGCCCGCCTCACCAGGAGCCTTTACAGGGCGACGCTTGCCGTTCGCCACGGCCTCTCTCTGGACGGGGCGCGGAGCGTCGTCCGGGTACTCGACAGCCCGCCAACCTGTGGCGGAGATGAGCAGCGATGCGCCGAGCGCGTAGATGTCAGCTTCCTGTGCCGGCTCAGCTTCTCCTGTAGCGAGCACGCTGCGCGCGATCTCCGGTGCTTCGTAGTGGACGAGGCAGCCGCGGAACGGGAAGTCGTACCCCTCGGGCACGGGTCCACCACGGGCAAGGGCGAGGTCGATGAGATGTGTCCGCTCCGGCCCGATGATGAAGTGGGCGGGCTGCACATCACCGTGCGCCCAGCCCTTCGCGTGGAGGTCGGCCAGCGCTTCGACGCATTCCAGCGCCACACCGGTGTCCGGTGCGATGGACAAGTCCTGCTTACGGCAGGGCTCCCACAGCCTGTACAGGTCCGGTCCTTCATGCCACGGCTGGAAGTTCCACGTACCGCGCTCCCACTCGCCGTACGCGATGTCATCAAAGCCAAGGCGATGCAGGATGGCACCCTCACGGGCGGGAAGGGCCCCGGTGTCGAGGAATCCGATCAGTTGGTCCGGCTCGGTGAACAGCAGTGTTGTCGGTTCCACCTTGACCTTGTGGCCGTCCAGGAGGCGGCGGGTCTCGGTGATCACCGGGCTGATGACCCGGTCGGTGACCTCCAGCATCTCCGCCAGGACGCGTTGGGGACAGACCTGACGCAGGTAGAGCAGGGTCAGCAGGATGCGGTCGCGGCCGGTGAAGAGGGGCTTGCCGTGGTCGGCGGCCGCCTTGCGACGCGGTCCGCCCCGCTGCTGGAAGCAACGCCGCTCGCGCTCCGCCTCCTGGGCGGGGGCGAGCCGGGCCGTCACATCGTCGAGTTCGGTTGCGCTCATCCCGGTCAGGCGGGGGTCGTCCAGCAGGTCCAGGACTTTTCTGCGTCCCGGCACCGCTGAAGTCGGCCCGCTTCCCGGCGGTGACGGCTCCGTGGTGGTCAGGGGCGCGGGACGGAGCGTGTAGTTCCAGCTGCCGCGAGCCTTGTGGGGTTCCAGGGGCAGGGCTTTCATACGGGCCTTGCTGATGGCGACGCCGAGCGGGTAGGAGCGGGTGTCGAGCTCGGCCTGGACGCGCAGCCCGCTGCGGGTGGTGGTGGAGGCGATCGCGTTCACGATGACTTCGTGGCTGGTCAGCGGCCTGCCGCGCCAGTTCATGGTGATGTGGGAGAAGAGTCGGTGCTCGATCTTGTTCCACTTCGAAGTGCCGGGCGGAAAGTGGCAGACTGTGATCGCCAGCCCCGTGTCGGCGGCGAGCGCGGCCAGTTCCGCTTTCCAGGCGCGGTAGCGGTAGCTGTTGGAGCCGCCCGCGTCCGCGGTGATCAGCAGCCGGGCGGCGGCCGGGTAGTCGAGCTGGCCGCGGGCCTGCCACCAGCGGCGGATCGTGGCCACGGCGAAGGCAGAGGTGTTGTGATCGACTCCGACGCTGACCCATCCGGCGTCAGCGGCCAGGTCGTAGACGCCATAGGGGATCGCGGTCTCGCCCTTCGGCCCGGTGAAGAAACTGTGATCCTCGACCCGGACCGGCTCGCCCTTGGGCCGCCACTCACGTCCAGTGTTCGGCAGCTGCCCGAGCATCTCCTTCTTCTTGGCGTCGACACTGATCACCGGCTCGCCCGCGGCCTGGAACACCTTGACCTGATCGTTGATGTAGTGAAACTGCGCGTCCCGATCCGGATGCTGGTCTCCTTCCAGCGTCTTGGCGTTCGCCTGCAGGCTGAAGCCGTTCTCCCGCAGAAGCCGGCCGACGGTCACCGGCGAGACACGGTGCCCTCGCCTCGTGAGCTCCGCCGCAAGACGCCGCAGTGACTTCGTCGTCCAGCGCAGCGGCGACGTCGGATCGCCGCGCTCGTCCGGCTCGACCAGGCTCAACAGGGCGCGCAGCAGCCCCGGATCCAGCTCGGTCGCGCTCTTGCGCCCGCCGCCCGGCCTACGGATCCGGCCTTCTGCCAGCAACTCGCCGCCCGCCTCCAACTCGAAGACACCCTTGCGTACGGTGCTCTCGCTCGCCCCGGCGATCCTGGCCACGGCCCTCACCCCGCCGTGGCCCAGCAATCTCGCCTCAGTCGCGAGCGCGAGCCGACGCTGCCGCTCGTTCAGGTGAGGTAGCAACACCTCGAATCGAACAGCGAGTTGAGCCAGCACCGCGTCCTTGATCGCCATATCAGGTCAACGAGGCGGAACTCAGGAAGCAATACCTTGTTCGCGTACGGGTCCAATGAACGCGGCAGCGCTGGTGGGCGGCTCCGATCATGACCTTGCCGATGGCGGCGACCAGGCCGAGGTGCTGGTCGGCGATGACCAGGCGGACCCCGGACAGACCGCGCTCGCGCAGGGAGCGCAGGAAGGTGGTCCAGAACGCCTCGGTCTCGCTGTCGCCGACCATCAGGCCCAGCACTTCGCGTCCGCCGTCCTCGGTGATGCCGGTGGCGATGACGACGGCCTGGGACACGATCTGATGGTTCACGCGGGCCTTGCAGTACGTCGCGTCCAGGTAGATGTAGGGGAAGCGGGTGTGGTCCAGCGGGCGGTTGCGGAAGGCGGTGAGGCTTTCGTCGAGGTCGCCGCAGATCCGGGAGACCTCGCTCTTGGAGATCCCGGTGTCCGCGCCCAGGGCCCTGACCAGGTCGTCGACGCTGCGGGTGGACACTCCGTGGACGTATGCCTCGACGATGACGGCGTAGAGGGCCTGGTCGACGCGGCGCCTGCGTTCGAGCAGGCTGGGGAAGAAGGTGCCGGTGCGGACCTTGGGGATGGCCAGGTCCAGGTCGCCGGCCTGCGTGGTCAGTACTTTGTCGCGGTGACCGTTGCGCCAGGTCGTACGGGTGTCGGCGTGCTCGCCGGGCTCCGCGCCGATGTGGGCGGTGGCCTCGGCCTCGATGAGTTCCTGCAGGATCCGCTGGGCCAGGACCCTGATCAACTCGATTCCGTCCGCCGTACGCAGTGACTCCATCAGCCGGAGTAAGTCATGCTGGGACAAGGCCATCGCGTCACCTCTCTCAACGAGCTTCGCTACTCGGAGAGTTGCGCGATGGCCGCCTCATGACCAGGGGCTATGCGGAGATCGCTGCTACACCACTCGGCGGGACACCATCGGAGTTGACGGGGCGGTCGCCCATGAAGTCGCCGGGACGGCCCTCGACTCGGCGGGAGGTCGAGCCTGCCGCTCGACGCTCTTGCGCTCGGCCCGGGTGAAGTGCGCGGCCGGTGGGGTACGCGTTTCGTCCAGCACGGCCTGAACGGTCGATCCGGTGTTGGTGCGGGTGGCTGAGTTGGTCTGCTGCAGATCCTCGTGGCTGGTCAACGGCTGTCCGCGCAGGCTGTGGGGATCCGGGAGAACAGCCGGCGTTCCAACACCAGGCCCGGTGTCAGCCAACCCTGCAGTAGTCTCCTGAGGCGACGTCAGTCACGAGCTCAGGGCGCGCGGCGGCGCGGGTACACCAGATGATCGACGCCACGCGTTAGATTCCCCGGCATGACAATGGACGGAGCCACCTGCGTCGTCAGCTCCCTCGCAGCCGAGGGCGTCGATCACCTCTTCATGGTCCCGGGCGGGCTGAACGATCCCTTCATGCCGCCGATGACCGAGACTGAGGGCGTGCGTACTGTCGTGGCCGCCCACGAAGCCGGAGCGGCCTACATGGCCGATGGCTACGCCCGTGCTTCTGGTCGCCTCGGAGTCGCCTTCGGCATCGGCGGACCCGGTGTCACAAACATAGTGACCGCGCTTGCCGCGGCACGAGCCGACCGCTCCGCGCTTCTCGCCATCAGCGGCGAGGTCGCGACCGGTACGGAGGGGCGCGGTGCCTTCCAGGACGGAAGTGGCGCCGCACTGGATGACGTTTCCGTCCTTAGGCCGGTCACGGCCCGTAGTCTCAGCGTGAACTCGCCTGCCAACCTCCAGCCCTACCTGAGGGCTGCGGCACTCACCGCGCTGCGCGAGCGGGCGCCCGTACATCTGTCAATCCCGCTGGACGTTCAGCGTAGTGAACAGCTTGTGGACTGGACGCCGCTGCCCGAGGCAGCATATCGACCCCTGGCGATCGACCGGGAAGCGACCGACGCCGCTCTGTCCGTTTTCTCCATGGATGCCCATGGGCAGCCTGCCGCGAATGTCATCATCCTCGCGGGACCGGGGGTACGCCACGCGAGAGCGGAAGCGGCTCTGATCGCCGCGGCGGAGCGCTTCGACATCCCCATTGCGACCACCCTCAGCGGGAAAGGGCTGGTGCCCGAAGACCACCCCCTCTCACTGGGCGTCTTCGGCTACGGCGGTTCGCGCTGGGCCAGCGAAGCGATTCTCGATCCCGCCGTCGAAGTACTTGTCGTCATTGGTTCGGGGCTGTCCCAGCGGGATACGTTGAACTGGGATCCGAAGATGTTGCCGGCGAGGGAACTCGTCCATGTCGAAGCTGATCCGGCACTCATCGGACGGACTTGGCCCTCGAGCCGGCCGGTCACCGCCAGCCCGCGGGCCTTCCTCGAACTGCTCACCAGCGTCGACGGGTCGATCGCCGCCGGATTGGAGAGCGGCCGTTCGGCCCGGCAAGCGTTCCTGGGTGACGTGCGCGGCCGTGGGCCGCACGCCTACGAAGCGGAAGACACCACCCGAGACACCGAACCAATGCACCCGGCCCGTTTCGTCACGGAGGCCCGCGCTGCCTGCCCGCGCGAGACCGTGCTGTCAGTGGACTCCGGCGCTCATCGTGCCTGGTGCTCGCAGTACTGGCCCAGCTACGGTAGCGGGGACTACGTGTCGCTGGCGAACCTGGCCCCGATGGGCGGCGCAATCCCACTGGGAATCGGCGCCAAGATCGCCAGGCCCGAGCGTCCGATAGTGGTTGCCACGGGCGACGGCTGCATGCTGATGCATGGTATGGAGCTCCATACGGCTGCCCGTTACAGCATCCCTCTCGTGATTCTCGTCTTCGACAACCACTCCTATGGAAACATCTGGTATCGGGCAAAAGAGATGGGCGCCGGACCTGAGGCGCTTACTGATATCCCCGGCCTCTCATGGCCGGAGTTCGCGCGCGCCATGGGCGCCGACGGTGTGGCGGTCTCCCACCCCGGCGAGGTGGGCGAGGCAGTGGCCCACGGGCTCACACAGAGCAAACCGTTCCTTGTATCGGCCCGGATCGACAAGCACTATCCCACGCCTATCGCCCCGTGGCGTCAGGCCGTGGCGGAATGGGAGGACAGCCACTGATGGCCCGGCTTCCAGACCCTGCCTCGCAAGCGAACCGCGAAGACCGCGCTGAAATGCAGCGAATGGCAGCTGTGCGCAGCCACGCAGACGGCCGACCGCAGCTCGCCGAGATCTATGTCGCCATGTTCAACAACCCGAAGGTCGCAAGAGCTGTCGGTGAGCTCGGTGAGCGGTTGCGGTTCCAGGGGCTTCTTCCGGACGACCTCCGCGAGACGGCGATCCTGCGCTTCTCCGCTCGCCGAGGCGCGGACTACGAGTGGGCGCACCATGTACGCCCGGCAACCCAGGCAGGTCTCACTGCGGCACAGATCGAAGCGCTGGCCGGTGACGCCGTGCCCGCGAACACGACACCTGCCCAGCGCGCTGTCGTGCAGGCGGTCGACCACATCGCCGCCGACGACGAGATCCCTGCCGAGGTCCAAGACGCACTGGTCAAGGTCGTCGGAAATGCAGGGGTTGTGGAAATCGTGGCGCTCTGCGGGCTGTATTCCCTCATGGGTTATATGGCTACCGCATTCGACGTTTCCGTCGAACCCGGATTGCCGACGCCTCCTTGGCGGAAAGAGGGTCACGAGACACATTGAGCGACTCTGTCGGGGATCTTGAGCGTGACCTCATTTGCCTTGTCGCCACC
Source organism: Streptomyces marianii (assembly GCF_005795905.1). NCBI lineage: Bacteria > Bacillati > Actinomycetota > Actinomycetes > Kitasatosporales > Streptomycetaceae > Streptomyces > Streptomyces marianii. The sequence continues at coordinate 4,734,883 of NZ_VAWE01000001.1, forward strand.
AGCATTCCCAGCTCATGCCGCGGGCGTTGAGGTATTGCTGGAAGGCCGTCGGGGAGCGAGAGCGGTGGGGGTGTCGAGTTGTGCGTGAGGCGAGGCGTTCGATGTTGATCGCGATGCCGGTCAGGACGTGCTGTACGTGTGTTTTGCGGATGCCGTGGTAGCGGCTGCGTCGGGCCTGGTGTCCGTTGGTGAACTCGCAGATGGTGCCTTCGACGCCGGATCGGGTGGCGTAGAGCCGTTTCCACTGGGTGTCTTGCTGGTCTGTGCGGTTCCGGGCCTGGAGCTCGTGGAGGGGTCGGGGGAGGAAGTTCACGGTGCGGGCAGCGGTGCCGCGGGTGCAGGCAGACCGGTCGGGGCACGGGTTGCACTGGTGTGGGCGGAACCGGGCGACGGTGTAGGGAGCCATGGCCGGTGGCTCGAGCCAGATGTGGCTGGTCTCGCCGTTGGCGCAGGTGACCTGGCGCTGGTCGAAGTCGATGGAAGTCGTCCCGGGTGAAGCCGGACCGTTCCTTGGTCATGTCCCCTGTGGTGGTGTAGCCGGACCGATCTGGTCGTTGTTGGGGTAGATCTTGTCCATGCTGCCTTCGGGGAGGTGGCGGCGTGGGAAGGCGATCCACTCGTCGTGCATCTCGATGAGCACGGCGGTGGTGAGGCGTTCGAGAGCCTCGGGGTTGGGGAAGATCTGCACGACGTCGGTCCGGCGTTTGATCTCGCGGTTGATCCGCTCCAGCGGGTTGGTCGACTGGATCTTCTTCCAGTGCCGATCAGGGAAGTCCGCGAACGCGGTCAGGTCCTCCTTCGCTTCCAGGAGCATGGACCTGACCTTGGGGAACTGGCGGCCGAGCATGTCGGCGACGGTGTCGAGCTGGGCCCGGACGGCTGCGGCGTCGGGCTGGGCGAAGACCGTGCGGATGGTGGCCGCCACCATCTCCGCGGAATCCTTCGGGATCACCGCGAAGACGTTGCGCAGGAAGTCGGACCCGTACGCGAACAAGGTATTGCTTCCTGAGTTCCGCCTCGTTGACCTGATATGGCGATCAAGGACGCGGTGCTGGCTCAACTCGCTGTTCGATTCGAGGTGTTGCTACCTCACCTGAACGAGCGGCAGCGTCGGCTCGCGCTCGCGACTGAGGCGAGATTGCTGGGCCACGGCGGGGTGAGGGCCGTGGCCAGGATCGCCGGGGCGAGCGAGAGCACCGTACGCAAGGGTGTCTTCGAGTTGGAGGCGGGCGGCGAGTTGCTGGCAGAAGGCCGGATCCGTAGGCCGGGCGGCGGGCGCAAGAGCGCGACCGAGCTGGATCCGGGGCTGCTGCGCGCCCTGTTGAGCCTGGTCGAGCCGGACGAGCGCGGCGATCCGACGTCGCCGCTGCGCTGGACGACGAAGTCACTGCGGCGTCTTGCGGCGGAGCTCACGAGGCGAGGGCACCGTGTCTCGCCGGTGACCGTCGGCCGGCTTCTGCGGGAGAACGGCTTCAGCCTGCAGGCGAACGCCAAGACGCTGGAAGGAGACCAGCATCCGGATCGGGACGCGCAGTTTCACTACATCAACGATCAGGTCAAGGTGTTCCAGGCCGCGGGCGAGCCGGTGATCAGTGTCGACGCCAAGAAGAAGGAGATGCTCGGGCAGCTGCCGAACACTGGACGTGAGTGGCGGCCCAAGGGCGAGCCGGTCCGGGTCGAGGATCACAGTTTCTTCACCGGGCCGAAGGGCGAGACCGCGATCCCCTATGGCGTCTACGACCTGGCCGCTGACGCCGGATGGGTCAGCGTCGGAGTCGATCACAACACCTCTGCCTTCGCCGTGGCCACGATCCGCCGCTGGTGGCAGGCCCGCGGCCAGCTCGACTACCCGGCCGCCGCCCGGCTGCTGATCACCGCGGACGCGGGCGGCTCCAACAGCTACCGCTACCGCGCCTGGAAAGCGGAACTGGCCGCGCTCGCCGCCGACACGGGGCTGGCGATCACAGTCTGCCACTTTCCGCCCGGCACTTCGAAGTGGAACAAGATCGAGCACCGACTCTTCTCCCACATCACCATGAACTGGCGCGGCAGGCCGCTGACCAGCCACGAAGTCATCGTGAACGCGATCGCCTCCACCACCACCCGCAGCGGGCTGCGCGTCCAGGCCGAGCTCGACACCCGCTCCTACCCGCTCGGCGTCGCCATCAGCAAGGCCCGTATGAAAGCCCTGCCCCTGGAACCCCACAAGGCTCGCGGCAGCTGGAACTACACGCTCCGTCCCGCGCCCCTGACCACCACGGAGCCGTCACCGCCGGGAAGCGGGCCGACTTCAGCGGTGCCGGGACGCAGAAAAGTCCTGGACCTGCTGGACGACCCCCGCCTGACCGGGATGAGCGCAACCGAACTCGACGATGTGACGGCCCGGCTCGCCCCCGCCCAGGAGGCGGAGCGCGAGCGGCGTTGCTTCCAGCAGCGGGGCGGACCGCGTCGCAAGGCGGCCGCCGACCACGGCAAGCCCCTCTTCACCGGCCGCGACCGCATCCTGCTGACCCTGCTCTACCTGCGTCAGGTCTGTCCCCAACGCGTCCTGGCGGAGATGCTGGAGGTCACCGACCGGGTCATCAGCCCGGTGATCACCGAGACCCGCCGCCTCCTGGACGGCCACAAGGTCAAGGTGGAACCGACAACACTGCTGTTCACCGAGCCGGACCAACTGATCGGATTCCTCGACACCGGGGCCCTTCCCGCCCGATCCCGCACCTCGCTGCCCGAAGAGCTCTGCGATCCGGCCCTGACCGGGATGAGCCGCACGGACCTGCAGGAACTCATCGAACGCCTCGCACCCCGCCAGGCCGCCCTCGTCGAGGGCCGCCGTCACACCCAGCCAGACCGCGCCAACCGGGCACCCGCGGCGGCGTGTTCGCCCAGAAGATCACCGATCCTGAACGTGTTCTGGCAACCGTCCTGTTCCACCGTCGCGTCTGCACCGGCGAAGTACTGGCCGAACTGTTCCAGGTGAACCGGAGCACCATCGGCAACGCCTTCCGCGACGTCCGTCCCCTCCTCGAGGCGGAGAGGTTCCACCTGCCACCGGCTCCGTTCAAGCACCACACCGCCGAATCCCTGCTCGCTTCCATCTCGATGACGAAACAGCCGAGTTGATTCTTTACGGGTCCAATGAACGCGGCAGCGCTGGTGGGCGGCTCCGATCATGACCTTGCCGATGGCGGCGACCAGGCCGAGGTGCTGGTCGGCGATGACCAGGCGGACCCCGGACAGACCGCGCTCGCGCAGGGAGCGCAGGAAGGTGGTCCAGAACGCCTCGGTCTCGCTGTCGCCGACCATCAGGCCCAGCACTTCGCGTCCGCCGTCCTCGGTGATGCCGGTGGCGATGACGACGGCCTGGGACACGATCTGATGGTTCACGCGGGCCTTGCAGTACGTCGCGTCCAGGTAGATGTAGGGGAAGCGGGTGTGGTCCAGCGGGCGGTTGCGGAAGGCGGTGAGGCTTTCGTCGAGGTCGCCGCAGATCCGGGAGACCTCGCTCTTGGAGATCCCGGTGTCCGCGCCCAGGGCCCTGACCAGGTCGTCGACGCTGCGGGTGGACACTCCGTGGACGTATGCCTCGACGATGACGGCGTAGAGGGCCTGGTCGACGCGGCGCCTGCGTTCGAGCAGGCTGGGGAAGAAGGTGCCGGTGCGGACCTTGGGGATGGCCAGGTCCAGGTCGCCGGCCTGCGTGGTCAGTACTTTGTCGCGGTGACCGTTGCGCCAGGTCGTACGGGTGTCGGCGTGCTCGCCGGGCTCCGCGCCGATGTGGGCGGTGGCCTCGGCCTCGATGAGTTCCTGCAGGATCCGCTGGGCCAGGACCCTGATCAACTCGATTCCGTCCGCCGTACGCAGTGACTCCATCAGCCGGAGTAAGTCATGCTGGGACAAGGCCATCGCGTCACCTCTCTCAACGAGCTTCGCTACTCGGAGAGTTGCGCGATGGCCGCCTCATGACCAGGGGCTATGCGGAGATCGCTGCTACACCACTCGGCGGGACACCATCATGACGCGCCGTCAGCGCAGGAAGTTCGCTGTACCTGTCCTGACCTGCGGCGACGCAATGAGTGCGGTTGCAGTACTAAGGGAACGGTCTTGAGAGCCGCTGTGGACTCCCGCAGCCGGCCGGGGGCGGCGGCCGGGGTGTTCCTCAGCCGCGGCCGACGTAGCGGGTCACGCCCTGCGCGATGGTGACTTTCGGCTTCCAGCCCAGGACGTTCTCCATCCGGCGGACGGCCGCGTACCCGCCGAGGGGGTCACCGGCCGGCAGCGGGGTGTCCAGGAAGGTAGTGCTCGCGGATCAGTTCCGCGACATGCCGGACGCTGGTCGGAATACCGGTGCCGACGTTCACTGCCTCGGTGTGGGCCTGCGGGCTGACCAGGGGCCGCCAGGGTGCCCACGGCGATGTCGTCCAACGTGCACCATGTCCCGCACCTGCCGGCCGCCTCGCCCTGGGCCTCGCCGAGGGAGGCGCCCCGCCGCACGCGGAGCACGTCGCCGATCGCGTCGCCGCCGTGCTGCGGCTGCCGTACGGCCGGCTCGCCTGAAGCGGACCGTCCCCCGCCCGTGCGGCGTGCCCGGGCAGCCGGACGCCGTGGACGCCCGGGGGCGTTCACGGCGTGCACAGCGCCACGCGCGGCGGGGTCGGCGGTCGACCGTTGCGGCGGCGCGGCCTGTCGGGGGTGGGTGGTCAGGAGAGTGGGCGGTTACCGAGGACGGCCGGGCCGCTGGGGGCGGCCCTCAGGCGTTCGCGTAGACCTTGGACACGAACTCCGCGATCTGGTCGTCCGAGAGGTTCTTGGCGAGATCGGCCTCCGTGATCATGCCGACGAGTTGGTGTCCGTGCTCGACGTCGATCACCGGCAGCCGCTTGATCTGGTGCTCCTCCATCAGGTGCAGCGCCTCCTCGGCGGGGGCGCTCGCCTTGATCCAGTGCAGGTCACCGGAGAGGGAACCGGCCTGGACCGTCGCCGGGTCTATGCCATCCGCACAGCACCGGACGATGATGTCGCGGTCGGTGACGAGGCCCGTGAGCCTGTTGTTGTCGCCGCATATGGGAAGAGCGCCGACGTTCAGGTCGCGCATCATGCGCGCCGCTTCCCGCAGTGACTGGTGCGCACCGATGCACTTCACCCCGCCGCTCATCATGTCGCGGGCGGTGAGCTTGGTGTTGCCGGTCATGATTGCCTTCCGTTCCTCAGGAGGGCGTCCGTCGGGCCCCGTCAGGGCTGCGGCGGCTTGTCCTGCCCCTGGCCGGGCTGGTCGCCGCCGAACTGCTCCTTGAGCCTGTCCTGGCCGGTGTCGACCTGGCCGCTGTACTTGCCCTGGGTCCTTTCGTCGATCATGTCCCCGCCTTTGTCGGCGCCCTTCGAGGCCTGGTGTTCGTGGCCCTTCAGCATCTGCTTGAGCTTGTCCATCATGGACATGGGCGGTCCTCCTTGCCGTGTGCCCCCGCTTCTCCAGCGTCTCCTCCCCCTGCACGGTTCGCATCTGGGCGGGCGGTCGTCCCGAGGACCGGAACGCGCGCGGGCGGAACCGCGCGGGATCGCCCGGTCGCGGCGTGGCGCGAGGCACCGTACTTCTCGGACGCCGTGCGGGCCGCCCTGCCGCCGGCCGAGGCGGCGACGCTCCTCACCGACCGTCCCGGCCCGGTGCCGGACGAACTCCGGGACGAGGCGGCCGGCACCGACGATCAGCAGCAGCCGGGACGGCGCCCGGTCAGTCCGCCGCCCGCCGGTACGGTCCGCCCAGACCCCACGCCTGGTGCATCGCACCGGCGAAGGCCGCGGCCAGCTTGTGCTCGCCGGAGGGGCCCGGGTGGGTGCCGTCGTAGGTGTCGGTGTGGATGTCGTACGCGTCCGGCATCGAGGCCAGCAGCAGCGGCGACGCGGGCGTGTCCAGATCCGCGACCGCCTTGGCCAGGAGTTCGTTGAAGCGGTCGCACTCGGCGGCGAAAGAGGCGTCCGCCAGGGCGCGGACGTTGGGGATGACCGGCAGCAGCACGGCCCGGACGTGCGGGTTGGCCTCGCGGGCCGCGGCGATGAACTGCCGCGTGTTCGCGGCGGTCTGAGTGCTGTCCGTGTAGAAGCCGAGGTCTATCAGCCCCAGCGACACCAGGAGCACGTCGGCCTTCGCCGTGGCCACCGCCCCGCCGATGAGCGGCGCCATGTGCAGCCAGCCCTCGCCCCAGCCCGCCAGGTGGCGGCGGGCCTTGGCCGGGAAGTCCGGGCGGGCGTAGTCGGCGGACACGGGCGCGTCGGCGGTGGCGTCGTACAGCTCCGTGCGCGGGCCCACGATCGCGTACGGGCCGCCGAAGGAGCGGTTCAGGTGCTGCCACATCCGGTAGCGCCAGGTGTAGTCGCCGGCGCGTCCGATGGTCATGGAGTCACCGACGAACATGAAGCGCATGGGGGTAATGATGGCCGACCCCCGCCAGGCGTGGCCCCGGCCGGTGACGTGACGATGGACACTTGGTGGCATGCGTTCGTTGCGTACGACTATGGCGGCTGCGGTCGCCGCCGCCGTGGCGGTCCTGGGGGCCGCCGTGCCCTCCGCGGCCGACGACTCCGGCGGTTTCATCATCAAGGACCCGCGGATCACGGAATCGAGCGGGCTTGCGGCCAGCCGTGCCCACCCCGGTGTGTACTGGACGCACAACGACCAGGACGAGCCCCGGGTCTTCGCGGTCGACTCCCGGACCGGCGAGACCGTGGCGACCGTCACTTTCGAGGGCGTCGGCAGGCCGCGCGACATGGAGGCGATCTCGGTCGGCCCCGACGGCGACGTCTACGTCGGGGACATCGGTGACAACGCGAACGGCAGCTGGGACCACGTCTGGATCTACCGCTTCCCCGAACCGCCGACGCTGCGGGACGTGACCGTCCACGCCACCCAGTACACGGTCCGGTACGCGGACGGCCCACGGAACGCGGAGGCGATGATGGTGCATCCGAAGACCGGCCGCGTCTACATCGCCAGCAAGAACGAGGACGGCGGCGGGCTCTACGAGGGACCGTCCCGGCTGGTGACCGACGGGACGAACGTCTTCCGGCGGATCGGCGAGGTGCCCTGGGTGACGGACGGCGCCTTCTCGCCCGACGGCCGGGAGCTGGTGCTGCGTTCGTACTTCAGCGCACGCGGCTACGCCTGGGGCGACGGACGGCTGGGCGCCGACCGCCATGTCAGCGCGCCGTTGCAGGGCCAGGCCGAGTCGGTGACCTTCACGCCGGACGGCACGCAGCTGATGTTCGGGACGGAGGGCGAGCGGAGCGAGGTCCTGCCCCGGGACGTGGGTCGCGACGACGGCAAGGGCTCGGACGCGGCGTCGCCCTCCCGCTCCGGAGGCGCGGACTCGTCCGCGCGGGGCGCGGGCGGTGACGACGGCAAGGGCCTCGCCGTGCCGGCGGGCGCCGTCGTGGCCGCGGTGCTGGCGTTCCTCGTGCTCAGGTCCCGGCGGCGCCGCGGCTGAGCGCGCGTTCCCGGACGGGGCGCGGCGTCACGCTCCGGGGGTCTTCCCCGCATCCGGGGAGGCGGCTTTCGCCTGCCCCGGGGAGCCGGAGCCGGTCACCTCCGAGGGGGGCCTCCCCTCCGCCGACGCGCGCCGCGCCACCAGGGACTCCAAGCCCTCCAGCAGCCGGTCGAGCCCAAAGCCGAAGTGGTCGAATCCGGTCGCGAACGTGTCCTCGGACAGAGCCGCCATATGCGGGAACTCCCCGCTGTTCATGGCCCGTTCGAGGTACGGGCGTTGTCCCTCCCAGAACTCCTCGTGGCTCACCCCGGTCTCTCCGGCCGCCTCGGTGGCCTGGATCTCCCTGCGCGCCGTGCCGGTGACGAAGCTCTGGACGGTGATGATCACGGCGATCGTCTCGGGGTCGGTCAGTCCCATGTCCCTCAGCCCGGAGAGGCAGACGTCGAGACCGCGCAGCGTGTTGGGTCCGAGCGCCGACCGTGCCTCGTTGACCCGGAGCAGCCAAGGGTGCCTGTGGAACTGGTCCCGGTGGCCATGGGCCAGGGCTCTGACGGCGTCGCGCCAGTCGGCGATCGCGGGCGGTTCCGAGGCGAGTGAGTCCGCCTGCACCCGGTCGAGCATCAGGTCGAGCAGTTCCGCCTTGCCGGGGACGTACCGGTACAGCGACATCGTGCCGACGCCGAGTTCCGCCGCCACGCGCCGCATGGAGACGGCGTCCAGCCCCTCCGCGTCGGCGACCGCGACCGCCGCTCCGGTGATCCGGTCGAGGGTGAGGCCCGGCTTGGGGCCGCGGCTGGGGCGCTCGCCGGTGCCCCACAGGAGGTCGAGGCTGCTGCTCGTCATGGGCTCACCCTAAGCCGTTCCGCCGGACCGCCCGGCAAAAAACCGAGTACGCCGTACTCGGTTTAGGGTACGGTGTACTCAGATTTCGGGTGCCGATTCCTCGCGCCGACTTCTTCGCATCGATTTCCTCATGACGGTCCCGAATCCCCGGGCCCTGAAAGGTGGACGGCATGGACGATCACGGCGGACCGGCGGTGTGCGCCGAGGGCCTGCGCAAGCGCTACGGCGGGACGAACGCGCTCGACGGGTTCGACCTCCGCGTCCCGCGCGGCACGGTCCACGGGCTCCTCGGGCCGAACGGCGCGGGCAAGACCACCGCGGTGCGGGTCCTCGCGACCCTGCTGCGGTTCGACGGCGGCCGGGCCGCCGTCGCGGGCCTCGACGTGGCGCGCGATCCCCAGGGAGTGCGTCGGCGCATCGGCCTGGCCGGGCAGTACGCGGCCCTCGACGAGGGGCTCACCGGCCGGCAGAACCTCGAGCTGTTCGGCCGGCTCTTCCGGCTCGGCGGGCGGCGGGCCCGGCTGCGCGCGGGCGAACTGCTGGAGCGCTTCGGCCTGTCGGGCGCCGGGGACAAGGGCGTCGCGGCGTACAGCGGAGGCATGCGGCGCAGGCTGGACCTCGCCGCCTCCATGGTCCTCGCCCCTGATGTGCTCTTCCTCGACGAGCCGACGACCGGTCTCGACCCGCGGGCGCGAGGCGAGGTCTGGGACGCCGTCAGGGCGCTGGTGGCCGGGGGGACGACCGTGCTGCTCACGACCCAGTATCTGGACGAGGCCGACCGGCTGGCCTCGCGCGTCACCGTCGTCGACAGCGGCCGGGCCATCGCCGACGACACCCCGGAAGGGCTGAAGAACCGCGTGGGCGCCGACCGGGTCGAGGTCGTCGTCGCCGAGGCGGAGGACCTGCGGCGGGTCGCGGGGATCGTCGCCCGGGTCACCGGACCCGGCGTCGAGCCGGAGACCGACGAGGACGGGCGGCGGGTCCATGCCCCCGTCGGGGACCGTGTCGCCGCACTCACGGAGGTCGCCCGCACGCTGCGGGACGAGGCGATCCGGGTCGAGGACATCGGGCTGCGCAGACCGAGCCTCGACGATGTGTTCCTGCGCCTGACCGGACACCGCGCGGAGGCGGCGTGATGACGACCGGAACGACCCCCGGGACGGCCGGGACGGCCGCGAGGTCTGCCGTCGACCTGGGAGTGCCGCGGGCGGACCGCCCGCACGAGCGGCTGTACTGGGTGCTCATCGACTGCTGGAACGTCGCCCGCCGGGACCTCCTCCACTACCGCCGCTTGCCCGTGCTCATCCTGTGGCGGCTCGGCTTCCCGATGGTGTCCGTGCTGCTCTACGGGTTCGTCTTCGGCAGCGCGATGCGGGTGCCGGGCGGCGGGGACTACCGGGAGTTCCTCATGCCGGGGATGTTCGCCTCGACGATGGCGTTCGGCTTCATGAACACGGCCACGGCCGTCGTGACGGACACGACGAAGGGTGTCACGGACCGCTTCCGCTCGATGCCGATGTCCCCGTCCGCGGTCTGCTCGGGCCGGGGTCTCGCCGATCTGGCGGTCGCCGCAGCGGAGTTGGCGATCCTCGCGCTGACCGCCCTGGCGATCGGCTGGCGTTCCGGCGGCGGCCTCGTGGACACGGCCACCGCATTCGGGCTGTTGCTGCTGCTGCGGTTCAGTCTGATCTGGGTGGGTGTCTGGTGCGGTCTCGTCGTGCCGAACGCGGAGGCCGCGGGGGGTCTCTACGCCGTGGTCTTCCCACTCACGATGATCTCCAGCGTGTTCGTGGCCCCGTCGCTGATGCCGGCCTGGCTGGCACCGGTCGCCGCCTGGAACCCGGTCTCCTCGACGGTCGCGGCGACGCGTGAGCTGTTCGGCAACCCGGGCGCCGAGGGCGGAACCTGGGTCGAACAGCACTCGGTGCCGATGGCGTTGGTGTGGCCGCTGGTCATCACGGCCGTGTTCCTCCCCCTGGCGGTGCGGAGGTTCCGGCGGCTGAGTCGCTGAGTCCGTGCGCACGGCCGGCGGCCACCGGGCGGGGACGCGTACCGCGCCGCCGGGGTCCGCGGCCCCGATCGGCGACGGTGCGCCCCGGTGGGTGGGCCCGCGAGGGGGGCGGGCCCACCCGGTCCGCGGAAGGCGGACCGGCGTGATGCCGGTCCGCCCGGCGCCGGGCGCTCCCGATTACTCCGGGCACTCCTTCCAGGCGAGCCGGTAGATGGTGTTGATCTCGCCGTCTGTGGAGTCCATCGTCATGAAGCTGGTCTTCGCGGGGTCGGACGTCCCCGCGCTCACCCGGAGTTCGGTGTTGATGTTGAAGTTCCGCTTCACTCCGCAGGGGGCCCAGACCAGCTGTCCCCACTCGGTCTCGTCGGTGGCCTGCCAGTTGTCGTCGTACGGACCGTTGTACGGGTGGCTCCTCGCGGCCGTGTCGGGCGAGCCCTGGAAGTAGTAGGACGCCTTCTGGAGGGCCGTGGCGCCGCTCTGCAGGCTGGCGTAACCGCGGTAGTCCGCGCTGGCGACGGCGTAGGTGAAGCCGTGCGGGACGTGCACGACCAGGTTCAGCTGGCAGTTCTTGCGGAAGTCGATGGGCGAGGCTCCCCCGCCGACCTGGGCGAGGTAGTCGCTGTAGGTGATGGTGAACGCGGTGTTGTCCGGGGAGACCGCCACCGCCGCGGTCCCGGGCGCGCATCCCGAGCCGTTCACCGTGGCGATCTCGATGACGATCTTGTCGGGTGGCGCGACGATGGTCGCGTTCGCGGTGCCGGCGTTTCCGGCGACGAGGGTGGAGGCGAGGACCGCGGTGAGGGCGGCGCTGGTACGTAAGGCGCGGGTCATGATGCGGCACTCCTGTGGTTGGAGGAGAGTCGGTCGGTGGCCTTGCGGGGACGTGAACCGTGGGGGGTCCAGCCGATCCCATGTCCTGCCGGTCGACAGCGCTGCACTGTTGAGGCGTGAACATGTCAAGCGCATCGGATCATTTGGATCGTAGGGGCCAACTCGCCATCAGGGTAGGGCGGTTATCAGCCGTACCTCCACGCTTGCTGCACGCGGTTCTCACATATTGAGCACCTTGTGTGCACGCGTGGCGGTACGGCGCGCCCCGCGCACGGCGAAGGGCCCGGCGTGCCGCGGCGGTTTCTAGCGGTCGTCGCAACACGTGGTTGTGTTGATCAGGCCGTGAGCAGTTTATGCAGGCGCTCGGCTGGGGTTTCCCAGCCGAGTGTTTTGCGTGGGCGGCGGTTGAGCTGGTCGGCGACGGCGGCCAGGTGCGCGGGGGTGTGGACCGACAGGTCGGTGCCCTTGGGGAAGTACTGCCGCAGCAGGCCGTTGGTGTTCTCGTTCGAGCCGCGCTGCCAGGGGCTGGCGGGGTCGCAGAAGTAGACCGGGATGTCGGTGGCGAGGGTGAACTCGCCGTGCCGGGCCATCTCACTGCCCTGGTCCCAGGTCAGGGACCGCTTCAGGTGGGCGGGCAGGGTCTGGACGGTGGATGTCAGGGAGGTCAGGACGCTCTCGGCGCCGTGGTCGCCGGGCAGGTGCAGGAGCATGACGTAGCGGGTGGCGCGTTCGACCAGGGTGCCGATCGCGGACTTGCCGTCCTTGCCGATGATCAGGTCGCCCTCCCAGTGACCGGGCACGGCCCGGTCCTCGATCTCAGCGGGCCGTTCGCTGATCATGACCATCGGGGTGGTGAAACGCGGCTGGCGGCAGTTCGCCTGCCTCTGCGGCCTGCGGCGGGCCCGCCCGGAGCGCAGGGCGCCTGCGAGCTCGCGCCGCAGCTGGCCTCTGCCCTGGACGTAGAGGGCCTGGTAGACGGTCTCGTGGACCACGTGCATCTCCGGCCGGTCGGGGAACTGTGCCCGCAGAGCGTGGCATATCTGCTCCGGGCTCCACTTCTCGTCCAGCATTGCCTGGACAGCGGCCCGAAGCTCGGGGTTCTCGCTGATCTTGCGGCTCTTGGGGCGGGGCCGGCGTGCATCGGCGCGGGCCTGGGCTGCGTGAGGGCGGTAGTGCCACCGGCCGCGTGCGCCGTCCGTTCGGTTGCGGCGGATCTCCCGGCTGACCGTGGACGGGCTGCGGCCCAGCTCCGCGGCGATCGCCCGCACCGTGGCCTTCTCCCGCAACCGGTCGGCGATGTGGATCCGCTCCTCCTCGCGCAGGTACCTGGACGTGCCGGAAGGCGGCGCCACCGCGGAAATCGGTGGTGCCGCCTTCTGCCGACGGTCGGCGCTGCGGCCGTTACGCCACTTGTTGCCGGTTCGCCGGTCAACACCGACGATCCGGCAGGCTTCCGTGTTGCTGTATCCCTGCTGCACGAGCCGGGAGTATGCCTCCCGCTCCCGGCGCAGCTTCACAGGCCCCTGCGCGGTCCGCACCTTGCGGATCTCGAAGTCCATCGCACCCCTTGAGCTGGGGTGTTGCGACGACCACTAGAACCTAAGCGCCGAGCCCTCCCGTGCCTCTTTCACCGTGGTACGGCGCGCCGTACCTGCGTCGCCGTGGAGCGACCGGCCGGAGCCGGCGCTCACGACGCCCGGGTCACAGCTTCTCGATCACGTGGTCCACACAGGCCGTCAGCGCCTGTACGTCAGCCGGGTCGATCGCCGGGAACATCGCGATCCGCAGCTGGTTGCGGCCCAGCTTGCGGTACGGCTCGGTGTCCACGATCCCGTTGGCCCGCAGCACCTTCGCGACCGCCGCGGCGTCGATGTCGTCCGAGAAGTCGATCGTGCCGATGACCTGCGAGCGCTGCGCCGGGTCCGCGACGAACGGCGTGGCGTACTTCGACTCCTCGGCCCAGCCGTACAGGTTGCGCGCGGACGTCGCGGTCCGCCGGACCGCCCAGTCCAGCCCGCCCTGGCCGTTGAACCACTTCAGCTGCTCGTCGAGCAGGAAGAGGGTCGCCAGCGCCGGGGTGTTGTACGTCTGGTTCTTCAGCGAGTTGTCGATCGCCGTCGGCAGGCTGAAGAACTCCGGCACGTGCCGGCCCGAGCCGTGGACACGGGCGGCGCGCTCCAGCGCGGCGGGCGAGAACACCCCGATCCACAACCCGCCTTCCGACCCGAACGACTTCTGCGGCGCGAAGTAGTAGACGTCGGTCTCGGCGATGTGGACCGGCAGGCCGCCGGCGCCCGACGTGGCGTCCACGAGGACGAGGGCGCCCTCGTCGGCGCCCTCGACGCGCTTGATCGGGGCGGCCACACCGGTGGAGGTCTCGTTGTGGGTGAAGGCGTACACGTCGACGCCCGCCTCCGCCCGCGGCTCCGGATGCGTGCCGGGGTCGGAGGAGATCACGGTCGGCTCGGCCAGCCACGGAGCCAGCTTCGCCGCCTTGGCGAACTTCGACGAGAACTCGCCGAAGGACAGGTGCTGGGACTTGTTCTCGATGAGCCCGTGGGTCGCGACGTCCCAGAACGCGGTGGAGCCGCCGTTGCCGAGGATCACCTCGTAGCCGTCGGGCAGGGAGAACAACTCGCGGACGCCCTCGCGCACCGAGCCGACCAGGTTCTTGACCGGGGCCTGGCGGTGGGAGGTGCCGAGCAGGGACGTACCGGTGGCGGCCAGGGCGTCGAGCGCCTCCGTCCGCACCTTGGAGGGTCCGGCGCCGAAACGACCGTCGCCGGGCTTGATGTCAGCGGGAATCTGGATATCGGCCACGAGCCGGAGCCTAGTCGGTTCCGCCAGGTCACCGGACTCGATGTCCGGCGGATGAGACAAGCGGTCACTGGTCGGGACGGGTATGGGCATCACCCGATCGAGCGTGGGGCACGCTGGGGCCATGGCTGATCGCACGGTGGCTGATCGCAGGGAGCTGGAACGGGCGCTGCGGAAGGAGCTCCGCGGCGAGGTGGACTTCTCGCCCGGGACGCGGGCGCTGACGACGATGGACGCGTCCAACTACCGCCGGGTGCCCGAGGGCGTGGTCGCGCCGTTCGACGCCGCGGACGTCGTGGCGGCGCTCGCCGTCTGCCGCGGCCACGGCGTCCCGGTGGTGCCCAGGGGAGCGGGGACGTCGATCGCGGGCCAGGCGACGGGAACCGGCGTCGTGCTGGACTTCACCCGCCACATGCGCTCCGTGGTCTCCGTCGACCCGGCCGCCCGCACGGCGGTGGTCCAGCCCGGCGCGGTGCTGGACCGGCTGCGGGACGAGGCGGGCCGGCACGGGCTGACCTTCGGGCCGGACCCCTCCACGCACAGCCGCTGCACGCTCGGCGGGATGATCGGCAACAACTCGTGCGGCTCGCACTCGGTGGCCTGGGGGACGACCGCGGACAACGTCCGTCAGCTGTCCGTCGTGACGTACGGGGGCGAGGAGCTGCGGCTGGGGCAGGGCTGGGGGGCGCCCGGCGCCCCCGGCGGAGCACCCGGGTCCCGCGTCGCGGACGGCCTGCGCGAACTGGTCGCGGGCCGTCTGGCGCTGCTGCGCACCGGCTTCCCCGGCGGGCTGCCGCGCAGGATCTCCGGCTACGCGATGGACGCCCTGCTGCCCGAGAACGGCACCGATCTCGCCCGCGCCTTCTGCGGCAGCGAGGGCACTCTCGCGGTGCTGACGGAGGCGACCGTACGGCTGGTGGAGTCGCCGCCCGCACGGGCGCTCGCCCTGCTCGGGTACCCGGACGAGAGCGCGGCCGCCGAGGCGGCCGCCGGGCTGCTGCCGTACCGGCCGCTCACGGTCGAGGGGATGGCGGACGATCTCGTCCCGGACGCCGTGGGCAAGGGGCTGCCGAGGGGCGGCGCCTGGCTGTTCGTCGAGACGGGCGGGGCGACGGCCGCCGAGGCACGGGCACGCGCCGAGGAGATCGTGCGCGGCGCGGACGCCCTCGACGGGACCGTCGTCACCGACCCCGCGGGGCAGCGCGCGCTGTGGCGGGTCCGGGAGGACGCCTCCGGCACCGCGACCCGGATTCCGGACCGCGGGGGTACGCCCCCCGGCCACGCGGGCGGCACCCCCACCCGGGCCGCAGGCGCCGGGGGAGAGGCCTGGCCCGGCTGGGAGGACTGCGCGGTGCCCCCGGCCCGGCTGGGCGCCTATCTGCGGGACTTCCGGGCGCTGCTCGCCGAACACGGGCTGCGCGGTACGCCCTACGGCCACTTCGGCGACGGCTGCATCCACGTCCGTATCGACTTCGACCTGCTGAGCGAGCAGGGAGTGCGGCGCTTCCGTGCGTTCTCGGAGGACGTGGCCGGACTCGTCGTGGCGCACGGCGGTTCGCTGTCGGGCGAGCACGGCGACGGACAGGCGCGCGCGGAGCTGCTGCCGCGGATGTACGGGGACGAACTGGTGGCGCTGTTCGGCCGGTTCAAGGACGTGTGGGACCCGGCGGGCGGGCTGAACCCGGGCATGCTGGTCCGGCCCGCGAGACTGGACGAGAACCTGCGCTTCGCGGTCCTGCCGAGGGAGCCGGTGGACGTGGCCTTCGGTTACCCGCACGACGGCGGGGACTTCACGGCCGCCGTGCGGCGGTGCGTCGGGGTGGCCAAGTGCCGGGTGGACGGGCCCTCCACGGGGCCGGGGGTGATGTGCCCGTCGTACCGCGCGACCGGCGAGGAACGGCACTCCACGCGCGGCCGCGCCCGGCTGCTGCACGAGATGCTCGCGGGCGAGGTGGTCACCGGCGGCTGGCGCTCGCGGGAGGTGCACGAGGCGCTCGACCTCTGCCTGTCCTGCAAGGGCTGCCGCAGCGACTGCCCGGTGGGCGTCGACATGGCCACGTACAAGGCGGAGTTCCTGCACCACCACTACGCGGGGCGGCTGCGGCCCGCCGCGCACTACACGATGGGGTGGCTGCCGCACTGGCTGCGGGCCGCCGCGCCGTTCGCCGGGGCGCTGAACGCGGCCTCGCGGGTTCGGCCCCTCGCGTCGCTCGTGAAACGCCTCGGCGGCATCGCCCCGGAACGGGAGATCCCACGGCTGGCGACGCGGACCTTCAGCTCCTGGTGGCGGCGTGACGGAACCCCCGGCTCACCGCTCGTGCTGTGGCCCGACACCTTCACCGACCACCTCTCCCCGTCGGTCGGCCGCGCGGCCGTCCGGGTTCTGGAGTCCGCGGGCCTGGGCGTGTCCCTGCCTCCGGGCCGGGTCTGCTGCGGTCTCACCTACGTCTCCACCGGCCAACCGGACCGCGCCCGCGCCGTCATGCGCCGCACCCTGGACGTGATGGAGCCCGTCCTGGACCGGGGCTCACCGGTGGTCGTCCTCGAACCGAGCTGCGCGGCGGCCCTGCGCACGGACCTCCCGGAACTCCTGGCGGACGATCCGCGGGCACACCGTCTGGCCGGTTCCGTACGCACCTTCGCGGCCGCCCTGGAGGAACACGCCCCCGACTGGCGCCCACCCCGCCTGGACCGCCCGGTCGCCGGCCAGACCCACTGCCACCAGCACGCGGTCCTCGGCGACGCAGCCGAGCGCCGGTTGCGCGAACGAGCCGGTCTCACCGGCGAGCTGAGCGGCGGCTGCTGCGGGCTCGCGGGCAACTTCGGCTTCGAGCGCGGCCACTACGAGGTGTCGGTGGCCTGCGCGGAGGACCGGCTGCTGCCCTCGGTGCGCGCCGCGACCGCCGACACGGTCCTCCTCGCCGACGGCTACTCCTGCCGCACCCAACTGGAACAGCTGGCGGGCCGGCGGGGACGGCATCTGGCGGAGGTGCTGGCGGAGGGACTGGCGGGGGAGTCGGCGGAGGACGGTGTGGAGGGGCCCGTGGGGGAGGGGAACGGTGGTGGCACCCGGAAGCCGGCCGACGGCAGGTGAAGAGGCCGAGCGGGAGCCGGGCGTGTCGTCACGGCCGTACGTATCGTTGTGCTGCGCGGCTGCCCGCCACCACGCGGCGGCCGGGGAGGAGCGCCATGGTGACCGTCGTGGAGACCGACAGGATCGAGATGGCTGAGAGCGACAACGAGCACACCCTGGACGAGATGTTCGAGGCGCTCGAGCGGATGCCCGTCCCCGAGGGGTACAAGGTCGAGATCGTCGAGGGGACCGTCTTCATGTCGCCGCAGCGGGACACGCACTGGGACATCATCGCGGACGTCTACGACCAGTTGCGGGGGCGGTATCCCAGGAAAAGGATCAAGTCGGACGTTCGCATCGACTATCCCGGCCGCCTGAACGGATTCGCCGCCGACCTGACCCTCCTCACCGGGGACGCCGAGAAGAACGCGAAAGGGCTGTGGCGCCATGAGGACGTGGTCCTCGTCGTCGAAGTCGTCTCCAGGAGCACCGGCGCCAACGACCACGGCCCGAAGAAGGCCGCCTACGCGAACGCCGAGGTCCCGGTCTACCTGATCGTCGACCCCTGTGTCGGCCGTTGCCACGTGTACACCCAGCCCAAGGGCGGCGACTATCTCGTCGAGACGACCGTCGCCTTCGGCGCGGACGTCGACCTCAGCGGCACGGCCGTCGGCCTGACCCTCGGAACCGGGGACTTCCCCCGCGACTGAGGCGGAGAGGGCGTGGGGGCGGCCGAAGCGCACGGTCCTAGGCTGCCGTTCATGACTCATCCTCCTGTCGAGCTGGTGATCTTCGACTGCGACGGCGTGCTCGTCGACAGCGAGCGGATCTGCGTGAAGGTGGACGCGCTGATCACGGCCGAGCTCGGGTGCTCGTTCACCGAGGCCGAGATCGTCGAGCTCTTCGTGGGCTCTTCCGGCGAGGTGTACACCGCGGCCGTCGAGGAGCGGCTCGGGCGGCGGCTGGAGAAGGACTGGCAACTGCAGTACGAGCATCTCTACGAGGAGGCGCTCGCGGCGGAACTCACTGCCGTGGACGGCATCACCGAGACCCTGGACGCGCTCACCGTGCCGTTCTGCGTGGCCTCGAACGGCCACCACGGCGGCATCAGGAGCAGCCTCACGCTCACCTCACTGCTCGGGCGCTTCGAGGGCCGTGTCTTCAGCGCCTCCGACGTGTCCCTCGGCAAGCCCGCGCCCGACCTCTTCCTGCACGCGGCCCGCTCCATGGGCGTGGACCCCGCCCGGTGCGCGGTCGTCGAGGACAGCGCCTACGGAGTCCAGGCCGCCCGCGCCGCTGGGATGCGGGCCTTCGGGTACTGCGGGGGGCTGACCCCGGCGGCGCGGCTGGAGGGGCCCGGCACGGTGGTGTTCGACGACATGCGCGAGCTGCCGGCGCTGCTCGGATCGGCCGGACGCTGAACGGAAGCCCGGGCCGTCGTGGCCGGCGCGGACTCGACGACGCCGGCCGGGGCCCGGAATGCGGCGGTGACCCGCGTCGCGCCGCGCTCGTCGCCGGGCTCAGTCCCCGTCGAAGAGCCGCTCCAGGACCCGGGCCACGCCGTCCTCCTCGTTGGACGCGGTCCGCCGGGGAACGGCGGCGAGTACGACCGGGTGCGCGTTGCCCATCGCGTAACCGCCGCCCGCCCAGCGGAGGGTCGTCACGTCGTTGGGCATGTCGCCGAACGCCACCACCTCCTCCGCGGCGATGCCCCGTTCCGCGCAGAGCGTGGACAGCGTCGCGGCCTTGGTGACGCCCTGTGCGCTGATCTCCAGCAGGCCGCGCCCGCCCGAGTGGGTGAACTGCGCCTCCCCGCCCGCCGCTTCTTCCGCCAGGGCCACGAGCACGTCCGCGTCGAACCGGTTCGAGTGGGCGAGCAGCTTGACGATGGGGACGTCGAGCAACCAGAGGTCGCCCAGCGACGCCACGGGTGACTCCGCGCCGAGCCCGCCGCCGAAGCGCAGCAGATACGCCGGCTCGTACAGCACCCTCAGACCGGTCTCCACGGCGAAACCCAGTCCCGGCGCCGCCTCGGCCAGGGCCGTCGCCACCTTGCGGGCCGTGGCCGGCACGAGCGCCAGCGAGCGAACGACCGTACGCGCGCGCACGTCGTACACCTGCGCGCCGTTGCTGCACACCGCGGTGCCGACGAGCCCCGTGGCCGCGGCCAGCGCCTCCACGTAGCGCGGTGGCCGGGCGGTGACGAAGACGAGTTCCGCCCCGGCCCCGACTGCCGTGCGCAGGGCGCGCAGCGTGCGCTCCGACACGGTGCCGTCGCGGCGCAGGAGTGTGCCGTCCAGGTCGGTCGCGATCAGCCGTGGGCGGGGGTGAGGGTGCCGCATCGGCTCATGCTAGGGCGCCATCGGGCCGTGCCCGGGACCGGTTCTCCAATCGCCCGCCTCCGGCGGGTGCCCGAAGTGCCGCACGGACCGCCCGATATTCGTTTGCGCGTCCTCACCGAGTGGTGCAGCGTCGCGTGACACCCGGCGAAGGCGGAGAAGATGACCACGCAGTCCCACCCCGTCGACCAGGAACTCGTCCGGGCCGCAGCGCGCGTCGCCGGCACACGCTGCCGGGGCGACAACCACACCATGGCGGCCGCGGCCCGCACCCGGGACGGACGGATCGTCACCGCGGTGAACGCCTACCACTTCACGGGAGGTCCCTGCGCCGAACTCGTTCTCATCGGTACGGCTGCCGCCCAGGGCGCCTACGAGCTGGACACCGTCGTCGCGGTGGGGGACCGCGCACGAGGGGTCGTCCCCCCGTGCGGCCGCTGCCGTCAGGTCCTGCTCGACTACTTCCCCGGCCTCGAGGTCATCGTCGGCGAGGGCGACCGCCTACGAGCCGTTCCCATCGGCGACTTGCTGCCCGCGAGCTACGTCTGGGCGGACCATCAGCTCGAGGACGGGTGAGCGCGCTGGTCGGGGCCGACACCGCCGGCGGTGCGGTGCTTCCCGCCGCGTCGACTCAGCTCTCCGCGCCGAGTTCGCGCGCCAGCGCCACCAGCGCACCCAGCGCCGGGTGCGGTGCGGCGGCCCGCCAGGCGAGGAGGACCGGGACCGGAGGGGCGTCGGCGAGGGGGCGGTAGGTGACTCCCGGGTGGGGGTGCATCTCCGCCGTCGACGCCGAGGAGGCGCCCGCGCCGCGGCCGGCGGCGATCGCGGTCAGCCAGTCGTCGGTGTTGCCGACGGTCAGCGTCGTGGCCGGCCGGGTCCCGGCCGGCCAGAGGTCGAGCGTCGTCAGCCCCGAGACGGTGTTGAGGACCACCGGGACGGCGGCGAGATCGGCGAGCGTCGGTGAGGCGTGACGGGCGAGCGGCCCGTCGGAGGTGACCGCGGCGACCCGGGGCTCGGTGAACAGCAGCGCCGTCATCAGGCCGGAGGTGTCGACCGGGCCGCGCAGCACGGCGGCGTCCACCTCGCCGCCGCCAGTCCCGCAGTGCGGTCGTCGATGCGGAGGAGTTCCAGCGGGGTGTCCGGGTGTTCCTGCTGCCACCGCCGCAGCAGGGGCGTGGTGAACGCACCGAAGGCCGACCAGGCGTGCCCGAGGCGCAGGGGTCGGCGGTGCAGTCGCGCGGGGTCGAGCGCCTCGTCGAACGCGGCCACCGCCGCCGCGGCCTTCTCACGGAAGGCCCGGCCTTCGGCGGTGAGGTCCAGATGATGCGTGGAGCGGTCGACGAGTCGCACGCCGAGCCGGCGCTCCAGTGCGGCGAGCGTGCGCGAGACGGCCGGCTGGGTGAGGTGCAGGGCGGTGGCGGCTCTGGTCAGGCTCCGTTCCTCCGCGATGGCGAGGAAACAGCGGAGATGACGCAGCTCGATGCTCATGCGTGTGGAGCATAACCGCAGCCCAATCGGCATTTCACGGGCGGCGCGGGCTTCCGTAGCGTGAGGGGGGGGACGAAGTGGACCGAGTGACTCCAGTGCAGTATTTTGAACTACAGGTACAGTCGGATGGACGAGGGTGGAACGGTGGGCAGGCTCCGTGGCGCAGGCGCGACCGCAAGCGCCGATGGCCGTGAGGGCGCGAGGGTGGAGCGGGCGGCTGCCGCCGCGGTCGCCCTCCCCGAGGCCGCCGGTGAACTGGGGCGCGCCGCACGGCACGGGCGCGCCGCACGGCACGGGCGCGGCTCGCTCGGGCCGGTCGCCCTCGTCGTCGCGGGCGGGCTCTCCGTGCAGTTCGGCGCCGCCGTCGCCGTGCTGCTGATGCCCCACGCGGGAGCGCTCGGCGTCGTCACGCTCCGGCTCGTCCTCGCCGCCGTCGTGCTCCTGCTGGTCTGCCGCCCCCGGCTCCGCGGCCACTCCCGCACCGACTGGGGCACGGTGGTGGTCTTCGGCGCGGCCATGGTGGGGATGAACATGCTCTTCTACCAGGCCGCCGACCGCATTCCGCTCGGCGCGGCCGTGACCCTGGAGGTCCTCGGCCCGCTGGCGCTCTCCGTGGTCGTCTCGCGGCGGCTGATCAACCTCCTCTGGGCGGGCCTCGCCCTCGGCGGCGTCGTCCTCCTCGGCGGCGGCTTCGGCCGGCTCGATCCGGCCGGCGCGGCGTTCGCCCTCGGGGCGGGTGCGATGTGGGCGGCGTACATCGTCTTCAGCGCCCGCACCGGACGCCGGTTCCCGCAGGCCGACGGGCTCGCCCTCGCGATGGCGGTCGGCGCCGTCCTCAGTCTGCCGTTCGGCGTCGCGGAGGCGGGCGGCAAGCTGCTCGGCCCGTCCACGATCGGGCTGGGCCTCCTGGTCGCGCTGATGTCGTCCGTGCTGCCCTACACGCTGGAACTGCTCGCCCTGCGACGGCTGCCCGCCCCCACCTTCGCCGTACTGATGAGCCTGGAACCGGCGATCGCCGCGACCGCCGGGTTCCTCGTGCTGCACCAGGTGCTGTCCGCGGCCGACGCGCTGGCGATCGCGCTGGTCGTCGCGGCGAGTATGGGCGCGGTGCGCACCCAGGTGGGGGCGGGCGCCCGCAAGGCGTGAGCCCGTCCGCGGTCGGGGTGCGCCGGCACCCGCCCGCGGGGCCTACGTCCCGGTCCCGGAGTCACTCCCGGGCGCGGACGCGGGCTTGCCGGACGCGCGGTGGAACACCACCGGGCGGTCCGACGCCGCGATCACCTCCAGGGCCTCGCGCAGCTCGGCCGCCCCGTCGGCGGCCACCTCCGGATATCGCTCGGCGAGGAACGGCCCGACCTCGATCTCGGGGCGAGTGAGGGCTGGTCGTACGGTCGGCCGAAAAAGTAAAGCAATCATGCTTGATTGTTTCTGGGGGCGCTGTCATGCTCCGGGACACCACGCCGTGTCCCGGAGGGAGCGCCCCGTGTCCGACCCTGCGGCCGTCATCGACGACCTGCGCGCAGAGAGCGACGAACTCGACCGGCTCGTGGCCGGGTTGAGCGACGAGGAATGGTGGACGCCGACGCCCGCGGCCGGCTGGACCGTCGCCCACCAGATCGCCCACCTCGCCTGGACCGACGAGGTCGCCCTGCTCGCCGCCACCAGCCCCGGTGCCTTCGCCCGGGAGGTCGAGAAGGCACTCGCCGAGCCCGGCACCTTCGTCGACCGGGCCGCGGAGGCCGGGGTCCGCCGGCCGCCCGCCGAACTGCTCGCCCACTGGCGCAAGGGCCGCGACGGGCTCCGGCAGGCCCTGTGCGACGCGCCCCCGGGCGCCCGGATCCCCTGGTACGGGCCGCCGATGAGCGCCAGGTCGATGGCGACCGCCCGGCTGATGGAGACCTGGGCGCACGGCCAGGACGTCGCCGACGCCCTCGGCGTCGTGCGGGAGCCCACCGCCCGGCTGCGGCACGTCGCGCACATCGGAGTGCGGGCCCGCGACTACGCCTTCCTCGTGCGAGGGCTCGAGGCTCCGAAGGAGCAGTTCCGGGTCGAGCTGACCGGGCCGGGCGGGGAACTGTGGACGTGGGGGCCCGAGGAGGCCGCCGAGGTCCCCCGCGCCGAGGGCCGGGGGAGGGTCACCGGCCCCGCGCTGGACTTCTGCCTGCTGGTGACCCAGCGCGCGCACCGCGACGACCTCGCCGTCCGGGCGGAGGGTGCCGACGCCGACCGCTGGCTGGACATCGCCCAGGCGTTCGCCGGGCCGGCGGGCACCGGCCGCGCCCCCAAGGGGGCCTGACCGATGCCGCCCACGGAGCCCGCCCCGCTGCGGATCGGGAACGCGTCCGGCTTCTACGGCGACCGTTTCGACGCCGTGCGCGAGATGCTCACCGGCGGCGAACTGGACGTCCTCACCGGGGACTACCTGGCGGAACTGACCATGCTGATCCTCGGCAGGGACCGGATGAAGGACCCGCGCCTCGGGTACGCCCGGACCTTCCTGCGCCAGCTGGAGGAGGGCCTCGGTCTGGCGCACGAGCGCGGTGTGCGGATCGTCGCCAACGCGGGCGGGCTGAACCCCTCCGGTCTCGCCGACGCCGTGCGCGAACTCGCCGCCCGGGTCGGGGTCCCCGTGCGCGTCGCCCATGTCGAGGGCGACGACCTCACCGAGCGCTTCCCCGGCGCGCTGGCCGCCAACGCCTACCTCGGCGGGGGCGGGATCGCCGCCTGCCTGGCGGAGGGCGCGGACGTCGTCGTCACCGGCCGGGTCACCGACGCCGCACTCGTCACCGGGCCCGCGCAGTGGCACTTCGGCTGGGGGCCGGAGGACCACGACGCCCTCGCCGGCGCCGTCGTCGCCGGCCACGTCCTGGAGTGCGGCACGCAGGCGACGGGCGGCAACTACGCCTTCTTCGCCGACGAGCGCTACGCCGGCCGGGACCTGCGCCGCCCCGGGTTCCCCCTCGCGGAACTCCACGCCGACGGCAGCAGCGTCATCACCAAGCACCCCGGCACCGGCGGTTTCGTGGACACCGGGACGGTCACCGCCCAGCTGCTGTACGAGACGGGCGGAGCGCGGTACGCGGGCCCCGACGTCACCGCGCGCCTGGACACCGTACGGCTCACCCAGGACGGCCCGGACCGGGTCCGGGTGTCGGGCGTGCGCGGCGAGGCGCCGCCGCCGGACCTCAAGACCGGCCTCAACCGCCTCGGCGGCTGGCGCAACGAGGTGGTGTTCGTGCTGACCGGGCTCGACATCGACGCCAAGGCGCGGCTCGTGCGCGAGCAGATCGAGGACGCCTTCGGCCGCGCCGGGGCGCGCCCGGCGGAGGTCCGCTGGGAACTGGCCCGCACCGACCGGCCGGACGCCGCCACCGAGGAGACCGCGAGCGCGCTGCTGCGGCTGGTCGTGCGCGACCGCGACGCGGAGGCCGTCGGCCGGGTCGTCAGCGGGGCGGCCGTCGAGACGGCCCTGGGCGGCTACCCGGGCTTCCATGTGACCGCCCCGCCGGGGAAGGGCGCGCCCTACGGGGTGTTCGAGGCGGCGTACGTGGACGCGGGGTCGGTCGCGCACACCGCCGTGCTCGACGACGGGCGGCGGCTGCCGGTTCCGGCGGCCCCGCGCACCCGCGTGCTGGAGCCCGTTCCGGAACCGCCGCTGCCAGAGTCGCCGCCGGCCGGCGCGAGGACCCGCCGCGCCCCCCTCGGCCTGGTCGCGGGTGCCCGGAGCGGCGACAAGGGCGGTGACGCGAACATCGGGGTGTGGGTCCGTGACGACGAGGAGTGGCGCTGGCTGGCGCACGAGCTGACCGTGGAGCGGCTGCGCGAACTCCTGCCGGAGACCGCGGGGCTGCCCGTCGTACGCCATGTCCTGCCGAACCTGCGGGCGCTGAACTTCACCGTAGAGGGGCTGCTGGGCGAGGGCGTCGCCGCCCAGGCCCGCTTCGATCCGCAGGCGAAGGGCCTGGGGGAGTGGCTGCGGTCCCGGCACGTGGACGTCCCGGAGAGCCTGCTGTGACCCGTGCCCCCTCTCGCGGCGCCCGCCGTCCGGCCCCCTCGGCCCCGAGCGGGCCGGACACCGCCGCACCGTGCCGGGCCACCGGGCCGTTCTCCCCGGGCGCCGCCCGGCGCGCTCTCCCGCCCGTGTACCGCAGCCCGTACCGCAAGCCCGCACCGCACCCCGCACCGGAGGTGACCCCGTGACCGTCCTCGCCAGCGCGCTCGACAGCGCGTCCCCCGACCACGCCGCCCACCGGGAGGCCATGCTCGCCCGGCTCGACGCGCTCGGGGCCGAGCACGCCAAGGCCCTCGCCGGTGGTGGCGAGAAGTACACCGCACGGCACCGCAAGCGGGGCAAACTCCTGGCCCGGGAGCGGATCGAGCTGCTCCTCGACGCCGACACCCCGTTCCTGGAGCTGTCGCCGCTCGCCGCCTGGGGCAGCGACTACCCCGTCGGTGCGTCCGTCGTCACCGGCATCGGCACGGTCGAGGGCGTCGAGTGCCTGATCACCGCCAACGACCCGACCGTGCGCGGTGGCGCCAGCAACCCCTGGACGCTGAAGAAGATCCTCCGCGCGAACGAGATCGCGTTCGCCAACCGGCTGCCGGTGGTCAGCCTCGTCGAGTCCGGCGGTGCGGACCTCCCGTCCCAGAAGGAGATCTTCATCCCGGGCGGGGCGCTCTTCCGCGACCTCACCCGGCTGTCCGCCGCCGGGATCCCCACGATCGCGGTGGTCTTCGGCAACTCCACCGCCGGCGGGGCGTACGTCCCCGGCATGTCCGACCACGCCGTCATGATCAAGGAGCGGTCGAAGGTCTTCCTCGGTGGGCCGCCGCTGGTGAAGATGGCCACGGGCGAGGAGAGCGACGACGAGTCCCTCGGCGGCGCCGAGATGCACGCCCGGACATCCGGACTGGCCGACCACTACGCCGTGGACGAGTACGACGCCGTCCGCCACGCCCGCCGGATCGTCGCGCGCCTCAACCACCGCAAGGCGCACCCCGCTCCGGCAGCCCCGGCCGCACCGCCCGCGTACGACGAGGAGGAGCTCCTCGGCATCGTCCCCGAGGACCTGAAGACCCCGTTCGACCCGCGCGAGGTCATCGCCCGGATCGTCGACGGCTCCGACTTCGACGAGTTCAAGCCGCTGTACGGCCCGAGCCTGGTCACCGGCTGGGCCCGGCTCCACGGCCATCCCGTCGGCATCCTCGCCAACGCGCAGGGCGTGCTGTTCAGCGCCGAGTCGCAGAAGGCCGCCCAGTTCATCCAGCTTGCCAACCAGCGCGACATCCCGCTGGTCTTCCTGCACAACACCACCGGCTACATGGTCGGCAGGGAGTACGAGCAGGGCGGCATCATCAAGCACGGCGCCATGATGATCAACGCGGTCTCCAACTCGAAGGTCCCGCACCTGTCGGTCCTGATGGGCGCCTCGTACGGCGCCGGCCACTACGGGATGTGCGGCCGGGCGTACGACCCGCGCTTCCTCTTCGCCTGGCCCAGCGCCAAGTCCGCCGTGATGGGCCCGCAGCAGCTCGCCGGCGTCCTCTCGATCGTCGCCCGCGCCTCGGCCGCCGCGAAGGGGCAGCCTTACGACGAGGAGGCCGACGCGGGGCTGCGCGCGATGGTCGAGCAGCAGATCGAGACGGAGTCGCTGCCGATGTTCCTCTCCGGGCGGCTGTACGACGACGGCGTCATCGACCCGCGTGACACCCGCACGGTGCTCGGCATGTGCCTGTCCGCCATCCACACGGCCCCGGTCGAAGGCGCGCGCGGCGGCTTCGGCGTCTTCAGGATGTGAGGCCCCGATGATCGAAACCCTGCTCGTCGCCAACCGCGGTGAGATCGCCTGCCGGGTGTTCCGCACCTGCCGGGAGCTCGGTATCGCGACGGTCGCCGTCTACGCCGACCCCGACGAGGGCGCGCTGCACACCCGGGAGGCCGACACCGCCGTACGGCTGCCGGGCGCCGCGCCCGCCGACACCTATCTGCGCGGCGACCTGATCGTGAAGGCGGCGCTCGCGGCCGGCGCGGACGCCGTCCACCCCGGCTACGGATTCCTGTCCGAGAACGCCGACTTCGCCCGGGAGGTCATCGGCGCGGGACTGACGTGGGTCGGGCCGCCCCCGGAGGCCGTCGAGGCGATGGCGTCCAAGACCCGCGCCAAGGAGCTGATGGGGATCGCCCCGCTCGCGGCGGACGCGGTCACCGAGGACGACCTGCCCGTGCTGGTGAAGGCGGCGGCCGGCGGCGGCGGTCGCGGTATGCGCGTCGTCCGGGAGCTGGGCGCGCTCCGGGACGAGCTGGCGGCCGCCCGGGCCGAGGCGCTGAGCGCCTTCGGGGACGGCGAGGTCTTCGTCGAGCCGTACGTCGAGGGCGGCCGCCATGTCGAGGTGCAGATCCTCGCCGACGCCCACGGCACGGTGTGGGCGCTGGGCACCCGGGACTGCTCGCTGCAGCGCCGCCACCAGAAGGTCGTCGAGGAGGCGCCCGCGCCCGGGCTGGGTCCCGAACTGACCTCCCGGCTGGAGGAGATGGCCGTCCGGGCGGCGCGGGCCACGGACTACCGGGGCGCCGGCACGGTCGAGTTCCTCGTGGTCGGCGACCGGGCGCACTTCCTGGAGATGAACACCCGGCTCCAGGTGGAACACCCCGTCACCGAGGCGGTGTTCGGCGTCGACCTGGTGGCCCTGCAGATCGCGGTCGCGGAGGGCGGCGCCCTGCCGCCCGCGCCGCCCGCACCGCGCGGCCACGCCGTCGAGGCCCGGCTGTACGCCGAGGACCCGTCCCGCTCCTGGGCTCCGCAGGCGGGCCGGCTCCACACGCTGTCCTTCCCGGCCGCCCGACCGGGGGACGGTGCCGCGGAGCCGCGGCCGTGGACGCGGATCGACGCCGGGTACGGCGAAGGCGACCGGATCGGCGTCCACTACGACGCGATGATCGCCAAGGTCGTCGTCTGGGCGCCCACCCGGCGGGAGGCCGTGCGCCGGCTCGCGGGCGATCTGGCGAGGGGGACGATCCACGGTCCCGTCACGAACCGTCGGCTGCTCGTCCGGTCCCTGCGGCACCCCGAGTTCGCCGCGGCGCGGATGGACACCGGCTTCTTCGACCGGCATCTGCCCGCGCTGACCGCGGCGGAGGACGGCGAGGAACTCGCCGCGCTCGCCGCGGCCCTGGCGGACGCCGCCGCCCGGCGGGCCGACGGCGGCGCGGCCGGCACGACCGCCCGTCACGGCGGCTGGCGCAACCTTCCCTCGCAGCCCCAGGTGAAGCGCTATCGGGGCCGTGACGCCGAGCACGAGGTCCGCTACCGCGTCACCCGCCGGGGCACACAGGCCGAGGGCTTCCCCGGCGTACGGGTCCGGCAGGCCGCCCCGGACGCCGTACGGCTCGAGGTCGACGGTGTGGAACGCGAGTTCCGGGTCACCGTCCACGAGGGCGACCTGATCCACGTCGACACCCCGACCTCGGCCCACACGCTCACCCGGCTGTCCCGCTTCCCCGACCCCACCGCCCAGCGCGAGCCCGGTTCGCTGCTCGCCCCCATGCCCGGCACGGTCGTCCGGGTCGCCGAGGGGCTCGCCCCCGGCACCGCGGTCACCGCCGGCCAGCCGCTCGTCTGGCTGGAGGCGATGAAGATGGAGCACCGCATCACCGCTCCCGCCTCCGGCACCCTCACCGCGCTCCACGCCGCCCCCGGCCGCCAGGTCGAGGTCGGTGCCCTTCTCGCCGTCGTCCATGCCGCAGCACAGGAGGAGCACACATCATGAGCACGATCATAGAAAGCGAAGAGCGGACGGCGCTGCGCGCCGCGGTCGCGGCCCTCGGGAAGCGGCACGGCCGCGACCACGACCGCGAGGCGCTGTGGGCCGAGGCCGCCAAGCTGGGCTATCTCGGGGTCAACCTCCCGGAGGAGTACGGCGGCGGGGGCGGCGGCATGGCCGAGCTGTCCATCGTGCTGGAGGAGCTCGGCGCCGCCGGCTGCCCCCTGCTGATGATGGTGGTCTCGCCCGCCATCTGCGGCACCGTCATCGCCCGGTTCGGCACCGAGGAGCAGCGCCGCGCGTGGCTCCCGGGTCTCGCCGACGGCACCCGCACGATGGCGTTCGGCATCACCGAGCCGGACGCCGGTTCCAACTCGCACCGGATCACCACGACCGCGCGGCGCACGGAGGGCGGCTGGGTCCTCTCCGGCCGCAAGGTGTTCATCTCCGGCGTCGACATCGCCGACGCGACGCTCATCGTGGGCCGCACCGAGGACGCACGGACGGGGAAGCTGAAGCCGTGCCTGTTCGTCGTCCCGCGGGACGCGCCGGGCTTCGGCCGCTCGCAGATCGACATGGAACTGCACGCGCAGGAGAAGCAGTTCGAGCTGGTCCTCGACGACGTGGAGCTGCCCGGGGACGCGCTGGTGGGCGAGGAGGACGCCGGACTGCTCCAGCTGTTCGCCGGACTCAACCCGGAGCGCATCATGACGGCGGCGTTCGCGATCGGCATGGGGCGCTACGCACTGTCACGCGCCGTGGAGTACGCGAAGGAGCGGCAGGTCTGGAAGGCGCCCATCGGCGCCCACCAGGCCATCGCGCACCCCCTCGCCCAGGCGCACATCGAGCTGGAACTCGCCCGGCTGATGATGCAGAAGGCCGCGGCGCTGTACGACGCGGGCGACGACGCGGGCGCCGGCGAGGCCGCCAACATGGCCAAGTACGCGGCGGGAGAAGCCTGTGTGAGGGCCGTCGACCAGTCCGTCCACACGCTCGGCGGCAACGGCCTCACCCGCGAGTACGGTCTCGCGTCCCTGGTCACCGCCGCCCGGGTCGCCCGGATCGCCCCGGTGAGCCGCGAAATGGTGCTGAACTTCGTGTCCCACCAGTCCCTGGGTCTCCCCAAGTCGTACTGACAGGGGCGATTCTGGCGACCACGACACGACCGTGAAGGGGCTGCCATGGTGATGCACAGCGAGTACGCGGACGTTCCGTCCCTCTCCGTCCCGATCCACGAAGCCGTCCTGGGCCGAGCCGCCGAGTACGGCGACACCGTCGCCCTGATCGACGGGGCCGGCGGGACGACGCTCACGTACGCCCAGCTCGACACGTACCACCGCAGGCTCGCAGCGGCGTTCGCCGACGCGGGCGTCCGCAAGGGCGATGTGCTCGCCCTGCACAGCCCCAACACGATCGCCTACCCGACGGTCTTCTACGCCGCCACCCGCGCCGGGGCGTCCGTCACCACCGTCCATCCGCTCTCCACGGCGGAGGAGTTCGCCAAGCAGCTGCGCGACTCCTCCGCCCGCTGGATCGTCACCGTCTCCCCGCTGCTCGAAGCGGCGCGGCGCGCGGCGGAACTGGTCGGCGGGGTCGAGGAGATCTTCGTCTGCGACCAGTCCGACGGCCACCGCTCGATCCTCTCCATGCTCGGCTCCACCGCCCCCGAACCCGACGTCGCCATCGATCCGGCGGAGGACGTCGCGGCCCTGCCGTACTCCTCCGGCACCACCGGCGTGCCCAAGGGCGTCATGCTCACCCACCGGTCCATCGCCACCAATCTGGCGCAGCTGGAACCGGTGATCCCCGTGAAGCCCGGCGACCGGGTCCTCGCCGTGCTGCCGTTCTTCCACATCTACGGCCTCACCGCGCTGATGAACGCCCCGCTGCGCAACGGCGCGACCGTCGTCGTCCTGCCGCGGTTCGACCTCGACCAGTTCCTCGCCGCGATCGAGAAGCACCGGATCAACGCCCTGTACGTCGCCCCGCCGATCGTGCTGGCGCTGGCCAAGCACCCGGCGGTCGCCGGCTACGACCTGTCGTCGCTGGAGTACGTCGTCAGCGCCGCCGCCCCGCTCGACGCCGGGCTCGCCCGCGCCTGCTCGGAGCGGCTCGGTCTGCCGCCGGTGCTCCAGGCGTACGGCATGACGGAGCTGTCGCCCGGCACCCACGTCGTGCCGCTCGACGCCGAGGACCCGCCGCCCGGCGCCGTGGGCAAGCTGCTGCCCGGCACCGAGATGCGGATCCTGGCTCTCCACGACCCCGGCCGGGACGCCGCACCCGGCGAGGAGGGCGAGATCGTCATCCGCGGGCCGCAGGTGATGAAGGGCTATCTGAACCGCCCCGACGCCACCGCCGCCATGATCGACGGCGACGGCTGGGTGCACACCGGTGACATCGGCCGGGTCGACGGGGACGGCTGGCTGTTCGTCGTCGACCGGGTCAAGGAACTCATCAAGTACAAGGGCTTCCAGGTCGCCCCGGCGGAGCTCGAGGCCCTGCTGCTCACCCACGAGGGGATCGCGGACGCCGCCGTGATCGGCGTGTACGACGACGACGGGAACGAGATACCCAAGGCGTACGTGGTACGGCAGGCCGCCGCGCCCGATCTGACCGCCGACGCGGTCCTCGCCCATGTCGCCGAGCGGGTGGCCCCGTACAAGAAGATCCGGCGCGTCGAGTTCATCGGAGGGGTGCCCCGGGCCGCCTCGGGGAAGATCCTCCGCCGCGAGCTGCGCGACCGGGAGACCCGGCAGGCCCGGGAGGAATCGGAGAAGGAGACCACGTGACATCCACCGGCACGGAGACCGTCAAGGCGGCGACAGCACGCGGCATCACGACCCTGACGCTGGACTCGCCGGCGAACCGCAACGCCCTCTCGGCGCGGCTCGTCGGCGAGCTGGCCGACGCCGTGGCCGAGTGCGGGAAGGACCCCGCCGTGCGGGCCGTCGTCCTGACCCACACCGGCGGCACCTTCAGTGCCGGCGCCGATCTGAAGGAGCCCCCGAACCCGTACACGTTCGTCGCGCTGCTGCGGCGGATCGTCGAACTGCCCAAGCCCGTGGTGGCGCGGGTGGACGGCCGTGTGCGGGCCGGCGGGCTCGGCCTCGTCGGCGCCTGCGACGTCGCCGCCGCGTCCGCCGGGTCGGACTTCGCGTTCACGGAGGTGCGGATCGGGGTGGCGCCCGCCGTGATCTCCCTGCCGCTGCTGCCGCGCCTGGAACCCCGGGCGGCGGCCCGCTACTACCTGAGCGGGGAGCGCTTCGGCGCCGCGGAGGCGGCCCGCATGGGCCTGCTGACGGCCGTCGCCGAGGACGTGGACGAGGCCCTGGCTCCGGTCCTCGACGGCTTCCGCAAGGCCTCGCCGCAGGCCCTGGACGCGACGAAACAGCTGCTCACGGCTAGGGTGCGGGAGACCTTCGACCGTGACGCCGAGGACCTCGTCCAACGCTCGGCGTCGATCTTCGCCTCCGCGGAGGCACGCGAGGGGATGACGGCCTTCCTCGAACGACGGGACCCCGCATGGGTGTTGTGACCTCCCCCACCGGCTCCGCCAAGGAGCCCAAGCAGGACCGCAGCCGGGCCACCCGGCAGCGGCTGCTGGAGGCCGCGGTGGCCTGCCTCGCCGAACGCGGCTGGGCGGGCTCCACCGTCTCGGTGGTCGCCGAGCGGGCCGGGGTCTCGCGGGGCGCGGCACAGCACCACTTCCCGACCAGGGAGGACCTGTTCACGGCGGCCGTGGAGTACGTGGCGGAGGAGCGGTCCTCGGCGCTGCGGTCCCTTCCGGGGCAGAGCAGGGCCGCCGTCGTCGCCGCCCTGGTCGACCTCTACACCGGTCCGCTCTTCCGCGCCGCCCTCCATCTGTGGGTCGCGGCCTCCAACGAGGAGCAGCTGCGCGGCCGCGTCACCGAACTGGAGGCGCGGGTCGGCCGCGAGACCCACCGGATCGCGGTGGAGCTGCTCGGCGCGGACGAGTCGGTGCCGGGCGTGCGGGAGACCGTCCAGGGCCTGCTCGACATGGCCCGTGGCCTGGGGCTCGCGAACCTGCTGACCGACGACGCGGCGCGGCGAAAGCGGGTCGTGGGGCAGTGGGCGAGGCTGCTGGAGGAGACGCTGGGGCCAACTTCCCGGCCGTGAACGACCGAGCGTGTTGACTCGGTCGTCTAGCTAAGCCAAGGGCTGTCCCGTAGTCCCCAGCGGGCGCACGACGACAGCTGCGGCACCTCGCTGCGTTGCCGTATCGCCCGAATACGCCCGGTATGAGGACGACCCTCCGCCTTGCGATGCACCGCATCTGACGCCGCGCGCTGATCCACCGGTGATGACGGGACAGCCCTTACGCCTTGTCGCGCTCCCGACTGCCCCCGACGGCAGGACGGTCACGGGGCGCATCCGTTCCCGCCCTGTGACCCGGGTCACGGTCGCTCGTCGAGCCGCGCGTCGTACCCTTTTCCCATGCTTCCGCTCGTTCGCCGTCGCCACGTGGACTTCCTCCGCGTCACGAGCATGGGCTGTCGGGCTCACCTCCGACCCACGCCCTGACTCCACCCCCACCCGGCCCACCGGCCCCGCCCCACTCCGGCGGCGTCGGCGGCACACGCACCCGGTCACCACCGGGACCGGCGGCCGGGACACAGAACAGCGGACGCACCCATGTCTTCCTCGCAGCACCTCCCGCAGCACGCCTCGCGCGACCTCTCGCAGCTCCCGGTCGTCGACCTCTCCGCGGCCGACCGCGGCCCCGCGGCCCGCGCCGACCTGCACGCCCGTCTGCACGCCGCCGCGCACGACGTCGGCTTCTTCCAGCTGGTCGGCCACGGTGTCACCGAGGCCGAGACCGACGCGCTCATGCGTGCGACGCGCGCCTTCTTCACCCTGCCCGAGGCCGAGCGGCACGCCATCGACAACGTCAACTCACCGCACTTCCGGGGCTACACGCGCATCGGCGACGAGCGCACCGGCGGCAGCCGCGACTGGCGCGACCAGCTCGACATCGGGGCCGAGCGGCCCGCGCACGTGCCCGCGCCGGGTGAGCCCGCGTACTGGTGGCTGGAGGGCCCCAACCAGTGGCCCGCCGCGCTGCCCGAGCTGCGCACCGCCGCACTCGGCTGGATCGAGCGCCTCAGCGCGGTCGCGCACCGGCTGCTCCACGAACTCCTGACGGCCATCGGCGCCCCGCCGGACTTCTACGACGAGGTCTTCGGCGACCGGGCCCATCTGCACCTGAAGCTGGTCCGCTACCCCGGCAGCGCCGGCGACGGCGCCGACCAGGGCGTCGGCGCCCACAAGGACTACGGCTTCCTCACCCTGCTTCACCAGGACCGCATCGGCGGTCTCCAGGTGCAGCGGGAGGACGGTCTCTTCCACGACGTACCGCCGATGCCCGGCGCGTTCGTCGTCAACCTCGGCGAACTCCTCGAGGTCGCCACCAACGGCTACCTCGTCGCCACCAACCACCGGGTGGTCAGCCCGCCCGGTGCCACCGAGCGGTTCTCCGTGCCGTTCTTCTTCAACCCGCGGCTCGACGCCCGGGTCGCCCCGCTGCCCTTCCCGTACGCGGCCGAAGCGCCCGGCGTCACCACCGACCCGGCCAACCCGCTGTTCGCCGAGTACGGGCGCAACGAGCTCAAGGGCAAGCTGCGGGCGCATCCGCTGGTCGCCGCCCGCCACCACGCGGATCTCGTGGAACGGGCGGCCTGACCGCCGCCGGTCCGGCCCTTCGCCGGGCCTGGGCCGTCACATGCCCGGCGCCGCGGGTGGCGGCCCGGCCGCCGTCGGCCGGGCCGCCACCCGGTCCGGACCGTCGCAGGCACCGGGCAGGGACCGTCACACGGTCGCGCGCCACGGCGCCACGGCGCTACCGCGCGGCGGTGTCGGCAATGGCGGCGGCATCGGCGATGTCTGTGACGTCTGCGATGTCTGCGTAACCCTCGATCGAGCGCGGGTCGCGCGGGCCCGGGCCGACGTAACGGGCGGACGGCCGCACCAGCCGGCCGGTGCGCTTCTGCTCCAGGATGTGCGCCGACCAGCCCGCCGTACGGGCGCAGCTGAACATCGACGTGAACATGTGCGCGGGGACCTCGGCGAAGTCCAGCATGATCGCCGCCCAGAACTCCACGTTCGTCGCCAGGACCCGGTCCGGACGGCGGTTGTGCAGCTCCTCCAGCGCGGCCCTCTCCAGCGCCTCCGCGATCTCGTAGCGGGGCGCGCCCAGCTCCTTCGCCGTCCTCCGCAGGACGCGGGCGCGCGGGTCCTCGGCCCGGTACACCCGGTGGCCGAAGCCCATCAGGCGCTCTCCCTTGTCCAGGGCCTTCCTGACGTACGCGACCGCGTCCCCGGTGCGCTCGATCTCCTCGATCATGCCGAGTACCCGGGACGGGGCGCCGCCGTGCAGCGGACCCGACATGGCGCCGACCGCGCCGGAGAGCGCGGCGGCCACATCGGCGCCCGTCGAGGCGATGACCCGGGCGGTGAAGGTGGAGGCGTTCATGCCGTGCTCCGCGGCCGACGTCCAGTAGGCGTCGACGGCCTTCACGTGCTTGGGGTCCGGCTCACCCCGCCAGCGGATCATGAACCGTTCGACGACCGACTCGGCCTTGTCGATCTCCCGCTGCGGCACCATCGGCAGCCCCTGGCCGCGGGCACTCTGTGCCACGTACGAGAGCGCCATCACGGCGGCCCGGGCGAGGTCGTCCCGGGCCTGCGCCTCGTCGATGTCGAGGAGCGGCCTCAGGCCCCACACGGGGGCGAGCATCGCGAGTGCCGACTGGACGTCGACGCGGATGTCACCGGAGTGGACCGGGATCGGGAACGGCTCGGCGGGCGGCAGACCGGGGTTGAACGCCCCGTCCACCAGCAGCCCCCACACGTTCCCGAAGGAGACGTGGCCGACGAGGTCCTCGATGTCGACACCGCGGTAGCGGAGCGCGCCGCCCTCCTTGTCGGGTTCGGCGATCTCCGTCTCGAACGCGACGACTCCCTCGAGTCCGGGTACGAAATCGGACATCAGGCGGCTCCTCAGGATGTGTGCGAGACAAGCTTCGGCCCGGGTGGGTCACCACCACGGTGATGCCCCGCGCGGCGCGTGGTCACCCGCTCCGCGTCGTAGGGAGGCCACAGCGGCCCAGCGCACGATTTTGGCCGGTTCCTCCGATGCGGGGAAGCGTGACATCCGGCACACTGCACGGATCCGGTCCGGGAGGATTGGCGGCACTCCGTGCCGGGAAGACTCGGCCGTGCTCCGAACGGGTGACGAGGGAACCGCGGAGCCCCGCCCCGACCGCCCACGACGCCGGCCCCGGAGGGCGGGGGGCCACCCCGGGCGCGTGCGGCAGGATGACCCCGTGACCGACGCCCTCGACCCCGCCGCCATGCGCGAGCACTACCGCTCGACACCGCTCGACGAGGCGGACCTGCCCCCCGATCCGATGGAACAGTTCGTCCGCTGGTTCAAGGACGCCGCGGCCGGCCGGCTCCACGAGCCGAACGCCATGATCGTCTCCACGGCCACGCCCGACGGCCGGCCGTCCTCCCGGACCGTGCTGCTGAAGCACTTCGACGACCGCGGCTTCGTCTTCTACACGAACTACGCCTCGCGCAAGGGCCGTGAACTCGATGCAAACCCGCACGTCTCGCTGCTGTTCCCCTGGCACCCGCTGACCCGCCAGATCATCGTCACCGGCACCGCGGCCCGGGTGGGCCGCGACGAGACGGCCGCCTACTTCCGCACCCGGCCCCACGGCTCCCAGCTCGGTGCCTGGGCCAGCCCCCAGTCCTCGGTGCTCCCGTCCCGAGGGGAGTTGCTGCGGCGCTACGAGGAACTCGCCGACCGGTACCCGGCGGGTGAGCAGGTGCCGGTGCCGCCGGAGTGGGGCGGCTACCGGGTGACGCCCGGGACCGTCGAGTTCTGGCAGGGCCACGAGAACCGGCTCCACGACCGCCTCCGCTACGTCCGCACCCCTGAGGGGCCCGGCGGCTGGCGCGTGGAGCGGCTGGCTCCGTGAACCGAGGGCGGGCCGGGCGGAGTGAGGTGCGCCCCGCGGCAGGGACCGGGAACGCAGAAACCCGCGGGCTCGGGTCCCTCCGAGGAGGAAGCCGGCCGGACGTACCGGCGAGCCCGCGGGTCGGTGACTGCTTGGATTTCGGCAGTGGCCCTGCCGAGGTGCACGAAGGTGCGACGACGGGCCGCTAGCCCGCAGCCACCTCTCGCGTCCGGAATGCCATCATGTTCCGAATCACCTCCCTTCTCGAGGCGTCCCACACTAGGAACCTCGCGAGAGTGACTCAACCCTTTTTTGCCCGGGCGTCGATTTTCGGGAAATTGATGTGTCCTGAGTCACGTTCCAGTTGAATGATCGGGGGTGCCGCTTTGCGGAGGGCGGCACGGGCCGAGGACACGTCCTGCAGGGGGTGCCGGGATGAGTGCTTCCAAGAGTGAGGCCGCCAGTGCGCTGGGACCGGACGAGCCGGAGCGGGACGGCCCCGGTTCCGATCTGCTCGCGGCGCTGCTGGACGGGATGGACGCCGCGCTGTGCGCGTTCGACGCGGACGGTGTGATCACCCACTGGAACCGGGAGGCCGAGCGGATCCTCGGCTGGTCGGCCGAGGAGGCCGTCGGGCGGCGCGGTTTCGCCGGATGGGCCGTGCGGACCGCGGACGCGGACGACGTGCAGGGCCGGCTGATGGCCGCGATGACCGCACCGGGCCGCCAGGTGCACGAGTTCGCGCTGCTGCGCAAGGACGGCGGGCGGGTGCTCGTACGGACGCAGTCCGCCGGGGTGCGCGGTGCCGACGGCGGGCCCGCCGGGGTGTACTGCGCGTTCAGCGAGGTGCACGCCCAGATCGATCTGGAGCGGTCGATCGCCTTGAGCGAGGCGCTGTTCGAGGACGCGTCGTGGGGCGTCGTGCTGGTGGACGTGGATCTGCGGCCCGCCGTCGTGAACCGGCAAGCGGCCCGGATGCTGGGCTCCGCCGGCCGCACGACGGCGCTCGGGCGCCCGCTCGGGGAGCTGGTCGTGCAGGGCGTCGAGGAACTGGAGGGCGCGCTGCACCACGTCCTCGCCGACGGCGCGCCCGGCGCGCTCGTCGAGCTGTGGCTGACGGTGCGAAGCGACGAGGGCGAGCAGCGCAGGTGCTGGCGCAGCGGATTCCTCAGGCTGGCGTCGCCGCTGGCCGAGGAACCGGTGCCGCTGGGCGTCGGCTGGCTGTTCCAGGACGTCACCCAGGCCAAGCTCGCGGAGCAGGAGGCGGACCGGCTGCGGTTCCGGTTCAGCCAGCTGCACCGGGCGGCCCGGGCTGCGGCCGAGTGCGAGGACCCGATCGACGCGGCGACGACCCGGCTCGACTTCGCCCTTGCCGGATTCGCCGACCACGCCCTCGTCGACGTGCTGTCGGAGGACGGCGAACGGCTGGTGCGGGCCGCGGCGACGCCGTCGGGCGCCCCGGGGCCGGTCGCCCGGGTGGCGGGCGCGGGCATCCCGCTCCGGTACCCGCAGGGCCACCCGGCACTGCAGGCGATGGACCGCGTCGGTTCCGTCCGCACCAGCACGGGCGGAGGGCCGGACCGTACCGAGAGCTGGGCCGCGGAACGCCAGTGGCCGCGCGACGCGGTGCACGCCCTGTCCACGGTGCTCCGCAGCCGCGGCCGCACGCTCGGTGTCGTCACCTTCCTGCGGTCCGCCAACCGCCCCCGCTTCGAACGTCCCGACGCGGAGTACGCGGAGAGCGTCGCGACGCACGTGGCCGCCGCACTGGACCTGGGCCGGGCGCACGGCGAATAGCCCGCCACCGTCAGGACCGTCCGTACGACCGGGTGCGTGTCCGTGTGACCGGGGCGTGCCTGTTCGGCCGGGGCGGTCCGTACGGCTGGGGCGCGTGTTCGCCACCGACGTACGACCGGGTGCGTGTCCGTGTGACCGGGGCACGCGTTCACCGCCGACGTACGACCGGGGCGCGCCCTGCGCGACGGGGCGCGCCCCGTGCCGGGGGTCCGCCGGGTGGCCGGTACCGGGAGTGACCCGGCTCAGCGGCGGTAGAAGATCCGGTCCGCGTACTGGGCCATGACCCGGCCGTTCCACTCGTGGCCGCCGTCCACGTTCCCCGACCGCAGCAGGGGCGGCTCGATGCCGCGCTCGGCCAGTTCGCCGGCCGCGGCGGCGAGGGTCGCCTGCATCAGGGCGCTGGTGACGACCGTGGAGGCGGGCGCGAACGGGGCCGCGATGCCCTCCGCGGTCAGCTCGGCGTCGCCGACCGCGATCTTGGAGTCGAGGACGATGTCGCAGTGGTCCTTGAGGAACGTGCCCGAGGTGTGCCGGGACTTCGTCTCCGAGGCGTACGCCACGGACGTCACCCCGATGACCTTCAGTCCGAGCGCCCGCGCGTTCTGGGCCATCTCGACGGGCAGGGCGTTGCGGCCGGAGAGGGAGACGACGACCAGTACGTCGCCGGCGCGGGCGGGGCTGGAGTCGAGTACGGCACCGGCCAGGCCGGCGACGTGCTCCAGCGCGGAGCCGAGGGTCGCGGGCATCACGTCGACACCGACGGCGCCGGGGACGGCGAGCAGGTTCATCACCGCCAGACCGCCCGCCCGGTAGACGACGTCCTGTGCGGCGAGCGAGGAGTGGCCCGCGCCGAAGGCGAACAGCCTCCCGCCCGCGGCGACGGTGTCCGCGACGGCCGCGCCGGCCGCGGCGATGTTCGCCGCCTCCTCGTCGCGCACACGCTCCAGCAGGCCGATCGCGGCGTCGAAGAACTGTCCCGCCAGCCTGTTCCCGCCCATCGCGGTTGCCCCTTCCCGTCGTGTCGCGGATCACGTTGCGGTCTGGACCATTGCTCTGTCAATACGGGTTTCAGGCAGGCGTGGCCCGGTTGTCGGCGGCATGCGTCAGAATTGGGGCAGGGCCACCGCACGACTTCTTCGAGGGGCACGTATGTCCGGACTGATCGACACCACGGAGATGTATCTCCGCACCATCCTCGAGCTGGAAGAGGAAGGCGTGGTCCCGATGCGCGCCCGCATCGCGGAGCGGCTCGACCAGAGCGGGCCGACGGTCAGCCAGACCGTCGCGCGGATGGAGCGCGACGGGCTCGTGACGGTCGCGGGCGACCGTCACCTGGAGCTGACCGAGGAGGGCCGCCGGCTCGCCACCCGTGTGATGCGCAAGCACCGGCTCGCCGAGTGCCTCCTGGTCGATGTCATCGGCCTGGAGTGGGAGCAGGTCCACGCCGAGGCGTGCCGCTGGGAGCACGTGATGAGCGAGGCCGTGGAGCGGCGCGTGCTCGAGCTCCTGCGGCACCCCACCGAGTCGCCGTACGGCAACCCGATCCCGGGCCTGGAGGAGCTGGGCGAGAAGTCCGAGGCCGAGGCGTTCCTGGACGACGGCATGGTCAGCCTGGCCGATCTCGACGCCGGTACGGAGGCCAAGACGGTGGTGGTCCGGCGGATCGGGGAGCCGATCCAGACGGACGCCCAGCTGATGTACACGCTCCGCCGCGCCGGTGTGCAGCCCGGCTCGGTGGTGAGCGTGACCGAGTCGGCCGGCGGGGTGCTGGTGGGCAGCGGCGGTGAGGCCGCGGAGCTGAAGGCGGACGTCGCCTCGCACGTCTTCGTGGCGAAGCGCTGAGTACCCACTCCGTGCGCCCCCGGCTCCGGCGGTCGTCCGCCGAAGGCCGCTGAGCGACCGGATCGGCCCATCGGTCGCGGCTGTCGTTCCGGGTGGCTCATCGGTCCACCCGGGCATGGCTGTCGGCCTCGTCGTGCGGTCCGGGCTGTCGCGTCCACCGGCTCATCGGTCGCGGCTGTCGTTCCGGGTGGCTCATCGGTCCACCCGGGCATGGCTGTCGGCCTCGTCGTGCGGTCCGGGCTGTCGCGTCCACCGGCTCATCGGTCGCGGCTGTCGTTCCGGGTGGCTCATCGGTCCACCCGGGCATGGCTGTCGGCCTCGTCGTGCGGTCCGGGCTGTCGCGTCCACCGGCTCATCGGTCGCGGCTGTCGTTCCGGGTGGCTCATCGGTCCACCCGGGCATGGCTGTCGGTCCCGTCGTGCGGTCCGGGCTGTCGCGTCCACCGGCCCATCGGGCTCCGGCTCGTCCGGCTCCCGTCCCGTGAGCATCGCGGGAGACGGGGACCTCGTGCGGCGCGTCCGTACCGTGCACCGCGGTACGGGCGCGCTCCGTCGTCCGGCATGCGACCCCCGCCCGCCGCGTGACTCCCCCGCCCGCCGTGAGCCCCTTTTCAGAACGCGCTTTCCGGCCGGAACGGCAGCGCTCGGGCGGTTTGCGTGCCACTCTGTGGCTGAGGCGTATGACCGGGCCGGGGCGGGCCGGGGGTCGGCCGGGCCGCAGGGGAGGGAGCGGATCATGCGGCTGTCGAACGCGGAGGGCCCCGGCGCCCTGCGGCGCCGGGGCCTGTCCTCCCCTTCGCTGACCCGGAGCCCCGAGCTCCCAGGGTCAATCCCCTCGGACCGTTTTCCCCGAGCGGCCCGCCTCCCGCTGAAGATCTCCCCTCGGCGACGCCCGTCAATCCTTGAGGGTGGTCACTCGAACGAGGGGTGTTGCTCGCCGGAAGCCAGTTTTCGAATGGAAGTTCGATAGTCTGGCCGAGGTCGATCGCTTCGGAGAGTCCGGAGATCCACGGGGCCAGAAGGGGGTGCCAGGACCATGGTGCGGCGCATCGACGTGGCCGGTACGGCCGGTGTACGGCTCGCGGCCTGGGAGTTCGCCGACCCGCCCAAGGGGCGCGGCGAGACGGACCGCGTCCCGGGCGTCTTACTCCTCCACGGGCTGATGGGCCGGGCCTCGCACTGGGCGCCCACCGCCCGCTGGCTGTCCGAGCGGCACCGGGCGGTCGCCCTCGACCAGCGCGGGCACGGCCGCAGCGAGCGGCCCGCCGACGGAGTGTTCACCCGCGAGGCGTACGTCGCGGACGCGGCGGCCGCGGTGGAGCGGCTGGGCCTGGCGCCGGCGATCCTCGTCGGCCACTCCATGGGCGCCCTGACGGCCTGGCAGCTCGCGGCCGAGCGTCCCGACCTGGTGCGGGCCCTGGTCATCTGCGACATGCGAGCCTCCGCGCTCGGGGCGGCCTCCCAGCGGGAGTGGGAGGACTGGTTCCGCTCGTGGCCCGTGCCCTTCGCGACGCTGGCGGACGTGCGCAAGTGGTTCGGCGAAGACGACCCCTGGGTGGAGCGTCCCAGCCCGTCTCGGGGCGAGTTCTTCGCCGAGGTGATGGCCGAACGGGCGGACGGCTGGCGGCCCGTCTTCTCCCGCCGCCAGATGCTGCGGTCCCGGGCGACCTGGGTGCACGACGCGCACTGGGACTCGCTCGCCCAGGTCACGTGCCCGACGCTCGTGGTCCGCGGGCTCGACGGGGAACTGGGCCGTGCGGAGGCCCAGGAGATGGTTCGGGTCCTGGCTCGCGGGCAGTACGCGGAGGTGGCGGATGCCGGCCATCTCGTCCACTACGACCAGCCGGAGGCCTGGCGCGCGGTAGTCGAGCCCTTCCTCGAAGGCGTCCTGACGGTGTGACGGCCTGACGGCGGTGCACATCGTCCTCGCCCGGGACCGGATGGCCGGGGAGGGGGGCCATCCAGTCCATGGGGGTGCCGGCGTGCCGCGCCGGCGGTGCGGCGGACCGGGACCGCCGTCGTATCGCCCCGGTCCGCCGCGGCTGAGAGGGCCTCAGAAGGCGAAGACGGTGGATCCGCCCGTGCTCTCCCGCATCTCGCACTCGTTGCCGTACGTGGCCGACCAGTCGACGCGCTTGCCCTCCCAGACTCCGGCAGCGGTGATCGTGACCGGGTCCCACTGCCGGGTGCAGGGGCGGTCGGACGGGCTGGTCAGCAGGGCGAACTCGCCGCTCACCGCGTTCAGTTCACCGCAGGCCGTGGGGGCGAACGGGTGGGTGCCGCCCGGCGTCGGGGCGCAGTTCAGCGTGACCGCGCGCTCGACGGTCGCCGTCGCGGCGGCGTCGCCCCTGCCGACCGCCAGCACCAGGGCGGACGGCGCGTAGAGCCCCGTGTGACCGGCGGCATCGGCGTGCGCTGTGCCCGCGGCCAGGCCGCTGAGCACGAGCGCCGCTGCGGAGGCCGTCGCGCCGAGTGTGTGGACGATGTAACGCATGAGTGAACCCCTTTGACGGTGTGTGCGGTTGCGGTCGGGAGTCTTGCTGATGCGTACAGTGATCGCACATCCATCACCTGTTTCCGGCCGCATACGTTCAAGACGTGCCGACCGAATGGCCGTTCGGGCAGCTCGGAAGGGGTGCGCGAGGCGGGTGATCGGTTGTCCGGTATATGGACAAAGGGGAGTGGTTCAACGCGTAACAAAAGCTTGGCCT
Organism: Streptomyces marianii; assembly: GCF_005795905.1. NCBI lineage: Bacteria > Bacillati > Actinomycetota > Actinomycetes > Kitasatosporales > Streptomycetaceae > Streptomyces > Streptomyces marianii. Next base: position 4,777,855 of record NZ_VAWE01000001.1, read on the forward strand.
GCGGTGATACAAAACCGGTTTCGACTTTGAATGCCGCCGCGCCGTGAGCTTCGGCCGGAACCCGGCGCCTGTCGGTGGACCTCGCCCCGGGTGCTCGCCGTGTTCCGCCGTACGCCTTCGTATACAGCGAAGGGCCGGCGCCGGAGTGGTGTGAACTCCGTCGCCGGCCCGTTGTCGTGAGGCCACGTGTTCTGCACGAGACCTCCACAAGTGGAGGTCAGTCGATGGGCTTCCTGACCTCCTCGCGCACCTTCAGCGTGTTCGCGGCCGCCGTCCGGAGGTCCAGTGACCCGGGGCTCCGCGTCGCGGCCTCGGGGGTCACCTCGGCGACGGAGCCGTTGGTGTTCCCGTCCGCCCAGGCGCACATGGGGAAAGAGCCCTTCCCGCCGGTGGAGACGGCGGTCAGGACCTGGCAGGTGACGGTGACGTCGGAGCCGGGCACCTCGATGTCCTTCGGCGGCACGGCGATCGTCGCGCCCTCCGACCGGGCGGCGCCCTTGAGCATGCTCTCCCGGGCGTCGTCCGGGTCCTTGATCTGCCCGTAGAGGGCCGAGAGGACCAGAACCCCGGCCTTCTTCGCGTCGGTGGACGCGTACTGGCCCACGACGCCCTTCGGGTCACGGATGTTTGCCTCGCTCGCGCCTGCCAGTGCGGAGTCGCCCTGCTCGGAGAGGTCCTGGGCCAGCGTGTACTCGCCGCCCAGCAGCGTCCCGGGGAGGGTCACCTTGTGAGTGGCCTCCGGGAAGGAGCCGGAGCCGCCGCCCCGGTTTCCCGCCCACGCGAGCACCGCGACGGCCACGGCGACCGACACTCCGATGATCGCGGCCTTCGGGCCGGACCAGAACTTCTTCGGCGGCGCGGGCGGGGGAGCCCAGGCACCCTGCTGGGGGAAGGGCGGCGGCGGTCCGTAAGGGCCTTGCTGAGGCGGTCCGTACGGACCGCCCTGCTGTGGCGGAGGGCCGTAGGGGCCCGGCTGCCCCGGACCGTGGGGGCCCGGCTGCCCGGAGCCGTACGGCCCCGGCCGCGCTGGGCCGTAAGGACCCGGCTGCGGCTGCGCCGCGCCCTGTGCCGGTGGCGGATATCCCGGGTACCCCGGGTACTGCGGTTGTCCCTGGGGCGGAGGAGGCATGGACATGATCCGTACCGTACGTCATGGGTCCTCGACGCCCGGCGTACGGTACGGATCAGGCCGTGGTCACCCCTTGCTGACCGCCGTCAGGATCTCCGGCAGCCGCGCGGCCGTCTGCGGGGCCGCCACCCGCAGCCCGCCCCAGGCCACCGCCCCGCCGTACGCCGCACCCAGCGGCAGCAGGATCCACAGCGCCGACTCGGCGTTCGCGGCGTTCAGCCAGATCGTCAGCGCGATCAGCGGGGAGCACAGCAGAGCCGAGGCGATCATCCCGCCGAAGATGGAGATCCACGCGAGCCCGCCCTGCCCCGGCGCCACGTTCTTGTAGGCGCTGTCCTGCGGGATCGAGTACGGGAAACGCGCCGATGCGACCGCGCCGGTGGCCATCATCGCGCCGAGCAGCCCCAGTGCGATCCCCAGCGCCTCCGGCAGCGCCCGCCAGTCGCCCAGCACGGCGGCCGTGGCGATCGTCACCAGCATCGTGTACGGCAGGGTGATCAGCAGCAACGCCAGTGCACGGGCACGTAGTTCGAGGTAGGCGTCGCGGGGTGAGGCGATCGTCTGCGCGACCATCCAGAACGCGGACGTGTCCTGGCCGAACTGGTTGTACATCTGGATGCCGAGCATCCCCGAAGCGAAGCACGCGAAGTAGATCGAGCCGGTCCCCTGAAGGGCGTTGAACAGCGGCACGATCAGCCCGATCACCAGCGCCGTCACCCACGCGGTCTTCGTCTTCGGATCACGCCAGACGTAGCGGAGGCTGCGCTGCATGACCGTGCCCGTGCGCCCGCCCGGCAGCAGCCGGTGCAGACCCGTGGACGTGTTCCGGCGGGTCGGCTCCGAGGCCGCCGCGAGCGTCGAGCCGTCCGGGGCGGTCATCAGACGCGTCAGACTGCGCTGCCATCCGTACAGCAGGGCGGCCAGGGCGGCGCCGGAGAGCGCGAGTTGCGCGGTGGCCGCTCCGTACGCCCCGGTGCTCGCGGAGTCGACGGCGCCGAGCGCGGACGCGGGCGGGATCCAGCGGACCACGGCTGCCGCCGGGTCCAGCGCGGTGAGCCCGCCGGCCTGACCGAGTCGCTGCACGCCGAAGTTCACGAACTGGATCCCGACCGCGATCACCAGACCGCTCAGCACGGCCAGGTCGCGGCCCTTGCGGCTGGTCAGCAGGCGGATGTTGGCGGCGGCGACCGCCCGCGCCAGCGCCACGCACACCAGCACCGCCAGCGGCACGGCGACCGCAGCGGCCACCACCCCGGCGGCCCCGTGCGCCAGGGCCAGCGCGGCACCGGCCACCAGACAGAGCGTGAACAGCGGCCCGATGCCCACCAGCGACGCCACCAGCAGCGCCGACACCATCGGTCCCGGCCGCAGCGGCAGCATCACCAGCCGGGTCGGGTCCAGCGTCTCGTCCCCGCTCGGGAAGAACAGCGGGAGGAACGCCCAACCCAGGGCCAGCACCGCCACCAGCAGTACCACCAGGGAGGCCGCGTGCGCTGTGCCGCGCAGCAGGACGAAGCCGATGAACTGGCTCGCGGCGACCAGCAGCGCCAGGACGGCCGAGGTGACGAACGCGGCCGTACGGCCCGCCGACTGCCGCAGCCCGTTGGTCAGCAGCGACAGTTTGAGCCGTACGAACACCGACGTGAGCGAGGGAGCCGGGCCGGGCGTCGTGGCCGTCACCGGGCACCGCCGCCGAGCCAGTCCAGCGCGTCGCCGGTATCCCGTCCGTTCGCGCCGACGAGCTCCAGGAAGGCGTCCTGCAGGGACCGCGCCGAACCGCGGACCTCCGCGAGCGGGCCGTGCGCCCTGATCCGGCCGGCGGCCATCACCGCGACCCAGTCGCACAGCGATTCCACCAGCTCCATGACATGGCTGGAGAACACGACGGTCGCCCCGGACGCGGTGTACCGCTCCAGAACCCCGCGGATGGTCTGGGCGGACACCGGGTCGACGCCCTCGAACGGCTCGTCCAGGAACAGCACCTGCGGATTGTGCAGCAGTGCCGCCGCCAGACCGATCTTCTTGCGCATACCGGTCGAGTAGTCGACGACCAGCTTGTGCCGGGCGCCCGCGAGATCCAGCACGTCCAGCAGCTGGGCGGCCCGCGTGTCCACCTCCTCGCCCGGGAGTCCGCGCAACCGGCCGGTGTAGGAGAGAAGTTCACCGCCCGACAACCGCTCGAACAGCCGCAGGCCCTCGGGCAGTACCCCGATCCGGGCCTTGACCTCGACCGGGTCCCTCCAGACGTCGTGGCCGGCGACCTCGATGCGCCCCTGGTCGGGGCGGAGGAGCCCGGTGACCATCGACAGCGTCGTGGTCTTGCCGGCGCCGTTGGGTCCGACCAGGCCGATGAACCTGCCCGCGGGCAGCGCGAGATCGACGCCGGCGACCGCGATCTGTTCGCCGAACCGCTTCCAGAGCCCCTCCACCCGGACGGCGGGAGGTACCTCCCCGGGTACACCGTCCGCCGTGTCCACCGTCCGGTCCGATGCCTGGTCGGGCATGTTGCCGCCTTCCGTTGTCCCCGTAGTACGGGAACAACCCTACGATCGGCGGTCCCGCCCGTCGGCGGCCTCCCGTCCGCACGCGTAGGCCAGCGGACTGATCAACTCCTCGGCGTCCGGCAGCCAGCGGTTCGCGGTCGTCGGCTTGCGCACCCACTGCACGGCTCCCTGTCCGCCGACGCGCGTCGGCGGCGCCGCCACGTACTGCCCGTCGCCGCGCGCCACCAGGTCGAGCGAGCTGGGCATCCAGCCGAGCCCGCGCACCAGGTCCGGGAGCTTCACGGCCGCGCCCGGCCGGACGAGGAACAGCATGCGCCGGTTCGGGCCGCAGATCACCGGCCCGAGGGCCATACCCATCCGCTCCATCCGGGCCAGCGCGAGGAAGCCGGCCGACTCCGGGACCTCCAGGGCGTCGAACGTCCTCCCCGTGGGCATCAGGATCGACGCCTTCGGCTGCCTGCCCCACAGCCGGCGGGCGGCGGCGGCGCTGCCGGTCGCCTGGCCCGACCAGTCCGGCCGAGCGGCGTGCGCCCCCGGCGCATCGCACACGGGCGCGCCGCACGAGCACCGTTCGGCGCCCTCGACGGCCTCCAGCCAGGTGCCGGGGAACACGTCCCAGTGGCGCTCCTCCGCGTAACGGACCGCGCTGTCGAGCAGTTGTGTGCCGCGCTGTACGGGGATCTGTGCCGCCTCGGTGAGGCGGATCAACCCGTTGATGGTGTCTTCCACGATAAACACAACTCCCCCCATCGGCCCCGGTTACGGGCGCGCGGCGCCGGGCGGTGGCGCACCGATCCCGCACGTGGGGCGCACGGGTGCACGGACGGGGGCGCGCATGCGGGCCGGGCCCGGCGGGCGGGTAGCCAGTTGCGGGTGAGCGGCATTCACCCGTAATCGTCCGAGCTCATTGGCATTCTCCGGATAACGCCGGGAAGTGATCGATGGCAGATCACCACGGAGATCACGACCGGCGCGGTCCGGCACAGGGGGTTAGTGATGGCAGCGAGGCCACTCGTCGCCCGTCAGCCGAACGAACGGCTGCAGGCGCTGATCCAGGAAGCCGGATGCTCCAACGCCGGTCTGGCCCGCAGGGTCAACATGGTCGGGGCTGAACGCGGCCTCGATCTGCGCTACGACAAGACGTCGGTGGCGCGCTGGCTGCGCGGGCAGCAGCCGCGCGGCCGGGCGCCCGGCATCATCGCGGAGGCACTGGGCCGCAAGCTGGGCCGCACGGTCACGATCGACGAGATCGGGATGGCCAACGGCAAGAACCTGGCGTCCGGTGTGGGGCTGCAGTTCGCCCCCACCGTGGTCGGGGCGATCGAGCAGGTCTGCGAGTTGTGGCGCAGCGACGTGGGCCGGCGCGACTTCCTGACCGGTTCGACGGTGGCCGCTTCGGCGCTCGTCGAGCCCAGTCGGGACTGGCTGATCACCGGAGCCGACACCCAGGTGGCCCGGCAGGCCGGGGCGCGGGTGGGTCTCCCCGACGTCGAGGCCGTGCGGGCGATGACGAAGGCGCTCACCGGTCTCGACCACCGGTTCGGCGCCGGGCACGTCCGGCCGGTCGTCGTCCACTACCTCAACAGCGTGGTGTCCGGGCTGCTCTCCGGCTCGTACCGGGAGCCGGTGGGGCGGCAGCTCTTCGCCGCGGTGGCGCGGCTCACGGAGCTGGCGGGCTACATGGCCGTCGACACGGGCCAGCCGGGCCTCGCCCAGCGCTACTACATCCAGGCCCTGCGGCTGGCCCAGGCCGCGGGCGACCGCGCCTACGGCGGCTACGTCCTGGCCGCGTCGATGAGCCATCTCGCCGCGGAGCTCGGGAACCCGAGGGAGATCGCCCAGCTCGCGAGGGCCGCGCAGGAAGGCGCCCGGGGCCAGGTCACACCGCGCGCGGAGGCGATGTTCCACGCGGCGGAGGCCCGGGGGCACGCGCTGCTCGGGGACGCGCGTACCTGCCAGGAGGCGGCCGGCAGAGCCATCGCCGCCCTGGACCGGGCGAACACCGAATCGGGCGACGATCCCGACTGGATCGCCCACTTCGACCATGCGTACCTCGCCGACGAGCTGGCCCACTGCCACCGCGACCTCGGGCAGGCCGACCAGGCGGTCCGCCGGGCCACCGAGTCCCTGGACGGCCATCCCGAGTCGCGCGCACGGCGCCGGGGGATCGGGCTGGTCCTGCTGGCCGCGGCCCGGCTCCAGCAACGCGAGGTGGAGGAGGCCTGCAGCACGGGCACACGGGCGATGGAACTCCTCGGCACCCTCCGTTCCAGCCGCGGCACGGAGTACCTGGAGGACCTGCACCAGCGGCTGGAGCCGTACGCGGCGGAGCCGTCCGTACGGGAGTTCGGCGCGAGGTTGCAGCTGCAGGCGGCGTGAGCGGGCCCGGGCGGTTCCGCGGCCGGCGGGGCCGCCCGGGTGTGAGCGAGGCCCGGTTCGGACGGGTGGATCCCCTTGCCGGTAAGGATCTTGAGGTGATACCAGCGTCTCCGCGGGCGTTCTTGTTACGGTCACCACACGCGTGTGCGGACGCCCTGAGTCACCCGGTAGCGTGAGCCGACGATTCCGTAGGTTGACACGTAGGAGTCCCGGTGACGCACAGCGGTCAGGGTGACGAGTCGCGGCATCCCGCCTCGCGGCCCGCGCACGAGGGTGTCGTGCTGCCCGCGGACGGCAGCGAGCCCTTCATCCCCGGAGTCAGCGGGCAGCAGGTCGCCCCGTCCGGTGGCACCCCGTGGGGTGCGCCCTGGGGCCCCGGGCGGGACGCGCAGCCGCTGCCGCAGGAGGAGCCGCCGGGCGCGCCGTACGCGCAGCCCGCGCCCGCCGGGGCGCTGCCGCCGCAGCAGACGCAGACGCCGTACGGACACGGGCAGCAGGGCGTGCAGACGCCCGCGCCCGACGCCGATGCGACGCAGTACATCGCTCCCGTCCCGGCGGGGTCCGGTGACGCGACGCGGCACATGCCCCCCGTCCCGCCGGGATCCGCCGGGGACGCCACGCAGTACATCGCTCCGGTCCCGCCGGAGCCCGGGGCCCTGCCGCCGGAGAACCCGGCGGAGTCGACGCAGTTCCTCGGGGCGCGGCCGCCGGGCACCGCTCCGGCCGCTCCGGCCGGGGAGGCGGAGGCGACGCAGTTCCTGCCTCCCGTGGCGCATCAGGACGCCCCCGCGCCGCCGCCCGGCGCCCCCTACGGCGTCCGCCCCGGAGCGCCGGGAGACCGGCAGCCGCCGGCGGAGTTCGACAACCTCTTCCGCGTCGAGGCCGGCGGGGCCGATGGCGCGGAGGCGACGCAGTACCTGCCGCCCGTGCAGGAGCCGGCGTACGGAGGCCAGCCGCCGTACGCCTCTCCGGGCGGCCGCGCGGCCCGCCGCGCCACCGAGTCCGGCCCCTCCCGGGGGAGCGCCTCGCGGAACTCCTCGCGGCTGCCGCTGATCGCCGCGGTCGTGGTCGGCTGTGCCGTGCTCGGGCTCGGCGCGAGCGCGCTGATGTTCGGCGGCGGTGACGACGACGAGGACCCGGGCGCCGACACGAGTGTCGCCGCGGCGTCCTCGCCCGCGGCCGACCCGTCCGGGGAGGCGGCGGACGACCCGGCGAAGACGCAGGCCGTGGAGCTCGACAAGCTCCTCGCGGACAGCAACGACAGCCGGGCCGCGGTGATCCGGTCCGTCGAGTCGATCAAGACCTGCCAGAACCTGGACCAGGCGGCCTCGGACCTGCGCGGCGCGGCGGAGCAGCGCCGCGGGCTCGTGACCCGTCTGCAGGACGTCGCCGTGGACGACCTCCCGGACAACCAGGCGCTCACCGCGTCTCTGAAGAGGGCGTGGGAGGCGTCGGCCTCGGCGGACGACCACTACGCCGCGTGGGCGGGCCAGGTGAAGGAGAAGAAGGGCTGCAAGGGCGGCGAGGCGCGCAACACGGGCCAGACCGCCCAGGGCAACGCCCAGAGCGGTGTGGCGACGAAGGCGAAGCGCGAGGCTGCGACTCTCTGGAACCGGATCGCGACGAAGTACGACCTGACGGAGCGCCGCGCGGAACAGCTCTGAGCCGCGGCGGTTGCCGTGTGAGAGCTGAAACGCTCCGGGCGTCCGGGCGTTACACGGATACGTTGCGTGATGCGTTGCACTGTTTCCCCCACTTTCCCTCACTTCCACCCGGGCACGACTCCACGTCCGAGGTGGGCGCGCAGCCGTCAAGGTCGCACCGCCGTTGGACCCGCGAACGAGGAGTACGGCTATGAAGCCGTCGAAGGTGGGGCCCGATACCGCAGGCGTTCGGGCCGGTTACGGACGAGGGCTTCGAGCCGGTCGAGGGCAAGGTTGGCCAGGCTGCGCTCGAGCAGCCCCACCAAGGCCATCAACGAAGGGGCCCAGCGGGTGGGTGGAAGTTCTCGAACCAGGGGTCTTCGCCCAGTCCGTCGGCGTTGAACAGTGCGGAGATGCCGGCCGTGACCGCGGTGACGGCCGCGGTGAGCTCTCCCTCGTCCCGGGCGCGCAGCACCACGTTCGCGGCACGGTATCCGGTGGCTCGACGCAGCCTGCCGCGCTCGGCGACCTCGTCCACCCGGACGATGCAGGGGAACCTTTCGAGCTGGTCCCGGGTGACGGCCGAGTGTACGGTCCCCGCCCGTTGCCCGAAGGCGGGGAACAGTCCCATGGCGTACCCGCGAGGCGCACCGTCAGCGAGTGGAGGAACGTTCGGCTCCTGCGCCAGCGCCAGGCTCATCGCGATCGTGAGGAGATTCGGTCCCTCCAGGGCCCGGAGCAGCCTGGGTAGATGGCCGCCGACGCGCCCGTTCACCTCGATGAGATCGACCGCGTCCGGCAGCAGTTTGACCTCGGTGTGGGTGACGCACCACCGCACGCGGAGTGCCGCGAGTACCTCCCGGACGTAGTCGAGGACGCGGTTCCGCACGGCGAGCGGCAGCATCGTCGGCGTCAGATCGCCGGTGACGCTGACGACGTCGGACGCATCCGGCCCCGCGCGCCGGTACACCGAGACGGGCGCCTTGTCGAAAATCGCGATCGGAACGTGAGCGTCCTGGGTGCTGGCCGTCTCCACGGATACGTAGTCCGCGAGCCACTCGTTTCGCGGATGCTCGTGCGGCGGGAGTCTGCTTTCCAGGAGCAGGCCGGGCCACTGCGTGCGGTGCCTCAGTTGGTGGTCGGCGTCGGACGTGTTGTCGACGAATGCGATCCCGGTACCGCCCACGCCACGCCGCGGTTTCAGGATGGCGGGCAGGCGGACCTTGTCCAGTGCCTCGGCGAACGTGTGCGCGGAGTCGACGGCCACCGCGGTGACGTGCGTCAGTCCGGCTTCGGCGAGGAGCGTCCGCTGGGTGAGCTTGTCCCATGGATTCGGCCCGGCCGGGACGCCTGGCAGCCCGAGGGCCGACGCCACGGCGGTGACGTTCTCCACCTCCCGGTCGTGGAAGGTGGTGACTCCCTCCACCTCCGCGTCCCTGACGGATTCGGCGAGAGTGGGGGGGGCGAAGACACGGACCGGGAACAGCTCCTCGGCCCTGCGGACCAGTCCGGGATCGTCCTCGGCCACAGATCGGTCGAAGAACATCACCGGTCGGCAGACACCCCGAGCGGCCTGCTCGATCTCCGTGAGCCCGGCCGAGCCGCCGCGCCTGTGCAGTACCGCCACACAGGCCGGTTCCTCTCGACGACTGCACATGGTGACCCCTCTGAATCCGGGTTACGTGGTGCGGGAGCTTCCCCATGCACGACGATACGAGCTGGTCAGCTGGCTTCGAGGCTCGTCGTGCCGTAGACGCCCGAGTGCTCCACCTCTGGCGGCGTGCCGTCGTACATCCGGACCGTGTGGGCACCAGGCTCCAGGCCGAGTCGCGTCATGGTCACCGCGGCCAGTGGGTTGGCCTCGGGCGCATCGATCGCGGCCGCGCGGTCCGGAGCCGCTGCGGCCAGGCTCCACAACACGGCCGCCGCAGCCTCGGGCGAGTCGGCGTACAGCGGGCCGATCCGGGACCACGTTCTCCCAGAGGGCCGGGACACCCCGAATCCGACCATGCGGCCGTTATGGAGGGCCGCGAGACTCCGGGCATCGGGCATGCGAACCCATGCGGTCAGGAAGGCGTTCCGCGGCACCGGGAAGAACCGGCAGTCGTATGCCGCCAGCACGTTGAAAGGGAGCGTTGTGGCGTCGACCAGTTCGAGACCGGCGGGCGGCACGCCCGCGAGCCGCGGCACCCCGCGGAAGTGGATGTTCCGCCAGAAGGGGCGCAGACCCATGGCCATGTATCTGTCCTGCTGTGCGGGCACAGCGTCCAGGCCGATCAGACGTCCTTCCAGCCGGGCCGCGGCGGCTCGCCACATCCGCCTGCCGTAGCCGCTTCCGCGTAGATCGGCCCGGGTTATGTACAGGCCGATGAAACCGAAGCTCTCACCGTAACGAATGGCCAAGACCGACGCTATGGGTACGTCGTCGAGACGTCCGATGAGGAGTGCACCGGGATCGGCGACCGCATAGGCGAACGTATCCATGTCGCCGAGCTTCCAACCCTCCCTGGCGGCCCAGGCTTCGATCATCCGTGTCTCGGTCGCGCTCGCGCTCGTGATCTCGAACCGCCCGGTGCCTTCTGCGGGCACTTCGACGGTGGGCCGGTAGCGGTTTCGCCGCCGTAGGCCGTTGGTCGGCGCGGACGTTCTCTCACAAAGGAATCTTCGGTTCATGGCTGCCATAACCAATTGGTTGTTTGCGGCGAAAGCACTTCCCAAAATTCTATTGCACGTCCCATTTAATCGATACTCCACAAGGGACAGCGTCGAATCGATGGTCGGATAGTCCGACGGGAAGTCGTGCCCTTCGGAAACGGACCGGAATGCCTCGTAGTAGAGATGCCCACAGGGGTCAATGTCTTCCGGAGTCGCCGATCTCAGTGAGATGACCATGACGGGTTCTCCGTCCGTTCGGTCACCGAGGTACCACATGTCATCGTACTGCGCCCGGAGCGGAGCCTGTCCGAGATGGGATTCTCACCAGACCTCGGTGTCCAGCGGGCGGGGCAGGTCCGGGTTTCCCTTCGCGGAGAAGACAGGATCCCGACCTTCGCGACGGGAGCGGTCGAAGTCCCGGAGCAGCCCGAACGCCCAACCTCCCAGCAAACCGATGGCCACCAGGTTGATCAGTGTCATCACCGCCATCGCGACATCTGCGAATTCCCAGACCACCTCGAGGGCCAGGACCGAACCGATCCCGACCGCCGCGAGTGTGATCAGGCGGAAGGAGGTCAGTGCGACCTTCCCCGCGTGGAAGAGCGACAGGTTCACCTCCGCGTAGGAGTAGCTACCGACGATCGAAGAGTAGGCGAACACCGTGACCAGCAGGGTCGTCAGCCATGTCGCGGCAGTACCGAACTGGGATGCGATGGCGGCCTGCGTGAGTGCCGCCCCCGTGAGCGTGCTGTCCTGACCCGGCACGTACACCTCCTCCCCGCCCACCATGATGATCAGCGCAGTGGCCGTGCACACGAGCATCGTGTCCACGAACACCCCCAGGGACTGGATCAGCCCCTGCCGGGCAGGGTGCGGCGTGGTGGCGGTCGCGGCGGCGTTCGGGGCACTGCCCATGCCCGCCTCATTGGAGAACAGTCCGCGCTTGGCCCCGTTGAGTAGTGCCGCGCTCAGCCCTCCTGCCGTACCGGCCAGCGCCGGATCCAGGCCGAACGCGGACCTGAGGATCTGGCTGAACACGCCGGGAATTTCTGCCAGGTTCATGACGACGATTGCCAGGGCCAGAACGATGTAGACCACGGCCATCGCAGGGGCGAGGTACGCCATGGCCCGGGCGATCCGCCGCACGCCGCCGAACAGGACGGGAGCGGCGAAGACGACGAGCACGAGCGCGGTCCACTGGGCGCCTACCGAGTGACCGCCTCGGAGCACGTCGCTGACCGTGTTGGCCTGCACCATGTTGAACAGAGTGAAGGTGACGATGAGAACGGCGGCGAACAAGGCTCCGACCCGCCGGGCACCAAGGCCGCGGGCGATGTAGAACGCGGGACCCCCACGAAACGAGCCGTCCTCTGCGGGCACCTTGAACACCTGGGCCAGAGTGGCCTCCACGAACGCGGTCGCCATGCCGAGAGCGGCCACAACCCACATCCAGAAGATGGCTCCAGGACCGCCGAGCGTGAGGGCGATACCCACGCCGGCGATGTTCCCCGTCCCCACACGCGTCGACAGCCCGACGCAGAAGGCCTGGAACGAGGAGATGCCTCCGTCAGCATGCCCGCTGTGAAGTAGTTGGCGCACCATCAGAGGGAAGAGTCGGATCTGGACGAAACGGGTGCGGAAGGTGAAGTAGAGACCTGCGCCAATCAGCAAGTAGACCAGAACATACGACCAGAGAAACTCGCTGATCGGCCCGATGAGGCTCTGCCGAATGAAGTCCATGACGCCTATTGGATGCGGCGAACCACCCAAATCGGCCCATCGACACGTACCACCCGGCGCTGTGAACCGCCCCGGGGAAGTGGAGTTTATGCCCCGCACACGAAAAAGCCCCTGCTCATCGAACAGGGACTTCCTTTGCCACAACGCACTCAAGTGCGTCGTGGCCGACCGAGCGGCGTTCGAGGCAACCGCCCTGGGTGGTCATTCGGTCACGGGTGCCACGTACGGGATGCGCATGACGGAAGGCGGCATGCCGTTCGAGACCGCCTTACCGGACGTCGCCGAGGGCACCCGGCTCGCCTTCACACCGACGGGCTACGAATCGAGGACCACATGCGGGACCGGCGTCGGGATCGAGCTGCCGCTCGGCGCTGTTCCAAGCCGACCGCCCGTCGGAGGAGACCTGCCGTGAGGTGCTCGCCAGGCTGCGGCACGACGGGGCGCTGTTCACTCGGTACGGTTTCCGGCCGATCAGGGTGTGGCTGCTCCGTGACCAATGCCTGACCTGCGGGGTGGCGGACGGCAGCGGCGCTTCGATCACCTGCGGTACGCGGCCGCGACGGGCGAGGGAGGCCTGGGCCTGTTCCCGATCGCCCAGATGTCCGAACGCTGAGGGAACCCGGTAGACCCCCGGAGGGCAAGATCTCTTGGATCTTCTGGATGGAACAGCCGCTCGCCCGCCGAGGGCCGCCGCTCGACGCGGACGGAGAAGTGCCGCTCGACCTGTTCGACCTCGACAGCGAGGCCCTGTGACGCAGGGCACGGTTCTGGGTCCCTGCGGCCGGGCCGCACAGGAGAGCCACGGCTCGTGTTCGGACTCGACGAGATCGCCGAGTTGCGCAGTGTGATGGGCCGGGTTCAATGAGAGACGACCGCCTCCGGCTTCGGATCCCCTGCAGGCGCAGACGCTGAATTCCCGGCCCTGACTCTCCTGGGCGGACAAGTCCATCGCATAACGCCGCGTTTGGAACGAGACCCGGAGTCCCGTATGGCGATGAACCTCAACAGTTCCATGAGATTCCCGGATATCACGCAATTCCCGGATATCACGCAATTCCCGGATATCACGCAATTTCCGGACTGGGCGCTCTGGGGGATCACATTGACCGCCTCGCTCCTTGTCGCGTCCGCGGGGACGGTCCTGGTGAGGAGAATCCATCCGAGGCTGATGAACGAGCCCCAGCTGCGAGAGACCGTGGAGTTCATCGTCAACGGCAGCTTTGTACTCTTCGGGCTCCTCATGGCGCTGATTGCGGTGGTTGCCTACGACCAATATTCGGCCGCATTGTCCGCGACCCAGCAGGAAGCGGCAGAACTCATCTCCATACATGGAATATCTGAGAGCCTGCCAGAGTCCTCGTCTGCGGATGTGGTAAACAGTGTCGAGATGTACGTTAAATGCGTCATAGATGTCGAGTGGCCGGCCATGGTAGAGGGCAGGAGCGCTTTGTATCCATGCTCTCCGCAAGCGCGAGAAATCGGGCATGCCGTCGGGGCGCTCGAGCCGGCAACGGGGCGGGAATCGAATATCCAGCAAGCCCTTTTCGCAACTTATGGAGATTTCCTGTCGAGTCGGAGGGAGCGCGTGTTCTACTCCCAGCGGAATCTACCTGGGCCCCTCTGGTTCGTCCTGGGGCTTGGGGTCATTATTATGACCTCACTCATCTGGTTCATGCCCATAAAATCACGGCTAATTCATGCGATAATTTCAGGAGTTATATCCTTGAGTCTGGCCAGCATTGTCGCGGTTATCCTTATCCTGACCACTCCGTTCCAGGGGAGCTTCCACGTATCGGTCTACCCGTTCAGAGAAATTCAGGCCATTATGGAAAAACCGTAGAGGTCGTAACACGATCTTGCTGCCTCTTCAGCTCTCCCCGACCGCGTCCACGCGGTCTGCTGGCGCGTACGCCTCGCCCGCCCCTCCCCGAGGACCTGCGGCGCCCCTGGACACCACGCTCGCGAACGCGGCCGAGCAAGACGACCTCTGCCACGAGACCGGGGTGCGTCTCGAACTGGCCATGGTGCACACCTCGGGCGGCGACGACGTCCGCCATCCGTCTCCGCCAGGTTCAGGAGGGCGAGCCGGACAGGACTTCCACCTTGCCCGTGTCGAGCAGGTAGTAGGCACCTACCACGGCGAGGGCGCCCTCCTGCACGAGTGGGGCGAGGTCCTCGTTGGAGCGCAGAGTCTCCGCTGTCAGTGTGGCCTGGGCGCGGGCCATGGTCTCCACTGGGTCGGGGCCGCCCTCCCGGACCGCCTGCTCGTATGCGGGCCGCAGAGCATCGACGATCGCCTCCAGGTTGCCGGGCAGTGGTTCGCCGTCGCGGATGGACTTGTACGCCGCCTCGACAGCCCCACAACGTTGGTGACCGAGGACCATGACGAGTGGGGTGCCACTCGTCATGGGTCCGTACTCGACGGAACCGGTGACCACGGGACCGATCGCCTCCCCGCCCGTACGCATCACGTAGAGGTCGCCCAGGCCGGTGTCGAAGATGAGTTCAGGCGGCACCCGGGAGTCGATGCAGGAGAGAATCGCCCCGAAGGGCTCCTGCTTCTGGGCCACGAACTGACGCCGGCTCGGATCCCGGTCGGGGTGCTGAAGCCCTCCTTCCACCCAGCGCTCGTTGCCTTCCATCAACATCGCCAATGCCGCGGCGGGCGTGGTCGGCGTCGGCCGCGGCACGGTCGAGGCGCTGGGCGCCGGTGTGACGGTACGCATCGGTGCGCATCCCCCAAGCGCAATGGTCGTACCCGCAAGCGCGGCCCCGAGCACGGCTCTGCGAGCCGGACGTCCTGCCATATGACTTCCACCGTTCCCTTCGATGCCGCTCAGAACCGTCCACACGGCCTGACGGCAGAGCTAGTGCCGTGTCGGGCAAGGTTTGCCCGTCAAGGAGCGGCGTCCGGTGCACGGGGCCTCCCCCGGCCCTCGGGGCCGAGGGGGTGGGGCCTCCCCCGCGGCCCTCCGGCCGAGGGGGAGGGGTCTCCCCAGGCCCTCCGGGCCGAGGGGAAGATCGCAAGGCGCCGGATCGACCTCGTGGTGGGCCTACTCGGTTGATTCGGCAACGCCGCGAGTCGCCGTGCCGGGTGCCGCGACGGGGCGAACGTCGCCTGATGCGGCACTAGTGTCCGGCAGAGGACGACGGTCCGACGCGAGGCGCGAGAGGGCGCGGGCTGCTTTGCCGCCAACGGCTCAAAGAGCCCGCGCGCGGAACTCGAGCATCCGGGCTCCGTCGACATCCGCGGACAGCTGTCTGCCACCGCACGCCGACGTGCTCTCATCCTGTCTGCCGAGGCCCTCGTCGGCACGGGCCCGGCTTCGTCGAAGTCCTCGATCACCAACCGACACCACGGAGTGGACCGCCTCCCCGGCACGCGGGCGCGTCCGGCGTGATCACGCCTACCCGAACAGCGTTTCCAGGAAGGGTGCTCGGGGTCGTCCCCACTCCCCCGGGCCGCCCTCGCGGACGGCCGGGGTGCGCGGTCATGGCGCCCCCTCCTCACTCCCTGGACTGCTGCCTCCGGGGCGATCCGTTCCGGTATCAGGCTGTTCGGTTCAACGGGGAGTTCCACGGGGCAGCTCACCCCGGATGGCATGCACCATGTACCGGTCTGTGCCCGCGAGGCATGGGTCCTGTGTGGCGGCGACCTGGAAACCCTGGCCGACCAACCCGGTGACGATTCTCCCGAGCCGTCCCGACGTGGGAGATCCGGGTGCGTCGTGAACCTCGGTCACGACCTGTCGTATCGTCGGCCAATGGCGGTCGTGGATTCCGTTCAGCACGTCCAGCTCCGACCGCTGGACATCGATCTTCAGCATGTCGATGTGTTCGACGGCTTGCTCGTCGATGACATCGGACAAAACGCGAACGCGGCAGACGTATTCCCGCGACTGCATTTCATTTCCCAAAGAACCGGTCGATCCAGTCGGTGTCCCGTCCGCGTCGGTCACAGGTCGGCCCGACCGTCCGCTTACTATCCGCTCGATGACTGCCATGTCCATGACCTCATCGGCGTATGCGCTACGGGCGGACATCACGGACCAGTCTGGATAGTACGAGAACGTGACCTCCTCCTCGGAGTCCGACAACCCGTACTCGAACAGTCTTGCGTGCGCGGCAACGTTCTGCCGCAGCTTCGCGAACAGAGGCGGCAGTGGCTCGAATGCATAAATCGATGCCGTCGGGCAGACCGACCGGACGAACAGCGAAAACATTCCGATATTGGCCCCGATATCGAAAACAACGGAATTCTCCGGTAGTGTCACTCCGAAGCGGAGGTATGCCCGTTGTGCGAATATCTCTTCATGCAGGCGTTCCGTCTCATGCCGATTCACGCCCGCGATGCCGCCCGTTTCGACTCGCATCACTGTTTCCTTTCCATGCCTCCCGGCTTTTTCGCGACTCGGCACACGGTCGTTTTCGCCACGAACAGCGCAGGGCCTCTCCTTCCCCCCTCCGGGCTCCCTACCGGGGTGACCGGCTCGCCGCGCCGGACGGTGGCCGGCGGTACGACGCGGACGCGTGATCGCGGCACGCGCGGCAGCGGCCGTCCATGATCACGTGCCGTACCGTTGCTCGCCCTCAGTGCCGCGTCAGGTCGAACACGGCATCCAACGGTGCGATCTCCGCTTCCATCGCGGCGGGGCCGTCGACGCACAGCGGGCGGCAGGCGCGGCACATCGCGGTGACAGCGGCACGCAGGCTCTGGTCAGCCCAGATCACTCCGCCGATCCCCAGGGCCCGTGAGTCGCTGACGAGCCGGGCTGTCTGTGAGCCCTCGGCCCTGGATGATCGCAACGATGGCGTCGGTACCGCTCACGATCCATCCTATTCCCAACGGATCGACCGGGTCGCTGCACGGACGGGCAAGCGGTGCCGGGCGTGCTGAACGTTGCTCGTCACGCTCAGCGCCGATCTGCGCCAAGTCGTTCCAGAGGCCCTGGCCCGCCAGGCGATCGCCGACCAGATCGTCCAGGAGGCCAACCCCCATGCCTACACGTCCGAGATCGGCCCCGGCCGCCCGCTGCCCACCCCCTCACCTGGCCGGCGCGAGGCCGTCGTGGAGGCGACGAAGCGGGACTTCGTCCAAGGCCGTCAGGTGAGCGTCAGTGTCGGCGCAGTCATCTGCGCGCCGACCATGGTGCTGCTCTGGACCGTCCCGCGTCGTGGTTCGGACCTAGCGAGTGAGGCAGGGTGAAGTCCGCGGACCCGTCGTCGCGAAACAGCCCCCAGTGCGTCCCGGACCCGGATCGCCAAGCTCCCCTTCGGGAACGCGGCCCGCGCCACCCGCACCGTGTCCGCCGGAACCGCTCCCGGCCCGCCCGGAGTCTCCGCCTTGCGATGCACCGCATCTGACGCGGAGGCGCGCTGATCCACCGGGGATTACGGGACAGCCCTCAGGCGAACACCACCGTGCGGTGGCCGTTCAGGAGGATCCGGTGCTCCGCGTGCCACTTCACCGCGCGGGCCAGCGCCTGGCACTCCACGTCGCGGCCGACCGCGACCAGTTGTTCCGGCGTCACCTCGTGGCCGACGCGCTCCACCTCCTGCTCGATGATCGGGCCCTCGTCCAGGTCGGCCGTCACGTAGTGCGCCGTCGCGCCGATCAGCTTCACCCCGCGGGCGTGCGCCTGGTGGTACGGCTTCGCGCCCTTGAAGCTCGGCAGGAAGGAGTGGTGGATGTTGATGATCCGTCCGCTCAGCTGCTTGCAGAGGTCGTCGGAGAGGACCTGCATGTAGCGTGCGAGCACGACGAGTTCGACGTTCTCCTCGCGCACCAGCTCCAGCAGCTCCGCCTCGGCCTGCGGCTTGGTGTCCCTGGTGACCGGGATGTGCCGGAACGGAATGTCGTAGGAGGCGACGAGTTCCGCGAAGTCGGTGTGGTTGGAGACCACGGCGGCGATGTCGACCGGCAGGGCCCCGATCCTCGACCGGAACAGCAGGTCGTTCAGGCAGTGGCCGAACTTGCTGACCAGCAGCACGACCCGCATACGCTCGTCGGCGCGGTGGATCTGCCAGTCCATGGAGAACGAGTCGCCCACCGCGGCGAAGCCGGCGCGCAGCTTGTCCACGGTCACCGGGTCCTCGGCCGAGAAGTGCACCCGCATGAAGAACAGGCCGGTGTCCCGGTCTCCGAACTGCTGGCTGTCCTCGATGTTGCAGCCGGTGATGAACAGGTAGCTGGAAACGGCGTGCACGATGCCCTGTTTGTCCGGGCAGGAGAGCGTGAGGACGTACTGGTCGGTCATTCTCGTAGGGTGTCACACCCCCAGGCCGGCGGCGGAAGGGCGTCCGTCAGGCGGACCGCTGTGATCCCGGCGTCCGCCGGGCGGACCGCACGATCGTGATTCCGGCGCGTCCGTCGGGCGGACCGCGGTGATCCCGGCGTCCGTCGTCGCCGGGGAGCCGTGCCGTGCCCGCGACCGTCAGGCCGAACGCGTCATGATCCGCAGCACTTCCAGGGTGCGCGGCGGAGCGTCCGGGTCCTCCCCGTCGTTCGTCGCCAGCAGTACGTGGGCCTCCCGTGCGGCCCGCACGGCCTCGGGCCAGGCGTGGTGCTCCATGTACGCCGAGACCGGCGCGTCCGCGCCGACCTGGTGCATGATCCGCAGCACCCGCAGCACGGCCACGTCGACGAGCGCGGCCTCACCGGAGTCCCGGAAGATCGTTCCCACGTACTTCTCGGCGGACCAGTTGTCCAGCCAGGTGTCCTCGACCAGCCGGTAGACGGCGTCGGTGACATCGCCGTACCCCTCATGGCCTGTCAGCCAGGTTTCCTGGTGGAAGGCGGGGTCGGAGAACATGTGCAGCGCCGAGCGCACATTGGCACGCCAGCGCCACCAGGGCATGTCGTTGAGCGGCATGTCGCCCATGGTGGAGGAGCGACGGCCGCGGCGGGAAGAGTTCATTGACGTTCACCTCGTGAGCTCGGTCCTTGCGAGCTCCGCGACACGGTCAGCACCGAAGCTAGCGCGGCCTCGATCGTACGTTCTCCGTCATCCGGCGATCCCGACCCCCTGCAATTCACCTCGCGGTCACCCTGTGTTGAACCGCCACCACTCCGGTGTTACCCATGGGGCGGAATTGTGCAGGGGCATGACCGGTAGGCGACCCTTCTCCTTCCCCCGCCCTCTCAGAACCGCGACGGCCCTCGCCGCGTGCACGGCGGTCGTCGGCGCGTCACTCGCCGGGTGCGGGGTGCTCCCCGGCGGCTCGGCGGGGGCCAGGGCGCCGATCACCGTGATGACCTTCGCCCCGGAGGAGACCCGGGCCACGAACATGCCCGGAATGCCCGCCATGGCCCAGGCGTACGCCAAGTACGTCAACGAGAAGGGCGGCATCGACGGTCACGAGCTGCGGGTACTGACCTGCAACGAGCACAACACGACGGCGGGCGCGGCGGCCTGTGCCCGGCGTGCGGTGGCCGAGGGCGCGGTCGCCGTGGTCGGCTCGTACAGCCAGAACGGCCGCGCCTTCATGGCGCCGCTGGAAGCCGCGGGCGTTCCGTACATCGGCGGCTACGGGGTGTCGGAGGAGGAGTTCACCAGCTACCTCTCCTACCCGGTGAACGGAGGCCAGGCGGCGCTCCTCGCCGGCAACGGCCGGCAGCTGGCGGACAGCTGCAGCCAGGTGTCGCTGGTGCGGCCCGACACGATCGCCGGCGACAACCTGCCGGTGCTGCTGAACACCGGGCTGTCCGAGGGCGACAGGCGGCCGTCCGCCGACGTCAAGGCCGCGGAGGACGCCACCGAGTACCTGGCGGAGGCCGAGCGGGCCCGGGACGAGGCCGGCGGCCGGAGCGGCTGTGTCACGGCCGTCCTCGGTGAGCGCACCGCGAACTTCTTCGACTCCTTCCGCCGGCTGCCGAAGGACGACAGGGGGGTGCGGATCTCCTCCGTCCTCAGCTCCGTCGACCAGCCGCTGATCGACCGTACGGGCGGGGCCGGCGGGCCGTTCGAGGGCGCGTACATGACCGGCTGGTACCCCGATGCGGGGGACGCCCGCTGGGCCGTGATGCGGCAGGTGATCAAGGACCACGCGTTCGGCGACGACCGGATCGACCCGGCGGACGCGGGGGTGCAGACCACCTGGATCGCGTACACCGTCCTGGAGAAGGTGATCGAGGCGCTCGACCGCGAAAGCGTCACCCCGAGTGCCGTGTCCCACGCCCTCGACACCGGTGTCAGCGTCGACACCGGCGGTCTCACGCCCGTGCTGCGCTGGCGCTTCGAGGACATGCTGGGCGTGCCGGGCTTCCCTCGGATCGTCAACCCGAACGTGACCTTCCAGGTCGTCCGGGACGGCCGTCTGGTCGCCCAGCGGCCGGGCTTCGTCAATGTGGCCCGGACGATGTCGCAGGCGCCCATGGCCTGACCGGCCGGTTCCGGCGGCCCCGGCGACGACCGGGCCGGGCGGGGCCTCGGGGCGCTGCGGGACCGGACGGCGACGGCGGCTTCGGCGGGGACGGAGGACCGGGCAGTGGCCCGAGCCGGGCAGGCACCTGGCGGGCGTGACGGGCCCCGGTCCCGCGGGGCGCCCTCCGCGGTTGCCGGGGCCCGTGCGGTCGGACGGTCCGGGGCCGGAGGTTCAGGGGGTGTCGGGTTCCGAGGTCACGTAGTAGGCGGCGAACGCCTCGAGGATCTGCTCCTCGCTGATCCGGTCGTCCCCGTCGGAGTCCAGCGCGGCGGCCACCGCCGTGCAGCGGTCGGGCTCGACGCCGAGGGCGCGGAGCACCCGCTCGGCGCCGCCCCGGGTGACCCCGGAACCGTCCTCGTCGGCGATGGCGACGACCGCGTGCAGGAAGGGCCGGGCGATCTCCGCGAAGCGGCGGGGGTTGTCACGCAGGCGCTTCACCGCGCCCGTGACGAACTCCTGACGGGAGACCCGCTGGTCGCCGTCGACATCGGCGATGCCCGCCATGCCCTGCCAGAACGCCTCCGCGCCCGAGTACAGGGCCTGCCCCTTGTCGGAGCGTGCGGTCGTGCCGAACTCGGAGAGGAGCGCCGCGGCCGCCTTGCTGAAGTCCGCGCGATCGATGTGGCCGTTGCCGTCCTGGTCGAACTCGGCGAACCGGTGGGCGATCTTGCGCTCGTATTCTGCGCTGTCCATGCGGGGAGCGTACGACGTCGGGGCGTTCCGTGCGTCCCGTTACGCGGACAGGGGCCGCGTCTCGTCGCCGGTGGCGGCGTCCACGTCCTCGTACACCTCGAACAGCCGGCGCACCCCCAGGGCGGCGAGCACCCGGTTCACGTGCGAGCCGTCGACGGCGCCGCGGGCGGGCAGGATCAGCCTCAGCCGCCCGCGGCAGGAGCGCAGCAGGCGGCGCGAGGCGATCAGCACGCCCACACCGCTGGAGTCGCAGAACACCACTCCGGAGAGGTCCAGCACGACGTCGCGGCGCCCCACGGCCACGGCGTCGTGCACATGACGCCGGACCTCGGGGGAACTGACCAGATCCAGTTCGCCCTGAATGTGCAGTATCGTCCAGGGGGTCTGCTCGGTTCGCTCCACCCTGAGCGTCTCGCGCGGCTCTCTCGTCACACCGGTCCCCGTCCGGACGTAGTCGTACCCTTCCGGCGCTGCTGCCCCGCCCCACCGCGGCGAAACCCTCTACCACGCGTGGTCTTCGCCGGGGCGGACTTGCCATAAAGGGGCGTGCGTTTCACCCGCGTCGCATTACATTCGAGTGGACGACAGGACGAGCAGAAGGCGACGAGGACGGGCAGAGGCTTGGGGGCCGCCGGATGGGCAAGGACACACCACCTCGCTGGGACCGCAGGATGCAGCAGCGGCTGGCGCGGGGCGAGGCAGCCGCGCTCGGCGAGTTGTACGACCGTTTCGCCTCGCTCGTCCACAGCCAGGCCCATCGCGTGCTCGACGACGACGCGGCCGCCGACCAGGTGACGCGCGAGGTGTTCGGCTACGTGTGGGAGAACCCGGACGCGTACGACCCCCGGCAGGGCTCGATGCGCTTCTGGGTGGCGCGTCTCACACACGACCAGGCCGTCCACCGGCTGCGGGAGCAGGAGCGCGCGGCGGCCGCCGAGAGCGGTGGCGGCACGGAGGACGTGGAGCAGAAGGTGCGCCGCGCCTCCGTGGCCGCCCGCGCGGACTACATCGTGACGTCGATGCCCGCGCCGCTGCGGGCCGCACTGGAGCTGGCGTACTTCCAGCGCAGGGACTACCGGCAGACCGCCGCCGACCTCGGGGTCACCGCGGACGAGGCGCGCCGACGGCTGCGGCTCGGACTGCAGCTGCTGGCGACGGCCAACACCCGCGCGCTGGAAGGCTCGCCGCCTCCCGGACCGGGAAGCCGCCGGTGAGCGGGCCCCTGGACGGCGGCCGCGGTCCCGGCGACCCCGATGACGTGCCGGGCGCGCCGCCGCGCATACCCGGACCGCGTGCGGCGGGGGACGACCTCGCGCCGCCGGACGTGCTGCCCTCGCCGCCGCCGGAGCCCCTGGCCCACGGTGTGCTCAAGTCGCTGCTCGGGGCCTGGGCGCTGGCGGCGTGCTCGGCCGAGGAGTCCGCGGCCGTGGAGGAGCACCTCACCGGCTGCGCGTCCTGTGCCGAGGAGGCGCAGCGGCTGCGGGACGCCGTGGGGCTGCTGCACACCGAGCGCGACCTCGACCTGGATCCGCTGCTGCGCTCCCGGGTCCTGGAGAACTGCCTGGGCCGGCGGCCCGCCCGGACCCCGGTGCCCGCCTGGGCCGGTGCGTACGACGCGGAGACCGCTCGGCTCGACGCGCTGCTGCGGGACATCGGGGACTCGGAGTGGCACGCCCCGGTGCGGCTGAAGTGGTTCGACGGCGAGGCGAAGGTGAGTCGCAGGACGACGGTCGCCGGAGTGATAGGCCATCTGATGTCCGTGGACGGGCTGGTGGCTTCTGCCCTGGGGCTGGGAGACCCGGCCGGCCCCGACGCGCCGGCCTCGCCGGCCGAGCGCACCGAGCGGCTGTGGAACTCGGGCGAACGCCCGGCGACGCGTTCGGTGCGCGTCCCGTGGCGCGAGCAGAGCCATGCGCTGGTGCGGACGGTGTCGTTCGCCGGGCTCGGGGTGGAGCAGCTGTCGGTGTCCTACGGGGACTTCGCGCTGGCGCTGCAGGACGCGATGCTGGACCGGGCCTTCGAGTGCTGGGTGCACGCGGACGACATCGCGGCCGCGGTGGACTATCCGTACGAACCCCCGGCCGGCGCGCATCTGCACCGAATGATCGATCTGGCGGCCCGGTTGCTGCCCGCGGCGCTGGCCGCCCGGCGGCGGGCCGGGCTCGCCGCCCCGGCCCGCCGTCTGGTGACGGCCGGTTCGCCCGGCCGGTCGCTGCACCTGGAGGTGGAGGGAGCGGGCGGCGGCCACTGGTACATCGCGCTGGACTCGCCCGCGGCGGTGGGCGACCCGGACCACACGGTCGCCCAGATCGCCCTCGACGGTGTGGAGTTCTGCCAGCTCGTGGCGGGCCATGTGCCGCCGGCCGACGCCGCGGCCGGTCAGGACGGGGACCGCGAGGCCGTGCGGGACGTCCTGTTCGCGGCGGCCTCGCTGTCCCGGCTCTGACGGGAGGCGCGTGCCCGCCGGCGAGCGGAGTCCGGTGCACGGGGTCCGCCCCGGCCCTCCGGCCGAGGGTGAGGATCGCAAGGCGCCGGATCGACCTCGTGCCGGGTCTGCTCGGTTGACTCGGCAACTGGTTGGGCAACGCCGCGGGTCGCCGTGCCGGGAAGTCGCGCGGGGCGAACGCCGCCCGCTGCGGCACCGGGTTCCGCGTCGGTCAGGGTGGGCCCGTCGAGGAGCGGCGCCGGGCGGGCGGCCCGGAAGGCCCGGGGGCGTCGCGACGGGGCGAACGCCGCCTCATGCGGCACTGGGTTGCGGTCCCGCGGCGCGGCGTCAGGCGGCGACCCGCAAGGCCCGCAAGGCCCGCAAGGCCCGCAAGGCCCGCAAGGCCCGCAAGGCCCGCAAGGCCCGCAAGGCCCGCAAGGCCCGCAAGGCCCGCAAGGCCCGCAAGGCCCGCAAGGCCCGCAACGCCCGGGCGGCGCGGTGCGGCCGGGCCGCCGCAGACAGCCCTCCGTGGTGCCGGGTTCGACCGGGCGGCGCTCAGGCGGTGGAGAGCGAGATCTCCGTCGCCTTGACCAGGGCGACCGCGGTACCGCCTGCCGAGAGCCCGAGTTCGTCCAGCGCGTCCTTGGTGATCACCGCGGTCAGGTCCTGGCCGCCGTCCAGCCTCAGCCGGACGGTGGCCATCGCCGCGCCCGGGGTCACGGATGTGACCGTGCCGGGCAGCTGGTTGCGGATGCTCAGGCCCTCCACGCGCGCCGTCGCGAGGGCCACCTCGCTGGCCTTCATCAGGGCGCTGACCGCTCCGCCGGGGAAGATGCCCAGCTCCGATACGGCGTCGGCGGTCACGGCCGAGGTGACCTCCTCGCCGCTGTCGAGGCGGATCCTCACCGTCGCCATGGCGGGGCCGCCGGTGACCGCGATCACGGTGCCGGGCAGCTGGTTGCGGATGCTCAGGCTCATGTCGTGCCGTTCGTGTCGGGGATGTCGTTCACGCCCTGGATGTCGTGTCCGCCCCAGTGAACCGCTCACGCAGCTTGTACTTGAGCACCTTGCGCAGTGTGTCGTTGCGGGGCAGCGCGTCCACGAGCTCCAGCTGTTCCGGGAGCTTGTGCACGGCGAGGCCCGCGCCGCGCAGGTACTCCGCGACCTCGTGCAGACTCAGCGGTCCCGCCCCCTCGGGCTGTTGGACCACGGCGCAGACCCGCTCGCCGCGCTCCGGGTCCGGCAGTCCGATCACCGCCGCCTCGTCGACGCCGGGGTGCTCGTGGAGCAGGTCCTCGATCTCCTTGGCGGAGATGTTCTCGCCCTTGCGGATGATGACGTCCTTGAGGCGCCCGGTCAGGACGAGATGGCCGGACTCGGTGAGATGCCCCAGATCGCCGGTGATCAGGAAGCCGTCGGCGTCGAACGCGGCGGCGGTCTGCTCCGGGTCCAGATAGCCCCTGCAGACCGCCTCTCCACGCAGCCGCACCTCGCCGTCGACGATGCGTATCTCCATGCCCTCGGGCGGTCGTCCCTCGGTCGTCGCGAGGTCCTCCGGCCGGTCGTCCGGCGAACCCATCGTGATCATGGGGACCTCGGTCATGCCGTAGCCGTGGGTGAGCTGCACACCCATCTCCCGTACGACGGAGTGGTACAGCTCCGGCGGCTTGGGGGCGCCCCCGCCGGCGAGCAGTCGGAGCGTGGGGACGACCGGCTCGCCCGGCTGCCTGCGCTGTTCGGCGAGGAACATCGAGTAGAAGGCCGTTGACCCGCCGGCGGTGGTGACCCCGTGCCTGCGGTAGGCCTCCAGCGCCTCCGGGAGGGCGAACTTCTCGAAGAGCACGGCGGGGAAGCCGTAGAGCAGCAGCATCACCAGGTAGTCCGCGCCGCCGATGTGGGCGAACGGGAAGGCGATGGAGCCGACGTCTGCGGACGTCAGCCGCAGCGCGTGGGCGAGGCAGGAGCCACCCGCGATCAGTGAACGGTCGGTGTGCAGGACGCCCTTGGGGTCTGAGGTGGTGCCTGACGTCCAGTAGATCCAGCGCACCTCGGTGCCGTCGTCGGGCGGCGGGGGCAGGGCGGAGGGGTCGCCGTCGGGGAGGTCCTCGTACGCCTCGAGGATCCCCCGGGCACCGATCCGCCGGGCCATCGCCGTATGGTCGAAGCCGCGCCAGACGCCCGGCACCGCGAGGAACTCCGCCGCGCAGGCGTCCAGGGCGAAGCCGACCTCGCGGTCCCGGTAGAAGGGGATCACCGGGGACTGCACGGCACCGAGCCTGGCCAGCGCCCCGGCCAGTACGACGGACTCGATCCGGGTGGGCAGCTGCCAGGCCACGACCGTGCCGGGCCGCACACCGCGCGCGTACAGCCCGGCGGCGACCCGTTCGCAGCGTCCGCGCAGTTCGCCGAAGGTGAGGCGGCGGTCGTCCTGGAGCAGGACGGTGCAGTCGGGAGTGAGCCGGGCGCGGCGGTCGATCAGCTCCCAGAGCGTGCGGGAGGCGCCCAGGGAGTGTGCGGTGTCGGTCACGACGGTTCCCTCCGTTCCGACGGCGCCTGACGATACGTCAGTTAGTGCCCGGAAGCGTAGGGCTGGTCGCCTTGTCGGTCCAGGGGCGCGGGGCTAGCCTGCTGTCTGACGATCCGTCAGATAAGTGGCGAACGGAGGGGCCCGATGGAACGGGAACTGCCTCGGATCATCAGCGTCGACGACCATGTGATCGAGCCCGCACATCTCTTCGAGACCTGGCTGCCGGCGAGGTACCGGGACCGCGGACCCCGGCCGCTCACTGCCGGCATCGGTGAGCTCGCGTACGTCGGCGGCAAGTACCGGATCACGATGGACCCCGACGGGCCGCCCACGGACTGGTGGATCTACGAGGACCTGGAGTTCCCGTACAAGCGCAACATCGCCGCCGTCGGCTTCGACCGCGACGAGATGACGCTGGAGGGGATCACCCGGGCCGAGATGCGGCGCGGCTGCTGGGACCCCAAGGCCCGACTGGAGGACATGGACCTCAACCACGTCGAGGCGTCCCTGTGCTTCCCCACCTTCCCCCGGTTCTGCGGCCAGACCTTCGCCGAGGCCAAGGACAAAGAGGTCGCGCTCGCCTGTGTCCGCGCGTACAACGACTGGATGGTGGAGGAGTGGTGCGGCGACAGCGGCGGCCGGCTCATCCCCCTCTGCATCGTCCCCCTGTGGGACATCGATCTCGCGGTGGCCGAGATCCGGCGCAACGCGGCCCGTGGCGTACGGGCCGTGACCTTCTCCGAGATCCCCACCTGTCTGGGACTGCCGTCGATCCACTCCGGCTACTGGGACCCGTTCTTCGCCGTCTGCCAGGAGACCGGGACGGTCGTCAACATGCACATCGGCTCGTCCTCGCAGATGCCCGCGGCCTCGCCCGACGCGCCCCCCGCCGTCCAGGCGGCGCTCTCCTTCAACAACGCCATGGCGTCGATGACGGACTTCCTCTTCAGCGGGGTGCTGGTGAGGTTCCCGGCGCTCAAGCTCGCCTACAGCGAGGGCCAGATGGGCTGGATCCCGTACGCGCTGGAACGGGCGGACGACGTGTGGCGGGAGCACCGGGCCTGGGGCGGGGTGCGCGATCTTGTCCCCGAACCGCCGTCCATGTACTACTACCGGCAGATCTTCTGCTGCTTCTTCCGCGACAAGCACGGCGTCGCCTCGCTCGACGTGGTGGGCCGCGACAACGCCACCTTCGAGACGGACTACCCCCACGTGGACTCGACCTTCCCGCACACCCGGGAGGTCGCCCTGGACCATGTGAAGGACCTCGACGACGAGACCGTCCACAAGCTGATGCGCGGCAACGCGATCCGGATGCTCGGCCTGGACCTGGACGCGTAGTGGACCTCGCGTACACCGAGGAGGAGGAGGCATTCCGGGCCGGGCTGCGGGACTGGCTCGGGGGCGCCCTCTCCGAGCTCCCGCCGCCGCCCCCGCCCGACGACTGGCCGGCCCGGCGCGCCCACGACACCGCCTGGCAGCGGGCGCTGTACGACGCCGGATACGCGGACGTCCACTGGGACGCGTCCCCGACCCGGCGGCTGATCTTCCTGGAGGAGACCGAGAAGGCCGGGGCCCCCTACGTCGGCGCGAACTTCGTGGGCCTGCTGCACGCCGGGCCGACCATCGCCGCCGAGGGCACCCGCGAACAGCGCGAGCGCTGGCTGCCGCGCATCCTGCGCGGCGAGGAGATCTGGTGCCAGGGCTTCAGCGAGCCCGACGCCGGGTCCGACCTCGCCTCCCTGCGGACCAGGGCCGTCCGCGACGGGGACTCCTACGTGGTGACCGGCGCCAAGGTCTGGACCTCGCACGCCGAGGTCGCCGACTGGTGCGAACTGCTCGTGCGCACCGACCCGCAGGCGCCCCGTCACCGCGGCATCAGCTGGCTCGCGATGCCGATGGACGCGCCCGGCGTCACCGTCCGGCCGCTGCGCACCCTCGCCGGGTCGACGGAGTTCGCCGAGGTCCACCTCGACGAGGTGCGGGTGCCGGTGGCGAACCGGGTGGGGGAGGAGAACGACGGCTGGCGCGTCACGATGGTGACCCTGTCCTTCGAACGCGGCACCGCCTTCGTCGGCGAGGTCGTCGCCTGCCGCCGTACGCTCGCCGCGCTGGCCCGCACCGCACGGGAGAACGGCCGCTGGGACGACGCCGTACTGCGCCGCCGGCTCGGCAGGCTCAACGCGGAGTTCGGCGCGCTGTGGCGGCTCACCCAGTGGAACGTCAGCGAGGCCGAGGCGACCGGCGGCGTCCCCGGCACCGGCGGCTCGGTCTTCAAGCTCCGCTACTCCCACGCCCGCCAGGAGCTGTACGACACGGCCGCCGAGGTGCTCGGCCCGGACGCGCTGGACCTGTCCCGCGAGTGGACCCTCGGCAGGCTGGCGTCGCTGGCGTACACCATCGCCGCCGGCACCTCGCAGATCCAGCGGAACATCGTCGCCGAGCGGATCCTCGGCCTGCCGAAGGAGCGATGAGGAGCCGTGCACTTCCAACCGACCGAGGACCAGCGGGCGTTGCGCAAGGGGGTCCGGGAGCTGCTGGAGGCCCGCTGCGGCCGGGACGCCCTCCGCGCGGCCGGGGCACGGATCGACCGGTCGTTGTGGCAGGAGCTCGGCCGGGCCGGGTTCTTCGCGCTGCGGCTGCCCGAGGCGGAGGGCGGTGTCGGGCTCGGACTCCCGGAGGCGGCGCTGGTCTTCGAGGAGGCCGGGCGGGTGCTGCTGCCGGGGCCGCTGGTGGCCACGCACCTCGCCGCGGGCACCGTCCCCGGCGCCGCCGACGGGACCGCCGTCGTCACCCGGGCCGAAGGGGGACTCGTCCCCTGGCTGGAGGAGGCGGACGTGGTCCTCGGGGACGCCTCCGACGCCGTGCCCGTACGGTCGGTCGATCCGCTGACACCGCTGCACCGGCTGCCGTCCGCACCCCCCGGCGAGCCGGATCCGGCGGCCGTACTGCTGACGGCCGCAGAACAGCTGGGCTCCGCCGGGCGTACCACCGGCATGGCCGTCCGGTACGCCGGGGAACGCGAGCAGTTCGGCCGGCCCATCGGCGCCTTCCAGGCGGTCAAGCACCTCTGCGCGCGGATGCTGGTGCGGACCGAACTGGCCCGCGCCGCGGTGTACGCGGCTGCCGTCACCGCCGACCCCGTGGAGATCGCCGGCGCCAAGCTCCTCGCCGACGACGCCGCGGTCAGGGGCGCCCGGGACTGCCTCCAGGTGCACGGCGGCATGGGCTTCACCTGGGAGGCCGAGGTGCATCTGCACCTCAAACGGGCCTGGGTGCGCGCCGAGCTGGGGCAGACGGCCGCGCAGGCGGAGGAGGCGCTGGCGGCCGCCCTCTGAGCGGCCGGCCGGGAATCGACGGGGAGGGCACCGGGTGGGCCGGAGGCGAACCGGACGGCGGACGGGCGGGAGTCACCCTGCGTCGATATCGGGTTGTGTCCTTGGCACGGGCCGTCACGGCCCGGAGTCGGGCCTGCCCTCGGGTACTCTCCGTGGGGTGCGAGACGCGTACTGCCCGAGGGCAGTGATCCCGACGCCCCGGCCGGATCCGGACATGGCCGGCGGGGAGGAACGCGCCGCTCGCACAGGGTGTTCGACTATTCGCAAGGTGCGCCGCACAGTATGCACCACGGGTACTCCTTCGCGCTGGAATATGCCCGAAGCGCTTGTTGCGGTGACTGTACGTCAACCATGCTGTCTCGCAGGGAAATCACATTCCGTGATGGCTGTGAGGCGCGAGGCGATGTGTCCGCCGGTTCGGATGGTGTGAGCGGTGCAGGTGCTTCAGGTGCAGTTGGAGGTCGGGCCGGATCCCGCGGAGGTGGGACGGGCCAGAAGATGGGCCCGCTCCCGGCTCGCCGGGTCGGGCATAGGGGACGACGAGCCGCTGGCCGAGATCCTGGTGCTGCTCATCTCCGAACTGGTCACCAACGCGGTGGTCCACACGGGTTGTCCGGCCGTGCTCAGGATGCTGTTCGGTCTCGGAGCGGCGGAGGCCGGCACGGTGCGGGTCGAGGTGGCCGACAGCTGCTCACGGCCGCCGCAGCCGCGTCGTTCGGCCGGTGACGACACGGGCGGGCGCGGACTGGAGCTCGTCGACGGGCTGGCCGACCGCTGGGGCTGGAAGCGCGAGGGCGCGGGCAAGAGCATCTGGTGCGAGGTGGATCGCTGTGTGGTGCCCGGCGCCGCCGTGCCGTCCCCCGCGCTTCCCGTCGTCCAGGTGCTTCCCTCGGGGCTGACGCCGGGCGCGTACCCCGCCTGAGGCAGGCCCACGCCGGTGGGGTGCCGGGGTCAGAGCACCGCCACCGGCGCGACCGGTGTCCCCG
Organism: Streptomyces marianii; assembly: GCF_005795905.1. Lineage (NCBI taxonomy): Bacteria > Bacillati > Actinomycetota > Actinomycetes > Kitasatosporales > Streptomycetaceae > Streptomyces > Streptomyces marianii. The sequence goes on from NZ_VAWE01000001.1 coordinate 4,808,298, forward strand.
TGCCGCCGACGAACGGCTCGGGGGTGGCCGACAACAGGAAGGCGTACCGCCGTTCCTCCGCGCAGGCCGCCGATAGTTCCTCCAGGTTCCAGTTCTGGCCCTGCAGCATGCCCATCTCCACCAGGTCGAGCGCGTGCACGGGCAGCCAGAGGTTCTCGATCTCCGGGGGGAAGATCTCGAAGGTGAGGGTGTCGTTCGCGACGGCGGCGGTGTCGCGGGCGTGGAACCACTCGGGCGCACGCACCGAGAGACCGGGTGAGGGGTGGGCGTACGCGTGCCTGTCCCCGCCGAGGTACGCCCGGATCTGCCCGGTCCTGACGAGCACGATGTCGCCCGCCCGCACCCGTACGCCCCCGAACTCCTCCGCCTCCGCGAGGTCTTCCGGTGTGACGGCGTGGTCGCCGGCCAGTCGGTCCACGCCCTTGGCGCGCGCCACGTCGAGCAGCACCCCGCGCGAGACGAGGGTGCGGACGGTGTCGATGCCGCTGTAACGGGCTCCCTCGTGGGGGGTGATGCTGTCCGCGGGGCGGCCGTTCCAGATCCTGCCCGAGTGCGAGACGTGCGTGAGCGCGTCCCAGTGGGTGGCCGCCTGCAGTCCCATCGTCACGGCGTCGTCGCTGGTCGCGACCGTGCCGGGCCCGAACAGCTCCTGGTTGATCTGCACCATGGTGTGCAGGGGGTTCACCCGGCCCGGGATCACTCCGGTCTGGACGCCGTCCTGCCGGAGCGGCAGGGCGAGCGGTACGCGCCGCCCGGCACGCACCGTCCCGGCCGCCTCCCGCACCACCTCGTCGGTGATCAGGTTCAGTGTCCCGATCTCGTCGTCGGCGCCCCAGCGCCCCCAGTTGTTCACGCGCTCCGCGATCTCGTGGAACTCCTCCGGCAGTGACATCGGCGCCTCCCTGGGGCTTGTGCTCAAGCGTCCGGCGGACCATAAAATCTAACGGTCCGTCAGAAAACTGGAAGGGGCCGGACGTGGGGAACTTCTTGGCAGGCAGGACCGTCGCCGTGACCGGCGCCGGACGCGGCATCGGCCGCGCCGTGGCCCTCGCGTGCGCCGCCGAGGGGGCGAAGGTCGTCGTCAACGACCACGGCGTCTCCGTCGACGGCCGAGAACCGGCCTCGGAGGTCGCCGAGGCGGTGGTCAAGGAGATCGAGGCCGCGGGCGGGGAGGCGGTGGCCGTCGGCGACGACATCTCGACGATGGAGGGCGGGCAGCGGGTCGTCGACACCGCGCTCGCCCGCTTCGGACGGCTCGACGGGGCCGTGTGCGTCGCCGGCATCCTGCGCGAGCGCATGCTCTTCAACATGACCGAGGACGAGTGGGACCCGGTCGTCGCCACCCACCTCAAGGGCACCTTCACCGTCTTCCGCGCGGCCTCCGCGGTCATGCGCGAACAGGGCGGCGGCACCCTGATCGGCTTCACCAGCGGCAACCACCAGGGCTCCGTCGCCCAGGCCAACTACTCGGCGGCCAAGGGCGGCGTCATCTCGCTGGTGCGCAGCGCGGCGCTCGGACTGCACAAGTACGGCGTGACGGCGAACGCGGTCGCACCCGTCGCCCGGACCCGTATGTCGGCAGGCGTCCCGATGGAACTCAAGGAGATCGGGGAGCCGGCGGACGTGGCGGCACTCGTCGTCTACCTGCTGTCCGAGCGGGCGCGCGCGGAGGACATCACCGGGCAGGTCTACACGATCGCCGGTCCCAAGATCGCGGTCTGGGCCCAGCCCCGCGAACTGCGGGCCGCCTACGCCGACGGCGCGTGGACCCCCGAACGGATCGCGGACTTCCTCCCCGGGACCGTCGGCACCGACCCGATGCCGATGCTCGCCCGGCTCGAGGCGATGGCGAAGGCGGCCGCCTCGGGCGACCGCCCGAACCGCTGACGCGGGGCCACGGCCATGGACTTCGCCTTCGGCCCCGACGACACCGCCTTCCGGCACGAGGCGCGCACCTGGCTGGAGGACCACGTCACCGGCGCGTTCGCCGACTCCGCAGGGCACCGCGGACCCGGCGGCGAGCACGAGCGCGACCGCACCCGGTTCGCCTGGGAGCGCGAACTCGGCGCCGGCGGCTGGATCGGGCTCGGCTGGGACGCCGACCACGGCAACCGCCGCGCCACCCTCACCCAGCAGGTCGTCTGGGCCGAGGAGTACGCGCGCGCCCGCGCCCCCGCCCGGCTCGGCCACATCGGCGAGAACCTGCTCGCCCCGACCCTGATCGCCCACGGCGACACGGACCAGCAGGCCCGCTACCTGCCGGGCATCGCCCGCGGCGAGGAGTACTGGTGCCAGGGCTACAGCGAGCCCGGCGCGGGCTCCGACCTGGCGTCGTTGCGGACCACGGCCGTCGCCGACGGCGGCCGCTACCGGGTCACCGGCCAGAAGATCTGGACCTCGCTCGCCCGCGAGGCGCACTGGTGCTTCGTCCTGGCCCGCACCGAACCCGGCGCCACCCGCCACCGCGGACTGTCGTTCCTGCTCGTGCCGATGGACCAGCCCGGCCGGATCGACGTACGGCCCATCCGGCAGATGTCCGGCACCAGCGAGTTCAACGAGGTCTTCCTCGACGGCGCCGAGGCCGTCGAGACGGTCGGCGGCGAGGGGAACGGCTGGCAGGTCGCCATGGGCCTGCTCGCCCTCGAACGCGGGGTCTCGACGCTCGTCCAGCAGATCGGCTTCGAGGAGGAACTGGGCCGGGTCCTGCGCACCGCCGCCGGGGGCGTCCTCGACCACGACCCCGTGCTCCGGGACCGCCTGGTCCACCAGTGGGCCGAACTGCGCACCATGCGCTGGAACGCGCTGCGCACCCTCGGCCGCACCGGCGACCCGGGCGCGCCCAGCGTCGCGAAACTGCTGTGGGGCGGCTGGCACCGGCGGCTCGGCGAACTGGCCGTGCAGGTACGGGGCGCGGCCGCCGCCGCCGGCCCGGACGCCTGGTCGCCCTCGTACGAACTGGACGCACTGCAAAGGCTGTTCCTCTTCACCCGCGCCGACACGATCTACGGCGGCTCGGACGAGGTCCAGCGGAACATCATCGCCGAGCGGGTGCTCGGCCTACCCAGGGAGCCGCGGTGAGAGGTGTCGTCTTCGACGGCGAACGGGTCGAGGTCGCCGACGACCTCGAGATACGCGCCCCCGGCCCCGGCGAGGTGCTCGTCCGTGTCGCGGCCGCGGGACTCTGCCACAGCGATCTGTCGGTGATCGACGGAACGATCCCCTTCCCCGTGCCCGTCGTGCTGGGACACGAGGGCGCGGGCGTCGTCGAGGCCGTCGGCGCGGACGTCGCCCACGTCGCGCCCGGCGACCACGTGTCGCTGTCGACGCTCGCCAACTGCGGGGCGTGCGCGGAGTGCGACCGGGGACGGCCGACGATGTGCCGTTCCTCGATCGGCAGGCCCGGTCGGCCGTTCACCCGGGCCGGGAAGCCGCTCCACCAGTTCGCCGCCAGCTCGGCCTTCGCGGAACGCACCCTGGTCAAGGCCGTGCAGGCGGTGCGGATCCCCGGCGATGTCCCGCTCACCTCGGCCGCGCTCATCGGCTGCGGGGTGCTGACCGGCGTGGGGGCCGTGCTCAACCGGGCCAGGGTGGCCCTCGGCGACACGGTCGTGGTCATCGGCGCGGGCGGCATCGGGCTGAACGTGCTCCAGGGGGCCCGACTCGCCGGCGCGGTGACGATCGTCGCCGTGGACACCAACCCGGCGAAGGAGGAGACGGCCCGCCTCTTCGGCGCGACGCACTTCCTCACCTCCGTGGACGCGGTACGGGACGTGCTGCCGCACGGCGCACAGCACGTCTTCGAGTGCGTCGGGCACACGGGGCTGGTGCGCCGGGCGATCGACCTCCTGGACCGCCACGGCCAGGCGGTGCTGCTCGGCATGCCGGCGCCGACCGCGGAGGCGACGTTCCTGCCCGCGGCGATGTTCCTGGACAAGGCCGTGCTCGGCTGCCGCTACGGCTCCTCGCGCCCGCAGCACGACATCGCCCTGTACGCCCGGCTGTACCGGGAGGGGCGGCTGCTGCTGGACGAACTGGTCACGGAGACGTACCCGGTGGAGGACTTCGCCAAGGCGGCCGAGGACGCGGAGCACGGGCGGGTGGCACGGGGGGTCCTGACGTTCTGAGCGCGGGCGGGGTGGGGACGGTGCCCGGCCCGTGACCATGCCGGCGGCTCGGCCTCTCGCGGGTCGGGCCGTGGGCGGGGCGGTTCCCGCGGGTTCGGCCGTGGGCGGCGACCCGGGGCCGTTCTCCACCAGCACCGCGAAGTCGGCGTCGGTGCGGACCGGCCCGGGCGGCCGCATCGGGGCGCGGTTCGAGCGACGCGCGCCCCTGTGCCTGCCCCTGTCGACTCCCCCCCCCGTGGTCGGCAGGGGCAGGCATCGTTACGCCTGTCGGACGGCGTCACACGCCCGTGCATGACAACGTCCCCCGGTATGGAGCCGGGGGATGGTGTCCCGCTGAATGGTGTGGCAGTGATCCCCTCTCGTGGCCTGCGGGCGCCAAGCCGCTGATGAAGAGTGGGGGCATCAGGCGCTGCCGCGCCACGACACCGCTCTTCGGGACATGACCGAAGGAGGGGACGGTCGCGGCCCCTCAGTCGATGCAGAACTCGTTGCCCTCGATGTCCAGCATCGGGATGCACGCATCATTGCCGTCATACAGCGTTCGCACGTGTATCGCCCCGAGCGGGACCAGCCGTGCGCACTCGGCCTCAAGTGCGGCGAGGCGCTCTTCACCCACGAGTCCGGTGCCGACCCGCACGTCGAGATGCAGCCGGTTCTTGGCGGCCTTTCCTTCGGGGACGCGCTGGAAGTACAGTCGCGGACCCACGCCTGAGGGGTCAATGCAGGCAAAACATGCGTCCTGCTGCTCAGGTGGCTGTGAGCGCTTGAAATCGTCCCACGTGGCAAACCCCTCGGGTGGCGGCGGTACGACATACCCCAACACCTCGCACCAGAAACGGGCGAGGCGCTCAGGTTCTGCGCAGTCGAAGGTGACTTGGAACTTCTTGATCGACATCACCGGGCCACCGTATTGGCGTGTGCTCTTCGGCAAAACCCCCAGGGTGCCATCGCCGCGCAGGCCGAGCGCCTTTCGTCAGTCCTCTTCCTGAAGGGGCGACCCACCGACAGCGACACCACCACAGGAGGCATGACCAGCCGAGGGCCTGTCCGTCGTTGCGTGCGCCTGGCCCAGGCGCTCTCGCCGAGGTGGGCGGCTCAAATCCTGCCACGGTTCTGGGGTCCGTCTGAGAGGGCCTCACATGCGGTGAACTGCGCTTTCGTCTCTGGAGACCTGTGCATTTTGAGGTCCTTGTGAGTCTTCGGAGAAGGGAAACCCGCGATACAGAAGCACGTATGGCGTCGTGCGCCGGTGCGCTCGAACATGAAGCCCGCAGAGAGGTTGGCCGGCGTCGCCATGGCGTTGTACGCGGACTACGAGACGGGCGGGAACGTCTGCCCGTCGTCGGCACCTACGACGTGGTCTGGTACGCCTCGGGCGCCCTGTGCGCGGCGGCGGCCCTGATGGGCGCCGGTGATCCGGCGGGGGACGCCTTCACGGGCGGTGGCGGCGGTCTGAGGCCGGGGGACCGCCGCGAGCGTCCGGTGTCGACCGGTCGGGGCCTCGCCTGCGGTGGGCGCGGTGCGTTCGGGTCGCTGCAGGGGTCATCTCCGCGGCGTGCGGCCCCCGGGTGGGAGGGGGATCGCCACGGGGTGGGGCGCGTTCCGCGCGGACGCCACCGCGCGGCAGTCCCGCCGGACGTGTCAGCCCGCGCGGTCGAGCGGTTCGAATCCCACTTGGAGCCGCATGCCCAGCGCGGTCGCGAGCCGGTCCAGCATGGGCAGCGTGGGCATCGTGCCCCCGGCTTCGAAGCGGGCGACGGCGGGCTGCTGCAGTCCGGCCGCCTGGGCGAGCCGAGCCTGACTCATTCCGAGCGCTTCCCTGCGCTCACGGACGGCGCGTCCCAGCTCGAAACGGAACCGCGTCGCCTCATAAGCCGCGCATGCGCCCGGATCGTCGAGGGCCTCGGCCCTCAGCTCCTGCCACGTCTTCCGCCCGGCCATTCCGTCATCACCCTTCATCAGCTGTGTGCTCCTCGGCGATGCACATGCGCATCGCCCGCAGGGCCCGCTGGATCTCCACCGGCTCCCGCATGCGTTGTTTGCGAAACGCGGTCAGCGGGATGATGCGGCGGCCGCTCCCGATCCAGTGCGTGATGCGCACGGCGTCGCCGTCCAGATGGAACCGCAGTTCCCGGAGTTTGCCGACGAGCTGCTTGGTGTATGGCTCGCCCAGGAGGACGCCCCGCTCGGCAAGCAGGTCCACGTGGAACGCGACCGTACCGCGGTGCCGCGGACTCAGCCCGAGGAACCATTTCTCCACCTCCGGCTCGACTCGATTTCACCCCATGCCATAACGAGGACGTTATGGAGAGCCTAGCGTCGTCCGGTCGAAAACGCCCGTTGTTCATTCGCCCGAGTGTCGCGTCTGCGGCACTTGACCACGGCGGGCGGGCCTCCCGGGACAGAACACCTAGGCCTCGAAGCGCCCGAACCGCCCCCTGTGGAACAGCAGGGGATCGCCGTCGTCCGCCGCGCCCAGGGCCTCCACCCGCCCCACCACGATCAGATGGTCGCCGCCGGTGTGGACCGTGCCGATCGTGCAGTCGATCCAGGCGGGGACGGAGGCGAGGCGGGGGGAGCCGGTCACCGGGGCGGGGGTGTGGGCGACGCCCTCGAACTTGTCGGAGCCGCTCACCGCGAACGCGCGGCAGAGGTCACCCTGGTCCGCTCCGAGGACGTTGACGCAGAACGCCCCGGCGCGGGCGATGCGCGGCCAGGTCGTCGACGTACGGGCGACCATGAACACCACCAGGGGCGGGTCGAGCGACAGCGAGGCGAAGGACTGGCAGGCGAAGCCCGCCGGGCCGCCGCCCTCCTCGTCGTGGGCCGTGACGACCGTGACCCCGCTCGCGAAGTGCCCCAGTACGCGCCGGAACTCGGCGGGGGCGACCGGTAGCCGTTCGTCCTCGCCGACGGTGCGCAGCGCGGGACGCGGCAGCGCGTCGAAGGACGGCTCGCCCGGCGGGGCGGTGCCGGTGGAGCGGAGGTAGCGGACGGCGGTCGCGGCCATCCCGGCGTGTCCCATCACACCGCCCATTGAAACTGACGGTACGTCAGATGGGAACCCTTCGCCCCCGCTCGCCCTCTTGTCGTGAAGGGCCGCCCCGGGTGACCCACCCCGTACCGGTCCGCGCGCCTTCGGCCCGCGGGCGCCTGCGCTCCGCGTGCGCCAGCGGTACCCACAAGGAGGCGGTCCCCACCCGGCAGCGGTCCCCACCGGGCAGCGGTCCGCGCCCGGTAGCGTGGAGCCGACCAGCCGCCGCCGTCACGGAGAAGCACCGACATGGGCACACCCCTGTTCGTCAAGGTCTGCGGTCTGCGCACGGAGCGGGACGTGGACACCGCCGTCGAGGCCGGTGCCGACGCGATCGGCTTCGTCTTCGCCGAGAGTCCGCGCCGCATCGACGCCGGTACCGCCCGGCGCCTCGCGGCCCGAGTGCCCGACGGCGTCCTGACGGTCGGCGTCTTCCGCGACCAGCCGCTCGACTCGGTCCGCGCCCTGCTGGGCGAGACCGGCATGCGTGCCGTGCAACTGCACGGCCATGAGGACCTCGCGTACTTCGACGCCCTGCGTCCGGACGGCCGCACCCTGATCCGGGGGGTCGCCGTAAGGGGCGAGGTGCCGCGGTACGGCGAGCGCGGCGAGGACGTCCTCCTGCTCGACGCGCCCGTGCCCGGCGCCGGCGAGGCCTGGGACCGCAGCGGCAAGCAGCTCCCGGCCCCCGGCCGGCGCTGGCTGCTCGCCGGTGGGCTCGACCCGCACAACGTCGCGGACGCGGTCCGCGCGGCCCGCCCCTGGGGTGTGGACGTCTCCAGCGGCATCGAGACCAGTCGCGGGGTGAAGAGCCCCGAACTGATCACGGCGTTCATCGCGGCCGCGCGCGGCGCCGAAACGGTGTCCTGACCGGCGTCAGCAATCCGAACGCCCCCGGCCTCCTCGGCGTCGCGAGCGCACCCGTCCGTCACCGCGGCTCCGCACCGACCGAGGAACCGCTAATCCGTTTGCCGCGAGCCCGTCCGGCCGGATAGGAAGCCTGCATGCTGAGAGGCGGCAAGGTCGGGCTCAGGGCCCGGCACGAGGACGACATCCCGATCCTGCGGGCCGAACTCCACGACGACGTGGTCAACGCCTCGCGGGCCGAGAGCGGGCCGTGGCGGCCGATCACGCCCGACTCGAAGGACCCGCCGTTCGTGGTGGACGACGAGGAGGAGGGGAGCGTCCCGTTCTCCGTGGTGGAGCTGGGCGGCGGCACGCTGGTCGGCGCCGCGACACTGTGGGGCATCGACAACCACAACCGGTCCGCGCACATCGGGCTGGGGCTGCTGCCGTCCTCCCGCGGCAAGGGCTACGGCACCGACGTGGTCGCGGTGCTCTGTCACTACGGATTCGTCGTGCGCGGCCTGCAGCGGCTGCAGATCGAGACGCTGTCGGACAACGAGGCGATGCTGCGCTCCGCCGAGCGCAACGGCTTCGTCCGCGAGGGCGTACTGCGCTCCTCGGCCTGGGTGATGGGCGAGTTCCTGGACGAGGTGCTGCTCGGCCTCCTCGTCCGGGACTGGAAGCAGGGCCCGCAGGTCCGGGCCGCCGTCCGTCCGGCGGGTCCGGGGCGCGGAGCGGCCGGGGACGGCTGAGGAAAACGGGTCGCGGAGGGCGGCCGTCCCCGGGTTCCATGACCCCATGGTGTCCGTCGACCGTCTTTCGGCCTTCGCGGCCATGTCGTTCCTGCTGATCGTCATCCCCGGCCCCAGCGTGCTGTTCGTCATCGGGCGAGCGCTGGCGCAGGGGCGCCGTGCCGCGCTGACCACGGTCGTCGGGAACACGCTGGGGGCCTGTCTGCTCGTCGTGACCGTAGCCCTCGGGATCGGCACCGTCGTGGAGCGGTCCGTTCTCGTGTTCACGACACTGAAGCTCGCGGGCGCCGCGTACCTCGTGTACCTCGGGGTCAAGGCGGTACGGCAGCGGCGGTCCCCGCAGTCCGCGATCACGGCGGGCGGCCCCGGTCACGGGAGTGCGCGGACGCTGTGGGAGGGGTTCGCGGTCGGGGTGGCGAACCCGAAGACGATCGTGTTCTTCGCCGCCGTGCTGCCGCAGTTCGTGGACCCCGAGGCCGGGCACGTCGTACTGCAGATGCTGCTGCTGGGTCTGGTGTTCAACGTCATCGCGCTGGTCTCCGACAGTGTGTGGGGCCTGGTCGCGGCGACCGCGCGAATCTGGTTCGCCCGGTCGCCGCAGCGGCTCGCCGCGATCGGCGGGGCCGGCGGGCTCACGATGATCGGCCTCGGTGTCACCGTCGCGGCGACGGGCCGCAAGGACTGAACGCGCGAGGGCCGGGAGCCACGCGGGCGGGTGTCACGGGGCGGGTGTCACGCAGGAGGGGGCGACGCGCCCCTACCGCCCCCGGTACTCCGGCGCCCGGCGCTCCACGAACCCCGCGACGCCCTCGTTCGCGTCCCGCGTCGTCATGGCGATCTCCACCGCCGACGCCTCCGCCGCGAAGGCGGAGGCGCGGTCGACGTCGAGCGAGGCGTTCACCAGCTGCTTGGTGAGCGCGAGGGCGCGGGTCGGGCCGTGTGCCAGGCGCTCGGCCCACCCGCGGGCGGTCCTCTCCAGTTCGTCCGCCGCGACGACCCGGTTGACCAGCCCCATCCGCTCGGCGTCGGCCGCGGACAGCGCGTCCCCGAAGAACATCAGCTCCTTCGCGCGCTGCGGTCCGACCAGTCGCGGCAGCAGATACGCCCCGCCCCCGTCCGGGACGAGCCCGCGCCGTACGAACACCTCGATGAAGCGCGCGGATTCGGCGGCCAGGACCAGGTCGCAGGCGAAGGCCAGATGCGCGCCGATGCCGGCCGCCGTGCCGTTCACGGCGGCGATCACCGGCTTCTCGCAGTCCAGGACGGCGGCGATGAACCGCTGCGCGCCGAGCCGGATCATCCGGGCCACGTCGCCGGGCACGCGCTCCCGTGCGCCCGCCGAGGACGAACCGGAGTTCGCGGGCGAGGGGTCCCCGCCCGCCGAGGACGAACCGGGTACGTGCTCCCGCCCGGCCGCCGAGGACGAACCGGGTACGTGCTCCCGCCCGGCCGCCGAGGACGAACCGGGCGCGGAATCCGCGGGTTCCGGGTTCCCGGGCGCGAGGTTCCGGGGCGCGGGGTCCCCGGTCGCGGAGGCCTCGGCACTCTCGCCGCGCAGGTCCGCGCCGGCGCAGAAACCCTTGCCCGTCGCGGTGATCACGACCGCCCGGACGTCAGGATCGGCGGAGGCGTCCGCGAGAAGCGTGATGATCCGCTCGCGCTGGTCCCGGGTGACGGCGTTCATCGCCTCGGGCCGGTCGAGTGTGATCCACGAGACGCCGTTCTCCGTGCGGTGCAGCACCCCCCGCGCCATCGGCTCCCCCTCGCTCACCGGCACACCGCCAGCGCGTCCAGTGCCACCGCGCCCTGGCCGCGGGGCAGGACCATCAGGGGGTTGATGTCCAGCTCGGAGAGGTCCCCGCCGAGCTCCAGCGCCATCCGCTGGACCCGCAGGACGACTTCGACGAGCGCGTCCACGTCGACGGGAGGCCCGCCCCTGACCCCGTCGAGCAGGGCTCGCCCGCGCAGTTCGGCGAGCATCGAGCGGGCCTGGTCCTCGCCGAACGGCGGGACCCGCACCGCCACGTCCCGCAGCACTTCCACGAGCACCCCGCCGAGGCCGACCGTCACCGTCGGCCCGAACAGTTCGTCCCGCGTCACGCCGACGACCATCTCGACCCCGCGCTCGACCATCTGGCAGACGAGGACGCCGTCCAGGTCCACGCCCTCGTACCGGGCGATGTCGGTCAGTTCGCGGTACGAGTCGCGGACCTGGCTGGCCGAGGTCAGCCCGATCTTCACCAGGCCCAGCTCCGTCTTGTGCGCGAGCTGCGGCGCGGACGCCTTCATCACCACCGGGTAGCCGACCAGCCCCGCCGCCCTCACGGCGGCCGCCGCGCTGGTCACCAACTGCTCGCGCGGCACCCGGATCCCGTACGCGCGCAGCAGCTGCTTCGCCGCGTGCTCGCTGAGCCGGTGACCGGGTCGGAGCAGTGCCTGTGCCTTGCGGAAGGAGGGGGAGAGGGTGCGGGGTGCCTCGTCGAAGGGGGAGCGGTAGCCGGTGGTGAAGCGGTGGTGGTCGACGTACGCCTTGACCGCCGTGATGCAGTTGCCGAACGTACGGAAGGTCGCGACCCGGGACGAGCCGAGCAGCGTCGTCCGGTAGGCGTCCTCCGTCCCGACCGGTGAACCCCACACCACGCACACCAGCTTGTCCGTGGCCTCCGCCGCGTCCACCAGGTCCTGTGCGAGCCTGTCGCTCATGGGCGGGAAGGGGCCGGTGATCGGGCAGATCAGCACCCCGACGCCGGGGTCGGCGAGGATCGCGTCGATGATCCTCCGGCCGCGCCAGTCGCCGACGGGGTGTCCGCCGTTGTCGACCGGGTTGGCGACGCTCAGGTACTCCGGTATCCACTGGTGCAGTTCGGCCTGGCGGTCCGCGGACAGCGGAGGCAGCCGCAGCCCGGCCGCGGTGGCGAGGTCCGCGAAGTGCGCGCCCGTGCCGCCGGAGATGGAGTAGACGACGACCCCGTCGGCGGCGGGCCTGCGGGCCCGGGCCAGCAGCGCCGCGGTGTCCTGGAGTTCGTCGAGGCCGTCGACGCGGATCACCCCGTACTGGCGCATCGCCGCGTCCACGACCCGGTCCGCGCCGGTGAGCTTGCCGGTGTGCGAGGCGGCCGTCCGGGCGCCCGCCTCGGTGCGGCCCACCTTGACCGCGACGACCGGGACGCGGTTGCGGGCGGCCCGGTCGGCGGCGAGCAGGAACGAGCGGCCGTCCTTGAGGCCCTCCACGTAGCAGGCGATCGCCCCGACCTCGGGCCGTCCGGAGAAGTACGAGATGAAGTCCGCGGTCTCCAGGTCGGCCTCGTTGCCCGTCGGCGCCCAGTGGGAGAGCCGTACGCCGAGTTCCTGCATGGTGAAGACGGGGCGGCCCTGGTGGCCGGACTGGGTGATCAGTGCGATGGCAGGGCCCTCGAGGTCGTCGCGGAACCGCTCGAAGGCGTTGAGGTTGGTGTTCGGGCCGAGCAGCCGCAGCCCGGACCGCTCCACCGCGGCGGCGAGCCGCCGCTGGGCGTCGGCGCCGGCCTCGCCGGTCTCGGCGAACCCGGACGCGAAGGCCACGGCGAACTTCACCTTCGCCTGGCCGAGTTCCTCGATGACGGGCAGCGGGTCGCCGACGAGGAGCACGGCGAGGTCCACGGGCTCGGGCAGTTCCGCGACGGACGGCACACAGGGCAGCCCGAAGACGGTGGTACGGGTCGGATGGACCGGGTGCAGTCTCGCCCCGACGCGCTCGGCCCAGGCGATCAGCTGGCGGGTGATCCCGGTGTTGGGCCGTCCGTCGGCGTCGGAGGCGCCGACGACGGCGACCGCCTCGGGCCGGAAGAAGCGGTCGAGGTCGGGTACGGGCGCGTACAGCGGACGGCCGCTGACGTCGAGGTCGCCCTCGGCCGCGGTGACGCCGTGGACGGCCGCCCCGGTCTGCTGTCCGCAGGCCACCACACGGGCGCGGAGGTCGGTGGTCAAGGTGCCGTGGGTTGATCCAAGCATCGTTCCGCCGCTCCTTGCTCGTCGGCAACGTTACTGACGCATAGTCAGATTACAGAACTGACTGCATGTCAGGAACGGTCCGTGCGCGGGGAAGTGCCTGGGAGCGCGCCCGGCCGGACGGGGCGCGCGGGGATGCTGCCCGGGGCGGTCCGGAAGGAACCCGTCTCCCGGCGATCGGGCCCCAGGATGGCCGGATGTGCGGGAGGGGCTGGCCGGATCACCGGTACCCGTGGGGCTGCCGAGACCTCGCTCGCGCCGTTCCGGAACCTCCCACGGGCGCCCTGGAGACCGGTGCGTCGATCCCGAAGCCGACGTCGATCCCGATCCCGACGCCGAGACGCCGAGACGCCGAGACGACCGGGGGTGCCGCGAACCGGTGCCGACGCCGACGTCGATCCCGACGCCGAGGCAGGCGCCGATCCCGACGTCGATCCCGACGCCGGGGGTGCCGCGAGCCGGTGCCGACGCCGACGTCGATTCCGACGCCGAGGCAGGCGCCGGCATCGGGGCTGCCGCGAGCCGCTGCCCGGCCCGTCCCCGCGGGGAAACTCCCCGCGGGGACGGGGGGGTCACTTCGACAGGGCCTTGGCGATCTTCCGCGCGTCCAGCGCCATTTCGCGGAGCATCCCGCTGATCGGGTTGGTGAAGCCCGTGAAGTACAGGCCCCGGGCCTCACGCGGGGTCCGGCCGCCGTGGACGGACGGCCGTCCACGGTCGTCCAGTACCCCGAGATGCCCCAGCAGCGGTTCCAGCGCGCGATGGTAGCCGGTGGCCGCTATGACCGCGTCCGGCGATATGCGGGAGCCGTCCGCCAGGACCACCTTGCCGTCGTCGAACGATTCGACGGCGGCGACCGGCTCCACCGTCCCGCTGCGGACCGCGTCGATCAGGCCCACGTCCTGTACCGGGATGGCGCCCTGCCGGACCCGTGTGTACAGGCCCGCCTCCGGGCGCGGCAGACCGTGCTCGGACAGATCCGGCACGGCGATCCGTGCCAGCAGTCGGCCCGCCGCGTCCACCAGCCGCACCGGCAGTCGCCGGACGAGGATCCCCGTGCGCTGCGCCGGCCAGCCGGCGGTCGAACGGCGGACGATGTGCGGCGCGGTCCGCACGGCGAGACGTACCCGTGAGGCTCCCGCCTCGGCCAGGTCCGCCGCTATCTCCGCGCCCGTGTTGCCGACCCCGACGACGAGCACGTCCTTGCCCGTGTAGGGGGAGGGGCTGCGGTACGCGGAGGCGTGCAGCAGTTCGCCCGTGTACGTGTCCCGACCAGGCCAGTCCGGCACGCGGGGGGTGTGGTTGAACCCGGTCGCCACGACGACGGCACGCCCGGTGAGCCTGCGTCCGCCGCTCGCGTGGAGCACCCAGTCCGGGCCCTCGGGCTCGATCCTGGACACCTCCACGCCCGTCACCAGCTCCAGCTCGTGGAATTCGGCGTACTTCTCGAGGTAGCGGACCACGTCGTCCCGGGAGACCCAGCGCCCGAAGCGGCGCGGCATGGGCAGACCGGGCAGTCCCGACAGGCGCCGGGTCGTGTGCAGGTGCAGCCGGTCGTAGTGCCCTCGCCAGGACGCCCCGACGGTGTCCGACTTCTCCAGGACGACCGCTCTCACCCCGCGCTCCCGCAGGGCGGCGGCGACGGCGAGTCCGCCGGGTCCGGCCCCGATGACGTACACGGGGCGGTCGTTGGTGAGGTCGATGGCTCTGTGGTCGGGCATGAGCGCTCACTGTAGTGGCGCGCGGTTGCGAAACGGTCACGGCCGGCTACCTCTTGCGTACGCGGACCGCTTCCGGTGAACTGACGTACCGTCAGAATCTGTGGGGAGGGGACCGGCGATGCGGACGATCTGGCTCACCGGCGCCGAATGGCTCGCCGTCCTGCGCATCGGCCTCGGCCTGTGGTGGCTGGAGAGCTGGCGGCACAAGGACAGGAAGGGCTGGTTCGAGCGTGGCACCGGCATCGCCTGGGCCGCCGACGTCGCAGCGAAGCACCGCTGGGCGGCGGTCAGGTCCGGCTTCGACCGAATCGTGGCCCCGCGCCCCAGGGCGATGGCGTACGTCGTCGTCTACGCCGAACTCGCCCTCGGACTCGGGCTGGTCACCGGCTTCCTCACCCCGGTCGCCCTGATCGGAGGGCTGACCCTCAATCTCCTCTACCTGGTCCTGATGATCCACGACTGGGCCGAGCAGGGGCAGAACGCGATGATGGCGCTGATCTCGCTGGTCGCGCTGCTCGCCATGTCGTGGCAGGCATGGTCCCTCGACAGCGCACTGGGACTCTTCCTGTGAGCGCGGGAGCGAACGACGACGGGAGCGGTACCGACCTGACGGCCGCGGCTCCCGACCGGACCCCTTCCCCCGCGGACCGGACGGCTGCGGCCCCCGGCCGAACCGCTTCCCCCGCGGACCGGACCGCGGCGGCTCCCGCCCGGACCGTGTCTTCGGCTGCCCGAACCGTATCCCCCGCGGACCGGACCGCGGCGACCCCGGACGTCGACGACTTCACCCGCCCCTGGTGGGACGCCGCCGCCGAGCGCCGTCTGCTGGTCCGCCGCTGCGCCGCGTGCGGCCGCGCCCACCACTACCCGCGCGAGTTCTGCCCGTACTGCTGGAGCGAGGACGCCGCCTGGGAGCCGGCGAGTGGCCGGGCGACCCTCTACACCTGGTCCGCCGTCCACCGCAACGACCTCCCGCCCTTCGACGCCCGCACGCCCTACACGGCCGCCGTCGTCGACCTCGCGGAGGGCCCGCGGATGATGACCGAGATCGTCGAGTGCCCGGAGGCGGAGCTGCGGATCGGGATGGAGCTGGAGGTCGCCTTCCGGGAGGAGGGCGGGGGAGTGGTGGTCCCGGTGTTCCGCCCGGCGGCTGAGGTCAGCCGGCGGGCTCGGCCATCCGGCGCATGACGGCGACGGGGATCGTCGGGTTCACCAGGGCGTCGCGGAACGTCCTCCGGTCCCGCAGCAGCCGCACCAGCGTGCGCGCGGGCAGCCGGCCGTGCCTCACCGCCGTCTCGCGCACCGCTTCGTGCGGGTCGTCGAGCAACCGCACCGCCGACGCCGTCGACAGCCGAGGATCCTCCGCGGCCCGGCGCCGCACCTCCCAGTGGGGATCCCGGCTGAAGCGCTCCACCAGCACTGCCGTCGAGTCCGGGTCGTCCAGCGCAAGTTGACGCAGCCGGTGATGCGGGTCGTCCGCGTACCGGAGCAGATCCCGGCGCGGGAAGTTCGGATGCGAGCGCGGCCGACCCGGGAAGCTGAAGCTGCCGTTCCACCACGTCCACACCTCCAGCAGCATCGACGCGGGCGCGTCGTCGCAGGACTCGGCGAGGAACAGCCGAACGACAGGGTCCTCGTCCCGGGCGAGGCGCTCGACGACATCCGGCGGTAGGCGCCTCGCCCGGGCGGCGCTGCTGCGCAGGAGCAGATGGGACGAGGCCGCGCAGCGGCGCATGGCCTCCGGATCGTCGTGGAGCGCATGGACCCAGGGCAGCGTGTGCCGAATACCGTCCGGATCGACGTTGGCCCGGACCGCCACCCGCTGCTCCTCGGTGAGCTCGGGCCGTACGGACACCTGGAGGCGGACGTTGTCGTCGTCGTCCTCGGCGAGCACGGCCACCAGATCCGGGTCCAGATGGGGATTGCGTGCCACGGACCGCCGCCGCGCGGCGTCCTCGTGCTCGCACAGGTACTCCGCGAACCGGCGCTCCAGACGGCACGTCTCCATGGCCTCGTCGCCGAAGCCCTGTTCCTCGAACACCGACCGGGTCAGAGGATGCGTCGCGTGGTGCCGCAGCAGGGCTGCGGCACGCACACCGGAGTCGGCGTCGCCGAGCAGCGCCTCCCGTGCCGAGGGCGCCAAGAGCTCCCATCCCGTGCACGCGACGGCGCGGACCCGCGCGTCGGGGTCGGCCGCGAGCGCGGCGCGCAGCGCCCCGGGAAGCGCCGGGAAGCGGGCCGCCGCGGCGCGTACGAGCGCCGAAGCGTCCCCGGCGAGCCGCTCGTACCCCTCCGCGGTCAACTCCGCGCCCGTCTGCACGGCGTCCTCGGCGAGCAGCGCCCGGCGCGCGGAGCCCGGCTCGGCCAGGATCAGCCGTGTCCACTGCGCGGCGGTCAACGGGTGGCGTCTTGCGGCGAGTTGCGACCGCACGTTCCGGTCCGGGTGGTCGACGGCGGCGTCCACCACCCCCGGCGGCAGGTCCTTGCGCCACAGGAGATCGGTCGCCGTGTCGAGCAGTCGCACCAGCACGTCCCCGGGCACCGCCCGGTTGAACCCCAGCCACTCGCGCCAGCCCGCACGGAGCAGTTCCGGAGGCCGCATCGGCCCCTCGAAGAGCGACATCCACGCGGCCTCACGCTCCTCGGGCGTCTCCCGGGCCTCCGCCCGCGCGGCCTCCTCCCGCCGCTCCCGGGTCCGCTCGACTCCGACCAGCCGGAATTCTCCCCACCCCGTCATACCGGCCATGATCCCCCGGCTCAGCCCTCCGGCGACAGGCACAGCTGCGCGGTGACCACCGCGAACAGCAGCTCCGGGTCCACGAACTCGCCGACGGCCGGCGGCCCCGCGCGCCACGACAGCGGATAGGTGTTGCCGTCGGCGGCCGGGACGCCGACGTACTGGTCCCGGGCGCACGGGCCGAAGCAGGCGGCGCCGGGCGGCCAGGGATGCTCCTTGCTGCTGCCGGGCGGGATGAGGAAGTACGTCCACCGCCCGCGCCACATCTCCCTTACGACGGGCCCGGGATGCCCGCCGGTGGCCCGGACGAGGTGGTGCAGCACGGCCTCGCCGCGGACGCCGTGGACGCGTACGGCGTCGAAGTGGACTCCCGCGAGCCGTAGTCGCACACCGGACGCCGGGACCCAATCGGGCAGTTTCTCGCTGGTCATGCCCCCGAGGATCGCGCCGGTTGCGTAGCGTGACCAGAGGGACACGGTCCACATCGAGCGGATGTGGGAAGGGCGGTGGGAGCTGTGGGATCGGGCAGGGAGCCCTCGCCCGCGCGGAGGCACGTGGGCGAACTGGTCAAGCTGTTCCGCGGTCTGGCGGACATGACGCAGCGGGACCTGGCGGAGCGGCTGCTGATGTCGGAGTCGCTGCTGGGCGCGTACGAGCGGGCCGAGCGGATCCCGACGACGGCGTTCCTGGTGGAGTCGGACGCGGCGCTCGGGGCGAAGGGGGTGCTGGCGTCGTGTGTGGCGATGATGGAGGAGGAGAAGTACTCGCCGAAGTTCCTGAGCTGGGTCCGGACAGTGGTCGACGCGGCGAGCTTCAGCGCGTACGAAACCATGGTGGTCCCCGGCCTGCTCCAAACTCCCGCGTACGCACGGGCGCTGTACGAAGTCCGAGTGCCGGCGTACGAGGCGGAAGAGACCGACCGATACGTCGAGGCACGGCTGGAGTTGCAGGCCATGCTTGATCGCAAGCCGAGGCCGACGATCAGTTACGTGGTCGAGGAGTCGGCTTTCCTCCGGCCGATCGGCGGTGAGGCGGTCCTCAAGGAACAGCTGCGACACCTCATCGACTCGGTCCGTGCCAGAAACCACCTCACGGTCCAGGTGATGCCGACCCAGCGGTCCGTACACGCGGGCCTGCACGGTCCGTTGCAGCTCCTGAGCACTCTGGAGGGTCGGAATCTGGGGTTGGCCGAGGGACATGGCGGAGATACCTTGATCTCGAAGCCCGAAGAGGTGAACAGGCTCATCGATCTCTTCGGCGTACTGCGTGCCCAGGCCCTCACTCCCTGGGATTCCGTAGACCTGATCGAGAGAATGGCGGCGAAGCTATGACCCCGGGCCTGGTCTGGTTCAAGAGCAGTTACAGCACCAACGAGGGCGGAAGCTGCCTCGAAGTCGCCTACGACTGGCGCACCTCCAGCCACAGCGGCAACGAGGGCGGCGAGTGCGTCGAGGTCGCCGCCTGTCCCCACACCGTCCACGTCCGCGACTCCAAGGTGCCCGGCGGCCCGACGCTCGACGTCGCCCCGGGCGCCTGGGCCGCGTTCGTCGCCACGACCGCAGCCCCGCGCGCGGCACGGTAGTTCGGCAGAGCGCCCGGCTCCATCCACGTCGGCCCGCCCGGACCGGGCGGGCTCGGGCATGTGCGCTCCGTCCGGCGTGCGGGCTTCGGGGCCGTGGACCTGCGTCCGGCCGTCCGACCACGAGGCGGTCGTCGCCGACCTCCTGCTGCCCGAGTCCCCGGACCCGTGGCGCACGCCGCACATGTGACGCGGATCGCACCGGCCGGACCGATCACTTCGGCGCGCCCCGTCGGTCATACCCGCAACAGCAGCGCACACCAGCGGTGTTGACACCCGCGACCGACGCGCACGGACGACAGGAGACCGCCGCCATGACCACGCAGAGCAGCAGCGCCGTGAAGGGCCCCGCAAGCTACTTCTCCTCGATCGAGAAGAAGTACGGCCGCCCGGTGGCGCAATGGCAGGAGCTCATCCGCTCGTCCCCGCTGACCAGGCACATGGAACTCGTCTCCTGGCTCAAGACGGAGCACGGCCTGGGCCATGGCCACGCCAACGCCCTCGTCGCGTACACCCTCGCCGCGAGCGGCGGGAAGTAGCCGCGGCCGTCGGTCGGTTCGGGCCGCCGTGCCCCGCGTCCGCTCCGCGGAGGCGGACTGGGACACTTCCACCTCGCTCCGCACCGCCAGGGCCCGGCGTCCTGCGCACCGTACTGGCGGGGACCGACGCACAGGTCATGACCTCTACACGGTGCGCCCGCCGAGGGCGACGGCGAGCACTCCCGCGGACGCCTGACCTGCGACGTGGGGCCCCGCGCCCGGCGGGAGCCCCACGTCGTTCGACCGGGTGGTGTCGCCGTGCGTCAGAAGCGGTCGCGCGTCCCGGACAGCCCCGGGACTCCCGGAGGTGTCGGCAGCGGAAGCTGCAGCCGGTCCTTGCGCTGGCCGGCCGGGGTCCGGCAGGTCAGGTCCTTCGCCGGGAGCCTGCCCGTCGTCAGATAGGCGGTCGCCGTCTTGTCCGCGCAGGACTTGGAGCCGTAGATGCCGTGGCCCACCCCGCCGAGGACCGTGACCATGCGGGAGCCCTTCATGGCCCGGTGCAGGCCCTGACCGCTGGTCAGCGGTGTCTGGGAGTCCCACTCGTTCTGCAGGACGAGCGCGCCGACCTTGTTGTCGATCCTGGTCGCCTGCTCGGGGCCGTTCTTCCAGAACGCGCACGGCTTGATGTTGGACGCGAAGTCCCCGTACAGCGGGTACCTGGCCTTGTCGCGGATCGCGTCACGGCGGTACTGCTCGGGGTCGCGCGGCCAGGCGCGGGTGTCGGCGCACACCACGGCCCAGAAGCTCGCGTCCGCGTTGTCCGAGGGCACGGCGCGGGCGAACGACGGCGGGACGGGGCTCGGCGAGGAGCTGCGCTCGCGGGACGGCGCCGGCTTCCCGCCCGTGGCGGCCTTCTTCAGGTCGGCGACCGTCTGCGCGGCGCCGGCCACGTCGAAGAACATCGCCCGTCCGGAGCGGATGTCGTCGCCGGTGACGGGCGTCCCGTCCATGTCGACGGGCTTGCGGTCGGCCCCGGCGACGAGGTCCCAGAAGGTCTTGCGGACCTTCGCCGGGGTGTTCCCGAGCTTGTACGTTGCGTGCCGTTTCGCGGTCCACTCGCTCCAGTGCGTGAAAGCGGGCTCGGTGCCCTCCGCCCACACCTGGATCATGCCCCGCCAGACCCGCTGCGGGTCGACGGCGCTGTCCAGCACGAACCGGTCGGCCCGCTTGGGGAACATCTGCGTGTAGACGGCGCCGAGGTAGGTGCCGTAGGAGTAACCCAGGTAGGAGATCTTCTTCTCACCCAGCACGGCGCGGACGACGTCCATGTCGCGTGCGGTGTTGCGGGTGGTGAACCGGAGCAGCGCGTCACCGCCCTTGGCCCGGCACTTCTCGGCCACCGTACGCGCCCACTTCACGTCCTTGGCGAACGTGGCCGCCTTGTACGGGCGCTCCCAGTCGCGTTCGTCCTCCTTCAGCCCACAGCTCACGGGGGAGCTCTGGCCGACGCCCCGCGGGTCGAACCCGATGAGGTCGTACTTCCTCTTCACGGACGCGGGCAGTTCGCTCGACAGGAACAGCGGCATGCTCAGGCCCTCGCCGCCGGGGCCGCCGGGGTTGAGCAGCAGCACCCCGCGCCGCTCCTTGGCGCTGGTGGCCTTCATCCGCGACACCGCGACGTCGATCTTCTTGCCGCCGGGGCGGCTGTAGTCGAGCGGCACCTTGACCGTCGCGCACTGGAAGCCCGCAGGGCTCTGCGCGTCACAGCGCCTCCAGCGCGGCTTCTGCTGCGTGTACTGCTTCAAGGGGTCCGCCGCGGCACGGGCCTTGGGCGCCGGGGCGGCCGCCGAGGCGACGGCGGGCGTGAGCGCGGGGACGAGGGTCGCGACGGCGCTGACGGCCAGAACGGGGGCTATTCGTCTGCTTCGCACAATGATGCGGTCCTTGTGAAGGGGGTGGTCGATCGTCATCCACCCTTTCGCAGAACGAAGTTGCACGAATCACTCGCCGGGCCCGAGGTCGGTCCGACCGCAGGAGGAGGGCGCGCCACGACGAATGGTCCCCCTGGCTGAGAACGGAAGCGGCCGATTTGCCGTCGGGGGTCCGCACGCGTCGTCTCGCGTTTCCTTCAGGACTCGGACGACGGCCCACGTGCAAGGCCGAGACCGGCGCGGCGCGCTCAGCCCCCGTTCACGGCTCGATCTCCCGGTAGGCGCTGAGGGCACCGCGTTCCACCTTTGCGAGCAGCCCCTGCCGTGTCTGCTCGTCCATCTTCCGCTGCTGCGCCCACAGGCGGGTCATCTCGACGCCCTGAGCGCGCAGGCTCTCGTAGCGCTCCTCCTCAGCGGTACTCCGAAAGCCCCGGAGCCATGCCGCCGCAACGCCGTCCGCCGCCGAGCCACTGTCGTCCGCGAGCCCGTCGAGGACGGCCGTGCGCCATGCCTGTGCCTGGCTCGTGTCCAGGTCACGGGTGACGGCTTCGGCGATGCCGTCGAGGGTGGCGAGCGCGCGCGCACTCTCGGTGGGCGGCACGCTCAGGCCGAAGCCCTCGGCGTCGGCGGGGACGGCGGCGAGGCGCTGCCCTGTGGTCCGGGTCTCCGTGAGCCGCAGCAGAGCGTAGGAGTGGGGGTCCTGCGCGACCGCGTGCAGAACGTCCCTGAGGGTGTCGGTGAGGACCGTCAGATGGTACGTGCCGTCGTCGGACTTCCAGGGTGGTGTCGCGGGGGCGGCCTTGGTCACGAAGTCCTGGATGCCGATGCCGCCGAGCATCGCGTGCAGATCCGGGGCGTAGTCGGCCAGGGCGGTGGCGAGGGGGCGGCGCAGCGCTGGATCGAGGGCGAGTTCGCCGGTGCCCTGGGCTCCGAGGGCCGTCATGACGTCCTTGAGCGCTTGGGCCTGAGCGAGGCTGTGCCGCCCCTGGGCGTCCCCGGTGGATGCCTTCACGATGGCCTCGCCGAGCGCCTGGCAGCTCATGTCGGGACCGATGTCCTGCCCGACCGAGCTTCGCACGCGGTCGTTCGCGGGCAGGCCGTTGCACGGCGGCGTGGTGTCCCGGCCGAGCAGCAGCCATGCCCCGATCCCGCCCAGCAACGCCAGGCACACTCCGAGCACGATCACTGCCGTGGCCGTTATCGGTCGTCGGGCCGTCTTGTCAGCCATGGTCCCGCCCCCTCTACGGCCAGAGCATCTCCCGGACCCACCCGTCCGCGTCGTCCTCTCGCCGGTAGCGCAGCCGGACGTGCCGGCGTCGTGCGTCCCCCTGGAAGAACTCGACCTCGGACGGGACGAGCACGTACACCGTCCAGGTCTCCGCCGTCGCCTCCGGATCGGTCTCGGCGCGCTCCCACGCGGCCGCGTTCGCCCGCCGCAACTCCTCCTGCGAGCCGAGGACCTCGCTCTGCCGGCCGACGAGCGCCGCCGCCAGCGCCCCGGTCGACCGGGCGTGCAGATCGGCGTACGCCTCCTCCGGGGTGCCCGACACGACCCGGCCGCGGACGCGTACCTGCCGGCCGTGCACGGGCCAGTAGAAGCCGAGCGCGGCCTCCGGGCGGGCCGCGAGCTGACGGCCCTTCGCGCTCGCCGCATGGGTGGCGAAGTGCCAGCCGTGGGCGTCCGCGCCGTGCAGCATCAGCGTCCGCAGGTCGGGCCGGGAGCCCTCGTCCACGGTGGCGAGGGTCATGGTGTGCGGTTCGGGCTGGCCGGCGGCCGCGGCCTCCACGAACCAGCGGTGGAACAGCGGCAGCGGCTCCGCCGGGGCCCCGTCCGGGTCGAAGGACGGCAGGTCCGTGTCCCAGACCTTCAGCGATCTGAGCAGCTCACGGAACTCTCGGGCGGCGCCGTCGCCGCCGGGATCGTGCGTCATGCCCCGATCATCACACCCGGCCCAGGTCGGACGACAGCCACCGCTGCGGCCGCATCCGCAGCACGACCGTCTCGCCGTGCTCCTTCAGCGCGAACTCGACGTACCCGTCGACCTTGTCCGGCGGAAGATAGCGGGTGGCGAGCTCCCGCAGCGCCGCCTCGGTGCCGGGTTCCGCCGACGTGACGGGCCCCTCGACGTGGACGTAGCGGACCGTTGGCCGCAGCCGGTCGACCATCAGTGAGAACCGCCCCGCCGCGCGGATCAGCCGGTGTTTGCGAGAATCGAGCCCCGTCAGGATCCAGACGTCCCCGCCGGGTTCGTACTGGTACCAGATCGGCACGCTCAGCGGCGCCCGGCCCTCCTCACCGGAGGCGATCGCGATCGCCGCGACATGGGGCTCTGCCAGGAACTCCTCACGCTCTTCGCGACTGAGGGCCACCGGAATCTCCTCACGGGTTCGTGAACGGTCTGGGGGAAGGCGTCGCCTCCCGTCCTCGCCCCACTGTGCCGCAACCGCCGCCCGCGCCCCGCCCCGGACGCGCGGGAACCGGCCGGGCGACAGGGGCCCGTTCGTGACCCCGGACCGGGCCCGTACCCGCCCGTGCCGTTCAGCGGCCCAGTACCACTGTCCCCGACGAGCAGAACCAGCCGCCCGTACCCGAGGCCACGGCCAGTTCCGGGACACTGCCGTCGGCCCGCCGCACCTGGTGCCCGCCCGCCTCCCCGCGCAGTTGGCGCACCGCTTCGACCAGCAGGAACAGGCCGCGCATGCCCGGATGGCAGGCGGAGAGGCCACCGCCGTCGGTGTTCACGGGCAGCTCCCCGTCCAGCCGCAGCCGGCCCTTCTCCACGAACGCCCCGCCCTCTCCCTTCGCGCAGAAA
This sequence comes from Streptomyces marianii, assembly GCF_005795905.1. NCBI lineage: Bacteria > Bacillati > Actinomycetota > Actinomycetes > Kitasatosporales > Streptomycetaceae > Streptomyces > Streptomyces marianii. The sequence continues at coordinate 4,832,301 of NZ_VAWE01000001.1, forward strand.
CCCAGGTCCTCCAGCGTCACCAGCGTCATGTAGGTGAAGGCGTCGTAGACCTCGGCGATGTCGACGTCCCCCGGCCGCACGCCCGCCCGCTCGAACGCCAGCCGCCCGCTCACCGCGGCCGGGGAGACCGTGAAGTCGTCCCACTCCGACATCGTCGTGTGGGACACGTGCTCCCCGCTGCCGAGGACCCACACCGGCGCCTTGGCGGTGTCCGGGACGTACTCCTCCGCCGCGAGCAGCACCGCACAGCCGCCGTCGCTGCGGATGCAGCAGTGCAGTCTGGTGAACGGGTCGGCGATGACCGGCCCGGACAGCACGTCGTCCACGGTGATCGGGTCGCGGAACATCGCGTCCGGGTTGCGGGAGGCGTTCGCCCGCGCCTGGACGGCGACTTCGGCCAGCTGCTCCGCCGTCGTCCCGTACTCGTGCATGTGGCGCCGGGCGGCCATGGCGTACTTGGCGATCAGCGTGTGTCCGTACGGCACCTCGAACTGGAGCGGCCCGCGGGCCCCGAAGGAGAGGTTGGAGGTCCGCCGGGCCGCGCGGATGTCGGCGCGGGCCGTCGAACCGTAGACGAGGAGCACGGCGTTCGCGTGGCCCGCGGCGATGGCGTCCGCGGCGTGTGCGGCCATGACCTCCCAGGTGGCGCCGCCGACGGAGGTGGAGTCCACCCAGCGCGGCCTGAGTCCCAGGTACTCGGCGACCTCGGCCGGGGCGAGGGTGCCCAGCCCGGCCGAGGCCAGGCCGTCGACGACGTCGCGGCCGAGCCCCGAGTCGGCGAGGGCGCGCCGTGCGGCCTGGGCGTGCAGAGCGTACGGGGTGGGGCCGTCGACGCGGCCGCAGTCCGAGAGGGATATGCCGACGACGGCGACCTTGCGGGGGCGGCGCTGGCTCCATGGCATGAATCTGACGGTACATCAGATATACGGGTGGCGGTACGGCCCGTCGCGCGAGGCCACCGCCCGCCCTGCTCCGGGCTTCTGCCGCCGCCACCCGCCCTGCTCTGGGCTTCTGTCGCCACCACCCCTAACATGACGGCCCGTCAGAAATCGAGGGGAGACCCGATGGACGCCGCGTTCACCCCGGAGCAGTCCGAGATCCGCCGCACCCTGCGCGCCGCCCTCTCCAAAGGCGGGCCGCCGGGACCGCCCGGACGCGACGACACCGCCTCCGCCGCCGCGGCCGGGCCCGGTTACGACCCCGGCCTGTGGGCACGGCTCACCGGCGGCCTCGGCCTGCCCGGACTCGCCCTCGACGAGAAGTACGGCGGCGCCGGCTGCGGTGTCACGGAGCTCGCCCTCGCCTCCGAGGAGACCGGCCGGGCGCTCGTACCGCTGCCGCTGTTCGCGACCTCCGGACTCGCCGCCCCCCTGATCACCGCGCTCGGCGCCGAACGGCAGCGCGCCGCGCTCCTGCCCGGAATCGCCGACGGCACCCTCACCGCCGCCCTCTGCGTACCCGGCACCGCCCTCGCCACCGCCCTCGCCCTCACCGGCGGCGACGCGCACGGAACCTGGGCTGGCGGCGGCCGCGCCGGCGGCATCCAGGCTCGGCCCGACGGCCACGGCGGCTGGCGGCTCTACGGCGAGGCCGAACAGGTCCTCGACGGACACAGCGCCGGACTCCTCCTCGTCGCCGCACACACCGGCGGCTTCACCCGAGGCCGCACCCTCCTCTTCCTCGTCCGCGCCCCGGACGCCGACGGCCTGCGCCGCACCCGGTGGACCGCGCTCGACGAGACCCGGCCGCAGGCCCGCGTCCAGCTCCGCGACACCCGGGCCGAACTGCTCGGCGACGACCCCGGCGCGGACGTGCCCGCCGCGCTCGCCGCCACCGGCCGCACCGCCGCGGCCCTGCTCGCGGCGGAGGCCGTCGGCGCGGCCGCGGCCGCGCTGGACCGCACCGTGGCGTACGTGAAGGACCGGCAGCAGTTCGGCCGGGCCGTCGGCTCCTTCCAGGCGGTCAAGCACCGCCTCGCCGACCTGTACGTACGCGTCCAGGCGGCCAGGTCGGCCGCGTACTACGCCGCCTGGGACCCCGGCGAGGGCGCGCTCGCCCTCGCCCAGTGCCTGGAGGCGCTCCGGACCGTCGCCGGTGAGGCGATACAGCTGCACGGCGGCATCGGCTTCACCTGGGAGCACGCGGCCCACCGGTACTTCAAGCGGGCCGCCTCCGACGAACTGCTCTTCGGGCCCGTCCACCGGCTGCGCGCACGGGCGGCCGAGACGGCGGGCCTGTTCGCCCCGGCGGCCGCCGTCCCCGCCGCCCCGGCGGCAGCGCTCGCCGACGGGCCCCGGGCCGGGGCCGGGGCGGGGCCCCGGCCCGGCGCGCGAGAGGCGGCGGGCGTCTGATGCGCACCGGGATCCGCATGGTCCGGAAGATCTCGTCGACCCGCGCCTTCGCTCGGCTCGCCCCGCATGTCATCCCCGCCATGGACCGGGCCGTCCACCGGATCACCCGGGGCAGGGTGCTGCCCAGCGCACGGATGCTGCCCGGGCTCGTGCTGACCGCGCACGGCGCGAGGACCGGCCTTCCGCGCCGCACACCACTCGCGTGCCTGCCGGAGGAGGCGACCGGCACCTGGATCCTCGTCGGCTCCAACTTCGGCCGGCCGGGCCACCCGGCGTGGACGGGCAATCTGCTCGCGCACCCCGAGGCGGAGATCAGCTGGCGGGGCGGGGACGTGCCGGTCCGGGCGGAACTGCTGACCGGCGAGGAACGCGCGGCAGCCTGGGGCGCGGCGCTCGTGTTCTGGCCTCCGTACGCGACGTACCAGGCGAGGACCGACAGGGAGATCCGGCTGTTCCGGCTGACACGGCGGAACACCGCGGCGGACTGACGCCGCAGGACGGCGCGGGACGGCGCGGGCGCGCACCCGGCCGTGCGGAGCGGCCGCGACGGACCTGCCGGGACGTACCGGCGGAGGGGCGTGGGCCCGTGAAGGGGCCCGTGCGGGTCGGCGGAGGGGGTGTCCCCGACCGTGCGGAGCGGCCACGGCCCTGCGGGCTGGCCGGTCAGGGCGTACGGGCGGAAGGTGCGACGGCGAAGGGCGTGCCGTGAGGTACGGCCGTGGCGGCGACGGACGTGCCGCTGCCGACGGCCGACGTGGCCGGAAGTGAACGGGCTTGCCTATGGCAGGACTTGGCGCGAGGGCGCCCGTCATCGCGGCCCGTCCGCTACTTCGTCGGCTTCCTGCCCGTGATGCCCAGGTGCACCAACAGTGCCAGGTTCGGCCTGAGTTCGGCCTGTTTGACGCCCCAGGTCTGGAAGCCCTTCTGGTGCGAGGCCACCGAGGCCAGCATCGCGACCAGCGAACCCGACACCGCCATCGGGCTGACGTCCTTGTCGACCTTGCCCTTGGACTGGAGCTCCTTCACCCCGTCCGCAAGGGAGTTGGTGACCGAGTTCAGGATCTTCATGCGGAGCTTGTAGAAACGTTTGTCGCCCTCGGCCGCGCCGAGGTCCACCACGCGGAGGATCGCGTCGTGTCTGCGCCAGAAGTCGAGGAATCCCTCGACGAGTTGCTCCGCGGTCTGCCAGCCAGCCTTGCCGACCCAGGACCGGCCCGCGACCAGGTCCGTCAACGCGGCGCCCTCCGTGGCCATTTCCTCCGCGAGTTCGAGGACCGCGCCCTCGACGTCGGGGAAGTACTGGTAGAAGGTCGCGGGCGAGGTCCCCGCTTTCCGGGCCACATCGATGACCTTGACGTCCCGGTACGGCGAGGAGCTGAGCATCTCGCTGAGACAGTCGAGCAGCTTCTGCCGCGTCGCCTGTCCGCGACGGCCGGCGACCCGGCCGTCGACAGTGCGTACTTGTCCTGTCATGCCGTCAGCTTACCGAGGGGTGATCGGCGCGCGATTCGGCCGACTGCAAATGGGGTGCTCCCGCATCGCCCCCCGGGTGGGCCGACAGTGTTATCAACAGCCTGTGGATAATTTCGGTGGACAACTCAACGAACGGGCTCCTCTGCGTGCGGTGCATGCCGCAGTCCGATTGACTGTGACTGACATCACACCCCGTGTCGAGGGCTCTGCGCCGCGGAATCCGCCCCAGGAACCCGCCCCCGCGGAACCCGCGCCGAGGAAGGGGCCGGACCATGGCCGCATTCACCGAGGGCACCCCCTGCTGGGTGGACGCCCAGCTGCCCGACCTCGAAGCGGGCAAGCGTTTCTACGGCGAACTGTTCGGCTGGACGTACAGCGAGAAAAGCGCTGATCACGGCCCCTACCCGCACTACACCGACGCCCTCCGCGACGGAAAGCCCGTCGCCGCCCTCGCCGCCAAGAGCGACGGCCGCATGCCCACCACCTGGGGCGTCTACTTCGCCACCGGCGACGCCGCCGCCACCGCCCGGCGGATCAGGGACGCCGGCGGCCAGTTGATCACCACCCCCACGCCCGTCGACGGCCTCGGCACCGTCGTCCTCGCCGCCGACCCCGCGGGCGCCGTGTTCGGCCTCTGGCAGAAGGGTGAACGCGACGGCTTCGCCCTCCGGGGCGAGCCCGGCTCGTTCTGCTGGACCGAGGTCTACACCCGCGACAAGAACGCCGTCGACCCCTTCTACCAGGAAGTATTCGGCTTCCAGGGCACCCCGCTGCCCGACGACACCGTCGACTACCTGATGTGGTCGCCCGCCGGGGCCGAACCCGGCGAGGACACCGCCGTCGGGGCCCGCAGCGTCATCACCGACGCGTTCCCCGTGGAGATGCCCGGCCACTTCCTCGTCTACTTCGCCGTCGACGACACCGACGCCACCGTCGAACACGCCACCCGGCTCGGCGCCCGCGTCACCGCACCGCCCTTCGACATCCCTTACGGACGTATGGCCGTCCTCGCCGACGACCAGGGAGCCGCCTTCGCCGTGCTGGCGGAGCCCGGCCCCGGGCAGATCCGTGGACGGGCATCCGGGGGCACCCTCGAGCAAAAGCTCGAACAGTCGTCCGAGCGGCAGCCTGAGCGGACACCCGGACCCGACGCGGAACCGCCCGGAGGCGACCAGGCCGGACCGCGAACCGAACGCCCGGACGAACCCGCCCCCGAACGCAGGCCCGACACCCCCGGCCCGTCCCCCGACTGAAGCCGCCGAACCCACCAAACCCGCCCACCACCCCCCGGCAGCCCGGCAAAATAGCCCGAGACACCCCGATACCGCCCCGGGTTCGCAACCGCGCCCTCCGGCAGGAACAATCAGGTGGCGACGGGGCCGTACCTACATGGCCCCTACGGGGAGGTGGCAGGCGAAGTGGAGCAGCTGACGCAGCACGACCCGAGGCGGATCGGCCCCTTCGAGGTGCTGGGACGGCTCGGAGCCGGCGGCATGGGGCTGGTCTATCTCGCACGGTCGGCGTCCGGCCGGCGCGTGGCGATCAAAACGGTGCGCACGGAGCTCGCCGAGGACCAACTGTTCCGCGTCCGCTTCACCCGCGAGGTCGAAGCGGCACGAGCGGTCTCCGGCTTCTACACCGCAGCCGTCGTGGACGCCGACCCGCGCGCCGCCGTGCCCTGGCTCGCCACCGCCTACGTCCCCGCCCCCTCCCTCGAGGAAATAGTGAACGAGTGCGGGCCCATGCCCGCCCAGGCGGTCCGCTGGCTCGCGGCCGGAATCGCCGAGGCCCTCCAGTCCATCCACGGCGCGGGCCTGGTCCACCGCGACCTCAAGCCGTCCAACGTCCTCGTCGTCGAGGACGGCCCCCGCGTGATCGACTTCGGCATCGCGTCAGGCGTCTCCAACACCCGCCTCACCATGACCAACGTCGCCGTCGGCACCCCCGCCTACATGTCGCCCGAACAGGCCCGCGACTCCCGCAGCGTCACCGGCGCCAGCGACGTCTTCTCCCTCGGCTCCACCCTCGTCTTCGCCGCCACCGGACACGCCCCCTACCACGGCGCCAACCCCGTCGAAACCGTCTTCATGCTCCTGCGCGAAGGCCCCGACCTGGCCGGACTCCCCGACGAACTGCGCCCCCTCATCGAATCCTGCATGCAGATGGACGCCGCCCTCCGGCCCAGCCCCGAAGACCTCCAGGCACAACTCGCACCCCACCTGTTCTCCTCCGGCGGCGACGACAGCGGCACCGCCTCCGCCTGGCTGCCCGGCCGCGCCGTCTCCCTCATCGAAGACCGCCGCGGCGGACGACTGCCCGGCACCGGCGGCCCCGCAGCCCGGCCCCGCCCCCACACACCCCCCGTACCCCCCAGGCCCGAACACGCCCCCGCCGCCCGGCACACCGGCGGACCCGACCCCCGCAACACCGCGCCCGTCCGCCCCCAACACGCCCCGCCCGGCCCCGACCACGGCCCCGTCCGGCTGCCCGGCGCCAAGGTCCCCATCGGCCCCGGCCCCCGCGCCGCAGCCGACGCCCGCGCCGCCGCCGTCGACGCCGGCCCCGCCACCGGCTGGGTCCGCCCGCCCGGCGGAGAAGTCGCCACCAACGCCATGACCGCCGCCCCGCCCGTACCCGCACCCACCACACCCCCGGACACCGGCCCCGCACGCTGGCGCCCCTGGCGCTTCCGCATGTCCAACGACGTCTGGGGCACCCCCGTCGTCGACGGCGGCCTCCTCTACGTCACCTCCTTCGAGGTACACGCCCTCGACGTCGCCAGCGGCCGCCGCCAGTTCAAGACCCGCGACGTCGCCTGGGCCATGGCCGTCCACGGCGGACGCATCCACGCCTCCGACGGACCCACCCTCTACGCCCTCGACGCCAACGACGGCGGCGAACGCTGGCGGGCCCAGACCGACGCCTGGGTCTACTCCCTCAAAGCCGCCCGCGGCACCGTCGTCACCGCCACCCGCGGCGGCGGCGTCCAGGGCTGGGAAGCCTCCAACGGCGAAAAACTCTGGGAGATCACCGGAGCCCAGAGCGACTTCGAAACCCCCGAAGCCGGACCCGCGCTCTGCGACGACACCGTCTACGTATGGCGCAACGCCCGCCTCCAGGCCCTCGACGCCCGCACCGGCACCGAACGCTGGTCCTACCCCGTCGGCGACGCCGCCTCCTGCGGCGGCGCACCCGTACGCGTCACCCAAGCCCCCGACGGCTGCACCTACCTCGCCGCCGGCACCCGCGTCCTGTGCGTCGACACCATCACCGGCCACGTGCGATGGCACTTCGAAGCCCCGGCGGTCTTCCTCTCCCCACCCGCCTTCGCCCCCGGCCCCGCCGTCACCGGCGGCGGCGTCTACCTCGCCGACTACCTCGGCACCGTCTACGCCCTCGACGCCACCACCGGGAAGGACCGCTGGCGCATCGCCACCGAGGCCCGCCAGTCCGTCGAACCCGTGCTCGTCGCCGACGGCAGCATCCACGTCGGCAGCGGCAGCGCCCTCTACACCCTCGACGCCGTCACCGGCACCCCCAGATGGAGGTTCGCCGCCGGCGGCGAGGTCACCGGCAGCCCCGTCGTCGCCGACGGCCGTATCCACTTCGGCTCAGCCGACCACGTGCTCTACACCCTCGACGCGGCCGGCGGACAACTCCGCTGGAAACTCGCCACCGGCGGCGAGATCACCGGCTCACCCGTCGCCCGCAACGGCGTCGTCTACGCCTGCTCCAAGGACCGCTGCGTCTACGCCCTCGACGCCGCCAAGGGAACCGCCACCGGCCGCACCACCGCCCCCCGGTAACCATCGGCGGATCCCCCGGCCGGGACAGACGCCAGAACTACGGCCCACGCCCCTCGTCACGGAACGGATCCTGATCCGGACCCGCACCGTACGGGTCCCGCCGAGGCTGCCGCGGCCCCGACCCGTACGGCGGAGGAGGCGGATACACCGGCAGCCGCTGCGTGTCGTCCGGCTCCGGCGACCACACGTACGGACCCGTCTCCTCCGGCGGATACGCACCCGGATCCCCCGGGTAGCCGGCCGGATACGCCGCAGGATCCCCCGCCGGATAACCGGCCGGATCCCCCAGCGGACCGTCGTAGCCCGGCTCCTCGAACGCCACGACCCTCGGCGCACGCCCCCGCATCACGACCGCCGCCAGCAACAGCAGACAACCACCGCCCAGCGCCGCCGCGACCCCGTCACCCAGCCCCGGCAGATCACCCCCCACCGACAGATAGCCCGCCGCCTGCCCCTGGCGCACCATCCACAGGACCGTGAACCCCAGCACCACCAGTCCCGCCAGCGCCACCAGCAACCGCGACCGCAGCACCACACCGAGCAACGCCACCAGCGCGGAGAACGCATACGGCAGCGCGATCGACGACACGACCTCCGTCTGCGCGTCCGTGATACCGCCGAACAGATCCTGGATCCGGTAGTCGACGCCGAGACGGCCGCCGTACCAGGCACGGAAGGGGCCGCATACGGCGACCGCCGCTCCGGCGAGAGCCAGGACCGACCCGATGACGTTGCGGACCATGCCCGGCCTCCTCTCCGCAGCACGACGCTACGCCCGTGGTACCCCGATCGCGACCCTTGAACCGGCCCCCGCCCCCGCCCCACCCGGAGACGGGCCCGGCCACGGGCAGTACCGGCCTCACCCTCCATACGGCCGACCGGGCGCCCCGCACTCACCACCGGCCGCCGCAATCAAACATCGGTGACCGCCCCACCGAGGAGAAGCCCGTGCCGCCCCGCCCCAGCGTCCTGCACGTCACCGACCTCGCCCACCCGGCCCGCGTACGGCGCTACCGCTCGGGACGCCGCTTTCGGCAAGATCCCGGTGGACCCTTCCTGTGGACGGTGCCGGCGCCCGACGCGCGGTCAGCAGACAAACACCGACCAGCAGATGTCGTTCCGCAACCGCCGGTCGTCGAGCACGAGCTCGCGAACCGCCTCCGGAAGCTGGTCACGCTGCCACTGGCATTCCAGCCGCCCTGCGGCCTCACTCTCACCTTCCGGCGCGGCAGCGCGTGCGGCCTTGATCGCATAGGCAGCCGCACCGAGCTCGTGCGCGGCGACGTGCGCGACGACCCAGACGCACACGGCGTCAGCGCAACCGGAACCCCGGCCGGCGCGCGGCGAACAGCTCCGCCTGCCGCTCCGGCGGCAGGTTCCCCAGCGTCACCAACTGCGGCGCGTGCGCCAGCGCCTGCGCGCGGACCGCCTCCTTCGCCGACCACACCGCACGGACCGTCCCCTGCACCGCCTCCGTCGGATACGAGGCGATCACCTCCGCGCAGCGCACCGCCGCCTCCACCTCCTCGCCGGGCGGGGTCAACTCGCTGACCAGCCCGGTCTCGTACGCCCGCCGAGCCGACAGCCGCTCGGCCGTGCCCATCAGCGCCGTCCTGGCCACCTCCCCGAACGGCATCCGCATCGCCATGTACACCGACTCGTACGCACTGACCATGCCGTACGTGGTGTGCGGGTCGAAGAACACGGCGTCCTCGGCGGCGACCAGGAACTCCGCCTCACCGAGCAGGTAGAACGCGCCGCCGCACGCCAGCCCGCGCACCGCGGCGACCACCGGTTTCCACAGGTCGTTCGCCTTCGGCCCGATCCGCACCAGCGGATCGTCCACCGAGTACGGTGACGCCGGCTGGGGCACGACGGCGGACCGGTCGACGCCGGTGCAGAACGCCTTCCCGCCGGCGCCGGTGACCACCACCGCGCGCACGGAGTCGTCGAAGCGGAACCCGCGCCAGACACCGGACAGTTCCTCCGCCATGGACAGGTCGACGGCGTTGTGCCGACCCGGCCGGTCGAGGGTGACGAGGGCGACCCCGGACTCCTCATCCTGCTCCACCCGCACGCCGGACCCCGGCATCACCGCTCCAGCAGCCAGCGCGGCACGGTCACCCCGCCACCCGCCACCGTGAACGCCACCCGCACCGGGGCACCGACGCGCAGCCGCTCCGGGTCGACCGAGTTCAGCGGGGCGTCGGCGGAGGCCACGACGTTCCCGACCAGCCGGATGTGGGGGGCGTCCGCGAGCTCGACGACGACCGCGTTGTACGGGGCCTGCTCGGCGTAGCCGGGGAGCAGCGGGGGGTGAGGCAGGACGTACGACCAGATCCGGCCGCGGCCGCTCATGCGTCGCCAGGTGCTGTCGAAGGACTGGCAGCGGGGGCAGCAGGGGCGGGGAGGGAAGCGCAGCTCGTCGCAGGAGGCGCAGGCCTGGACGCGGAGCTGTCCTCGGGCGGCGTACTCCCAGAAGGGAGCGCCGTCCTCGTCGATGACGGGTGTCAGATACCCGGTATCAGAATCTGTCATCTGTCAGTTCAACCCCTCAGAAGCAACGCCGAAGTCGGGACACCCTCGCCCGCCGTCACCAGACACGTCGACGCATCCGGCACCTGCGCCGTGGAGACGCCGCGCAACTGCTTCACGCCCTCGTTGATCAGGTTGAAGCCGTGGACGTACGCCTCGCTGAGCCCGCCGCCCCCGGTGTTGAGCGGGAGCCGGCCGCCGATCTCCAGGGCGCCTCCCTCGGTGAACGGCCCGCCCTCCCCGCGCCCGCAGAAGCCGTAGCCCTCCAGTGACAGCGGGATCAGCGGGGTGAACGCGTCGTAGATCTGGGCGACGTCGACGTCCTGCGGCGCGAGGTCGGCGGTCTTCCACAGCTGCCGGGCCGCGGTCCAGGCGGGCCCGGTCAGCGGGTCGTCGTTCCAGTAGTTGACCATGCCGTGGTGCTGGGCGGGCAGGCCCTGGGCGACGGAGTGGATGTAGACGGGCCGGTGGCGGCAGTCGCGGGCGCGCTCGGCGCTGACGACGACGCAGGCCAGTGCCCCGTCCGTCTCGAGGCAGTTGTCGAAGAGGCACAGCGGTTCGCTGATCCAGCGTGCCGTCATGTACATCTCGCGGGTCAGCGGCCGCTCGTACATGATCGCGGCCGGGTTCTGGTTGGCGCGGTTGCGGCAGGCGAGGGCGACGTTGAAGAGGTGGTCGCGGGTGGCGCCGTACTCGTGCATGTAGCGCCGGGTGAGCATGCCGATCTCGTCCGCCGGCCGCAGCAGCCCGAAGGGCCGGGTCCACTGACCGGGCGTGGGCAGCTGTACGGAGGTGTTCTTCCAGGGGCGGGGCCCGGAGCCGCGCTTCCGGGAGCGCCAGGCGACGCCGACGCCGGCCTGCCCGGTGGCGATGGCCGCGGCGAGGTGGGCGACGGTCGCGCAGGAACCGCCGCCGCCGTAACCGGCCTTGCTGAAGAAGGTGACGTCCCCCGCGCCGATCGCCTTGGCGATTTCGACCTCGTCGGTCTCCTCCATGGTGTAGGAGGCGAAGGCGTCGACCTCGGCGGGGCTCACGCCGGCGTCGTCGAGGGCGGCGAGGATGGCCCGGCAGGCCAGGGTCTTCTCGGATCCGGGGAGGTGTTTCGCGAAGGCGGTCTGCCCGATTCCGGCTATCGCGGTCGAGTCCTTGAGGGTCGCCATGCGGGGGAGCGTACAGCTAATCTGACGGGTAGTCAGCTAGTGGGGCGCAGTCGACGGCGGGAGGTTCGGGATATGCGCGGCGACCTGGAGTGGGGCTCCATCCCGAGGCTGGTGCGGAGTGCCGCGGAACGCCACGGAGGCCGGGAGGCGGTGGTCGAGGGCCGTACCCGGGTGAGCTATGCCGAGTTGGGCGAACGTGTCGAACGTGCGGCCGCCGCCTGTATCGCCGCGGGCGTGGAACCGGGCGACCGGGTGGCCGTCTGGGCGCCGAACACGCTGGAGTGGGTCGTCTCCGCGCTGGGCGCGGTGTCGGCCGGCGCGGTGCTCGTGCCTCTCAACACCCGCTTCAAGGGCACGGAGGCGGCGTACGTCCTGGCCCGTTCCCGGGCGAGGCTGCTGTTCGTCACCGGCACGTTCCTGGGCACCTCGTACGTGGCCTCGTTGCGGCGTGCCGAGGTCGAACTGCCGCACCTGGAGCAGGTGGTGGTGTTCTCGGACAGCGCGCCGGAGGAGTACCGCAGCTGGAAGGACTTCCTCGCGGGCGGGGACGCGGTGCCGGTGTCCCGGGTGCGTGCCCGGGCCGACGCGGTGGTGTCGTCGGCTCCGTCGGACATCGTCTTCACCTCGGGCACGACGGGGGCGCCGAAGGGCGCGGTGATCACTCATGCGCAGACGCTGCGCTGCTATGCGGTCTGGGCCGAGCTGGCGGGCCTGCGCCAGGGGGACCGCTATCTGATCGTGAACCCGTTCTTCCACACCTTCGGCTACAAGGCGGGGATCGTCGCCTGTCTGATGCGGGGCGCGACGATGGTGCCGCAGCCGGTGTTCAGCGTGGACACGGTGCTGGCGAACATCGCGTCCGAGCGGATCTCGGTCCTGCCTGGCCCGCCGACGCTCCACCAGTCCTTGCTGGACCATCCGGCCCGGGACGCCCACGACCTGTCGGCGCTGCGGCTGGTGGTCACGGGGGCGGCCGTGGTGCCGCTGCGTCTGGTGGAGCGGCTCCGGGAGGAGCTGCGCATCGGGACGGTGCTCACGGCGTACGGGCTGTCGGAGGCGTCGGGCATCGTGACGATGTGCCGGCGCGGCGACGACCCGGCCACGATCGCGTCGACGTCGGGGCGGGCCATTTCTGGCACCGAGGTGCGGGTCAAGGCCGGGCCGGGGGAGCCGGGGGAGATCCTGGTGCGCGGGCACAACGTGATGCAGGGGTACTTCGAGGATCCGGTGGCCACGGCGGAGGCGGTGGACGCGGACGGCTGGCTGCACACGGGCGACGTGGGGGTCCTCGACGCGGCGGGGAACCTGCGGATCACCGACCGGATCAAGGACATGTTCGTCGTGGGCGGCTTCAACGCCTATCCGGCGGAGATCGAGCAACTTCTGGGCCTGCACCCGGATGTGGCGGACGTGGCGGTGATCGGCGTGCCGGACGGGCGGCTGGGCGAGGTGGGGAAGGCGTACGCGGTGCGCCGGGCGGGTTCGACGCTGACGGCGGACGATCTGATCGCCTGGGCACGGAGGGAGATGGCGAACTACAAGGTGCCGCGGTCGGTGGAGTTCGTGGCGGAGCTGCCGAGGAACGCGGGTGGGAAGGTGCTGAAGACGGAACTGCGGGCGCGCGCCGAGGCGCACGCCCGCTGAACGCACCGCGGCCGCGGCGGCTCCCCCTCCGCGCCGCCGCGGCCGCACCCCGTCGTGTGCGGTCTCAGGGCTTGGGGGGCGCCGGCAGGTGGTTGTCCATGGTGGTGATGCCGCCGTCCTGGGGCGGGGCCGGCAGGTGGTTGTCCATGGTCGTCACGGTGCCGTTGTCCGGCATGACGGGCTTGCCGTCCTTGGGCGGGGTGGGCAGGTGGTTGTCCTGCATGGTGGCGCCGCCGTCCTTGGGCGGGGCGGGCAGGTGGTTGTCCATGGTGGTGATGCCGCCGTCCTGGGGCGGGGCCGGCAGGTGGTTGTCCATCGTGACGATCTCTTCGATCTTCTTCTCTGCGCTCATGATGCTCAGCTCCCCGTGTGTTCGGACCAGTTCCAACGCCCGTTCGGCGACTCCCCCGTGGGTCGCCGAACGGGCGTTTCGGGACCGCTCACCTTAGTGGTGAGCCCCTCGTGACCCGTCTGCCCCCCGTTGCGACGGACCGTTGGGTAGAGACTGCCGGACGGGCATAAACGAATGCTGAACGATCCGATTCGTGCAGTTCAGGCGGCTGTCGCCGGTGTCAGGAGGGCCTTGAGCCGTTCGGCGTCGCGGGCGCCGGTCTGCTCGTAGAAGGCGAGTGCCTCCCGCCAGCAGGCGCGGGCGCGGTCGGTTTGTCCGAGTGCGTGGAGGGCTTCGCCGAGGGTGGTGAGGATGCTGGCGCGCATGCGATCACCGCCCATGTAGCCGCTGGCGAGGGCTTGTTCGGCGTGCTGAGCTGCCTGGGACGGCTTGCGGACCCTGAGGTGGGCCTGGGCGATGCGGAAGTGTGTCGTCCCTTCCCAGAGCCGCTGGCGGTCCTTGATGAAGATCTGGAGTGCCGCGGCGAGTTGCTCCAGTGCCTCGGCGGTGCGGTTCGCCTCGGTGAGGGCGACTCCGAGGGCGTAGCGGCCGTTGGCGAGCCGGACGGTGAGTCCGAGTTTGTCGTAGATGGCCACACCCTGCTGGGCGAGGTCGATGGCCTCGCTGGTGCGTCCGAGGAAGAGGTGTACCCGGGAGAGGTTGCACAGGGCGCTCGCCGCGCCGGGAAGGTGGCCGTCGGCACGGGCGCGTTCGGCGGCGTTCAGGAGGTGCTGTTCGGCTTCTTCGTAGCGGCCGGTGGCGGCGGCGGCGATGCCCTGGTCGTTGTCGGCCCAGTAGAGGGGTGCCGGGTCCTGGGCGCGGGTGGCCAGCTCCCGTGCGGTGCGGGCTTCTTCGTCGGCCTGTTCGTATCGTCCGGCGACGAGGTGGACGTTGGTCAGGGCGGTGCGTACGCGCCCTGCGGCGTGGGGGTCGTCCGCGGCGAGGGTGGCGTCGCGTGCCGCGAGCGCAGTGGATTCGTACTGCTTGCTGTTGGCGCCGGACTCGGCGAGGTCCTTGGCGGCCCACAGCAGGTCGACGGCGCGGCGCAGCCGGGTGCCGACGAAGGACTGGCGGGCGCAGGCGAGGAGGGAGTTGGCCTCGCGGTAGAGCCAGTCGAGGGCTTCGTGGCGGTCGGTGAAGGCGAGTCCGGCGTAGACGGTGGAGGCGAGGTGGTCGACGAGGCGGTCGCCGGGCCGTTCGAGGGCGAAGACGCGGGCCGTCGTGGCGAGGTAGAAGTCCAGCAGCCGGGACAGGGCGGCTTCGCGTTCCGCCGGGGGTTGTTCGTCGCGTTCGGCGCAGGCACGCGCGTAGAGGCGGACGAGGTCGTGGAAGCGGTAGCGGCCGGGGGCGGCGGATTCGAGGAGTGAGGTGTCGACGAGGGCTTCGAGGAGGTCTTCGGTGTCGTGTTCGGGAAGCCCGAGGGTGGCCGCGGCGGCGGCGAGGGAGATGTCGGGGCCGTCGGCGAGGCCGAGGAGGCGGAAGGCGCGGGCCTGGGCGGGTTCGAGCTGGCCGTAGCCGAGTTCGAAGGTGGCCTTGACGGCGAGGTCGCCGGCCTGGAGTTCGTCGAGGCGGCGGCGTTCGTCGGCGAGTTTGGCGGCGAGGACGGACACGGTCCAGGTGCGGCGGGCGGCGAGGCGGGATGCGGCGATGCGGATGGCGAGGGGGAGGAAGCCGCAGGCGGCGACGACGTCGAGGGCGGCTTCGCGTTCGGCGGTGACGCGTTCTTCGCCGACGATGCGGGTGAAGAGCTGGAGGGCTTCGTCGGGGGACATGACGTCGAGGTCGACGAGGTGGGCTCCGGCGAGGTCGACCATGCGGACGCGGCTGGTGACGAGGGCGGCGCAGCCGGCGGTGCCGGGTAGCAGGGGCCGGATCTGGGCGGCGTCGCGTGCGTTGTCGAGGAGGACGAGGACGCGGCGGCCGTCGAGGAGGGAGCGGAAGAGGGCGGCGCGCTCGTCGAGGGTGTCGGGGATGGCGGTGTCGGCGGTGCCGAGGGCGCGGAGGAAGGCGCCGAGGACGGTGTCGGGTTCGGCGGCGCGGGCGCCGGCGCCTTGGAGGTCGACGTAGAGCTGTCCGTCGGGGAAGTGGGGTTTGGCTTCGTGGGCGACGTGGACGGCGAGGGTGGTCTTTCCGACGCCGCCGATGCCGGCGAGCGCGGATACGGCCATGACGGAGCCGTCGGCGGAGGCGAGGTGTCGGCTGAGTTCGCGGACGAAGGAGGTGCGGCCGGTGAAGTCGGGGACGGTGGCGGGGAGCTGGGCGGGCCGTGCGGGTTGGGGGGCGGTGGGGGCGGGTTGTTCGGCGGGCCGGGCGAGTTCGGCGTCGGCCTGGAGGATGCGCTGCTGGAGGGTGGCGAGTTCGGGTCGGGGGTCGACGCCGAGTTCGTCGGCGAGGAGTCGCCGGGTGTCGGCGTAGACGGCGAGTGCCTCGGCCTGGCGTCCGCTGCGGTAGAGGGCGAGCATGAGGAGTTCGCGCAGGCGCTCGCGCAGGGGGTGTGCGGCGGTGAGGGCGGTGAGTTCGGAGACGGCTTCGGCGTGGCAGCCGACGTCGAGGTCGAGTTCGAGGCGGGTCTCGAGGAGTTGGAGGCGCCATTCCTCGAGGCGGGCGCGCTGGGTCTCGGCGTAGGGGCCGGGGACGGAGGCGAGGGGTTCGCCGTCCCAGAGGCCGAGGGATTTGCTGATGAGGACGCGGGCCTGGCAGCGGTCGCCGCCGGCGCGTGATTTCTCGGCCTCGGAGACGAGTTCCTGGGCGACTTGGAGGTCGAGGGTGTCGGCGGGGATGCGGACGGCGTATCCGCCGGATTCGCTGACGAGGACGCCGGGGTTGAGGATTTTGCGCAGGCGTGAGGCGTAGGTGCGTACGGCTGCCAGGGCCTGGGAGGGCGGGTCCTCGCCCCAGATGGCGTCGATGAGTTCGGCGGCGGTGGCGGTGCGGCCCTCTCGGAGGAGGAGGGCGGTGAGGAGGGCGCGCTGCTGGGGTGATCCGGAGGGGAGTGCCTGTCCGGATCGCCAGGCGCGGACGGGTCCGAGCACGCTGAAGTGCAGGTGCCCGTCGTCGTCCGATGGGTCCGGAGTCCGCGGCTCCGGAATGTGTGGCTGTGCGGAGGGCCCGTCCTCGCGGTGCATCGCTACCCCCTGCCGGTACCGCCTTCGTCCCGCTTCGTTCCGCTAGTGTCGCGGGTTCGCCCCCGACAGTCTGCCTTGTGGGGGCCTGCCTCGTCAGCAAGGGGTGACGCTCTGCACAGGATCTGCCGGATCCCGCCCACCGGAGAGCTGACGATCCGTCAGTTCGACGCTACCGTGTGAGGCATGGAGACCTTCCCGAAGATCATCTCGGTGGACGACCACACGGTGGAGCCTCCCGGCGTCTGGCGGGACCGGCTCCCCTCGAAGTACCGGGACAGCGGCCCCCGTGTCGTCCGCGCGCCGCTGAAGGAGATGACGTTCCTCGGCGGCAGGTTCGCCCCCGTCATGGGGGCACCGGGCGACGAGGGGCCGGTGGGGGACTGGTGGGTGTACGAGGATCTGCACCGGCCGCTGACCAGGCTCGACACCGCCGTCGGCTACGACCGCGACGAGATCAGGCTCGAGGTCATCACGTACGAGCAGATGCGGCCCGGTTCGTACAGCGTGCCGGACCGGCTGGCCGACATGGACCTCAACCACGTCCAGTCCGCCCTGTGCTTCCCCACCTTCCCCCGCTTCTGCGGCCAGACGTTCACCGAGGCGAAGGACCGTGAGCTGGGGCTGCTCGGGGTGCGCGCCTACAACGACTGGATGGTTGAGGAGTGGTGCGGGCCCGAGGCGCGGGGACGGCTGATCCCGCTCACCCTGATCCCGCTGTGGGACGCGGAGCTCGCCGCCGCCGAGGTGCGGCGCAACGCGGCACGCGGGGTGCGGGCGGTGGCGTTCTCGGAGATTCCGCCGCACCTCGGGCTGCCCTCCGTCCACACCGACGCGTGGGACCCGTTCCTGGCGGCGTGCGACGAGACCGGCACGGTCGTGGCCATGCACATCGGCTCCTCCTCGAGGATGCCGTCGACGTCCGCGGACGCCCCGCCCGCCGTCGGCTCCACCATCACCTTCGCCAACTGCTGCTTCTCGATGGTCGACTGGCTGATGAGCGGAAAGTTCGAACGCTTCCCGAATCTCCGCGTCATGTACGCCGAGGGTCAGATCGGGTGGATCCCGTACATCCTGGAGCGCGCGGACGTGGTGTGGGAGGAGAACCGCGGCTGGGGCGGTGTCGCGGACAAGGTGCTGCGCCCGCCGTCGGAACTCTTCGCCGAGCACGTCTACGGCTGCTTCTTCGACGACGCCTTCGGCCTGCGGAACCTGGACGCGATCGGCGTCGGAAACGTCCTGTACGAGACGGACTACCCGCACTCGGACTCCACCTGGCCCAGGTCCCGCGAGGTCGGGGAGGCGCAGATGGGGCATCTGCCGCCCGACGTGGTGGAGCGGATCGTGCGCGGCAACGCGGTCGAGCTGCTGGGGCTGACGGAGGACGGGCTCTGGGCCGGTCCGTGATCCCCCGGCGCGGAAGGGCGTGCGGCCGCCGCGCTCGATGGCGTGGACATCGGCCCGCGCCCGCCGCCACCATCGGGACATGACGCTCACTCCGGCCGAAGCCGACAAGATCCTCGCCGACAACTTCGCCCCCTGGGTGCTCGACCTCGGTCTGACCGTGGTCGGAACGGGCGAACTGCACGCGATCCTGCGCCTGCCGTGGGCGGACCGGCTGGCCCGGGAGGGCGGCGCCCTGTCCGGCCAGGCGCTGATGGCGGCGGCGGACACCGCCACGGTGATCGCCGTGTCCTCGGCCCGGGGCGGTTTCGTCCCCATGACGACGGTCCAGCAGTCGACGACCTTTCAGCGGGCGGTGACCGGCGCGGACGTCCTCGTCGACGCCCGTATCTCCAAGCTCGGACGGCGCATGGCGTTCGCCGACGTCACGATGACGGCGCACGGCGCCGAGGGGCCCGCCGCCCGCGCCTCGACCGTGTACGCGCTGCTCGGGTAGGGCGGTCGCCGCTCGGGTGGAGCCGACACCGCCCGGGTGGAGCCGACACCGCCCGGGTGGAGCCGTCCTGGGTTCCGCTGTCGGGTCCGCCGTGCGGTCCGCCATCGGCTCTGCTGTGGTTTCCGGGCCGGCCGGTCCCGGCCGTCCGTGGAAGCCCGTCGCGGCGGTGCGCGGCTCCACGGGGAGACGGGCGTCGTCGGGAGCGGGCCGGACCGGCGTTCCGGGTGGCCCGGCCCGTGCGCGGGCCGCCCGCGGTCACCGGCCGGCCCCCGGCGCCGTCTCCGGCGCCTCTCCCGGTCCTGGCCCTTCCCGGTCCTGGCCCTTCGCGGTCCCGGCCCGACCCCGGAGTCCCCCGTCGGCCCGCCCGCAGCCCGCCCGCCCGTACGCGTACGGCCCGGGTCCGCCCCGCCCGAGCGTGCCCCGCAGACCCCTTGCCCGATCAGGCGCCTGCCAAGACCATGGAGACCCAACAGATATGACGGATCGTCAGATCGTGGCCCGGGCGACCGACGGACGACGTCGGATCCGGTGGCGAAGGGGCCGAACCAATGGTGGTCTACGGGATGCAGCTCCCGGTTCAGTCGCAGAGCACCATCTACGCCGAGACCTGGGAGGCGGCCGCGGGCCCGGACGACCTCGTGGCGATCGCGCGCACCGCCGACCGTGCCGGGTTCGCGTACGTCGCGGTCTGCGACCACCTCGCCATCCCGCTGCGGCTCGCCGGAGCGATGTCCACGATCTGGTACGACCCCGTCGCCACGCTGTCCTTCCTGGCCGCGGCGACCGAGCGGGTGCGGCTGCTCAGTCATGTCGCCGTCGTCGGGCTGCGCCACCCGCTGGTCACCGCCAAGCAGTACGCGACGCTCGACCACCTGTCCGGCGGCCGGCTGCTCCTCGGGGTCGGCGCGGGGCACGTGCGCGAGGAGTTCGAGGCGGTCGGCGCCGACTTCGAGGAGCGCGGCGCCGTGCTCGACGAGACGATCGACGCGCTCCGGGCGGCGCTCGGGCCGGAGGAGTTCCCGAGCTTCGCGGGGGAGCGGTTCGCCTTCGAGGGGCTCGGCCAGAGGCCACGGCCCGTCCAGCCCCGGGTGCCGCTCTGGGTCGGCGGCTCCTCGCCCGCCGCCGTGCGCCGGGCCGCCCTCAAGGGGGACGGCTGGCTTCCCCAGGGCGATCCGCGCGACCGCCTCCCGCGGCAGATCGCCCGGCTCCGGGCACTGCGCGAGAAGGCCGGTGTCGAGGGCCCCGTCGTGATCGGCGCGATCACCGAGCCCCTGTACGTCGGCGACGCCGGCTGGGACACGGGCCGGCGCACGCTGACCGGCAAGCCCGAGGTGCTCGCCGAGTCGCTGCGCGAGTACGGCGCCATGGGCGTGGACCAGATCCAGGTGCGGTTCCGCAGCCGGAGCCGTGGCGAACTCACCGACCAGATGGCGGCCTTCGCCGCCGACGTGGCTCCGCACCTCGACCGATAGGAGTACGGCATGGGAAAGCTGGACGGGCGCGTCGTCGTCGTCACGGGCGCGGCGCGCGGGCAGGGCGAGCAGGAGGCGCGGCTCTTCAGCGCGGAGGGCGCCCGGGTGGTCCTCGCGGACGTGCTCGACGACCGGGGCGAGGCGGTGGCCGAGGAGGTCGGGGGCCTGTACGTCCATCTCGACGTCGGCGACGAGGCCGGCTGGGCGGCCGCCGTCGCCGCCGCCAAGGCCGCATTCGGCCATATCGACGGCCTGGTCAACAACGCGGGCATCCTGCGCTTCAACGAACTGGTCAGTACGCCCCTGGAGGAGTTCGAGCAGATCGTCCGGGTCAACCAGGTCGGCGCGTTCCTGGGGATCAAGACGGTCGCGCCCGAGATCGAGGCGGCGGGCGGCGGCACGATCGTCAACACGGCCTCGTACACGGCGCTCACGGGCATGTCGTACGTCGGGGCGTACGCCGCGACCAAGCACGCGATCCTGGGTCTGACCCGGGTCGCCGCGATCGAGCTCGCCGCGAAGGGGATCCGGGTCAACGCGGTGTGCCCGGGGGCGGTGGACACGCCGATGAGCAACCCGGACGGCGCGGACCCGGACGCGCTGGACGGGCTGTACCGGCAGCTCGTGCCGCTCGGGAGGGTCGGGCGGCCGGAGGAGGTGGCCCGGCTCGCGCTGTTCCTGTCCTGTGACGACTCCTCCTACATCACCGGGCAGCCGTTCGTCGTCGACGGCGGCTGGCTGGCCGGCGTCAGCGTGCTCTGAGGAATGGTCGGACATGCCGCCCTCCCCTCTATTGACGCCCCGGACGCGCGGTGGAACAGTCGACGCAGTCAAATCTGACGATGCGTCAGAAAAGTAGGACGGGACGGTGAACCCCCTTGGAATTCGGCCTCTTCGTTCAGGGTTACGTCGGCAAGCGCGCCGAGACCGACCCGCTCGCCGAGCACAAGGCGCTCATGGAGGAGACCGAGTACGTCATCCAGGCGGACGAGTCCGGCTTCAAGTACGCCTGGGCCTCCGAGCACCACTTCCTGGAGGAGTACTCCCACCTCTCCGCGAACGACGTCTTCCTCGGCTACCTCGCCCACGCCACCGAGCGGATCCATCTCGGCTCGGGCATCTTCAACCCGCTCGCCCAGGTCAACCACCCGGTCAAGGTCGCCGAGAAGGTCGCCATGCTCGACCATCTCAGCGAGGGCCGCCACGAGTTCGGCTCCGGGCGCGGCGCCGGCTCGCACGAGATCCTCGGCTTCCTCCCGGGCATCACCGACATGAACCACACCAAGGAGATCTGGGAGGAGACCATCGCGGAGTTCCCCAAGATGTGGCTCCAGGAGGAGTACGAGGGCTTCCAGGGGAAGCACTGGTCACTGCCCCCGCGCAAGGTGCTGCCCAAGCCGTACGGGAAGTCCCACCCGCCCATGTGGTACGCGGCCGGATCCCCGCCCTCCTACGCCATGGCGGCACGCAAGGGGCTCGGCGTGCTGGGCTTCAGCGTCCAGAAGGTCTCCGACATGGAGTGGGTGCTGGAGCAGTACAAGACCGCGGTCCGCGAGGCCGAACCCATCGGCGACTACGTCAACGACAACGTGATGGTGACGTCGACCGCCGTCTGCGCCCCCACGCACCAGGAGGCGGTGCGGATAGCGGCGGGCGGCGGACTGCACTACCTCCAGTCGCTGGTGTTCCGCTACCACGACACCTTCCCGCGGCCCGAGGGGTTCCCCGTGTGGCCGGAGACCCTGCCCGAGTTCAACGAGGAGCTCATCGAACTCCTCATCCAGGAGGAGCTGCTGATCTGCGGCGACCCGGACGAGGTGCTGGCACAGTGCAAGCGCTGGGAGCGGGCGGGAGCGGACCAGCTCTCGTTCGGCCTGCCGATCGGGATCTCCAAGGAGGACACCCTCCAGACGATCCGGCTGGTCGGCGAGCACGTCATCCCGAAGATCGACACGGACCCGGTCCACCGCACGACCCGCTTCCGCGAGTCCGCGTGAGCGGGGACCGACGGTCCGCCCCCCGACCTGCCCGGACGGTCCGGCGGACGCCCCGCCCGTGCGGGACGACCGGCCCGGACGGTCCGCAGGACCCGCCGTCCGCGTACCCGACCCGCCGTCCGGCGGCCCTGACCCGCATGAACGGACGGGCCTGACCGGCCGGTGCCGAGGGGACCGTACCGGCCTGACCGCTGCGGACCGGGACCCTCCACCCGGCGGCTGGCGCGGACCGTCGGCGGGCGCTCGTGGCCGACGGAGGGGTCGCGTCCAGTGCGGGGCTCATGGCGCGCGGCCCGTGCACCGAGGACCGCGGGCGGTGGCATCCCGGGCCGCCTCCCGCATTCGGCCCGGTCGGAGGGACCACGCGGCCGCGGCCGGCCGCGGTGCCCCTCCGACCGGGCCACGCCCGTACCCATCGCACCCGCGTCCGCCGGCGCCCCGTGGACAGCACCACCCGCCCACCGCGCCCCGAGCACCGCCCCGAGCCGGCCGACCGGACCGCACCGCCCCGAGTCGGCCGCACCGCCCCGAGCCGGCCGACCGGACCGTACCGCCCCCAGCCGACCGCACCGGCGCCCGACGCCCATGGCACCGAGGCCCGTACCCCGATGCCGGCGCAGCGCCCCGCACGCGAAGGGACGACCATGCTCGACCACCTCATCACGCGCGCGACCGTCGTCGACGGCACCGGCGCCCCCGCCTTCACCGCCGACGTCGGCATCCGCGACGGCCGCATCGCCGTCATCGCCGAACCCGGCACCGTCACCGAGGAGGCCCGGACCACCGAGGACGCGGCCGGGCTGGTCCTCACCCCCGGCTTCGTCGACCCGCACACGCACTACGACGCCCAGCTGTTCTGGGACCCGTACGCCACCCCGTCCCTGAACCACGGCGTGACGACGGTCGCCGGCGGCAACTGCGGGTTCACCCTCGCGCCGCTGAACCCGGACCGCCCCGAGGACGCCGACTACACGCGTCGGATGATGTCCAAGGTCGAGGGCATGTCCCTGGTCGCCCTCGAAGAGGGAGCGCCGTGGAACTGGCACACCTTCGGCGAGTACCTGGACGCGCTCGACGGCCGCATCGCCGTCAACGCCGGCTTCATGGTGGGCCACTGCGCCCTGCGCCGCCACGTCATGGGCCCGGACGCGATCGGCGGCCGGCCCACCGGGGAGCAGCTCCGGCAGCTGCTCACGCTCCTCCACGACGCCATGGACGCCGGTGCCTGGGGGCTGTCCACCACCCAGTCGTCCACCCACTCCGACGGTGACGGCAACCCCGTGGCCTCCCGCCACGCGGAGCCCGCCGAACTCCTCGCGCTCTCCCGCGCCGTCGGCGAGCACGAGGGCACCCAGCTGGAGGCGATCGTCGCGGGCTGCCTCGACCGGTTCGCGGAGGAGGAGATCGACCTGCTCGTCGAGATGAGCGCCGCCGCGGGCCGGCCGCTCAACTGGAACGTGCTCACCGTCGACGCCGCCGTACCCGAACGCGTCCCCCGCCAGCTCCTGCCGAGCGAACGGGCCCGCCGCGCGGGCGGCCGGATCGTCGCCCTCACCATGCCGATCCTCACCCCCATGAACATGTCGCTGGGCACCTTCTGCGCCCTCAACCTCATCCCCGGCTGGGGCGAGATCCTGGGTCTGCCCGTCCCGGAGCGGATCGCGAAGCTCCGCGACCCGGACGTCCGAGCGGAGATGCTGCGCCGCGCCGCCTCCGAGGAGGCCGGTGTCTTCCGCAGGTTCGCCGACTTCGAGCGGTACGTCATCGGCGACACCTACTCCGCCGGGAACGAGGGCCTCACCGGGCGGGTCGTGCGCGACATCGCCGCCGAGCGGGGCCGTGACCCCTTCCAGTGCCTGGTGGAGATCTGCGCCGACGACGGTCTGCGCACGGTCCTGTGGCCGATGCCGACCGACAACGACCCGGCCAGCTGGGCGCTGCGGGCGGAGACCTGGCAGCACGAGGACGTGCTGCTCGGCGGCTCCGACGCGGGCGCGCATCTGGACCGGATGTGCGGGGCGCCGTACACGACGAGGTTCCTCGGCGACTGTCTGCGCGGCCGGCGGCTCGTGGGACTGGAGGCCGCGGTGAAGATGCTCACCGACGACCCGGCGCAGCTCTTCGGGCTGCGCGACCGCGGCCGGATCGTCGAGGGCCACCATGCGGACCTGGTCCTCTTCGACCCGGAGCGGATCGACGCGGGCCCGGCGACCCTCGTGCACGACCTGCCCGGCGACAGCCCGCGGCTGGACTCGCGCGCGCTGGGCGTCGTGTCCGTGCGGGTCAACGGGGTCGAGGCGATCCGCGACGACCGGGTCACCGGAGCCGTGCCGGGCCGGGTGCTGCGCTCCGGCCGTGACACCAGGACGGTGAGCACCAAGTGACCGAAGAGCACCTGGCGGCCGGTGAGCACCGGGTATCCCGGCGGTCCGCCGGGCCGCGGAGGGTCCCCGGGCAGCGGCTCCTCATCGGCGGGGAGTGGGTCGAGCCGGACCTGGGTCACTACGAGGTGATCGACCCGGCGACCGAGGAGGTCGTCGGCCTCGCCCCCGAGGCGAGCCGCGACCAGGTGTACGAGGCCGCCGCGGCCGCCCGGGACGCGTTCGAGGCGTGGTCGCGCACGGCTCCCGAGGAGCGGGCGGCGGTCCTGGACCGGGCCGCGGACGTCATCCAGCGCGAGTTCGACGCGTACGCGGAGCTGGCGCGCGCGGAGACGGGCGCCACCACGGGCACCGCGCGGGGCATGCAGGTCGCGGTCGGCGTGTCCCGGTTCCGCCGGTACGCGAGGGGTGCTCTGGAGCCGGTCGAGCAGGGCCTGCCGCCCCAGGTCAACGAGGCCGGGCCGATGGGGCGGGCGGGTGTCCTCGGCGCGCTCGCCGCGCGCCGCCCGGTCGGCGTGGTCACCTGCATCACCTCGTACAACAACCCGTGGGCGAACCCGGCGGGCAAGGTCGCCCCGGCACTCGCGATGGGCAACACCGTCGTGGTGAAGCCGGCCCCGCAGGACCCGCTGTCGGTCTACCGGATGGCCGAGGCGCTGGCGGAGGCGGGCGCACCGCCGGGCGTGGTCAACGTGGTGAGCGGTTCCCGTACGGAGGCGGGGGAGGCCGCGGTGGACTCGCCCGACGTGGACATGGTCAGCTTCACCGGCTCCACGGCCGTCGGGCAGCGCATCGGCGAGGTGTGCGGGCGGAGCATGAAACGGCAGCTGCTGGAGCTGGGCGGCAAGGGTGCCGCGCTGGTCTTCGACGACGCCGACCTCGACTCCGCGGTCCTGGGCATCGGTACGACGTTCGCCTTCTACAGCGGCCAGATCTGCACCGCGCCGACCCGGGTGCTCGCACAGCGCGGGGTGTACGAGCGGCTGGTGGAGCGGCTCGGCGCCTTCGCCGGGCGGCTGAAGGTCGGCGACCCGGCGGAGCGGGACACGGTGGTCGGCCCGGTGATCTCCGCCGCCCACCGGGAGCGGGTCGAGTCGTACATCGAGCTGGGGAGGAAGGAGGGCGCGCGTCTGGTCGTGGGCGGGGAGCGTCCCGATGCGGCGCGAGGCTTCTATGTGGCGCCGGCGCTGCTGGCCGACTGCGGCAACGGTATGCGTGTCGTCCGGGAGGAGATCTTCGGCCCGGTGGTGGTCGTGGTGCCCTTCGGCGACGAGGAGGAGGGCGTGGCGCTGGCCAACGACAGCGACTACGGACTGATCGACTACGTCTGGTCGGGCGATGTCGCCCGGGCGTTCCGGGTGGCGCGGCGGCTGCGGGCCGGCGGGGTCGGAGTCAACACCGTCGGCAGGAACATGGAGGCGCCGTTCGGCGGCTTCAAGAAGAGCGGGGTGGGGCGGGACGTGGGGTCGTACGCGCTCCACGCCTACAGCGAGCTGCAGGCGATCGTGTGGCCCGGTGGGTGAGCCGCGGGCCGGCGATGAGGCTCACGGGAAATTTTCTATTCGGGCAAAAAGGACACAGCTGCGGTTTTCGCAATCCGCAACACTTCACCCGCCGCCTGCGAATGTCGGGGTGTTGAGTTCACACACCTTCGAATTCATGGCAAATGGCGGATTGTGGGATAGATGCCGAAGGTCCCGCATCCGGAATAGACACCTCCGGATACGGGAACCGCAGCATTTAACGTCCTCCTCATGACTCAGTTGGAGACGCGGCCCCAGGTCGGAGACACGGTAGGGGGACGCTCCGCAGGGGGCGTCCGGGCCAAGGGGCTGGAGAGGAATTCCGTCGGCCTCCTCGGCAGTGCCGTCATCGGCGTTTCGACGGTCGCTCCCGTGTACTGCCTGACCTCGACGCTCGGCTCCACGGCCGGCGAGGTCGGGCTGCAGATGCCCGCCGTGTTCCTGGCCGGCTTCCTGCCGATGCTGCTCGTCGCGTTCGCCTACCGCGAGCTGAACAGGGCGATGCCGGACTCCGGCACCTCCTTCACCTGGACGGTGAAAGCCTTCGGCCCGCGCGTCGGCTGGATGTGCGGCTGGGGCCTGGTGATCGCCACGGTGATCGTGCTCTCCAACCTCGCCGGCGTCGCGACCTCCTACTTCTGGCTGCTGGCCGGAGAGATCACGGGCAGCGAGTCGGTCGCCGCCCTCGACGGCAACAAAGCCGTCCACATCCTCACCTGCCTCGTCCTGATCGCCGTCGCCACCGCGATCAGCTACCGCGGCATGACCGCCACCAAGCGCGTGCAGTACACACTGGTCGGACTCCAGCTCGTCGTCCTCGCCGTGTTCGTCGCGATGGCCGTCCAGAAGGCCGGCAGCGGGGCGTTCGACACCGGCATCGACTTCTCCTGGTCCTGGATGAACCCCTTCGCGGTCCAGTCCTTCGCGGCCTTCACCGCCGGACTGTCGCTGTCGATCTTCATGTACTGGGGATGGGACGCCTGTCTGTCGACCAACGAGGAGACCACCGGCTCCGACCGGACCCCCGGCCGCGCCGCCCTCATCGCGATGGTCGTCCTCGTCGGCTCCTACCTCGCCACCGGCGTCGCCGCCCAGATGGCCGTCGGCTCGGGCGACAAGGGCCTCGGCCTTGCCAACCCGGACACCTCCGACAACGTCTTCGCCGCGCTCGCCGGCCCCGTCATGGGCCCGGTCCTCGGCGTCGCGCTCTTCGTCGCCGTGCTCGCCTCGGCCGCGGCCAGCCTCCAGACGACGTTCATCCCGGTCGCCCGCACCGTGCTCGCCATGTCCTCGTACGAGGCCCTGCCCGAGTCCTTCTCCAAGGTCCACCCGCGCTTCAAGGTCCCCGGCCGCGCCACGGTCGTCGCGGGCGTCGCCACCGGCGCGTTCTACACCGTGATGACGCTCGTCAGCGAACACGTCCTGGTCGACACGATCTACGCGCTCGGCCTCATGATCTGCTTCTACTACGCGCTGACCGCCTTCGCCTGCGTCTGGTACTTCCGCGCGGAGCTCTTCCGCTCCGGCCGCGACTTCGCCTTCAAGGGCCTCTTCCCCGTCCTCGGCGGTGTGCTGCTCTCGGCGGTCTTCGGCAAGACGCTCCACGACATGTGGGACCCGGCCTACGGATCCGGCTCCGCGGTGTTCGGCGTCGGCTCGGTCTTCGTGATCGGCGTCGGCCTGCTGCTGCTCGGCGGAGTGGTCATGCTGGTGATGCAGCGGCGCAGCCCGGCGTTCTTCCGCGGAGAGGTACTGACGAAGGACACCCCGTCCCTGGTGATCACGGACTGAGTCGCGGTGGTCCCGGGCGCACCAGGGACTGGGTCGCGGTGGTTGGGGGCGCACCAGGGACTGGGTCGCGGTGGTCCCGGGCGCACCAGGGACCGGGTCGCGGTGGTTGGGGGCGCACCCGGGACCGGCTCGCGGTGGTCCGGGGCCGCACCAGGGACCGGGTCGCGGTGGTTGGGGGCGCACCCGGGGCCGGGTCGCGATGGTCCGGGGCCGCACCCGGGGCCGGGTCGCGATGGTTGGGGGACTACGGGGGTCGCCGGTGGGCCAGGCCCTTCCCGGACCGAACGGCACGCCCGCGCAGGGCCCGGCCCCGGCCCCGCTGCGCTCCGGGGCCGGGGCCGGGGCCTTGCGGTTCTCAGGGCCGCCCGGGGCCGCCCGGCAGGGATCGCAGCCAGTCGACCAGCAGCGTGCCGACCTCGTCCGCCCGTTCCTGCTGGACCCAGTGGCCGCAGCCCTCCAGGATGTGGGAGGAGACCAGGCGGGGCAGCGTGGTCGGGTAGGCCTTGATGGCGTCCGCCATCCACAGAGTGGGCCCGTCGTGCTCCCCGCCGATGAAGAGAGACGGCTGGGTGATCGGCGCCCCGTCCCAGGCCGCGAGATCCCTCCAGTCCCGGTCGATGTTGCGATAGCGGTTGAGCGGGCCGGTCATGCCGCCCCGCTCGAACTCGCCCGCGTAGAAGTCCAGATCGTCCTCGGTCAGCCAGGCCGGCAGCGGGCCGCTCGGGAACCGGTCGGAGAGCCTGCCCCCCGGTGGGACGAAGGCGCGCGGGCCGTCGGTGGAGGGCTTCGCCTCGCCCGAGGCGCCGGCGTAGAACCCGGCCAGCCAGGACCTGACGTCCGGCTCGATCTCGGCCTCCGCCCGGCCGGGCGCCTGGAAGTACTGGATGTAGAACTCCTCCGCACCGCCTTGCAGCGCCATCGCCTCCGTGGGAGGCAGCCCGCCGCCCCGCGGCGCGTAGGGCACGCTGAGCAGCGCCACGGCCGTGAAGAGATCCGGTCGCAGCAGGGCGGTGTTCGCCGCGATGGGCGAGCCCCAGTCGTGCCCCACGATCACCGCGGACTCGGCGCCGAGGGCCTTCACCACCGCGACGTTGTCGGCGACGTGCGCCAGCATCCCGTACGCGTCCCGGTCGACCGGCTTCGAGGACCGTCCGTAGCCGCGGACGTCGATCGCGACCGCGTGATAGCCCGCGGCGGCGATCACCGGAAGCTGGTGGCGCCACGAGTACCAGGACTCGGGGAACCCGTGGACCATCAGGACCAGGGGCCCCGAGCCCTGTTCCACCAGATGGATGCGCCCGCCCGGGGTTTCCACCAGGCGGTGCCGCGGCGGCCGCCCGGGTGCGGCGGAAGAGCTGACGGGGTGTGACATCCGGCCTCCTGGAGTGCCCTCGGGCCCCGGCGGGGAGCCGGACGGCGGCCCGTAAGCGGATCATGGGTACGACTCAGGCATACCGTCCGGCGGCGCTCCTCGCACGTGCGGTGGGGAGGCGGAGTGCCCGCCGGCGGTGCGGTCTGGGGCGGCGGGGGCTCGGGCTCCCGGGCGGTGCGGTCTGGGGCGGCGTCGGCTCGGGCTCCCGTGGCCTTCGCCGTCAGGCGTCCTTGTGCGCCTTCAGCTTGCGCCAGACCGCACTCAGGGCCTCCATGTCCCGCTGATCCAGGACGTCGGTGAAGACGGGCGCCAGGCACGCCCGCCGGGTCGCGTCGGCCTCCTCGAAGACCCGGCGCCCCTCGGCGGTGAGGGCGACCTCGACGGAACGGGCGTCCCTGGTAGACGGCGTACGGGAGACCAGCCCGCGGGCCTGCAGCGCGTCGAGGACGCGGGAGACCTGGCTGCGGCTCAGCATGGTGCTGTTGCCGAGCACGGAGGCGGCGACGGGCTCGCCGCTGCTCGCGAGCCAGAGCATCACCTCGAACCAGGAGACGGGCAGGTCGTGGGCCTTGGACAGGGCGCGGTCCACGCGCTCGGTGAGCACGGTCCCGGCCCAGACGAGGCCGTAGAAGGCGTGATCGGCCTCGGGCATCTCCGCCGGGGTGAGTTTCCTGGTCGCCATGCCTCCGATCATACCGGCTTGCGTGTGCACACACACAATGGTTAAGGTGTGTGCACACACACGGATTCGCGAGTGTGCTTCCCTCCACCACTCCCAAGGAGCTTTCATGAACCCCTCCACCACTCCCAAGGTCGTCCTCATCACCGGCACCTCCTCCGGCATCGGCCTGGCCGCCGCGGTCGCAGCGGCCAGGGCCGGCTGGCGCACCGTCGCGACCCTCCGCGACCCGGGCCGCGCCGACGCGCTCCGCAAGGCCGCCGCCGAAGCGGGGGCCGAGCTCGACATCCGGCAGCTCGACGTCGTCGACGAGGCGTCCGTCACCGCCGCCGTCGACGGAGTGATCGCCGACCACGGCCGGCTCGACGCCGTGATCAACAACGCGGGCGCCGGGCAGCTGGGCACCCTGGAGAACCAGACCGTCGCCGACGTCCGCAAGGTCATGGAGGTCAACTTCTTCGGCGTACTCAACGTCTCCAAGGCGGCCCTCCCCCATCTGCGCGCCACCGGCGGCCGTCTGATCACCGTCACCAGCGTCGGCGGAGTCGTCGGTCAGCCGTTCAACGAGGCCTACTGCGCCGCGAAGTTCGCCGTCGAGGGCTACATGGAGAGCCTGGCGCCGGTCGCCGCGTCCGTCGGCGTGAGCGTGTCCGTCGTCGAACCGGGCGCAGTGGCGACCGAGTTCGTCAACAACGTCGGCCTCGACCTCGAGGCCGAGATCGCGGCGGCCGGCCCCTACGCCCCGGCCCTCGGCGCCTACGTCAACCGCACCGTCGCCCAGTTCCTGACCGGTGCCCAGACCCAGGACGAGGCCGCCGTGGCCGTACTCGAGGCACTGACGGCGGACCGTCCCGCGTTCCGCCTCCAGACCTCCGACTGGGCACGCGACTTCACGGGCATGAAGCTGAACGACCTGGACGGCTCGGCGGTGCTGGGGACCACGGGCGGCTGGGTGGCGTGACGGTCTCGCCGACGGGCAGGCCGGGCGGCCCGCCCGGCTCGGCCCCGCGGCCTACCCCGGGTGCCCCAGGAACACCGGGTTCGTGAACGCGGCCAGCGGGCCCGGGAAGCCCGGGATCGGTACGGCCGCCGGGTGGCGCACCTCCGCGCGGACGTACGCCGCGTACGCCGCCGTCGTACGCCACTCCACCGTGCCCGCGCCCTCCGCCGGGAGCGTCGCCGTGTGCAGTACCCCCTGGTCGGTCACGATGCGGGCGGTGCGGCCCGGGGCGCCGGTGACCTCCAGACGGACCGTCACCGGGTCGTCGGCGCCGACCCGGAGCCGTTCGCCGATGCCCGCGCACCGGCCCCGGCCCCCGTACGCGGCGAACGACAGCGACACGGCCGACGACTCGGCGACGTACGAGCGGCCCGCCCGCAGACCGTCAAGGATCGCCTCGCGCGTCAGGTCGTCTGCGAGGACCACGGTCTGCGGGGTGCCCACCGCGTCCGGATCCCGATGCGCGTCGCTGCTGCCCATCGCCGGGATCCAGCGGCCGGCCGAGCGGACGGCGGCCACGAGGGTGCCGTCCCAGTGAGCGAGTGACACGTCGTCGTCCGGGGTGTACGGGCCGTTCCACACCTCCACCGCGTCCACCTCGCCGAAGCCGAACTTCCAGTTGCAGCCGATACAGGTGGCGTGCGGATGCGCAGGTACGACGAGGCCGCCGGCGCGGCGGATGGCACGGGCGTAGTGGCCGAAACGGTTGTCCCGGGCCCGGTAGCGCCAGTCGACGAACGTGCCCGGGTCGGTGCCGAGGGCCACGACGTGGCCGTTGCGGGTGGTGACCTCCTCCCCGAGGAGCACCAGCAGGTCGTCCCCGGCGGCGCCCGCCCACGCCCCGTGCCCCGCGTGCGTGTTGTGCTCGCTGCTGTTGACGAAGTCCAGCCCTGCGGCGCGGGCGAGGGCCGCGATCTCGTCGGGGGTGCGGCGGCCGTCCGAGTACCAGGAGTGCAGATGGCAGTCGCCCCGGTACCAGGCCCGGCCCCGGCCCTTCGCCCGCTCCGGCGGGTACACGGGCGTCGGCGTCGGCGCCGGCTTCCCGTAGGTGAGCGTGACGGTCACGGCGTACGCGAGTCCCTGCGGCGCGACCGTGTACGGGCCGAGCGCGATGTGCCACGTGCCCGCCCGGACCGGCCCGGGGACGTAGCCGGGCGTCGCCTCGTCGCCGCGGATGAAGAACTCGCTGCGCGCCCCGCCCGACCAGCCGCGGAAGCCCTCGCCGCCGAGCGCGGTGCCGCGCTCGTCGAAGATGCCGACGTCGAGGGCGTTGCCCTGCGTCCCGGCCGGGACCTGCGGCCTCTCATACGTGTACGACACCCTGATCTCCGCGACCCCGCGCGGCACCTCGACGGGCAGGTACACGAAGTCGGGGGAGCCGGGCGGCAGGGTGCCGCGCACGACCTCGGTGGTCTGTCCGGCCGCGGTGTCCGCTGCCTCGGCGAAGCTCACACCGCCCAACGTAAGCGCGGCGGCGGCTCCCGTCACGAACAGTCCGCGTCTGCTGAGGTCCGCGTCGTCCTCGTTGCCCATGCCGTCGGCTCCCCGGAGGTGGTGAGAGGGAACAGGAGTGGTCGCGTGCCTGGTGCCCTCACTCTCGTACCCGGCCGTGAACGGTGCGGCAAGGGGCGGGAATTGACCGATGACCGGTACATGGCGTTCCGTCCTCCCACGCGGGGGACGCGCGCCGTCCCCCGTCCGGTCCCGGGCCCTCGGAATCCCGCGCCGCAGCGCGTAGCTTGGGCCCCGCCACCACCACAGCCGACGAAGGCGGAGGAGCCGCTGTGCGGATCTCGACCACGATCTTCCTGACGGACGAGACGATCACCCCGACGCGGCTGGCGCGGGAACTGGAGGAACGTGGCTTCGCCGGCCTGTACCTGCCCGAGCACACCCACATCCCGGTCGAGCGGACCTCCCCGTACCCGGCGGGTGGCGACCTGCCGCCCGAGTACGGCCGCACCCTCGACCCCTTCGTCGCCCTGGGGCAGGCCGCGGCGGTCACCTCCGCCCTCGGCCTCGGCACGGGCATCACGCTCCTCGCCCAGCACGACCCCATCGCCCTCGCCAAGCAGATCGCGACCCTCGACCACCTCAGCGGCGGCCGCTTCACGCTCGGCGTCGGCTTCGGCTGGAACAGGGAGGAGGCGGCGGACCACGGCGTGGAGTGGTCGACGCGGCGTGACCTCAGCCGCGACCGCATGCACCTGATGCGCGCCCTGTGGGCCGCCGAACCCACCGCGTACCAGGGCGACTTCGGCTCCGTCCGCGCCTCCTGGGCGTACCCGAAGCCGGCGAGCGGCCCCGCGCCCCGCACCCTCGTCGGCGGCGCGGCCGGCCCGAAGCTCTTCTCCCACATCGCCGACTACGCCGACGGCTGGCTCCCCATCGGCGGCCGGGGCCTGACGGAGTCCGTCCCGGTCCTGCGGGAGACCTGGGAACAGGCGGGCCGCGACCCCGGCACCCTCCAGATCGTCCCGTACGCGGTCCTCCCCTCGGCGGGCAAGCTCGCGCGCTACGCGGAACTGGGCTGCGAGGAGGTCGTCCTGCAGCTGCCCCCGGCGGGGGAGGGGGAGGTGCTGAGGGTGCTGGACGAGTACGGGAAGTACGTGTGAGACCGAGTCGCTGCCCCCACCGAGCCGCAGCCCTCCTCTTCCGCGGCCTCACCCTGGGCGGGCGGGCGCACGGGGTGGTGCAGCTGCGGGTCAGTCCTGGGTGGACGACAGGAACGAGGCCCAGGAAGCGGGGGCGAACGTGAGCATGGGACCGTCCGTGGTCTTGGAGTCGCGGACGTGGACGGTGGCGGAGCAAGCGGCGACCTCGACGCAGGCGCCGCCTTCCCCGTCGCTGTGGCTGGACTTGCGCCAGGCGTAGGCGACTTCGACGCAGGTACCGCCTTCCCCGCCGCTGTGGCTGCTCTTGAACCAGCGGAGTTGCTCGGTGTTCATCGGCGTTCTCCCAGCATCTTGTCGGTCAAGGACAGAGACTCCCGGGGCGACAGAGCCCGCGCCCGCATGATCCCATAGCGTTCGGAGAAGACGCGGACCTCTTCCAGGCCAGTGATCAGCCGTGGATATCCCTGGATTTCGGTGTATGCCACTTGATGCCGTCCCTTGGGGGTCAGCAATGTGAACGCGCCGTCCATGCACGGGTGTTCCTCGTGAGCGGTCGGCATTACCTGAAGCTCCACGGTCCGCAGGCGCCCGGCACGCAGCAGTCTACGCAACTGGTGCTCGTGGACAGTGGGTCCGCCGTTCGGCCGTTGGAGTACGGACTCCTCCACCACAAAACTGAACGTCGGCGCCGGCCAGCGCTCGAAGATCTGCTGGCGAGCCAGTCGGTCGGCCACGCGCTTCTCGATCGTCGTTTCGTCCAGGAGTGGTCGTCGCTGGGCGAAGATGGCCCGCGCGTAATCTTCGGTCTGAAGAAGTCCCGGGATGGCCTGATTGCAGTACTCGTGGAGTGCAACAGCATCTGCCTCCGCCTTGGCAAAGTCCCGGAACCAGTCAGGATGCCGCGTCCGCGCCCTCGCCAGCGCCTTCTCCACATCCGGGATCGCGGCCTTCAGCACACCCCGCGCCCCCAGCACCTCGTCCGCAAGCAGCAGGAACGCCGGTTGCGGCGTTCGTACCCCGCGCTCCATGGAGGAGACCAGCGCCTCGCCGCAGTGCGTTGCCGCCCCCAGTTCCCGCTGACTGAG
This sequence comes from Streptomyces marianii, assembly GCF_005795905.1. NCBI lineage: Bacteria > Bacillati > Actinomycetota > Actinomycetes > Kitasatosporales > Streptomycetaceae > Streptomyces > Streptomyces marianii. Next base: position 4,866,598 of record NZ_VAWE01000001.1, read on the forward strand.
TCCGGCTGCCTCGCGCAACACCTTGATCTGCTTGCCGAGTGAGTTGAAGAGCAGCGCGGTCCCGTCCTCCTCCACTGGCCGCTCCGGCCGCTGCTCGTGTCCCGCGTCCGCCATAGCCCGTACCGCCCTCGCCTGCCGCACTGGTCACGGTCGACGACCCGTACAGTGTCCCGGCCGTACCCGCACGGCTACGCTCCGTCGCGTCGTCACTCCTGGTCAGGGTACTCGCGACCGGACACGCTCAGTGACATGAAAGCCGAAACCGCCGCCCTCACGGTCGAGTTCACCCAACGCCTCAGCGCCACCCGTCGAGGCGCCCGCCTCGCCCGGCACCTCGCCGTGCACCGCCTCGACGACTGGGGCATCCCTTACGGCAGCGAACTCTCCGACTCCGCCGCCCTGATCGTCGCCGAACTCGCTGCGAACACGGTGACCCACGGCCGCGTCCCCGGTCGCGACTTCGAACTGCGCCTGCTGTTCACGGGGGCGATCCTCCGCATCGAGGTCTCCGACACCCGGACCGAACGACTCCCGACCGCACCCGGAGCGCCGTCCCTCAACCTCATGTATTCAGCTACGGCCGTGACTTGATGCCCCGACAGAAGAAGGGTGCCTGCCACCTGCGATGATCTGGATTTCCTAGATCAAAACCGTCGCAGAGAAGAGACACCCAACAGGTGCAGGCTACCGGGATCACCGGCTTGCCGTGCGGGCCGATGGCAAGAACCTGACCGGCCACGCGGGCGTGGTGCTGCTGCGGAAGGTCGCCGACCGCGTCGGCCTGGCCACCGTGCTCAGCGCGGCGCTGCCGAAGGGCACCGGGCCTGGCTGGCGTGACCGGGGCATGGCGCTGGTCCAGCTGGCCTGCGCGATCGTGCTCGGCGCGACGAACATCCTGGAAGCCGAGCAACTACAGCACCACTGGAAGAGCCTGTTCCCGCGGCCGGTCTCGGACAGCACCCTGCGCCGCACTCTGGAGGCGATCGACGGTCCGGTGGCGGCGCGGATCGAGCGCGTGCGCGCCGTGGTCCGGCGCATGGTGTGGACCCTGCTCGCCCTGCGCCCCGGCGGCTTCCCTTGGATCGCGGTGTGCGGCAGAGAACTCACCGGCTGGTACGTCCTCGACCTCGACGCCACCATCGTGACCTGTAGCAGCAAGAAGGAGGGTGCGGCCGGCACCTTCAAGGGCAGCTTCGGCCACATGCCGCTGGGAGCGTGGGTGGCCAACACCCGCGAGTGTGTCGCCATGCTGCTGCGACCCGGCAACGCGCCGCCGAACGATGTCGACGACCACAAGAGTGTCCTGGCCTCGGCGTTTCGGCAGCTCCCGCTGCCGCTGTGGTCGAAGCTGCTGATACGGATCGACGGCGCGGCCTTCAGCCACGACGTCCTCGGCCACCTCCAGAGCCTGACCACCAGCCGGCGCCGGGTGCGCTGGGTGACCGGCTGGGCCATCAACGACGCCGACGAGAAGGCCATCGCCCGGCTGCCGGAGAAGGTGTGGACGGCGGCGCTGCGGCAAGACGGCCAACTGCACGAGATCAAGGGCCCCGACGGCGAATGGCTGTCCTACCAGGTCGCTGAGCTGACCGGGGTCCGTGACCTGACCGGCTGGCCCCAGGGGATGCGGTTGATCGTGCGCCGGGTCAAGCCCTCGCGCCGGGATGCGAAGAAGCTGACCGCCTTCGAGAAACGCACCGGCTGGCGCTACCAGATCGTCGCCACGAACATCCCCTCCCACCAGGGACTTTCCGGGGTACCCGGCTCCGGCCAGGTCTGGTTCGTCGACGCCCTGTACCGCGATCACGCCGAGGTCGAGGACCGCGTCAAAGCGATCAAGCGGGTCGGCCTCGGGCTGCTGCCCTCGAAATCCTGGCAGTTCAACGCCGCCTGGGTGCTGGCCGCCACGCTCGCCGCCGACCTCGACGCCTGGACCCGGCTCCTCCTCCTGCACGACGAGCCCGAACTCGCCGCCGCCGAACCGGAGACGATCCGCAGGAAGCTCTACCACCTGCCCGCCCGCCTCACCTCCCACGCCCGCCGCCGCACCCTCCACCTCGACCGCACCTGGCCCTGGGCGGCAGCGTTCACCGCCGCCTGGAAGCGAGCCACCGAACTCCCGGCCCGTACCTGACGACCGGCCACCACCCCGACGACACCGGAGAGGAGAGGACCGCAGCACCCCCGGGGCCAGTGGAACCCGACGCCCCGCAGCGTCACGCGACGGCCAGTCCCGACACGGCACGGGACATACCGGGCAGCCAGCCGCACACGGCGACGCCGTCACGCCACCGAAGAATCGAGGTCAACTCCGAAACGGGGCGTGGCCTGCTCGTCGTATCCGTGCTCGCCGCAGCCTGGGGCGTGGCAGACCGCTCCGTCGGCAAGACGGTCTGGGACGAGTTGTGCTGGCGATGAACGACGCCCCTGGGAGATTGGAACCCTTTCCTACGGTGTGCGGCCTACAAGTAGTCGGGTCGCTCGGGGTGAGCTTCGGGCGACCCGACTGCGAGGCTCCTTATCTGCGGGGCAGGGCAACGCGCTTGCACCATCATGCAGTTCAGGCATGCAGGGTCCGGGACAAGCGCGTCGGCGACCTGCTGCACATCTCCCATCGGTAAGATTTGATTCAAGTTGTCGCAAAATGACGCCGCGTTCTAACTCAAGGGAACCTCAAGTTCCGCGGAATGATCTATATATTTCGATCACAACTCCGACACGTCGCCTGTGCCATATGTGCGGATTGTAAATCTTGACATGAGCTTGACAATGATTCCCTGTGGTTTGATTCCGCCACGCGAGCCGCTCTAAGGGAGGGCTCCGGCGATTTGGGGGAATCGATGATCAATGACTCACAACGAAGATCCGTTGCGCGATCAGCGAGTGGTGCCTGCGCTGCTGCTCTACTGGCTGGCACACTAACGGCGCCAGCCGTTGCGGCGCCATCGCAGGGAGTGCCGGCCGCAGCTACCGCCTCGTGCCCGTCAGCGGTCCCTACGTACTTGGTGACACCGAATGGCTTCATCAATTCACGGCTGACCAGGTACGTGGACTGGGATCCGACGAGTACCGGACACATCTTCAGTGCAGAACAGAGCACTACTCTCGCGCACGGGCAGCGTGTGTTCTCAGGCGGCGGCACCCGAATCTTCATGACCAGTCCGAAGATTGCGGGTCAGACTGAGTACTCTCTGAGGTCCTATCAGGACAACTCAGAACAGGGCGGGTCGCTGCTGAGCCTCGAGTACACCTACCAGCAGCGCGCGGGCCAGAACTGGCAGGCCTACACGCGTATCTGGACCGACGCGGACCGCAGAATCGTCAACTTCGACGAGGCCAGCAACCTCAATGTCTACGTCGAGCAGTTCCCGGACGGGACCCCAGCCTCGGCGAGAATGTCCCGGCTCGCACAACTCCCCGCTAGTAACACGGCACTGGCGGAGCTGCGGAAGTCAGCGTCTATCTGGTCCGCCGGAAACAAGATCTATGGCCTTCTGAACGGAACCATCCGTTCTTGGGACTATAGCGCTGCGCTCAACAGCATCACCCTCGGCCCCAGTGTAACCGGGACGGTAGTCGCCACGGGACTTACCGACGCGGCGACCGCTTGGAGCCCCGCACCTGGCGTGTTCTACACCAAGAACACCGAGGGGGTGGTCAAGAAGTACGCTGGATCACCCGTGTCCCTCGTCAATGACGATGTTGCTGTTGGCCTGCAAGGCTCTGTCTTCGCTGGCGCTGCATCTTGCCTCTCAAGCGCAGGTGACGAGAAGCCCCACTTCGGTGAGATCCCTGATGATTCGGAGGTCCCGCCCGTTCCTTCGGAACCTACCCCCAGCACTCCACCATCGGGCCCTGAGGTAGTTTCGGGCCAGTTCCTTCAGCCTGACGGTAGCCCGGCTGCTGGAATGAAGGTCGTCGTGGAGGCTTCCGACCTGTTGCCAGAAGACAACGAGTCTGTGGTTGATCTTCCCGACCTTGGCTCGACGACAACCGATGCTGACGGCAACTGGTCCCTGACCATCCCAGAGTCCCTACCTTCCGCTGTACAGACAGCGGTCAGCAACAACGGTGGTGCGCTCAATGTCACCGCCACGACCACGGGTCACACGGAATCCGGCGTCATGCTCGTAGGCGTGGACAACTTGACAGCTGCCCCTGAGGGCCCTGGAACGGGCACGCGCACGCGTTTCGCTACGACCGCCACTGCGAACGAGGGCGGACATGCCGTCAAGCTGCTCCCAGCGCTGGCTGACCCGGAGACCGACGTTCCGGAACCCACCGCCGATGAGCAGAAGGCCACGTACGCAGCCTGGCTGGACGCGCAGCCTACGTACGACTCGGCTCAGGCGGCGCCACGGTGGCAGAGTGACCGCGGACCGGCGCCGGAGAATCACAACCCCTACCTGGTCGACGGTACTGATATCACCTCCCAGCGGGTGACGCCGTATGCCGGCCCCTGCGCTTCGACAGCGCGAGTTGTTGCCCGCCAGATCGCATACACCGTCGTGGGCGAATCGCATGCCTACTGGGATGCAGCTGGCAACGTCGAGTACAAGTCGACTCTCTCGAACACCATCGACGTTGGTTACAGCGCAAAGGGGACTGTGTGGTCCGTGAGCGGATCGGCCTCCATCGGAAGTACCGCATCAGGTGTTTCTGGATTCAGTTGGCGAGGCCCGTACGTGGCCAACCAATGGAAAGTGCCGATCGAATACAATAAAATCAAGAAGACTACTGGGTGTGGCCCTTCTTTGAGGTCGCACTATGAAATCCGACCTGGCAAATTCAAGGTTCCTGCCGGACAGCCTGTCGGCGCGTATGGTAAGGATGCGAGGCATCTTGATGGGCCTGTTCGCTACGCAAATTCAAATCCCAAGTACCGGAGCTGGCTCCCACGCTACGGTACGTGGGCGATTGAAATTGGCAAGAGTGTCAAATGGTCGGGTGCGGTCGTTGTGTTCGGGTTCTCTCTCGGCGGTTCGACCAGCTACGACCAGAGCCATAAGCAGAACATCAGGGCTGGCGGAAAGACTGCCCGAAAGCACTTCATTTGGGGTTACAGTGCACCTCCCGGGGCTCAAATGGGCGTCATTTATTCGAACTAGTCTCGTTGTTGCGGCAGCGTTGGCATGTTTCGCGGCCTCAGGGTGTTCGAACTCGAAGCCATCGGGGCAATCGAGGGCAGGTGCTGCCCTCAGCGGAGGCAACCATTCGACGGGCACTGTTGGTTATCCGCACGCGTCGGTAGGGCAAGAGTTCTGGTTCGCAATGCCGCTACCCACGAACATGTCCGCTCGCGAAATCGAGATCACGAAAGCGGAGATGCTTGACGTTCCGTCCGGCATTGAAGTGATCGAGTACGGAGCCTACAACCTCGAAGATACTCAGGGATTGCCGCTCATTGCCCCAGAGGGTGATCCCTTTACTCCCAAGTTCAGAGAGTTCAAGGATTACTCTGAAGAGGGGTTTACGGTGAAAGCGAAGGCGGTGAGTGATGTATTTTATGTCGCACACCTGCGCGTCACCGGAAAAATTCAGAGGAACGCGAGTGAGTGCAGATTCGAGTACCGACAGGGGGGCGTTGCGTACAATCAAACGCTCAGGTGCGGACTCGAGCTGAGGCTGAAGAAGTGATGCTGCGGGCGCGATCTCTCAACCCCTGGATCGCGCCCGCTAGCTCGCAGGCAACCCGGGTGAATCCGTGTTCTCCGCCCGAGCCCCGATCCGGTGCGTCAGATCAGCCGTTCCACCAAGGCGTCTGTGATCTCCCGCTTTTGCCCTTGCGGCAGCTTCAAACTTGTGGCAGCGGGCGCATGAGCAGCGGTCCGCCAGGCCTCAACCGACACCCTGATCGTCCTGCCCCATGGATGGGCGGCCAGATCTTGGCCCTCGTGCCCACGTGGGAGCTGACCCGGGTCGCCGCTGGCGTCGCGAGAAATTTCCCGACACCCGGCTCCGTCCTCGCCCGCGTCGACGCCCTGCTCGAAACAGAACTCGATCTTCAAGACTGCGGCTGCCCGTCGCGTACGTCGCGGGCGTAGTAAGGATGTGGCCGTCACCCAAGGGCGATCTCTGGATATCGGCCTCGCTAATCGCCCGACGAGGCCAGGTAAACCCTGGCTCGGGACAGGCGAGCGGATGATGCGTGAAACGAGATCATCTCGCGGGAATTGGTGACGCGGGCCGTGATTCCTCCGAGAGTTGACCGGGAGAGGTCGATCGTTCTGTCAGTGATGGAGTTCCAGCCGGAGAGGGACAGATCCGTCACGTGGGCGAAGGTGAGGAAAAACTCGAATGCGTTGAAGCCCGTCCGAAGCCACTCCGGACGAGGCCTGTCTGGAATCGATCGCGTGTCGAAACCCAAAGTAATCCCACTCTCTCGCTCGTCGATATGAAAGTAGAATAGAAAGCACTCAGGTAGGGTGGGAGTCCTAGTGTAAAGCTCCCGCATGCCCTCGGGGTTCGAAAGTAGATCGGTCCAGTCAGATGTGCTCATAGAATGTCTTCTCGTAGGGGGGCGGGATTTCGCTAAATTTCTTTGAGTCGAGCCTTCCGAGGAACTGGTGAGGCCCGCTGTCCGATTGGTCTGACTGCACTTTGAATGCACTCATGTGGCCTACCAGGATCGAGTCGGCCGCGGTGAATGAGAGGTGGAATTCGCCGGAGTTCATTCGTGCATGAATCTTGTTGGAATTGCGCGTACCCAGCTCTAGGGCCGTCTGCCCGCCTGGAATCCATCCTGTAAGCTCGAGATTTTCGACGGCAATGAATTCCAGTTGGCACTGAAATCGATCAAGCGCGGCCTCGACCCACGGTGCTGGTGGGTTCTGAGGGAATTCGGGTAGGTCGATCCGGAGTGTAAGGCTTGGGCCGAAGTGGTTTAGGTGAATAGATCTGACGATGATGGCGTCGAGTTTCGGAATGCTAGTGTAGAGAGCTTTGAGGTAGGCCGAATTTCGTACGAGATCAGCCCAATTTGCGATCGTAATAGTAGTGCTCCTCGCAGCCTGGTATTTGTCCATTGCGCGTATTGTCGTAGGGTCGTACGTGAAGGTGTGGTGGCTGGTATCCTTCCTCTCCCGGCTTCCTGTGGCCGAACCAGTGGTCCTGAAACACCACGATATTCCCGTCTGAGGTCTCGTACCATTCCTCGCGGTAGAAGATGGGATGCCCCGCCTCGTCAAGTTCCGCTCCTCCGCCCTGCCACTCAGGCTTCCGAGCCATGGCATAGTCAGTCGAGTCGAAAGGCTCCTGCCCCTCGGGCACTCCTGCATCCCGCAAGGCGTCTGCCTTCCTTGCGGCGAGGCTTGCCGTTGGGCACGGGGTGAGGCCGAGCGGGTCCGCCCACAGATGTGGATTGTCTACGTATCTTGAAGGGTGTGGCGCTGGCCTCAACCCAAGTGGATCCGCCGACAGGTACCGCGCCGTCTCCGGGTCGTAGTGCCGGTGGAAGTTGTAGTGCAGCCCCGTCTCCGGGTCGAAGTACTGCCCCGGGAAGCGCAGCGGTGTGTACGCCGTGCTCGACGTCGCCCAGGCCGTCGTCCCCCACAGCGTGCTCCGTGTGTGCCAGGCGACCTCGCCCGACTCGTCGATGAGTTCGCTCGGGGTGCCCACCAGGTCCGTGACGATGGCGAAGAAGCGCTCGTCGACCACCTCCTGGGGGAGTCGCGGGGTGCCCGGGCCCTGCGACCCGCCCGCCGGGAGGATGCGTTCCGTCTGGGCCAGTGGGTGCAGGCCGTCGTGGTCCCAGGTCAGCACCACGGGGTGGGGCAGGTCCACGGACTCCGTGGTCTGCTCGCACAGCGTCGCGCCGTCCCATGTGAACGACACCTGCTCGACGACCGTCTCGCCGTCGTCGCCCAGGCGCTGCTTCGCGATGCGGCGGCCCAGCGCGTCGTAGCGGTAGCGCCACACCGTGCCGTCCGGTGTGGTGACCGAGGTGAGCCGGTCCTCGGCGTCCCATGCGTAGCGCCAGGTGTCCGGCTTGCGTGACAGGCGGGTCTTCCGGCGCAGCACGACGCGGCCCTGGGCGTCGTGCTCGAAGCGGACGTTGCCGGCGCGGGTGATGCGGGTGCCCGTGTAGGCGCGGGGGCCGGTCGCCTCGTGGCCCGGATGCGTGGCGGGCCAGGACGCGTCGGTCTGGTTGCCCGCCGCGTCGTAGGCGTAGCGCTCGGTCCAGTTCGCGGAGTGGACGGCGGTGACGCGTCCGTCGGCGTCCAGGTCGAACGTCCTCGCCCCGGAGAGCCGGTCGTCGACGCCGACGAGGTGGCCGTCCGCGCGGTAGGAGTAGCCGCGCCGCTGGAGGCCGCCGTTCGCGCCCGTGACGAGCTGGTCCGTGAGCCGGCCCATCGGGTCGAAGGTGTGGTGGAGTGTGACCGTGCCGCCGATGCGGCGGGCGAGTTCCCGGCCGGCCGCGTCCCGGTCGAAGCCGATGGTGCGGCCCGACGTCGTCAGTTCCGAGCGCCGGCCGGCCGCGTCGTACGACCAGGAGCTGACCGCGCCGCCCGGCGTCGTCCGTCCGGTCCGCCTGCCCAGGGCGTCGTACGCGAACGTCGTCTCGCGCCCGTCCACCGACTCCGACCTCAGCCGCCCGTGGCGGTCGCGCAGCCGTGTCAGCGTCGCGTCCGGGCCCGCCGCCACGGCGAGTTCGTCGAAGACGTCGTACTCGTACGTGGTGACGGATCCCTCGGCGTCCTTGCGGACGATCTGTCCGAGGGCGTTGCGCGTGAACCGCACGCGCTGGCCGAGGCCGTTGCTGCGGGACACCGGCCGGCCGGCCGCGTCGTACTCGTACGCCAGGGTCCGATCGTCGAAGTCGGTCTCGGACATCAGCAGGCCGGCCGGGTCGTACGCGTAGTCCCAGGTCAGTCCCTGCGGGTTGGTCACGCGGGTCAGACGCAGATTGGAGTCGTGGGCGAACTCGTACCGCACCCCGTCCGGCCCGGTCCGTGCCACCAGGAGGTCGAAGTCCGTGTACTCGAAGGTGGTGACACCGCCCAGGGCGTCGGTGTGGGAGGTGCAGTTGCCCTCGCCGTCGTACGTCCAGGACTGCACGCCGCCGTCCGCCTCGACGCGCCGTGCGAGCCTGCCCTCGACCGTCCATTCCAGTCGCGTCACCGCGCCGAGCGGGTCGGCGATCGCGACCGGCCGCCCGAAGAGGTCCCGTTCGCAGCGTGTGGTCGCGCCGAGCGGGTCGGTGATCTCCAGCGGCAGCCCGGCCCGGTCGCAGCGCACGCGCGTGGTGTGTCCCAGGGCGTCCGTGACCGACGTCGGATGACCCGCTCCGTCGTACGTGACGTGCGTGGCCGCACCGGCGGCGTCCGTCGCGGTGGTGAGGTTGCCGCGTTCGTCGTACGTCCGGCGCACCACCTTCCCGTCGGCGCCCCGGACGCGCACCGGCATTCCCAGGCCGTCGTACTCGACTGACAGTTCCCTGCCGTCCGGGCGGCGTACGGTCACCGGGCGGCCGCCCTCGTCGTAGGTGGTGCTCGTGGCGTGGCCGAGCGGGTCGACGGTGGCGAGGAGCCGGTTGTATGGGTCGTACTCGAAGCGCGTGACGGCGCCGTTCGCGTCGATCTCGGCGACGACCTGCTGTCGCTCGTTGATCACGTGGCGCTTGGTGTGGCCGAGGCCGTCGGTCATCGAGGTCATGCGCAGCCCGGTGTCCGGGTCCGTGCCGTCCCAGGTGAAGTGGGATTCGACGTGGCCGTTCGTGCCGGACTGGTAGACGCACCGGTCGAGGCCGTCGTAGACGTAGTCGTAGTGGCTGCCGTTGGTGTCGGTCCACGATGTCATGCGGCCGAGGTCGTCATAGCCGAACCGCACCGGCAGGCCCGTGGAGTCGACGACCTCGGTCAGACGGCCGTCCGTGTAGCCGTACCGGAGGATCTCCTGGTCAGAGCCGTCGGCGGCCGCCCCCGCCAGGTGCAGGGCGGTGACCCTGCCCTCGTCCGTGGTGAGCTTCAGGTGGTAGCCGCCGTGGTGCACGATCGACGTCGGTGCGCCGGACTCGTCGTGGTCGAAGCTGATCCAGCGGCCGTTGCGGTCGTCGATCCGGTCCAGCAGCGCCAGTTCGTCGGTGTGGTCGGTGAAGTGCCACACCCGGCCGGTGCCGGGGTCGGTGACCGTGTAGCCGTCGTCCGTACGGTCCAGGGGCCAGCGCCTGCCGTGCGCGGGCAGCACGGGAACGCCCGGCGCGGGATGCGGATAGGCGAGCAGACTGCCTTCGTCGCAGGCGAGGACGACGCCCTCGGAGTCGATCTCCAGGCGCTGGTCCACGGTGCTCGACCAGGTGGGGCCGAACCAGCGTCCCGCCCGGTACGAGGAGTCGAAGGTGCGCCGGAACACCAGCGGCAGCGAGCCGGGGAGGGCGATGTCGGTCTGCGGCAGCAGCACACGGCCGCTCGCGACGTCGACCGGATCCCCGTCGCACTTGGTCTCACTGCACTGCTTGCCCTTGCCGTCGGGATCCTTGGTGTGCCCGTCACGGACCTTCGACGGGCCGTCGGGAACGCCTTTCATCCCGGCCCTGATCCCGCCCCTGACCAGTCCGGCGCCCTTGGTGCCGACGATCTCCGGGATGAGTCGGCCCAGGAACTCGGACGGGTCGCCCTTCGCCGCCTCCCAGGCGTTCTTCAGCGCGCGGTCGGGGTTCGCGGCGGTGGAGACGAGCCCGGCCAGGGTCGTGTTGAGACCCTTGTAGTACTCGGCCGGGTGCGTCAGGTTGTACGGATCGAGCGGGTTGACCGAACGGACGAAGTTGACGAGGCCGGCCGCCCCCTTGACCACGCCTCCGGCCAGATGGGTCACTTCCACGCCCTGGGCCAGGCTGTAGTCCGCCAGCTCGAGCTTGACCTTGTCGCGGCCCGTGGGCTCCTTCGGGGCATGGGCCATGGCCGCCGTGATCGCCGTCTTCGCGGTGTCCGCGGCCTCGTTGCGGTGTCTGCGGGCCTCCTTGAGGATCTCCTGGGCCCGCTGCCGCTTGGCCCTGCCGGGGTCGGTGAACGGTCCGGGCCTGGGCGGGGGACTGTCGCTGTTGCGGGCGGCGTTGTAGGTGTCGACCTTCTTGTTGTACGCGTCGGCCGCCGTCCTGGAGTCCGCTTCGCCCTCCTTGTGGAGGGCGATGGCCTCCCGGGCCTTGTCCTGGGCACCGACGACCGCCTTGGAGTAGGTCTCCAGCGCCTTGGCCGCGGCCTCGAAGGCGTCGGCGGCGTGCAGCCAGTCCGTCGGCAGCGTCTCGAACCTCCTGCGGAAGGCGTCCGCAGCCTCGCCCTTCCAGTGGGCCGAGTCGAGCTTCTTCATCCCTCCGCCGACGAGGTCGAACGCCTTCTGGAAGTCGCGGAGGTTCTGCACCGTCGAGGCGATCGCCTCCGGGTTGCCGTGGATGAGCTCGTTGGCCTCCTCGGTCTGCCCGAGCTGCTGCTCACCCACGTCCGCGCCGAGCGAGGAGGCGGTCTCGTCGCCCCAGTCCTCGACGCTGTCCGCCCAGTCTTCCGCGCCGACCTGTTCCAGGCCCTCGCCGATCCGGTCGGTCGTCCAGTCGACTCCCTCGCCGACCTTCTCCCTGGCCTTGTCGATGCCGCTGTCGACGACGTCGATGCCCTTGTCGAGGGCCTTTCCCAGATCGCCCAGATCCACCATCAGCGGCGCTCCCCCCAACGCGGCTCCTCGGTCTGCGCGACCGTCTCCTGGGACGGATCGAGAGTCTCGCGCAGCCTGGCGTCCGTCGCCTCACGCAGCTCGGGGTCCACCAGCCCCTGCCGCTCGAGGGCGTCCATCTGCGCGTCCATCACGTCGTAGCCGGTGTTCTTCCAGGTCTGCTTGACCTCCTGGTGCGCCTCGGAGAACGACTCGGCGCTCCAGTCGGGGTCGTCGGTGGCGGACTGGGTGCTGATCTCGTCCCAGCTCTTGCCCTTGACCTCGTCCTCGCTGAGGTGCGGGTTGCCGTTCAGCGAGTTCACGCCGATCTTGAACGAGTCCATGACGTACTGCTCCTGCTCGGCGAACGACCCCGCCGACAGGCCCACGGCCTGCGCGAACCCGTTCCCCTTCAGCGTCAGCGCCCGGACACCCCACTCCCAGCGCTCGCAGAAGGTCCCGAACCCGTCCGCGAGACCACCGTGGCCGAGCTCCACTCCCGACAGGGAGAGTTCCGAGAAGCCGCGCCCCGCGGTCGCCTCGCCGATCATGCCGAGGTCCTTGAGCTCGGAATGGGCGAGGTCGATGCCCTTCACGATGGCCGCGAGCACCGCCGTCGGCGCCTCGAGATCAGGATTCTGCCCGCTCATCTCGTCCTTCCCCCGTCTCCCCGATATCCACTGCCACCGCGTCGGGCACGATGCCCTCGACCGGTGGGAACAACATGCCGTCGGCGCTGCCCGCGTCCAGGGCCACACCGCCGGGTCCGGGCAGCATCGGCACCATCGCGTCCAGCAGACGGGCGCCGAGCACCGTCCGGTACTTCCACGCGCGGCGTGTCTCTCCCCGCGCCAGGGCGAAGCGGGCCAGGGCCTCCTCGTTAGAGAACGCGCAGATCCAGCGGACGCCGTTCCCGTCGGCGGTCCACAGGCTGTCGTGCTCGTCGAACGGCACGAGTACGGCACTGCGCCGGAATTCCCCGAGCAACCGCGCAAACTCCCGGCGGGCGGATGCCAGTTCGCCGTCCGCCGCCACACCGTCCGTGGCGCCCGCCGCAGCCGTATCCGGTATTTCTCCGGACGGTTCGGGCGTGGTGCGGTCGCCGGATTCGTCGATCGAAGGTTCGGGTGCCGTCCAACTGGCCAACTCGGCCAGTTTCGAGGTCCGGTCGGGCTCTGTGGTGCCGTTTGCGGCGTCGTCCCCGTGCTGACTCACGGGGGGAATGCTGTCATGGGCTCGTTCCCGAATGCAACGCGTAATTCCCGCTCAGAACGGGGCGTTTCGCATGCGTGGGGCTTCCCTCGCGCGGGCGCGCCCGGGCGCGAACGCGGTCGCCGGAGGGGTCGCCGGAGTCGGAGTCGGAGCCGGTGGCGGCTCCGCTCCTCCCGCCGAGAGCAGCTCCCGGCCCGCACCCGTCGACCCGAAGGCCAGGTACTCGCGCCCCTCCTCCACCGCGGCCGGCAGCGGATCCCTGTCCGAGGAGGGCATCGGGGCATCGATCACCCGGACCCGCCGTACCAAGCGCTGCCGTGACCCGCCGTACCAAGCGCTGCCGTACCCGGAGCCGCGGGCTGCGTGCACCGTTCCTCGCCGGACGGTACGTCCGCCCCGCACGCACCCCTTTCGGGCGGTGCCCCCGCCCACCCCTCACCACCGTCCCTTTTCGGTGCATACGCACCCACCCCCCGTTCCGTTGTCGGCCCGCGCTCGTATGCTCGCCTCATGACGGATCACCAGGCCGGAGACCGGGTCGGAGACCAGGCGAATCGTCCGACCGTCAACGCGATGCGCCGTGCTCTCAAGCGGGCTCGGGACGGTGTCGCGCTCGACGCCGGGGAGGCCGCCGTGCTGCTGCAGGCGCGCGGGGCGGACCTGGAGGACCTGTGCGCGTCCGCGGCGCGGGTGCGGGACGCCGGGCTGGAGGCCGCGGGGCGCCCCGGGGTCATCACGTACTCGAAGAGCGTGTTCATCCCGCTCACGAGGCTGTGCCGGGACAAGTGCCACTACTGCACCTTCGCCACCGTCCCCGGCAAGCTCCGCCGTGCCGGCCACGGGATGTTCATGTCGCCCGACGAGGTGCTGGACATCGCGCGGCGCGGTGCCGAACTCGGCTGCAAGGAAGCCCTCATCACCCTCGGCGACAAGCCGGAGGACCGCTGGCCCGAGGCGCGTGAGTGGCTGGAGGCGGAGGGGTACGACGACACCATCGCCTACGTACGGGCCATGGCGATCCGCGTCCTGGAGGAGACCGGGCTGCTGCCCCACCTCAACCCGGGCGTGCTGACCTGGACGGACTTCCAGCGGCTCAAGCCCGTCGCCCCCTCGATGGGCATGATGCTGGAGACCACCGCCACCCGCCTCTGGTCCGAGCCCGGCGGTCCGCACCACGGATCGCCCGACAAGGAGCCGGCGGTGCGGCTGCGGGTGCTGGAGGACGCCGGGCGCAGCTCCGTCCCGTTCACCAGCGGGCTGCTGATCGGGATCGGCGAGACGTACGAGGAGCGCGCGGAGTCGCTGTTCGCGCTGCGCCGGGTCTCCCGCGCCTACCACGGCATCCAGGAGCTGATCGTCCAGAACTTCCGCGCCAAGCCCGACACCGCGATGCGCGGCATGCCGGACGCCGAACTGGACGACCTCGTCGCCACCATCGCCGTCGCCCGGCACATCATGGGTCCCTCCGGCTGCCTCCAGGCACCACCGAACCTCGTGGACGAGGAGTACGGGCGCCTCATCGCCGCCGGTGTGGACGACTGGGGCGGGGTGTCGCCGCTGACGCCCGACCACGTCAACCCCGAGCGGCCCTGGCCCCAGATCGACACGCTCGCCGAGCGGTCGGCGGCCGCCGGATTCCGGCTGCGCGAACGGCTCGCCGTGTACCCGGAGTTCGTCCGGCGCGGCGAGCCCTGGCTGGACCCCCGGCTGCTCCCGCACGTAAGCGCCCTCGCCGACCCCTCGACCGGCCTCGCGGACGAGGCCGCGCTGCCCGTCGGCCTTCCCTGGCAGGAGCCGGACGAGGGCTTCGTCGCGAGCGGACGGACCGATCTGCACCGCACCATCGACACCGACGGCCGGACCTCGGACCGCCGGGACGACTTCGACGAGGTGTACGGGGACTGGGGCGTCCTGCGCGAGGCGGCGGCGCCCGGCATGGTGCCCTCGCGGATCGACACCGACGTACGGCACGCCCTGTCCACGGCGGCGGACGATCCGGCGAGGCTCACCGACGACGAGGCCCTCGCGCTGCTGCACGCCGACGGGCCCGCGCTGGACGCGCTGTGCTCGATCGCCGACGACCTGCGCCGTGACGTCGTCGGCGACGACGTCACGTACGTCGTCACCCGCAACATCAATTTCACCAACGTCTGCTACACCGGCTGCCGTTTCTGCGCCTTCGCCCAGCGCCGCACGGACGCCGACGCGTACACCCTGTCGCTGGACCAGGTCGCCGACCGGGCCCAGCAGGCGTGGGACGTCGGCGCGGTCGAGGTGTGCATGCAGGGCGGTATCCACCCCGACCTGCCCGGCACCGCGTACTTCGACATCGCCCGGGCCGTGAAGCAGCGTGTCCCCGGTATGCACGTGCACGCGTTCTCCCCCATGGAGGTCGTGAACGGCGCGACGCGCACCGGCATGTCGATCCGCGAGTGGCTGACCGCCGCCAAGGAGGCGGGACTGGACTCGATCCCCGGGACGGCCGCGGAGATCCTCGACGACGAGGTGCGCTGGGTGCTGACGAAGGGCAAGCTGCCCACCGCCACCTGGATCGAGGTCGTCACCACCGCGCACGAACTGGGCATCCGCTCGTCGTCGACGATGATGTACGGGCACGTCGACCAGCCCCGGCACTGGCTGGGCCATTTCCGCACCCTGGCCCGCATCCAGCAGCAGACGGGCGGGTTCACCGAGTTCGTGACGCTGCCCTTCATCCACACCAACGCGCCCGTCTATCTGGCCGGCATCGCCAGGCCGGGGCCCACGACCCGCGACAACCGCGCCGTCACGGCGATGGCCCGGTTGCTGCTCCACCCGCACATCCCGAACATCCAGACCAGCTGGGTGAAGCTCGGAGCGGAAGGCGCAGCGGAGATGCTGCGCTCCGGCGCGAACGACCTCGGTGGCACGCTGATGGAGGAGACCATCTCCCGGATGGCCGGGTCGAGTTACGGCTCGTACCGCTCCGTCCGCGACCTGACAGCCATCGCCGACGCCGCCGGACGCCCGTCGAGGCCCCGTACGACGCTGTACGGCGAGGTCCCTGCGGAGCGGCAGCGCGCCGCTGCGGACTCGGACGGCCACCTCCCGGAGCTGCTGCCGGTGCTGGAACAGGGCTGAGGGGCCCGGTCGGGGTTTCCCCGCCCCCGTCCGCCCGGTCGCGCAACGGCGTCCCGGAAGGCCGGAAGCGCGTCCCGGAAGGCCGGAAGGGCGTTGTGGAAGTCCGTTACGTAAGGCGTCACGACGGCCTTCGCGGAAGGCGACCGAGGGCACCACTCGGTCCGGGCCGAGGGTCGGGCCGAGGTCCTGTCCGCAGTCCGGCCGTGGTCGCACCGGGCAGGACAGCACGAAGGTTCCGTGATGTGAGTCACGTCGAGCCGGACGCGGCCCGAACCGGGCAGTGCGAACCGTCACCCGGACTCCCGGCTCCTCCCGGTCCGCCCGACCGCACCGACCGGCCGCCCCCGCCCCCGGCCGTCCCACCCCCGACCTACCGGGCGTCCCGGGCGGACAGCGGCCGCGCCGTGGCGCGCCGCGGGCGGTGACCGGAACCGACCGGAAGCTGACCGTCACATTCCGCTTCGGCGGCCGTTCCGGCTGGATTCCGCCCATGAAGCGATCTCTCGCGGTCGATTACAGTGCTGCGCACGAGAAGGAGGGAGCCGGGTGACCACACCAGCCGCAGCCGTCTGGGGACGTGCCGAGCAGCAGGACTTCCGTGCCCGGGTGCGCGGCTGTCTGCTGGGCGGAGCCATCGGCGACGCACTGGGCGCCGGGGTCGCCGCGCTGTCCCTGGACGAGATACGCGCCACCCACGGCCCGGACGGGGTCACCGATCTCGTTCCCGCCTACGGCCGCCGCGGCGCGGTCACCGCCGCCACGCAGCTGACCCTTTTCACCGTCGACGGCCTCATACGCGCCCAGGTCCGCCGCGACACCGGCGCCTGGCACCCGCCGACCGACGTCCACCGCGCCCATCTGCGCTGGGCGGCCACCCAGCGGGACTGGGGGCCCGACGAGCGTCGTAAGGACAACGGCTGGCTCGCCCGCGAGGAATGGCTCTACACCCGCCGCGACCCGACCCCCGCCTGCCTCACCGGTCTCGCGGACGAGGTGCTCGGCACCGTCGACAAGCCCAAGAACCCCACCGCCCGCGACGCCGGCGCGCTCGTCCGCTCCGCTCCCTTCGGGCTGCTCGTGGGCTGGGAGCCGCAGCTGGTCTGCCAGCTGGCCGTGGAGTGCGCGGCGCAGACCCACGGCCACCCCACCGCGTATCTCTCGGCCGGTGCCTTCGCCGTGATCGTCCACGGGCTGGCCCGCGGCGAGACCGTCGACGGGTGCGTCCAGCGGGCGCTGTCCCTGCTCACGCCCAGGCCGGGGCACCAGCCCGTGAGCGACGCGCTCAAGCAGGCCCTGGGCGCCGTACGCCAGGGCATTCCGAGTGCCACCCGCATCGACGCGCTCGGTGACCCAGAGAACGCCGAGGACGCCCTCGCCGTCGCCGTCTACTGCACTCTCGTCAGCGAGGACGTCCGCCATGGCCTTCGCCTCGCCGTCAACCACGACGGGCCCTCCCACACCACCGGCACTCTCTGCGGCGCGCTTCTCGGCGCGCTGCACGGAGAGACGGCCCTGCCACCCGCCTGGCTGTCGGAGATCGAGGGCCGCTCCACGGTCCTCGAACTCGCCGACGACTTCGCCATGGAGATGACGCAGGGCCCGGCGCTCCACGGCCCCGCCGTTTCCGCCCTCGGCTGGCTCCAGCGCTATCCGCGCGGCTGAGTCCGGCCGGCTCCGGCCACTCGCGCACGGTTGAGGGCGGTCGGCCCCCGGGCAGTCGGCACGCGCATCGCCCGGCCGCCGACCCTCCGGCCGGGGGCGGTTTCCGCCACGAGTGACGGCGGCGGCGTCCCCGGGCCGCCGGGTCCGGCCGGTCGCGGTGCCATGCGGTCAACGACGTTGGCTGCCGCGCCGGTTCGGCTGTGGCGGCTACCGCATCAGTTCGCCGGCGTTGACCAGGAGGGACTGGCCCGTGATCGAGCGGGCGCGGTCCGAGGCGAGGAAGGCGACGGCCTCCGCGACGTCCCCGTCGGTGGCGAGTTCCGGGAGGGCCATGCGTTCCGTGAGGCGGGACAGCACCTCGGACTCGGAAATGCCTTCGGTGCCGGCGGTGAACCGGACGTACGCCTGGACCGGCGGGCCCCACATCCAGCCGGGGAGCACCGTGTTGACCCGGATCCGGTGCGGACCGAGCTCCCGGGCGAGGGAGTACATGGCGGAGGTCAGCGCGCCCTTCGACGCCGCGTACGCCGCCTGCCGGACCTGGGACGGGGCGGCCACCGCGGACTGGGTGCCGATGATGACGACCGATCCGCCGCGCTCCTTGAGGGCGGGGAGGCATGCACGTGTCATGCGCAGGGTGCCCAGCAGATTGACGTCGACGATCTGCTGCCAGGTCGCGAAGTCGGCGTCCTCGACGCCGCCGAAGTGGCTGTCCCGGGCGGCGACGTGCACGACGGCGTCGATGCGCCCGAAGCGCTCCAGCGCGAGGGCGGCGAGTGCCTCGCACTGGGCCTCGTCGGTGATGTCGGTGGGGCGGTGGGCGGTGTGGGCGCCGACGGGGTCGATCTCGCCGGCGGTCCTCACGAGGTTGGCCTCGGTACGGGCGCCGAGTACGGCGTTGCCGCCGTCCCGTACGACGGTCTCGGCGACGCGGTGTCCGAGCCCGGCGCCGACACCGGACACGATGACGGTCTTCTCCTGCAGCAGCATCCCGGCGGCTCCCGACTCTGGCTCTTTATCTGACGGTGCGTCAGAGTAGGTCGGTCGACCGCGGGAGGGAAGGGGAGCGCCGTGCTGGGAAGTGGTGCGTCGTGAGCGAGGACACCCGGTCCGGGCTGTACGCGGAACTGGCGGCCGTCGGTCCCTACGGGGTGCGTCCCGGCCATGCTCTGATCACCATGGTCGAGCCGCGTCCCGGCCATGAGTACGCGTACAACCGCTGGTACGAGGACGACCACTACTACGCGGGTGCCATGGCGATGCCCTGGATGTTCGCGGGGCGCCGCTGGGTCGCCACCCGCGATCTGCAGTTGCTGCGCTACCCGGAGAAGTCGGCGGTGGCCCGGCCGGTCACCGCGGGCTGCTACATCTCCACCTACTGGATCACCGAGGGCCGTTACGACGACCACATGCGCTGGACGGTCGGGATCAACAAGCGGCTCAATCGCGACGGCCGCGTCCACCGGGCCCGCACCCATGTGTTCACCGCGTTCCAGGATCATGTGGCGACCGTCTACCGGGACGGCGCCGCGGGGCCGCGCGACTACCACGCGCTCGACCATCCGTACGCGGGGCTGGTCGTGGAGGTGATCGACGCGGAGAGTCCGGAGCGCAGGGCGGAGCTGCTGGAATGGCTGCGATCGAGGGAACTGCCGAAGCGGCTCGCGGGTAAGGGCGACGCCGTCTCCCCCGCGGCGATGGTGACCGTGTTCCGGCCCACGCCTCTGCCACTGGACCGGATGACTTACGTGAAGCAGGTGGAGGGTGTGGACACCCGGCTGACGCTGCTGTGGTTCCTGGAACAGGACCCGAGGGACGGCTGGGAGGAGCACTTCGCCGGGCTGGACGCGGGGGAGCTGGGCAGGATCGAGCTGGTGGCGCCGTTCATTCCGACGGTCCCCGGTACGGACCGGTACGTGGACGAGCTGCGTTAGCGGAGAGGCGGCCGGGTCGGGTCTTCGGTGGGTGGCGGGCGGTGGCCGCAGTGCCGAGCCCCCTCGGCCGGGACGGCGGACCAGTCGAGAGGGCTCTGTTCGTCGGGACTTGGTGTCCCGACGCTGACCGGCCCGGCACCCATGGGGCGGGCCGACGTCGGAAGCCTCCGGCTTCCGCTTGTCTGCTTCCGGCTTCGAGTGCGGAACCCTAGAGGGAGCCCTTGCTCACACCGTGCAGGAACGCGGTCCAGGAGCCGGGGACGAAGGTGATGGACGGGCCCTCGGGGGCCTTGGAGTCGCGGACGGCGATCGCCTGTACGACAGGGGACTTGACCTCGACACATGCGCCGTTTCCGCCGGAGTAGGAGGATTTGACCCAAGTGTCCGTGGCGCCCTGGTGAATAGCCATGTCTTTCTCCGGTTCCGTGTTTCGACGGTGTGGCCGACGTGCTCGACGGCGTGATCACGACGCTACTTGGGGCGCTCGACCGCTGAGAACGTCCGTTCACTCGACCGGATGGCATATTCTACTGCGCTCTTCCCGGAAGTGGCCGCGAAGGTGTACTGTGCGCCCTCGCGACTTCCCGGCCCGCTTCCCAGGGGTGCCCGTCACGACCTCGAACCGCGAGTGAACGGCACTTGAACCGGGCCTACTTGGCGTAGGACTTGGCGATGTCCTCGATGAACTCCCGCGTCTGCTCGACGTTCAACGCCTGCGCCCGCAGATGCTCGTACATCACGGTGTATTTGTGGACGTCGTTCGCCTTCTCCAGGTACAGGTCGCTGGTGACGCCTTCGATGTATACGACGCTGGAGTCCGACGCGTCGGGGAACTCCAGGATGGCGTAGTGACCGGTGATCCCGGGATGGGCGCCCATGCTGAACGGCAGCACCTGAACGGTGACATGCGGCAGCTGCGACTGCTCGACGAGATACTCCAGCTGCTCGCGCATCATCTCCTTGTTGCCCACGACCCGGCGCAGCGCGGCCTCGTCCACGACCGCCCACAGCCGGAGCGGACTCTCGTCGGAGGCGATCCGCTCCTGGCGGCGGACCCTGACCTGGACGCGCTTCTCCACATCGCTGCTCGGAGTCTCGGGCAGCGCGCCGGTGATGAGCGCCTCCGCGTACTCCCGGGTCTGGAGCAGACCCGGCACGATCTGCGGCTCGTAGACCCGGAGGCTGGCCGCGTCCGTCTCCAGGCCGATGTAGACGCTGTAGGGGATGTCGCCGAAGGCGTGCCACCAGCCCTGCTGGCGCGAGTCCTTGGCCATCTGCATCAGTGAGTCGACCACGCGGTGGTCCTCGACCTCGTACACTCCACAGAGGTCGCGCACGTCGCGCTGGCTGATCGAGCGCCGGCCGTTCTCCAGTCGGCTGATCTTCGACTGGGAGACGAGCAGGCGATCCGCCACCTCCTCCGCGGTCATGCCCTTGAGCTCGCGGAGCCGGCGCAACTCCTGGCCCAAACGGCGGCGCCTGACGGTGGGGTTGACGTTGGACGCCACGGGAACTGCACCTCCGGCTGTGGACTGCTGTGCTGTCCTTGTTGCTGTGCGTATCTACGTCTCAGCAGACTGCCACCAAAGGTGCTGCTCGCGCTGGAAAACGACGACACGCACGCACAATGCGGGGGACAAAACACCGGCTGTGTGCGGCGCGTGGTGGAAATGGCACCCGTGAGCACGCGAAGAGAGTGTGGGTGCACGCGTGGGAGCCCGAAGCGGGCGCGGTTCGCATGCGCAGCCGAGTGCCCTCGGAGACCCGAGTGCCCTCGTGAGATGGGTGCGGGGCCGAGGGTGTGTGCGTCAGGGCGGGCGCATGCCGAAGGGAGAGCGCGGGGCGGTCGACGTTACGACTGCCCCGCGCCCTCTGCGGCTCCCGAACCGGTCTCGTGCGACGCCGGTGCGGCGGTTCTTCCGGCGGGCGTGCGATCGGGTGGTTCACGGCAGCGTCCACGGCCGCACGGGCGCGCGTGCGCATCCCTGAGGCGTGTCCGCTTCCCAGTCCAGTCCAGCCCAGTCCAGCCCGAGCCGTACACCTACGGGCCGGTGGCCTGTACCGGTACTAGTGAGCGGCGGCGCGGGCCATGCTGCCGCGTCGTGACGGCATCTGGACGGCCGACTGCCGACCGGGTGCCGCCGGACTGCGGCGCGGCTGCGCCGACGCGCCGTTCTGAACGTCCATCACGGCGTGCGCCACGAGTCCGCCCATGGGGTCGTGCCTGATCAGGTCCCGGAGCCGGGAGCGGGAGGACCGCCCCTCGTTGCCGGGATAGAGGTGCTTGCCCAGGCCGACCGCGTGCGCCAGCGCGGCGAGTGCGGCCGTCCGCGGGTCCGGCGGTACGCCGGTGCGGATCGCGCTGTCCAGTCGGGTCCTGATCTCCCGGCTGATCGCCGTGTCCGTCGCCTGGTAGCGAGTCGTCGGCAGCACCCCGCACATCTGGCCCGCCACGGCATGGACCATGCCGCACCTTTCCAGATGTGAGAGATATGTCTGGCGCAACCCCAGCCGGGGCCCGCCGATCCAGTGGACCGCGCGCACCGGACTGCCGCGCCTGCGCAGCAGTTCCAGTGCGGAGTCCAGTG
Organism: Streptomyces marianii; assembly: GCF_005795905.1. NCBI lineage: Bacteria > Bacillati > Actinomycetota > Actinomycetes > Kitasatosporales > Streptomycetaceae > Streptomyces > Streptomyces marianii. The sequence continues at coordinate 4,888,754 of NZ_VAWE01000001.1, forward strand.
TCGGATCTCCTGTCGGCCGTGGCATCACCACGGCGATACGATCCCCGTCTGGGGCTATCCGTCCTGCCAGGGCCAGCTCCACTAGCTGTGCTCCGGCCAGGCCGAGGTCGAGCGACTGCGGCTGCGCTGTGGTACCCGTGGCCGGGTCCAGAGCGAGCAGCAGAAGCTCCTCCGGAAGTGTTCTGCGGCTCCTGCCCATCCATGCCTCCCCGCGTGGATGAATGACAGGGTGACGCCTCTCACATTGGTCTGTCGAGGGCGCCTGGGTGCTTCGTGTGGGAACCGGCAGGTATGTCGTTCTCGTCTATCACGGGGGCCAAGGGGTTCACACAGGACACTGATAGATGGTTCGGACAGTGGTGCGGGTGGTACCAGCGCCACGGCGGGTTCAGGTTGAGGCACGGAGGAGGCACGGTGGCGGGCGAGTCCCCCGACAAGTCGGAGCAGCAGAAGTCGTCGGGGGAGACGACTCCGGGCGAACGTGATCCGCGGCTTGCCGTGGCCCGTTCGGCGGGAGCGTCCACCGAGGGACGTGCCGATCAGTCGACCGCGGTGTTCCGGACGCTGCCGTCGGAGCCGGAGGAGCGCGCCGAGACCTCGAAGTCGTCCGAACCGACGTCCTCGGAGGTGTCCGCCGATGCCGACGCGGGCACGGGCACGGACACGGACACGGACACGGGCAGGGACGCATCCGAGTCCGCGGCCGGTTCCGACGACGCGGTCGGATCCGCCGCCTCGGAGGACCGCCCTGCCGACGGCGACGACCGCCTCCGTGCGGCGGTGGCCGCGTGGGTCTCCGGCAAGGGTGACACGGCGAACGACACGGCGGACGGGACCGCGGACGGGACCGCGGAGGCGGGTACCGCCGCGGACGAGGGTACGGGCGGGCGAACGGGCGGTAGGCCGGCCCCGGCCGCCGTACGCGCCGGCGGGGCCTCCGGCGACGACGAGGCGGACGCGGGTGCTCCGGAAGCGGTGGAGGGCGGCGACGCCCCCGAACTCGCCCCCAGCGGCCACGAGGCGGCCGAGAAGGCCGGGAGGAGGCCCACGGCGCCCCCGCCCCGCAAGTCCGTCGACGCGGAGCCGTCAGCCGGGGCGGACCAGACCGGGACGGACCGGACCGGGACGGACCAGACCGGGGTGGACCAGGCCAGGAGGAATCAGGCCAGGACGGGCCAAACCGGGACGGACCAGGGCGAGGGCGACGAGGACACGGCCGGTGGGAGCGCGGGCGGTTCGACCTCGGACGGCTCGAGCCCGAGCGAGGAGGGCTCCCGAACCAGGACGCCCAGCTGGGCCGCCGCCCGGCGAGCCGGCAAGGACACCGCCCCTGCGGAGGACGGCCCCGGCGGAGGTCCCGCGAGCGGTACGGACGGCGTCGTCGCGCCGACGGGTTCCGCCAGGCTCGCGGTTTCCGCCGGGACGGCCGATGAAGGCGACGGCGCCGAGGAGGCCGGGGACCGGAAGGCCGTCGACCAGCCGACGGCCGTCTTCAAGGCCCTGCCCCGGCCCGCTGTGGACCAGCCGACCACCGCGCTGAAGATCACTTCGCAGCCCGCGGCACCGAAGCGGGCCGAGAGGTCCTCCGCTTCGGCCGTCCCCTCGGCGCAGTCGGACGTGGACGGCGCGGACGCGGAGCGTCCGCGCTCGGAAGGCGCGGGGAAGGAGGCCGAGCGCACCACTGCGCTCAGGGTCACCGGGCCCCCGAGCGAGAGGCCGAAGCCCGAGCCGAGGTCCGGCATGAAGCCCGGGGCCGACGACGCTCCCGCGTCCGACGACGCTCCCGGGGCCGAGGGCACCACGGGTGAGAGGACGGCGTCCGGCCGCAGCGGTGCGTCCGGGTCCGCCCCGGCCGCACCGGCGTCCAGGCCCGCCCCCGGCCGGACTTCCGGCGACGCCTCCGAGTCCGCCGCCGAAACCGCTCCCGGCTCCGCTCCCGAGTCCGCCGCCGAGCGGACCAGCACGTTCGTACCGCTGCGGCGCGACGACGTACGTCCTGCCCCGTCCTCCGCGCAGTCGGCGCCTCCCACCGCGAAGCCGGCCGGGCCCGCGGCGTCCCCCGCCGCCCCGCCCGCCTCGCTCACGGAGCCCGAGCGCACGAAGCAGCAGCCGCTGCCGCCCCGCCCGCCGCTCGATCTGCTCGCCGAGCTGACGAACACTCCGCCGCCCCCGCAGACCCCCGTCCGCACCCTGGTGCGGCGGGTCAGGATCTGGACGCCGCTCGTCGTGGTGCTCCTGATCGTCTTCGCAGTCGTACAGGCCGTGCGTCCGCTCCCGGATCCCACCCTCTCGCTGACGGCCGAGCCGACGTACGAGTTCGAGGGTTCGGCCCCGCAGCTTCCCTGGCCCGCGAAGGGCCAGGCGTACATGGCCGCGTCCGGGCTCGGCACGCTCGGTTCCTCCGGGGAGCAGAAGCCCGTGCCGATCGCGAGCGTGACCAAGTCCATGACGGCGTACGTGATCCTCAAGAACCACCCGCTCAAGCCGGGCGAGCCGGGGCCCATGATCGAGATCGACGCCAAGGGCGAGGCGGAAGGCCAGCTCGACAAGACGGACAACGAGTCGACACTCAACACCGTCAAGAAGGGCGACAAGATCAGCCTGAGGGACGCGTTGGCGGCGATCATGATTCCGTCCGCGAACAACATCGCGCGCCAGCTCGCGCGCTGGGACTCGGGCTCCGAGAAGGCGTTCGTCGAGAAGATGAACGCCGCCGCGGACGAGCTCGGGATGAAGAACACGACGTACACGGACCCGTCGGGACTGGACGCGACGACGGTCAGCACGGCCGAGGACCAGGTCAAGCTGGGGCTGAAGCTGGTCGAGATCAAGGCCCTGATGGACATCACCAAGCTGCCCGAGTGGACGGACCCGTCGGGCAAGACGTGGCGGAACTACAACGAGCTGCCGCCTTACGACGGCGCGCTCGGCATCAAGACCGGCAGCACCACCAAGGCCGGTGGCAACCTCTTGTTCGCCGCCCACAAGATGGTCGGCGACACGGACCAGCTGATCGTCGGTGCCGTGCTCGCGCAGTACGACACCCCGATCCTCGGTACCGCGATCAAGGCGAGCAGGGAGCTGATGCTCGCGACGCAGGATGCCCTGAAGAACGCGACGATCGTCAAGAAGGACCAGGTCGTCGGCGTGGTCGAGGATGGTCTGGGCGGTTCGATCCCACTCGTGGCCACCAAGGACGTCAAGGCCGTCGGCTGGTCCGGCCTCACCGTCAAGCTCGAGTTGACGAACGGCGGCAAGGTCCTGCCGCACGAGGCGGCGGCCGGCACGGTTGTCGGTTCGCTGACCGTCGGCGAGGGCGCCAGCCAGGTCACCGTGCCGGTGGCCCTCCAGAAGGCGCTCGTGGAGCCCGGGTTCGGCGCCAGGCTGACCCGCCTGGGCTGACATCGGGCGGCCGGACGGGGACACGGACCTCCGTGCCCCCGTCCGGTGCATCAACACCGTGCTAGCGTCCCCGGATCGCGGCGTCTCCCGGCCGGGGGCAACTCGCGAAGCCGGGAGGGCGTCCCCGAGCACGGGAAGCGACCACGGGAGCCGCAGTGACCACCGTCGAGCCGACACACGCGGACGAGAGCAGCGCCGTGAGAGGCCCACGAGCCGCGAAGGACCCGCGAATAGGGGAGGATTCCGGGTCCGGATCCGGATCCTCTGAGTCCGTCGCGTGCCCCGTCGTTTCCGGATGCCTCGCGCCCTACGAGACCGCAGGATCGGCCGCGTCCGCCGTGGCTGCTGCGTCCGCCGTGACTGCCGGGCTTACCGGGTCCGTTGCGCCCTCGTCTGCCTCGTCTGCCTCGTCTGCAGCGTCCGCCGCGGCCTCCGGGGAGCCCATGGCTCCGGTGTCGCGTGAGGCCGCCGTGATCCGGGAGCTGCCCACGTCTCCTGGGATCCCCGCGCCTCATGGGCCGGTCGGGACGTCCGAGGCTCCCGTGTCTCCCCGGCCCCCGGCCTCGCGCGCGGCACGGCTCGACCGCTCAGAACGCGGCACAGGGGGCGAAGTCACCGGGCGCGAAGGCTCACGGCGAGACGGCGCAACGTGCGACGGCGCCGGGCCTGCGGGTTCCCGGTCCACCGGCTCCGGGTTCGCCGGCCCGCGGACCGCGGGCTCCGGGTTCGCCGGCGCGCTGTCGCGGCGTCCCGTCCTCGTGGCCGCGGGGCTGGCGGCCTTCCTCCACGTCGGGTGGTTCCTCTTCTTCGCCAACAGCGGTGGTGACATCGCCGCTCAGGACGCCTGGGCCGAGTTCGTCGGCCGGCACCCCGATTCGGCGTACAACCTCGCCTGGTACGGCGGGATGCACCCGGTCTCGTACAGCGTGGTGTCCCCGTACCTGATGTCCCTCCTCGGCGTGCGCACGACGATGATGGTCGTCGGGACCCTTTCCGCCGCGCTGACCGCGCTGATCCTGACGCGGGTACGGGCGGTCCGGAACCCGCTGGCCTGCTCGCTGGCCGGGGTGTTCGCCTTCCTCTGCAACGCGCTGTCGGGGCGGGTCACGTTCGGGCTGGGAATGGTGTTCGCCCTCGGGGCGGTCGCCGGGGTGTTCTGCTGGCCCCACCGCTGGCGGCGGAAACGCTGGGCGAAGGCCGCGTTCACGGCGCCGCTGGCCGGCCTCGCGACCGCGTCGAGCCCGGTCGCGGGACTGTTCCTCGGGGTCGTCGCCGCAGCGCTGTTCCTGAACGGGCGCCGTCCGGGCGCCTACGCGCTCGGGATCGCCCCGGTCGTGGTCGTGGCGCTGTCGGCATGGCTGTTCCCGTTCTCCGGTACGCAGCCGATGTCGCTGGGATCGACCTCGCTGCCGTTCCTCTTCGGGGTCCTTGTTTTCGTCCTCGTACCGCGTGAGTGGCGCACCGTCCGTACCGCGGCCGGGGTGTATTCCGCGGGCACGCTGCTGACCTTCCTCGTGGACTCGCAGATCGGCTCGAACGTCTCGCGGCTCGCGATGCTGTTCGCGGGGGTCGTTCTGATGGCGGCGCTGCCGTACACCGTGCCGCGTTCGCGCAGGTGGTACGCGGTCCTCCTGGCGTTCGCCGGGCTCAACGCGTGGATCGGCTTCAAGAGCGTCGACGACATCGTGCGCACCGCGCCGGCCGCGTCCTGGACGCGGGAACTCGCGCCACTGGTGCACGAACTCCAGGAGGTCGGCGCCGAGAGGGGCCGTGTGGAGGTCGTCCCGGCCAGCAGCCATCGCGAGGCGTCGGCGCTCGCGCCGTACGTCAACCTCGCGCGCGGATGGAACCGGCAGGCGGACATGGAGCGCAACCCGCTCTTCTACGACGACACGCTCGACGCCACGAACTACCGGGAGTGGCTGGACCGATGGGCCGTCCATTACGTGGTGCTGCCGACGGGCAAGCCGGACTCGGGCGCCCGGCAGGAGGCCGAGCTGGTCGAGCGCGGCCAGCCCTATCTGAAGCCGGTGTGGTCGGACGAGAACTGGCGGCTCTTCGCCGTTCGCGAGCCGACGCCGCTCGCGGACCCTCCGGCGACCGTGGACCGGGCGGGCGCCGGTGAGCTGCGGATCCATGTGCGCGAGGCGGGCCGGGTGTTGATCCGCGTCCCGTACTCGCCGTGGCTCGGGCTCGTGGACGAGCAGGGCCGGAGTGTGGAGCAGCCACAGGAGACCGCGGCGTCGATGCTCCGGGAGGACGACGAGCCGAAGGCGTTCGTCAATGTCGCCGGCTGTCTGACGAAGGCGGGGGAGGACACGGAGGGGGACGAATGGACGGAACTCCTCGCCCCGCGCGCGGGTGTCTACCGGCTCGCGGCCCCGTACCAGCTCCCGCGCGGTACGCCGTGTCCGGAGGAGTTGAGCGGGAGGAGTTGAGCGGGACGAGTTGGGGGAGAGGCGCTGATGGGAGTCGCTGAGCGGAGGCGCCCCGACGGGCGGCGCCCCCGGTCGCCGGGACGACGGCGGCAGCTCTTCGGGCCGATGGAGGGGTGATGGGGCGCCCACTGCCGCCCGCCCTTGACTCCCTGCTCCCTGCTCCTGCCTCCAGCGCCCTTCGTCCTGGCCGGCCGTCCGCCAGTCCGTCCCGGCCGTCCGCCAGACCGCCTGTGCGTCCGCCTAGTGCCGCGTCAGGCAACGTTCGCCCCGTCGCGGCGCCCGGCACGGCGACTCGCGGCGCTGCCGAGTCAACCGAGTAGGCCCACTACGAGGTCGACCCGGCGCCTTGCGATCCACCGCACCCGACGCCGCTCCTTGTCGGGCAAACCTTGCCTGACGCGGCACTAGTCGGCGGCCCGCCCGGCCGACGTGGAACAAGCCCCAGCGCCTCCGCGGCCGTCACTCGCCGACGCACCGTGTCGCCGCCGCCCTGGCCGCCGTTGGGTGAGAGCCGCGCCCGTCAGGCCACCGGGAACGCCACGTCGCAGACCTCGTCCGTCGCCGTCGCCGCGTCCCAGTCCGCGAAGTACACCTCACGGCACGGGCCGGCGACCGTCAGCCCATGCCGGGTGGCCCAGCGCTCGACCGCGTCGAAGGCCGACCCGATCTGCGGGTACGCCACCTGCGCCTTGGTCAACCTGGTGTAGGCGAGGCGGCCGGCGGGCTCCACGCGGAGAACCGCCCCCGTCCGGTGCTCGTCGATCCAGAGTTGCGCGGCGCGGGCGTCGGGGACCGGCACGCACGCCTCCGCCGGGCCGTCGCTGTCCGGGCCGACCTCGGCGTGGTAGCGGACGTAAGGCGGGCCCGCGACGCCACCGCACTCCTCGGCCGCCCGTTCCAGGCGGCCGAGGGCCGCCGGGAGCCAGTGGGGCAGCTCGTCCACCAGCAGCCTGCGGCGCTCGGTGAGGACCGCCCGCTCTGCCATGTCCATCGTCCTGATCTCGTACACCGTCTGTCTCCTGCCTGAAAGCCGGTCACGGAGATGGGCCACGACGGCGCCCTGCACGGCACGGCGTTCCTCGACCTCGGCCCAGTACATCGTCAGAGCCCGAGCGGCCTGCGGCCCCGGCAGCTCCACCACATAGGCGATCCTCTCCAGCGGCATGTCGATCTGCCGCAGGAGTGCGACGAGCCGGGCGCGATCGACCTGTTCGGTGCGGTACCAGCGATAGCCGGTCGCCGCGTCGACGTACGCCGGGGTGAGCAGGCCGAGCCGGTCGTAGAGGCGCAGCGCCTTCGGCGAGAGCCGCGCCCGCGTTGCGAAGGCCCCGATGGTGAGCAGGGAGTCGTTGTGCACGGGCTCATCCTCCGTCACCGGGCGGGAGGTCCGCCCGGTTGCCGAGGACGATGCGGCCTGCCCCTGGGGCAAGGTCAACAGACGCCACAGCCTTCGCGACGGCCTTCGTCCGTCCCGGGCCAGGCGCCTTTGCGACGGCCTTCGTCCGACCCCGGGCGGCGGCCCGCGACGGGCACGCGGAGACCCCATGGGCCCCCTGCGACGGCCACCCCACGTCCGTGCGACGGCCACCGGCGGAGGGCCACCCGCCGCCCCGTAGCGGGCGCCCCGTGCCCGCCCGTCGGACGGACCCCGGATCGATACCGCGTTGATACGCCCCGACGTCTACCGACCGGTACTCCGCCCGCTGCATAGTGACCCGCATGCTTTGCGAGAGATGCGGAGGGACGCACCGGGGCGCGCTGCCCGGGATGGTGCTCGACTCGTGCACCGTCGAGTCCGTGTCGGCGCACCGGACGCTCAGCGAGCCGGTCCTCGAGCGAAGGATGACGCTTGCGGGGGCGGGAGCCGTCCTCTCGCTGTGTCTGCTGGCGCTCGGAGTCACGCTCCTCGCAACCGCCGGCGACGACGGCGAACGCGCCGACGACGCGCGACCGGTCGTGGACGACATCGCGCCGGGCGGGATGCCCCAGAGGATCGGCCCGACGTTCTTCCCGGAGGACGCGCCGGAACCGGGCGCCACGTCCGCGAAACCGACCCCCCGGCCCACGGCGGAGAAGCCCAAACCACCCGTGGCCGCCCCCGCTCCCCGGCCGGTGCCGTCCGGATCGCGGGCCGACGCGCCGACCGGGGAAGCGGCCTGGTTCAGCGAGTGGGCCGGACCGGGCTGCCCGAACGGTGTCCGTACGCACGGCCGTTACCCGGACGGCCGTCACGGCTGGTACGAGGTCGGCTCCGGCGGCCACCGGGGCAACGGCTGCGACGGCCGGTTCCTCGCCGTGCCGATGTCCGGTGCACGGGAACAGGACGGCGGCAACACCGTCACCTGGAACTGGCAGCCGGGCAGCGGCTACTCGACGTGCTCGGTCGCGGTACGTGTGCCGTGGAGTCACCGGGAGGAGGACGTCGCCGGCGATCCGACGCGGTACCACGTCCTCGCTGACATCCGGGACTCCGGATCCGTGCTCGCCGCTTTCGAGATCGGTCAGCGGGCAATGCGCGGTGGGGTGGTCGTCGTGAACGATCTACCCCTGCGGGACGGTGAGTTGACGGTGCAGCTCGTGGACCGCGGCCTGGACCGGGGGTACGGCGGGCGCGACGGAGCGCATCACGCGGCCGCGCAGATCCGGGCCGACTGCAGGTCATGGGCCTCCACGACCAGTTCGGCAGACCGCAGGTCATGAGCCGGTGCACGACGCGGCCCCACTCCCGCTGACCCGCCGACCGCGGAGCAGGGTCGACTCCTGGTCGCGGGCCGAACGCGGATCGTGAGCCGACCGCCGATCACGGCGGTTCCCGCCCCGTGACGTACAAGGTTCCTGCATAGTGGGCTGGTATGGCGTGCGAACGGTGCGGCAGTGAAAGGCACACGCCTCTGCCCGGTACGAGTTGCCCCGACTGCGGATACGTGGTCCCGGACGAGCGGCGTCCCGGGCCGTCTTGGGTCGCCCGCGAGACGATCGCCGGTCGCGTCTCCCTGCTCTCCCGTTTCCGAAGGGCTCTGCTGGCGGGCGGAACCGTCGTCGTTCTTGGCTGTTTCGTCGCGGCTGCGGCACTCCTCACCTACGGCGACGGCGACGGCGACGGAGGTGGCGGTGGCGACGGCGGCGCACAGGCCGCCGCGACCGACCTCCCCGGGCGCGCCGTCCCGACTCGTGTGGGTCCGACGGCGCTGCCCGGCGGCGGGCAGTTCGAGGAGTGGGCGGGCCCGGGGTGCACGACGGGCACGTACCGGGAAGTGGGCCGGTTCGAGAACGGCGACGCCGCCTGGTACTCGGTCGGCCGGGGCGGCCGCAGCAATTCCGACTGCGACGGCAGCTTCACGGCCGTCCCCATGTCGGGCAGCACGGCCAAGGACACCCGGGCCACGGCGATCTGGAGCTGGAAGCTGGACGACGACTACCGGACGTGCGCGCTCGAGGTGTTCGTCCCCAGGACGAACCGCGCCTCGGAGTCCGCCGGTGCCCCCACCTTCTACCGCGTCCTCGCCGACCCGGACGACGTACGGTCCGGCTACACCGGCTTCGGCGTCCGCCAGACCGTCCACCGCGGCGAGCTCGTGTCCGTCAAGAGCTATCCGGTCAAGGGCGACAAGGTCTTCGCGGTGCAACTCCTCGACCGAGGTCGGGACTGGGGCAGCGCCGAGCGTATCGGGGCGCACCATGCGGCGGCCCAGATGAAGCTGACCTGCGGGTCGACCTAGGGCGTGTGGCGAAAGTCCCCTCCTCGCTCCGGCCTGTGACCGGTGCCGGTGTTTCGGCCTGTCCGGGACTGCACGACCAGTGGGAGTAGACAGTGTCTACCCCCACTGGTAGACAGGTCCCATGAACGAACAGGGGACGGGGCTGCGCGCCCGGCTGGTCGAAGTCGGGGTCGACCTGGTGACGAAGGAGGGTCTGCAGGCCCTGACCCTGCGGGAGATCGCCCGCAGGGCGGGTGTCTCGCACGGCGCCCCCCGCCGCTACTTCCCGACCCACCTGTCACTGCTGTCGGCCATCGCCCGCCGTGGATTCGAGGATCTCGCCGCGCGGACGGCCCAGGCCGTCGCCGCCGCCCGTCCGAAGGGTGATCCGCGGGCGCAACTCGACTTGCTCGGACGGGTGTACCTCGACTTCGCCCGCACCGATCAGGGCATGTACGACCTGATGTTCCGTCATGATCTGCTGGAGAGCAGTGAACTGGGACTGCGCGAGACCAGCCTGCCGCTGTACCGCACCCTCGTGGACGTCGTCGGCAGAGCACGGGCGGAATCCGGCGCGAGCGGCGGCGACGGTCCCGGCGCCGACCCGGTGGTCGTCGCCGGCGCGCTCTGGGCGAACCTGCACGGCATCGCGCAGTTGTGGGGTTGGGGCAGCCTCCAGTTCGCCACCGGCGGCGACGACGTCGAACCCCTGCTGCGGGCGGCCCTGGACGCGCACCTCGGTACGCGTACCCCATGACCGTCGCGCGGACCCGTACCGCGAGTGCCACCGGCCCACGGGGTCGGCGCCGCCTTCAGCGACTGACCCTGACCAGCAGCATCACCGGTGCGGTGGTCGTCGCCGTGGACGGCTCCGTACTCGCCGTCGTCCAGCCGGTGATGCAGCGCGAACTGCGGGCGTCGTTCACCGAGGTCCAGTGGACCAGCACCGGATATCTGATCGCCGTGGCGAGTCTGCTCGTGTTCGCGGGCCGGCTCGGTGACCGCCTCGGCCACCGCCGTGTCTTCACCCTGGGGGCGCTGGGCTTCGCCGTCGCATCGGCGGGCATCGGTCTGTCCGGAAGTGTCGGGCTCGTGATCGGACTGCGTGTGCTCCAGGGCGTCTTCGGGGCGCTGCTGCAGCCGGCCACACTCGGCATGCTCCGCGCCGCGTATCCCCCCGACCGGCTCGCCATGCCCATCGCGCTGCGCACGAGTGCCATCGGGCTGGCGGTCGCCGCCGGGCCGCTCGTCGGCGGCACGCTCGCCGTCCAACTGGGGTGGCGCTCGGTCTTCTTCCTGAGCGTCGTGCCCGCGCTTGCCGTCGCGCTGCTCGTTCTCCTCGTCCGGGCACCCGAGGTGGGCGGTCCTGACGAGGGGAGTGCGCGGACGGGGGCGTCGGAAGCGGGGAGCCCTGAAGCGGAGAGTGCACAGGCGGGGGCATCGCAGGTGCGGACCACGCAGCAGGGGCACGCCGACGCCGCTCGCGGAGCTCTCGGGCTGCCCGGCGCCCTTCTGTTCGCGCTCTGCCTCGGCAGCGTGGTGCACGCCCTCGTCGAGTTGCCCGGGACCGGCTGGACCGCGTCGGTCACCCTCGCGGCCTTCGCCGCGGCGGGCGCGGGCGCGGCCTTCGTCGTCCACGAGCGGCGGACCGCGAGCCCTCTCGTACCGCCCGGGGTGCTGCGGTCGGTGCCCCTGGTGGCGTCGCTGGCCGTCCTGGTGTCTGCGTCCGCCGCACTCTGCGGAACCCTCTTCCTCGGCATGTACCTGCTCCAACACGTCCTCGGACTCGACCCGTTCGCGAGCGCGCTGCGCATGCTGCCGCTGGCGGCGGTGATGGTGCTGGGCGCGCCCGCGACCGCGCTGCTCCAGCGCCGGTTCGGCCACCGGCGGACGGCGGTGTCGGGAATGGCTCTGCTCGCGCTCGGCGTCCTTCTGACGTCCCGCCTCGACGCGGAGTCGAGCCCGGTGGCGACCGGCCTGTCCTTCCTGGTCGTGGGCGCCGGCTTCTGTCCCGTGATGGTCACGGCCACCGCCGTCGTCGTGCGCGAAGCGCCCCTCGGCGCGGAGGGCGTGTCCGGCGGGCTCCAGCAGACCGCGATGAACATCGGCCCGGCGCTGGGTGTGGCCCTGGTGACGATGCTGATGGGTGCGACGGCGCCGGGGGCCGGGCGGGGACCCGCCGGTGGCGCGGACTTCACGGCCGTGATGGGGAACGCGCTCGTGGCCCTCGCCGCGTGGGCGACCCTCGGTGCGCTCGTGGCCACCCGCCTCCCGAGCGGTGCGAACTGCCGGAGGTGACCGGCGGCAGGGGCTCTGGAGTTACGTGCCCGCCCGAACGTGTGGGCGCGGACCCGAAACCGGGCACCGGTACCGGCGCCCTGCACGACGCGGCGTCGAGGCCTCGTCGTCCGGGTGCGAGCACCTTCCGCCGTTTCGTCGTACCGGACACGCCCCCTCCGTCCGTTCGTCGTACCGGTACGACCACGAGGCGTGGGCGCAGGGAGCACGATCCCGCCCGGACACACGACACCTGTGCGCCATTCGATGCGTTCGGTGCCGCCTTCAACGCGTTGAGCGACCGTGGGGGTTACTGTGGCGGCCGCTGTTGTTGTGATCAACGGGCCGCCCCGCCCGCTTCCGGCTCGCGGGGCGGCCCGCCACGACCGGACAGGTACGCCCATGCGTCTCGCATCTCCCCGCCCCCGCCTTCTCAAGGCCGTCGCAGCGGCGTGCGCGCTGTCGGCGCCCCTGGCCCCCGCCGCCACGGCGGGAACGCCCGCAGACGGGAACGACCGCCACCGTGCGGGTGCGGTCATCACCGTGACGACCACCAGGGTCGGCGCCCCCGGCAATCCCCCGGTGAGCGTCGTCCCCTTCACCGATGCCGTCTACGCCGACTGCTCCGCGGCTCCCGGGACGGCGCGCGGCTGTCTCACGGTCGGCGGGGTCGACTACCCGTACGAGATCGGCAAGCTCGAGATCACCGTGGCGCAGTGGGTGGCCTTCCTGAACACCGCGGACCCCGACGGACGCGATCCCTTCGACCTCTACGACGAGAGCGAGAGCGGAGCGACCTGGCCCAAGTACGGCCAGGTCGAGTTCTTCGAGGACGCACGCAGGGGCCGCCACTACGCGACCGCCCGGCCGGAGTGGGCGGACAAGCCGTACGGCTTCGCGGACTTCCTCGACGCGGCCCGCCTCGTCAACTCCCTCGTCAACGGCCGGGTCCTGGCCAAGGACACTCGTACCGAGGGGGCGTTCACGTACGTCACCTACAAGGTGCGGCTCTCACCGCGGACCGAGCGCGGGATGTACGACCTGGACCGCCCGGACACGACACGGACCGAGGACACCGGCTTCGTCGTACCGAGCCAGAACGAGTGGATCAAGGCGGCGTACTACGACCCGAACGGCGGTGGTACGCAGTCGTACTGGAAGTACCCCACCAACCCGGGCGTCTTCGGCGACGGCGACGCGACCGCCCCCAGCCCCACCGTCCTCAACCCCACCACCGGCGACGTCACCAACTCCTCGACCCAGCCGCTCGCTTCGTACCACCCCTCCGGCGGCGCGGCCCCCACCTGGTGCCCGGCCCAGGTGCCGCCGGCCGACTGCGACACCGTCAATCCGCTCGGCCTGGACCCCACGACCTATGCCGATCTCTACCAGGGCAGCCTCGGCACGGTCGGCCAGGCCCGCACCACCTCCCCGTGGGGGACCCTCGACCAGGGCGGCAACGCGGTCGAATGGACCGACACCATCACCCCGCCTCCGACCGGGCAGGACTTCGGTCGCGTCTGGCGCCGGCTGCACGGCGGGGTTTCGAACTCCGCGCCCTACCAGATGTGGCCCTCCGCGGTCGGACTCCAGCCGCAGGACAACTTCTTCTACCGGCACACCTATCCGTGGCTCGGCATCCGGATCGGAGTGGTCGGTGACGTGGGGCCGAAGGGGCCCTGACGACCCCGTCCGGACCGGGCCCGGCCAGCGGGGCCACTTCGGCGAGCCGGGCGAACGGACGGGACGCCTGCCGTCGCCCGGGACGGCTCCCGTGCGGTCGCCGGGCCGGAGGGAGCCGACCTCCGCCAGCACCGAGAGCCCGACACAGGACAGCGGGAGACGACGGCATGAGCACCCTTGAGCTGACCATTCAGGCGACCATCGCGATGGTCCTGCTGGTTGATCCGTTCATCCGAGGCGTCTTCTTCCGTGTGCTCACCGACAACGAACCGGAGCGGCGGCGGGAGTACGTCGGCCGCATCATGGTGGTCATCGCGATCACCCTGGGCGGCGCGGCCCTGATCGGCAAGCCGGTGCTCGATGTGGTCGGCATCGATCTGTCGGCGTTCGGTTTCGCCGGTGGTCTGGTGCTCCTGCTGATGGGGTTCGAGATGCTCTTCGGCGGCGAGCCGACCCGGGCGCAAGGCGGTGCCGCGGCGCACGAGGAGCCGGCGCCGAGATCGGCCGAGGACTCGATCGTGGTGCCCTACGCCATCCCCTTCATGGCCGGTCCCGGGGCCATCACCACGGTCATCGGCATCGCCTCGACGGGGCGGGGCTGGTCGGGCACGATCGCCGCGCTCATCGCCGTCGCCATCACCGTGGCCCTGATCCCGGTGGGGCACCTGCTCCTGGTCGAGAGGCTGCGGATGTCGGCACAGACCATCGCCATCGTCACGCGGTTCGGCGGACTGATCGTCGCCACGATCGGGATCCAGCTCATGCTCAACGGGATCAGGACGTACTTCGGCCTCGGCTGAGCCCCGCGGCCCCCGCCGACTCGGCTGAGGCCGGCACGCCGCAGCGGTCCCGCACGGTGTTCCCGCCCGGCTCCTGGCCGCTGGGGAACACCAGGCACGACCCGAGCGGCAGGGCGAAGCACGGCAGCCTCGTCCGGCAGGACATCGCACGGCCGGCCTGCTTCTCCGGCGACCCGCCGGAGCGCGACTGCGCGCTGCCGCTGCTGGAACCGGGCGACACGGTCCTGGCCCCGGACACCAGCGCGCTCGGATTCTCGACGCGGTTCCGCCGCGACAGCCCGCCGGAGCCTGCCGCGTACGGCGCACGGGCCGGCGGCGGGGACGGGGCGGTCAGGTCGGCTTCGAGCTCCTTCGACCGGCCCGGGATCCGTACGAGATGGCGGCCGGCGGTGGTCCGGACGTGCCCGGGTCCACCCTGCTGCGTACGGCTTGACGACGGGCGGCACCCCGGTCGGGCCGGCCCCGCTTCCGTGCCCAGAACCGACCTGCTTCCGATCCGCTTCCGGCCCGCTCCGGGCCTTGGGACGGCCGGTCCGCCGTCCCCGTTGTGCTGCGCATGCCGCCGACCGCGAGGGGATTACCTTCGGCCGAAAGTATTTTTGTAAGGCAAAAATATATGCCGTGATGGAGGTGCTTGATCAAACGAAAGGAGGCGTCATGTCCGATGTCCGTAACTGGACGGCCGGCGAAGCCGCCGCGGCCCTGCGCACGGCCGAGGACGCCAGGGCGGCCGCGGGGGCCGCTCCGCAGCGGACCCCGGCCTGGTTCGGCCCCGTGCAGGGCGTCCTGTTCGCCGCGGCGACCGCGCTGTTCTTCGGGTTCACCGGCGCGGCGACGGTGGGTGCGGCGGTGCTGGCTGCGGCGGCCTTCGTCGCCGCGCACGTGGTGGCCGTCCGCAGCGGAGGAGTCATCGCCTGGCCCGCGAGCGCGCCGCTCAGGGTGCGATTGCTGTCGCAGGCCGCCCCGCTCGCGGCCTACGGCGTCGGATGGCTCGCCGCCCTTCCCGCCGGCCGCACAGCGGGCGCCGTGGCCTCTGCGGTGCTGGGCGGAGTGGCGCTGTGGGCCGTGAGCGTATGGCGGAACGCTGCCTTCCGGGACCGGGGGAAGGTGTGAGCAGACACGTCCCGCAGGGCCTGGACGAGGTGATCCATCACCCCACCCGCCTCCAGCTGATGGCCTTTCTCTCGGGTTGCGCCGAGGCGGAGTTCGGGTCGGTGAGGGACTACTGCGGGATCTCGGACGCCAGTGTCAGCCGCATTGCCCAGGCCCTGGAGTCGGCGGGCTATGTGCAGGTCCGCAAGGGATACATCGGCAGGCGGCCCCGCACCTGGCTGTCACTGACACCCGAGGGCCGAACGGCGCTGGTCGGCCACATGGCGGCGCTCCAGTCGCTCGCCGCGGCGGCTCAGCAGGCGGGTGCGCGGAGCCCCGGGTGGTCCGCCGAGTGACGTCCGGCCGGCCTGTTGTGGACTACGAGCAGGCTGCCTGCACCCGGTTGGAGACGCCGAGCTTCGCGTAGATGGAGCTGACGTGTCCTTCACCGTGGCGGGGCTGAGCAGTGGACGGTTGCCGATCTGTACGCCGGACGGGCCGCGGGCGAGCAGGTCGAGGGGGTGCCGGGCGGAGGTGCCGGCCGAGCCGCCGACGCCGTTGGAGGAAGAGCGCGAGATCCTGCGGAAGGCGGTTCAAGTCCCGCACGCTCAAGTCCGCGTGCGCGCTTGTGCTTGCCGGTGCCACTCTGGCAACCGGTCGCCCCTACGGCCCCTACGGCCTCTGCTGCTGAGCAGCCTGCGCAGCGTCCCGCCAAGGTCGTTGCCGCCGACAGCAGGGGTGGCGCCTTCCTTGACCTCGCGTCTCAGGGCTACACCTGCGGGGAAGCCGTTAAGGCTTTCAAGGACTCTGACGTCGTTACGGTCGTACGAGGGGAGATCCCGGGCGAGGACCGGGCTGAGGGCCCTAAGAGGGTTGCACGAGGCGTCTCCCTCGGCTGGTACGTCTACAAGAAGCTGAGCAAGTCCCAGGCCACCGCCATCAACTACGGTAGCGCCGCCACCGCGGCGGGCGTCATCGGCGCGATGAGCCGTCGCAACCGAGTGGTGCCGATGCCCGCGTTGTGCATCGCGCCGCTTCGCTGGCATCGGCTTCGGCAGCGGGATGCATTCGCGCGCACGGGCGTCGCCTGGCCTGAGAGCGGCTACGTCTTCGCCAGGCGGAACGGCCGGTCGGTCGAGCCGCGCAACGTCTACCGTTCGTTCACACGGGTCGCGGTCGATGCAGGGCTGCGGGTGGGCCGGCTGCACGACGCCCGGCACGGCTGTACGACGCCCGGCACGGGTGCGCGACGCTCCTCACCGCGGCCCGGGTCGCGCCGCGCGTTGTGATGGAGATCCTCGGGCACAGCCAGGTCGGCATCACCATGGACGTCTGCACGCACGTCGTGCACGACACCCAGCGGGAGGCGATCAGCCACATGGAGCGCCTGCTCAGGCGGCGCCGACCGGTCGCCTGAGTGGCGACTGCCGTCGAGTGGTGCCGTCGAAACGGCCCGGACCTTGATCGGTCCGGGCCGTTTGTCTGGTGCCTCGGCAGGTTTCGAACCTGCGACACCCACTTCAGGAGTGGGATCGAATCTCTGACGGGTGATGCGTGGTTGTGCCGCGTGGTGCTCTTCTGCCTGATCAGCGCTGTGCGGCATGGCCGGCCCATCCGGCTCAGGACGGCTCCTGTTGCGTAGTCCGCTCACGCATCCGGCGACCGTGGGGCGTCCAATGGAGGACCGTGCTGGAGCGCGAAAGGCTGATTTCTCCTGTGGGCACACCGGGGGAGTAGCAGCTCCCGGGTTGTAACTAACATTGGTGTCGCTAACTGCAATGTTAGTATCCGGAGTATTAGGTGATACTCGGGAGGTGGCGGCATGGCGGATTTCGTGGGCAGGCGGCACGAGCTCGAGACACTGGATCGCGAGCTGGGGAAGGTGACGGCCGGGGTCGGTGGGGAGCGGCCCGGGCGGTGCGTGATGCTTCGAGGACGCCGCCGGGTGGGCAAGTCGCGGTTGGTTGAGCGGTTCGCCGAGAGGTCCGGTGCGCCGTTCCTCTTCCATGCCGCCACAGGGGCGTCGCCGGGGGCGGACCTGGAGCGGTTCAGCCAGGATGCGCAGTCGTCCAGCCTTCCGCTGGCGAACCTGCTGTCCGCGGCCCGCCCGGCGAGCTGGGATGCGGCCTTCGACGTGCTGGCGGCGGCACTGCCCCACGACCGGGCGAGCGTGGTGGTCATGGACGAGGTGCCCTATTTGATGGATGCGGAGGGTGCCTTCGAGGGCATGCTTCAGCGGGCCTGGGACCGAGTGCTGGAGAAGAAGCCGGTTCTGCTGGTTCTCATCGGTTCCGATCTGTCGATGATGGAGGCGCTGAACAGCTATGGACGCCCGTTCCATCAGCGTGGACGGGAGATGGTGCTGGGTCCGCTCAACCCGGCGGAGGTGGGCGAGATGCTCGGCCTCGATCCTGCCTCGGCCTTCGACGCGGCCTTGATCACCGGTGGACTGCCTTTGATCTGCGCAGAGTGGACGCACAGCGCCGGGATGTGGGAGTTCCTGCAGGCGGCGCTCAGCGATCCGGTCTCGGCCTTGCTGGTGTCGGCGGAGCGCTCGCTTGCCGCGGAGTTCCCCCAGCAGGTCCAGGCTCGCACCGTCCTCTCGGCGATCGGTAGCGGTGAGCGGACGTTCTCCAATATTGCCCGCGCCGCCGGCGGGATCGGGGCGACCCCGCTACAGCGGTCGCTGGGGATCCTTGCGGACAAGCGGGTGATCGCGGCGGAGCTTCCCGTGTCCACGCGGCCTTCGAGGGATCGTCGCTACCGGGTCGCGGATCCCTACCTCCGCTTCTGGCTGAAGCTCCTGGGCCCGGCGATGGAGGAGATCGAGCGGGGCCGGGGTGACCTGACGCTGCAGCGCATCCGCGAGAGCTGGACCAGCTGGCGTGGCAGGGCCATTGAACCTCTGGTGCGCGAGGCTCTGGCACGGCTACTTCCCGATGCGAACCTCCCGGCTGCCCCCGCCATCGGCGGTTACTGGACCCGTACCAACGATGTGGAGATCGACATCGTGGGAGCGGACCGCGCGCCGATCGCCAAGGAGTTGTTGTTCGTCGGCTCGGTGAAGTGGCTGGAGAACTCCCCGTTCGACCGGCACGATCTCGCGGCGCTGCACCGGCACCGCGCCGCGCTCACGCCTGCTCCCGTGCCTGTGATGGCCGTCTCGCGCAGCGGGACCGACTGCGCGGGGCTCGACGCTGCGTACGGCCCGGCGGAACTCCTCTCGGCGTGGTCCTCCTGAGGATGCCGGAATACGTGTTGGGGCCAGGTGTCTATCGCCTGTTGCCCCACTTGGGTCGGCCGCGAGCCTCCGGCCCACCGCGACGGTGACGCACTCCCGCTCACGCAAACGGCCCCGAACAATGAGTCCGAGGCCGAGTAGGCCCTCCCTAGAGAGAAACCCTAGGTCAGAGCGGTCATGCGTGCTGCCCCCGGCAGGATTCACGATCGAGCCCTTCGGCGCCCGCCGGTACTTCGGCGGATCGTCGCTGGCCACGGCCCGCCGCACGGTGTTCCGGGCGATCCCCAGATGCCGCGCGATCCCCTTGATCGACATGCCCTCCGCGCGGTGGAGCCGCCGGATCTCAGCCCAGTCCTCCACACCGGTCACCTCTTCCACCTGGCCCTCATGGAGCCAGACTGATCACTTGATCACGGAAGGGGTCACTTTTCATCGACCGATAGGGGGTCACGGTTCACGGAACGCCGACAGGCAGGTTACGCCTTCTGATCCGTAGCTCTAGTGTCTCGTGATTCCGTTAGCGTTACTTGATCTTGTGTGGCAGGGTGGCTTGGTATGGAGCTCTCCGTGGAACAGGTCGCCGAGTTGCGGGAGTTGGTGAACAGCAGGGACGTGCCTGCGGATGTCGCCACGCGGGGCCGGATCGTGCTGTGGTCGGGTGAGGGGCGCCGACGCAAGGACATTGCCGAGTTGCTCGGGGTGTCGCTGCCCACCGTGGACCGCTGGAAGACCCGTTATGCCGAGCAGGGCCTGGCGGGGCTGGACGGGGAGCGTCCCGGTGGTGCACGGGAGCAGGTACCGGCCCGGGTGCGGTCCCGAGTGATCGCGCTGACGCGTATGACACCGCCGGACGGCACGGGGCTTTCGCACTGGTCCACACGGGAGTTGGCGAAGTACCTGGAGCGGACCGAGAACGTCACCGTGTCCTGGCACTACATCGCGCGCGTCTGGCGCGAGGAGAGCCTCAAGCCGCACCGCAGTGGCACCTTCAAGATTTCGAAGGACCCGGCGTTCGCGGAGAAGGTGGCCGACGTGATCGGCCTCTACCTCGCCCCGCCGGGCGGCGCGGTGGTCCTCTCGATCGACGAGAAGACGCAGATCCAGGCGCTGGACCGAACCCAGCGGGTACTGCCCGTCGCGTTCGCGGCGAGCGAGAAGCGCACCGCCGACTACGTCCGGCACGGCACCACGAACCTGTTCGCCGCCCTGAACGTGACCACCGGCGAAGTGCTCGGCGAGTGCAGGCCGACCCGGAACGGCAAGGACTTCCTGACCTTCTTGAAGAAGGCGGTGAAACCACACGCCGGAAAGGACATCCACGTCGTCCTGGACAACCTCTCCACGCACACCACCCCAGAGGTCAAGGAGTGGCTGGCCAAGAACCCGCACGTCCACTTCCATTTCACTCCCGTCGGCTCCTCGTGGCTGAACCAGATCGAGATCTGGTTCGGAATCCTGACCCGGCAGTCCATCCGCCGCGGCACGTTCTCCAGCGTCAACGTCCTGATCAAGCAGATCCGCGACTACATCGACTCCTGGAACGAGAGCGCGAAACCGTTCACCTGGACCGCGACCGCCGGCGAGGTCCTCGCCAAAGTCCGACTCGTCGCGACCAACATGAAGAAACTCGTCAATAACAACTCGAACTGACATGAACAGGATCACGAGACACTAGCCGGATCGGTCAGCAGCGATTATGCCGGCAGAAATCGAAGTCATGGCGACCACTGCCGAACGCGCACGGTTGCTGTGGTTGCTGTACTTCGCTGCTGTACAGCAACTGTGCCCTGACGCCCTCACCCACTGACTGCCAGAACGATGAGTAGCGGGCCGTAGATCAACGCGGCGGCAGCGCACAGTTGGCGCCACCGCACAGACCGGCGCAGTTGAACAGTGCCATCCCATTTGCCACCACGACGGGCCTTCTTATGCGCCTTGCAGAGAATCCTCAATGCCTTCTCATACGTCGGGTACCCCGTGAAAGCCCCGATCAGTGAGCCGCCGAAGGCGATTGAGCCGAGTTCGCGTTCATCGCGCAGTCGGATACACAGACCGTCGTCCGCTGTGATCCGTGCAACACCTGACCACGCGACTGTTGAGGTCACGACGATGTTAGTGACGATCAGGTGAGAGTCCGTGAAACGGATGGCCGAGTGCCATCCCGTCATCCACAAGAAGACCACAAACGTCGCGACCACCAATGGGGGCGCGTATCCGTCATCGCGCATGAAGACCGCAGCCCCCATCGCGCACGCGTAAAAGGCAACCCCCATTACCGTCGACAGCCAAGTGAAGAACGGCCGACGCACGACGTTCTCACTCATTTCACATCACCCCGGAAGGATCTTCTATGCCGAGAAGGCGCAGGTCAAGGGGCTGCATCACAGGTCGGCGGAGCGGCTTCGGCCGGTGCCCTGCCCGGTTCGGGGTCGGGCATGATCAGGGGGCTTTACGCTCGCCAGCGAAATCGGGCAGGCGAGCCTGCTCCTGTAGTGCCCGATTGGCCCCTGGTCTTGCTCGACGCGGGACCCGAACCGGGGAGGTGGGTAAAGCCGTGGAGCCGGCCGCCCCCGCTGATGGGCAACGACCATGGAAGCGGGTCCGTCGACAGCGCACCGCCGCCGCGATCCGGCCTTAGTCGAAGCACAATGCGTCTTTGACCTGTATGTATGGCATCCCCTTGCCCCTCTGACCATGTGTTCTCGCCCCTTTGTGGGTTGGGGATCTCTGGCTTCGAGCCGATGTAGGTCATGGTCGACTCGGTGTGGCGGTGTCCGGCGAAGGTCGCGATGGCGTGCAGTTCCGAGCCCATCCTTGCCAGGTCCGTCAGGCAGAGGTGGCGGGTGGTGTGCGTGGAGAAGCGCGGCAGATCGGCGGTCAGAGCGACGCTGCGGATCACCTTCGACCAGGTCCACAGAGTCAGCGGCTGCCCGTGGTTGCGGCGCGACTCCGACAGGAACAGAGGGCCGCGGGCCCGGCTGATCGTGGCCCGATGCACGAGGGAGTCGGACAGCAGCACGCCGGTCGGCGCGGAGTACGGGATCACGCGCTCGCGCCGAGTCTTCGTCGCTTCCGCCCTGATCCGAAGCGTCCGGTGGGCCGGATCGACGTCGTCGGTCCGCAGCGAGCAAAGCTCATCGCGCCGCAGAGCAGCGTCGTAGGCCAGGGCGAGCATCACCCGGTTCCGTACCGGCTCCCGGCGCACGACGTCCAGCAGATCGAGCCACTGCTGTTCGCTGGGGATCCACGGCAGCTTCACCAGGCGCGGCACAAGCCCGCGCGGGTGGCTGCCGAACTTCCGGCCCCGCGTGTAGCGTCCGCGGCCGACGGGGTTCGACTCTCGCAGCCCCTCCTCGATCAGGTAGTCGTAGAACAGCCGTACCGGTACCAGCCGCTGCTAGCCCCGGTAGCGAGGCTTCAGCGAAGCCCGCATCAGGGCCCTCCAAGCGGTCGACCAGCTTCTCGTACCGATGCTGGGCCAACTCGTCCTTCGCGGGCATCTCGCACAGCTCCCCACCTCTGCCCGCAGTCGCATGTGTGCCATATGTGTGCTGCGAGTACGAAGGCCTCCCGTCCGATGGACGGAAGGGCCTCTGACCAGGTGTTTCTCTGTGCCCCCGGCAGGATTCGAACCTGCGACACCCGCTTTAGGCGCGAGGTTGGGCGAGTTGCCGTCTGACCTGGGTAACGCCGGCTTGGGTGCCTTCGGTGCATCAGGCCCGCTGACAGCCGCCGTTCCCCGTGAGTCCCCGCTCCATCTGGCACGCGTGTGGCACGCTGACCCTCTCGATGCGAACTCCGCACAGTGTGGTCGCTGAGGTCTGCGTGGTTGGCCGCTATGCCCCTCTGATTCTGATGTGTTGAAGGTCGACAGCGGTCGGCGTGGTTGCTGTACTCCGCTGCTGTTCGAGGAGCCTGTGCACAGAACTAGAGGTATTCCGCCCCGCTATGGTGCCGGGGAGATTGATTGCTACTCACACTCCCTGGGGAGAGCATGCGCGTGCAAGCCTTGAAGTCCGTCCTCGCCCTAGTTGTATTGCCCTGAGAGGTTAGGAACGCGGCTGGCGGGTGGCTGGCCCTTCAGCGCGGTGTGTCCGCGGTGGTGATTGTAGGTGTGCAGCCATGTGGGGAAGGCGTCGCGTCGTTCCTGTTCTGATCGGTAGGGCTTTGCGTAGGCCCATTCGTCGAGCAGGGTGCGGTTGAGGCGTTCGACCTTGCCGTTGGTCTGCGGCCGGTAGGGCCGGGTTCGCTTGTGAGTGATCCCTGCGTCGGCGAGTGCATCGCGCCAGGTGTGCGACTTGTAGCAGGCGCCGTTGTCGGTCAGTACGCGCTCGACGGTGATCCCGACGCTGGTGAAGAAGGCGTGGGCGCGGGTCCAGAAGGCGGTGGCGGTCTCCTTCTTCTCGTCCGGGTGGATCTCGCTGTAGGCGAGGCGGGAGTGGTCGTCGACCGCGGTGTGGACGTAGCTGTAGCCGGCGTTCTTGCGGTTCTTGCGTCCGGCTTGGCGGCCGAGGGTTTTGTGGCCGCCGCCGTCGGGGATGTTGCCGAGCTTTTTGATGTCCACGTGGACCAGCTCGCCCGGGCGGTCCCATTCGTAGCGGCGTATGACGCGGCCGGTGGCCCGGTCCAGGTGGGTGAGCCGGGCCAGGCGGTAGCGGACGAGGACTCGGTGCACGGTCGAGGGCACGAGGCCCAGCAGGTGCGCGATGCGGGCCGGGCCCCACCGGCGGGCGAGGCGGACCTTGATGATCCGGCGTTCGGTCCGGGTCGGTGTCCGGCGGGGACTGCGATGCGGTCGGGAGGAGTGGTCGGCCATCCCGGCCTCGCCCAGGGCCCGGTAGCGGTCGGCCCACCGCTGGGCGGTTGTGGGCGAGACCTGGAAGCGTTCGGCGGCCCGGCGCAGGGGCCAGCCGTCCTCGACCACGCAGCGGGCCAGGCGTAGCCGCCCGGTCTCGGTCAGGGGTGCATTACGGTGGGGCACGAGGGCCTTTCTGTTGGTGTAGACGTCGCAATCCACACCGAACCGGAAGGCCCTCACCCGTTCAAGATCCCTCAGCCGAGATCTGCCTCACCGTCCACAACCTCCCGGGACAGAACACCTAGTGCTGCTCGCCGGGCTCACTGCCTGCGGGGCATCGGCTGAGCCGGCGGAGGCTACAGACAGCGTCCCCCCCGACTCCGACAGCACGTGCGGAGACCACCACACAGGCTAACCAAGGCATCGGGCCCATGGCCGATTTCGTTGGTGGGAACGTCAAGGGGGCGCTCATGCAACTCGACCCGAAGGTCGACGTGAGAGTCACTGACAGCAGCGGGCAGGACCGCGAGATTGGCGATGAGAGCGATTGGAAGATTTGCACCCAGGAGCCGTTGCCTGGCTACCCGCCTAACGGACAGGTCATCCGCTTCGGCGCGGTGTTGATAGGCGAGAACTGCTGACGTCCGAGGTGAATCCGGCCTGAGTAAGGTCCGAGCGCCGGTCGCCCAGGAACCCTCTGGGCTCGCCCCGTAAGAGTGAGTCCCGTGACCGCGACGATCTTGAAAACCGTCGTGGGAGCGATGTCACCGTGGGTTCAAATCCCACACCCACCGCACGTGAACGGCGCCTGACCAGGCAACTCGGTCGGGGGCTGTTCCCGTTCCCACCTCCGTGATCAACCGCTGTTCCCCGTGGTTTCCCACTCGATGGGGCACGCAAAGGGCACGGTGTGGGCCTGTCGTGCGGATCATGCATTGAGGATTTGGCATATGAGCTACTTCATGTACGACGTCATGGGCGGGACGGTTGATGAACCCGACTCTGAGACGATGCGTCGGGTCCTGGATGGCCTGGCGGACGCCGACGACGAGCATCCGGATGTGTCGTTGTCACATGAGTCTGGCTGGTCCCTCAGCGCGTTCGTCGGTGGCCTGCTGCTTTGGGAAAACACCGAGGACGACTCAGTAGTCCCCGGCCAGATGCGCGCAGTCAGCACGGACGAAGTCCTACGACTGTTTGGGCTCCTCGCTGCCGGCGACATCGCCGCGATCGACACACAGCCCTGGCAGAGGTATGGGGTCACACGCTCGTAGTCAGGGTCGGCGGAGCGGCTTTGGGCTGGAGCTGCCATGGGGCGAGAGATCGGGCCTGTAAGCTTTCCGCGACTCGGGCAGTCTCTGGACTGCCCGCAATAGCCCGATGTGGGCCCCGATCTTCGAGGCTCGCCCCATGGTGGCTGCGTAAGAAGTCATCTCAATTGGGTTTCCTGCCTATCGGTGTAGGTGAGTCA
The DNA here is from genome assembly GCF_005795905.1 of Streptomyces marianii. Lineage (NCBI taxonomy): Bacteria > Bacillati > Actinomycetota > Actinomycetes > Kitasatosporales > Streptomycetaceae > Streptomyces > Streptomyces marianii. Next base: position 4,913,654 of record NZ_VAWE01000001.1, read on the forward strand.
GAATCTCATCGCTCACGGGATAGGGGCGTTCGTGCGGCAGGAGTTGCTGGGCGGCGTCCAGCTCTCCGCCCTGTACATGGGCGTGGATCGTCCGGGCCAGCGGCGTGACGTCGGCGATGGAGACGATCCACTCGTCGGCGTAGAGACGTGCGGCTTCGTCGGCGAGGCCGAGTTGTAGCGATCGGTGGGGTAGGGGCTGAAGATGCAGGTCGCGTTCGGGGTCCCATTGAACCCGGGCAGGAGCCCGCTTCAGCTGGCGCCTCCACGTGTTGCGGTCGGTGTGGAGGCCGTGCTCATAGTGGGACAGGCAGGCGTGCCGCAGTGCCCACCTGAAGCCTTCCCGGGTGATCTCGACGGCGAGGACATGCTCCTGACCTTCCTTGGTGCCCCACCCGCAGCGGTACATCATCCACAGAAATGACGGCTTGATCCACGTCATCCGGTCCCGCTGCCACACTGCCGGGAATCGACCGTCTCGGGCCGCCTCCAGACCGATCTCCGGCGAGTATGCCTGGTAGACGGTGATCGTCGAGTCCGTGTGAAGGGCTCTGATCTGATGCTTGGGTTGTGTCACTGGATCAGGGTGATCACACCGCTTCACGTGCGCCATCGAATTACCGCGGCGTGGCGCCTCCGAGTCTGCGGTAGCAGATGAGGGTGCAGGCGATGCTGGTGAAGGCGAGGAAGTGGTCGGCTTTGCGTTCGTAGCGCCGGTGGAGTCGGTGGCAGCCGGAGAGCCAGGCCGTCGGGTCGGCCGTGGGGCGAGTCCTGTTCCGCGCGGCCTCCCGCCGAACCGGACATGACGGTTTCCCGGTCATCCGGCTCTCCAGTGACTACTGCGCGAGTGGTCTGGCTGGCCGTTCCGAGTGGATGCGGTCGTGGCAGGTGTCGCAGGCCACGACGGTTTCGCGGCACCGGTGAAGCATGACGCGCGCCCAGTCGGAAGGCTGCCATCCGGCATGCGCGAGGTCGGCGAGAGCGCGGACGTGGTGCACTTGCACGTTGCCCTTGCTTCCGCAGATCTCGCAGGTGTCCGTCAGGAGTCTCGCGATGAGTTCCTTCTGCGGATAGTCCACCCGGACCGGTTCACGATCGGCGAGTTCCGCCGCCCGCTGCCCTGCCGTTGGAGGGGAATTCCACCGAACCGTGCCACCAGCGGTTTCCTCTTCTTCCGCTCGATACGGGCCTCGAAACAGACTCGGGGACCGCGTTCCTCCCGGCTGAACCGGGGATGCAAACAGAGCGCCTCGTGGCGCACATGGTGCGTTCGATGGTCCAGCAGTGGCGGCCCAGCCGCTGTGAGGACTCGACGCCCCTGCGGGCGATGCGGTGGGTGATGCCACGCTCGCGTAACCATCGCCGCAGATGGGAGTAGTCGTAACCCTTGTCCCCATGCAGCTTGCCCGGCTTGCGCCGCCGGGGCCCGCAGCGGGATCGGATCGGCGGCATGCCCTTCACCAGCGGGATCAGGGCCTGACTGTCGTGCAGGTTCGCTGCCGAGATCCCGACGGAGATGGGCAGACCGGTTCGCTCGGTGATCAGATGGATCTTTGAACCGTACTTGCCCCGGTCGACAGGATTCGGGCCTGTCAGGTCCCCCTTTTCAAGGCCCGCATGTTGACCGAGTCGATCGCGCAGCGGGACCAGTCCAGCTCGCCCCGAGACCCGAGCTCGTCGAGGGTCAGGCGGTGGAGCTTCGCCCACACCCTGGCCTTCGTCCACTCCGAGAAACGCCGGTGGGCTGTGGCTCCCGACGGCCCGAACGACGCGGACGGCAACTGCTGCCACGTACAGCCCGACGTGGCCACGAACACGATCGCGGCCAGCACCTCTCGGTCACCGTGCCGACGCCGGCCACCACCCTGAGGCCGCGAAGGGGCCTCAGGCACCACCCGCTGAAACAGCTCCCACAACTCGTCCGGCACCAGCCGCTCAACGATCCCCACCACGGCTGACAGCCTACAGATCGGCCAAATGAGATGACCTCTGAAGTGGTGCTCAGCTCCCGTCGTGCAGCGCGCTACTGATCTCCAGAAGGCGCCCCTCGGGCAGAGCGAATGCGTTGCTTGGGTTTCGGTAGGAGTGCCCACCGTCGTTGGTCCAGACGCCGCCTGCCGACCGCCACCGAACGGGAGCCCATCGACCCTGGTTCTCAAGGAGCATCCTTGCCACCTCGGCGGGCTCTTCGATCAAGGTGAGAGCCGCGAGCGAAGTGGTGAGAGTCGCGGCTGCATCGTCGGAAAGTAGCGCGTCGCCGAGTGTGGGGAAGAGCAGCAAGAGACGGGCGTCAGCATCACCAATGCCTTCTGCTGCCGACTGCCGAGCAACGGACAGCAGTTCCGGCCAGGCCATGCCGGGCCCCATGAAGTGACCGTCGACCACAGCGAGGGTTTCCGCTTCGGACCAGTCCGGCTGATGGATCAGATAGTCCACACCCCATTCGTCCACGAAGTTGCGGTAGACGACGTAGATGGTGTGCCCAGAGCGCAGCGGCACACTGAACACCGGCCACTCATGCTCGGCGGACAGTGTGCGATACAGCTCCATGGCCGCATCCCAGTCTGCGCCGAACGCGGCTCGTTGTGCATCCTCCCCCCGCAGGCAGGAGCCGAGGTGCACAGGCCAGAACAACGGGTCGTCCAGGTAGGCGTCGCCCCGGACCAAGGGGCCGCCTTCGTATCCGGGGATCTTGAGCATGTGCAGATGATCGCACGCGGGACAGTCGCCGCGTGAGGAGCGAGGTTCGGCCCTCCTCCGCCTCAGTTTCCGTCTCGTTCACTGTCGTTCGCGAAGGTTCAGACGAGACCGGAGCCAGTAGCCGCTAGCTCAACCGGCCGGCCATGAACGCAGTTGCACGGCCCCGCCCAAGGCACCCGCAGCCACCACCACAGTTGGAAAACGTGTTGGTCACCACTGATGCTCGGACCGGCGGCACCACCAGTCGAGGCGAGTAGGTTGACGCCGTGGACGATGAAGAGATCACCATCAGACTCACACGCGATCAAGCGTTCGTGTTGTCGGACTGGCTTTACCAAGTCATGTTCCAGTCCGATGACCTTGAGGGGATCATGCGCGACCGAGCTGTCTGGTCACCGATCTACACCATCTCGGGAACGCTGGACACGACGCTGAGCGAGATCTTCATGCCCGACTACGCCGAGCGGCTCGACGCAGCCAAGGAGCGACTCCGAGCCGACCTCTACGGCGATGCCGACGGACCAACGGCGTCAGGCAGGGACGCGGACGCCGCACCACAAGCGCACCAGATAGAGCGGGGAACAGCGGGGAATCACGGTGAGAGCAGCTGAGCCAGACGAGGCCCCGGCCCAGCCATCAGCCCAGCTCAGAGCCCAGACCGGCCCCGAATGATCGCAGCTTCCCAAGCTGATGGCTGCCGTCCGAAGACCTTCACGTCAGCCCGTGTAGCTCTGCTTTGGCACGATCAGTGTCTTGGTGGCCTGTCCGACCAGCAGCACCGCGATGACGTGCTCGGTCACGAGCATCCGCACGACTCCGTCGTCCTCGCCGTACACCTCGGTCGCGCCGATCGGGTCCTCGCAGGCTGCTGCCGGAGCGAGCGCCAGCTGCTCGCTCTCGGCCGGTGGCATCGCGTCGTGCACCGCTTCCGTGCCGATGCCGTACTTGAGGCGGTAGGCCATCAGGCGACGCCGCGGGCGCGGGCGGCGGCGGCCTGGGCTTGGATGCGGCGGCGCGGTGAGCGGTGCCGACCGAGACGCCATGGGCCTGGGCGATGTCGCCGATGGTGGGGACGTCCTCGCCGGGCAGCATCGTGCCGTCCTTGATGGCGTCCGCGAGATCCTTTGCGATCACTTCCCCAGGGAGCGAGCTCGCGCGGTGGGGCAGCTTCCATCTTGATGGTTCGGCCGATGGGGCCCACGGTCGCGTCTGGCCGGGCCTGGACGGCCGCCTCGCACTGGCCGCACAGAGCCTCGGCGCCGTCCTCGGTGACCACGAACATCTCCCACAGCGATTCGTTGCCGCACTCGCAGAGCAGGCGGAGCCCGTTGATGACGGTGATGACCGGCTGCTCGGCGAGTAGCCCTTCCGGCACCGGCACCGGCAGCTGCTTGGCGAAGGTGGTGACCGCCTGCCGGTCGGAGGTGGCCAGGAAGGCCGCGTAGTACTTGAGCGTGGTCGCGCCTCCACCGCCGTGGCCGACACGGCCTGCGACCGTTCGTACGTCGGCACCGGCACCCAGGAGCTCGGTCACGTTGTACGCACGCAGGTCCTTCAGTCGGTGGGTATGGATCTTCAGCTTCTCCGCGAGGCGGCGGTGACGCTGGCTGACGCTCGACGGCACGAGCGGGGTGGAGCTGTCGGCTTCGCCGGAGAACACGAAGGCATCGCGCGCGACTTCGCCGCCGAGTGCCTTGCAGCGTTCCTCGGCTCGGGCTCGGTGGGCGGCCAGGACGGAACGAGTGATCACGTCGATGGCCTGTTTACGGCGCTGGTGGGTCTTGGTGTCCTTGATTCTGCGGTCGTTGTTGGAGTGCTTCACGAAGAGTTCGAGGCGGTCGAGGTTGATGTCCGACCAGCGCAGGGCGCACATCTCGCCGCGGCGTGAGCCGGTGACCATCGTCATGAACAGGAACGTTCCCCAGTCCAGGTCGCGTTGCCAGGCGGTGTTCAGAACCAGGGCCGCCTCGCCGGGAGTCGGCGGGTCGGGGTTCGGCTTGGGCTGGGACGGCGGCTCGGCGAGGGCCGCCACGTTCGTCGTCACGTAGCCCCAGCGCAGGCCGCGGTTGAGTGCCGGGCGCAGGATGAAGTGAATCTTGCGGACGGAGTTCGCGGCGAGCGGCTCGCAGAGGTGCTTCTGCTTCGTCTTGGGGTCGGTCTTGCCGTTGCGGCGGCCTTCGCACTGGTCCTGGCACTGCCGGAGACGGGCGTAGAACAGCTCCAGTATCTCGGCGGTCAGCTTGCCCGCCTTGAGGTAGCCGAACGTGCGCTTGAGGTAGTTGCGGATGATGCCCTCGGCCCGCTCGTACGACGTCTCGTCGAGCTCGGCGACGCCCAGCCACCGGTCGAGCAGGAATGACATGGTCACCTGCGTCTTGGGGTGGCGGTTCTCGTCGACCTGGTGGAGGAGCCTGGTGCGGACCTTCTCCGCCTCGGGCTCCGTCTCGGCCTGCTCGTGGAGGTAGAGGTCCTTCTTCGTGAGCGGGTCACGTCCGGCATAGACCCGGACGTGAAAGCCGGCCCCGTTGGGACGGATGCTGCCGCGCTGACGTCGCTTGCTCTTGGTGTCCGCCATGGTTCTGGAACCTATACATGGTTAATGCCATGGCTACGACGAACAGCGCGCCTACCTCAGAGAGGTAAACGCGCTGGTCAGACACAGTGCCCCCGGCAGGATTCGAACCTGCGACACCCGCTTTAGGAGAGCGGTGCTCTATCCCCTGAGCTACGAAGGCGAAGGTGTGGATCTCTGCGAGATCCGGCGTCTAGCCTAGCGGATCCCGGCTGCTGCCCGGCAAGATTCACGTTTCTCCTGTTCAGGGTGTGTGCGGGCCTGGATCGGGGTGGAGTCGGGCCGAGGTGCCGTGCTCGTTCCAGAAAGGTGATCGTCGCGTCGACGTCCGGCACGGCGGGGCTGGTCATGGTGTGGGACGGCGCAGGGTGGTTGGCCGCCGGGAGTGCGTCCATGAGGCGCCGTGCTGTCCGGTCGGGGCGTCCGCCGGGGCCGGTGAGGGGTTTCGGTGCGCCTCGTCGTCCCGCACCTGGTCGCCCGTCGCCGCAGGTGGGCGGGGATGCGGACAGGCCGGTACGGGGGCCGGGCTGCCGGCGGCCGACCAGGGTCCCCGGCCTTGACGGGCCACCGGGCGCGGCATACCGTCGGCCCGCGAGCTGAGCGAGCGCTTAGGAGGGACCGTTCATGCCGTTCTCCGGAGATCCTTCGGACCGCCTCACGGCCCCGGGTGCCCCGTTCGCGGTCGAGGACGGGGTGTACGCGTCGGGCCCGCGCACGCTGCGCGAGTTCGTCGAGGCCACGTGGGCGTTCGAGGGTCGGCTGTTCCTGGTCGCGGAAAGCGGGACGTACACGTACGGGGAGTTCTTCGCGGCCGCGTCCGCGCTGGCGAACCGGCTGGTGGACGTGCACGGACTGCGGCCCGGGGACCGCGCGGTCGTCGGCATGCGCAACCACCCCGAGTGGCAGATCGCCTTCTGGGCCGCGCAGTTGGCGGGACTGGTGGCGGTGCCGCTGAACGCGTGGTGGACCGAGGAGGAGTTCGCGTACGCGCTCGACGACTGTTCGCCCGGTGTGCTGCTCGTGGACGGCGAGCGGCTGCCGAGGGTGCGGGCGTGGGCGTCGCGCAGTCAGGTCCCCGTCGTGGTCTTCCACGACGAGGGGCCGGTCGGTGGTGGTGCCGGGGTGTCGGCGGGTTGGGAAGGGATCGAGCGCTACGAGGACCTGCCCGTACCGGCCCCCGGCACGGCCCCGCCGGATGTGGACGTACGCCCCGAGGACGACGCCACGATCATCTACACGTCCGGCACCACGGGCCGGCCCAAAGGGGCCGTCGCCACCCAGCTCGCCCAGGCGGGCGCGGCGATGAACCCGCGCTACACGGCCGCCGCCTCGGCACTCGCCAGGGGAGTGCTCCCCGGACAGGGCCCGGCGCCCGTCACCCTCATGACCTTCCCGTTCTTCCACGCGGCCGCGTTCACCACGGTCTACTCGGTGATGTCCGTCGGCGGCACGCTCGTCCTCATGCGCAGGTGGGACGCCGAGCAGGCGGCGGCGCTGATCGAGCGGCACGGGGTCACGCACTACTCGGGTGTGCCGACGACCGCGCTCCAGCTGCTCGACGCCGTCGAGCGGAACGGGAGCGGGCTGCCGAGCCTCACCCACCTCAACACCGGTGGCGCCGCGGCTCCGCCCGGTCTCGTCGCGCGGCTCACCGCGCGCTTCGGCGAGCGTGTGGAGCCCCGCAACGGCTACGGCCTGACCGAGACCTGCGGGGGCGTGACGGCCAACTTCGGTGCTTCCTACCGGGAGTTCCCGGACAGCGTGGGCCGGCCGACCCCGGCCACCGAGGTGCGGGTCGCCGGACCGGGCGGCGAAGCGGTGCCGGAGGGGGCGGTCGGCGAGCTGTGGCTGCGGGGCCAGTCCCTGGTCCGCGGCTACTGGCGGGACGAGGACGCCACGGCCGGGGCCTTCACGGCGGACGGCTGGTTCATGACCGGAGACCTCGCGACCCTGCGGGACGGCCGGGTCTCGATCGTCGACCGGCTGAAGGACATGGTCGTCCGCGGCGGTGAGAACGTCTACTGCGTGGAGGTCGAGGCCGCCCTGCACGAGCACCCGGCGGTCGTGGACGCCGCCGTGCTGGGCGTCCCGCATCCCCTCCTCGGCGAGGAGGTGGCGGCCGTCGTCCATTCGGCGCCGGGCGCCGTCGTCACGGCCGACGAACTCCGGGCGCACGTCGGGCGGACGCTCGCCGCGTTCAAGGTCCCGGCGCACGTCCTCGTACGGGAGGAACCACTGCCCCGCAATCCCACGGGGAAGATCCTCAAACGGGAGTTGCGCGAACCGCTGGCGCGGCAGGTCGCGGGCGGGGCCCATGGGCGGCGGGCTCGCACCGACGGACAGGGCGTGGCGGCTGGTTGAGGCGTCCGGGGCCGTGGCCCTCCACGCGAGGCGCGGGACGCGTGAGGTGGGACGGTGTGCGCGCTCTCATGCCCCGCCGGGGTGGTGCCGTCCGGGCGGGGCCGCCGCGCCCGTACGGGTCTTCACGGTGTCACCGGGGTGCTGCGTCCGCGCGAGGCCACCGGCCCCGTGCGGTGCCGCCGCGGGACTGTCGGGGTGTGCCCGGCGTCGCCGGGCCGCCGCGCGGTCGTGCCGCGGTCAGGAGCGGGTGATCCGCACCCGGTAGGTCCCGTTGGCGTTCTCCGAGAGGACCGTGATCCGGAGCCTGTTCCTCTCGTCCGTGAACGTCTCGCCCGGCCGGTACGGGGCGTCCGACAGCTCCGCGTGCACATTGGGCCGACGGGTGCAGCCCCCGCTGTCCTTGTCGCTGTCGGCGACGGCGACCGGCCCCTGGCCCGTGTCGACGTCCGTCCTGACGTGGTAGACGAGGACGCCCGGTTTGCAGACTGCCTCGTCGTTGCCGGCCCGGGTGCGGACCTCCAGGGCGTACCCGGTCTCCGAGTCCAGGGGGACGACGACGAGCTTGCGGCCCCCCTTGAGGGCGAGCGGGGTGAGGTCGTACTCGCTGCTGCCGGTGGCGGCGGCGCACTGGATCTGGTCGTTGTCGAGCCAGCCCAGTTTCCACTTGTGCCAGCCGAGGAGATCGTTGTTCGCGCCCCAGTCCTCGGACATGATGTCCCAGTGGCCGACCGCGCCGCCGCCCTCCGCCGTGTAGAGGTCGGGGAGGCCGAAGACGTGGCCGTTCTCGTGCGGCAGCACCCGGTACCCCGTTTCGGAGTAGCTGCCCGAGCCGTCGTCCTGACGGCTGTAGACGAAGCTCGTGTTCGCGAGCGGCACCCCGTCCGCGTACGGTGCCTCGTGGTTGCCCGAGAACGTCACGGACAGCACGGTGTCCAGTGCCGACGGCCCCGCGTTGGGCGTGACCAGCACGTTGACCAGGTCGTACGAGCTGAAGTCCACCTTGTGGTCGGTCGCGGTCACGAGGTCCTGCACGAGCTGGCGGTAGCCCGGTTCGTACGGCGAGCCGCGGTCGATCCCGTAGGCACTGAACGCCATGGGCATCCGCAGCCAGCCCGGCAGCGGCGTCTCCGGCCGGTAGTCGAGCCGTCCGTAGGAGCTCGTGGCGAACCACTGCTCGGTCTGCGGGAAGAACTCCGCGAACCGGTCCAGCGCGGAGCCCGCCCCCTCGGCGTCCGGGAAGTCGATCATCAGGTTCAGGGCGCGGATCTCGCCCGTGGAGCGCACGTAACCGGACGGGGTCGGGACGCCCTCGGACATCTGGACGCCGGTCGTGGAGGTGAGGCGGCACGGTTCGAGGGCCGATTCCTCCGCCGTGGCGATGGGGCCCGCCATGGTCCGGGACCCGCCGGGGAGCATTGAGCTCGCCGAGGTGAGGGTGGCGAGCGTGATGACGGCGAGGGCGCCGAGCGTGCCGGGTCTGCGTATCCGTCGGCGGGTCTGCTGCATGCGGTCGTCCGCCTTCGGCTCGGCGGCAGCCGGCCGGGCCCGGGCTGCGCTCGTGCGTTCAGCCTGTTCGGAGGTGTGGCGGGGCGCGCGCCGGGAGGGCCGATCGTGGGACACGCCGGAACGGCAACGTGATTCAGGTCACATCGACTGGTTCGGTGTCACGGAAATAACCGGGGATCCCTTCCCCGTTTGCCTTCATGTCCGCAGGAACCGGGGATCCCTTCCCCGGTTCTGGGCGGGCGACGGACGCGGCCGCAGTCAGGGGCCGTGCCCATCCGGTCGACCGAGAGGACGTGGAGCCGTGAGCCCCGCCACCGACACCGCGGCGCGGCGCGCCACCCGGCCGCGGGCGGACGCCCAGCGCAACCGGGAGCGGATCGTGAGGGCGGCCAGGGAGATGTTCGTCGAGTTCGGCCCCGAAGTGCCGCTCGACGAGATCGCCCGACGTGCCGGCGTCGGCAACGCGACCCTGTACCGGAACTTCCCGGACCGTTCCTCCCTCATCCACGAGGTGGTCCTGTCCGTCCTCCGCCGCACCGCCGACCGCGCCGAGGAGGCGGCCGTGACGGAGGAGGATCCCTTCGTCGGGCTCAGCCGCTTCACCCACGCGGCGGCGGACGAACGGGTCGCGGCCCTCTGTCCGCTGCTCAGCGGCGACTTCGACAGGGATCATCCCGACCTGGTCGCCCAGCGCGACCGGCTCGAAGGGGCGGTCCAGGTGCTCGTCGACCGCGCTCACGAGGCGGGCCGGCTGCGCGCCGACGTCGCCGTGGGGGATCTGATGGTCATGCTCTCCCAGCTCACCCGGCCGCTCCCGGGCACCGCCTGCCTGGACATCGACCGGTTCACCCACCGCCATCTTCAGTTGTTCCTGGACGGGCTCGAAGCGCCGGCGCGCTCCGAACTGCCGGGTTCGGCCGTGACCCTGGAGGACCTGAGGCGCTCGCGGTGACACACACGACCTCGTGACCGGCCGGCCGTGCGGCCGTCTCCGTACGGCCACATGACCTCGTGGCCGCCTGGCCGACATCGACTCCTTCCGTCCGTTCCTTTCCTCTTCTCCTCTTCTCCTCTTCGTCTTTCTTTTCCTTCCGTTCCTTTCTCCGCTCCGCACACCCAGGTGGCTACCCCCATGTCAAAAACGGCCGACACGCGCCTTTCCGACGGTTCCGACGGTTCCGACGGCTCCGCCGGTCCCGATCCGAGTCGGTGGAAAGCGCTTGTCTTCATCGCCCTCGCCCAGCTGATGGTCGTGCTCGACGCGACGATCGTGAACATCGCCCTGCCCTCCGCCCAGCAGGATCTGGGCATCTCCGACGGCAACCGGCAGTGGGTCATCACCGCCTACGCCCTGGCCTTCGGCGGACTGCTGCTCTTCGGCGGCCGCATAGCCGACCTGTGGGGGCGCAAGCGCACCTTCGTCGTCGGCCTGGCGGGCTTCGCCGCCGCGTCCGCGCTCGGTGGCGCGGCGACCGGTGAGGCCATGCTGCTGGGATCGCGGGCCCTGCAGGGCGCCTTCGGCGCGCTGCTCGCACCCGCGGCCCTGTCACTGCTCGCCGTGATGTTCACCGACGCCAAGGAGCGGGCCAAGGCCTTCGGCGTCTACGGTGCGATCGCCGGCGGCGGTGGAGCGGTCGGTCTCATCCTCGGCGGCTTCCTCACCGAGTACCTGGACTGGCGCTGGACGTTCTACGTCAACATCCCCTTCGCCGTGGTCGCCGCCGCGGGTGCCTGGCTCGTCATCCGCGAACCGGCAGGCGGACGCAACCGCTCGCCGCTCGACGTCCCCGGCGTCCTCCTGTCCACCCTCGGCCTGGTGGCCCTGGTCTACGGATTCACCCGCGCGGAGTCGCACGGCTGGACCGACGCGACGACCCTCGGCCTGTTCGTCGCCTCCGCCGTGCTGCTCGCCGCCTTCGTCGCGGTCGAGGCACGGGTGGCGTCGCCGCTGCTGCCGCTGCGCGTGCTGACCGAGCGCAACCGCGGTGGGGTCTACCTCTCGCTGGGGCTGGCCATCATCGCGATGTTCGGACTGTTCCTCTTCCTGACCTACTACCTGCAGATCGTGAAGGGCTACTCGCCGGTGCGGACCGGGTTCGCCTTCCTGCCGATGATCGCCGGAATGATCACGGGCTCCACGCAGATCGGCGCCCGGCTGATGACCCGGGTGCCGCCCAGGCTGCTCATGGGTCCGGGCTTCCTGGTCGCCGCGACGGGCATGCTGCTGCTGACCCAGCTGGAGGTCGACTCCTCCTACGCCGGCCTCATCCTCCCGGCGCAGCTGCTGCTCGGACTCGGTATGGGTACGGCCTTCATGCCGGCGATGTCGCTGTCGACGTACGGCGTCGAGGCACGCGACGCCGGTGTCGCCTCCGCGATGGTGAACACCTCGCAGCAGGTCGGCGGAGCGATCGGCACGGCCCTGCTCAACACCGTCGCCGCCTCCGCGACCACCTCGTACCTCGCCGTGCACGCGGCCGGTGCGACAGGGGCCGAGGCGCAGCGGTTCCTCCAGTTGGAGGGCATGGTGCACGGCTACGCGAGCGCCATCTGGTGGGCGGTCGGCATCCTGGCGGCCTCGGCCGCCATCGCCTTCACGCTGATCAACTCCGGTCGGCCCGGCGCCACGACCGTCGCGTCCTCCGCCGCCGCTTCCGAGGACGAGGTGAAGATCCCGGTCGTCGCGCACTGACGCCGCACGGGACGAGCGAGCGGTGACGCGAGCGCGCGGCAGGAGCGAGCGGTGACAAGAGGGCGAGCGGTGACAAGAGAGCGGTAACGAGAGGGCGAGCAGCAGTAACGGCGGGTCCTCGCCGGTGCGTACGGCACCGGCGAGGACCCGCTCGTGCCCGGGCCGGTGGTCCGCTCGCACCCTCGGCGGTGCGGCTCGCCCGTGCCCGGCCCCGGTAAGGCTGCGGCGGGCGGCGGGCGGCGGGCGGCGGTCGGTGCGCCGGGAGGGCCGCGGTCGGCGCGGCCGGGGGCGGAGACGGTCAGCGCAGCCAGGGGAGATCGGCGTCGCTGCCGTCCGGCTGGAGGCTCTCCGCCACGATCCGGGTGATCTCGCCCAGCTGGCGCACCTGCTCGGGGCTCAGCCGGTCGAAGACCGCCTGCCGTACGGCCGTGACATGGCCCGGCGCGGCCTTCTCCAGTACCTCCAAGCCCTGGTCCGTCAGGCAGGCGTTCTGGCCGCGCCGGTCGTTCGGGCAGTCCTCGCGCCGCACCCAGCCGTTGTTCTCCAGCCGGGCGATCGCATGGGAGAGCCGGGATCGGGTGATCTTGGCGTGCTTGGCGAGTTCGGTCATGCGCAGACGGCGGCGCGGAGCCTCCGCGAGCTGGACGAGCAGGCCGTAGTAGACGTGTGGCATGCCCGCGTCCCGCTGGAGCTGCCGGTCGAGACTGTCCTCGAGGAGGGTGGTGGCGTGCAGGTACGAGCGCCACACGTGCTGCTCCTCGGCGGTGAGCCAGCGGGGTTCGCCCGAGTTCGGTGCCGTGGTCATGCATCTATCCTACGAGCAATTTTTGAAGGTTGAACTAGCTTGGCGTAGGGTGTCCTCCCCTGGGAATTTGAAGTATCAAGTTTTCGGTGCTCCGGCCGGGAGGCTCTCGCGTGAACGCCACTGATGGGACCCGCACCGCCGGTGCCGCGACTCCCGCGGTGCGGATGCCCGCCCTCTATCTCTCCCACGGTGCCCCGCCCCTCGCCGACGATCCGGTCTGGCCCGGCGAACTCGCCGCCTGGTCGGCGTCGCTGCCAAGGCCCACGGCGATCCTCGTGATCTCCGCCCACTGGGAGGAAGCCCCCCTGGCGGTCGGCGCGACGCGGAGCGTGCCGCTCGTGTACGACTTCTGGGGTTTCCCCGAACGCTACTACCGGGTGCGGTACGAGGCGCCCGGCGCCCCGGGGCTCGCCGAGTCCGTGCGCGGGCTGCTGTGTACCCCTGGCACCCCCGTGCAGGACCTCCCGGACCGCGGCCTCGACCACGGGGCCTACGTCCCGCTCGTGGAGATGTTCCCCGGAGCCGATGTCCCCGTGCTCCAGGTCTCCATGCCGACCCTCGAGCCGCGGCGTCTCCTCGAAATCGGGCGCAGGCTGGCGCCGCTGCGGGAGGAGGGTGTCCTGATCGTCGGCAGCGGGTTCTTCACCCACAACCTTGCGGCGCTGCGCCATACGGGAGTGCCCGGCTGGTCTGCGGAGTTCGACGACTGGGGGCGGCGGGTGCTGGCCGCCGGGGACGTGGACGCCCTGCTGGACTTCGAGCGCAAGGCGCCGGCGGGCAGGCTCGCCCATCCGCGTACGGAGCACTTCGCGCCGCTGTTCGTGACCCTGGGGGCCTCGGAGGGCGATCTTTCGAGCGGTCGCAGTGTCATAGACGGGTTCTGGAGGGGACTGGCGAAGCGCTCGATCCAGTTCGGCTGAGCCGGGCGGCGGTCGTCGCGTCACGGGGCCCGCGACCGGGGGCTCGACCGAGTGACGGAATGATCCGGGCCTCCTGGGTATACGGAGCAACCAGGAGTGCGGCCCGCGTCGTCCTGACGGGTGGGGGATGCGGTGGCCGGAGGAGCCTCTGACCTGCGCTTGCGAGACGCGCTTCGCAGGGGCCGGCTGCGCGTATCCGCCCCGGAGCGGGGTCAGGGTACTGCAAGATCATAAAAATCTATGCACCCGTGGGAATTCTGTCCGGATTCCAGTCGTTGTTTCCGTCGGATGCAGGGCACCTGGAAAGGTGTCGCGACCTACTCAGCAAGGGAGCACGCATGGCAACCCGTGCCGTCGCCCGTCGTAAGTCCGCCAAGGGGACCGGGGCCGATGGAGCAGACAGCGTTCGTTCCACGAGCGGGGAGATCGCCGACCGCGATCTGGTCGGCATGTATCTCGACGAGATCGCGCGTACGCCGCTGCTGGACGCCGCCAGGGAGGTCGAGCTCTCCCAGGCGATCGAGGCGGGCGTCTACGCCCGGCAGATCCTCGAAGGCGAAGTGGAGAGCGACGCGGCCGGTGCCGCACGCGAGGAGCTCGAGGCGCTGGTCGCCGCGGGCGAGCGCGCGAAGGACGTCTTCATCAAGTCGAACCTCCGCCTGGTGGTGGCCGTCGCGCGGCGCTATCCGCGCAGTGGTCTGCCACTGCTCGACCTGATCCAGGAGGGCAACGCCGGCCTGGTCCGCGCGGTCGAGAAGTTCGACTACACGAAGGGCTTCAAGTTCTCCACGTACGCCACGTGGTGGATCCGCCAGGCCATCACCCGCTCGATCGCCGACCAGTCCCGTACGATCCGCCTTCCCGTCCATCTGGTAGAGGAGCTGGGCCGGATCCGGCGGGTGCAGCGCGAGTTCAACCGGGAGCACGGCCGTGAGCCGGAGCCCGCCGAGGTGGCCCAGGAACTGGGCTCCACTCCGGAGCGGGTCACGGACGTACTGGACTGGGCCCGCGACCCGGTCTCGCTCAACATGTCCGTGGACGACGAAGGCGAGACTCAGTTCGGCGACCTGCTGGAGGACACCTCAGCGGTCTCTCCGGAGCAGTCCGTGCTGACGCTGCTGCGCAGCGAGGAACTCGACGACCTCATCGACCGGCTCGACCACCGCACCGCATCGATCATCCGGATGCGGTACGGCATCGAGGACGGCCGTGAGCGCACGCTCACCGAGGTCGGCAAGGAGCACGGCCTCACGCGTGAGCGCATCCGGCAGATCGAGAAGCACGCGCTGCTGGAGCTGAAGCGGATGGCCCGTAACACGGGCTTCGACGAAGCGGCATGACGCCGGCGGGGCCCGCACCCCCCGCCGCGCCCCTGAACGACCCCGGCACCCTTCCCCCCCCGGTGCCGGGGTCTTCCGCTGTCCGCCCGGTCGGTGGACCGCGACCTGCTCCGTGGACGACCCCCACCGCCCCGCGGACCGCGCTCCGTCACCGGCGACTGCGCGGACCGCGGACGGCGCTGCTCGGCTCCGTGCCTCGCGATTTCCCGCCTTGCGAATCCGTGCCTGGCGAATCCGTGCCTGGCGAATCCGTGCCTCGAGGATCCGTGCCTCGAGGATCCGTGGAACCCGCGCCTTTCGCCGAGCCGCGTCCCGCCGGGCGGGACGTGCTCGTCCGCCTCAGCCGCCCGCCCGTGTGAGACGCGCGCCCATCTCCCTCAGGTGCTCGGAGAGAGCCGGCGGGCCGTGGACGGTGAACTCGCAGTCCACCAGGGCGAGCCGTAGCGCGATCCACTCCAGTGAGTCCTGGGAGCGGCTGCGCAGCCGGCAGGTCTCCGGCCCCGTCGGCTCCGGTGTGCCGAGATGGCCGGGCAGCCGGGAGGCGACGCGTTCCGCCGGTGCCGCGAAACTGACGTCCAGCGACAGTTCCGGCTGGTTCCGGGCCATGGAGGCGGAGAAGAACTCGGCGGCGTCGCCACCCGTCGGCAGCTCGCGCGGGGTGAAGCGGGCGCCGGTCGCGAACGGGTCGCGGACCCGGTCGACCCGGAACGTCCGCCAGTCCTCGCGCCCGAGGTCGTAGGCCACCAGGTACCACCGCCGCCCGGTCGAGACCAGCCGGTACGGCTCGACCAGGCGTTTCGACTCCGTGCCGTCGCCGGAGCGGTAGCCGAAGCGCAGTCGCTCCCGCCCGGTCACGGCCGCCGCGAGGGCGGTGAGGGTGCGCGGGTCGACGGTGGCGCCGTCGCCGCGGGTGAGCGGGATCGTCGCGTTCTGGAGGGTGGACACCCGTCGGCGCAGCCGGGAGGGCAGCACCTGTTCCAGCTTGGCCAGGGCCCGTACGGAGGCCTCCTCCACGCCCTCGATGGCGTGGCCGGCGCCCGCCCGCAGTCCGACGGCGATGGCGACGGCCTCCTCGTCGTCGAGGACCAGCGGAGGCATCGCTGCGCCGGCGACGAGCCGGTACCCGCCCACCGCGCCCTTCGTCGCCTCGACGGGATAGCCGAGCTCGCGCAGCCGGTCGATGTCCCGGCGGATGGTGCGCGGGCTGACCTGGAGCCGTTCGGCGAGTTCGCTGCCCGGCCACTCGCGCGGCGTCTGGAGCAGAGACAGCAGATTCAGCAGTCGTGCCGGCGTGTCTGTCATGGCGACAGACTGCCAGGCTTCTAGGACGTGAACTGTCCTATATCCGCCCTAGCTTCCTCCGCATGAGCTCCCACGCCGCCGTACCGGATACGGCTCCCGATCGCACCGCCGCCCCCGACCGGCGCCGCTGGACCGCCCTCGCCATCGTCATGACCGCGGCCTTCATGGACCTGGTCGACGTGACGATCGTCAACATCGCCATCCCGTCGATCGAGCACGACCTCGGTGCGTCCTTCGGTACGATCCAGTGGATCACCGCCGGTTACGCGCTGGCTTTCGCCGCCGGCCTGATCACCGGTGGCCGGCTCGGTGACATCTACGGCCGCAGGCGGCTCTTCCTGATCGGCATCAGCGGATTCACGGTCGCCTCGGCGCTCTGCGGGCTGGCAGCCGGGCCCGAGATGCTGGTCGCCTCGCGGCTCCTGCAGGGCGCGATGGCCGCGATGATGGTGCCCCAGGTCCTCGCGATCGTCCATGTCACCTTCCCCGCCCACGAACGGGGCAAGGTCTTCGGGATGTTCGGCGCGGTCGTCGGTCTCGGGGCCGTCTCCGGTCCGCTGCTCGGCGCTCTGCTGACCCAGTGGAACCTGTTCGGTCTGGAGTGGCGGCCGATCTTCCTGATCAACCTGCCCGTCGGGATCGCGGGCCTCGTGCTCGGCCGGAAGTTCATCACCGAGTCCCGTGCGGAGAGGGCGCTCCGGCTCGACCTCGTCGGTGTCGCGCTCGTGACCGCCGGACTGCTGATGCTGATCTACCCGCTCACACGCGGACGCGAGCTGGGCTGGCCGTTGTGGGGACACCTGTGCATGGCGGCGAGCCCGCTCGTGTTCGCCGCGTTCCTGGCCTACGAGCGCCACAAGGCGCGCAAGGACGGGTCACCGCTCGTGGAGCTCTCGCTGTTCCGGGTGAAGAGCTTCGCCGCCGGGATCGCCGTCCAACTCACCTTCGGCGTGGTCCTGGGCATCTTCTTCCTGGTCTGGACGCTGTACATGCAGATCGGTCTGGGCTGGAGCCCGCTCAAGGCCGGTCTGACGGGCGTGCCCTTCTCCATGGCGGTCTCGCTCGCCGCGGGTGTCTCCGTGCAGAAGCTGGTGCCGCGCTTCGGGCGGAAGGTGCTGCAGGCGGGGGCGCTGACGATGGCGTCGGGGTTGCTGCTCTACATCTGGGGGTCCGGACGGTACGGCACGGGCATCGAACCGTGGCAGATGACGACGCCGTTGGTGATCATGGGGCTCGGGATGGGGCTGATCGTGGCGCCGCTGACGGACGCGGTGCTGTCGGAGGTGCCGCGCGAGCACGCGGGCTCGGCGTCCGGACTGATCAACACCACCGGGCAGATGGGTAACGCGCTGGGCCTCGGGCTGGTGTCGGTCGTGTTCTTCACGGTGGTCGACGAGACGCCGCTGACCTCGCAGGCCGCGCTGGGCCGGGCGTTCGCGGATGCCTTCCGGGGCTCGCTGTGGTGGGTCGTGGCCGTGCTCGCCGTGATCTTCCTGATCATGTTCGCCCTGCCCGCACGCCCCAGGCGGCATCTCGAGGGCGGCGTCGGTGCCGCGGACGCGGCCGACGGGACGGGCACGACCGGCGCCGAGGCGGACGGTGCGGGGTCGGACTCCGCCGTTTCGTCGCAGGGGAGCCCGGACTCGGGGGCGGAGGGCGAGCGACAGCCGGTGCTGTCGCACTGAGCCGTTGCGGGAGGGCACGGCGAAGGGGCTCTCGTCGCGCGGGCACGGTCCGTGTGGCTGCGGTTCGGCGGTTCCGCGGAGCCGCCGGACTGCCGCCGCCGCGTCGGGTCGCCGAGCGGTGTGTACCGGGGCCCGGCGCGGCAGGCGGGCCGTCGGTGGCGTGTCCGCCCCCTCGTCGCCGGTCCCGCGCCGACTGCTGGACGGGACTCTGCGGTTCGGGGCTCCTGCCCCGCGAGGCCCGGGGTGCCGTCACCGGAGCGCTGGTCGATGGCCTTCGAGTGCACCCTGGGGGCCCCGCACGGAGGCATCTTCGTCGTACCGCTGATCGGCAACGCGGTCCTCTACCTGCTCGCCATCCTGACCGGCACCGTGATCAGCGCGGCCCTGGTCATCCTGCTGAAGGCTCTGCGGCAGACCTCCGAGGCGTCGGACCGGCCGACGGCCCCGACCGACAAACCCAAGGTCGTCGCGGCAGTCTGAGCCCAGCCCCGTGGTCTCCCGCCCTTCGGCTCCGGGCCCACCGACGTCGGCCTGTGGTCCCACGACGTCAGGTCTGCGGCCCCAGGACAACAGCCCCGTCCCTTCCGCCCCCGCTCCGGGGTGGTCCGGTGCCGTTCGGACGGGCGCGTGTCTCCAGGGGGAGCACCGGAGCCGGCTGGGCGGGCCCCGTGGCCGCACGACCGGCGTACGGGCCCGTGGGGCGCCGTCCGCTGATCCGGGTCACCCGTACGGGGTGCCCGTCAGCGCACCCGGGCACGGAGCTCCATCGCCTCGCGTGCGGTGTGCTCGTCCTCGTACACCTCGCACATGTGGCGACCGTCGGGTGTGGCCGTGTGCTCGACCTCCCACAGACTCAGCTCCGTACCGTCGAGCAGCAGGAACGCGTGCTCGTAGAGCGTGAAGACGGCGTCCCGCACATCGGCGGCCGGGCACCGCCGACCGAACGCCTGCCCGATGTGGTGCGCGAAAGCGGCACGCAGCAGACCGGCCGTCTCCTCACCGGGCCGGTCCGGGTTCTCGGCCCGGCGCAGCAGCCGCCGGGCATGGTCCGCTGAGTCGTCGGGGACGTAGGTGCGCGCCGGGGGCATCGGCGGAGTGGCCAGCAATCGGCCCAGCAGCTCCAGATCGGCGTCGAGGTCGTCGACGGGCCCCCCTTCCGGGCCGTCGTGGCCGGCGCCCTCGGGCGCCGAGCCGAATATCGCGGCGAGTTCGTCGGCCTGTCCGACGTCCGCACCGGGCCGCCGTCCGCAGTCCGCACGCAGCCGGGCCGCCGCGAGTCGGGCCTCCCCCTCGTCCGCGTACAGCTCGTGCCGCCGGGCGCCGTCACGGCCGGCGTTGTGCACCAGCTCCCACAACGTGAGGGAGGAGCCGTCGGCCAGGAGATACGCGTGCCGGTAGGTCGAGCGGTCCAGCGCCGCGCTGTGGTGCGAGGAGTGCAGTGAACTGTCATGGGCCAGAGCCGAGTCGAGCCGCTCCACCACGCTGTCGGGAAGGTCGAAGGAATTGAGAGCCCGACCCAGGAGTCGCTCGAGGTGCGTCTCGGTTGTCTCATACGGATCGTTCAAGGTGGATCTCCCGGATCTCCAGGCCGTTGCCACACGTCACTTGATGACTGCTTAACGTAGTCCCTGGGTCTGACTTCGCGTCCCTGGTTCGGGAAAACGAACGGCGCACCCACCGAAGTTCCGCCGCATCCGCGCGCCCCCTCAACTTCCTTGCGCCGCAGATCAGTCCGCGCTCCCGGGGTCGGTCCCCGCGCCCGCCCGGCCCTCGTGACGACCCCCGTGACCACCCCCGTACAACTCGGAGTACGAAGGGAAGTCCCCTCCCGGCCCATGCACGCTTTCGGCGGCCAGTACCGCCCGGACGACCGCACGGGTGACGACGTCCGCGCCGGCGGCGAGCACCGCGTTGAGGGCGAGTGGATGGCCGTCGAGCGGACGTGTGCCGGTGGCGAGGGCGAAGACGGTGTCCCCGTCGTTGAGAAGATGGACGGGCCGCACGGCGCGGGCGATGCCGTCGTGCGCGGTACCGGCGAGTTTGTGCGCCTGGGCACGGGTGAGGTCGGCGTCGGTGGCGACGACGGCGAGGGTCGTGTTCAGCGGAGGTGCCCCGTTGCGCTCGGACGCCGCGGCCAGCCGGTGCAGTGCCGCCGCGTGGACTTCCGCAGCGGGTTCCACCGGCTTCGCGCCGAAGAAGTGCCGCCCGTAGAGCACACCGGTGTCCGGGTCGAGTGCGGAGCCCGCCGCGTTGGCCACCACCAGCGCGGCGACCGTCGTACCGTCCCCCAGGACCGTGCCCGCGGTGCCCACACCTCCCTTGATCCGGCCCACCACCGCGCCGGTGCCCGCGCCGACAGAGCCCTCCTGGACCGGCGCACCGGACTCCGTGCGCGCCGCCGCCTCCACCGCGGCGCGCCCCGTCGAAGCGTCCGGCCTCGCCCGCCAGTCGCCGCCGCGTCCGAGGTCGAAGACGCATGCCGCGGGAACGACCGGCACGACCTGCCCGGGCTCCCGGCCCGCCGGCACCCCGCGGCCCCGCTCCTCCAGCCACGCCATCACGCCCGATGCCGAGTCCAGGCCGAAGGCGCTGCCGCCGGTCAGCACGATCGCCTCGATGCGCTGGACGAGATTGCGGGGGTCGAGGGCGTCGGTCTCCCGGGTGCCGGGACCCCCGCCTCGGACGTCCACCGCGGCCACGGCGCCGCCCTCGGGCGCGAGGACGACCGTGGTGCCGCTGAGCGCGCCCTCACCGCCGAGCCGGGCGTGGCCGACCCGGATGCCGCTCACATCGGTCAATGCATCGTTGAGTCCCATGACTTCTGCGTATCACGCGGCCGCCGACGGTGAGACGGCCTCGGCGCCGCCGTGGCCGCACCGTCGGGCCGTCACTGTCCGGGCGTCATCGCCGTTGCGTCAGGGGCCCGGTGGTATCACCGGCACCGATCGGCGGGGAGTCGTCACACCCCCGAAGGGGGAGTACCGGAGGCCCCCTTCGCCTCGGGGGTGCGGCTCGCCAGGGCGACGCCCGTCGCGACCGTGGCCGCGGCCACCAGCCCCGCCGCGAGGACGGCCCAGTGGCCGGCGAGAGTGCAGAGGAGGACCGCGGGGACGGCGACCGGGAGGACCAGTTGCTGTGCCAGCGTCTCCTTGAAGTGCCGTGCGTGCAGGAACCACACCGTCAACAGGTAGATCGCCGTCGGCACGGTCACGGCGGCCGAGGCGGTCGGTGTCGGGATGTGCGCCTTGCCGACGGACTGCTCGACCGCCACTTCCAGGCCAGCCCCGATCGCGGCGGCCGAGGCGAAGATCAGGAAATGGCCGTAACCCCAGGGAATGGACTCCCGGTTGCTCTTGAGGCGTTCGTGGGCGGGCACCGCGAAGTAGATCCACCAGGCGGAGAAGATGATCAGGATGCCGCCCCCCGCGATGGGCGCCAGTTCGGAGAACTCTTTGACGTCGCCCAGGGCCGACTGGACCGCCACCGTGGTCGCGAACATCGTCTCGCCGAGCACGATGATCGTGAACAGGCCGTAGCGCTCGGCGATGTGGTGCGGATGCCAGGGCGTCTGATGACGGCTCTCGGCCACGACCGGTACCAGCAACTCGGCCGCCACAAGGATCAGGAAGAGCCAGCGTCTCCAGTCCGCGGGCGCGAACAGCAGGGCGATCCAGCCGAGCTGGCACAGGGCCAGACCGCACGCGTAGATGAGCGCGGTTCTTCGTGCGGGCCCCCGCTCCTCGGACGCGGCGGCGCGGAGCCACTGTGCGGTCAGCGCGATCCGCATCACGACGTAGCCGATGACGGTGATTGTCCAGTTGTTGTCGTTGAACGCCCTCGGCACTCCCGCCGCGTAGATCAGCACCCCGCAGATCGCGAGCAGTGTCGCGATCCGGTACGGCACGTCGTCGCAGTCGTAGGCGGAGGCGAACCAGGTGAAGTTCATCCAGGCCCACCAGACGCCGAAGAAGACGTACAGATAGCCGACGACGCCGTCGGCGACGTGGTTCTCCGCGACCGCGTGCACCAGCTGCAGCCCGGCCTGCCCCACAGCGACGACGAAACAGAGGTCGAAGAAGAGCTCCAGCGGAGTCGCCGTGCGATGCGCCTCGTCCCGGCGCCGGGCGTGCATGTGGCGCAGCGCCCTGAAGCCGACGTGCCCGCGGGAAGCGGATGGAGAGGTCGAGGAGGTCATGGATCCAGCACAGCAGAAGGCACCGGATCCGCATCCCGCACGACACCGCCGGCCCGTCCGGCTTCTCCGCGGCGCCGGTCCGCTTCTCGGGCCGGGGCGACGCTTCCTCCTGCCGGGCCTGCCCCTTCGCCGGCCAGATGACGCGGGCCGGGGCAGTGAGGTGCCGACTCGCACCCGCGTACGCTGGTCCCATGAGCACCGCCCCAGCCATCGGACCGCGTGACGCGGAGGAACCCCGGCCGAACGTCCTTCCCAAGCCGGGCCTGATCTTCGACGACCCGCTGGACCAGCAGTCCGCGGACGACACGGACCGCGGGTGGGGCGAGCGGTCTCCGGCGAGCGGTGACAGTGCCGCGGATCTCGCTCGCTTCCTCGACGAGAAGCCCCCGCACCACCTCTGACGGCGGGTCCGTGCCGGCGGGCGAACGGGTGCCCTGCGCACACGGTCGCGGCTCAGCACAGTGTCACCGCCAGCCGTGAAGTGACCCCCGCGCCGGCCAGCGCCGTGGCGACGGTGCGTGGCACGGCCAGGACGACCAGCGCGCCGCCGTCCCGGAAACCTTCCGCCGCCCGTGGTACCTCCGTCACACGGGCGCCCGTCACGATGACGCGTGCGTCGGGGCCCGTGCGCGACGCGCCGCCGATGCCCGCACCTTGGCCGAAAGCCGTGCCCGTCGGCACCTCGGGGGCCGCGATCACATCGACGCGGTCGCCCGGCTTCAGCAGCCGGACGGTCTCAGCGTCCGCGATCCGCACCGGAGCGGACACGATCTCCGCCGACCGAGCCGAAGCGTTTCCCGGCAACGCATCGCCCCGCGCGGCATCGCCGGACGAAGTGCCTCCGGCCGAAGGGTCTTGCGACGGGCCCGCCGGAGTCGAGGGCGGTGGCGGCGGTCCCTGGGAGGGCGGGGCGTGCCGCGGTAGCGCGGTCGGCTCGCGCGGCGTGTCCGGACCGGGCTGCACTCGCGGCAGCCAGGCCGCCAGCGCGGCGGCGGTGACGGCCAGACCCGCGGCCAGTGCCCGTCGCCTTCGCCGCAGCACCCTTCGCAACCGCGTCCGTTGCCACGGCCGTCCGTCCGGCACCCTCAAGGGGGCGAACGCGGGCACCCCGCAGGGTTCCGGCGCGGGAGCCGAGGGCAACCCCGGCCCCCAGGCCGCCGAGGGGCCACCGGCGCTCGTCGAGCCGGGAGGCTTCCAGGCCGCAGAGGAGCCCCAGGAATCCGAGGAGCCCGAGCGGCCGGAGGAACTGGAGGGGCCGGAGGGGCCGGAGGGAGTGAAGGGCGCGGAAGGTACGTGGCCGTGGGAGGAGGGCGTGGAGAGCAGCGTCATGGTGGTGACCGCCTGTGGTGTGCGAGGACAGTGACGCGGGCGGGGTACGCCCGACGCCCCTCACGATCCCCGTTCACGCGGCGGCCCGCTCCGGCCTGTGGACGGCTTGAGGAGTGTGGAGAACGCCCTCACCCCCACGGGTGACAGTGGCTCGGGCACCGCCCTGGACCCGCCCGCACTCCACGACGCCCGTCCCGCACTACGGCAGCGCGTACTACGGCAGCGTTATGCCCGTCTTCAGGCCGTTCAGCGCGCTCTTGCAGAGGCAGTCGCGTGCCTCGTTCGCCGGCAGTCCGGCCACCGCGTCGAACAGGACGTCCCTCAGCCGGTCGACGTTCGCGGCGAAGACCTCCAGGACTTCCGCGTGCGAGACGCCCCCGCCGCTCTCCGCCCCTGCGTCGAGGTCCGTCACCAGGTTCATGGACGCGTAGCAGAGCTCCAGCTCACGGGCGAGCGCGGCCTCGGGGTGCCCGGTCATGCCGACCACCGACCAGCCCATGGCCGCGTGCCAGCGGGACTCGGCGCGGGTGCCGAAGCGCGGCCCCTCCACCACCACGAGCGTTCCGCCGTCGACCGGCTCCCAGTCGCGCCCGCGAGCCGCGGTCAGCGCGGCCGTCCGGCCCGCCGGGCAGTACGGGTCGGCGAGCGACACATGGACGACGTTGGGCACCTCGCCGTTCGTCAGCGGCTCACCGTCGAAGTACGTGTCGGCCCGGGACTTGGTCCGGTCCACCAACTGGTCGGGGACGAGCAGGGTCCCGGGTCCGTACTCCGGCCGGAGGCCGCCGACGGCACACGGCCCCAGGACCTGGCGAACGCCCACGGACCGCAGGGCCCACAGGTTGGCGCGGTAGTTGATGCGGTGCGGCGGGAGGCGGTGGCTGCGGCCGTGCCGGGGCAGGAAGGCGACCTTCCTGCCCGCGAGCTCGCCGAAGAACAGGGAATCACTGGGGCTGCCGTACGGCGTCGTGATCTCCGCCTCGGTCACGTTCTCCAGGAACGAGTAGAAACCGGAGCCGCCGATGACGCCGATCTCCGCGCGCTGTGTGTTCTCTGCGTTGGCCATGGCCGTCACAGTAGCCGCGCTCGAACACGGGCCGGTATCCGCCCACCGGCCACCCGTCACCGCTGGTGAACCCGCCCACCCCACGACTCTCCCGCCACCCGCCACCCGCCACTGGGCCGACCGGGCCCACCGGGCACGACGTCCGTCGCATACGCGAAAGGTCCCCGCTGCCCGAAGGCGGTGGGGACCCTGCGAGAGCTCGGGAGTCAGGCGGCCGTCGTGCTGCCGGACGAGGCCGACGATCCCGACGAGCTGGAGGAGCCCGCGGACGCCTTGGAGTCCGACGACGAGGAGGAACCCGAGGAAGAAGAGGACGCCGAGGACTTCGCCGGCGAGGACGACGGAGTGCTGCTCGACGAGGAGCCGCGGCTGTCGTTGCGGTAGAAGCCGGAGCCCTTGAAGACGATGCCGACGGCCGAGAACACCTTCTTGAGGCGTCCCTGGCAGCCGGGGCACTCGGTCAGGGCGTCGTCGGTGAACTTCTGCACCGCCTCGAGGCCCTCGCCGCACTCGGTGCACTGGTACTGGTAGGTCGGCACTTGTCTTCCTCCTGGCACTCTCACTCAATGAGTGCTAACGACGATCCATAGTGACGCATTCCCTCGTCTCAGTCCACCGTCACGGGCACTCGGTGACCGACACCACGTGCGACCGTACGGCTGTGCGGGCGCGGTGCGAGGCGCGACCGCAGTGCCACCAGGGTGGCCAGGGCCAACACGGTGCCCACCAGAGGTACGAGGAATCCCGCGGTCGCGCCGTGGGTGTCGGCGAGTCGGCCGGCGACCGTCACCGCGGCCGCCTGGCCGAGCGCCACGGACCCGGTCAGCCAGGTGAAGGCCTCCGTCCGGGCCGACGCCGGAACCAGCGGTTCGACCAGCGTGAAGCCGCTGATCAGCGCGGGTGCGATGAACACTCCGACGACCAGTCCCAGCACGCCGAGCAGCACGGTGGAGTGGGCCGTCCAGAGCAGTGACGCGGCGAGCGCCAGACCCGCGTAGCCCACCACCAGGCGGCGCCGAGGGCCGGACTTCCAGGCGATCGCACCGACGGCGACGCCCGCGAGCATGTTGCCTGTGGCGAAGAGTCCGTAAAGCAGACCGTTCATACCGGGCTGCCCGATCTCCTCGGTGAACGCGGTGAGCGAGACCTGCATGCCGCCGAACACCGAACCGATGCCGAGGAAGGCGATCGCGAGGACCCGCACACCGGGCACCGACAGGGCCGACGTGCGGACGGCCGGCCCACCGGTCACGGGGTTGGCGACGGGCGGCTGCGTCCGGCGCTGGGCGGCGAACAGCAGACCGCCGGCCAGGGTCAGTCCGGCCTCGGCGACGAGACCGGCGGCCGGGTGGACGCCGGTGCACAGGGCGGTGGCCAGCACCGGTCCGACCACGAAGGTGAACTCGTCGGTGACGGACTCGAACGCCGCGGCCGTCGGCATCAGCCGGGACCCGCCGAGCTTCGCCGCCCAGCGGGCCCGCACCATCGGGCCGACCTGCGGCACCGAGGCGCCGGTCGGCACCGCGGCGGCGAAGAGCGCCCACAGGGGGGCGCCCGCGAGCGCGAGCGCGGTCAGCGCGCCGACGGCCGCGGTGTGCACCAGCACACCCGGCACCAGGACGGCCCGCTGCCCGAAGCGGTCGGCGAGCTTGCCGCTCTGCGGGGCGAAGAGCGCCATGGAAACGCCCGTGACGGCGGCGACGGCGCCCGCGCTGCCGTACGAACCGGTGGTGTGCTGGACGAGGAGGACGATGCCGATCGTCAGCATCGCGAACGGCTGCCGGGCGGCGAACCCGGGGAGCAGGAACGTCCACGCGCCGGGAGTGCGGAGCAGCTGTCCGTAGCCGGGGCGCCGGCCGCCGGACGGTGTGCCGGAGGGCGGCTGCCTACGTGAGGACGGGGGCGTGCCCGTGGACGTAGCCGTGCCCGACGCGACCGGGCGCGTGGACGTAGCCGTGCCGGAGTACGGCGCGGGGGAAGTGCTCGAAGGCGTGCCGGTAGACGTGTCAGAAGCGACCGTGGACTCCACGGCCCTTGCCTTTCTGCCGCCTGGTAGCGCTCTCCCGGGGTGCCGGGGATCGCTGAGAGCTGTCCTCTTGCGCGGAACTGCGGTAGATACCGGGCCCCACTGCGGGAAGTCGCTCGGCCGCCATACGGTCGCGCCAGCTCTGCGTCAGGCAGAGTTGGTCGATCAGTGTGCCTTCATGCTACAGGGGATGGAGGCGTTCCGGCCTCGGAATGGACCGATGTGATGGGAGCGTCACCTGGAATTGGTCGGCGGGACACCCTCGCGTTCGCGCCGCGATCTCCGTCCGGCGCCGGCACGAGCGGGCGACCGCCCGCGCATGCGCAAATGGACAGGCACCCGTGCTGCCGCCTCCGTCCGCTGCCCGTGTCGCCCCGAAACTCGTCCGCCGCCCCGCGCCCTCGGGACACGCCCCGCGCCCTCGGGACACGCCCCGCGCCCTCGGGACACGCCCCGCGCCCTCGGGACACCCGCCCGCCGCCCGCCCCGACCCCAAGCGGTGCCCGGGCCTCTCGGCCTCTCGGCCTCTCGGCCTCTCGGGACGGAACACCCGGCCGGGATGGAGCGTCCTGCCGGGACGGAACACCCGGCAAGGATGGAGCACCCGGCCGGGACGGAACACCCGGCGGGTTAGCCGCCCGTCCCCAGCCAGCCGGCCAGCTTCCCGCCCTGGCCCACGGCCCTCAGGCGTGCCTCCGCCGCGTCCCGCACCGGATCGGTGGCCACCACCAGCAGTTCGTCGCCGCGCCGCAGTACCGTCGTCGGGCTCGGCACGAAGCTCTCGCTCTCGCGGACGACGAGAGTGACGGCGGCGCCGGCGGGCAGCCGCAGTTCGCCGACCTCGACGCCGTGCATCCGGGACTTCTCCGGGATCGCGACCGACAGCAGATGGCCGCGCAGCCGCTCCAGCGGCGCCGACTCGATGCCCAGGTCCGCGGCCTCCGCGCCGTTCCCGAGCTTCAGTGCCTTCGCCACCCAGGGCAGCGTCGGGCCCTGGATCAGCGTGTAGACGACGACCAGCACGAAGACGATGTTGAAGATCCGCTTGCTGCCCTCGATCCCGGACACCAGCGGGATGGTCGCCAGGATGATGGGCACGGCACCGCGCAGACCGGCCCACGACATCAGCGCCCTCTCCCGCCACGGGATGCGGAACGGCAGCAGGCTGACGACGACCGACAGCGGCCGTGCCGCCATCGTCAGCACCAGTCCGATGACCACCGCGGGCCAGAAGTCGCGTACGAGCTCATGCGGAGTGACGAGCAGCCCGAGGAGGACGAACATGCCGATCTGGGCGATCCAGCCGAGCCCGTCGGCGAATCCCCGGGTGGCCGGCCAGTGGGGGAGCTTGGAGTTCCCGAGCACCATCGCCGCGAGGTAGACGGCCAGGAAACCGCTGCCGTGGACGAGGGCGCCGACGGCGTACGCCGTCACCGCGATGGCCATGACGGCGATCGGGTACAGGCCGGAGGCGGGCAGGGCGACGCGACGCAGCCCGTACGCGCCGAGCCAGCCGACCGCGAGGCCGATCGCGGCGCCGATCGCCAGTTCCAGCAGGATCGTTCCGACGAGGATGTACCACTCATCGACCGGTTCCGTGGTGGAGAGTGCGATGACCAGGATGACGACGGGGGCGTCGTTGAAGCCGGACTCGGCCTCCAGGACACCGGTGATGCGGGAGGGGAGGGGCACCCTGCGCAGCACGGAGAAGACCGCGGCGGCGTCCGTGGAGGAGACGACCGCTCCGATGATGACCGCCTGCTGCCATTCCAGTCCGACCAGGTAGTGCGCTCCGGCCGCGGTGACTCCCACGCTCACGGCGATGCCGACCGTCGACAGCATGGCCGCCGCGGGCAGGGCCGGTTTGATCTCCTTCCACTTGGTGCCCAGGCCACCCTCGGCCAGGATCACCACGAGTGCGGCATAGCCGATCACCTGCGTAAGTCCGGCATTGTCGAACTTGACGTTGAAGATGCCGTCCTGTCCTATCGCGACCCCGATGCCCAGATACAGCAGCAGGCTGGGGAGCCCGCTCCGGGAGGAGATGCGCACCGCCGCGACGGCGATGAGCAGAACGAGCGAGCAGATGAGCAGGAGTGCATTGAGCTGGTGGACAGTCAGCGGCCGATCCTTCCCCTCGCGCTTGTCGCCGGATCGTTCCCCCGGCAAGCGACACTTCGTTACCTTACCTAATCTTTAACGAGTTCTTGACGCTTCTATGACGGCTTCCTTCCGGTAATCGCCAATAAGTTCGAATGACTCGTGGTTGGCGTCGCGTTACTGATACCGCGTCCGGGCCCGTCGATCGCTGCGCCTATGGTTGCTCCAGCACTCCCAGGACCACACTGCCCTCGAAGGACAGCGATGCCCTCCAACACAACCGCCTCCTCCGCCGAGAAGCCAGCCAGGAGGAGGGGCCGCCGTGGCCGTCTCATCGTGCTCGCCCTGGCCCTGGCGCTGGTCGCGGGTGTCGGCGGCGGTGCGTACTGGGGCGTGAGCACCGTGCGTGCCTCCTTCCCGCAGACCACCGGGACGATCAAGCTCAAGGGCCTGAGCGCCCCGGTCGACGTCAAGCGGGACGTGAACGGCATCCCGCAGCTCTACGCGAGCACCGACGAGGACCTGTTCCGCGCGCAGGGCTACGTGCACGCGCAGGACCGCTTCTGGGAGATGGACGTGCGCCGCCACGTCACCGCGGGCCGGTTGTCCGAGATGTTCGGCGCGGGGCAGGTCGAGACCGACGCCTTCCTGCGCACCCTCGGCTGGCACCGGGTGGCGCAGCAGGAGTTCGACGAGAAGCTCTCGCCCGCGACCAAGAAGTACCTCCAGGCGTACGCCGACGGCGTCAACGCCTATCTGGCGGGCCGTGACAACGGCGACCTCTCCCTCGAGTACGTCGCGCTGGGGCTCACCAACGACTACAAGCCGGAGAAGTGGACACCGGTCGACTCGGTGGCCTGGCTGAAGGCGATGGCCTGGGACCTGCGCGGCAACATGCAGGACGAGATCGACCGCTCGCTGATGACCAGCCGGCTGAGCGAGCAGCAGATCGAACAGTTGTACCCGGATTACCCGTACGATCTGCACCAGCCCGTGGTCACGGCGGGTGCCGTGGACGACGACGCCAAGAAGTGGGACCCGAAGGGCGAGCCCTCCTCGGGCTCCTCGGGCTCCTCCGGCTCCTCGGGTTCGTCCGGCTCCTCGGGTTCGTCGGGGTCCTCCGGCTCGTCGTCGCCGGGCGGAGGTACCGCCGACGGCGGCCTGGGTGCCGGTTCCGGTACGGGGCAGGGCGCGCAGACGCAGCTCTCCGGCCTCTCTGACGTGCTCGACCGGGTCCCGGCGCTGCTCGGGCCGAACGGCAACGGCATCGGATCCAACTCCTGGGTCGTCTCGGGCAAGTACACGACGACCGACAAGCCGCTGCTCGCCAACGACCCGCACCTCGCGCCGCAGCTGCCGTCCCTGTGGGCGCAGATGGGCCTGCACTGCCGCGCCGTCTCGGAGAAGTGCTCCTTCGACGTCGCCGGGTACACCTTCTCCGGCATGCCGGGGGTGGTCATCGGCCACAACCAGGACATCGCCTGGGGCTTCACCAACCTCGGGGCGGACGTCACCGACCTCTACCTGGAGAAGGTCTCGCAGACGGGCTGGACGTCCGGCAGCCGGATCAAGCCGTTCAAGGTCCGTGAGGAGACCATCAAGGTCGCCGGCGGTGGCAGCAAGAAGATCACCGTCCGGGAGACCGACCACGGCCCGCTGATCTCCGACCGCAGCGCCGAGCTGGAGCGCGTGGGCGAGCGGGCGCCGGTCCGGACCCCCGCACCCGACCGTGGCAACGGCTTCGGGGTGGCGCTGCGCTGGACCGCGCTGGACCCGGGCAACTCCATGGACGCCGTGTTCAAGCTCAACCGGGCGAAGGACTTCCAGGGCTTCCGCGCCGCGGCGAAGGACTTCGACGTCCCCTCGCAGAACCTGATCTACGCGGACGCCAAGGGCAACATCGGCTACCAGGCGCCGGGGCGCATCCCGGTCCGCGCCGAGGGCTTCGACGGCTCGATGCCGACCCCGGGCTGGAACCCGACCTCCGGCTGGGAGGGTTACATCCCCTTCGACGAGCTGCCGTACGAGTACAACCCGAAGCGCGGCTACATCGTCACCGCCAACCAGGCCGTCGTGGACGCCGATAAGTACCCGTATCTGATCACCAGGGACTACGGCTACGGCTCCCGCAGCCAGCGGATCAACGACCTGATCGAGTTGAAGATCAAGGACGGCGGGAAGATCTCGACCGACGACATGCGCACCATGCAGACGGACAACCAGAGCGAGATCGCCAAGCTGCTGACGCCTCATCTGCTGAAGATCGACGTCTCCGACCCGTATGTGCGCGAGGCGCAGAAGCTGCTGGAGGGCTGGGACTACACCCAGGAGCCGGACTCCGGGGCCGCGGCCTACTTCAACGCCGTCTGGCGCCATGTGCTCAAGCTGGCCTTCGGCAACAAGCTCCCCAAGGAGCTGCGGATGCGGGGCGAGTGCCTCAACGTCCGTCCGGCCGACAGCACCGGACCGGTCGACGACCTGAACGCCCTGGTGCGCGAGTGCGGCCAGCGCGACTCCGACTCGGCCCAGCCGGACGGCGGCGACCGCTGGTACGAGGTGGTCCGCGCGTTGATCGAGGACGAGGACAGCGAGTGGTGGCAGGCGCCGAAGACCCGCAAGGACGACGCGACGACCACCCGTGACGAACTGCTCGCCCGGGCCATGAAGGACGCCCGCTGGGAGCTGACGGCCGAACTCGGCAAGGACGTCGGCAGCTGGAGCTGGGGCAGGCTGCACCAGCTGACGCTGAGGAACCAGACGCTCGGCACCGAGGGCCCCGGCGTGCTGCAGCGGATGCTCAACCGCGGCCCGTGGAACCTGGGCGGCGGCGAGGCCGCGGTCAACGCGACCGGCTGGAACGCGGCCGGCGGCTACGACGTGATCTGGGTCCCGTCGATGCGGATGGTCGTCAACGTGGGCGAGTGGGACAAGTCCCGCTGGATCAATCTGACGGGCGCCTCGGGCCACGCCTACAGCGCGCACTACACCGACCAGACCGACAAGTGGGCCAAGGGCGAACTGCTCGCCTGGGCTTACAGCGACAAGGCGGTCGAAGCGGCGACGGAGGACACGCTGGCGCTCAGGCCGTAGGCCGGGCCGCGAAGCGGCGGACGCCCTCCGGGGTCACCACGGCATGGACGGGGTGGTCGTGCGGTTCCTCCGGGACCCGCGCGACCACCTCGTTCGCGTACAGGAGCACGACGAGCGCGGGCCGGGCCGCGGCCGCCTCCAGCCTGGCGAGGACCCGGTCGTAGGAGCCTCCGCCGCGGCCGAGCCGCATGCCGCGCTCGTCCACCGCGAGCCCCGGCAGCAGGACGGTGTCCGCCTCCAGTACGGCCTTGTGGCCGAGCAGTGGCCCGTCCGGCTCCATCAGTCCGCGGCGGGCCGGCACCAGCCGGCCGGGCCCTTCGTACACCGCCCACTCGAGATCGTTGTCGTCCAGCAGCACCGGCAGGAGCACCCGTACGCCCCGCGCGCGCAGCGCGTCGAGCAGCGCGCGGGTACCGGGTTCACGCCCTACGGAGACATAGGCGGCCACGGTACGGGCCGTGGCCAGCTCGGGGAGCTCCAGCGCGTGCCGGGCGAGAACCAGCGAGGCCTCACGGGCGTCTTCAGGGGACAGCAGGCGTCGTGCGTCGAGCAGTTCACGTCGAACCGTGCCCTTTCCGGACATCTCGGGGTCCACGGCAACCTCGCAATCCACTGTCAATATGCCTGTATGAGGAGAAAGTTAACCGGAGACTAATCTTCCGCCCATAGGTACCGGATATGGTGCCCACATGAGCGAGTCGCACCCCCGGATCAGCAAGGCTGTCATCCCCGCCGCAGGCCTCGGCACCCGGTTCCTGCCGGCCACCAAGGCCACTCCCAAGGAGATGCTGCCCGTCGTCGACAAGCCGGCGATCCAGTACGTGGTCGAGGAGGCCGCCGCCGCCGGCCTCTCGGATGTTCTCATGGTCACCGGGCGCAACAAGCGGCCCCTCGAGGACCACTTCGACCGCAACTACGAGTTGGAGGAGGCGCTGAGCCGCAAGGGCGACGCGGAGCGCCTCGAGAAGGTCCAGGAGTCCAGCGACCTCGCCACCATGCACTACGTACGCCAGGGTGACCCCAAGGGTCTCGGCCACGCCGTCCTGTGCGCCGCCCCGCACGTCGGCGACCAGCCCTTCGCGGTACTCCTCGGCGACGACCTGATCGACCCGCGCGACCCGCTGCTGTCCCGGATGGTCGACGTCCAGGAGCGCGAGGGCGGCAGCGTGATCGCCCTGATGGAGGTCGAGCCCTCCCAGATCCACCTGTACGGCTGCGCGGCCGTGGAGACCACCGGCGAGGACGGCGTCGTCCGGGTCACCGGACTGGTCGAGAAGCCCGACCCGGCCGAGGCGCCCAGCAACTACGCGATCATCGGCCGCTACGTCCTGGACCCGGCCGTCTTCGAGATACTCCGCAAGACCGAGCCGGGCCGCGGTGGCGAGATCCAGCTCACCGACGCCCTGCAGATGCTCGCCGCCGACGAGAAGATCGGCGGGCCAGTACACGGCGTCGTCTTCAAGGGCCGCCGTTACGACACCGGCGACCGAGGCGACTATCTGCGTGCCATTGTCAGACTCGCGTGCGAACGTGAAGACCTGGGCCCGGACTTCCGAGCCTGGCTTCGCCGTTACGTCACCGAGGAGATGTAGCACGTGAGCAGCACGGCAACACCCGGCACGGGCTCCGGCCCCGCCACCCCGGCCGGCGCCGGCCCGGCCGGTGACGCCCCCGGCGGCCGACCGGCGCTGTGGTCGGTGGACGGCCATCTGGAGGACATCCTCGGCGCGCTCCACCCGCTGGACCCGATCGACCTCCCGCTGTCGGACGCCCAGGGCTGCGTGCTCGTCGAGGACGTCACCGTCCCCGTGGCCCTGCCCCCGTTCGACAACAGCTCGATGGACGGGTACGCGGTCCGCGTCGCCGACGTCGCGGGTGCGAGCGAGGACTTCCCCGCCGTGCTGACCGTCATCGGGGACGTGGCCGCGGGCGGTGACGAGACGCGCACCGTCGGCCCCGGGCAGGCCGCCCGGATCATGACCGGCGCCCCGCTCCCGCCCGGCGCCGAGGCCGTCGTCCCCGTCGAGTGGACCGACGGCGGCACGGGCGGCGGGGCCGCCACGTCCATGCGGCCGGCCGGCGCCGCCCCCGAGGGCGCGACCGGCGAGGTGCGGGTCCACCGGCCGGTGGAGCCCCGAGCCCATGTGCGCGAGCGCGGCAGTGACGTCCGGGCGGGGGACCTCGCCCTGACCGAGGGCACGGTCCTCGGGCCTCCGCAGATCGGTCTGCTGGCCGCGATCGGCCGCGGCACGGTCCGGGTGCGCCCGCGCCCGCGTGTCGTCGTCCTGTCCACGGGCAGCGAACTCGTCCAGCCCGGTGAGGAGTTGGGCGAGGGCAGGATCTACGACTCGAACAGCTTCGCGCTCACCGCCGCCGCCCGTGACGCCGGGGCGATCGCCTACCGTGTGGGCGCGGTCACCGACGACGCCGACGAACTGCGCGCCACCATCGAGGACCAGCTCATCCGCGCCGATCTGATCGTCACCACGGGCGGGGTCAGCGTCGGCGCGTACGACGTGGTCAAGGAGGCGCTCTCCTCCGTGGGCGACGAGGACGAGCCCGGCGGCGGGGTCGACTTCCGCAAGCTGGCCATGCAGCCGGGCAAGCCCCAGGGCTTCGGCTCCATCGGCCCCGATCACACGCCGCTGCTCGCCCTGCCGGGCAATCCCGTCTCCTCCTATGTGTCGTTCGAGCTGTTCGTCCGTCCCGCGATCCGCACCCTGATGGGTCTGCGGGACGTGCGGCGGCCCCAGGTGCGCGCGACGCTCCGCACGGACAAGGCGCTGACGTCGCCCGAGGGGAAGCGGCAGTTCCTGCGGGGTGCCTACGATGCGGGGAAGGGCATCGTCACCCCCGTCGGGGGCAGCGGCTCGCATCTGATCGCGGCCCTCGCCCAGGCGAACGCGCTCATCGTCGTCCCCGAGGACACGACCTCCGTCGAGCCGGGCATGGAGACGGAGGTGGTCCTGCTCGGATGAGCGCGCGGCCGTGGCGGTAGCGTGTCTCACCACACAGTGACCGGGAGCCACAGCCATGAGCGCGCAGCAAGGACTCACACACATCGACGAGGCCGGCGCGGCCCGTATGGTCGACGTCTCGGAGAAGGACGTCACCGCGCGCACCGCGCGCGCGAGCGGCCGGGTCCTCGTCTCGCCGCGTGTCGTGGAGTTGCTGCGTGGCGAGGGGGTACCGAAGGGCGACGCCCTCGCCACCGCCCGGATCGCGGGGATCATGGGCGCGAAGCGCACACCGGACCTGATCCCGTTGTGCCATCCGCTCGCGGTGTCGGGCGTGAAGCTGGATCTGTCCGTGGCCGACGACGCCGTCGAGATCCTCGCCACCGTGAGGACGACCGACCGCACGGGCGTCGAGATGGAGGCCCTGACCGCGGTGTCCGTGGCCGCGTTGACCGTCGTCGACATGGTCAAGGCGGTCGACAAGGCCGCGGTGATCACCGACGTCCGGGTCGAGGAGAAGTCCGGCGGGAAGTCCGGCGACTGGGTCCGTGAGGAGGCCCGGCGATGATCCCCCGCGCCGGTGAGGTCCACAGCCACGCCCACGCCGGACGGACCGGACCCGGGCGTCCGCCACGCCGCGCGCTCGTCGTGACCGCCTCCAACCGGGCCGCCGCGGGGGTCTACGAGGACAGGGGCGGCCCGCTCCTCGCCGAGGGACTCGCCGGGATGGGCTTCCAGGTGGACGGCCCCCGGGTCGTCCCGGACGGGGACCCGGTCGAAGCGGCCCTGCGCGACGGCGTGGCCTCGGCGTACGACGTCATCCTCACCACCGGTGGCACCGGGATCTCACCCACCGACCGCACTCCCGACGCCACGGCCCGGGTCCTCGACTACGAGATCCCCGGCATCCCCGAGGCGATCCGCGCGCACGGTCTC
This sequence comes from Streptomyces marianii, assembly GCF_005795905.1. NCBI lineage: Bacteria > Bacillati > Actinomycetota > Actinomycetes > Kitasatosporales > Streptomycetaceae > Streptomyces > Streptomyces marianii. The sequence goes on from NZ_VAWE01000001.1 coordinate 4,949,233, forward strand.
GCGAAGGTGCCCACCGCGGCGCTGTCCCGGGGCCTCGCCGGGGTCGCGGACCGCACCCTGATCGTCAATCTCCCCGGGTCCGCGGGCGGTGTGCGCGACGGGCTCGCCGTTCTGTCGCGAGTGCTGCCGCACGCCGTGGACCAGTTGCACGGTGGCGACCACCCGCGGCCCGCCGAACCCGCCGGCCCCTCGGGTTCTCCAGGGAGTCCCCGCTGAACACCCACTCGTGGCCCGTGGTCCTGGCGGACGGTGATGTCACCCTCCGCCCGATAAAGCTGCGTGACCAGCGGGCGTGGCGGGAGGTGAACCGGCGCAACCGGGACTGGCTGCGCCCCTGGGAGGCGACGATCCCGCCGCCGGCCCCCGGCGGCCCCGTCGCGCAGCGCCCCACGTACCGCCAGATGGTGCGCCATCTGCGTGCCGAGGCCCACGCCGGGCGGATGCTGCCGTTCGTGGTCGAGTTCCGGGGCGTGCTGGTCGGCCAGCTCACCGTCGCCGGCATCACCTGGGGCTCGATGTGCTCGGGTCATGTCGGCTACTGGGTCGACCGCGAGGTCGCGGGCCGCGGGGTTATGCCCACGGCCGTGGCGCTGGCCGTCGACCACTGCTTCGGAAGCGTCGGGCTGCACCGCGTCGAGGTCTGCATTCGCCCCGAGAACGGACCGAGCCGCAGGGTCGTGGAGAAACTCGGATTCCGCGAGGAGGGGCTCCGCCCGCGTTATCTCCACATCGACGGCGCCTGGCGGGACCATCTGGTGTTCGCGCTCACGGCGGAGGAGGTGCCCGGGGGGCTGCTGCGGCGCTGGCACCAGGCACGACCCGCGCGACACGAGAAATGAAATAATTGTTCGAATTCCATCTCCACTCGATCGCTCGGTGATCTGAAGAGTCACAAAAAAAGTCAGTGGTATCAGCCAGATCGTGCGACACACCGGGCCAATTGGCCGATGCCCTGGTGCGAATCCCTCTACGGTGTGATGCGTGAGCAGCAGCGGCCTCATCTACGCAGTCATCGTCGGGGCCTGGGCCGCCTACCTGGTGCCGATGTGGCTCCGCAGGCAGGACGAGCTCAACGAAGCCCGTCCGACGGAACGCTTCAGCACCGCCATCCGGCTGCTGTCCGGACGGGCGGGAATGGAGCGCCGGTACGCCAAGGAGCTGCGTGAACGCACCACCGAGGACGACCCCGCCACCGACGCCGACCCGGAATCCGAGACGGACCGACTGAGTTCCGTCGACGTCCGGGCCTTCGCCGCGCCGCCGGCCAGGACCGAGGCGCGGCTGGACGTGCCTGCCGCCCCGGCCAGGGCCCGCAAGGAGCGGGCACCCAAGCCGAGCGGCACGGCCGCCTCGGAACGCGCACGGCGCACCAAGGTCCTGGCCCGGCGCCGGCGCACCACCGTTCTCCTCTTCCTGGCCTTCACCCTCGGCGCGATCGTCGCGGCCGTCGGGGGGCTGGGCCTCCTGTGGGCGCCGACGGTTCCGGCGGTCCTCCTCAGCACCTACATCGTGTACCTGCGTGCCCAGGAGCGGCGCCGCTTCGTATACGTGATGGACCGGCGCCGTGCCGAGGCCGCGGCGCAACGGCTGCGCGAGACCCACGTGCGGCGGCGGCCGGCCGCCATGGAGGAACCGGACGAGGCGGCCCAGGCACGGCCCGAGCCCGAGCCGGCGCCCGCGGTCTCGCCGCAGGAAGCCGGCCGTCGGGCCCTGGTCGAGCAGACCGACCACGCGGAGTGGGTGGACCAGCAGCGCGACCCGGGCCCCGGGCGTGGCGACAGCTGGGACCCGGTCCCGGTGCCGCTCCCCACGTACGTCACCGCACCGGTCGCTCCGCGAGCCACGAGCGGCATCGATGTCACGGACCCGGAGACCTGGAGTTCGGCCCGCTCCTCCACGGCCGATCCGGCCACGCCCGCCGCCCCGCAACCCCCACGGCAGCGCACCACCCCGCCGCGCCGCACCCGCGAGCACGGCCGCACCCCGCTCTTCGACCAGTACGAGGACGAGGACCGGCCCCGCGCCGCCAACGAGTGAGACCGGGCCGGGCAGGCGTCCGGACCTTCGGAACCCTGCCCGGCCCGACCAGCGAGGAACGGATTTCCAAGCACCCCGATCGGGATGCTAAGGTTTCACTCGTTGCAAGGGCCTGTGGCGCAGACTGGTAGCGCACCTCGTTCGCATCGAGGGGGTCAGGGGTTCAAATCCCCTCAGGTCCACAACAGCGTCGTTCACGAGTTAGCTCGTAGGCGGTTCACGAGATCCCGTCCGATCACTTCGATCGGGCGGGATTTCGTCGTTTCTGGGCTTGTCGGGAGGGCCGATGGCGGGGCGGCGTGGCGAGCGTGTGGAGCGTGCTTGCCTGGCTCCGGGCATGGGGAAGCACGCCGATCGTGGTGATCCGCGTGCTTCGGCGCTGTGGGGTTGTTCCACGCGGGCTCGGTCAGCGGGTGGACGGTGGCGGGCGTCCCGACGGCAAGGCGTGCATGACAACGGGATCGGCGGGTGGTGGGAGGGGGCCGCTGGCGTCGAAGTCGGCGGGGGTGAGTTCGTCGGGGCCGTCGCGTTCTGTGAGCTGGGTTTCCAGGACGGTCAGGTTGGCGATCGTGAGCATGACGGCGAGGAGAAGCGCCTGGGTGACTTGCCCGGGGGCGGGCCGGTGTTTGGGGTTGCCGATGTCGAGTTTCCCGCTCTTGAAGCGCCCGTTGGCGCCTTCGTTGTGGCTGCGGATGGGCCGGTAGACGTTGATCCACGTTGTGTGCAGGTAGTGGACGTCCTGGCGGTACTTGGCCAGGCGCCAGTCGGCCGCTTCGGCATCGGCGGGCACGGTGATGGAGCCAGCGCAGCACACCTCGGGCAGCGTCTTCTTCGGTGGCGGGGCGAAGTGTTCGGCGTCGGGGATCTGGATGGTGGGGCGGCCTGCCGTGTGGGCGGTCCGGTCACGGGGTGCGGTGAGGTCGACGATCCGGGTGGGCATCGTGGCGGGGGTGCGGGGCCTCAGCCGTCGCGGCGGGCGCAGTTGACCGAGGGGGACGGGCCGGAGGCCGGGCACTGGAGGCGGATCGCGCCGCGGGCGTCGGGTCCCTGTTTGAGCTTGAAATGGTACGGCTCGCGGGCCTCGATCTTCTCGGCGAGTTCGTCGCCAGGGGCGCGGATGGTGTCGTCGGCGGCGCCGGAAGTGGCGTGGATCAGAGGGGCGGGGGTGAGCGGGCACATGAGCGAGCCGTCGACGAGCGGGGCTCCCTGCCAGCTGCCCTGCCGTCCGCGCTCGATGACCTTGTAGTCCAGAGCGAGGCGGTAGCCGAGCCGTCGGACGGGGTCTGGAAGGTGGCGGGGGTGCAGTTGGTGTAGGCGCGGTCGGCGGCCAGGATGCCGGGGGGCAGGCCGAGTCCGGTCAGTTGGGTGAGAATGTTGACCGCGTTGGGGCCGGTGCGGACGGTGGGGGTGTCGAGCTCGAAGCCCAGGCACAGCTGCGGGTACGCCTTGGGCGGATCATCGTCGGTGTCGCGGTGGTGGGCGGCTATCCAGCCGGTCAGGGGAAGCAGACGGTCCACCAAGTCGCAGCCGAGCGCGAGGAGGGTCAGGACGCCCCAGCGGCTGGTGACGTGGTCCAGGAGGGTCCGCGACGGGCAAGCGAACGGAACGAATCTACGGCTGGTCGGCCGAACCAGCCCATTGGGCTGAAGGCCCTCCCCGAACGCCCGGAAGTCTGCCGCGAGCGGCAGGTATGCGAACCGGCCCCGGTTGCGCGGCGCTGGTGATCGTGATGTGTGGCTGTGACGCGGACTGGTCAGAGACTGGCCAGCGGATGTCGCCTGATGCCGGGCGGCGCGGGGACATACGGTCGGTCAGGGCCCGGAGGAGCCACGCCCGCGCCACCGAATCGCGCCGGCCCCGAGGCCGGAGGTCACGACGGTCGGTCAGACGTACGCCTCTCGTACACGGTCACTCTCCGGCCGCGGACCTGCTCATCGGCCACTGGCCGGAAGTACTCCCGAAACGTGGAGATCTTGGTCCGGTCCCGCGCCGAACTCGCCGGCTTCGACACGTCTCCCGCGTCGGTGACGAGAACGATGCGCTGCCGAGCAAGCATCTCAGTCCGTATACGCGCGGCATCCCACTCCACTCCCTTCAGCGTTCCCGAACGTTCCGGCGTTTCCTCCAGGGCGATGTCCTGCAGGCCAGTGAACGCGTGCGGGGAGACCAGCCTGGTGTCCCGCCGCGCTGCCGGGACGAACAGCACGGCGTCCCCGGACTTCTTCAACCGCTCCACCTGCGCCGCAGCTGCTAGGACGTCGTCCACGCGGCTCTGCGGCGAGCGCTTCGCGAGCGCCTGCGGAAGCAGGACGACCGAAGCGACGGCGACCGCGACGGGAAGGACCCAGCGCGCGGCGCTCCACGACCGCCGCTGCACCGCCCCCACTAGCGTGCCAAGAAGGACACCGATCATCAGAGCCAAGCCCAGCAGGCTGAACAGCACATACCGATCCACGAAAAGCGGCTTGAACAGCGAGAGCCCGACGAGACCGAGCTGCGGGACCGCGAGCAGGGGCAGCCCGACGGCCGCTGCCGAGAGCCGTCCCGCCCGGGGCCGGTCCAGCAGGGTCCCGGCGCCGGCGATCGCAAGCAGGACCGCCGGTCCGATCAGCATGTGCCAGGTCAGCGGAGGGATCCAGGACACCTGCCCGGACTGGGTACGGCTGAAGAGGATCAGTGGCGTGACGCCTGCCGTTGCCGCCACGGATGCCGCGGTCCAACAAGCCCACGTCCCGCGCGTCGCTCGTGCCCACGCCAGGGTCGTCAGGTGCGCGGGCAGTATCAGCAACGAGAGCCAGTTCAGCAGGCCGCACACGAAGACCGTGCAGCCGTAGGCGGTCCAGTACCCCCACCGGTTCCGTCGCCCCTGCAGTATCGCCACGAGTAGCAGCGTTGAGAGCCCGGCGCCCGCCGCCACCAGGGCGTACGGACGGCCCTCCTGAAGGTAGAACTGCACGGAGGGAAGCAGCCCGAACGCCATGCCTCCGCCCAAGCCCACCGGATTCCCGGAAAGCCGCCGACCGAGTTCCGCCACACATGCCGCTCCCGCCGCGACCGCCAGCACGGAGGGCAGCCGTAACACGGTGGTCGAAGGGCCGAAGCACTCGAACAGTGCGTGCATGAACAGGTAGTAGAGGGCATGGACGACGTCGACGTGCTCCAGCATGCGCGTGATGTCGCTGGTGGACCGGAGGGCGACCTGCCAGGTTGCGGCCTCGTCCCGCCAGACACTGTCCTCCCGCGACAGCCCCCACAGGCCGAGCGCGACGGTCCACAGGAAAGGAATAAGCCAAACGGAAACACTGCGCTGAGAGCGGAGATCGGTGAATCTCGTCAAAGTCGGTCGCCCCCTGGCCAGCCAAATCCACGCAGTCGTTCGCAAGGTGTGGTGCTCGGCGTGAATCCGAGTGACGGGCAGGCCGGCAGCGCGGTCGTGATCTTACCGGCAAGGATCTCCATGCGCCGAACGAGGGGTCTCGCAGAACGGTCCGGCGGCGTCAACTTCCGTGCCTGAAGGGGGCAGTGAGGTGGAGGGACGGAGGTGCGTGCGGGGCCGGGACTCCGCGCGGGGCAACGATTTTACGCCAAAAGGGATTCGAGCTGGCGCAAAATCGAGAATACGACACAAGTGGATCCGAGAATTCCGGCGCCGATTTCGTTAAGCCGGACGAGGGTGGCCGAAATTGCGGCATGGCCGAAACGTGACGGTGATTCAGGTCACTTAAATCCCGGTTGACGAGTTGCTAAGCCATTGGCAAAGATCTCTTCTGGGTAAATTGATCATCACGTAAGGGGAAGCGTTCATGAAGAAGAGAAGTGCTCTGAAGGCCACGCTCGCCTCCGCGGCGCTGATTCTCGGAGCAGCCGCTCCGGCGATGGCCATCACGGTGGACGTCGGCGGCGGTCGGTGGTCCTACGACCAGGGGGCGAACAGTGCCTGGTCAAACTACTACCACTCGAAGAACAAGCACGCATCCTCCGTGAAGATCGGTGCCAACATTTTCCGGAGTGGCTGCACTTCGGCCGGTAGCTGGTCGCTGGCGTCCGGTGGAAAGAACGGCGGCACGGTTAGCTGGTACTACGACCCGAGCTGCTGATTCCACGCTCGGATCGTGAAAGTGTGCACCCGGTAGATCTCGCTGAGTGAGCCGAGGCTCCGGTCCGACGCGGCTGCGGATATGCGGTTCTGTTCTGCCGTCTTCCGCAGTCGCGTCACGCTGCCCCTTGTTTCACCTGACATGCATGGCTCCCTGGAACTCTGAAATAAGATGTGCAATGCTGCAGCGAGGTATTAGGTTTGTTCACGTCGTCACACTGGCTTTCTCCGCCCTCCTCGCCTTCCTCTTCGTACGAGGCATCGACGAGAGCCGAGTTCTGGGAAGCGTCGCCCTGGTCGACGTGGTCGACTCCGATGGCACGGCGAGTTCCGCGCGCGTCGTAGACGTCGTCAAGTCGGTCGCGGCCGAGAGCCGAGTCGGTGTGGCCCGCGAGGTGCCGGATCTGAAGAACCCCGAGGGGCTCCGGCATCTGTACCTCGCCACAGGAGACCGTGGATCGGCGACGGGGGCGTGGCTGGACGAGGGTTACCCGTCCTTCAGCCGGAACGTCGAGACCCGTGTCCATCCCATATCCGAAATCGAGCACCTCGATCCGCGCGGCGCTTATCACGTCTTCGGGCCGCCGGAAGCCGTCGACGCCCTGATCGGCGAGTTCGCCGAGCTCGGGCTCCGTGTGAACGTGGCGTACCCGCTGTCCTACGCGACGCTGGCGACCGACTACTCCGGCGATCCCCTGCCCTGGTCCCTGGGTGTCATGGCCCTCGCCGCCGTGACCCTGACCGGGGCGAGTGTGCTGCTGCGAGCGAAGACCTACGCCGTCCTTCGCCTGCAGGGCATGTCCTACCCGGATGTCCTGATGCGCGATCTGAGGCAGACGGCGGGCTTCTGGCTCGTCTCCTTCGGTGGCGTCGTGGTGGTGACCCTCAGTGCCCTCGGTCTCTACAACGGCTGGGCCAGACTCGGTCTGTTCGCCTCGGTCGCCCTGGGGATCGCCGCCCTGCTGACCCTCCTCGTGATCGGCTCCCACGCCGCGGTTCTCGCACTCGTCTTCCGAGTCGGAATCCTGTCGTCCCTGAAGGGCGAACTGCCCTCGCGAGCGGCGACCATCAGCCTCTACGTGGTTCGCGTACCAGCGCTCCTCCTCGCGTTGAGCATCGCGTTGAGCGTCGCCGTGGCCGGCCAGGACGTCCTGAAACGACAAGAGAACCGCGACGTCTATCGAAGCGTGGGGGATGCCGTCTCGATTCGTCTCAGCGGCGCGTTCGCCACCCGACCCGACGAACTGGACCGAAAGGTCGGGCCGTGGCTTCGGGCGGCGGATGCGCGAGGCGAGATCGTCGTAGCCGGCCGAGGGGATCTCCAGATGACAGCACCGGATGCGAACCTGCCGGCGGGCGAGATCCTCATTGTCAACGAGACCTACGCCCGGGAGCAGCCGGTTCTCGACCAGGAGGGCCGCCGTTACGTCCCCGAAGCAGGTGACACCAAGAACTCGCAGCGCCGCCCCGTGCGCGTGATCATTCCCGCGCCTTACACCTCGCACACGGAAGCGATCGTCCAAGCGGTCTCCAGGAAGCTCGACCCGGGGCTCAGCCGGAACATCCCCGTCAAGCCGCTCGGCGCGAAGAACGGGCAGCAACTCTTCGGTTACAACACCGGTGCCCTGGTCTACAGCTCGGCACACCCTGCGAACGAGGACAGGTCGCTGATGCGCGATCCGATCGTCGTCGTAGTCCCGAACGGGTCGGACTTCCTCACCGATGACGCCTACACCACCTTCGCAACTCAGGAAGGTGTCGTCTTCCTCGACCCCGACGATGTCCTGAACGCCATCGCATCGGAAGGGCTGCGGGACTATGTGTCGTCCGTGTCCCCGGTCGGGCAGCGGATCGCGACGGAGCTGAGCGACGCGGTCGGCGACTTCCGGCTGCAGATGTTCAACCTGGCCCTCGCGGTGGCGGTCCTCCTGGTCGCGGGAGTCGGAATCTGCATCATCTACACGAGGAAGAACGCCCAGCTCATCTTCGTGCGTCACATCAGTGGCTGGACATTTGCCGCATCCCATCGCTTCATTCTGGCGGTGGAGGCGGCCATCGCGATCGTCTTCGCGGTACGGATTCCCATCGAGGTATGGCAGCAGAACCGGGAGATCGCCGAGTTCACAGCGGCAGGCCTGCCGGCCCCCTTCCCTCCGTTGCGCGTCGAACTCGCAGAGCTGGCTCTCATCGCCGGCCTTGCCGTGGTCGAACTCGCCGTGATCCTCCTCGCCCTGTCGGCGTTCCACCGCCGGATCGTGAAGGAAGGCGCATCCGAGGCGTGACCCCCTCGAGAATCGAAGCAACCCCCCATCCAGCCGGAGTGCAATTGTGATTGACGTCGAGGGACTGTCGAAGAGTTTCGGCGAGCGAACGCTGTGGCGCGATATCAGCCTGACGGTAGGTCGTGGCGAAATGCTCGCCCTCACCGGTCCGAGCGGCTCCGGCAAGTCGACTCTCCTGAACTGCCTGGGGCTGCTCGACAGACCGAGTGCCGGGGCCATTCGCCACGAGGGGAAGGACATCACACGTTTCGGCAGGCGCGAGGTTCGCCTGTTCCGCAGAGATGTTCTCGGGTACCTCTTCCAGGGGTACGCCCTCATCGAGAACGCCACTGTCGAGGAGAACCTGGAAGTGGCCGTGAAGCCGCGTCGTGCGCTCCGGGACAAGGCCGGCGCGTCCCTCGCGGAAGCACTGCAGCGCGTCGGGCTGGCTGGGCGGCACAAGGAGACGGTCCACCGCCTCAGCGGTGGGGAGCAGCAGCGTGTGGCCCTCGCCCGTCTCATCGTCCAGCAGCCGACGCTCGTCCTCGCGGACGAGCCGACCGCCGCTCTGGACCGTGACAACACCGCCATGGTTCTGGACTCGCTACGGGAAATGAGCCGAGCCGGGTGTGCAGTAGTGATCGCCACACATGACGACATCGTCCGTGATGCCTGTGACAACGTGTTCGCCCTGGGAACGCCGCTCGTGGCCCAGTGAGCCTGACAGCGGGGGAGGCGTCAGTCGCCAGCGAGGTGGGGAACGATCTCTGCCGGCTTGGGAAGCGATCTTCGTACGCATTTGGAATGCCTGGTCAGGGGCACTCGTGAACGGCCCACAGCACGACTGTTCTTGAGTTGGTTCAGGAAGAGTTCACGAGATCCCGTCCGATCTGATTGATCGGGCGGGATCTCGGCGTTTCCGGGGTCTGGATTGAGGCCGGGTCCGAATGCGGGCGGGTCTTGGGGTTCTGGGGCGTCAGATGGTCGTGTGGAGGGCGAACGGGGCGATCCTGCGAAGGTGTCCAGCAGGTCTCCCGGGCGGTGACGAGGAGGGACCGTACGCGGCCGCCGCCGGTCTCACCTCCATCTGCCACTGCTCGCAGGCATGCCCGCCGTGTGTGCCATGTGCCAGAGCGCGCCTTCGAGGAGGTGGAGCCGGGGCGTCTCGGTGGCCGGTCCGGGGTATGTGCGCATGGTGATCCAGACGCGGTAGGTGTACTCCCCCGGCCTGCTGGGTGGGGCCCTTCTCGCGGAGGCATCCGCGGCGGGCACCGGTCTCCTGCGTCAGTGCTGGGTAGGCGTGCGGTGGTGAGGCGGCGTGGCATCGCGATCCGGCCCTGTCCCTCTGCGGCGTCCCGCCGGTTCCGGTCCGCGCGGAGCCCCGGCGACCCCGCGGAATCGTGGTCAGTAGGGTCACGGGGTGACGACGAAGACGGACGCGACGGACGGTCGGCTGCTGTACGGGTGCATGGGGCTCGGAGGAACGTGGGACACCGCGCCGTACGGCCCCGGGGACATAGCCGCCGCGGAGGCGGCGGTCGAGGCCGCGCTGGACAGCGGGATCACCAGGTTCGACCACGCCGACATCTACCGGCACGGCAAGGCGGAGGCCGTCTTCGGCGAGGTCCTGGCCCGTGCTCCGGGGCTGCGGGAGCGGATCGTCGTGCAGACCAAGTGCGGCATACGTCTCGCGGACGGGGAGCGCCCGGGGATCTACGACCTGCGCGGGCGGACCATCGTGCGGCGGGTCGAGGAGAGCCTGGCGCGGCTGCGCACCGACGTGATCGACGTACTGCTGCTGCACCGGCCCGATCCGCTGGCCGACCCCGACGACATCGCCGAGGCGCTGACGTCGCTGCACCGGCAGGGCCTGGTGCGGCGGTTCGGGGTGTCCAACATGGGAGCGGCGCAGATCGCCCCGCTCCAGGCCCGGCTGGACGTGCCGATCGTCGCGAACCAGCTGGAGATGAGCCTCCGGAAGCGCGACTGGCTCGAGGCCGGTGTGGTCGTGAACACCCGCGAGGCGGCATTGAACGGCTTCCCCTTCGGCACCCTCGAGCACTGCCGGGACAACGGCATCGAACTCCAGGCATGGGGTGCGCTGGCGCAGGGCCGGTTCACCGGGCGCCAGGAGACCCCCGAGGAGCAGGCCACCGCGCGGCTCGTCGCCTCCCTCGCCGAGCGCAAGGGCGTGACGCCGGAGACGGTGCTGCTGTGGTGGCTGCGGCGCCACCCCGCCCGGGTCTCGCCGGTGATCGGCACCGCCAACCCCGAGCGCATACGAGCCTGCCGGCAGGCCGCGCGGCAGGAGCCGGACCTCGGCCACGAGGAGTGGTACGCGCTCTGGCTGACGGCACGCGGTGTGCCGCTGCCCTGAACCGGGTGCGGCGTGGGCTGTTCGGGCCGGGCGAGCACTCCCGGGCCCCGGCTACGACACGACGTCCCGCGGCGGCTCTCCGGCCAGGTGGTCGACGACGTTCTGGACCGCGGACAGGGCGATCCGGACCAGGGTCTCCCGGGTCACGCCTCCGACGTGCGGCGACAGGACGACGTTCGGCGCCTTGAGCAGACGCAGGGCGGCCGTCGGCGGTTCGGGGTCGAAGACGTCGATGCCCGCGCCCGCCAGGGTGCCCGCGGTCAGCGCGTCGGCGAGGGCGTCCTGGTCGACGAGCGCTCCCCGGGCGGTGTTGACGAGGAAGGCGGTCGGCCTGAGGAGCGCCAGCCGCCCGGCGTCGAGGAGATGGCGGGTGTCCGGCGTGAGCGGCGCGTGGAGACTGACGTAGTCGGAGACGCGGAGGAGTTCGTCGAGGGGGAGGAAGCGGGCGTCGCCCAGCCGGGACTCGGTGTCGGCGGGCGCCCGGCGCCGGCCGGTGTAGGCGATGCGCATGTCGAACGCCAGGGCGCGGCGGGCGACTTCCCGCCCGACACTGCCGAGACCGACGATGCCGAGGGTCTTGCCGGACAGCTCGGTGAGGGACTGCTGGATGCGGGGCAGGGCCCAGTCGGCCTCGGTGAGCGCGGTGTGGGCGGGTACCACCTGCTTGGCGAGCGCCAGCATGAGCGCGAAGGTCTGCTCGGCCACGTTCTGCGCCTCCGCACCGCTGGAGCCGATGTTGCAGACCGTCACGGACCGGGCGCGGGCGGCGTCCAGGTCGACGTAGTCGTATCCGTGGCTCGCGCACTGGACGAGTTCCAGGGCGGGTGCGGCGGCGATGTGCCCGGCGGTCACCGGGGCGAGGGCGGTGATGATCGCACGGGCCTCGCGCAGCGCGGCCGGGTCCTCGTCCGCCGACTCCACGACGGTGACGCGGGCGCCGGGCACGAGGCCCGCGAGCCCCGCCCCGGTCGAACGGCCTCCCATGTGGGGCGGGATGACCGCCAGGACGTTCCTGGCGGCCGGACGGTCCTCGCTCATGCGGACTCCCCCGTCAGATCGTCGGGCGTGAGCGAGCCGGGGCCCGCGTGTCCCGACAGCGCCAGTGTGAGGTCGAGTTCGGCGAGGAGACAGCGGATGACGTGGTCGACGCCCGCCTGCCCGTCGAGACCGAGGCCGTAGGCGTACGGGCGGCCCAGGAGCACCGCCCGGGCGCCGAGGGCGAGGGCCTTGAACACGTCGTCGCCGGTGCGGATGCCGCTGTCGAAGAGGACGGTGAGCCGGTCGCCCACGGCCTCGACGACGCGGGGCAGGGCGTCCGCCGCGGCCACGGACCCGGCGACCTGGCGGCCGCCGTGGTTGGAGACGACCACGCCGTCCATGCCGGCGTCGGCGGCGCTGCGGGCGTCGTCGGGGTGGAGGATGCCCTTGAGGACGATCGGCCCGTCCCAGTGTTCACGCAGGAAGGCCAGGTCGGGCCAGGTCTTGGCGGGGTCGGCGAACATGCCGACGAAGTGCGTCACGGCCGCATTCGGGTCCTCGTGCACGGGCTTGGCGAGCCCGGCCCGGAAGGCCGGGTCGGAGAAGTAGTTGGCGGTGCCCACACCGTGCAGGAACGGCAGGTACGCCTGGTCGAGGTCGCGGGGGCGCCAGGCCAGCAGCGGGGTGTCCAGGGTGACGACCAGCGCCGTGTAGCCGGCTGCCCTCGCCCGGTCCAGGAAGCTCGCGGTGACGTCGCGGTCCTTGGCCCAGTACAGCTGGAACCACCGCTCGCCGTCGCCCATCGCCTCGGCGACCTGTTCCATCGGTGTGCTGGAGGCGGACGACAGGATGTACGGGACTCCCCGCGCGGCGGCCGCCCGTGCCGCGGCGCACTCCGCGTCGGGGTGCATGATCGACAGCACGCCGATGGGCGCGAGTGCGAGCGGCGCCCGCAGTGGCCGGCCCAGCACCTCCACGGACAGGTCGCGTTCGTGGACGTCACGCAGCATGCGCGGCACGATCCGCCGGCGGTCGAGCGCGGCGCGGTTGGCGCGGGCGGTGCTTCCGCTGCCCGCGCTGCCGGCCACGTAGCCGACGGGTCCCGGGCCGAGCCGGTGGCCCGCCAGTTCCTCCAGCCGTGTCAGATCGGTGGGCAGCCGGGGCACGGCGCCCGTCATGCCGTTCAGATAGATCTCGTACTGGAAGTCCGCCCAGTGCCGCGTGGTCGCCATCCGATCATCCTTGCGGGGCTGGGCGGGCCGCGTCCATGGGTGTGCAGCGGCCGGCGGGGCCCGGGCCTCGCCGGCCGCTGCGTCGTCAGGCGGCCTGGGCCTTGTCGTACAGGGCCTTCGCCTCATTGCCGAAGTACGGGCCGAACATCCGGTTCGGCAGGAAGATGTAGCCGAAGCTGTTCACCGAGACCTGCAGGCCCGTGCCGGCCGTCTCGCTGAACCCGGTGAACCAGGGGCCGCCGCTGGAGCCGCCGGTCATGTTGCAGCCGAGGCTGTGGTCCTGGGTGAACAGCCAGTCCTTGGAGCTGTTTCCGCTGCAGTAGATCAGCTTGGTGCCGTCGTACGGGGACGCGGCCGGGAAGCCGAAGGCGTACATCTGCTTGTTGTAGCCGCCGTTGAACTGGATGCCCTGGGCGCCGGTGACCGCGGTCAGCTTCTGGCCGTTCAGCGGGGCGAGCACGGCCGCGCCGATGTCGTAGTTGATGTCCTCGCTCGCCTCCCACTGCGGGGTGGTCAGCGTCTTGGTGGCGGTCCACTGGCCGTACGGTGCCTGGCCGTTGGCGTACGCGGGAACGAAGACGACGTTGGTGTGCCAGCTGCCCTGGTACTTGACGCAGTGTCCGGCCGTCATGACGGTGCTGGCGTTCTGGCTGGTCACGGCGTTCGCCGAGCAGGACGCCGTGCGGCCCTGGAAGGTGAAGAAGACCCGTCCTGAGGTCTTCACGACCGCGCCGCCGCCGGTCCAGGCGCCGCCCGCCTGGGGGAAGGCCGTGGGGCCGACGGTCGTCGTGACGGCCCCGCGCTTCGGGGTCTTGAGGGTCTTCAGCGCGTCCGCGCCGAGGCGCAGGTCGAGCGGGACGGCGGCGCGCATTCGCTCCGCGGTCCAGAAGGTGCGGGCCTGGTGCTGCTCGGCGGCCGTGGCGTGGTGGGCCACGGCGGCGGGAGCGGGCGAGGGGGCCGGGGCGGCGGCGTGGGCCGTGGTTGCGGCCGTCAGACCGCCGGTGAGCAGAGCGCCGACGGCTAACAGGGTCGCTGCGGCTGTGCGATGGCGTCTCACGCATGTCTCCTTCTGCCGGGGCAGGTGGGGGATGAGAACGGTGCGGATAGACGTGCGTGAGGAAGGGTGTCATGACGGCGCCCACTTTGTCAGGAGCGCGTCATGGCTATGGTTCGCGCCGTCCATGGAAGCGCCGGGGCCGGAGGGATCGGCGGGACTACCGGGGTCGGCGCGAACGGCGGGGCTGCCGAGGCAGGCACGGAAGTGCCGGGGCCGGCGGGGCTACCCGGGCCGGCGGGTCATCGCGCGGCGAGCGGCTTGGCGAAGCAGCGGCTGCTCTCGTACTCGCGGTAGTGGCCGAACTTGGCGCACGGCTCGTAACCGCTCGACGTGTACAGCGCGATGGCCTCCGGCTGGGCCGTGCCGGTCTCCAGGACCATGCGGATCCGGCCGGCCGCGCGGGCGTCCTCCTCCAGCGCCGCCAGGACGCGCCGCGCCAGACCGAGACCGCGCGCCTCGGGGACGACGTACATACGCTTGAGCTCGGCGTCGCCGTCCGCATACCCCTCGGCGTTCTCGTCCTGGGTGCGCCAGCCGCCGGTGGCCACCGGGCGGCCCAGCCCGTCGTACGCGAGCAGGTAGAGTCCGCGCGGCGGGACGAACATCGAGGGGTCGAGCGGTGTGACATCGCCCTCGTCGCCGTAGCGCGCGACGTACTCCAGCTGCACCTGGTCGTTGAGTTTGACCGCGTCAGGGTGGTCGAAGGGCCTCGGCTGGATATCCATACCCGTGATCGTACATGTATGCGAGCCGTTCTCCCTCGGATATCGTGCGGGGGTGCTCACTGTGACCAGCGTGAATGTGAACGGGCTGCGGGCCGCCGTGAAGAAGGGCTTCGTCGAGTGGTTGGCCGGGACGTCCGCCGATGTCGTGTGCCTCCAGGAGGTACGGGCCGAGGCCCATCAGCTCCCCGACGAGGTGCGCAGCCCCGACGGCTGGCAAGCGGTCCACGTCCCGGCCGCCGCCAAGGGCCGCGCCGGTGTGTCCGTCCTGACCCGGCGCGAGCCGGACGCGGTCCGGACCGGTTTCGGCAGCGAGGAGTTCGAGGGCAGCGGACGCTATGTGGAGGTCGACCTGCCCGGCGTCACGGTCGCCAGTCTCTATCTCCCGTCGGGCGAGGTCGGGACCGAGCGACAGGACGAGAAGTACCGCTTCATGGACGCGTTCCTTCCGTATCTGAAGGGTCTCGCGGAGCGGGCGGCCGCCGACGGCCGCGAGGTGCTGGTCTGCGGCGACTGGAACATCGCCCATCAGGAGGCCGACCTCAGGAACTGGCGGGGCAACAGGAAGAACTCCGGATTCCTGCCGGAGGAGCGCGAGTGGCTCGACCGTGTGTACGACCAGGGCGGGACCGGCGCCGGCTATGTGGACGTCGTCCGTGCCATGTACCCCGAGCAGGAGGGCCCGTACTCGTGGTGGTCCTACCGGGGGCGCGCCTTCGACAACGACACGGGCTGGCGCATCGACCTGCTGGTGGCGACACCCCGGCTCGCGGACAAGTGCGTGAAGGCATATGTGGAGCGCGCGGCGAGCCATGCCGAACGGTGGAGCGACCACGCGCCGGTGACGGCGGTGTTCGAGTTGTAGCGCCGAAGGCGTGCTCCGGCGGTGGCCGTCGAGGCGGGCCGTCCGGCCCCGGGGCCCCGCGGGCGGTGCGCCCGCGCACGGCCGTGGCCGCCTGACCTCGATCTGCCGCTTGTGCCTGCTCGGGCGGTGCGCACCCACGGCCGTGGCGCTCGCGGACGCCCGGAAGGACCCGGCGGGCCTGCGGTGCCCGCCGGACGGGCCGGGCCCGGCCCGTCACGAGTCGCGCAGCAGGCGGTCCATCGCCATGGAGAGCTCCGCCTCCACCACGCTCTTCGCCAGGGGGCGCAGTCGCCCGGCGTCCCCCTCCGTCGCGTGCGAGCGCAGCAGTCCGACGAAGAGGGACGCCAGCGCCTCCGCGTGGCCGCGCACCTCGCGGCCCGCAGCGAGGACCGCGGAGAGCGGCACCCCCTCCTTCACCAGTGCGGAGGAGACGTCGAGCAGCCGGCGGCTGATGTGGACGATCTCGTCGCCGTCGGTGGCCAGATAGCCGAGGTCGAGCGCCGCCACGAGGTTCTCGGGGGTGACCTCGCCCTCGAAGTAGTCGGCCAGGTCCTCCGGGGTCAGCCGGACCGGGGTCTCCTCGGTCGGCTCGTCGAGGCCGAGCACCTCGCCGACGTCGCGGCCGCTGTCGAAGGCCGACGCCAGATCGGCGATTCCGCTGAGAGTGTGGCCGCGTTCGAGCAGGGCCGCGATGGTGCGCAGCCTGGCCAGATGGTGGGCGTCGTACCAGGCGATCCGGCCCTCCCTGCGGGGTGGGGGTATGAGCCCCCGCTCGCGGTAGAAGCGCAGGGTGCGCACCGTGATGCCGGCCTCCTCGGCCAGCTCCTCCATGCGGTACTCGCGGATCTCGCGATCCGTGCGCTGCTCGTCCGTCACGTCCGCAAGCCTATGTTGTACCGCCGGTAACTTGTTCGGTTCCACCCCTACCGCTGGGTATGCGAAGGCTCTACTCTCCCATCGTGCCAGTGATCGATGGCACGGTTCGGCGGGAGTCTGTCTGCGGGAGGCGGCGGCATGGGCCAGCAGTACGAGCACGTGCGAGTGGCGGTGATCGGATCCGGATTCGGCGGCCTCGGCGCCGCCGTCCGGCTGCGCCGTGAGGGGATCACCGACTTCGTCGTCCTGGAGCGGGCCGACTCGGTCGGCGGGACCTGGCGGGACAACAGCTACCCCGGCTGCGCCTGCGACGTACCGTCCCATCTCTACTCGTTCTCGTTCGCGCCCAACCCCGACTGGCCCCGGACCTTCTCCGGGCAGGAGCACATCCGGGCGTACCTGGAGTACGTGACCGACGTCTTCGGGATCCGCCCGCACATCCGCTTCGGCCACGACGTGCTGACGATGCGCTGGAACACCGCCGAACTGCACTGGGAGATCGAGACCTCGCGGGGCGCGTTCACCGTCGACGTCGTGGTCTCCGCGACCGGCCCGCTGTCCGACCCCAAGACGCCCGAGATCCCCGGACTCGACGGATTTCCGGGCAAGGTCTTCCACTCGGCGCGCTGGGACCACGACTACGACCTGCGCGGCAAGCGGGTCGCGATGATCGGGACCGGGGCGTCCGCGATCCAGATCGTGCCGTCGATCCAGCCCTTGGTGGCGAAACTGACCCTGTTCCAGCGCACCGCGCCCTGGGTGATGCCCCGAGTGGACCGGGCGATCGGCGCCGGCGAGCGCTGGCTGCACCGGCGACTGCCGCTCACCGGGACCGCGCGCCGCGGACTGCTCTGGGGCATCAGGGAGTTGCAGGTCAGCGCGTTCACCAAGCGGCCCAACCAGCTCGGTCTGATCGAGTCGCTGGCGAAGGCCAACATGGCCAAGTCCATCAAGGACCCGGCGCTGCGGGCGAAGCTGACGCCGTCGTACCGCATCGGCTGCAAGCGGATCCTGCTGTCCAGCGACTACTACCCGGCGCTCGCGCGGCCCAACGTCGACGTCGTCGCCTCCGGGCTGACCGAGGTACGCGGCTCCACCGTCGTGGCCGCCGACGGCACGGAGGCCGAGGTCGACGCGATCGTGCTCGGCACCGGCTTCCACGTCACCGACATGCCGATCGCCGACCGGGTGGTGGGCGCGGAGGGCGCCACCCTCGCCGAGGCATGGAAGGACGGCATGGAGTCGCTGCGCGGCGCGACCGCCGCCGGCTTCCCCAACTGGATGACGATCATCGGCCCGAACACCGGCCTCGGGAACAGCTCGATGATCCTGATGATCGAGTCCCAGCTGAACTACATGGCCGACTACCTCCGTCAGCTGGACGTCCTCGGAGGCCGGGTCGCGCTCGGCGCGCGGCCGTCCGCCGTCCACGCCTGGAACCGGCTGGTCCAGGAGCGGATGAAGCGGACCGTCTGGAACACCGGCGGATGCACCAGCTGGTACCTCGACGCAAGCGGCCGCAACACCACCATCTGGCCCGGCACGACGGGGGAGTTCCGGCGGCAGACCCGCACGGTCGACCTCGCCGAGTACGAGGTGGTCCGAGCCCCCCGCATCCCGGCCGCGGTCCCGGGCACCGGAGCGGTCGCGGCGGCCGTGGGGGAGGAGAGCGCATGAGCCGGCTCCTCAAGCGGTCCGGGACGGCCCCGGCCCCGCCCGTCGCCGCCCGCGAACTCACCGCCGTCTCGGCCGACGGCTCCCGCCTCCACGTGGAGGTGCACGGCCCCGACGGAGCGCCCGCCGTCGTGCTCGCCCACGGCTGGACCTGCTCCACCCACTTCTGGGCGGCGCAGATCAGGGAGCTGGCCGCCGACCACCGGGTCATCGCCTACGACCAGCGAGGACACGGCCGCACACCCGCCGTCGCGAAGGCCGGGCACACCACCGAGGCGCTCGCCGACGATCTGGAGGCGGTACTGACCACCGCGCTGGAGCCGGGCGAGCGGGCCGTGCTCGCCGGGCACTCCATGGGCGGGATGACGCTCATGGCGGCCGCCGCCCGGCCGAAGTTCGCCGAGCACGCCGCGGCCGCACTGCTGTGCAGCACCGGCAGTTCGCGGCTGGTCGCCGAGTCGCTGGTGGTGCCGATGCGGGCCGGCGGGCTCCGAACCCGGCTCACCGGCGCGATCCTCGGCTCGCGCGCCCCACTCGGACCGGTCACACCGATCTCGAAGGGGATCCTGCGCTACGCGACGATGGGCCCGGGCACGGTGCCGGAGCGCGTCACCGAGTGCGCCCGTATTGTGCACGCCTGTCCGCGCCCGACCCGGGTGGCCTGGGCGGGTGTCCTCGCCGGGCTCGACCTCGACGCCGGGGTACGGGAGATGAGGCTGCCCACGGCCGTCGTCGCGGGCACCGCGGACCGGCTCACCCCGATCGTCCACGCCCGGGCGCTCGCCGCGTCGCTGCCCGAGTGTGTGGGACTCGTCGAACTCGCCGGTATAGGGCACATGACCCCCGTGGAGGCCCCGGAGAGGGTCACCGCGGAGATCAGGAAGCTCGTGGACGCCCAGCTGAAGCGGAACGCCCCCGCGCGGCCCGGCGCCCGTACGAAGCAGGAGGAGAACGCATGACCAGGGTCAGCCTCGAAGGGCAGGTCGCCGTCGTCACCGGGGCCGCCCGCGGTGTCGGCGAGCTGCTGGCCCGCAAACTCTCCGCGCGCGGGGCGAGGATCGCGCTCGTCGGCCTGGAGCCGGACGAACTGAAGGCGGTCGCCGGGCGGTTGCACACCGAATGCGAGCACTGGCACGCCGACGTCACCGACCACGAGGCGATGACTCGCGTGGCCCGCGAGGTCAAGGAGCGTTTCGGCAAGGTCGACATCGTCGTCGCCAACGCCGGTGTGGCGTCGGGGGGCCCGTTCGCGGACTCCGATCCGGCGGCGTGGCGGCGGGTCATCGAGGTCAACCTCATCGGGAGCGCGGTCACCTGCCGGGCCTTCCTGCCGGTCCTGGTCGAGTCCCGCGGCTACTTCCTCCAGATCGCCTCGCTCGCCGCGATCACCCCGGCGCCGATGATGACGGCGTACTGCGCCTCCAAGTCGGGGGCCGAGGCCTTCGCGCACAGCCTGCGGGCCGAAGTGGGCCACAAGGGGGTGAAGGTGGGCGTCGGTTACCTGTCCTGGACCGACACGGACATGGTGCGCGGGGCCGACCGGGACGACGTGATGCGGGAGCTGCGGCAGCGGCTCCCGTGGCCGTCGAACCGCACGTACCCGCTCGGCCCCGCGGTGGACCGGATCGTCGCCGGCATCGAACGGCGCTCCGCCCACGTGTACGCGCAGTGGTGGCTGCGCGGGATGCAGTCGGTCCGCGGGTACCTGCCGGGCCTCGTCGGGGTCGTCGGGCAGCGGGAGATGAGGCGCTTCGAGCCGCGGCTCACCGGGATCCGAACGGGGCTCGTGGGCGCGGGCGGTGCCGCTGACGAGCGGGAACGTACGGAGCGTAACTGATCGAAATGCGCGGAATGTCCCTGCATGCCAGTCTGGTCGAGGCCCCGGGGGCCGGCCCAACGGCCCCCGTCCCTCACACCCTTCCAGGAGTGAACCAGATGGGTATCCAGGAGCAGTTCAAGGACAAGGCGGAGCAGCTCAAGGAGCAGGCGAAGCAGAAGCCCGGCATGAAGCAGGAGGCTTCGCAGCGCTCGCCGCAGCAGCGGCCGCAGCAGCGCCCCCCGCAGGAGCGCGGCCAGGAGCGCGGCCAGGAGCGCGGGCAGGAGCGCCGCCGCCCTGAGCGTGAGATGAGCGACGAGCCGCCGCACCGTCGCCACGACGCCTGACGTCCGAGGCACCCGGAAGGGGCGTACCCAGTGCACGGGGTGCGCCCCTTTCCCGCGGCCGGCCACCGCCGCCGATCGCCCGGTTCCGTGGTCCGGGCTCCTTGCCCGTCGTCCGGGTGTCCCGGTTCGGTGGGCCGGCGACGGGCCTGGGTTCCATGGCCTGGTTGCACAGCCTGGGTTCCAGGGCCGGGGTTCTACGGCCTGGGTTCTACGGCCCGGCGGCGGCCTGGGTTCCATGGCCTGGGGTCTACGGCCCGGCGGCGGCCCGGGTTCCGGCCCGGTTCCATGGCCGGGTTCCAGGGCCCGGCGACGGGCCCGGCTTCCGGCTCGCGACCGTCGTCCGGTGCCTCGGAACGGCAGTCAGCCGCGTGGCGGCAGGGGAGGGCGACGCCGGTCGGGGACGTTCTCGTACCCCGGAGGCGTCTTGGCCGGATCCTTCGCCAGCCGGTCGAGCGCGACCTGCACCGCGGTGTCGAGATCGGTGCGCTTGCCCTCGGCCCAGTGGAGCGGCGGGCGTTCGGCGAAGATGTCCGGCTCCACGCCGTGGTTCTCCACGGACCAGCCGTACGCCTCGAACCAGGCGGCGTTCATCGGCACCGTGATCACCGTCCCGTCCGCGAGCCGGTGCCGGCCGGTCATCCCCACCACACCGCCCCAGGTGCGCTGGCCCACCACGGGACCGAGGCCCAGCAGCTTGATCGCTGCCGTGATCATGTCCCCGTCGGAGGAGGTCGCCTCGTCCGCGAGCGCCACGATCGGTCCGCGCGGGGCGTTCGAGGTGTACGAGACCGGCTGCGCGTTCCGCGTCAGGTCCCAGCCCAGGATCGTGCGGCTCAGCTGCTCGATGACCAGCTCGCTGATGTGACCGCCCGCGTTGCCGCGCACGTCCACGATCAGCGACGGCCGGGAAACCTCCATCCGCACATCGCGGTTGAACTGCGCCCAGCCGGAACCGCCGAGGTCCGGGATGTGGAGGTAGCCGCACTCGCCGCCGCTCATCTTCCGTACGACCGCGCGCCGTTTGGCGACCCAGTCCTGATAGCGCAGGGGTCGCTCGTCGACCAGCGGTACGACCGCCACCCGCCGCGGCCTGCCCTCGCCCTCGGCCGGCCGGAAGGTCAGCTCCACGGTCGTCCCGCCCGCCGCGGACAGCAGCGGGTACGGGCCGGTCACCCGGTCCACCGGACGTCCGTCGACATGGGTCAGCACGGCCCCTTCGCGAATGCCGGTGCCGGCGAGCGGGGAGCGCGCCTTGGAGTCCGAGGAGTCGCCGGGCAGGATCCGCACGACGGCCCAGCCCTCCTCCCTGCGGGCCAGGTTGGCGCCGAGCAGTCCCATCGCCCGCTGGTAGTGGGGAGGCCCCTCGTTGCGGCGGGCGGGAGTGACGTAGGCGTGCGAGGTGCCCAGTTCGCCGAGCACCTCGCGGAGCAGGTCGGCGAACTCGTCGGGCGACGCAACCCGTTCGAGGAGCGGACGGTACTGGTCCAGCACGCCGCTCCAGTCGATCCCGCACATGCCCGGATCCCAGTAGTAGTCCCGGATGAGCCGGCCGGCCTCCTCGTACGCGCCGCGCCACTCCGCGGGCGGGTCCACCTCGTGCAGGATCCGGCGCATGTCGAGGTACACCGTGGAGTCGCTGTCGCCGGACTCGGTCGCGGGCACGGCGCGCAGCTCCCCGTCGTCGAAGACCACCAGCCGGGAGCCGTCGCCGCTGACCGCGAACCAGTCCAGGTGCGCGACGAGTTCGGTCCTGCGGGCCTTGGGGATGTCGAAGTACTCCAGGGTCGGCCGGTGCGAGGGGTCGGCGGGGTTGGCGAACGTCTCGCCGAGCGCGCCCGAGATCGGCCACCGCAGCCAGACCAGACCGCCGCCCGCGACGGGGTGCAGCGACGAGTACTTGGACGCGGCCACGGGGAACGGCGTGACCCGGCTCTCCAGTCCCTCCACCTCCACCATCGCCGCGCCCTCCCCCATGTCGGCCTCGGTGGGGTCCAGCCCGCCGGCCGCCGGGCGCCCGTCGGGCAGCAGCGCGAACGGCGACGGTGTCGCGGACGACAGCGGTACGAGGTAGGGGCGGCAGCCCAGCGGGAAGGACAGGTCGCCGGTGTGCACGTCGTACACGGGGTCGAAGCCGCGCCAGGACAGGAAGGCCAGATAGCGGCCGTCGCGGGTGAAGACGGGGGACTCGTCCTCGAAGCGGCCGTTGGTGACGTCGACGACGGTGCGGGGGCCGGGGCCGTCGATACGGGCCATCTTGATCTGGCGCAGCGAACGGCCGATGAACGGGTGCGACCAGGTGAGCCAGTTGCCGAGGGGAGAGAAGGCGAGATCGCGGACGGGCCCGTTGCCGGAGCGGATCAGCTCGGTGACGAGGTCCTCGCCCGTGCCGCCGGGTCCGTCGGTGGAGCCGGAGCCCGTGCCGCCGGGCCGGCCCGCGGGGCCGGCTTCCGAGCCGCCGGAAGCCCCGGTCCCGGTCCCGGTTCCGGTCTCGGCCTCGGTCCCGGCTTCGGCTGCCTCGGCTCGGAGCGCCCCGGTCCCGGCACTCGGTTCAGTCGGCGGGTGGCCGGCCGTCGGGGTGGCCGGTTGCCGCTGGCCCGGGGTAGGCCCGGTCTCGGTTCCGGTTCCGGTTCCGGCTTCGGCTGCCTCGGCTCGGAGCGCCCCGGACCTGGCACCCGGTTCAGTCGGCGGGTGGCCGGCCGTCGGGGTGGCCGGTTGCCGCTGGCCCGGGGTAGGCCCGGTCTCGGTTCCGGTTCCGGTTCCGGTTCCGGCTTCGGCTTCGGCTGCCTCGGCTCGGAGCGCCCCGGACCTGGCACCCGGTTCAGTCGGCGGGTGGCCGGCCGTCGGGGTGGCCGGTTGCCGCTGGCCCGGGGTAGGCCCGGTCTCGGTTCCGGTTCCGGTTCCGGTTCCGGTCTCGGCCTCGGTCCCGCCCTCGCCCTCGCCCTCGGCCGCCTCGGCTCGGAGCGCCCCGGAGGTTCCGGCTCCGTCGGGGCGGGTCCCGTCCGTTCCGGTCCCGTTCGTGCCCGTCGTGCCGTTCGTCCCGGCTCCGTCCGCCCCGTCGGTCGCGGACGCTTCCCCGGCGTCTCCCCCGTCCCCCGTGCTCTGCGCCCGCTCCGCCGCGGTCTCCTGCTCCGCCACCGTGAGCAGCAGCAGTCGGCCGTCGTGCGAAGCGATCGCGAGCCGCTCTCCGGCCGGGTCCGAGACCATCTCCAGCACCCGGCCCAGCCGGCCGGTGGCCAGCCGCCGGGGCGGCCGGTCGCCGCTGGCCCGGGGCAGGTACGCGATCTCGACGGCGTCCTCCCCGTCGGCGTCGGTGACGTACGCGACCTGCCCGCCGCCGCTGCCGAGCATCACCGGCAGCCGCACCCGGACGCCCGGGGTGTCGGCGATGGTGCGCGCCGGGCCGTCGCGGTGGGTCAGCCAGTAGAGGCTGCCGCGTACGACGACGGCACTCGCCCTGCCCGTGGTGTCCACGGAGAGCCCGTCGACGTGGCTGGCGGCGGGGACCTGGTAGCGGCGCCGTCCGGCGCGCGGGCCGCCGAGCCGGACGTTCAGCTTCCGCGGCCGGGAGTCCGGCGCCAGGTCCTCGACGATCCACAGGTCGCCGGCGCACTGGTAGACGACCCGGCTTCCGTCGCTGGAGGCGTGCCGGGCGTAGAAGGCGTCATGGTCGGTGTGGCGGCGCAGATCCGTGCCGTCGGGCAGGCACGAGTAGAGGTTCCCGACGCCCTCGTGGTCGGAGAGGAACGCTATGCGGCCGTTCACGAACATCGGGCAGTCGAGATGGCCGCCGATGTCGGCCAGCAGCCGTTCGCCGTGCAGGTAGAGGCGCCCCATCGCGCCGCCCCGGTAGCGCTTCCACCCGGCCGGCTCGTGCGGCGGCTTGCCCGTGAGCAGCAGGGTGCGGTGCTGTCCTTCGCCGCCTGCGACGGCGATGTCGGAGACCGGCCCCCAGGGGAGGCGTTTTCCGGGGTCGCCGTCCGTGGGCACCTTGTAGGCCCAGGAGAAGTACGAGAACGGCTGGCCGTGCGAGGAGACCGCGAGGATGTTGCCGTCCGGGTCCCAGCCGCAGACCCGGGTGTCGGTCGAGCCCCAGTAGCCGAGGCGGCGTGCCGGGCCGCCGTCGACCGGCGCCAGATGGATCTCCGGGTCCAGGCTGCGCCAGGTCGTGTAGGCGATCAGGCTGCCGTCCGGGGAGAAGCGGGGGTGTCCGATCCGGGTCCGGTCGACGGTGACCCGCCAGGCCCGGCCGGGGCTCCGGCCCGCGGGGACGAGGGGGGCGATCCAGAGATCGTCCTCGGCCGCGAAGCACAGCAAGTCGTCGTGCAGATGCGGAAAGCGGAGATACGCGACGTCTTCACTCACTCCTAAATGCTTTCCGCGTGCGGGGGGCCCGGCAACTCGTGGGGACGGACTCCCCCGTGGCGGCCGGAGCGGCCCGCGACGACCCGGGCGGTGCGCTGTGGCCCAGGACACGTACGAAACGGTTTCGTTTCGCACGGCGGCGGGGTACAGTCCTGTTGTACGAAACCGTTTCGTTCGGAAGGTCGGTCATGGCACGCAGCAGACTCACGCCCGAGCGCGAGGCCGAACTGTACGAAGCAGTGCTCGACCTGTTGCGCGAGGTCGGTTACGACGCCCTCACCATGGACGCCGTGGCCGCCCGCACCCACTCCAGCAAGGCCACCCTCTACCGCCAGTGGGGGAGCAAGCCCGAGCTGGTCGCCATGGCGCTGCGGCACAGCAAGCCGGTGGACATCTCCCGGATCGACACCGGCAGCCTGCGCGGCGACTTCCACGAGATGGTGTCGCAGTCCGACGACTGCCAGATGGAGCGGGA
This sequence comes from Streptomyces marianii, assembly GCF_005795905.1. Lineage (NCBI taxonomy): Bacteria > Bacillati > Actinomycetota > Actinomycetes > Kitasatosporales > Streptomycetaceae > Streptomyces > Streptomyces marianii. The sequence continues at coordinate 4,974,408 of NZ_VAWE01000001.1, forward strand.
CACCGCGCTGATGCGCGGCCTCGCCCGGGCGGTCCACGAGAACGACGATCTGCTGCAGGCGCTGCGCGAGCTGTTCATCGAGCCGGAGATCACCGGGCTCGACGTGCTGCTGCAGCGGGCGGTCGGCCGCGGTGAGATCTCCGCGGACAACCCCGCCCTGAAGTACCTGTCGCACATGCTGGTGGGCGCGTTCGTGGCCCATCCGCTGATCAAGGACGAGTCCATGAGCCAGGGCTTCCTGCACGAGTACCTGGACGCCGTCGTGCTCCCCGCGCTGGGCGTCCCCGCCGACGGCGACTGACGTCCCTCTCCTCACCCCGCGCCACACCGTCCCCGCTCCACCCTCCCCATCCCGCATTCCGCAAAGTGCCACCTGACGCGCACCGCTCACGTCGTCGGGCTGGTGAAGCCTGCCCATCCGCCCCAACGACCTGACCGGGAGACCGATCTCGTGGCTACGTTCCTCTACAAACTCGGAAGGTTCGCCTTCCGGCGCCGACGGCTCGTCGCGCTGTTGTGGGTGGCGCTGTTCGCCCTCGCCGGCGTCGCCGCCTCCTCCGCGTCGACCGCCGCGTCCAGTTCCTTCTCCATACCGGGTACGGAGGCCCAGAAGGCCTTCGACCTGCTCGACGAGCGCTTCCCGGGCACCAGCGTCGACGGAGCGACCGCACGCGTCGTCTTCAAGGCGCCCGAGGGCGAGAAGATGACGGACCCCGCCCACCGGGCCGAGGTCGAGAAGGCCGTCGCCGCACTCGAGTCCGGTTCGGACCAGGTCGCCTCGGTCGTCGACCCGTACCAGGCCAAGGCGATCAGCCGGGACGGCACCATCGCCTACACCCAGGTCTCCTACAAGGTCAGTGGCATGGAGCTGGCCGAGGAGGACCGCGAGGCCCTCACCGAGGCGGGTGAGAAGGCCGAGGGCGCCGGGCTGACCGTCGAGATCGGCGGCGACGCGCTGCAGGCCGCCCCCGAGACCGGCGCGTCCGAGGTCATCGGCGTCGGCGTCGCCGCGGTGGTCCTCGTGATCACCTTCGGCTCGCTGGTCGCGGCCGGTCTGCCGCTGCTCACCGCCATCATCGGCGTCGGCATCGGCGTCTCCACCATCACGGCGCTTGCCAGCACCCTCGACCTCGGCTCCACCACGGCCACCCTGGCCACGATGATCGGCCTCGCGGTCGGCATCGACTACGCGCTCTTCATCGTCTCCCGCTACCGGGCCGAGCTGGCCGAGGGGCGTGACCACGAGGAGGCAGTGGGACGGGCCACCGGCACGGCCGGTTCCGCCGTCGTCTTCGCGGGATTGACCGTGGTCATCGCCCTCGTCGGTCTGGCCGTCGTCAACATCCCCATGCTGAGCAAGATGGGCTTCGCGGCCGCCGGCACGGTCGCCATCGCCGTGCTCATCGCCCTCACCCTGATCCCGGCCCTGCTCGGCTTCGCCGGCAAGAGGGTGCTGGGCCGCAAGGCGCGCAAGCAGACCGCGCAAGCGGGCGACAAGCCCAACATGGGCACGCGGTGGGCCGGGTTCGTGCTGCGCCGCCCGGTCGCCGTGCTGCTCGCCGGTGTCGTGGGCCTCGGCGCCGTGGCCCTGCCTGCCGCTTCGCTGGAGATGGGACTGCCGGACGACGGCTCCCAGCCCACCAGCACCACCCAGCGCAGGGCGTACGACCTGCTCTCCGACGGCTTCGGCCCCGGCTTCAACGGGCCGCTGCTCATCGTCGTCGACGGCGACAAAGCCGCCGCGGACGGCACGGCGAAGGAGATCGCGGGGCTCGACGGCGTCGCTGCCGTCACCCCGGCCACGTACAACAAGGCCGGCGACACGGCGATGATCACGGTGATCCCCGAGGACCGGCCCAGCTCCACGGAGACCGAGGACCTCGTCCACACGATCCGCGAGACCAGCGGCGACAACGTGCACGTCACCGGCGCCACGGCGATGAACATCGACTTCTCGCAGCGGATGAACGACGCGCTGGTGCCGTATCTGGCGCTCGTCGTCGGTCTGGCGTTCCTGCTGCTGATGGTGGTCTTCCGGTCCGTCCTCGTGCCGCTGAAGGCGGCGCTCGGCTTCCTGCTCTCGGTGGTCGCCGCCCTCGGTGCGGTCGTCGCGGTCTTCCAGTGGGGCTGGCTCGGCTCGCTGTTCGGCGTCGAGCAGACGGGCCCGATCATGTCGATGATGCCGATCTTCATGGTGGGCGTCGTCTTCGGTCTCGCCATGGACTACGAGGTGTTCCTGGTGACGCGGATGCGCGAGGCGTTCGTGCACGGCGAGCGGCCGGGCCAGGCGATCGTCACCGGTTTCCGGCACGGGGCCCGGGTGGTCACCGCCGCCGCGGTGATCATGATCGCGGTGTTCGCGGGCTTCATCGGCTCCAGCGAGCAGATGGTGAAGATGATCGGCTTTGGTCTCGCGATCGCGGTCTTCTTCGACGCCTTCATCGTCCGGATGGCGATCGTGCCGGCGGTGCTCGCGCTGCTGGGCGGCAGGGCCTGGTGGCTGCCGCGCTGGCTGGCCCGGGTGCTGCCGAGCGTGGACGTCGAGGGCGAGAAGCTGCGTGGAGCGGACGACCCGGCGGGCGACGGCGGCAAGGAGCGTGAACTGGTCGGCGCCTGAGCGCCGCGCGGTACGGTCCGGCGGACCGCGTCCGGCGGACCGTCCGGTCCGCTCGGATCGCGTCCGCCCGGATCGGCGTCGTATGTCGGCCCGGATCGCCTCCGGGGCGTCCGCCCGGATCGGCGTCGTATGTCGGCCCGGATCGCCTCCCGGACGTTCGCCCGGACCGGTTCCCGGGATCCGGGAGAGCGCCGGAGGAGCGCCGGGCGCCCACCGGTCGTCGACCGGTGGGCGCTCGTGAGCCGGAAGGCGCGGTGGTCGTGTCCGTCACACCCTGGTGGCGGGCGCGGCCGCTTCCGCGTAGGTGCGGCGCAGGAAGCGCACGAGGGGGCGGGTGTCGAACTGGATCACCGCCACACCGTCCGGTGAATGGAACTCGACGATCACCTGGGCGCGGCCGCACGGCCAGACGGAGACCGGACCGCGGCGGGCGGGTGCGCGCAGACCCGTCTCCAGCAGCTCGCGGCGGAAGGCCCATTCGATGCCGCTCGGGAAGACGCACCGCACCGCGTCGGGGTCCCTGCCGGGCTCGTAGCGGAGGGCCACGGGCACCGATCGGTAGTGAGGGGCGTCGTTGATGATCCGGGCCTTCGCATGCTCTTCGACAGAGGGGCTCTCGACAGTGTGGGACATCGGACGCTCCTCACCTCTGGTTCTCTTTGTCATCTAATGTCCCATATTGCCCTTCGAGGCACCCGGGCAGGTCGATTGCACCTGTAGAAGAGACGCTCTTGCAAATGGTTCGCAACAGGGCGCATCATCGGACGGTTGACCAGCCGGGCCGATGTGGCCTGCCCCCGGAAGCGGAGCCCGCCATGCATGTCCCCGACGGATTCATCGATGTCCCCGTCTCCGCGGCGGCCGGGGTCGTCGCCGCCGGTGCCGTGGCCGTGAGCCTGCGCGGTGCCGGGCGAGAGCTCGGGGACACCCGTGCCGGCGGCCATGGGGGAGAGCGGACGGCGCCGCTCGCGGGACTCGTCGCCGCTTTCATCTTCGCCGTCCAGATGCTCAACTTCCCGGTCGCGGCCGGTACCAGCGGCCATCTGCTGGGCGGGGCGCTGGCGGCGATCCTCGTCGGGCCGTACACGGGGGTGCTGTGCGTCTCCGTCGTACTGCTGCTCCAGGGAGTCCTGTTCGCGGACGGCGGTCTGACGGCGCTCGGCGTCAACATCCTGCTCATGGGCGTGGTCACGGTCGTCGTCGCCTACACCCTGTTCCGCGCGCTGGTCCGGGTACTGCCGAAGAAGCGCAGGTCGGTGACGATCGCCACGTTCCTCGCCGCCCTGGTGTCCGTGCCGGCGTCCGCCGTGGCCTTCTCGCTCCTCTACGCGATCGGCGGCACGACCGACGTGCCGATCGGTACGGTCCTGGGCGCGATGACCGGGGTCCACATCCTCATCGGCATCGGCGAGGCCGCCATCACGGCGGCGACGGTCGGCGCCGTCCTCGCCGTGCGGCCCGACCTCGTCCACGGCGCCCGCGGGCTGTCGGCGCCGCTCAAGCTGCGTGTGGACGGCGAACTGGTCGACGTCCGGCCCGAGGTCGCGCCGGCCTCCGCCGCCTCACCGCGTCCGGTGCTGCTCGCGGGCCTCGTGATCTCCCTGGTCCTCGCCGGCTTCGTCTCCTTCTACGCCTCCGCCGACCCCGACGGACTGGAGCGGGTCGCCGCCGACAAGGGCATCGACGAGAAGGTGGAGGACCACGCCGCCGCCGACTCCCCGCTCGCCGACTACGGCGTCACCAGCATCGAAGACGTGCGGGTCGCCGGCGGCCTGGCGGGAGTGATCGGCGTCGGCGCGACGCTGGCGGTGGGCACCGGCGTGTTCGTCGTTGTCCGCCGCCGCGGCGGCACCGCCGGGGCCCCGAAGGAATCCGTGCGGGGCTGAGAGGCGGAAGCGGGAGAATGAGCACAGGCCACGCCCACAGGCTGTACCGGCACGGCGAGTCGCCGGTCCACCGGCTGCCGTCGCACTGCAAGATCGCCGCCGCCCTCTGCTTCGTGCTGGTGGTGGTCTCCACCCCGCGCGAGGCGGTCTGGGCCTTCGGCCTGTACGCGCTGCTGCTGGGCGCGGTCGCCGCGGCGGCCCGGATCCCGGCGGGGTTCGTGCTGCGGCGGCTGGTGATCGAGATCCCGTTCGTCGCCTTCGCGCTGCTCATGCCGTTCCTGGTGCCGGGCGAGCGCACCGAATGGCTCGGCATCTCCCTCTCCGTGCCGGGGCTGTGGGGCGCCTGGAACATCCTCGCCAAGGGGACGCTGGGCGTCGCCACCTCCGTCCTCCTCGCCTCGACCACCGAGTTGCGCTCCCTGCTGCTCGGGCTGCAGCGGCTGAGGCTGCCGCCGCTGATGGTGCAGATCGCGTCCTTCATGATCCGCTACGGCGACGTCATCACCGACGAGATGCGGCGGATGTCCGTCGCCCGGCGCTCACGCGGGTTCGAGGCCCGCGGGGTGCGCCACTGGGGCGTGCTCGCCAAGTCCGCGGGGGCGCTGTTCATCCGCTCCTACGAGCGCGGCGAGCGGGTGCACCTGGCGATGGTCAGCCGCGGCTACACCGGCACCATGCCGGTCATCGACGAGGTGACCGCGTCCCGCGCGCAGTGGGCGTACGCCGCCGCGCTCCCGTTCTCGGCGCTCGCCGTCTGTCTGCTTGGCTGGACCCTATGACCTCGCTCCCCCCGGCAGCCGCCGTCCCGCCGTCCCTCGACGTCCGGGGGCTGGCGTACGCCTACCCCGACGGCCACCAGGCCCTCTTCGGCGTCGATCTGACCGTCGGCCGCGGCGAGCGCGTCGCCCTGCTCGGCCCCAACGGTGCCGGCAAGACCACCCTCGTCCTCCATCTCAACGGCATCCTCACCGGCGGCGCGGGCACGGTCGCCGTCGCCGGGCTGCCCGTCGGCAAGCAGCACATGGCCGAGATCCGGCGGAAGGTCGGCATCGTCTTCCAGGACCCGGACGACCAGCTGTTCATGCCGACCGTCCGGGAGGACGTCGCCTTCGGTCCGGCGGCGGCCGGGCTGCGCGGGGAGGAGCTGGAGAAGCGGGTCCGCACGGCGCTCGACCGGGTGGGGATGGCCGAGTACCTGCACCGGCCGCCGCACCACCTCTCCTTCGGCCAGCGGCGGCGGGTGGCGGTCGCGACCGTCCTCGCCATGGAGCCGGAGATCCTCGTCCTCGACGAACCCTCGTCCAATCTGGATCCGGCATCGCGTCGTGAACTCGCTGACATCCTGCGCTCGTTGGACGTCACCGTCCTGATGGTCACACACGATCTGCCGTACGCCCTGGAGCTGTGCCCGCGTTCGGTGGTCCTCAGTGAGGGCGTGATCGCCGCCGACGGGCGTACCCAGGACCTGCTCGCCGACCCCGACCTGATGCGCGCGCACCGGCTGGAGCTGCCCTTCGGCTTCGATCCGCGGGCCGTGACGACGGGCGCGTGAGCCTGCGGCGGGTGTCCCCGCCCGCCGCAGTCGGCCCGCCCACCGCCGGCGGCGTCCGGCGCCCGCCCCACCGGCCCGGGACCGACCCGGAATCCGGTCACGTCCCGGCACGTTGCACCATGGTGGGGCGAGGAGCAGGCCGGAAAAGCGGGGAGAGGTGGACGTGGACGTCCAGGGCACGGTCGCGGAAGGCTTCGAGCCCGTCCGGGAGGCGTTCATACGCAACTTCGAGGCACGCGGGGAGCGCGGTGCCGCCGTGGCCGTCTACAAGGACGGAGTGAAGGTCGTCGACCTCTGGGGCGGCACCCGGGACGTGGACGGCGCCGAGCCGTGGGCCGTGGACACCGCGCAGGTCGTCCGCTCGGCCACCAAGGGCTTCGCCGCCGCCGTACCGCTGCTGCTGCACCAGCGCGGACAGCTCGACCTGGACGCGCCCGTCGGCACGTACTGGCCGGAGTTCAAGGCCGCGGGCAAGGAACGCGCAGTCGTCCGGCATCTGCTGTCCCACCGGGCCGGAGTGCCCGCGCTCGACCGGCCGCTCACCGTGGCGGAGGCCGCCGACGGCACGTCCGGGGCACGGGCCGTCGCCGCCCAGGCACCCGCGTGGGAACCCGGTACCGATCACGGCTACCACGCGCACACCTACAGCTGGCTGCTGGCGGAACTCGTACGCAGGGTCACCGGACGCACGATCGGCCGCTGGACCGCCGAGGAGATCGCCCGCCCGCTCGGCCTGGACTTCTGGATCGGCGTTCCCGACGACGAGGCCCACCGCACCGGCAGGATCGGACGGATCGAGGAACCGCCCACGGCGTCCGGCGGCGGGCTGAGACTGCGCCCCAAGCGTTCCGTGACCGAGGCGTACCGCGACCCGGACTCCCTTACCCGCCGGGCCTTCGGCGCCATCGACCCGATGCCCGACGAGAACCACCCCGCCTACCGCGCCGCCGAACTTCCCGCCTCCAACGGCGTCTCCACCGCCCGTGCCCTGGCCCGCTTCTACGCGGCGACGATCGGCTCGGTCGACGGCCACCGGCTCTTCGCCCCCGCCACGCTCACCCTCGCCCGTACCGAGGAGTCCACGGGCCCCGACCGCGTCCTCGTCGTCGGCACCCGCTTCGGCCTCGGCTACATGCTCCACGGGCCGGCCTCCCCGCTGCTGGGCCCCGGTTCCTTCGGCCACCCGGGCCGCGGCGGGTCGCTCGGCTTCGCCGATCCGGAGTCCGGTACCGCCTTCGGCTACGTCACCAACGGCATGCGCAAGGGAGTCACCGCCGATCCTCGGGCGCAGGCTCTGGTCAGGGCGGTCCGCTCGGCCGGATGATCGGCGCATGCGGCGTTTCGGCCCCCTCCTGCCTGCCGTCCCGTGCCCGCCCGTAGGCGGCCGGGCCAAGCCGGACTGAGCTGGTGCCGCGTCAGGCGACGTTCGCCCCGTCGCGGCGTCCGGCACGGCGACTCGCGGCGTTGCCGGATCAATCGAGTAGGCCCTCGGCGAGGTCGATCCGGCGCCTTGCGATCTTCCCCTCGGCCCGGAGGGCCTGGGGAGACCCCACCCCCTCGACCGGAGGGCCTGGGGAGACCCCACCCCCTCGACCGGAGGGCCTGGGGAGACCCCACCCCCTCGACCGGAGGGCCTGGGGAGACCCCACCCCCTCGACCGGAGGGCCTGGGGAGACCCCACCCCCTCGACCGGAGGGCCTGGGGAGGCCCCACCCCCTCGGCCCGGGAGGGCCTGGGGAGGCCCCGTGCACCGGACGCCGCTCCTTGACGGGCAAACCCTGCCTGACGCGGCACTGGTGTCTCGTGTTCCCGTTGATGTCACGCCAGTTGACGCCACGCAAGGCGCTGACCAGCACCTTCGGGTCGAGCGCGAGTGACACGAAGAGAATCACGAGACACTAGGGCGTCATGTCAGATGGTCGGACGTTTTCAGCTCGCATCCGACTTTCGATGGACTTGCCGCCCCCGACGCACTCGTCAAGAAATTTCGAAAGATCGGCAATTGCGGTGATCAGGCGTTCCGTGCGTTGCTTCTTCTCGCCTCGCGCTATTTCGAGGTAAAACGTGATCAGTCGATCGAGCCAGGCCCGCCAATCGGGATCCTGAAGCTTTTCGCAGAACTCCCGGTACGTCATCAGACGCTCCTCGTCGCGAATCCATACCGATTCGCCGATGCTGGGCTGCGTGACGTAGTAGACGCCTTGTTCGACGAGGAATCCCTGCTGTACGCCCAATAGCAGTGCGGCGAGCCGAGTGTCGTCCGCCGCGGAGAGGTGGAGATACGGGAAGTCTTCGCGGACTTTCTTAAGGTGGGCGAACAAGCAGGAACTCAGATAGGCCGATGACACCAAGGCGCAACCGGGCCCAATGAACCACGACGCGTTCTTCGTCGACACTTCGACCGGGTTGTCGACGACCAGCAAGCCCGTGTTCGTTCCGCCGACCGGTCGGGCGCGATTCAGGATGCTCAACAGGCGGAAGTGATTCTCTACCAGCTGAAATCGTAATGGGTTCAGGTACTTCGCGTTGAGTTCGTGCCGTTGGGTGCGTGCTTCCCGCCGCTGCTGCTGACGGTCACTCAGGTGGAGCGACAAGATCGCTACCAAGGCTGAAGTGGCTGCGGCGATCAGCGCCGCCAGCATCGCGCTCACCCTGGAACCTCACTCACCCTCGTCCACCCCCAAGTTCGACGTCGTCGTCAGGTTCGCCACTCGTCGAACGCTACCCAGCGATTCGGTACGGGACGCATGGCGTGGGACGATGCCGGGCTCGTCCACCATCCTGGTCGGCGAAGAGCCCAGCGGTACGCGGGGCGGGGGTGGCCTACCGGGGCAGGGGGCGGGGCGCGGCCGGCCCCCGCCCCCGATCCTCAGCCGGCCTTGAGTACCGACGCCACCAGCGGCCCGGCCGCGTCACCGCCGTGTCCGCCCGACTGCACCACCGCGGCCGCCGCCAGGTCCCCGGCGAACCCTGCGAACCAGCTGTTGGACGTGGCCTGCCCGTCCACCTCGGCGGACCCCGTCTTCGCACCCTTGTCGCCGGGCACTCCGGCCATCGCCCGTGCGCCCGAGCCCCACTGGGCGGTCGCCCGCATCATGTCCCGCAGCTGACGCCACACCGATCCCGACAGCTGCCGGTCCGCGGTGGCCAGTTCACGGCCGTCCAGCGAGCGCGGCACGATGACGGGCTGTTCGAAGCCGCCGTTCTTGGCTGTGGCGGCGACGGAGGCGACGGTCAGCGCGTTCATCTGGACCGTCCCCTGCCCGATGTACTGCGCGGCCGCCTCCCCGCCGCTGCCCTCCGGCACCGAGCCGTCGAAGGTCTGCACCCCGGTGCTCCATTCGAGCCCGATGCCGAAGGCGTCCCGCGCCAGTCTCGACAGCGCCGCGTCGTCGTGGACGTCGTCGATCAGCTTGATGAAGGCGGTGTTGCAGGAGCGCGCGAAGCTCTGGGTGAACGTACCGTCGGGGATGTCGAAGTGGCCCAGGTTGTGGAAGGTCCGCCCCTGGTACATCGCCTCCTTCGGGCACTCCGCCTTCCGGTCGGCGGCGACCAGCCCCTTGTCCAGCAGGAGCGCCGCCGTCATGATCTTCATCGTCGAACCGGGCGCCTGCTGTCCTCCGAGCGCCGCGTCGAAGCCGTCCTTGCGGTTGTTGGCCACCGCGCGGATCTCTCCCGTGCTCGGCTTGATCGCGACGACCGAGGCCTCGCTGTGCCGCTTCACGGCCTGCTCGGCAGCTGCTTGGACGTCCGCGTCGAGCGTGGTCGGCAGCTCGCCCGGTTCGCCCTCGGACAGCGTCAGCAGCGTGGTGTCCGCGCCGTTCGGCGGGCTGATGACCAGCTCCACCCCCGCCTTGCCGCCCGCCCTGTCCCCGTACCTCTGCCGCAGTTGGTCGAGCACCGGGCCGAGTGAGGGGTACTTCTCCTTCGTCAGTTCCCTGCCCCTGCGGTCCACGGCCCTGATCGGGGGTGCGGCCGCGGGGCCCGTCTTCAGCCGTTCCTGCTTGTCGAGTTGCGGGTGGACGACGGACGGGACCCAGTCGACGAGCGGCCGGCCGGTGGTCAGACCGCGGACGACCGTGAGTTCGGAAGCGTAGGTCCAGGGCTTGCTCGCGCCCTCGTACGAGACCGTCGCGCTGACTGTGAACGGCACCTTCGGCCCGACCGGCTTCCCCTGCTTCATCGTCACCCCGCTGACGTGGGCACCGTCGCGGAAGGAGCTGAGCAGGGGCTCCGCCTCGGCGGCGTTGTTGGTGAGCTGCGCGGCCCGTGGCGCTTCCCCGGACGCCCAGGCGGCGAGGAAGTCCTCGGCGGTCGTGCGGATCTCCTCGGCGCTCGGCGGCCCCGATCTCTTCGTGACGGCACCGGACCTCGACTCCGTACCGCCGTCGTCACCGCCCCCCAGGACGTTGTGGGCCCCGTACCCCACCCCGCCCGCGAACAGCACGAACACGCCACCCACGATGGCGATCTTGGCTCCACTGCGCATGCCGCAGTCCCCTCCCCGTGGCCCCCCCTGAGGACCTTGAACGCGTTCAAGAGTATCCAGCGGGCACTCTACGGGACAGGAGTGAGCCAGGAGACGGGCGTTACCGGACTGTGCCGTCGAACCGGGTAGGGCAAGGGCCATGAACCGCACGCGCACCATCGACACGACGACACCGCCCGGCGATCGGTCGCCGGACACGGTCTGGTACACCGCCTACGGCTCCAACACGCATCTGGAGCGGCTGTCGCACTACCTCACGGGCGGCCGCCCGCGCGGGGCCGCGCGGACCTACCCGGGTTGCCGCGACCCGCGTCCGCCCGCGGCTTCCGTACCGGTGGAGCTGCCGGGCACGCTGTACTTCGCCACCCACTCCCCGGTCTGGCGCGGCGGCCGGGCCTTCTACGACCCCGGCTCGGCCGGCACGGTCCGGGCCCGCGCGCATCTGGTGACGGCCGGGCAGTTCTCGGACATCGTGGCCCAGGAGATGTACCGCGAGCCGGGCCGCGATCTGGACCTGTCCGAGGCGCTGGGACGCGGCAGGGCCGAACTCGGCGGCGGGCGCTACGAGACGCTCGTCTGCCCGGGAGTCCTGGAAGGATTGCCCGTCCTGACCTTCACGGCCCCCTGGACCCTCCACGACGTGGAGTGGACCCGGCCGTCCGCGGCCTATCTGCGCCATCTCGTCGCGGGACTGATGGACGCCGGCGCGTGGCCGGCGTCCGGCATCGCCGCGTATCTCGCGGCCTGTCCCGGTGCCGCGGGCCACTGGACCGCGGAGGCGGTCGCGGCGCTCACGGCGGCCCGCCGACGGTGAACCCCACGGCGGTTCGGGGACTCGGCGGGCCTGGACGGCGGAACGGGCCTGTTCGGTGGAACGGCTCTGCTCGGTGGAGCGGGCCTCGTCAGTAGAAGTGGCGCCTGCCGCCGACCGCGTGGCCCATCGCGCCGAGGACCCAGAGCAGGGCTCCGACCGCGACCAGGATGATTCCGATGGTCCACAGGATGTTGATGCCGGCGACCAGCCCGATGATCAGAAGGATGAGTCCGAGGATGATCATTTGGCCCTCCAGGTCGGGACCCCCACAACCCGAACCTTGCCGCTCCGGCCCGCCGCAAACGAACGGCGGGATTGATCTTTTCGGCCCTCCACCGGTGCGGGCCCTCCACCGGCATGGTCTTGTCCAGCCAGTCCCGCCCGGCCCAGTCGGCCTTGGTGCCGGCGACGCGCCACAGGGCGCCGTCCGGGCCTGCCCCGATCTGTGACGGGTGGGTGGGGTCGGAGAGCAGTCGGTCCGCGTTGATGCGGTCCGCCATGGGATGTTCCTGTTCCCATGGGGTGGATTCGGGGTTGCTGCGCGGTGGTGGTCAGCGCTTCGCGCCCAGCGCGACACCGGTGACGATGGTGGCCATGCAGAGGATCTGGACGAGGCTGATGTGCTCGCCGATGGCCAGGTGGGCGACGCAGGCGACGAACACCGGCTGGAGGTAGTAGATGACTCCGGCGCGGGTGGCGCCGATGAGGTCGACGGCCTTGTTCCAGGTGTAGAAGGCGATCGCGGAGGAGGCGACGCCGATGTAGAGCAGCGGACCGACGGTGGTGCTGCTGGGGGTGAAGGCCCCCTGGAGCACGACGGAGGCGGCGTAGAAGGGGGCGAGCATCACGGTGCCCGCGGCGAAGGTGGCCAGAAGGAAGCTGGTGCCGGAAATCGCGGCCGGCTTGCGCTTGAGCAGGGCGGAGTAGCCGGCGAAGGTGGCCATCGCGGCGAGCATCCACAGATCACCGGCGCGGAAGTCCATCGTGAGCAGGGCGGTGATGCTGCCCTTCGACACCAGCGTGACGACGCCGGTGAACGCGATGAGCATGCCGGTGGCGCGCGGCAGGGTCATGCGCTCTCCGCCGACGAAGGCGAACGCTGCGATCGCCGCTGGGGAAGCGGCGGCGATGAGCGCCAGATTCGTCGCGGAGGTGGACTGCCCGGCGATGTAGATCAGGGTGTTGAACAAGGTCACCCCGAGCAGTGCCGCGAGCACCACCAGGCCCGCGTGGCGGCGGATGGCCTGACGTTCACGCACGAGGCCGCGTGCGGCGAAGGGGGCGACGGCCGCGAGGGCGATCACCCATCGCCAGAAGGACGTCTGCACGGGCGCGACGGCGTCGCCCAGGTGCCGGGCGATCACGAAGTTCCCGGACCAGATGGCGGTGGCGGCAAGCGCCAGGAGGGGGCCGAGCCACAGGCCGGGGCGGGGTGCCGGGGCCGCGGCGGTTTCCGTGCGGAGGGGGGATGTGGTCGCGGTGGTCAACGTGAGGGTCCTCATCTGCGGGGTGGTCGGCACGTTTCGGGCGGGGGCTGCGGGCGCGAGCCGGTGACCGCTGTCACGGGCGGGTGGCGACTCTTCGGGCGCTAGCCCCGTCCGGCGGATCGCTGCAGGTGCCGGCTGTGCAGCTCCGTGCCCTTCTCGCAGGGCGCGGCGAGCACGGCCCCGGTGCACAGGGCGGCGAGCAGGGCGAGAGCAGCGGCGAGCGGGCGGCGATGAGGGTGGGCATGACGCTCCTGGTGACGCGAACGGTGAAGGTGCGCGCCGGTCGGATCAGGGCGTCGCCCGGCGTGATCTCCACACTGCTCGCCCGGCAGCACGAACGGAAGAAGATCAACTTGGCAAGAGGCGGCCTGGCAGCGTCCTGCCTCACGGCCGTTCCGGCGCCAGATGCCAACCGGTCAGCAGCGGCGAGCCCGCCGGCGCCCGGGAGACGATCCTGCACGCCGGCGCTGCTGCCTTCTCCGGCGTCGCCGCCTGGATGAAGAACGTCAGATAGCCCGGTGACCCGGTCTCAGGACGCTTGGCGTGCAGGTGCTCCACCCCGTCCTCGAACGAGGGGACCACCCACAGAACGTCGAGCACGTCGGCGGACAGGTCGGCACGTTCAGGCCCGCGCAGGGCCACAGCCGCCATGGGCCGGGCCGGTCCGTCGCGAAGCCGCACCGGCATAGCGGGAAGCCGCCTCATTCATGAGGGGGAGGAGCCACGTGCATGGGCCGATTCTCGGAATGCGAGACGGACATGGCCCAGGGTTTGGCCCAGGCGGGAAGCTTCCGGGCAGCAACCTGCCCGGTCTGCGGATACCGTTGAGGGCGGCGCGGCGAGAGCCTCAGGCAAGGAAGTTCATGTCGCAGCTGCACGCGCTCGGAATCGACCACACCGCCGAAGCCGTCTACCGGCTGATGCTCGCAGAGCCCGAGCACGGCGTCGCCGAGCTCGCCGAAGGCCTGTCGCTCTCGGTGGAGGAGGTACGCGCCGCCCTCGACCAGCTCGCCGAACTGCGTCTGTTGCGGACCTCCCGGCAGGCAGACGGCGGTCTGCGCCCGGTCTCCCCCACCGTCGGCATCCAGCTCCTCCTCGCCGTGCGGGAGAAGGAACTCCGCCACGCCCAGCAGGAGTTCGCCGACGCCCAGGCAGCCGCCATGGCCCTGCTCCAGCAGCACGCCGAAGCCGAGACGGGCCGCCACGACGTCGAGGTCCTCACCGGCGTCGAGGAAGTCCAAGCACGTCTGGAACAGCTCACCCACAACTCCACCGCGCCCCTGATGTCCTTCATACCGGGGGGCGCGCAGAGCCGGGCCGCCCTCGACGCATCCCGCCCGCTGGACGCCGCCATGCTGGCACGAGGCATCCCCATGCGCGTCCTGTACCAGGCATCCGTGCGCAACGACCCCGCGACACTGGACTACGCCCGCTGGCTCACCTCACAGGGCGCGCGGGTGCGCACCGCCGCGGTCCTGCCCGTGCGCATGGTCCTGTTCACCGGCCAGGCCGCGCTGCTGCCCATCGACCCCGACCACACCCGCCGCGGCGCCGTCCAGCTGCGCGGACCAGGCGTACTCACCGCGCTCGCCGCCCTGTTCGACGCCGTCTGGGAGCAGGCGGACGCGTTCGGGACGGCCGCCAACCGGGAGTTGGACGACAACGGGCTGACGGGGCAGGAGCGGCAACTGCTGCGTCTCCTCGCCGAGGGGCACACGGACGCGATCGTCGCCCGCAGGCTCGGCATCGGCGTGCGCACCGCGCGCCGGATGATGGCCGACATCATGACCCGCCTCGGCGCCCGCTCCCGCTTCGAAGCGGGAGCGAAGGCCGTACGGCGCGGCTGGCTCGGCCACTGAGCGACGCGACGCGGTGACGTTGCGAAGTCCGTCTGGCGTGCACGGTCCCGGGCCGTCCCTGAGTCGTCCCCGGGCCGTCCCTGAGTCGTCCCCGGGCCGTCGAGCGACGGCCCACGACGGCCCACGACGACCGGAGACGCCCGTCGACGACCACGGTGGGCCCCGGCACCACCACGTGCAGGGCCCGCCGTCGTGCCTGCTAGACCCAGGTGTCCAGCCACATCCGGGCCCGCCAGTCGTCCATCGGGATCGGATCGCCCGTGAACAGCGGCCAGAAGTAGATGAAGTTCCAGAAGACGAGCAGTACCAGCACGCCCGCCGCGACCGCGCCCACCGTCCGGCGGTGCTCTCCGGGGGCGAACCCCTGTTCCGTCGGGGCGGCGGGGACGCCGGTGCGCTGGGCCGGGCCGATGATCGCGCCCAGGAGCATCGCGACGGCCAGGCACAGGAACGGGACGAAGACGACCGCGTAGAAGATGAAGATCGTCCGCTCCTGGTAGAGGAACCACGGCAGCCAGCCCGCGGTGATCCCGCAGGCGATCGCGCCCGCGCGCCAGTCGCGGCGGAAGGCCCAGCGCCACAGCGCGTAGACGACGGCGAAGCACGCGATCCACCACAGCACGGGAGTGCCGATCGCCAGGACCTCGCGCGCGCACTTCTCGGTGGCGGTCACCGGGCAGCCCGCGGTGCCTGCCGCCGGGTCCTCGTAGAAGTAGGAGACGGGACGGCCCAGGACGATCCAGCTCCACGGGTTGGACTCGTAGGTGTGACCGGACGTCAGATTGACGTGGAAGTCGTAGACCTCGGTCTCGTAGTGCCAGAAGCTCCGCCACCAGTCGGGGAACACCCCGCTCCAGGGGCTGTCCTCGCCCGCCGTCGCCGCCCAGTCCCGGAAGTAGCCCTTGTCCGTGAAGATCCAGCCGGACCAGGAGGCGACGTACGTGGCGACCGCCACCGGCAGGCCGACGAGTGCCGGGAGGAGGTCGCGCCTCAGCACCGCCAGGTACGGACGGACCGCACCCGCCGTCTTCCGTGCGCCCGCGTCCCACAGCAGCGTCATCAGGCCGAACGCGGCCAGGAAGTACAGGCCGTTCCACTTCGTGCCGATCGCCAGGCCCAGCATCACCGCGGCCGCGATCCGCCACGGCCGCAGACCGAGCCGAAGGGTCTCGGCGATCCGCGGGTCCGGGCGCAGCACGCCCTCCGCGTCGACCGGGAGCGCGTCCGCGAACCGCCGTCTCGCCCGGTCCCGGTCGACGAGCAGACAGCCGAACGCCGCCAGGACGAAGAACATCAGCACCTGGTCGAGCAGCGCCGTGCGGCTCATCACGAAGTGCAGCCCGTCCGTGGCCATCAGCGCGCCCGCGAGGCACCCGAGGAACGTCGAACGGAACAGCCGCCTGCCGATCCGGCACAGCATCAGGACCGACAGCGTGCCGAGCACGAACACCATGAAGCGCCAGCCGAACGGGGTGAACCCGAACATCTGCTCGCCGAGCCCGATGATCCACTTTCCCACCGGCGGGTGCACCACGTAGCCGGGGTCCGACGGGATCGCGACCGCGTCCGGGTTCGCCAGGATCGCCTTGTCGACGTCCTTCGGCCAGGAGCCCTCGTAGCCCTGGTTGACCAGGGCCCACGCGTCCTTCGCGTAGTACGTCTCGTCGAATATCACCGCCTTGGGGCTGCCCAGCCGCCAGAACCGCAGCAGCCCGGCCACCAGCGCCACCAGCAGCGGGCCGCCCCACGCCGAGAAGCGCTCCACCCGGCGCGCCGCCCCGGGCGGCACCCCGAGCAGGGACCACAACCGGTCGGAGGGCCGGGTGTACGGCGGCACCAGCCGCTCGCGCAGCCCGATGCCGGGTCTGGGCACATGGCCGAATCTGCGCAGGCGCTGCTGCCAGGACGGCGGCTGTTCCACGACGTCCCGACCGTGCGCGGCCCGTGGGGTGGTACTGGTCACCGCGCCATCGTAGGGAACGCGTCTGTGCGAGGGGCGTGGCCCGCCCTGCGAGGATTGCTCCTGTGACTGGATCGGTGACTGGAACACTCGTACTGGCAGGGACCCCCATCGGTGATGTGGCGGACGCTCCGCCGCGGCTCGCGGCCGAGCTGGAGAACGCCGACGTGGTCGCCGCGGAGGACACCCGGCGGCTGCGCCGACTCACCCAGGCGCTGGGGGTGCACACCCGCGGCCGGATCGTGTCCTACTTCGAGGGCAACGAGTCCGCCCGCACCCCGGAACTGGTGGAGGCGCTGGAGAGCGGCGCCAGGGTGCTGCTCGTCACCGACGCCGGGATGCCGTCCGTGTCCGACCCCGGTTACCGGCTCGTCGCCGCGGCCGTCGAGAAGGACATCAGGGTCACCGCCGTGCCCGGCCCGTCCGCCGTGCTGACCGCGCTCGCCCTGTCGGGGCTCCCGGTCGACCGGTTCTGCTTCGAGGGCTTCCTGCCCCGCAAGGCGGGGGAGCGGCTCGGCCGGCTGCGCGAGGTCGCGGACGAGCGCCGCACCCTGGTCTACTTCGAGGCGCCGCACCGCCTCGACGACACGCTCGCCGCCATGGCCGAGGTGTTCGGCGCGGACCGCAGGGCGGCGGTCTGCCGGGAGCTGACGAAGACGTACGAGGAGGTCAGGCGCGGTGGCCTCGGCGAACTGGCGGCCTGGGCTGCGGAAGGCGTGCGCGGGGAGATCACCGTCGTCGTGGAGGGCGCCCCGGCCCCGGGCCCGTCCGAGCTGGGTGCGGACGAGCTGGTGCGCAGGGTGCGGGTGCGCGAGGAGGCGGGAGAGCGGCGCAAGGAGGCCATCGCGGCGGTCGCCGCCGAGGCGGGCCTACCCAAGAGGGAGGTGTTCGACGCGGTCGTCGCGGCAAAGAACGCGGCAGGAACAGGACCGTCGAACGGTAAAGGTCTATCGTGAAAGGCAAAGCTCGGACCGCGCGATCACGCCTTTCGGAAATGCGCCGGCCAAATCCTCGCCAATGAGCCGGAAGGCCTGATGTCATCCCGCGGCGGCAGGAGTCCACTGGTAGAGGACACACCCCGCCGAACGGGGGTCAGTGGATCAGGAGGAGCTGGCATGAGCGACACAGCGGGCACCCCGAGCGGCGCGGGACCCCTTCCGGTCGGCGCACCCGAGACGGTGCAGGAGTCCTACGCCTTCGCCTGTATGCGGTGCGGCTACGGCTGGGAGCAGACCTACGACATCGAGCACCACATCGACGGCTCGGGTCGGCCCTTCTTTACGTACCGCGTCCAGGGGCAGGTCGTTCCCTCCCCGCTGAACCGGCTGACCTGCCTCAACTGCGGCGGGCAGAAGGTCCGCATCATGCGCGCCGGACAGGTGTCCGGCCTCGCCGAGTCGCTGCGCCGCCAGCACTTCGCGCCCCCGAACTTCGCCACCGCCGGGCCGGTTCCGACGTCCGGGCCGGAGCCGAAGGTCCCCGGGCGCCGCCACGGGGCACGCGCCGCCGACGCGTCCGCGTCCGAGGGCGCGGTGTCCGAGGGAGCCTCGGCCGGAGCCGCCCTGCCCGAGGATGTGCCGCGCCGGGGCCTCGGCGGGATGTTCCGCGGCTTCCACCGCCGTAAGTGAGTCCGGCCCGCCCGTGCTCGCAGCGGGCCGGCCGTGGGCACGGATCTCCCTGCCGGTGAACCCGTCCGCGGTCCCGTCGCAGCCGTGCGTGAGGCCGTGGCCATGGTCCTCGTACGATCGTGGGCATGAGTGCCAAGCCCAACGACACCCCTCCGCCACTGCCCGCACCGCTGGCCGTACAGGTCGCCGATTCGCACACCCATCTGGACATGCAGACCGGCACCGTCGAGGAGGCGCTGGAGAAGGCGGCGAAGGTCGGTGTGACGACCGTCGTCCAGGTGGGGTGCGACATCAACGGCTCGCGCTGGGCGGCCGAAACGGCGGCACGGCACGGGAACGTCCACGCGGCGGTCGCGCTTCACCCGAACGAGGCGCCGCGCATTGTGCACGGCGACCCCGTCGAGGAGGCGTCGCGAAGCGGATCGGGCAAGGGCGGCGGTGGGGGCCGGGCTGGGCGGTCCCGGCAGGGTGCGCGGCCCGGCGGCGGGGACGCCGCGCTCGACGAGGCGCTCGCCGAGATCGACCGGCTGGCAGGTCTCGACCAGGTGCGGGCCGTCGGCGAGACCGGGCTCGACCACTTCCGTACGGGTCCGGAGGGCATCGCCGCCCAGGAGCGGTCCTTCCGCGCCCACATCGAGATCGCCAAGCGCCAGGGCAAGACCCTCGTCATCCACGACCGCGACGCCCACGCCGACGTCCTGCGGATCCTGGCCGAGGAGGGCGCCCCGGAGCGCACGGTCTTCCACTGCTACTCGGGGGACGCGGAGATGGCGCGGATCTGCGCCGACGCCGGGTACTTCATGTCCTTCGCCGGCAACGTCACCTTCAAGAACGCCCAGCCGCTGCGGGACGCGCTCGCCGCCGCCCCGCTGGAACTCGTCCTGGTGGAGACCGACGCGCCGTTCCTGACGCCCGCGCCCTACCGCGGTCGGCCCAACGCGCCGTATCTCATTCCGGTCACGGTGCGCGCGATGGCCGCGGTGCGGGGGATCGACGAGGACGCCATGTCGGAGGCGATTGCTTCGAACACGGCTCGTGCATTCGATTACTGAATGATAACGAACCGTCACATTCCGGGACCCGTCTGGCATGGCGTCGCGACACCGGGTAGTCGTCCTGCTTTGGAGAGTGACGAGGAGCGGCTAGGGTCCCGGCCTCGTGAGCACTTCGCAGGGCAGTCACCGTGCCGGCCGCGGCGGTCGCCGCGCCGCCCGGCTCATGGAGCCCCCGCCGCCGCCCGTGCCGCCGGCGCCCGTCAGGGTGCCGCCCCACGGCCGGGCCGCGCCGGTGTCTCCGTACGCGCCGACGGTCACGGCGTTCCGGCCCGGGACGCCCGAGGATCCACCCGGCGGTCCCGGGGGCGGCCGCCCCGGTCCCGACGGCTCCGGCCCGGCCGCTCGGCCCCCCGGCCCCGTCACACCGGGCCGCCCCGCCGGTGCCCCCGCCCGTGAGCCCGCGGGGCCGGCGACCGCCGCTGTTCCCCCCACTCCCGTGCGCCGCGGCGCCGGCGCCCGCCCGGCCCCCGCCCCCGCGGGCGGTCGCGCCGCCACCCGGGCCGAGGCCCGCCGGGCCGTCACCCCCGCCGAGGTCCCACCCGCGCCCGCGGGCGGTCGCGCGGCCACCCGGGCCGAGGCCCGCCGCGCCGCCCGGCGCCGCAGGAGCGGACCGTTCACGCTCGGCGGCACCGACGGGCTGCGCCGCCTCATCCCGCAGGCCCTCGTCGTCGCCTTCCTCGCCGGCGGCACCACCGCCTTCGTCGCCGCCGACAAGGCCGTCCGCCTCAGCGTCGACGGCGTGCCCCGCACCCTGCACACGTTCGCCGACGACGTGGGGGAACTCCTCGCCGAGGAAGGGCTCACGGTCGGCGAGCACGACATCGTCGCCCCGGCCCCGGGCGCGGAGCTCTCCCACGGCGACGAGGTCGTCGTCCGCTTCGGCCGCCCCGTCACCCTCACCGTCGACGGCCGCAGCCGCCGGGTGTGGACGACCGCCCGCACCGTCGAGGAGACACTGCGACAGGTCGGGGTGCGGGCGAACGGCGCGTCCCTGTCCGTCTCGCGCTCCCGGTCCATCTCCCGCGGCGGCCTCGACGTCGACGTGCTGACCGAACGGACCGTCACGCTCATGGCCGACGGCCGGGCCCGCACCGTCCGCACGAACGCGGCGACCGCGCGGGAGGCCGTCGAGGCGGCCGGTATCACCCTCGGAGGTCAGGACACCACCTCCGTGCCCCCGGACAGCTTCCCGCGCGACGGCCAGACGATCACCGTCCTGCGCATCAGCGACACCGAGGAGGTCCGCGAGGAGCCCATCCCGTACGACACCGTCCGGACCGACGACCCGGAGCTGCACCGGGGCACCGAGGTCGTCGCCCGGGCGGGGCGGGCGGGCGTGCGGCGGGTCACCTACGCGGTGCGGACCGTGAACGGCGTCCGGCAGAAGCCCCGGAAGGTCTCCGAGGAGGTCGTGCGGGAGCCGGTCGCCCGGCAGGTGAAGTCCGGCACCAAGCGGCCGCCCGACTCGGTCCGGGGGGCCGACGGGCTGAACTGGAAGGCGCTGGCGCAGTGCGAGTCGGGCGGGCGGCCGGACGCGGTGGACCCGTCGGGCACCTACGGCGGGCTGTACCAGTTCGACACCCGCACCTGGCAGTCGCTCGGCGGCCGCGGCCGCCCCCAGGACGCCTCCCCCGAGGAGCAGACGTACCGGGCGAAGAAGCTCTACGTGCAACGGGGGGCGAGTCCGTGGCCGCACTGCGGCCGTAGGCTGTACCGGTGAGCACCACCGATCCCGATGCCCTCCTCGGTCCCGCCGACATCCGAGAACTGGCCGCAGCGCTTGGCGTACGCCCCACCAAGCAGCGCGGCCAGAACTTCGTCATCGACGCCAACACCGTCCGCCGGATCGTCCGCACCGCCGAGGTGCGGCCCGACGACGTGGTCGTGGAGGTCGGCCCGGGGCTCGGCTCCCTCACCCTCGCGCTGCTGGAGGCCGCGGACCGGGTGACCGCCGTCGAGATCGACGACGTGCTCGCCGCCGCACTGCCCACCACGATCGCCGCCCGGATGCCGGAGCGGAAGGACCGATTCGCGCTGGTCCACTCCGACGCGATGCACGTGCGGGAGCTCCCGGGCCCCGCGCCCACCGCGCTCGTCGCCAACCTCCCGTACAACGTGGCCGTCCCGGTCCTGCTGCATATGCTGGAGCGCTTCCCGACCATCGAGCGGACGCTGGTCATGGTGCAGTCCGAGGTCGCCGACCGGCTCGCGGCCCGGCCCGGCAACAAGGTCTACGGCGTGCCGTCGGTCAAGGCGAACTGGTATGCCGAGGTCAAGCGGGCCGGGGCGATCGGCCGGAACGTCTTCTGGCCCGCGCCGAACGTCGACTCCGGGCTCGTCTCCCTGGTCCGGCGCACCGAGCCGCCGAAGACCACCGCCACCAGGGCCGAGGTATTCGCGGTCGTCGACGCGGCCTTCGCACAGCGCCGCAAGACGCTGCGGGCCGCGCTCGCGGGCTGGGCGGGCTCCCCGGCGGCTGCGGAGGCGGCACTGGTCGCGGCCGGGATCTCGCCCCGGGCGCGGGGCGAGTCGCTGACGGTGGAAGAATTCGCGCGCATCGCGGAGCACAAGGGAGCCGGGGAAACCACGTGAGCGTCACCGTACGGGTACCTGCCAAGGTCAACGTCCAGCTGGCCGTCGGCGGGGTCCGGGACGACGGGTACCACGACCTGGCCAATGTGTTCCTGGCCGTCGGGCTGTACGACGAGATCACCGTCACCCCCGCCGAGTCGCTGACCGTCACCTGCACGGGCCCCGGCGCGGACCAGGTGCCGCTGGACCGGACGAACCTCGCCGCGCGGGCGGCGGAACTGCTCGCCGAGCGCCACGGGATCGCCCCGGCCGTGCACATCCACATCGACAAGGACATCCCCGTCGCCGGCGGCATGGCGGGCGGCAGCGCCGACGGCGCGGGCGCGCTCCTCGCCTGCGAGGCGCTCTGGTCCACCGGGGCGTCACGGGAGGAACTGCTCGGCATCTGCGCGGAGCTCGGCAGCGATGTGCCCTTCAGCCTGGTCGGGGGCGCCGCCCTCGGCACGGGCCGCGGCGAGCGGCTCACCGAGCTGCCCGTCGGCGGGGCGTTCCACTGGGTCTTCGCCGTCGCCGACGGAGGACTGTCCACCCCCGCGGTCTACCGGGAGTTCGACCGGCTCAACGAGGGCGCGGACGTCCCCGCGCCCGTGGCGTCCCCGCCGCTGCTGGACGCCCTGCGCACCGGCGACGCGGGCGCACTGGCCGGGGTACTCGTCAACGACCTCCAGCCCGCGGCCCTCTCGCTGCGCCCGTCGCTCGCGGACACGCTGCGCACCGGCTCCGACGCGGGCGCGCTGGCCGCGCTCGTCTCGGGCTCCGGGCCGACGACCGCCTTCCTCGCCAAGGACGCGGACGCGGCGGGGCAGATCGCCGAGGCGCTGCTCGGGTCGGGGACCTGCCGCACGGCCCGCGTCGCCCAGGCCCCGGCGCAGGGCGCGACGATCCTGTAGTCGGCGGTTGGGCGGTTCGGAGGTGCGGCGGCTCGGCGGTTGGGCGGTTGGGCCGCTCCGTAGCTCCGTAGCTCCGTAGCTCCGTGGTTCTGCGGGTACTCAGGCCCGAGTTGAGTACGAACGCCCTCACGCCCGCTCGCCCCCGGACGGGACCGTGGGCGCATGGAATCACGCGTACGTGCGCTCGCCGAAGCCACCCCGGACACCAGGGACCGCTACGTCGACCTGCTGAGGGTCGTCTCGCTCGGGACCGTCGTGCTCGGGCACTGGCTGATGGCCGCCGTCACCGCCGACGGGGTCGGCAATCTGCTCGCCGTCGTGCCGGAGCTCCAACTCCTCACCTGGGCAGTGCAGATCATGCCGGTGTTCTTCTTCGTCGGCGGCTTCTCGCACGCGCTCTCGTACCGCTCCCTGCGCCGCAGGCACCCCGCGGGCGACGGCACCTCGGTCTACGCGGCGTTCCTGCGGGCGCGGCTGCGCCGACTGCTGCGGCCCACGATGGTCTTCGTCCTCGTCTGGGGCGCGGCGGCGCTGCTCGTCCAACTGCTCGGCGGCGGCAGCGGGCTGACCGGTGTCTCCCTGCGGCTCGTCACCCAGCCGCTGTGGTTCATCGGGATCTATCTGGCGATGGTCGCCTTCACCCCGCCGCTGCTGAAGCTGCACGAGCGGTACGGCTGGGGCGCGTTCGGGGCGCTCGTCGCCGGCGCGGTCCTCGTTGACGTGCTCCGGTTCGCGCTGGGGGTCCCCTTCGTGGAGTTCCTGAACTTCGCCTTCGTCTGGCTGGCCGTGCACCAGCTCGGCTTCCTGCGGGCCGACGGGCGCCTCCGGCTGCCGTCGGCGCTGGCGGCGACGGGACTGGCCGGCGCCGCGCTGCTCGTGGCGGCCGGGCCGTACCCGCTGTCCATGGTCGGCATGCCGGGGGAGAAGGTCTCCAACATGTCCCCGCCCACGCTGGCCCTGCTCTGCCACGGCCTGTGGCTGGTCGGCGCGGTGGAGCTGCTGCGCGGGCCCGGCGCCCGGCTGGTGGCGCGTCCCCGGGTCTGGCGCACGGTCGTCGCCGCGAACGGCATCGCCATGACCGCGTTCCTGTGGCATCTCACCGCGATGCTCGGCGTCTACGGCGGGATGCTCGCCGCCGGAGTCACCCTGCCGGAACCGGCATCGGCCGCCTGGTGGGCGCAGACCCCGCTGCGGATCGCCGCGGCGGCGCTCCTCACGGCGCTGCTGGTCGCCGCGTTCCGCGGCTTCGAACAGCCCTCACCCGCACCGGTCCGGCCCGGCTCGGGCCCGCTCGCCGCGCTCGGCATCGCCCTCTGCCTGTTCGGTGTGCTCGGCCTGTCCATGGTCGGCTTCGCCGGTCTGCTGGACGGCCGCACGGCCACCCTGATCGCGGTCCCGGTCAGCGCCCCGGCCGCGGTCGCGATGGCGCTGGCGGGCTGGTGGCTGGTGGAACGGTCAGGCTTCGCCGTAGGCCGAGACGAAGGCTGACCAGACTGCGGCGGGGACGTCGAGCCGGGGGCCGTCGGGGACCTTGGAGTCGCGGACGTGGACGGTGCCGGGGCAGGCGGCGACCTCGACGCAGTTGTCGCCCTGGGCACTGCTGTAGCTGGACTTGTGCCAGTCCAGGGCGACTTCGACGCAGCTGTCGCCCTGGGCGCTGCTGTAGCTGGACTTGAACCAGGCGAGTTCTGCGGTGCTCATAGCGCTCCTCGGATTCGCTCCAGCAGGCCCCGGGACTCGCTGGGGGTGAGAGCCTGTGAGCGCAGTGTGTCATAAGCCTGTTGGAGCGGGACCACCTCTTTCGGGTCGCCGATCAGCCTGCCGTTGCGCTGCCCCTCGGAGTAGGCGTACCGCTTCCCGTCCGGCCCTTCCAAGAGGGCAAGAGGGCCAGCCAGACAGGCGTGGAACACGCAGGCGGTCGGCATGATCTGAAGCGTCACGTTCCGCGGGGCGCTACTCACCAGCACATGGTCGAGCATCTGCCGGGTGACCTCCGCACCGCCGAGCCGCTGCCGGAAGACCGCCTCCGTGACGATGAAGCTGAAGGGCACGTTGGGCCGTTCACGCAGGAGCCGTTGCCGCTCCAGCCGCGCGGCGATCTGACTCTCCACCTGTTCGTCCGACAGGGGCGGCACCTCGTTCTCGTACAGGGCACGTAAGTACCCCTCCGACTGCAGCAGCCCCGGCACCATCCTGCACTCGTACGTGCACAGGCTCACCGCCGTCCGCTCCCGCCGCGCCCACTCCCTGAACCACGACGCCAGCCCCGGCTGCCGCGTCAGATGCCCGAACGCCCGCCGGAGCGCGCCCGTGTTCCCCAGCGCCGCCTCCGCCAGCTCCACGAACTGCGTGTCCGGCATCCGGCGGCCCAGTTCGATCGAGGCCACCGTGTGCCGGGAGAAGCGCACCATCGGTGCGAACGCCTCCCGCGTCAGCCCCGCGTGCTCCCGCAACCCCTGCACGAACGCCCCGAACGTCTTCAGACTGTCCGACGACACCGGCTCGTCGTCCACCCCGGCCAAATCCGCCTCCTCCAGGTGCGTTCCCAGGTCCCGGCCGCCAGGTCCGGCAAGGCCGACAAGGTCGACTCGGTCGACTCGGGCGACTCACCCAGC
Organism: Streptomyces marianii; assembly: GCF_005795905.1. Lineage (NCBI taxonomy): Bacteria > Bacillati > Actinomycetota > Actinomycetes > Kitasatosporales > Streptomycetaceae > Streptomyces > Streptomyces marianii. The sequence goes on from NZ_VAWE01000001.1 coordinate 4,999,852, forward strand.
GTCGCGACCCGGTCACGTACTGTCCACTCTCCGTGGGTGTACGGTCGCGCACCGTACGCGCGGACTGCGGACGGTGCGCCCCGACTACCCTGGTAGGTCGATCGAGCCCCCCTGTCAGGAGAGAAATGGCCGTCAATCTGGTCAATGTCGAGGCAGTCAGCAAGGTGTACGGCACCCGTGCCCTGCTCGACGGAGTGTCGCTCGGCGTCTCCGAGGGGGACCGCATCGGAGTCGTCGGGCGCAACGGAGACGGCAAGACCACGCTGATCCGCATGCTCGCCGGGCTGGAGGAGCCCGACACCGGCCGGGTCACCCACAGCGGCGGGCTGCACATCGGGGTGCTCACCCAGCACGACTCGCTCGATCCCGCCGCCACGATCCGCCACGAGGTCATCGGCGATCTCGCCGACCACGAGTGGGCCGGCAACGCCAAGATCCGCGATGTGCTCACCGGTCTCTTCGGCGGGCTCGACCTGCCCGGCTTCCCGCAGGGCCTGGACACCGTCATCGCCCCGCTGTCCGGTGGCGAGCGGCGCCGGATCGCGCTCGCCAAGCTGCTGATCGCCGAGCAGGACCTGATCGTCCTCGACGAGCCCACGAACCACCTGGACGTCGAGGGCATCGCCTGGCTCGCCCAGCACCTCCGGGCGCGCCGCTCGGCCCTCGTCTGCGTCACCCACGACCGCTGGTTCCTCGACCAGGTCTGCACCCGCATGTGGGACGTCCAGCGCGGCACGGTGTACGAGTACGAGGGCGGCTACTCCGACTACGTCTTCGCCCGCGCCGAGCGGGAGCGCATCGCCGCGACCGAGGAGACCAAGCGGCAGAACCTCGTCCGCAAGGAGCTCGCCTGGCTGCGCCGCGGCGCACCGGCCCGGACGTCGAAGCCCCGCTTCCGCGTCGAGGCCGCCAACGAGCTGATCAAGGACGTGCCGCCGCCCCGCGACACCTCCGAGCTGATGAAGTTCGCCACGACCCGGCTCGGCAAGACCGTCTTCGACATCGAGGACGTCACCGTCCAGGCCGGACCGAAGGTCCTCCTCAAGCATCTGACGTGGCAGCTCGGCCCCGGCGACCGGATCGGCCTGGTCGGCGTGAACGGCGCGGGCAAGACCTCCCTGCTGCGCGCCATGGCCGACGCCGCGGGCAGCGACGGCGAACGGCAGCCCGCCGCCGGGCGCATCGTCACCGGCAAGACCGTGCGGCTCGCCTACCTCTCACAGGACGTCACCGAACTCGAACCCGAACTGCGGGTGCTGGAGGCCGTCCAGCAGATCCGCGACCGTGTCGACCTCGGCAAGGGCCGGGAGATGACCGCGGGCCAGCTGTGCGAGCAGTTCGGCTTCTCGAAGGAGAAGCAGTGGACCCCGGTCGGCGACCTGTCCGGCGGTGAGCGGCGTCGGCTCCAGCTGCTGCGGCTGCTGATGGACGAGCCGAACGTCCTCTTCCTCGACGAGCCCACCAACGACCTCGACATCGAGACGCTGACGCAGCTGGAGGACCTCCTCGACGGCTGGCCGGGCTCGATGGTCGTGATCTCCCACGACCGCTTCTTCGTCGAGCGCACGACCGACCGCGTGCTCGCGCTCCTCGGTGACGCGACACTGCGGATGCTGCCGCGCGGCATCGACGAGTACCTGGAGCGCAGGGCGAGGGTCGTGCAGGCGGCGGCTCCGGCAGCCGCCGCGCCCGCGAAGCCCGCCGGAGCGGAGAAGTCCGCGGCGGACCAGCGGGCCGCGAAGAAGGAGTTGCAGAAGATCGAGCGGCAGCTCGACAAGATCTCCGAAAGAGAATCCACGCTGCACTCGCAAATCGCCGAAAACGCAACCGACTTCGAGAAAGTGGCGGAACTCGACGCGCGCCTCCGCGAACTCTCCGGCGAACGGGAAGAGTTGGAAATGCGCTGGCTCGAACTCGCCGAGGACGCGTAGCGGCGGCGCGCGCCGGTCGCGTAACGACGGCATCACGGGCCGGTTCTCCCTTGGGTACAGGGGCGGACCGGCCCGCTTCTTGACATGCCCCGGGTGATACAAAGAAGCCCCGCTCGACTGACGTGACGTTGCGGAAACCCATGTCCGATTCGCTCCATTTCCAAAGGTGCATGCCCGAGGGAATCGCGGGGGAGGCCGGTCGGGCAGCGGGCCGCACGAAGGGGGAGAGCTGATGACTCAGCCACCCAGCCAGCAACCACCGCAGGGAGGCCCCGGGTCTCCGCAGGACCCTCCGCAGGGCACCCCCCAGCAGCCCGCCCAGTCGCCGCAGGCTCCGCCGGTGCCGTCGCAGAACCCTCCGGCCCAGCCCGCCGGCCCGTCGCAGGACGCGCAGCCCGGGTACGGCTACCCGCAGGCAGCCCCGCAGCCGGGGTACGGCTATCCGCAGCAGGCTCCCGGCCAGCCCGGCCAGCCCGGTCAGCCCGGTCAGCCCGGCCAGCCCGGCCCGTACGGTCAGCCCGGCCCGTACGGCCAGCAGTCCGGCCCGTACGCCCAGCCGGGGCCCTATGCCCAGCAGCCCGGCCCGTACGGTCAGCAGCCCGGCCCCTACGTCCAGCAGCCCGGTCCGTACGGCGCCTACCCCACCCAGCCGCAGTACCCGGGCGCGCCCGTCCCGCCCCCTCCGGGCGGCGGCAGCGGCAACTTCTTCAAGGGCAAGCCCGCCGCGATCATCGGTGCGGCCGTGGCGGCGCTCCTCGTCATCGGCGGCGGCACCTGGTTCGCGCTCAGCGGCAGCGAGGACGCCCCCGGGCCCGACGCCAAGCAGACCGGCGGCCCGCAGCCGACCGGCTCGGAGCCGGTGGACCAGGGCGACGGCAGCGGCACCGGGCGCAAGGAGGTGGACGACCTCAACGCAGGCCGCAAGGACGGCGAGTCCAAGGTGCTCTGGCTGGCGAAGAACGACGTCGACCTGCCGCGCAACGGCGCCGAGGTGTACGGCCCGTGGTTCGCCGGCGACACCGTCGTCAAGGGCATGTACAAGGAGGTCGCGGGCTACTCCGTCGACGACGGCAGCAAGAAGTGGAGCCTGCCGCTGCCCGCCGAGCTGTGCGCGGCGCCGGTCCGCGGCACCGACGACGGCAAGCTCGTCATCGCATACAAGGACGGAACCGGCAGCAAGGCCAACTGCACCCAGCTGCAACTCGTCGACCTCAGGACCGGCAAGGCGGGCTGGAAGAAGACGATCACCAAGAAGGGCGCCTTCGACCTGCTGTCCAGCCTCACCCTGGCGATCAGCGGCAACACGGTCACGGCCGCCCGCACGGGCAACGGCGAGGCGTTCCGGATCAGCGACGGCTCACCGCTCTTCGGCAAGCTGCCGGGCAACTGCCAGCCGCAGGCGTTCGCCGGCGGCCCGAAGCTGATCGCCGCGGAGACCTGCCGCACCGGCGACTACGACAAGACCCAGGAGCAGCTCCAGGAGCTGGACCCGACCACCGGCAAGGCCAGGTGGACGTACAAGCTGCCGGTCAACTGGCAGGTCGACAAGGTCTATTCGGTCAGTCCGCTGGTCGTCTCGATGTCGCAGCCCGACCAGAAGAAGTGGAGCGTCGTCGCGCTCAACGCCAACGGGACGCTGCGCTCCCGGATCGACGGCGGCACGGACCGCTACCAGCCGCGCTGCGGCGGCGGCTTCGTCGTCTTCGGCGAGATCCTCGAGGGCTGCGTCGGCGTGGCAGCCGACGCCGACGCCTTCTACATGGCGACCGAGCCGAAGGAGGGCGGCACCGCCCGCACCAACGCCGTCGTGGCGTTCGACCTCGACACCGGCAAGCGCAAGTGGCGTGCGGACGCACCCGCCGAGCAGATGATGATCCCTCTCCGCATGGAGGGTTCGAACGTCCTGGTGTACCTGGAGCCGAAGTACGATTCGGGCGGCGCGGTCGCGACGCTCCCGCCGACCGGCGGCAGGCCCACCGTGCTGCTGCAGAACCCCGCGTCCACGTCCTCGATCGAGCGCACCTTCTGGAGCCCCAGGCTCGCCTACCACGACGGCCGGTTCGTCATCGCGAGCGGCCGGGTCAGCGCGAGCAACGACAAGGAGGAGAAGGAGACCAAGACGATGATGGCCTTCGGGAAGTGACCGCGTCCCGCTGGACGCCCCGACCCGGACCACCGGAACGAATCGTTTCCTTCCCATATCCCCCCAGAGGTACGCAGGCATGACGCAACCACCCCAGCCCCCGCAGCACCCGGGCGAGCAGCCGAACCAGCCCCCGAAGCAGCTGGGTGAGCAGCCGAACCGGTCGCCGCAGCAGCCGTCCGGGCAGCCCCAGCAGCAGCCCACTCCGCCCTCGCAGCAGCCCGCGCAGCCCCCGCAGGGCGGCTTCGGCGCGCCGCAGGACCCTGCCCCCGGCCCTGCCGGTGGGACCCCCGCTCCGGGCGGCTTCGGCGCACCCACCACGCCGCCGCAGCAGCACGGTTACGGCTATCCGCAGAGCCCGCCCCCCGGTCAGCCCGCCGGTTACGGCTATCCGCAGACGCCACCCGGCCAGCAGCCCGGTTACGGCTATCCGCAAGGCCCGCCCCCCGGTTACGGCTACCCGCAGGCACCGGGCCTGCCGACGCAGCCGATGGGCCAACAGCCCTACGGCTACGGCTACCCGGGGCAGCCCACGCAGCATCAGTACGGCCCGCAGCAGCCGGGCGGTCCCGGCGGCAAGAAGCCGAACACCCAGATGCAGATCATCATCGCCGCGGTCGTCGCCGTGGCGCTGATCATCGGCGCGGGCGTCTGGTTCGCCGCCGCCAAGGGCGACGACGACAAGGGCGGCAATGCCAAGGGCTCCAGCCAGGGCGCGGACGGCGGCAAGGACAAGGCCCTCGGCGGCGGCAGTGAGAAGGCGCCGTCCAACCCGGCGGCAAAGGTCGCCTTCCAGCTGCCCCAGCCGAAGGTCACCGACGTCACCGACGTGAGCGGCTCGTGGGTCACGGACTCGCTGTACGTCAAGACCGGCATCAACTCCGTCGTCGGATACGACCTCACCAAGGGCACGGTGAAGTGGACCCTTCCGCTTCCCGGCCAGGTGTGCGCCGCCTCGCGCCACGCCACGGCGGACCACAAGACGGCCATCGCCTTCGAGCCCGCCAAGCGCAAGCCGCCGCGGAACTACGAGAAGTGCACTGAGGTCGGCGCGATCGACCTCACCACCGGCAAGCTGCTGTGGAGCAAGTCGGCCACGGGGTCCGGCGACGACAAGGCCCGCTTCAACGAGGTCACCCTCAGCGGCGGCACCGTCGCCGCGGGCGGCACCGACGGCGGAGCGGCGTTCGACCTCGCCACCGGCGCCGTCCGGTGGAAGCCCCAGGTCAACGCCGAGAACTGCTTCGACATGGGCTACGGCGGCGGCCCCGCCCTCGTGGCGGCCCGCAAGTGCGGCGACTACGGCAGCCAATATGTCGTCATCCAGTCCCTGAACGCGCAGACCGGCGCGCCGGCCTCCTCGTTCAAGATGCCCACGGGCGTGGAGTACGCGAGCATCGTGTCCACCAAGCCCCTCGTGGTCGCCGCCGACGTCGGCGACACCGCCGGGGACGGCAGCGGCATCTCGGACTTCTTCGTCGTCGACGAGAAGACCGGCAAGCTGAAGGTCAAGATCTCCGCCGACGCGGACCGGTTCGCCGCACGCTGCGGCTCCACCGAGGTCGAGACCTGCCGGCACATCGTCGTCGGCAACAACCGCCTCTACCTGCCCACCGAGGAGCACGAGGGCAGCGGGGAGTACGGCGACACCAACGAGATCGTGTCCTTCGACCTGACCACGGGCAAGCCGACCGCCGACAAGGCGGATGCCGGGGACCGGTACACGATCTCGCCGCTCCGCATGGACGGCGGCAACCTCATCGCCTACAAGCGGCCCCCGTACGACAAGGGCGGGCAGATCGTCAGCATCGACGGCGGCACCTTCAAGCAGACGGTGCTGCTGGAGATCCCGTCCGAGGAGTCAGTCCGCGAGGCGGAGTCCAGTTTCAGCGAGGACTACTCGGAGATCCTCTACACCGACGGACGGCTGTTCATGTCCGAGACCATGCTCAGCAAGCGGAGCGGATCGGCCTCGCGACAGGAGTATCTGGTGCTCTCCCTGAGCACGAACTGAACCACCGGTGCACGAGTGACGGAGGTCCCCCGCCCGTACGGGCGGGGGACCTCCGCCGTTCGTCAACTTGCCCCGAACGACATGCATTTCACCGATCCGAGGGATTTCTGATGCGTAGGGCAGCGCAACGTCGAACAAGCGTGTAGCTTGCCGGATCAGTAGTGCTGGGGGCGGGGGGCCGGCCCCAGGGGTATGGGGGGTTGCTCGATGGGTGTGCGGCTCATGGTGGTCGACGACCACCGTTTGCTGGCCGAGGCGCTGGCCTCCGCGCTGAAACTGCGCGGACACCGGGTGCTCGCCGCGGCGGCGCCGACGGCGGGGGCGGCCGAGCTGGTGGTGAGCAGGGCGCCCGAGGTGTGCCTGCTCGGGACGGCGGCACCGGCGGAGCCGGGCGCCTTCGACCCCATCGTGCGGATCAAGCGTGAGCGTCCGCAGGTCGCCGTGGTGGTGCTCGGCCCCGTGCCGTCGCCGCGCGGGATAGCGGCCGCATTCGCGGCCGGCGCGTCGGGCTATGTGCGCCACGACGAGCGGATCGAGGGCGTCGAGCGGGCCATGGCCAAGGCGCGGGCGGGCGAGGCGGCGGTGGCGCCGCAACTGTTGCAGGGCGCGTTCACGGATCTGCTCAACCCGGCGGCCCAGCCGGACGACGAGGGTCGGCGGCTGCTGCGCATGCTGACCCCGCGCGAGGTGGAGGTGCTGGTGCGCGTCGCCGAGGGCGAGGACACCCGGCTCATCGCCGCGGGCATGGGCATAGCCCCCAGTACGGCACGCACGCACGTCCAGCGGGTGCTGATGAAACTGGGCGTCGGCTCCCGGCTGGAGGCCGCGGCCCTCGCGGCCCGCACGGGCCTCCTCGACCACGCGGCGAGCCACCCGCCGCTTCCAGCCGACCCGGAGCTCGACGTGGACTGAGGGCGCCCGGCGCTGCTCTCCTACGACTGCCGCGCCGTCGTCGTCGTCGGCGGCGCCGACGCCGACGCCGACGACGACCGTCGGCCGCCACCACGTCCGAGATCCGGCACGACCGGCTCCTCGGCGACGCCGTCGCCATCGCCTCGCACCGCCAGGGCCGCACCCACCACCCGCCCGTCGGCGAGTGCCCCCTCTGCCCGTCCGGGGACGGGCGGCTCAGCGAGATCCCGGACAGTGACTACGACGTCGTCGTCCTCGAGAACCGCTTTCCGTCCCTCACGGGAGGGAACGGACGCTGCGAGGTCGTCTGCCTCACCCCCGACCGCGACGCGTCCTTCGCCGCGCACCGCGCCGCCACCGGCCGGCCGCAGATTCTTCGACGACGTCGTCGCCCGCGAGCTGGAGCCCGCCGCCAGGGTCGTGCTGGCGGGCGACCGCCGGCTCGCCTTCGTGCCGTACGCGGCGCACCGGCCCTACGAGGTGCACCTGTACCCGCGCCGCCGGGGGCCGGACCTGCGCGCTCGACGACGCGGCGCGCACAGAGTCCCCACAGGTCTGTCTGGAACTCTTGAGGCGCTTCGACCGGATCTTCGGTGCCGACCAGCCACCGGCGCCGTACATCGACCCCGGCACCGGGCCCCGTCCGACGACGGCGCACGCACTGCCGCCACGCGCGGCGGGCACGGCGGGAGCGAGGACCACGCGCTGCGCCTCGAGCTTTTCACCGGCCGCCGAACTTCCGGAAAGCTGAAGTTCCTCGCCGGTTCCGAGTCCGGCATGAGCGTGTTCATCAACGATGTGCCGCCGGAGGCAGCAGCCCGGCGACTGCGAGAGGTGGCGAGCGAGTGAGCAAGTACCTGGTGACGGGCGGAGCCGGCTATGTCGGCAGCGTGGTGGCCGCGCACCTGCTGGAGGCGGGGCACGAGGTCACGGTCCTCGACGATCTGTCCACGGGTTTCCGCGAGTCCGTCCCCGAAGGCGCCTCCTTCGTCGAGGGCCGGGTCCAGGACGCGGCCCGCCACATCGGCCCGTCGTACGACGGCGTCCTCCACTTCGCCGCGTTCTCGCAGGTCGGCGAATCGGTCGCGCAACCCGGCAGGTACTGGGAGAACAACGTCGGCGGGACGATGGCGCTGCTCGCAGCGATGCGCTCCGCGGGGGTCCGCAAGCTGGTCTTCTCCTCCACGGCGGCCACCTACGGCGAGCCGCTCTCCACGCCGATCACCGAGTCCGACCCGACGGCGCCGACCAGCCCGTACGGCGCCACGAAGCTCGCCGTCGACCACATGATCAGCGGCGAGTGCACGGCGCACGGACTGGCCGCGGCGTCCCTGCGGTACTTCAACGTCGCCGGCGCCTACGGCGACTGCGGTGAGCGCCACGACCCCGAGTCGCACCTCATCCCGCTCGTCCTCCAGGTCGCGCTCGGCACCCGGGAGGCGATCTCCGTCTTCGGCGACGACTACCCGACGCCGGACGGCACCTGCGTGCGGGACTACATCCATGTCGCCGACCTCGCCGAGGCCCATCTGCTCGCCATGGACGCGATCACTCCCGGGGAGCATCTGGTCTGCAACCTCGGCAACGGCAACGGCTTCTCCGTCCGCGAGGTCGTCGAGACCGTCCGCAAGGTCACCGGCCACCCAATCCCGGAGACCGTCGCCGCCCGCCGTGCCGGAGACCCGGCCGTGCTGGTGGCCTCCTCCGCCGTGGCGCAGGAGCGGCTCGGCTGGTCCCCGTCGCGGCCGGACCTCGCGGGGATCGTCGCCGACGCCTGGGACTTCGCCCGCTCCCGGCGAGCCGGCACGTGAGTGTCGCCGAGCGGTTCCGGGAGCTGTACGGGTACGGGCCCGAGGGCGTCTGGGCCGCGCCGGGCAGGGGCAACCTGATCGGTGGGACACCGACTTCAACGACGGCTTCGTCATGCCGCTCGCCCTCCGCACACCGCGGTCGCGGTGGCGCGCCGCACCGACGGCGCGGCACGCCCTCGGCGACGGCGCGTACGCGGAGCGGCGCACCGGGTGCGAGGCGGGTGCGCGGGCGCAGGGCGTGCGCACGCTGCGCGAAGTCGACTACGCGCAACTGCCGGATGCCCTCAGGAATCCGGGCGCGGCGCCCGCCGGGGTGCGGCCTCCGGCACGTCGACTCAAAAGGCGTCCTCAGCCCAGCAGTTGCGTGAGGCGCTCGAGATCGTCGCGTACGAACTCCTGTTCCTCTGCGGTGAGGTGGACTGCGGTGGCCGCGACGAGCGCGGACGTCGCGGCGTCATTCTCGCCGAGGCGATCTGCGAGGTCCGCACGCAGCACGAGAAGGCGAAGCAACTGCACGGGCGTGGGCCGCTCGCCCTGACGGCGCAGCGCCCGGTCGATGATCTTCGCGGCGCCTGCCGGGTCGTCCCTGGAGTCCGCAAGGAGGGACGCGTGGTGCAGGGCCCGGGCGAAGGTCTCCTTGGGGGCGGGCCGGTGCCGCTGGTCGCCGCTCGTCTGCTGCCCGATGCGGATGCAGTTGCCGCCCGGATCGGTCATGAGGAACTGCCGCACGCCGTGTGAGGTGTTCTTCAGCGGCCCGATTCGCGGCAGCCCGCGGTTCGGCACTCTCCCGTACGCCGCCTTCAGTCTGGACCGAAAGATCTCGTGCAGCCCGTCGACGTCATCGGTCTGGACGATGCACGTACTGAACGACTCGGCCGGCTCGTACTGCTTCATCCCGAAGAAGTGGAGCTGTATACCGCCGCGCTGGACGGCCGCGTACGGATTGGGGCTCTTCTGCTGGCAGGACACCTCGAACCCAAGGGTCGTATAGAAGTCGAGAACGGGCTGGATGGTCCGGCACGGCAGGATCGGAATGGTCTTCTCGCTCATACCCGCACTCTAGTCAAAGTTGAATAGAAGGCTGCGGGCGTTTCGGCGATCCGCTGAGAGGGCCTCGGCGCGCCCGCCTCCCGCGCGCCCGTCGGCTCAGCCGAGGTGCTTCGCCAGGAGGTACTCCGTGACGCCCGGCGGGTAGTCGGGCACCCGGCCGACGATCTCGTAGCCGTGCTTCCGGTAGAAGCCGGGCGCCTGGAAGTCCCACGTCTCCAGCCGGGACCAGGAGCACCCGCGGCCCACGCGGGCCTCGCGCTCGGCTGCGGAGAGGAGCTGGGAGCCCAGGCCCGCGCCGCGGTGCGGAGCGTCGACCCAGAGGAGGTCGACATGGAGCCAGCGCGCCCAGGTGCGGCCCGTCAGGCCCGCGGCCAGTCGGCCGGTCGCCTCCTCCACCACCCAGACCTGCAGGGGGACTTCGTCCTTGTGCGGGCTCACCGCCAGGGCCCGCATCGCCGGGGAGCGCTGGGAGTCGGCGGCCTCGAGTCTTTCACCGAGCAGGCCGAGGCGTTCCTTGTCGACTTCTGTCTCAAAACGAAACATGCGGCACACCCTAAACACGGCGTCCGGCCAGTTCTGCAAATGCCCTTCCCCTCAGGGCCGCCTTCCGTACTCTGAAGCACGTGCACCGGTGGGGGCCGGTGCTGATCAGGGGGCGAGACGGTCGGGTACGACGCCCGGGGCGGGGTATCGGTCAATCGCGGCGGCGGCCGTGACGGCCCACCCACTCCTACCGGGCGCCGTGCCCGTCGACGCGTGGCCTCCGCCGGAAAACGCAGCCTGGGGGTGTCTGTGGTTCGTATCCGGGTCCTCGTCGTGGACGACCACCGAATCTTCGCCGAGTCCCTCGCGGCGGCACTCGCCGCCGAGCCGGACGTCGAGGTCGCCGCGGCGGGCAGTGGCCCGGCCGCGCTGCGCTGCCTCGAGCGCGCGGCGGCCGAGGGGCGCAGATTCGACGTGATGCTGGTCGACGCCGATCTGGGGATCGCGAGGGCACCGGGTGGCCCCGTGGTCGCGCGGGCCGTCCCCGACAACGGCGACGGCTTCGTCGACGGGATCTCCCTGGTCGCCGCGGTCCGCACCGCGCGCCCTGCGGTGCGGACGGTCGTGCTCGCCGAGAAGGACGACCCGCGCCGGGCCGCGCTCGCGCTCCAGGCCGGCGCCTCCGGCTGGGTCGCCAAGGACTGCTCCCTACAGCGTCTGCTCACGGTGATCCGGGGCGTCCTGCGCGATGAGACGCATCTGCCCCCCGCGCTGCTCACCGGCGTGTTGCGGGAGCTCACCGCCGCGCGCAAGCATCGCACCGAGAGCGAGCGGCTCGTGGAGTCGCTCACCCCGCGCGAGCGGGAGGTCCTGCGGTGCATGGTGGCCGGACTGGGCCGCAAGGCGGTCGCGGAGCGGCTGTTCCTCTCCCCGCACACCGTGCGCACCCATATGCAGAACGTCCTGGGCAAGCTCGGAGTCCACTCGACCCTCGCCGCGGTGGCGCTGGCCCGCCGGGCCGGGGTCGGCCCCGCAGAACTCGCGCCCTCAGCTGGGGACGTTGTCGAACGGGGCGGTCAACTGGCGTAGCAGACCGGCGAGTTCACCGCGCTCCGCACGGGACAGCTCCGCCAGGATCGCGCGTTCCTGGGCGAGCAGTCCGGCGAGCGCCTGATCGGCGCGGTCCCGCCCCTCGGCGGTGAGCCGCACCAGCACACCGCGACGGTCGCTGGGATCGGGAAGCCGCTCGACCAGGCCCTTCTTGGCGAGCCGGTCGATGCGGTTGGTCATCGTGCCCGATGTGACCAGGGTCTGGGTGAGCAGCTGGCCGGGGGAGAGCTGGTAGGGCGCCCCCGCGCGCCGCAGCGACGTCAGGACGTCGAACTCCCAGGGCTCCAGATTGTGCTCGGCGAAGGCGATCCTGCGCGCGCGGTCGAGGTGGCGCGCGAGTCTGGAGACGCGGCTGAGCACCTCGAGTGGCTCCACGTCGAGGTCGGGGCGCTCGCGGCGCCAGGCAGCGACCAGTCGGTCGACCTCGTCCTCCATGACGATCAGTGTAAAGGGTCTGTCGACATGAAGTCTCTTGACGTCAAGATATGTTTGGATGGACCATTGGGCATGGTCGGGCCGGGGCCCCTGTTCCGGTTCCGATGAACGTTCCTGCAAGGGGGATCGAACATGCATTCCGTTCCAACCTGGGATCCACAGCAGTATCTCCGTCACTCAGGCCATCGAACCCGCCCGTTCCTCGATCTGCTCGGCCGTATACCCGAACTGCCCCACGGAAACCGCCCGCCTCGCATCGCCGACCTCGGCTGCGGCCCCGGCAACGTCACCGTGCTCCTCGCCGACCGGTGGCCGGACGCACGGATCACCGGATTCGACCTCTCACCCGAGATGCTCGCCCGCGCCGAGAAGGAGTACGCGGGCACCACCAGCGGCGGCGGCTGGATCGACTTCCGCCCTGCCGACGCCGCCCACTGGACCCCCGACGAGCCCTACGACCTCATCGTCTCCAACGCCGCGCTCCAGTGGGTGCCCAACCACCCCGAGTCCTTCGCCACCTGGGTCGACGGCCTCACGCCCGGCGGCACCCTCGCCTTCCAGGTGCCCGGCAACTTCACCTCGCCCAGCCACGCGCTGCTCGGCGAGCTCTGCGACACCCCGCAGTGGCGCGACCGCCTCGCCGACCAGGGGCGCCGCTTCGTCCACGTACTGGACCCGGCCGACTACCTCCTCCGGCTCGCCGACCTCGGCTGCGCCGCCGACACCTGGGAGACGACCTACCTCCAGCTGCTCACCGGCGAGGATCCCGTCCTGGACTGGGTGAAGGGCACCGCGCTGCGCCCGGTCCTCACCGCGCTCGACGGGGATGAGGAGGCCACCGACGAGTTCCTCTCCCAGTACCGCGATCTGCTCCGCAAGGCCTATCCGCCCGGGCCGCACGGAACGGTCTTCCCGTTCCGCCGCATCTTCGCCGTGGCCCGCAAGCCGCTGTAGGCCCGTAGGGAAGGGACACGTCCCTGTGCTGACCACTCTTGACCACGTCCAGCTCGCCATGCCCGCGGGCTCCGAGGAAGCCCTGCGGGCGTACTACGGCGGCGCTCTGGGGATGACCGAGATCGCCAAGCCGCCGTCGCTCGCCGTCCGCGGCGGCTGCTGGTTCCGGACCGGCGACGTCCAGCTGCACCTCGGCGTCGACCCCGAGTTCCGGCCCGCGCGCAAGGCCCATCCGGGGCTGCGGGTGACCGCTATCGAGACGTTCGCCGAGCGCCTGCTCGCCCACGGCGCCGAGGTCGTCTGGGACGAGGCGCTGCCTGGCCACCGCCGCTTCTTCTCGAAGGACCCGGTGGGCAACCGGCTGGAGTTCCTGGAACCGGTGGAGTGACCGGCCCGGCCGCCCGGCCGGCGTCCCTCCCGCGACGAGCGGCGAACCGGACGCCGGCCGGACGCGGTGTCCGCTGGGGGATCGGCGCGGTGCGGGTGCGGAGATCGGCGCGGTGTCCGCCGGGGGGTCGGTGCGGTGCGGGTGCGGAGATCGGCGCGGTGTCCGCTGGGGGGTCGGTGCGGTGCGGGTGCGGAGATCGGCGCGGTGTCCGCTGGGGGGTCGGTGCGGTGCGGGTGCGGAGATCGGCGCGGTGTCCGCCGGGGGGTCGGCGCGGCGCGTGGGCGTCATTCCGTGCACCCCGCCTCGCCGTGCACGCCCCCGACGCGACGCGACGCGACGCGACGCGACGCGACGAAACGAAACGCGACCCGCCGCGCGCCGCAGCCGCTCAGCTCTTGCGGTGTCCTATCAGCCGCGGCTTCTGCTCCAGCCCGTCCAGCCCGTGCCAGGCCAGGTTCACCAGGTGCGCCGCGACCTCCGCCTTCTTCGGCTTGCGGACGTCCAGCCACCACTGACCCGTCAGCGCCACCATCCCCACCAGCGCCTGCGCGTACAGCGGCGCCAGCTTCGGGTCGAAGCCGCGGGCCTTGAACTCAAGGCCCAGGATGTCCTCGACCTGCGTGGCGATGTCGCTGATCAGCGACGCGAACGTACCCGTGGACTGGGCGACCGGCGAATCACGGACCAGGATGCGGAAACCGTCCGTGTAGGTCTCGATGTAGTCCAGCAGCGCGAACGCCGCCTGCTCCAGCAGCTCCCTCGGATGCCCCGCGGTCAGAGCCCCGGTCACCATGTCCAGCAGCTGGCGCATCTCCCGGTCGACCACGACCGCGTACAGCCCCTCCTTGCCGCCGAAGTGCTCGTACACCACCGGCTTGGAGACCCCGGCCTTCGCCGCGATCTCCTCCACCGACGTGCCCTCGAAGCCCTTCGCCGCGAAAAGCGTGCGACCGATGTCGAGCAGCTGCTGGCGGCGCTCCGCCCCGGTCATCCGGACCCTGCGCCCACGCCGGGGCTTCTCACTGCTGCTGGTGCTGCTGCCGTCGATCGCCACGCCCTCAATCATGCCGCCTCCGCGGCTTCCTTCCGGCGCCGGGCGGCAATCCGGTCCGCACTCGGCCAGCGCACGTCGTACGCCCAGCCCGCCTTCTCGAACCAGCGGATCAGCCGGGCGCTGGAGTCGATCTGCCCGCGCTCGACGCCGTGCCGGGCGCTCGTCGGGTCGGCGTGGTGCAGGTTGTGCCAGGACTCACCGCACGACAGCACAGCGAGCCACCACACGTTGCCCGAACGGTCGCGCGACTTGAACGGGCGCTTGCCGACCGCGTGGCAGATCGAGTTGATCGACCACGTCACGTGGTGCAGCAGTGCGACCCGCACCAGCGAGCCCCAGAAGAACGCGGTGAACGCGCCCCACCACGACATCGTCACCAGACCGCCGACCAGCGGGGGGATGGCCAGGGACACGATCGTCCAGATCACGAACTGGCGCGAGATCGCCCGGAGCGCCGGGTCCTTGATCAGGTCGGGCGCGTACTTCTGCTGCGGCGTCTGCTCCTCGTCGAACATCCAGCCGATGTGTGCCCACCACAGGCCCTTCATCAGTGCCGGGACCGTCTCGCCGAAACGCCACGGCGAGTGCGGGTCGCCCTCGGCGTCGGAGAACCTGTGGTGCTTGCGGTGGTCGGCCACCCAGCGCACCAGGGGGCCTTCCACGGCCAGCGATCCCATGATCGCCAGCGCGATCCGCAGTGGCCGCCTGGCCTTGAAGGAGCCGTGGGTGAAGTAGCGGTGGAAGCCGATCGTGATGCCGTGGCAGCCGATGAAGTACATCGCCACCAGCAGGCCGAGGTCGAGCCAGCTCACACCCCAGCCCCACGCCAGCGGGATCGCCGCCAGGAGCGCGAGGAAGGGCACCGTGATGAACATCAGCAGGGCGATCTGCTCGATCGAACGCTTGCTGTCGCCGCCCAGCGTGGCGGAGGGGAGATCGGGTGCGGACGACTTCCGGGCGTCGTCGATCACATCGGGACTCGTGGTCATGGGGTGTCCCCTGGGGGGTGAGGGTGTGGCTGAACCATCCGGCTACGGAACCGTAACCTACGGGGTCGTAAGTATGGCAGCGCGAAACCTCGCGGCAAGAGGGCGGTGGACAACGCCGAGTGAACGGACACCTATCCTTGGAGTCGTCGGACAGCGTGGTCCGCAAAGCCTCCGGAAACCTCCAGACGTGCTCAAACACTGCAAGGAGCCGCACCTGTGAGCAGTGCCGACCAGACCACATCCGCCAGCGCGGAGCTGCGTTCCGACATCCGCCGACTGGGCGATCTGCTGGGCGAGACCCTCGTACGGCAGGAAGGCCCCGAACTCCTCGACCTCGTCGAACGCGTACGCGCCCTGACCCGGTCCGACGGCGACGCCGCCGCGGAGCTGCTCGGGGACACCGACCTGGAAACCGCCGCGAAGCTGGTGCGTGCCTTCTCCACGTACTTCCATCTTGCCAACGTCACCGAGCAGGTGCACCGCGGCCGCGAGATGCGCGAGCGCCGCGCCGCCGAGGGCGGGCTGCTCTCCCGGACCGCCGACATGCTCAAGGAGGCGGACCCCGAGCACCTGCGCGAGACCGTGCGCAACCTCAACGTGCGGCCGGTCTTCACCGCGCACCCCACCGAGGCGGCCCGCCGGTCCGTGCTGAACAAGCTCCGGCGCATCGCCGAGCTGCTGGAAACCCCGGTCAACCCCGCCGACCGCCGCCGGCACGACCTGCGGCTCGCCGAGAGCATCGACCTGATCTGGCAGACCGACGAGCTCCGGGTCGTGCGCCCCGAGCCCGCCGACGAGGCCCGCAACGCCATCTACTACCTCGACGAGCTCCACGCGGGCGCCGTCGGGGACGTCCTGGAAGACCTCGCCGCCGAGCTGGAGCGCGCCGGTGTCGAGCTCCCGCCCGGTACCCGGCCCCTCACCTTCGGCACCTGGATCGGCGGCGACCGCGACGGCAACCCCAACGTCACCCCCGAGGTGACCCGCGAGGTCCTGATCCTCCAGCACGAGCACGGCATCACCGACGCCCTCGAAGCCGTCGACTCGCTGCGCGCCCTGCTGTCCAACTCGATCCGCTACGCCGGCGCCACCGAGGAACTGCTGGAATCCCTCCAGTCCGACCTGGAGCGCCTGCCGGAGATCAGCCCCCGCTACAAGCGGCTCAACGCCGAGGAGCCCTACCGGCTCAAGGCCACCTGCATCCGCCAGAAGCTCGTCAACACCCGGCAGCGGCTCGCCAAGGGCACCCCCCACGAGAAGGGCCGCGACTACCTGGGCACCGCCGAGCTGCTCCAGGACCTCACCCTCATCCAGACGTCGCTGCGCGAGCACCGCGGCGGGCTGTTCGCGGACGGCCGACTCGACCGCACCATCCGCACCCTCGCCGCCTTCGGGCTCCAGCTCGCCACCATGGACGTGCGCGAGCACGCCGACGCGCACCACCACGCCCTCGGCCAGCTCTTCGACCGGCTCGGCGAGGAGACCTGGCGCTACGCCGACATGCCCCGCGAGTACCGGCAGAAGCTGCTCGCCAAGGAGCTCCGCTCCCGGCGGCCGCTCGCCCCGACCCCGGCACCGCTCGACGCCGCCGGCGCCAAGACCCTCGGTGTGTTCCACACGGTCAAGGAAGCCTTCGAGCGCTTCGGACCCGAGGTCATCGAGTCCTACATCATCTCGATGTGCCAGGGCGCGGACGACGTCTTCGCGGCGGCCGTGCTGGCCCGCGAGGCCGGACTGGTCGACCTGCACGCCGGGTGGGCCAGGATCGGCATCGTGCCGCTGCTGGAGACCACCGACGAACTCCGGGCGGCCGACGTCATCCTCGACGAGATGCTCGCCGACCCCTCCTACCGCCGGCTCGTCGCCCTGCGCGGCGACGTCCAGGAGGTCATGCTCGGCTACTCGGACTCCTCCAAGTTCGGCGGCATCACCACCTCCCAGTGGGAGATCCACCGCGCCCAGCGCAGGCTGCGGGACGTCGCCCACCGCTACGGGGTCAGGCTCAGGTTGTTCCACGGCCGGGGCGGCACCGTCGGCCGCGGCGGCGGCCCCACCCACGAGGCCATCCTGGCCCAGCCCTGGGGCACGCTCGAGGGCGAGATCAAGGTGACGGAACAAGGCGAGGTCATCTCGGACAAGTACCTCATCCCCTCCCTGGCCAGGGAGAACCTGGAGCTCACGGTCGCCGCGACCCTCCAGGCGTCCGCCCTGCACACCGCGCCCCGGCAGAGCGACGAGGCGCTCGCCCGCTGGGACACCGCGATGGACACCGTCTCCGACGCCGCCCACGCCGCCTACCGCAAGCTGGTCGAGGACCCGGACCTGCCGGCGTACTTCTTCGCCTCCACTCCCGTCGACCAGCTCGCCGAGCTGCACCTGGGCTCCCGGCCCTCCCGCCGCCCCGACAGCGGCGCCGGCCTGGACGGTCTGCGGGCCATCCCGTGGGTGTTCGGCTGGACCCAGTCGCGGCAGATCGTGCCCGGCTGGTTCGGCGTCGGCTCCGGCCTGCGGGCCCTGCGCGAAGCCGGCCAGGACTCCGTCCTGGAGGAGATGTACGAGAAGTGGCACTTCTTCCGGAACTTCATCTCCAACGTCGAGATGACCCTCGCCAAGACCGATCTGCGGATCGCCCGCCACTACGTGGACACCCTCGTACCGGACGACCTCAAGCACGTGTTCGCCGACATCGAGACCGAACACGAGCTGACGGTTCGTGAGGTGCTGCGCGTCACCGGCGGCGAGCAGCTGCTCGACTCCAACCCGGGACTCCAGCAGACCTTCGGGATCCGGGACGCCTACCTCGACCCGATCTCCTACCTCCAGGTCTCGCTGCTCGCCCGGCAGCGCGCCACCGCCGAACGCGCCGAGCCGGCGGACCCGCTGCTTTCGCGGGCGCTGCTGCTGACGGTCAACGGCGTCGCGGCCGGACTGCGCAACACGGGCTGACGCCCCGCTCCGCCCCGACGGCAGGGGGCCCGGGAACCCCTCCCGGGCCCCCGGACTCGTTTCCGGGCTCCGTTGTCCTTCCGGAGCCCGGGCTCGCTTCCGGGTCCCGGGCACTTCCGGGCCGTCGCTTTCCGGGCCCCGGGCACTTCCGGGCCGTCGCTTTCCGGGCCCCGAGCACTTCCGGACCGTCGCTTTCCGGGCCCCGGGCCGTTTCCGGCTCCCGCGCCCTTCCGGGCGGGGCCACCCATCCGCTCCGCGGCGAGCCGAGGGGCAGGCGCCGGTGCCGCAGCCGGTATCGCCGAACGGGGGGCGGTGCGTGCCCGGTAGACGCGGGTCCTGGGCGGGCAGGGGCTGTCCGGCATCCGGCCCGCCGGGGCGGGAGGGGATCCTCAGAGCGCTCAGAGCGCGAAGAACGCGCCCACCAGCAACACCCCGCCCGCGGCGGCCGTCGCCCAAGCCGTCCGGGCCATCCGCAGACCGCCGCCGATCACACAGGCGGCGAGCAGCAGCGCACCGCCCAGGGGCAGCCACGCATGCAGCACCCCGGGCCAGCCGGTGCGCACGACCTCGTCCGTGCCCGGCTTCACCACCACGGCGAGCTCCGCGCCCTCGGCCACCGCCACCGACCGCTCGATGACCATGCCCGACCGCGCGCCGCCCGGCCCATCGGGGTCGTACGGGCCCGTGCACGTCTTCTCGCCGCAGTCGGCGACGGTGAGCGTCCCGTGCTCACGCCCCTTGGACAGCAGCACGTGCTGGGCAGTGCCCCAGGACGACCAGAAGCCGGCGACGAGCAGCAGAAGCGCCACCGCGGCCATGGACACACGGCGGCCGTGGTCGAGCATCCGGCCGGAGGAGTTCCGCTTCATGGGGCGCGATCCTTCGGCACCCGACCGCACCCGGTCAACTCATGGCCAGCGCTATGGGGTGCTTGTCAGGAGTTGTACGCACTCTGCGCGCGCTCCAGCCCCTCCGTCACCAGACACTCCACCGAATCCGCCCCGCGGTCCACGAAATAGTCCAGCTCCTTGCGCTCGGCACCGGAGAAGTCCTTCAGCACGAAGTCCGCCACCTGCATCCGCCCCGGCGGACGCCCGATGCCGAACCGCACCCGGTGGTAGTCCGAACCCATCGCCTTCGTCATCGACTTCAGCCCGTTGTGCCCGTTGTCACCGCCGCCCAGCTTCAGCCGCAGCACCCCGAAATCGATGTCCAGCTCGTCGTGCACCGCCACCACGTGCGCCGTCGGAACCTTGTAGAAGTCCCGCAACGCCACCACAGGACCACCCGAAAGATTCATGTACGACATCGGCTTCGCCAGGATCACCCGCCGGCTTCCCGGACCGGCCGGACCGATCCGGCCCTCCACCACCTGAGCCTGCGCCTTGGCCGCCCGCTTGAACTTCCCGCCCATCCGCTCCGCGAGCAGGTCCGCGACCATGAACCCCACGTTGTGGCGGTTCCCCGCGTAACCCGGCCCCGGATTGCCCAGCCCCACCACCAGCCAGGGCGCGTTGGCGTCGACCGTCGTCATGAACGTCTCCTCGAGTCCGCAAACGAGTCCGAAGAACAGAGAACGGGGTGGCGGGCCGCGCGGCCCGCCACCCCGTCAAGCAGAGCGTACGGCTCAGGCCTCGGCGCCCTCGCCGGCCACGGCCTCGCCTGCCTCGGCCTCCTCGGCCTCGCCGACAGGCTCCTCGGCCTGCGCGGCCAGGACCTGCAGCACGACCGCGTCCTCGTCCACGGCCAGGGAGACGCCCTTCGGCAGCTCGACGTCCTTGGCGTGGACGGAGGCGCCGGCCTCCAGACCCTCGACGGACACCGTGAAGGACTCGGGGATGTGGGTGGCCTCGGCCTCGACCGGCAGCGCGTTCAGCACGTGCTCCAGCAGGTTGCCGCCGGGGGCCAGCTCGCCCTCGGCGTGCACCGGAACCTCGACCGTGACCTTCTCGCCACGCTTCACCAGCAGCAGGTCCACGTGCTCCAGGAAGCCCTTCAGCGGGTCGCGCTGCGCCGCCTTCGGGATGGCCAGCTCCTTCTTGCCCTCGATGTCCAGCGCGAGCAGGACGTTCGGGGTACGCAGTGCCAGCAGCAGGTCGTGGCCGGGCAGCGTCACGTGGATCGGGTCCGAGCCGTGACCGTAGAGAACGCCGGGAACCTTGTTGTCGCGACGGATGCGCCGGGCGGCGCCCTTGCCGAACTCGCTGCGGAGCTCCGCGGAAATCTTCACCTCGGACATGTGCACTCCTCGTATGCGGTGACGAACATGAACAGTCACCCGGCCACGACTGGCCTGCTACGAAGAGCGCGTCGATAACGGACCGCCGTACCGAAACGGGTACGGCCTCCCTCGCCGAGCAACCCGATGAGTCTACCCGGAGGGAGGCCGCAGCCTAAATCGATCTCCGATCGCGCGGTGCTGCCGCCCGTCGGCTACTGCTCCTCGAACAGGCTCGTCACCGAGCCGTCCTCGAAGACCTCACGCACCGCACGGGCGATCGTCGGCGCGATCGACAGGACCGTGATCTTGTCCAGCTCCAGATTGCTCGGGTCCGGCAGCGTGTCCGTGAACACGAACTCGCTCACCTTCGAGTTCTTCAGCCGGTCCGCGGCGGGACCCGACAGCACACCGTGCGTGGCCGTGACGATGACGTCCTCCGCACCGTGCGCGAACAGCGCCTCCGCGGCCGCGCAGATCGTGCCGCCGGTGTCGATCATGTCGTCGACCAGGACGCAGACCCGGCCCTCGACGTTGCCCACGACCTCGTGGACCGTCACCTGGTTCGCCACGTCCTTGTCGCGGCGCTTGTGGACGATCGCCAGCGGTGCGTCCAGGCGGTCGCACCAGCGGTCCGCCACCCGTACCCGGCCGGCGTCCGGGGACACCACCGTCAGCTTCGAGCGGTCGACCTTCGCACCGACGTAGTCGGCCAGCAGCGGCAGCGCGAACAGGTGATCCACCGGACCGTCGAAGAAGCCCTGGATCTGGTCCGTGTGCAGATCCACCGTGAGGATCCGGTCCGCACCGGCCGTCTTCATCAGATCCGCCACCAGGCGCGCCGAGATCGGCTCACGGCCGCGGTGCTTCTTGTCCTGACGGGCGTAACCGTAGAACGGCAGGATCACCGTGATGCTCCGCGCGGAGGCCCGCTTCAGAGCATCGATCATGATCAACTGTTCCATGATCCATTTGTTGATGGGAGCCGTGTGGCTCTGCATCAGGAAGCAGTCCGCGCCACGCGCCGACTCCTGGAAACGAACGTAGATCTCACCATTGGCGAAATCGAAGGCCTTCGTCGGCACTATGCCGACACCCAGCTGATGGGCGACCTCCTCGGCCAGCTCGGGGTGGGCGCGGCCGGAGAAGAGCATCAGCTTCTTCTCGCCGGTCGTCTTGATCCCGGTCACAGCACTGTCTCCTCAGACGTGTTCTCTGCTGCTGATCCGCCCGTCCCTGGTTGCGGCGAGCCAGCCGAATCGTGTGCACGTATCACGGTACGCCGAGATTGACGCACCCGTTCCTGGTCAGCCTTCGCGCTCCACGACCTCACCTGCGGCCTGAGCTGCCTGCGCGGCCGCGCTCCCCGGACGCTTCCGCGCCACCCAACCCTCGATATTCCGCTGCTGGCCACGGGCCACGGCCAGCGAACCCGGAGGCACATCCTTCGTGATCACCGAGCCCGCCGCGGTGTACGCACCGTCCCCGACTGTGACAGGAGCAACAAACATGTTGTCCGACCCCGTCCGGCAGTGAGAGCCGATCGTCGTGTGGTGCTTCGCCTCACCGTCGTAGTTCACGAACACCGAAGCGGCACCGATGTTCGTGTACTCACCGATCGTCGCGTCACCCACGTACGACAGATGCGGCACCTTCGTGCCCTCGCCGAGCGAGGCGTTCTTCATCTCCACGTACGTACCCGCCTTGGCCTTGGGGCCGAGCTTCGTCCCGGGACGCAGATACGCGTACGGACCCACCGACGCCGACTCGCCGATCACCGCGCGGTCCGCCACCGTGTTGTCCACCCGCGCCCCACGGCCCACCACCGTGTCCCGCAGCCGCGTGTTCGGACCCACCTCGGCGTCCTCCGCCACATGCGTCGCACCCAGCAACTGCGTACCCGGGTGAACCACCGCGTCCCGCTCGAACGTCACCGTCACGTCCACCAGCACCGACGCCGGATCCACCACCGTCACGCCGGCCGTCATGGCCCGCTCCAGCAGCCGCTGGTTCAGCAGCCGGCGCGCCTCCGCGAGCTGTACCCGGTTGTTGATCCCCAGGATCTCGCGGTGATCCCCGGCCACCGACGCACCCACCCGGTGCCCCGCCTCGCGCAGGATCCCGAGCACGTCCGTCAGGTACTCCTCGCCCTGGCTGTTGTCCGTGCGCACCTTGCCCAGCGCATCCGCCAGCAGCCGGCCGTCGAACGCGAAGACACCCGAGTTGATCTCCTTGATCGCCCGCTCGGCCTCGGAGGCGTCCTTGTGCTCCACGATCGCGGTCACCGCACCCGTGACGGCGTCCCGCACGATCCGGCCGTACCCCGTCGAGTCCGGGACCTCCGCCGTCAGCACCGTCACGGCGTTGCCGTCGGTCGCATGCGTTTCGGCGAGCGCCGACAGCGTCTCGCCGGAAAGGAGGGGAGTGTCACCGCACACGACCACGACCGTGCCGTCCGGGGCCTGGCCCAGCTCCTCCAGCGCCATCCGTACGGCATGGCCCGTGCCGTTCTGCTCCGCCTGGAAGGCCGTGCGCGTCCCCTCGTAGTGCGCCGCGAGATGTTGCCTGACGTGTTCGCTCGCATGACCCACGACCACGACGAGCTGCTCGGGTCCGAGCTCACGGGCGGCGGACACGACGTGCCCGACGAGCGAGCGCCCGGCGATCTCGTGCAGGACCTTGGGGGTCTTCGACTTCATGCGGGTGCCCTCACCCGCTGCAAGGACGACGACGGCGGCCGGGCGGTTGGCGCTCACGGGAATGCCCTTCGGCTTCGGGTGGTGGACACCCGAAGGATACCGGGGGCGTACAGGCGTGAAATAAGTGCGGGTCCTGACCGTGAGGTCAGGACCCGCACTGAGCATGTTTGCTCCCGGGGGAGGACTCGAACCCCCATGATCAGAACCAAAATCTGACGTCTTGCCCTTAGACGACCCGGGATTGTCGCTATGTCCGATTTGGTGGATCGGCTGCGGATGCAGCCCCTACTATGCCGTACCACCAGCCTTCGATGCGACGGTACAGCTCGGCGCTCTGCCGCACCTGGATGACGAGGCAACCCCGATAGCGCGGGCCCACGTTCTTGCGGACGGTCTTCGGGTTGTGCCGTTTGAGTGTGGTCTTGCCGAACGTTGCGACGTCCGCCCCGACGAGGTCGGCCCAGTACCGCTCTGCGGCGCGTACCTCGGCCGACTCGTGGATCATCACGTGAAACCTCAGGTGAGCCCTCTCGACTCCGACCGGGTCGAGCCATGCGAGGAACAGTGTGATCATGCCGGGGTCGCTGTTGACGAAGGTCACCCGCTCCCGGCGCGCGTGAGGTTTGTCCTTGGTGCCTTCGGCCCGGTAGAGGCCGACTCCGATCAGGTGAAGCTCCCGGTCGGTGAGCGTACCGATCTCGGCTGCGGCGCGGGACTTGGCCTGCTGTCGCTCCGCCTCCCTCCTCGGGCCCTCGTGCTCCCAGCGTTTGCGGGCCGCCAGACTGGCCTGCTGGGCCGGTGTGCGCCGGACCGGCGCCGGCAGGTCCCGCACCCAGAGTGAGATCGAGCTCTTCGAGCACCCCAACTCGACCTGGATCTGGTCGTAGGTCATCCCCCGCAGCCGGAGCTCGCGCGCCTTCGCCCGCAGGTCGTCCTTCGCGTTCGGGCGCCTGGTCCAGTCGGGTGGCGGCTCGCCCTTCACGAGGCGGTTGAGGATGTCGTTGTTGCCGATGTTGAGTCGGAGGCGGATCTGGCGGAGGCTGAGGCCTTCGCGGCGCAGCGCGATCGCCTGTCTGCGGAGGCCTTCGAAGTCGGCGTACGCGCCGGTTGAGGAGGTCATGTGCCCAGGCTCGTCCGGAATGCGAGCATCCAGGTCGAAGATGTGGTCGATTCACCTGTTCGAGCGGTCGTCGCGCGTTGCGACCTTGTTCGTCACGTTCCGTGCTGTGGAAGCCGCCGGAAAATCGCTCGACCGCTTTCGTAGTCTGGGAGACATGAGCACAACGGGGGCACACCAGGACTCTGCGGACGACGCGTCGCCGCGGAGCTTGCTGTGGTGGGGGCGGCGGCGGAGTGCGGTGCTGGACGTGGGGCTCGGCCTCGTGTCCGCGGCGGAGTGCGCGCTGGAGGGGGTGCGGTTCTCGGAGACGGCCGCGCTGCCCGTTCCGGTGGGGGTGGTCTTCGGGCTGCTCGCCGGGTCGGTGCTGGTGTTGCGCCGGCGTTGGCCGGTCGCCGTGGTGCTGGTGTCGATCGCGATCACGCCGGCCGAGATGGGCTTCCTGATGGGGATCGTCGGGCTGTACACGCTCGCCGCCTCGGAGGCGCCGCGGCGGGTGATCGCGGCGCTGGCGGGGATGTCGTTGCTGGGAACGCTGATCGTCACGTTCGTCAGGACGCGCCAGGACGTGGCGAGGGCCGACTTCGATCCTGGTCCCTGGTACGTGCCGGTGGTGTCGGTCGTGATGTCGATCGGACTGACCGCTCCGCCGCTGCTGCTGGGGCTGTACGTGGGGGCGCGGCGGCGGTTGATGGAGAGCCTGCGGGAGCGTGCGGTCAGTCTGGAGCAGGAGTTGTCCCTGCTGGCCGACCGTGCGGAGCAGCAGGCGCAGTGGGCGCGTACGGAGGAGCGCACGCGGATCGCGCGGGAGATGCACGACGTGGTGGCGCACCGGGTGAGTCTCATGGTGGTGCATGCGGCGGCGTTGCAGGCGGTGGCGTTGAAGGATCCGCAGAAGGCGGTGAAGAACGCGGCCCTGGTGGGGGACATGGGACGGCAGGCGTTGACGGAGTTGCGCGAGATGCTGGGCGTGCTGCGGTCGGGCGAGGAGGTCGCGGCGCGGGCGGCGGCCGAGCCGGTGCCGTTGGCGGCGGTGGGGGCGGCGGCCGCGGCCGCCGCTGAGGCCGCTGAGGCCGCGGTGACGGGTGAGGGGCCGTCGTTGGCGGACATCGGCTCGCTGGTGGAGCAGTCGCGGCTGGCCGGGATGGTGGTCGAGCTCTCGGTGCAGGGTGAGTCGCGCGAGTACCGGCCGGAGGTGGAGCAGACGGCGTTCCGGGTGGTGCAGGAGGCGTTGACGAACGTGCACAAGCACGCGGCGGGTGCGAAGGCGTGGGTGCGGGTCGCCCATCGTGATGCGGAGATCGCGATGCAGGTCGAGAACGGTCCGTCGGAGCGGGGTGCGGCGGACGCGGATCTGCCGAGCGGGGGCAACGGCCTGGTGGGTATGCGGGAGCGCGTGTCGGCGCTGGGTGGTGTGTTCGTGTCGGGGCCGACGGACGGGGGCGGTTTCCGGGTGTCGGCGGTGCTGCCGATGGAGTCGCCGGTGGAGTCGTCGGTGGTGTGAGCGTCCGCGGGGGGCTCTTCGGCTCCCGGGGCGGTGGTGGCCCGGTGTTCCGGGCTCCCGGGGCGGTTCGGTGTTCCGGGGTGAATGGGCCGGTCGGCCGGTCAGGTGCTTTGTCGGCCCGGTGGGCTGGGGCGGTTCGGTGTTCCCGGGTGGAAGGGCCGGTCGGCCGGTCAGGTGCTCTGTCGGCCCGGTGGGCCGGTGTATCGCGCCGTGGTGGTCCGGCGGGGGTGGTCGCCCCGCCGGGCCGCGGTGTTGTCCGCCGCTCTCCGCCGCGGTGCCCGGTGCTTGCGCTGCCCCGGGGTTGTGGTGCCCCAGGGGGCGGCGCCCCGTGTCGCGGGGCCCGGGTCTCAGGATGTGGTGAGGCGGGCGGGCTGGTTGCCGTTGACGAGTGTGACGAACGCCTGGTCGAGGTCGGGGCCGAGGTACCAGTCGCCGGTGTGGTCGACGCTGTAGACCCGCCCTTCGGTGTCGATGGCAAGGACGGCCTGGGCGTCGCCCTCCTCTCCGAGGGGCGCGATCTCGGTGTCGAGGGCGCGGCCGAGGTCGCTGAGGGTGCGGGCGAGGTGGAGTCCGGCGAGGGGGTCGATGCGGAGGGCCGTCGGTGCGGTCTGGCGGCCGGGTCCGGGCGGGGTGATGCGGAGGGCGCCGAATTCGGCCCAGGCTTCGACGGCCGCGGGGAAGACGGTGTGCCGGTGGCCGCCGGGGGAGATGTGGGCGCGCAGGGTGTCGGCCCAGTGTTCGGCGAGTTTGATGTCCCAGCGGCCGGGTTGCCATCCCGCGTCGCGCAGGGCTGCGTCGACGGCGACGGGGAAGCGGGTGGTGCTGAGGGGGTGGTCGGGCATGTGTGTGCGTTCAGCCGTTCTGGTTCTGGGTGGGGTCGACGGTGCGTACGCCGAAGTGAGCGAGCATCGCCGTGCAGGAGCGGCAGGGGGCGGCGTAGCTGCCGTGGAGGGGGTCGCCGTCCTCGCGGATGCGCCGGGTGGTGAGTTTGGCGTGCTTGAGGGAGCGCCGGGCTTCGCCGGGGGTGAGGGGTTTGCGCTGGGCGCGTTTGGAGCGTGCCGCGTCGGTGGCGCCGATGTGGCGGGAGAGCAGGATGGCTTCGGGACACCGTCCGGTGAAGCGTTCGCGCTGGCCGCTGGTGAGGGTGTCGAGGAAGTCCTGGATGAGCGGGTGGAGAGTGGGGGCCTGGTCGCCCTTGGCCGCGGTGCAGGTGAGGGTCGCGCCGCGGACGGAGAGCGCGGCGGCGACGGTGGGCAGGATTCCGTCGCGGCGGAAGCGGAGTACGGGCGGGCGTGCTGCGGCCTCCGCGCTGCTCCAGCCGAGCCTGGGATCGCCTGTCGTGGCTGATGGCGACGGTTGCGGTGCCGTGTGCATGGTGCTGTTGTCCCTCCCTGCAATCCCCCGAGTTGCGGGGACAGCCTGCCAAATGGGGCGGGTGGTGCGGAAGCGGGGTGGCTGAAACGTGCAGCCGTGTCGTTCCGTCCTGGGCTGAGGGTCACACGGGCGTGACGGTTCGTTACGGCAGCGGAGGGGCGGCGGCCGCTGTCGCCCCACCGCTTAGGCTGTGGTGAACCAGCCGGACGCAGCAGGGGGCATACCGCCATGACGACAGGTCGGATCGGGCTGGGGGCGCCTCCCGGCCCCCAGGGCCGGGAGATCGCAGTGCCGCCGAACGCGGCCTACGCCGGGCAGGTCGTTCACTTTCCGGATCCGGTGAGGGCTGCTCGGCATCCTATGGGTGTCCGGGTGGATGAGCGTGGTTTTCCGGATTTCTCGCCGTATGCGCGGGCGGCGGCGGAGATCGCCGAGCCCCCGGAGGGTTTCGGCGTCGACGAACTGCGGCTGACGGACTACGTGTCGGCGAACGCGGCTCTGGCCGCGACGGGCCATGAGCTGTGGGACACGATTCCGCCGGTGGCGACACCGCACGGATGGACGTGGCACCACGTGGCGGGGAGCCGTCGGCTGGAGCTGGTGCCGGTCGAGGTGAAGGCGCTGCTGAGGCATCACGGCGGTGTGGCCACGACCGTGGTGGACCACGGGAAGCGCGGGACGCGTCCACTGCAGGAGACACGGCCGGCGCACTTCGGTCTGCCGAAGGGCGCGGTGTCGGTGTCGGAGCAGCAACTGCTCGGTGTGGAGGAGGACCTGGGGTACCGCCTGCCGGGTGCGTACCGCTCGTTCCTGAAGGCGGCCGGTGGGTGCGCGCCGGTGGGCGCGGCGCTCGACGCGGAGCTGGGGCTGCTGGTGGACCAGCCGTTCTTCACGGTGCGTGAGGAGGCGGCGGTCAACGACCTGCTGTACGTGAACAAGTGTCTGCGGGACCATCTGACGAAGGACTATCTGGGCGTCGGTTTCGTCCAGGGCGGGCTGCTGGCGGTCAAGGTCCGCGGTACGGACGTGGGTTCGGTGTGGTTCTGCGCGTACGACGATGCACGGGACCGCGACGGCCTGACGGTGACGGAGCGGGTTGAGCGCCTGCTGCTGCCGTGCGGTGAGGACTTCGACGCGTTCCTGGGACGGCTGGCGGGGAATCCGCCGGAGCTGGAGACCGTGGCGAACCTGATGGTGGACGGCGGCTTCGCGCGTGCCGTCCCGGTGGGGGAGTGAGCTTCTCGATGGTGACGTTCGCGCAGGCGCAGGAGCGCGCGGAGGAGTGGGTCAACGGCGATGTGCCCGCGTACCAGCACCGCGAGGTGCGGGTGCGGGAGTTCGAGCGGGGTTTCGTGGTGTGGGCGGAGGACCGTCCGGAAGGGCCGACGTCGGACGGCGGACGGCAGCGGTTGGTGATCGCCCGGGACAGCGGGGAGGCCACGCTGTGGCCGGCGCTGCCGGTCGGTGAGGTGATCCGCCGCTACGAGGAGGAGTACGGCGTTCCCGGGGCGGGTGCGGCTCCGGCCGCGGCGCCGCCGGAGCGGATCGACCTGAACCAGACGTCGTTCCTGCTGAGTCCGCCGGAATGGCTGCAGGACGCGGCGGACAGGCTGGGCATTCCGGATCAGCGGGGTTCGCGCGGTGGCGAGGGGGTGCCGGCGGCGGGTACGCCCTCGACGGACACCCCGGCGGGTGCCGGCACCGTGCAGCCGGCGCAGGACGCGGTGCGCCCTCAGGACGGGACCGGCGGCGCCGTCACGAACGGCCGTGGTTCGCACGTGGGCGGGGGCGCGTGGCCGGGTGCGGCGGCGGCTTCCGCGTCTCCGGGGGCCTCTGCCGCCGGAGTGGCCGGTGCGGCTGCTCCCGCCGGGTCCGGGCCGGGTGCCGCGGTGCCGCCGGGCGCCACGAGCGGCGGTTCGCACGTGGGCGGGAGTGCCTGGCCGGGTACGGCGGCGGCTTCCGCCTCGGGTTCGCCGCAGACGCCTGCCGCAGGGGTCGACGGTGTGGCCGCGCCGGGCGAGGGACGCCCGCGGGGCGGGACCGGTGGGGACGGGCACGAGCCGACCGCTTCCGACGGGGTACCGGCCGTGCCCGCGGGTGCGACGCCGTGGGCCGGGACGGACACGAACGCCGGCTCGGAGGACGACGGTTCCGTCGAGCTGCCGGCGACGGTGTTCGCGCCGCCGCTGGCGGGCGCGGACGACGAGGACACCCCGCCGCCCGCGGTGGGCGCGGACGCGCCGACAGCGCTCATGTCGGGCGGGAGCCAGCTGCCGCGTACCGCGGTGGCGCCCGCCCTGGACCCTCAGGACCGTGGTGCCGGTGCGGCCGCCACGCCGCCTCCGGGCACTCCCGCGCCGCATTCGGCGGGGGACATCGCGGACGCCGCGACGAGCAAGGCCACGGTGCCGCCGCGCGGTGCGCGGGTCTCCGGGCCGACGCCTCCGCCGCCCCCGGGTGCGCCCGGCGTTCCGGGCGGGCGGCCCGGTGCGACGCCGCCTCCGTCGGGGCCCGCTGCGCCGGCGGGCGGTTACGTGCCCACGCAGATGGTCTCCCGGCTCGGCCCGGACGGACCGCAGCCGCCGGACGGGGGTTCGGTGGGTGCGGGTGTTCCGCAGCCTCCTGGTCCGCCGGGGGTTCCTGGTACGCCGCCGGGTGGGGTGCATCATGCGGCGACGATGTTGGCGAATCCGAATCCGAATCCGAGTCCGGGTTCCGGTCCGGGGCCGGACGGGGGTTCGGTGGGTGCGGGTGTTCCGCAGCCTCCTGGTCCGCCGGGGGTTCCTGGTACGCCGCCGGGTGGGGTGCATCATGCGGCGACGATGTTGGCGAATCCGAATCCGAATCCGAATCCGAATCCGAGTCCGGGTTCCGGTCCGGGGCCGGACGGGGGTTCGGTGGGTGCGGGTGTTCCGCAGCCTCCTGGTCCGCCGGGGGTTCCTGGTACGCCGCCGGGTGGGGTGCATCATGCGGCGACGATGCTGGCGAACCCGAGTCCGGTCGGCCCCGGGGTGCCGCAGCCGCCCGGCCCGCAGCCCGCGTACGGCTATCCGCAGCAGCCGCCGGCCGCTGTGCCGACCGTCGGCCCGGGCTACCAGGCCGTGCTGCGCTACCGCGCGCCCGACGGCTCCGAGCAGCAGCTCATCCGCCGTTCGGCGCCGGGTACACCGCACCCGGAGTGGCAGATCTTCCACGAGCTGCGCGCCATGAACGTCCCCAGCGACCAGGTGCTCGAGCTCCACACGGAGCTGGAGTCCTGCGAGCTGCCCGGTGGCTACTGCGCCCGGATGATCCGGGAGACCTGGCCGCAGGCCCGGATCACGAGCATCGCCCCGTACGGCAAGGACCACGCCAGCAGGCAGGGCGGCATGCGGCAGCTGCTGACCCACCAGGGCGAGTTGCACCAGGTCGCGGACGGCCCGGCGCGGCCCGCTCCGGTGCGCGCGCCGCTGCCGCAGGTACCGCCGGCTCCGCCCCTTCCTCCGGAGGGCGTCGCGCAGGAGTTGGTGGGGTCGTTCGGGCCGCAGGGCGTCTGCCGGTTCGACCAGCGGGCCGTGTCCCGTCAGGGCGTGCCGGAGATCGTCGCGCGGACGCTGGTGTGGGCGGGTCTCCCGGCGGACTTCGGGCCGTTCTTCTGGGCGCAGCCGGCCCAGCCGGTGGTGCCGACGCTGGCGGAGCTCGCCGCGCAGCGGCAGGTGCAGCCGGCGTCGGACGCGGGCTCGTACCTGGTCGTGGGTACCGACTTCGGCCGGGCGATCTGTGTCCAGTACGGGACCGCGCACATCGTGGCGGTGCCGGTGGAGGGGGGTCCCGGCGGGCAGCCGACGGCGCCCCAGTTCGTGAACAGCGGGCTGCCGGAGTTCACCCGCTCGCTGGCGCTGCTCGGCCGGATGTGGCGGCTGCGCTTCGGGCTCAACCCCGAGCAGGCGGGCCGCTGGACGGTCGACTTCCAGGCGCAGCTCGCCGCGCTGGACCCGGCGGCGTTGTCGTCACCGGAGAGCTGGTGGTCGGTGCTGCTGGAGCAGATGTGGGACGGACTGATCTGATTCGCTGAACGCCGCTCTGCGGCGGGGCCGCCGAGTCCCTGCGGCGGTCATCCCCGCACGCCGCCGCCGGCTGACGGCCGCCGGGGGCGCGTGGCCGCCGGCGTCCTCCGCGGAGCCGTTGTGGCGACGGCGCGGGCATCGTCCGTGCGCCGGAGCGTGCGCCGTAGGGCGCCCGATCTGCCTTTCCGGTCGGGCGCCCGCTTCCGCGTGGCGGAGTGTCGCGTCATGGGTGCTTCCCCGCGATCCAGCACGATGTTCCCGCGTCGACCGCTCCGAGAGGAGTCCAGGGATGAATGCGGGATCGGCTCATGGAGGGTTCGTCACCGTACGAGGCCGCGGCTACCGGCTGGACCAGGTCGACCGGTACGTCGAGGCGCTGACGCGGGAGCGGGACGACGCGTGGCGGCGGGCGGCGCGGTTGACCCGGGTGGTGGAGGAGCTCGCGGCCGAGGCGGTGTCGCTGCGGCAGTTCGCCGAGGCGCTGGGGCCGCCGACCTACGAACCGCTCGGGCCGCGTGCCCAGGAGGTCCTCGACCTGGCGGAGAAGGAGGCGGCGGCCGTGCTGACAACCGCGCGGGAGGAGGCACGGGCCGTGTGCGAGGCGGCGGAGGCCGAGGCGCGCCGGGTGCGGGCGCTGGCGGCGGTGCGGGCGGGCCGGACGTGCGAGGAGGCGGACTCACGGGCGCGGCGGATGATCCTGTCGGCGCGCGCCACGGCGGAGGAACTGCGCGACGCCGCCCGGGTGGAGGCCTCGGCGGAGCGTGGTGAGGCGATGGCCGTTCTGGAGGCGTCCAGGTGCCGCGCGGCGGGGATGCTCAAGGAGCTCGACCGGATGCGGGTGTCCCGCCGCTACGAGGCGGAGCGGGAACTGTCGGCGCGGGAAGCGGAGTCGGCGGAGCGTTACGGGGGGCTCACCGCGCGGGCGCAGGCCCGGCTGTCGGAGGCGCTGTGCGCGTTCGCCGAGGCGGAGGATTCGGCCCGCCGCGGCCAGGAGGAGGCGCGGGCGCTGGCGGCGCGTGTCGTGGAGGAGGCCGGTGCGCGGGCGGCGCGTGCCTCCCGGGAGACGGACCGGGTGCTGCGTGACCATGTGCAGCGCGCCGAGGAGATCCACGCGCACCTGGACCACATCCGCGAGGGCCTGGCGAGCCTCACGGAACGGCCGCCTTCGCGGGACTGACCGGCTTCCCGCGGCCGGAGGCGGTCGGGACTCGGTGCTGCGGGCGCGGGTGCCGCGGGCCCCGTGGCCCTCGGGCCGTTCTCCGTCCGGTCTGGCGCGCCCCGGACCCGTCTTCGCCGCGGGCCCGCCCCGTTCGGGCCGTTCTCCGTCCGGTCTGGCGCGCCCCGGACCCGTCTTCGCCGCGGGCCCGCCCCGTTCGGGCCGTTCTCGGGAAGGGCTGGTCGGAACGTCTCCGGATCGGCTTGCGTTCGGGCCGCCCCCGGAACCGCCGGCCGGAGGCCCCCGGAAACCGCCGGGCCGTCCGCCCCCCGGGAGCGGCGGACGGCCCGGGTCCGGTCGAGCGGGTCAGGGGTGGTCGCCGTGGCCCGTCGTCGCCCCGGCGAGGATCACCGGCTCGATCTCGGCGTACCGATCGCGCTGGGCGGACGCCTCGCGCGGGGCGCGGATGCTGCCGTACCAGCCGGCGAGGAAGCCGGCGGGGACCGACACCAGGCCCGTGGTGGTGTACGGGAACCAGTTGAAGTCGTGGTCGGGGAACACGGACTGCGGCGAGCCGGAGACCAGGTTGCTGCCGGTCATCAGCAGGATCGCGGTGCCGGTGCCCACGATCAGGGTCCACAGCAGACCCTGGCGGGTGTAGCGGCGCCAGAACATGCTGAAGACGAGCGCGGGCGCGACCGCGGACGCGCCGATGCAGAAGGACAGCGTCACCAGTGCCTGGAGGTTCCAGTCCTGGACGAAGGCCGCGAGCGCGATGGCGAGGAGGCCGACGCCGCCCGCGGCGCCGCGGGCGATGGCCATCTCGGCGGTGTGCGAGACCGTGGCGCGACGCAGTCCGTGGGCGATGAGGTCGTGCGCCAGGGTGTTGGCGCAGGCGAGGGTGATCCCGGCGACCGAGGCCAGCAGGGTCAGGAAGATCGCCGTCGCCACGGTGGTGAACACGAGGGATTCGAGCGTGCTCGCGTCCGCGCCGAGCACGGCCTGACTGACCAGCAGGAACGCGGTCTTGCCCTGGGGGTCGGCGAGGACCAGGTCCTTGTGGCCGACGATCGCGGCCGCGCCGAAGCCGATGAGGGCGAGGAGCAGACAGGTCACGACCACGGTGGACACGGCCCAGGACATCGAGCGCCGCACGGCGGTGGCGCTGCGGGCGGTGAACATGCGCATCGTGATGTGCGGCAGTACCGCCGCGCCGAGCACGACCGTGAGCTGGGCGCTGATCATGTCGATCTCGTCGCCGCCGAACTGGAGCCCGGAGGTGAGGTAGAGGTCGCCCGCCCCGCTGCCCTTCTTGGCCGCGTCGAGCAGCCCGGGGAGGCTGAAGTCGAAGCGGTCCAGTACGAGTACGGCGATGACGGTGGCGGAGCCGAGCAGCACGACGGTCTTGACGATCTGGATGAAGGCGGTGCCCTTCATTCCCCCGATGGCCGCGTACGAGATCATCAGCACACCGAGGAAGACGATCGCGCCGGTCTTGAACCCCTCGGCGTCGAAGCCGAGGACGAAGGCGAGCAGGTCGCCGGCGCCCGCGAGCTGGAAGACCACCAGGGGCAGCAGCGCGGCGAGGGTGACCGCGCAGGCGGCGATGCGCACGGCCGGGCCGGGGGTGCGGCGGGTGAGGATGTCGCCCATGGTGAACCGGCCCGCGTTCCGCAGGGGTTCGGCGAGCAGGAACATCATCAGCACCAGGGAGAGCACGGTGCTCAGGGCGAGGGTGAGGCCGTCGTAGCCGACCAGGGCGATGACGCCGATGGTGGCGAGCACGGTCGACGCGGAGATGTAGTCGCCCGCGATGGCGAGGCCGCTCTGCATCGGGGACAGCGAGCGGTAGCCGGTGTAGAACTCGCCCAGGTCGTCGCGGTCGGGTCCGGTCATCACGCACAGCAGCAGCGTCACGGTGATGACGGCGATGAACGCGACGAAGGACATGGTCTGGGCGTCTGAGTTGAAGCCGCTCATATGCGCATGCCTCCCGTGGGCCGGTCCCAGGTGGAGCCGCCGGGGCGCTGCCGGCCGCCCTGCCGGTCCGCGGACGTCGTGGCGTGCCGTTCCTCGTGGGCGGCCCGGATGGCCGCGGCGAGCGGGTCGACCCGGCGGCGGGCGATGCGCTCGTAGGCCGCGATGGCGGCCAGGGCCACGGGCAGGGTGAGGAGGCCCAGCAGTACACCGGTGGTGAGGCCGCCGCTGATGCCGTCGGTCATCAGGTCGGGTGCGTAGCCGGACAGGATGAGGAAGAGGACGAAGTAGCCGAGCGCGGTGAGCGTCGCGACCCGGCGGAGCCCGCGGTAGCCGGAGCGCAGCCGGGGCAGCCGGTCGTCCGGGGCGTGGCCGGACGGCTCGGTGCGGGGGTACGGGGCGGCGGGTGTCTCGCCGAACGGGTCGTCGAACGGATCGCCGTATCCCCGGTCGGGCGGCGGTTGCGGCGCGTGCCAGGGCTGCCTGGCCGGGCCGGGGGGATCGGGGAAGTAGGGGTCGTACGACATCGTGCTGCTCCTTGCGGCGGCCCGAGGGAGGCCGGGCTCCCCCGTGCGCGGGCGCGCGGGGGCGAGGGGGTCAGGGGGGTGGAGCGCGTACGTTACTTGTCGGTACTGGGCCGGCGTAAGAGGGTTACCGACCGGGAGGTATGTAGGTTTGGCAACGGTCGTGTCACGCCCCGCGCACGTCACCGCCCCAGGTCAGAGGTCCGGCCGCTGCTCCGTGAGGACCGGGAACCTGCGCGGTGCGAACAACAGCGCGAGCAGGGCGAGCGCGGCGGCCGCCGCAGCGCCGACGAAGACGAGATCGACCGCCGTCGCCACCGCGCGCCGCACCCGGTCGTGCGAGGACCCGTCCGCCAGCGCGCGGGCGACGGAGTCCAGATCGCCCGCACCGCCGAGGCGGGCCGCCAGGACCGAGTTGGCCAGCGCCCCGAACAGTGCGGCGCCGACGCTCTGCCCCACCTGACGGCAGAACAGCACGGACGCCGTCGTCGTCCCGCGCTCGGTCCAGGGCACGGTCGACTGCACGCCGACGAGCAGCGGCAGCTGGAAGAAGCCGAGGGCCGCGCCCAGCAGCAGCATGATCAGCGCCGGCTGCCATGGCTCGCCCGGGTACGGCAGCAACGGGAACGCCAGCAGGACGAGCAGCGCGGCGCCGATCCCGGTGAGGGCCGTGTTGCGGAAGCCGATGCGGTTGTAGAGGCGGTTCGAGTACGCCGCGCTGACCGGCCAGCTCAGGGTCATCACGGACAGCACGAACCCGGCCGCGATCGGGCCGAGTCCGAGCACCGACTGGGCGTACGTGGGCAGGAACACCGTCGGGGCCACCATCAGCAGCCCGAGCGCGCCCAGGGCCAGGTTCACCACGGCGATCGTGCGCCGCCGCCACACCCAGCCGGGGATGATCGGCTCCGCCGCGCGCCGTTCGACGAGCACGGTCGCCGCCGCGCAGACCGCGCTCGCCCCGAGGAGGCCGAGCGAGGGTGCGGAGAGCCAGGGCCAGGCCACTCCGCCCTGCACGAGCGCGGTGAGCAGCAGCGTTCCGGTGAGGAAGATGGTGAGCGCGCCCGGCCAGTCGACCCGGGGGCGCGGCCGCCGGTCCCGTACCGGCTCCACGAGGTGACGGGAGATCAGCCAGAGCGCGACACCGCCGACGGGGAGGTTGATCAGGAAGATCCAGCGCCAGTCGGCCCAGGCGGCGAGCAGACCGCCCACCGCGGGGCCGGCGACCGCCGAGACCGCCCACACCGTGGACAGCTTCGACACGATGCGGGGCCGTTCCTTCAGTGGGTACAGATCGGCGGCGATCGTCTGGATCGTGCCCTGCAGCGCTCCTCCGCCGAGCCCCTGGACCACACGGAAGGCGATGAGCGAGGCCATGTTCCACGCGACCGCACACAGCAGGGAGCCGGCCAGGAACAGCACGATGCCCGCGACCAGCACGGGCTTGCGGCCGAAGGTGTCGGAGAGCTTGCCGTAGACGGGGAGCGTGACGGTGACGGCGAGCAGATAGCCCGAGAACAGCCAGGAGAAGACCGAGAAGCCGCCGAGGTCGCCCACGATCTGGGGGACGGCGGTCGACACGACCGTGCCGTCGAGGGCGGCGAGGCCCATCCCGAGCATCAGCGCGGCGACCACCGGCCTCCGGCGGTGCGCGGCACCGGCGGCGGGCCCGCCGCCGGCGTGCGGAGCGGCGGTACGGGCCCCGGCCGCCTCGGCGCGCGCCCTCGCCCCGGCGCCCGTTCCGCGCGGGCCGGGATCCGGTGCGGCCGGGTGCCCGGCGGCTGACCGGTGCTCCGGCCCCGGCTCTTCCGAGGGGGAGGCCGGTTCCGCGCCTGAGGGGAGCCCCGGCGGGCGGTCCGGCTCGGCTGCGGGGTGGCCGTCCGCGCGCGGACGGGCTCCGTCGCCTCGCCCCACCGAGGGCCGGTCGCCCCCGCACGGACGCGCCTCGCCGCTTCGGGCCTGCTCCGCCGTGGGATGCCCGTCGGCACCCGGACGGGCCCCACCGCCGCGCCCCGGCTCCTCCCCGGGCCGGCCGTCCGCGTCTGCTCCGGTCCCGTCCGCGCCCGTGCCGCCGCCCCCGCCCATCGAGATCCCTTCCCTATGCACGTATCTCCGCGGGACACACCCTCTCACCTCACGCTCGCACCGGGGGAGGGGTGCGCTCTCAGGGGCGGGTGCCGGTCCGGCGTCGCGGACCCCTAGGGGGATCTCCTCACGCCCGGCCGGGGACCGTTCGTACCCGTGGAGGACGAGCAGGCCACGCGGCCTTCCCTACCGTGTACTCACATCGGCGGCACGGCCCCCGGGCCGCCGGGGGTGGGGAAAACCCCCGCCGGGAACTGCGCTGCGCACCAGCGCGCCGGGACCGTTCCTCCCCGCACACTCGTACCGCACACGGCGCGCCCATCTCTTGCCATTCACTGACATAGGAGACTTACCGTGACAACGGCTGTGACCACTCCCAGGCACGGGGGTACCGGAGGGCGTAGCGCCGTCGCGGCTCGAGCGCGACAGGTCGTGAAGGCGTACGGATCGGGCGAGACCCGCGTCGTCGCGCTCGACCACGTCGACGTGGACATCGCGCGGGGTCGCTTCACCGCCATCATGGGCCCGTCAGGCTCCGGCAAGTCCACGCTGATGCACTGCCTCGCCGGACTCGACACCGTCACCTCGGGGGAGATCCACCTCGACGAGACCGAGATCACCCGGCTGAAGGACAAGAAGCTCACCCAGCTCCGCCGCGACCGGATCGGCTTCATCTTCCAGGCGTTCAACCTGCTGCCCACGCTCAACGCCCTGGAGAACATCACGCTCCCCATGGACATCGCGGGCCGCAGGCCGGACGCCGCCTGGCTGAACCGGGTCGTCGGGACGGTCGGGCTCGCCGACCGGCTCGGGCACCGTCCCAACCAGCTGTCGGGCGGCCAGCAGCAGCGCGTCGCCGTGGCCCGCGCCCTCGCCGCACGACCCGACATCATCTTCGGCGACGAGCCGACCGGGAACCTGGACTCCCGCGCCGGTGCCGAGGTCCTGGGCTTCCTGCGCCGGTCCGTCGACGAACTCGGCCAGACCATCGTCATGGTCACCCACGACCCCGCCGCCGCCTCCCACGCCGACCGCGTGCTGTACCTGGCCGACGGCCGGATCGTCGACGAGATGCTGGATCCCACCGCCGAGCAGGTCCTCGACCGCATGAAGGACTTCGACGCCCGGGGACGGACCTCGTGACCGTGCTCAAGACCTCGCTGCGCAACCTCCTCGCGCACAAGGGGCGCATGGCGCTGTCCGCCGTCGCCGTCCTGCTGTCCGTGGCGTTCGTCTCCGGCACGCTGGTGTTCACCGACACGATGAACACCACCTTCGACAAGCTCTTCGCGGCCACCGCCGCCGACGTCACCGTCAGCCCCCGTGATGCCGAGGACGACGACGAGACCCCGCAGAGCGGCCGCCCCGAGACACTGCCCGCCTCGCTCCTGCCGGCGGTGGAGAAGGCCGAGGGCGTGAAGTCCGCCGAGGGCGCCGTCGTCTCCATGAGCGTCACCGTCGTCGACGCCCGCAACAAGAACATGGGCTCCAGCAACGGCGCGCCCACGATCGCCGGCAACTGGACACGGGGCGAACTGCGTTCGATGGAGATCACCTCCGGACACGCGCCGCGCGGCCCCACCGACGTCATGGTCGACGCCGACACCGCCGGGAAGCACGGCCTCGAGATCGGCGACGAGCTGCGGACCATCGCCGTCACCGGCGACTTCACGGCCACGATCTCCGGGATCGCCTCCTTCAAGGTCACCAACCCCGGCGCGGCCGTCGTCTACTTCGACACCGCCACCGCCCAGCGGGAACTCCTGGGCGGGACGGGCCGGTTCACCCACATCGCGGTCACCGCCGAACCCGGGGTGAGCCATGAGCTGCTGAAGAGGAACGTCGCCGAGGCGGCCGGCGGGACGTACCGGTTCCAGACGCAGGCCGAGGCGGCGGACGCGGGCCGCGAGGACGTCGCGGGCTTCCTCGACGTCATGAAGTACGCGATGCTCGGCTTCGCCGGGATCGCCGTCCTGGTCGGCGTCTTCCTCATCGTCAACACCTTCTCCATGCTGGTCGCCCAGCGCACCCGCGAGATCGGCCTGATGCGCGCCATCGGTTCGAGCCGGCGCCAGGTCAACCGTTCCGTCCTCATCGAGGCGCTCCTCCTCGGAGTCATCGGCTCCGTCGCCGGCATCGGCGCCGGTGTGGGGCTCGCCGTCGGCCTGATGGAACTCATGTCGTCGATGGGTATGAACCTCTCCACCTCGGATCTGACCGTGAAGTGGACGACGCCCGTCATCGGCCTGGTGCTCGGAGTCGTCGTCACGGTCCTCGCCGCCTACATCCCCGCCAGACGGGCCGGGAAGGTCTCCCCGATGGCCGCGCTGCGCGACGCCGGCACCCCTGCGGACGGCAGGGCGGGACTGGTCCGGGGCGGCATCGGGCTGGTGCTCACCGGCGCCGGCGGCGCGGCCCTGTGGGCGGCGACGAGGGCCGACGAGGCGGCCGGGGGCTCGATGTGGCTCGGCTTCGGCGTCGTCCTCAGCCTCATCGGCTTCATCGTCGTCGGCCCCCTGCTGGCGGGCGGTGTCGTGCGGGTCCTCGGCGCGGTCGTCCTGAGGGCCTTCGGGCCGGTGGGGAGGATGGCCGAGCGCAACGCCCTGCGCAATCCGCGCCGGACCGGTGCCACCGGCGCCGCGCTGATGATCGGCCTTGCGCTCGTCGCCTGCCTGTCCGTCGTCGGCTCGTCCATGGTCGCTTCGGCGACCGAGGAGCTCGACAAGTCCGTCGGCGCCGACTTCATCGTCCAGTCCGCCAACGGCCCCATCGTGCCGCAGGCGCAGCAGGCCCTGGAGAAGGCGCCCGGCATCGCCCACGTCACCGAGTACAAGGGCGTCAGGGCGACCGTCACCGCCCCCGACGGAACGTCCAGCGATGACGAGTGGCTGGTCGCCGCCGACCCGACGTACGCGCAGGACCTGCGCCGCGAGACGGTCGCCGGTGAACTCCGGGCCGCCTACGGCGAGGACGCCATGTCCGTCGGCGAGACCTACGCCGACAAGCACGGTGTGGAGGTCGGCGACACGTTGACCGTGGCGTTCCGGGGCGGCGGGACCGCGAAGCTGAGGGTCGCGGCCGTCACCTCCGACGACACCAACGTCGACAAGGGCGCGATGTACATGGCCATCGCCACCGCCGAGCGGTACTTCACGCCCGAGCGGATGCCGAAGAACACCATGATGTTCGCCGAGGCCGAGGAGGGCGGGGAGAAGGAGGCCTACCAGCACCTCAAGGACGCCCTCGCGCCCTACCCGCAGTACCGGGTGCTGGACCAGACCGACTTCAAGCAGGACCTGAAGGACCAGGTCGGGCAACTGCTGAACATCGTCTACGGGCTGCTCGCGCTCGCCATCATCGTGGCCGTCCTCGGGGTCGTGAACACCCTGGCCCTGTCGGTGGTCGAGCGGACCCGGGAGATCGGCCTGATGCGGGCCATCGGCCTCTCCCGCCGCCAGCTGCGCCGGATGATCCGCCTGGAGTCGGTCGTCATCGCGCTCTTCGGCGCCCTGCTCGGCCTCGGCCTGGGCATGGGCTGGGGCACCGCGGCGCAGAAGCTGCTGGCCCTGGAGGGCCTCGGCGTCCTCGACATCCCCTGGCCGACGATCCTGTACGTCTTCGTCGGGTCGGCGCTCGTGGGACTGGTGGCCGCGCTGGTGCCGGCGTTCCGCGCCGGCCGGATGAACGTCCTCAACGCCATCGCCACCGATTAGGGCCTCGGCGGTCCGTAGGATGATGTCTCCGGCCCGGTGCGCGTCCTCCACGCGCACCGGGCCGGAGCCGTCGCCGCTCGCGGTCCGGATACC
The DNA here is from genome assembly GCF_005795905.1 of Streptomyces marianii. Classification (NCBI taxonomy): domain Bacteria; kingdom Bacillati; phylum Actinomycetota; class Actinomycetes; order Kitasatosporales; family Streptomycetaceae; genus Streptomyces; species Streptomyces marianii. Next base: position 5,040,578 of record NZ_VAWE01000001.1, read on the forward strand.
GGCGGGAGGCCCGTCGGCGGTCGCCGGGGGACGGACCGCCGGAGACCGTCGGCTCCGGCGGGCTGATCGGGGTCGCGGACCAGCCCGGGCCGGACTCCGGGCTCCCGGTGGACGTGGGGGGCGCGCTCGGCGTGGCACCCCGGCCGGGGGTACCGAGGGGGAGGCGGAGCCGGGCGGTACCGCCGGGGTCCGGGGTGGCGGAGACGCGGGGGGCGTGGACACGCCGGGGGAGGGCGTGGCCGGCGTCGCGGAGGTGCCGTTGCCCGAGTCCACGGGCGTCGGCCGCGCGGCCGACGCCCGTGGACCGCGGGGTCGGCCGCACAGCGGCCACCGTCGCGCCGCCCGCGAGGAGGCACACCGCACAGGCCGCCGCGACCGCCGTCCGGCGCGCCCGGTGGCGGGCGCCCAGCGACGCCACGCGGCCGGGCGGTGCCGTCGCGGCCAGCGCCCCGCCCGTCGCGGCGGCCGCGTACACGCACCGGGGGCGGGCTCCGGTTTACCCGCCCCGCGGGATTTCCGGCGGGCGTACCCTGGAGATCCCCGGCCCGGCCCTGGTCCTCGACACAGGGAACCCCAGACGTGTCGGGCTGTTCGCGTTGCCCACCCCCTTTACGGAACCCCGGACGGATAACCCTTCATGAGCCTGCACGGTCTGCTCGACGCCGTCGTCAAGGACCCCGCCCTCGTCGAAGCGGTGAAAGCCGCGGGCGACGGTCACCGGCCCCACGTCGACCTGGTCGGACCGCCGGCCGCCCGGCCCTTCGTCGTGGCCGGACTGGCCCGCGAGGCATCCCGGCCCGTGCTGGCCGTGACCGCGACCGGCCGCGAGGCCGAGGACCTGGCCGCGGCGCTGCGGTCGCTGCTCGACCCGGACACGGTGGTGGACTACCCCTCGTGGGAGACCCTGCCGCACGAGCGGCTCTCGCCGCGCTCCGACACCGTCGGCCGCCGGCTCGCGGTACTGCGCCGGCTCGCGCACCCCAGCACGGACGACCCGGCCGCCGGGCCGGTCAGTGTGGTGGTCGCGCCCGTACGGTCGGTGCTGCAGCCCCAGGTCAAGGGCCTCGGGGAGCTGGAACCGGTGTCCCTGCGCACCGGGCGGACCGCCGACCTGGAGGACGTCGTCGCGGGGCTCGCGGCCGCGGCGTACTCGCGGGTGGAGCTGGTGGAGAAGCGCGGCGAGTTCGCCGTGCGCGGCGGCATCCTCGACGTCTTCCCGCCGACCGAGGAGCATCCGCTCCGGATCGAGTTCTGGGGCGACGACGTCGAGGAGATCCGCTACTTCAAGGTCGCCGACCAGCGTTCGCTGGAGGTCGCCGAGCACGGGCTGTGGGCGCCGCCGTGCCGTGAGCTGCTGCTCACCGACGAGGTGCGGCGGCGTGCCGCGGCCCTCGCCGAGGCCCATCCGGAGCTCGGCGAGCTGCTGGGGAAGATCGCCGAGGGCATCGCGGTCGAAGGCATGGAGTCCCTCGCCCCCGTCCTCGTCGACGACATGGAGCTGCTGCTCGACGTCATGCCGCAGGGTTCGATGGCCGTGGTGTGCGACCCCGAGCGGGTCCGCACCCGGGCCGCGGACCTGGTGGCCACGTCGCAGGAGTTCCTGCAGGCGTCGTGGGCCGCCTCGGCAGGCGGCGGCGAGGCGCCGATCGACGTCGGCGCGGCCTCGCTGCGGGGGATCGCGGACGTGAGGGACCGGGCGCGCGAGCTCGGCATGATGTGGTGGTCCGTGTCGCCGTTCGCCGTGGACGAGGAGCTGACGGACGACACCCTGACGCTCGGGATGCACGCCCCGGAGACGTACCGGGGCGACACCGCCCGCGCGCTCGCCGACACCAAGGGCTGGCTCGCCGACGGCTGGCGCACGGTCTTCGTGACCGAGGGCCACGGCACGGCGTCCCGCACCGTCGAGGTGCTGGGCGGCGAGGGGATCGCCGCCAGGCTGGAGGCGGACCTGGGGGAGATCGCCCCCTCCGTCGTCCATGTCGCCTGCGGCTCGATCGACCACGGCTTCGTCGACCCGGGCCTGAGGCTCGCGGTGCTGACGGAGACCGATCTGTCCGGGCAGAAGGCCGCGGGCAAGGACGGCGCGCGGATGCCGACCCGCCGCCGCAAGCAGATCGACCCGCTCACCCTGGAGGCGGGCGACTACATCGTCCACGAGCAGCACGGCGTCGGCCGCTACCTGGAGATGGTGCAGCGCACCGTGCAGGGCGCCACGCGCGAGTACCTGCTCGTCGAGTACGCCCCCGCCAAGCGCGGGCAGCCCGGCGACCGCCTCTACATCCCCACCGACCAGCTGGAGCAGGTCACCAAGTACGTCGGCGGTGAGGCGCCCACGCTGCACCGGCTCGGCGGGGCGGACTGGACGAAGACGAAGGCGCGCGCGAAGAAGGCGGTCAAGGAGATCGCCGCCGACCTGATCAAGCTCTACAGCGCCCGGATGGCGGCGCCCGGGCACATCTTCGGCCCGGACACGCCCTGGCAGCGGGAACTGGAGGACGCGTTCCCGTACGCGGAGACGCCCGACCAGCTGACCACCATCGCCGAGGTCAAGGAGGACATGGAGAAGTCGGTTCCGATGGACCGGCTGATCTGCGGCGACGTCGGCTACGGCAAGACGGAGATCGCCGTCCGGGCCGCCTTCAAGGCCGTCCAGGACGGCAAGCAGGTGGCGGTGCTCGTGCCGACGACGCTGCTGGTGCAGCAGCACTTCGGGACCTTCTCGGAGCGCTACTCCCAGTTCCCCGTCGTCACCCGGGCCCTCTCGCGCTTCCAGTCCGACACCGAGGCCAAGGCGACCCTGGAGGGTCTGCGGGACGGCTCCGTCGACATCGTCATCGGCACGCACCGGCTGTTCTCGTCCGAGACCAGGTTCAAGGACCTGGGGCTGGTCATCGTGGACGAGGAGCAGCGGTTCGGCGTCGAGCACAAGGAGCAGCTGAAGAAGCTCCGCGCGAACGTCGACGTCCTGACGATGTCCGCGACGCCCATCCCCCGGACCCTGGAGATGGCGGTCACCGGCATCCGCGAGATGTCGACGATCACCACCCCGCCGGAGGAGCGCCACCCGGTACTGACGTTCGTCGGCCCCTACGAGGAGAGGCAGATCGGTGCGGCCGTCCGCCGCGAACTCCTCCGCGAGGGCCAGGTGTTCTACATCCACAACCGGGTCGAGTCGATCGACCGGGCGGCGGCGCGGCTGCGGGAGATCGTCCCGGAGGCGCGGATCGCGACCGCTCACGGCCAGATGGGCGAGAGCGCGCTGGAACAGGTCGTCGTCGACTTCTGGGAGAAGAAGTTCGACGTGCTCGTCTCGACGACGATCGTCGAGTCCGGCATCGACATCTCCAACGCCAACACGCTCATCGTCGAGCGCGGCGACAACTTCGGCCTCTCCCAGCTGCACCAGCTGCGCGGCCGGGTCGGCCGCGGCAGGGAACGCGGCTACGCGTACTTCCTCTACCCGCCGGAGAAGCCGCTCACCGAGACCGCGCACGAGCGGCTGGCGACGATCGCCCAGCACACCGAGATGGGTGCGGGCATGTACGTCGCGATGAAGGACCTGGAGATCCGCGGCGCGGGCAACCTCCTCGGCGGCGAGCAGTCCGGGCACATCGCGGGCGTCGGCTTCGACCTGTACGTCCGCATGGTGGGCGAGGCGGTCGCCGACTACCGGGCCTCCCTGGAGGGCGGTGTGGAGGAGGAACCGCCGCTGGAGGTCAAGATCGAGCTCCCGGTCGACGCGCACGTCCCGCACGACTACGCACCGGGAGAGCGGCTGCGCCTCCAGGCGTACCGGGCCATCGCCGCCGCGAACTCGGAGGAGGACGTCAAGGCGGTGCGCGAGGAACTCGTCGACCGCTATGGCAAGCTGCCCGAGCCGGTGGAGAACCTGCTGCTGGTCGCCGGGCTGCGGATGCTCGCCCGGGCCTGCGGGGTCGGCGAGATCGTGCTCCAGGGCCCGAACATCCGCTTCGCGCCGGTGGAGCTGCGCGAGTCGCAGGAGCTGCGGCTGAAGCGGCTGTACCCGCGCACGGTGATCAAGCCTGCGGTCCAGCAGGTCCTGGTGCCCCGTCCGACGACGGGCAAGATCGGCGGCAAGCCGGTGGTGGGACGTGAACTGCTGGCGTGGACGGGCGAGTTCCTGACGTCGATCCTCGGCTCGTAGCGTTCCCGGCGGCTTGCTCGCGGCGGTTCGCGGAGGCTCCTGTCGGCCTGCGGCGGCTCGTGGCCGGGGCGTGCGGCGCCGTCGTCCGTTCGGGGCACGGCTCGCCCGGACGGATCAGGCCGGGGCGACGACGGGAGCGGGACGTGTTCGGCTTGGCTCGCGAGGGCTGTGTCCCCGCGTGGCCGGCCGTACCGCCCCAGCAGTGAGGAGCCTTTGATGTCTCGTCAGCACGTTCCGGCCGTCGTCGGTCTCGTGGCGGGCGCGCTGGTCACGGTCCCCGTCACTGCCGCCGGAGCCGCCCCGTCGCCTCCTCCGCCGCAGCAGCGGCCTCCGGCGTCCGTGCCCGTGGCACCCGTGGTACCGGCCGCTTCCGCCGCCCCCGCTCCCCCCGGCGTGGGGGCTGACGTGCCGTCGGCTCCGGCCGTTCCCGCCCCGGTTCCCCCCGCACCTCCGCTCCTGGCGCCGCCGGCAGCCGCCCCGTCCCCCGCCGCGCCCGGAGGCCCTGTCGCCGGGCCCAAGCCGCCGGGGCCCGCGAAGCCCACCGCGCCCGCGAAGCCTGCCGTTCCCGCGAAGCCCGCCGCGCCCCCGAAACCACCCGCGGCCCCCGGCGTCGTGGACGTACCGTGCTCGGTCCCGCATCTCCTCACCGCGATCCACGCGGCCAACGGCACGGCCGCCCCGGAGACCCTGCGGCTGGCGCCGGGCTGCACGTACCGGCTGGGGGCCGGGGCCAACCCCTTCCATCCCGTCAACGGCCTGCCGGTGATCACCGGCACGATGACCGTCGACGGCCAGGGCGCGACGATCACCCGCGTCGCGACGGCGCCGAGGTTCCGCATCCTGCTCGTCGGCAGGACGGGGCGGCTGACGATGCTCGACACCACGATCAGCGGCGGCAGCGCGACCGACTGCCCGGCCTACCCGGACGTCCCCGGCATGGCCTGCGGCGGAGGGATCGCCAACCTCGGCCAGATGTTCCTGACCCGCAGCAGGGTGACCGGCAACCGGGCCGAGTCGAAGCTGTACGCACAGGGCGCCGGCATCGACAACCCCGGCAACGCCACGGTCCGCAGCTCGGTCGTCAGCGGCAACACCGTGGCCTACTCCGGATCCGAGCGCGGCGGCGCGGCGGCGGGCGGCGGTATCGCGAACGACGGGCCGCTGACGGTCGAGGGCGCCCAGGTGATCAACAACCTGGCGTGGGTCAGGGAGGACACCCGGAGCTTCGCGTTCGGCTCCGGCATCGCCGGCATGGCGCAGAGCACCGTCAAGAACTCCGTGATCAGGAACAACCGTGCGTCCGCCCCGGGCGGGTTCGCCCGTGCCGCGGTCAGCAACAGCGCACCGGCGGCGTCCGGCCGGATGACCGTCACCGGCAGCTTCGTCCGCGGCAACGTCGCCGACGCCCCGGACGGCGCGGCCCAGGGCGGCGGCATCACCAACTCCGCCCGCATGACCGTCGACAACACCCACGTCAGCGGCAACACGGTGACGGCCCGGGGCGGCACGGCACGCGGCGGAGGCATCCGGCTCGGACCGCGGGGCGAACTGAAGCTGCTGCGCAGCTCCGTCGTCGGCAACGTCGTCGACGCCGCCGAGGGAGTGGCGCAGGGCGGCGGCCTGGACAACCCGGACGGCGGCACGCTGGAGACCACCCGGTCGAGGATCGTCGACAACACCGTCACCGCGCAGGACGGCACGGCGCTCGGCGGCGGTCTCTACCACGCGGTCGGCACGTCCACCCTGGACCGGACCGTCATCAACGGCACCCGCGCCATCGACGGCGGCGGCATCTTCCGGCAGTCCGGGACCGTGAGACTCCTCGGCTCCCAGGTCATGTTCAACACCCCGAACAACTGCAGGCCGACCGACTCCGTGCGCGGCTGCGTCGGCTGACGCTCCTCGGGACCACGAGTAGCCCGTCCGCCGAGCACGTCCGCCGCGTCCCGGTTCCCCCGGTCGCGGCGGACGGGGGGCGGCCCCCGTCACCACCCGGTCATCGACCTGCTGCCGCGCGGGACGACGCCGGGCACCGGCGAGGTCCGAGGCCCGGTCCGGCCCCGCGGGGAGGGCGCTCCCCGGCTTCGGGCCCTCCCGCGGGCCGTCGCGCCCCGAGGGCTGTCCCGCCGTCACCGGTGGATCGGCGCGCGGCGTCAGATGCGGTGCACCGCAAGGCGGGTGGTCTTCCTCATGCCGGGTGCATTCGGGCGACCCGGCAACGCGGCGAGGTGCCGCAGCTGTCGTCGTGCGCCCGCTGGGGACTACGGGACAGCCCATAGGATCCCTGCGTGCCCGACTCCCTGCGCAAGCGCTCGGCGCTCTTCGCCGTCGTCCTGTCCGCCGCCGTCCTCGCGGGCTGCGGACCCGGTTCCGGCACGCCGGACGGAGGGGGCTCCGCCCCCGGTCCGTCGGCGGGCCGTGCGGCCGGTCCGCTCGGCAACCCGGACGGCACGAAGCCAGGGCTCGCGCCGGTGACGACGGACGCGGACAAGGCCGCGGCTCGCAGCCTCATCGGGGAGCTGACCACGAAGGGGCGTGGGCCGAGGACGGGCTACGACCGGGACGAGTTCGGCTACGCGTGGATGGACACGGCGGACGGTGTGCCGCTGGCGCGGAATGGCTGTGACACGCGGAACGACGTGCTGAAGCTGCACGGGCAGGACGTTCGGTTCCGCAGCGGTTCGGACTGCGTGGTCGTTTCGATGGACCTGTACGACCCGTACACCGGCAAGGACATCGCCTGGAAGAAGGCGAGGGCGGCTGAAGTGCAGATAGATCACGTGGTGCCCCTGTCGTACAGCTGGCAGATGGGCGCCGCCCGCTGGCGCAAGGAGAAGCGGCAGCGGCTGGCCAACGACGTGCTGAACCTCCTGCCGGTTTCGGGATCCGCGAACTCCGCCAAGAGTGACTCCGGGCCGGCGTCCTGGCTGCCGCCGAACAAGGCGATCCGGTGCTCTTATGTGGTGCGGTTCGCGCAGGTCGCGGAAGAATATGAGCTTCCAGTGACGGCCTCGGACAAGGAAATGATGCTCAAGCAATGCGGGGACTGAGAGGGCTGCGATGACCTGGGGAAATGCCGTCGCTTCCGCGCTGCGTGACGCATATGCTCCGTTGCCGTGGCTGATCGCATACAGAAGATCGTGACGGAGCTGCCCGGCCTGAAGAGCGTCACCGACGTCTGGAAGGTGGCCGACCGTCGTCTGGCGCAAGGGGACGCTGCCTTCATCGCGGACCTCGGCATCGCGCTCGCCGAGGCGTATGGCTCCGAGCCCAGGCCGATCTGGCAGTACGGGAGCGTCTTCGACCACCTGCTCCGGCTGCTGGCCACCAATCCCGGCCCTGGGAACGTGGTTCAGGCGCTGCGGCTGGTCTCCTCGAGGGAAGTCGCCCAAAGGGAGTTGGATCACTACACGGCATCCTTGCTGGCGTCCGGCCACCCGGCAGAGGAACTCGCCGCGGCGTTCACCGGGAACGCCTCTGAGGAACTGCGTGCCTGCCTGGTCCATGAGCTCGTGCTCAGGGGCGTCGCAGTCACGGAGACGCCGGGGATCGCAGGGTGGGCGACATCGCCGCACTGGAAGCACCATCCTCTGGGATGGCTGCCCTTGGCGCTGTCGGACGTGGAGGGACAGCCGGATCTGCCGAGCTACAGCACCCGGGGCAGCAGCCACTCGATGCCGTACGGCCCGTCGGATAACGGTCGTGTGGCGGTCGAACGCGGGGCGCACGTGCCGCCGGTCGAGGAGACGACGACCCCTGCCGTTGCCAAGGGCATCAGCGCGGCCGTGGCGAACTGGGCGGAGGAGTCGAACGGCCGGATCGAGGCACGAGTCTTCGACCTGGCAGCTCCTCTGGATGCCGAATCGGTACCGAGCGCGTTGCTGGCGCTGGGGCTGGAGTGCCTGAAGGATGCGGGGAGGAAGACCGCCTTCTCGGTCGTGGCCTGCCCGCCGGACCAGACATGGCGGGTACTCTTCGCCGCCGCCTCCTCGGGAGGGGCCTACAACTCCGGTGCTCGCGGTGCCTACGGCCGACTGGCCGCGTGGCAGTCCCTGGCCTGCCTCGCCGGGGCTACGAAGGGTGTCCCTGCTGAGGCGGTCGAGACACGTGTACGGGAGTGCACCTGGTACGGCTTCGACGCCGACACCAAGTGGTTCGAGCGCGTGGCCTGGGACATCGGCCTTGCCTCGGTCTCTCCGGAAGGCCGACGGCTGGCGGTGCTGGCCGCGACGGACACCGACTGAGCACCGTCCTGCATGCTGCATGCGACTGAGGCTGTCAGGTGGCCGGTTCCTGCGATCGCCTCAGTTGTTTGACCATGTCTTTCCGGCCTCCGTCGAGCTGGGCTTGAAGCCGCCGGGTGTCTGCCTCCAGTTCCGCGTTCCTGAGTGCCAGGACCTGGATCTGGTTCGCGTACGCCGCGACGGTGGCACGCATTTCCCGGATCTCGTCCGGCTTCTCCCGGCGGAGTTCCCGCTCGGACTGTTTCAGGCGCGTGATTTCCCGCCTGAGCTCGTCGGACTCCGGACGCCTGGCCTCGGGAGAGCCGAGATTCCCCTTGATCACCGCGGCGACGGGAGAGCGGTAGTACGAAGCTCGGGAGACGCCGGCCTCGGCGCAGATGTTCACCGCCGACGTGCGGCCGTCCGTGATCTCGGGGCGGCCGAGCATGAGCTGCTCGAAGGCGCGCATGATTCTTTGGTCGATGTCGGTCAGGCCGGGGTTCTCCCAGGCCAGGCGGGCGAAGGCTGTGCGGATGGTCAGGAGGGTCTCGTTCGTGGAATCGGTCATCGGCGGGTGTCCTCGTGGTCGATCTCGGCGATCAGATGGGTGAGCGTGGCCAGATGCTCGGTGATGGCGAGTTGCTGGAGTCGCGGGAGGTCGGTTGCCTCGCCCAGTTCGGATTGCGCCATGTCGTGTGCCCGTTCCAGGCGGGGCAGATGGACGGCGGAGCGCCGTGAGTTGGGGCAGCGCATGCACATGTCGAGCATGGGGACGGGGCGTCCCAGGGGCTTGGCGCGCTTGCGGCACACGGCCGTTTCCGCCTGGTAGAAGCAGTCGTTCAGGACGCCGGGATGCAGGGCCTTCGTCAGGTGTTGCAGCAGCGTCCTCAGCCGGGATGGGCTGGCCACCGCGCCCGGCAGGTCTCCGAGTTCACCGCGGACGCGGTCGAACTCGGCCTCGATGCGCTGGGCGGCGCCGCCTGCCGAGCGTCCGCCCTCGTTCCAGTCGTGGTAGAGGTCCTCGACGTAGTCGAGCTTGGCCACGGCCTCCTCGGCGGCGACCTCGTCGGCGAAGCCGGAGGCGGAGGTGCCTGATGGTGGAGTCGGGTATTGGAACTGCCTGAATGCCTGCGGTCGTGAGCGGCGGTGGCTCGCCGGACCTGGCATCAGCCGTCGTGCGTCGACGTGCGAGAGCATTGGTCAGGCCTGTTCGAAGTGGAACGCCTTGATGAAGCAGTCGCGGGGCTGGGCGACGGCGAAGAGGATGCACTCGACGAGCGAGTGCGCGGTGAGGGCGTCCTTGGCCTCGCGCGGGGTGGTCTTCCACTCCTCGGAGAGCGGGTCGGCGTTGTTGAAGTCGGGCGGGTAGAGCGAGATCACCCGGACCCCTTGAGGACGCAGGCGCTTGGAGAGGATGTCGGCGAACCCTGCCTGGGCGCTCTTGGCTGCGTAGAAGGCGTCGTGCGCGTCCGACCGGTGGTGGCCCGGTGTTCCGCAGGCGGAGACCATCGTCACGACATCCGGTATCTCCGAGTTGAGCAGGAGAGGGAGGAAGCTCTTCGTGGTCAGGACCGTGCCGGTGGCGCCGGAGGCGATGGTGTCGACAACGTCGGCGTCGGTTGCGGACAGCAGGTCCGGCCCTGCGAGGTAGCGAGAGCCGTTGTTGATGAGTACGTCGACGCGGTCCGTGTGTTCCGCGACGCTGGAAGCGAAGGCGCGGATCGAGGCGGGGTTTGTCAGGTCGCAGGCGAAGGCGTGCACCCGCTGATGGCCGCGGTCGCGAATCTCGTCGCGGACTCGTTGAGCGGCGGCGAGTCCGCGCGCCGAGAGGAAGATCTCGGCGCCGAGGTCCGCGAGGCGGATCGCCAGGGTTCGCCCGAAGTCGCGGCCGGCGGCCGTGATGACGACGCGGTGATTGTCCCATCTCATGGTGTCGCTCCTGGTTCGTGGATCGGTTGGTGCGGCGCATTGCGGCGGCTGACATCGGCGGCGTAGGCGGCCCAGTCCCCGGCTGATGCTTTCTGCCACTGGACGGCGACCTTGATGTGGATGCCGAGCATCCGGGCGAGGATCGCGGCGGGGAGTTCGGTAGCGAGAGTGAACAGTGCTGTCGACCGATCCTGCTTGGGTCTGATTCCGATCGTGTGGAGTCGCTCGCCGATCCGGTCGTCACCGAGGGGCTGTCCGGGGCGTCCACCAGGGAAGAGCCATGCGACGTCGTCCGGAGTGCCGATCTTGGCCTTGCCGCAGCGAGTCGCGATGAGCTCGCGCACCAGACTGGCCAGTGGTGCGGGGAGGACGACGGGTGAGCTGCCGAATGTGATCGTGACAGCGTCGCCGTCGATGTGGACGTCGTCGACGGTGAGTTGGCTGATGGTGGAGATCTTCTGTGCGTAGAGGATCAGCAGCAGTCCGGCGACGCGGTCTGGGGTCGGCAGCGTGTCGTCGTTGAGGAGGCGCCGGGCATCAGCCCAGCGTTTCTCGCTGTCGATGGTGCCCTGCGGGCCGGTCCATCGGACGGTGCCGTAGGTGAGTCCGCGGGCGTGCCGGTGCTGTACCGACCAGCGGACGAAGTGGCCGGTCTCGTCGCGGTAGCTGACCGTGGCATCGGCCATCCGCCGTTGCAGGTCCGGCTGGGTGCAGGTTCCCAGCGTGAGTCCTTCGCTGGTGAGCCAGGTGAGGAAGTTGCCGGCTGCGGTCACGTGGCAGCGCACGTTCAGGTCCTGGAGGCGAGTCGTGTGGTCTTCGCCGAGGCGTCGTCGGAGTCGGCGCATGTGGTGCCAGACCGAGTAGCCGTGCAGGATCCGCCGCTCGGCGAGATCGGTGCGGGCCTGGACGGTCTCGGTGATCCGTTTCTCCAGGGCGATGAGCCGTTCGTCGCGGGGCGGGAGGGTGCCGGTCGCGACCAGGACACTGCGCAGGTGGGACAGCACTTTGCCCGGGGGCAGTTCGTCGAGGACCTCGTGGGTGACGGGACGCTCGTCGCGTCCTATGTGCTTCAGGAGATCGCGGGCCTTCGAGCGCGAGACCCAGGCGATGGCGATGTCGGGGCGCTCGGCACTGGTCAATGCTTCGTGGAACGGGGCGAGTTCAGGACGGAGGGTTCCGGTGGCGTCACCGAGGAGGTCGCGTACTTGCTGGTCGAGGACGCATCGCTGGCAGGGGCGGGGGCTGAGCTGCCAGGTGGTGGTGCAGACCGGGCAGCGGCCCCAGAAGTCGGGGTCGGGGTTAGGGCGTGTTCTGGGTTGAGATCACGAGCTCGGTCATTCCCGCTCCAGGAGGGTGCCGGTTGCGATAGACCGGTCGCGTGACTCGTGGCGATCTGACCGATGCCGAGTGGGGGTTGGTCGAGCCGCACCTGCCGCTGGGTGCGTTCGGACCGATCCCTGACCTGCGCAGCTACTTCAACGCGGTGATGTGGCGGTTCCGCACCGGCTGCCCCTGGCGAGATGTGCCGGAGAGCTACGGCTCCTGGTCGACGATCTACGACAGGTTCCGGATGTGGGTGCGTGAGGGGGTCTTTCAGGCCCTCATGGACGCGATGATCGCCGAGGCGGCGGCCCGCGACGATGTAGATCTCAGCCTGGTCAGCGTGGACTCGACTGTTGCCCGCGCGCATCACCACGCGGCGGGCATGGTCGTCGCCCCGGAACTCCTCGAGGACCTGGAGAAGGCCGTGGCGGAGGAAAAGGGGCTGCAGCAAAGGGACAAAACAACCCCGTAGGCGAGCAACCCGCGGACATGGAGGACTCCGGGCGGGAACAGCGCCGCGCCGTGCGCCGACGCCGCAGGGCCCGGCTGCGGGCCGCCGAACTGGGCCGCTCCCGGGGCGGGCTGACCAGCAAGGTCCACCTCGCCGTCGAGCGGCGGTGCCGCCCGCTGTCCATCATCCTCACCCCCGGCCAGGCCGCGGACAGTCCGCGCTTCATCCCGGTCCTCAAGAAGATCAAGGTGCGTGTCCCGGTCGGCCGCCCCAGGACCCGGCCGGACGCGGTCGCTGGCGACAAGGCGTACTCCTCCCGCGCCAACCGCGCCCACCTGCGCAGACGCAACATTAAGGCGGTGATCCCGGAGAAGGCCGACCAGGCCGCCAACCGCAAGAAGAAGGGACGCTCCGGCGGACGCCCGGTCAGCCACGACGCCGCGCTCTACAAAGATCGCAACACCGTCGAGCGCGCCATCAACAAGTTCAAGGAATGGCGGGGGCTGGCCACTCGCTACGACAAGACGCCCGAGAGCTATGCCGCCGGGCTCCACTTGCGCGGATCCATCCTCTGGTTACGCAGCCTGCCAGCCCTCCCGTGATCTCAACTCAGAACACGCCCTAGTACTACAGGGCTAGATCTTGATCATCTGAAGCTGTAGCCGCCTTCTGAAATGGTGCCGTCGCGCCTCCGCTTGATGCGCGCGCCGCCAGATCGACCAGCGAAGTCCCTGGTCAATGGCGATGCGAGTCAGGCCGATCAGGTTGAACAGGCGCCGGACCTCGGCGACGGTCAGGGCCGCGAGCCGCCGCGTTCGCGGCCCGCGCCCGCCGCCCAGGTTCGAAGAGCCCCCTTTTGCGGGGTTCGGGCCATCGCGGCCAGGAACGCCAACGCCAGCATGGACAGGGTGATATGGCGATACCAGGCGTCGTATTTGCGTACCTGGTAGTTGTCCAGCCCGGCCTGCTGCTTGGCCGCCTCGAAACACTCCTCGACCGGCCAGCGCAGTCCTATGACCGCCACCAGTTCCGACAGTGATTCCCCGCGCGGGTTGTAGCAGTGGAAGTAGGCGAGCTCCCCATCCGCGATGGAGCGGCGTACTACGTACTGGCGCCCGTCCCGCCCGGCGATTACCGCCCAGTCGTAGGTGCGGAACCCTTTGGCTCCGATCCCGCAGGCACGCCGGGAGAAGTCCCCCGGCCGCAGGTGTGATGCCAGGTTGTCCAACCGGGTCGGAGTGTCGGGGTTGGTGGAGATGCCCGCGGTGTTCACGTCGGTAGATTTCGGAACGGCCATGCAGTAGGCAATGTCCTCTGCTTCCAGATACCTGCGCAGAATCCTGTTCTGGCCGAACTCCTCGTCCGCAACGAACCACGAAAACGGCACCCCGGCCGCCACGGCGCGCTCGATCATGGCCTGGACCTGCTGCGGACGGGTGCGGAAGACCACCTCGTCCGGGATCCCCGCCTCCCGGCGGCGTTCGAAGTCGACGGCCCAGGAATCCTTGGGCAGGTAGAGCTCCCGGTCGATCAGTACACGGTCGCCACGACGGTTGGCGTAGGCCAGGAACGACCCGATCTGGCAATTGTCGACACGTCCGAGGGTGCCGGAATACTGCCGCTGGACCCCGGCGGATTTGGTGCCCTTCTTCGCGAAGCCGGTGGGGTCGGCGATCAGCACGCCCCGGGGATCCGCGAAGCGTTCCATGGCGTAGTCGCAGACCAGGTCCCGCATCAGAGCCGCGCTCCACGGGGTGAGGTTCAAGAACCGCTGGAGTGCTTTGGGCTCCTTCTCGCCGGCGAACTCAGCCATGGTCCAGCCGTTCTTGCGCTGCAACGGGGAGAGGAGCCCACGTAAGTACTGAAGGGCGTGCCCTTGGGATTCCGGGCGGTAGAACAGGGGGGTTATCCGCTCACCCAGCGCGGCGAACTCGCGGTCCCAGACGGCTAAATCGGCAGGGCTCACTGCGTCCGACGAAGAATCTTGATCATGGGGCTGTGTCGTGGCCACAGGCAGAGCCTCCCATCACCCCATGATCAAGATCTAGCCCTGTAGTACTAGTGCACTTCGCGCACAACGGCGCCTCCCAGGTGCCGCCGCGGGCCTGGGCGACGGCGTCACAGCGGCTGCAGGTCACCCATCGGTGCTGGCAGCGTTCGCACCACGGCTGACCGGTGGCCCGGGACATCTCGCAGGCCGCCATCCGTCCGCAGATGCCGCACTCCGCGGTGATCCTCGGGCGGCAGTTGTTGCAGCGGGGACCGTCGGGCAGCCGGGTCGCGACGGGCATGCGTCGGCGGCAGCCGACGCACTCCTCCAGGTTCGCGGGCTGTCTGATCATGCAGTTCGGACACAGCGGCCGCCCCTCAGAGTCGCGGGTGGCGGGCTCGCGCACGGCGCCGCAGCCGGAGCAGGGAACTGCTGCGTGGCGGGCCAAGCAGGCGCGGCAGATCCTCCTGCCCTCCAGCAGTTTGGACAGCGCCTTCACCTCGCGGCAGCGCGGGCAGGCAGGCCGGACCACCTTGGTCGCCCCGGACTCGACGAGTTCGTCGATGAACCGCAGGGCAGCAGGGGTGGGGGCTTCGTAGCCGGCCCCGGTCAGCAGCTCGCGGCAGGCGACGACGGCCCAGGCCAGGCGACGCTGCCCGGCGGGCCGGACCGTGGCGCGTCCGAGCGCGGCCAGGACCGCATGGGCATCAAGGGCGGGATCGAGGCCCGTGACGAGTTCGGTGAGCTCCTGGAGCGGATCGCCCTCGGTGTCCGGGCAGTTCGCGCAGCGGGGTTCGCCGTTGCGGTCCCGGCTGGTGACGCGTCGTTCTTCGTGGCACCCCGCGCAGACGGCCGGTTTGTCGAAGCAGGGCGAGCATCCCCACCGTCCTCCGGTGCTGCTGCCGACGTAGCGGCATGCGCGTCCGCACTCACCGCAGCGGGGCAGTGCGATGTCCTGGGCACCGGCGTCGTGCAGGGCCATGAGCAGTTTTGCGACGCAGTAGGGCGCCGGTGGCCGCCCGGTCCGCAACAGCGACGGGTCGTCGTGCAGAGCCTGGGCGAGGCTGCGGCGGCCGGCGCGTGCGCGTACGACCCCGAGGACGATGTCGCGGACCTGCTCGGCGGGCAGGTGCTTTTCGACGTTCCCGACCAGACGCACGACCAGGCCGACCGGATCCGCGAGGACTTCCCCGGCAAGACAGGTCACCGGTCGGATCCGCTGATCCGGGCCCGCCGGGGCCGCAGGTCACCGACTCCTTCGGAGACCGAAGTCCCGCCCGCAGCGGCCTTCTTCGGCTTCTTCGCGGAGCCGACCGCGGCGGTGGGCTCGACGAGGTCGTCCATGGTGCAGTCGAGGATGTCGAGCAGGGCCATGAGGATCTTCAGGCTGAGGCGTTCGGGCCGCTCGACGACGAGCCGGTAGACCTGGCTCGACGACAGGCTGATTCCCCGCTCGGCGAGCGGCGGGATGAGGTCGGTGGTGGAGAACATCCCGCGGTCCGCCATGACCTTGCGCAGGTGCCAGTGGTAGTCGAGCTTGGCGGCCATCATCGGGTCCTTCCTCGTCAGACGCCGGCAAACGCCGGGGCCAGGGCCTTGCTCAGGGCAGTGTTCATGGAGTCGTCGCTGACGTGTAATGGTGGAGTCGGGTATTGGAACTCTCTGAATACCTCCCGCCCTCGGGGCTCCGCGTGGGTCCCCGGCGTGCTGCGGACCTGTAGTCAGGTCAGGTCAGCACGAGGGTCGATAGCCCAGTGGTTGGTTTGCAGGACTCGACCGGCGAAGGGCACGTCTTGCTTGCCCAGGAATCGGAAGCCGAGGGCTCGGCAGATGCCGTTGGACGGGGCGTTGGTTGTTGCCGGAAATGCGTGTATCAATCCCCACCGGCCGTCGTCGCGGGCCAGCTCAAGCAGCGTGCGGACGCCCTGCTTCGCGAGTCCCCGTCCCTGGTACTCCGGCAGCACCATCCAGCCGATCTCGGAGATGCGCTCGCCGTCTGCGTCGTGGGGCCACAACGTCACGGTTCCCGCGACCACGTCCAGCTCGGCCTCATCGGGCACGATCATCTTTGTCCAGTCGGTGTCCGCTGCCACCCGTTGAACATCACGCTGGACTTTCGCCTCCATGCCCTCGCAAGGCAGCGGCCCGCCCAGCTCGGCCATCATGACCGGGTCGCATCGCATCCGGACGTAGGCGTCGACGTCGCCGTACTCAACATCGCGTAGCAGCATCTGTGTTGCTCCCTTGCCTTTGGATTCAGACGTCATGATGGCGGCGGCTGACCTCGGCCGTGACCATCCCCTCGTAGCGTGGAGCCCGTGATTGCAGGGGAAGTTGGGGTTCATGGGGTCCAAGAAGAAGCCGCCGTACGACGCTGAGTTCCGTGAGGGTGCGGTGCGCATCGTGGTTGAGACCGGGAGGCCGGTCGGCGAGGTCGCCGAGGAGCTCGGCATCAACCCGGGCACGCTGCACAGCTGGGTGTCGCGGTGGCGGCGCAACGGGACGACGTCCTCGGACCGGCCCGTACAACCGGCAGCCGCCAGTGGCGGTGGGGGTGGCGGTCGGGTGCGGGAGGCCGAGCGGGCCGAGCTGGAGCGGCTGCGCCGGGAGATCGGGGAGAAGAGCAAGCGGATCCGGGAGCTGGAGATGGAGCGTGATGTCTTCAAGCGATGCATGGCCCTCTGGGTGAAGTGACCGAGAACGCTCCGGAGGCGGTGGTCGCCTTCATCGGTAGCCAGAGGGTCGGGCATGGCGTCCCGCACCGGGTGTCCTGCCGGGTGGTCGGGGTGAGCGAGGCTTGGTTCTACAAGTGGCGCCGGCGCCCCGACGAGCCGACGAAACGCGAGGTCAGGAGGGCGAGGCTGGAGGAGCGGATCATCCACTTCTTCACGGAGTCCGGCGGCACCTACGGCTCGCCGAGGATCACTTTGGATCTGTGGGCGGAGGGCTGGCAGGTGTCGGTGAACACGGTCGCGGAGATCATGGCCGGGCTCGGTCTGCAGGGCCGCAAGCCGCCCAGGCGGCGGTCGCTGACCCGGCAGGGCAAGCGGAAGGCTGCCCCTGACCTGGTGAATCGCCGTTTCGACGCGGTGGCCCCGGACGTTCTCTGGTACGGCGATATGACGGAGATCGAGACCGGCGAAGGCAAGATCTATCTAGCCACGGTCATCGACGCGTTCTCGCGCCGTTGCCTCGGCTACGCCATGGGCGAGCACCATGACGCGGCCTTGGTCGGGGCGTCGTTGAAGATGGCCACCGCGACGCGCGGTGGCCGAAGGGACGGGACGATCTTCCACAGCGACAGGGGAAGTGAGTACACGTCAGAGGCGTACAACACCCTGTGTGACCTCCTGGGCGTGGTGCAGTCCATGGGGCGGGTGGGGTCGGCGCTGGACAACGCCGCCGCGGAGTCGTTCAACTCGCTGATCAAGGTCGAGTACATCCACCGGCACCGGTTCGCCACCCGCACCGAGGCCCGCCTGAAGATCGCCACCTGGATCACCGGGTTCTACAACCCGCGACGCAGGCACAGCGCGGCCGGCGGCCTGCCGCCGGAGGAGTTCGAACGGAGCATCACCGAAGCACGCAAGAAGAGCGACCAGAGGTGCCAGGCCGCATAGGAGAGGTCTCTACGAAACCAGGGGATTGACACTTCGGCCGTCCCCGCCGCCCGCACACGGAAGGGCCGGGAGGGCCGCCCCCTCCTGCGGCCCTCCCGGCTGTCCCCCCGCTCCTCGTGGACCCGTGTCAGTCGAGGTCCACGATGTCCTTCTCGGCCGGCTTCTTCACGGACACCGGCCGGTCGAACTCCGAGAAGGTCATGTCGATCGGCTCCGTGCCTCCGGTCACCTGGAAGCGGAGCAGGTGCGGCGTGCCCTTCGCGGCCACGTGGGCGGTGGCCTTCTCGCCCCGGTAGGACTCCTTGAGGACCACCGTCGGCGTGCCGTCGACCGTCGAGCCGCCGGCCCGCTTCGCCTCGGTGTCGTCGGCATCGAACCCCTCGAGGTAGTTGTCGAGGTCGCAGAACTGCGCGAGGTCCTCGGCGTCCTGGGCGTCGGCCTTCTCCCGCACCCACTTGCCCAGGAGCGTGTCCAGGGCGGCCCGGGTCTCCTCCTCGGAGCCGCCCTCGGTCTGCGAGCGCAGCATCTTCTCGTCGAAGCGCAGGTAGACCGTGTCGCCGGTCCTGACGAGTTCCGTGGTGCCCTCCGTGCCCATCTGGACGGTTCCCGCGCAGTTCCCCCTGGTGTCCACGGCGAGGTCCGCCCGGACCGGACCGTCCGCCGTCGCCATGGTGACCTTGAGTCTGAGCGAGGTCGCCTTCTTCGTCGTGGTGACGGCCCTGTTGAGGATCTCGGGGCCCGAGAGGCCCGGGTACGGGCCGGACTCCGCGCTCGGCGGGCTGTCGGCAGTCTGGTCGAGGGAGCCGCACGCCGTCAGGGCGAGGGCGGCGCACAGCGAGGCGAGGGCGAGGTGCTTGGCGCGGGTGCGCGGGACGGCGGGCATGACGGCTTCTCCGTTGGGCCTGGGAGTGGAACGGGAGGTGCGGGCGGGGTGAGGGCCGGGGCGACGCTCAGAGCTTCAGGTCCCAGACACCTGCGTCGTACCCGAAGCCGGGGCTGAGCTCGACGGTCAGGTTCCCGGCGTCGGCGGGGGCGTCGAAGGCCCAGACCGCGGTGACCTTCTTGCCGGGCAGGATCGTGCCGGTGAACGGCTCGCCGACCTTGCCGTCGTAGATCGACTCGGCCTTCACGCCGTCCTTGCCGGCGCGCGCCTCGGCGGTCACGAGCGCCGCCTCGAACTTCTCCTTGCCGGAGTTCTCGATGGTGACGGTGACCTTGTACGCCTTGTTGCCCTTGGTGTGGCCGATGGAGTACTCGCCCGGCGTCCAGGCCGCGGGCTCGGAGACGGTGATGGTCAGGTCGTCGTCGTAGACGGCGGAGTCGCCGGCGGCGAGTGCCTTGCCGGTCGCGTCCTCGCCGTCCTTCGCCTTCTCCAGCGGCTTGTCGCCTCCGGCGGGCTTCCTGGTGGCCGACGACCCGGACGTGACCTTGTTGATCTCGTCGACCGCGTCGTCCACGGCCTTGAACGTGATGACCGCGCCGACCACCGACAGGACCAGGGACACCAGGCCGAGCACGATGCCGGCGACGGCGACGCCCTTGTTGGTGGCCTCGCCGCGCTTCACCCGGCCCTTCGCCGAGAGGCCGAGGATCAGCCCGATCAGGCCGAGGATGCCGGCGAGCCAGAAGAAGAGCGGGATCAGGCCGGACAGGGCTCCGATGATCCCCAGGATCAGCGCGGCGGTACCGAGGCCGTTGCGGACCGGCACGGGCGCCTGCGGGAACTGTGGCTGCTGCGTGTACTGGGACATGGGTGTCCTCCAGGGGACGTGTCATCAGCGCCTGCTGTAGCGGTCAACGGGGCGCTGCGTGGTCCGGCCCGTTCGACGGTCCGGCGGTGTGATGAGTCAATGAGATCAGAGGCTGTGAACCGAGTCAACGCGATTCACGGAATTCAGGTTCACACACACTGTGAAGCGACCCCTCTTGCGGTCCTCGCTATGCTCGGTGTCACATCAGCGCCGGCGAGTCGCCGACGGAGAACAGGAGCAGCCCGTGCCGGAGAACGCAGCAGAGGTGACGGCTGCCGGAATCGCCCGGCTGGCGGGCGTCGGGCGCGCTGCGGTCAGCAACTGGCGACGGCGGCACGCCGACTTCCCCAAGCCCGTCGGCGGCACCGAGACCAGCCCGTCCTTCGCGCTCCAGGAGGTCGAGCAGTGGCTGCGGGCCCAGGGCAAGCTGGCGGAGGTACCGCTGCGGGAAAGGGTCTGGCAGCAGCTCTGCGGCCATCCGGCGGGCGCCGTCAACGCCCTGGGGCACGCGGGCCACGTCCTGCTGCTCGTACGTGACCGGCCCACGGCCTGGCTGGAGTTGGCGGCCGTGTCGGACAAGCGGCTGGTCGCCATGCTCCCCGCCGCCCTGGACGGCGTGCTCAGGGCCCGGTTCGGAGAACAGCGCGCCGCCGTGCCGACCCCGGGTCCCGCCGAACTGGAGCCGTCCGTGCCCCTCCTGCGGGGCGCTGCCGAGCTCGCCGCCGAGACCGGCGCCCGCCAGGCCTTCGAGTTCCTGCTCGGCCGGTACCTGGACGCCAACCCCCGCCAGTTCACGCTCACTCCGACCGGCCCGGCCGAGCTGATGGCCGCCCTCGCCGGAGCGGACACCCCGGGAAGGACGGTTCTCGACCCCGCGTCCGGCACTGGCGAACTCCTGCGTGCCGTAAGGCAGCCCGCCGCTCTGTACGCCCAGGACGCCGACCCCGAACTGGCGTCGCTCACGGCGCTGCGTCTTGCCCTGCACGGCGACGCCGACATCCGGGCGGCCGCCGGCGACACCCTCCGCGCCGACGCGTTCCCCGGCGTCACCGCCGACGCCGTGCTCTGCCATCCGCCGTTCAACGAACGGAACTGGGGCCACGACGAACTCGCCTACGACCCCCGCTGGGAGTACGGCTTCCCGGCCCGCACCGAGTCCGAACTGGCCTGGGTGCAGCACGCGCTCGCCCGGCTGCGCCCGGGCGCCACGGCGGTGCTGCTGATGCCGCCAGCCGTCGCGTCCCGCAAGTCGGGACGCCGGGTCCGCGCGGATCTGCTGCGGCGCGGGGCGCTGCGTGCCGTCGTCTCCCTCCCCGCGGGGGCGGCGCCGCCGTACGGCATTCCACTCCACCTCTGGGTGCTGCGCCGCCCGGTCCCCGGTGACCGCCCCGGGCAGGAACTGCTCCTGGTCGACGCCGCCGAGTTCGCGGAGCCGGGCGGCGGGCGCGACAGACTCGACTGGCCTGCCGTGCACCGTGCGGTCCTCGACGCCTGGCTGCCCTTCGACCGCGACGGCCGCGCGGAGGAGCGGCCCGGCAGGAGCCGCTCCGTGCCCGTCGTCGAACTCCTCGACGACGACGTGGACCTTGCCCCGGCCCGCCATCTGCCGCCGCCCGCGACCGGGGGAGGCGCGGCCGAACTCACCGACGTGCGCGAGCGGCTGGCCGGCACGCTGAGGCTCGCCCTCGGCCTCACCCCGGAGGCGGCCTCGCCGGCGGCGGGGGGGACGGCCGTCCGCCCCGGTACCACCGTCGGCGAACTGGCCCGTGCGGGAGCTCTCGAGCTGCGGTCCGGCGGTACGGGCACGGGACCGGCGCCCGTCCTCACCGAACAGGACGTCCTCGACGGCACCGCCCCCTCGGGGGCGCTCCCCGAAGGCCCGGCACCCGGCGAGGAGTCCGTCGAGCCGGTCCTCGTCCGGGCCGGGGACGTCGTCGTGCCCGTACTCGGAGCCGGCCCGTCGGCCCGCGTCGTCGACGAGGCGACGGCCGGAGCCGCGCTCGGCCGGAACCTGCAGCTGCTGCGGCCCGATCCGGCCGCGCTGGACCCCTGGTTCCTCGCCGGCTTCCTGCGCGGCACCGCGAACAACCGCCAGGCGAGCAGCTACGCCTCCACCGCCACCCGGCTCGACGTGCGCCGTCTCCAGCTGCCCCGCCTGCCGCTCGCCGAGCAGCGGCGCTACGGGGACCGCTTCCGGGCGCTCGCCGAGTTCGAGTCCGCGCTGCGCCTCGCGGGCCGGCTGGGCGGGCAGCTGGTGCAGGGGCTGTACGACGGGCTGGCGGACGGCACGGTCGAGGCCTGAGCCGGGCGCCGCTCCGACGTCCGTCCCGGGTGGTCCCCGACATCGGTGGCCGGCGGCGGCGGTGACGCACGATCCGGGCGGCCGGGCGGCGCGCTGCGCTGCGGCGTTCGCGGCGGTGCGGTGTCTCATGGTGGTGCGGTGTGCCCGGCGTCTCGTGGTGGTGCGGCGTGCGCGGCGGTGCGGTCCGGGCGGCCGGGCGGCGCGCTGCGCTGCGGCGTTCGCGGCGGTGCGGCGTCTCGTGGCGGTGCGGTGTGCCCGGCGTCTCGTGGTGGTGCGGCGTGCGCGGCGGTGCGGTCCGGTGGCCGGCGGCGGCGGTGGCGGTGGCGCACGATCCCGGCGTCCCGGCGTCCCGTTGCAGCGTGATGTGCGCGGTCCCGCTGCCGTGCGGCGTGCGCGGCGCTGACACCGGCGACCGGCCGTCCTGGCCCCGGCGGGGCCGGCGGCCGGATCCGGGACCGGTCACGGCGTGATCGGTTCAACAACGGTTCGGTACAACCCACGGCCGGATGTCGCCGTCGATGTATACGCTCGGACCTCGTCCGACGAGCAGCCCGTGAACTCACGCCAGTGAACACACCAGTCCCAGGAGCAGCCATGCAGGGCCACGGCCACGGCTACCCGCCTCCACCCGCCGGGCGTCCCTCCGACGGCACGCTGATCACCCTGCGCGTGATCTTCATCGCGGCGGTCGTGCTGAGCTGCAGCCTGCTCGCCTGGGTGCCGATGCTGCGGCTCGCGATCGTCACCCGCAAGCCGGTCGACTGGGTCCTCTTCTGCGCCACCATCGCGGCCAACGTGGGAATGCTGGTCTTCGCCGGTGTCTCCTCCCCGGAGAACGGGGAGATGACCGACGCCGTGGGCTTCACCATCCTCGGCTGGGTCACGCTCGTGATGGTCGGGTCCATCACGTACTACGTGATGGCGGAGACCCGGCACTACGAGCGGCTCACGGCCGGCGGGGGCCCGGCCGCGGGCTACGGACTGCCGCCGCACCCGCCGGTGACGGCGTACGGCTATCCGCCGGCCGGCCCGCCCGGCACCGGGGCGGCGCCGAACCCGTACGCCCGGCCGGTGCAGCACCCTCCCGTGCCGCGGCAGTCGCCCTCGCCGAGCCCTGCGCAGTCCGGGCCGCAGCCGCAGCCGCAGTCCGGGCCGCAGCCGCCGGTCTCCGGCCCGGTTCCCGGACCGGCCTCGGGCCACGAGCCGAACCGCCGTATCGACCAGGTCCGCGCCGAACTCGACGAACTCAGCGACCTCCTTCGCCGGGAGCCCCGTCCCGACGGCGGTGACCGGTGAACGGTCGCGTCATCGCCGGACGCTACGAACTCTCCACCGTCATAGGCCAGGGCGGCATGGGCCAGGTCTGGACGGGCTACGACCAGCGCCTCGACCGCCGGGTGGCGGTGAAGCTGCTCCGCCCCGACCACATGGCGCCCGCCACGGCCGCCGACGAGATGCGGCGCCGCTTCGTCCGCGAGTGCCGCGTCACGGCCCAGGTGACCCACCCGGGCCTGGTCACCGTGCACGACGCCGGCAGCGACGGCGACGACCTCTACCTCGTCATGCAGTACGTGGAGGGTGCGGACCTCGCCGACCACCTCGCCGAGCACGATCCGTACCCCTGGGAGTGGGCCGTCTCCGTCGCCGCCCAGCTGTGCTCCGTCCTGGGCGCCGTGCACGCCGTACCGATCGTCCACCGGGACCTCAAGCCGCGGAACGTGATGGTGAAGCCGGACGGCACGGTCACCGTCCTCGACCTCGGTGTGGCGTCCGTCATCGACACGGACACCACCCGCCTCACCCACACCGGATCGCCGATCGGCAGCCCGGCGTACATGGCGCCCGAGCAGGCCATGGGCGGCGCCGTCGGCCCGTACACGGACCTGTACGCCCTCGGCGTGCTGCTCCACGAACTGCTCAGCGGCAACGTGCCGTTCGCGGGTTCCACAGCGCTGGGCGTGCTCCACCGCCATCTCTACGAGCCCCCGCTGCCGGTGCGGCAGCTCCGGCCCGAGGTCCCCGATCAGCTGGAGGCGCTGGTGCTGCGGCTGCTCGCCAAGGACCCGCAGCACCGGCCCTCCGGCGCACAGGAGGTGTACGAGGCCCTGACGCCGCTGCTGCCCACGCGGCCCGGCGCGCCCGGCGGGCCGCTCGACCCGACCCGCCCCTTCCTGCGCCCGCACGCGCCGTGGCCGGACCGGGCGACGGCCCCGCCGCCGCCCGATCCACGGGTGGTCGCCGCGGCGGCTCCGGCGGCCGACCGTCCCGACGTCGCCGCCGCCGTCGACGAGGTCAAGCGCCTCCTCGGCGAGGGCAGCATCACGCGGGCCGTGGACATCCTCGGCGGCATCCTCCCGGCGGCCGCAGCGGAGCACGGCGAGCGGTCCCCGGTCGTCCGCATCCTGCGCAAGCAGTACGCGACGACGCTGATGGACGACGGCCAGTACCGACGGGCCCTGCCCGAGCTGCGGCGGCTCGCGGACGACCGGGCCGCGGAGGCGGGGCCGGGCGACCCGCAGACGCTCCAGTTCCGCTACGACGCGGCGCAGTGTCTGGAACAGCTGGGGGAGACGGCCGCGGCACTCGCCGAGTACCGGGCGGTGCTTCCCCACTACGAGAGCCGGCACAGGACCGGGGGAGACCCCTCGCGGGCCTTCGACATCCGGCACCGGATGGGACATCTGCTCCTGGCGATGGGCGACCACACCGCGGGGCATCAGCAGCTGCAGAACCTGCTGTTCGACACGGAACGCGTGTACGGTCCCGGCCACCCGCTCGCCGTCGAGCTCCGCCGGTCGCTGGACCGCCAGCGCCAGTTCCGCACCGGCTGAGGGGCCGGGGCCGATCCGGCCGGGGTGCCGTAGCGCGGCCGACGCGGTTCCGACCCGGCCGCCGTCCGGCAGGCGTCACACGGCCCGGAGGAACGCCGTTCCCGCGACGACACCCAGCAGCCTCAGGCGGGAGCCGTCGGCGAGCCGCCTGGCGAGGGCCCCGGCGACTCCGGGGCGGCTGTCGTCGCCGTGTCCGTCGAGGACGACGACCGCGCCGCCGGCGGCGAGTTCCTCCGTGAGGTCCAGATCCGCGAGCACGCCCCCCACGGACGGGTCACCGGCCAGGACGACCACGCCGTAGCGCCGGTCGGACACCTCGGCGCGCACCCCGGTGTCGGCGGAGGCTCCCCGCAGGAGCCGGGCCTGGGCGCCCGAACGGCTGCCGCACAGCGCCAGGTTGGCGCGGACGACGTCCTCCCGGACCGGGGCGGGTGCGGTGCCCGTCGGCACGAGGGCGCCGGCCAGCGGGTCGACGACCGTCAGCCGCGGCTCGACGCCCGCGCGGTGCAGCATGCGCAGCAGGGCGGCAGCGAACAGCCCGTGCTGGGTGCCGATCTCCAGGACCTCCTCGTTCGGCGGGGCCAGCAGCGGCACGGTCGCCAGCTTCCCGCAGATGTCCGAGGTCGAGCCCGCCAGCCGGCCGACGCCCAGTGCCTCCAGTGCCACCACCGTGCGGTACGCCACCGTCAGATCGCGGCGCGCGTGCTCGCCCGAGGCACCCGTCACCGTGGTCACCTCCCGCACCAGCGTGTCCAGTTGGGTCGCGGTGGGCATCCGGTGGCCGTCCCGTCCGGAGTGGTCGAGCAGCAGCCCGAGCCCGTAGCTCTGCCGCCGCAGGTCGGCCACTTCGTGGTGCAGGGCGTCGAGATCGGCCTGGAGTGAAGTGGTGGCACGCTCGAGGCGCTGCTCCACCAGTGAGAACGCCGGACGCAGCATCCGCTTCGCCAGCCGGTTGCTCAGGAGGGAAGGCATGGCCGGGAGGTTACGCCGCGATTTCCACTCAAGGGGCCACCAACGGGGGCCATTCGGGTGAAGTCTTGGTGTCCTTGCGTTGACGTCCCCGTACAGCGGGTAGCGGTACGGCCTCCGCGGTTCCCGCGACGAGGGGTCCGCCACCGCACGTCGCGGCCACCAGCAGGACGCCGACCGACGCCCTCACCCACCACGACGCAGCCCTGAGCGCACCCATAGCCCGGCCGTCCCTCGTCTGACGGATGCCCCGGTCCCCGCACATCAGGCCTGCCCGTACGGAACGGGTACGGCGCCGCACACCGACCGCCTCCCGAATCGTTGACCGAATCAGTGGCGGCGAAGTAGTGGCCTGCGCCACGCCGACTGCCTACCATCGATCACCGCAAGGTCTTTGTGCACCGCGTCACAAACGCTCCGCGTCACGATCACCACCGCACGCCAGGAGGCCCCTTTGCACCGCCGCCGTCGCACCGCGCTCGCCCTCTCCGCCGCGCTCGTCGCGGCGGCACCCCTGCTCGCCGCCTGCGGGACCGAGGCGCACCCTGGTGCCGCTGCCGTCGTCGGAGGCGACCGGATCGAGGTGTCCACGCTCCAGGCGGAGGTCAGGGACGTGCGGGCCGCCCAGGAAGCGTCGCCCGAGGCCGCCCAGCTGATCAAGAACACCGGGCAGCTGAACCGCGCCAAGCTGCACGGGATGATCTTCGACCGGATCCTGGAGCACGCCGCCGAGAAGAACGGCGTCACCGCCTCCCGCAAGGATGTGCAGGACGCCCGCGCCTCCCTGGCCCAGCAGTCCGGCGGCGAGGAGCAGCTGGCCGCGATGCTGCTCCAGCAGCGCGGAGTGGCTCCGGACCGGATCGACCAGGCCGTTCGCGAGGAGGTCCTGCTGACCGGGCTGGCCCGGGCGCTCGGTGCCGACCTCGGCACTCCGGAGGGCCAGCAGAAGGTCGGCGCGGCGCTGACGGCCGCTTCCAAGGAACTCGACATCGACGTGAACCCCCGCTACGGGGCGTGGGACGACACGAAGATCCAGCTCGGCGACTACAAGGCACCGTGGATCATCCAGGTCACCAAGCAGCCGGAGGCGATCCAGGCCGGAGCGTAGCGACGGCCGTCCGGGCCGCGGCCGGCCGGCGGGACCGGTGCGCGGGCGGTTCCGCGGGCGCGGTGGGATCCGTGGGCGGTGGCTCGCACGGAACGGTCGGCGCGGTGGATCCGTGGGCGGTGGCTCGCACGGAACGGTCGGGGCGGTGGGATCCGTGGGCGGTGGCTCGCACGGAACGGTCGGGGCGGTGGGATCCGTGGGCGGTGGCTCGCACGGAACGGTCGGGGCGGTGGGATCCGTGGGCGGTGGCTCGCACGGAACGGTCGGGGCGGTGGGATCCGTGGGCGGTGGCTCGCACGGAACGGTCGGGGCGGTGGGATCCGTGGGCGGTGGCTCGCACGGAACGTTCGGCGCGGTGGCGGTGGATCGTACGGAACGGTGGGGCCGCCGCGGTGGATCCCGTCCGGCCGTGAGGCCCGGTCCCGGCGCCCGTCCGCCCCGACGTAAGGTCGAGGGGTGAACGCTGAAGCGCCCGTCGAGCCCGGCCGAATCGTCCTGCTCACCGCCAGCCATCGTGTCGCGCCCGGACTGCTGTCCTGGCCGGCGTGGCAGACCCTGCGCACGGCCGACCGCGTGCTGTGCGCCGACGCGGAGCACCCGCAGCTCCCGTATCTGAGGGAGGCCGGTGTCGGCGTGGAGGTGGCCGCGCCCACCGCGCAGGAACTCGTGGACGGCTGTGCGGGAGGCCGGACCGCCGTGGTCCTCGCGACCGGCGAGGGCGACCGGGCCCTCACCGACGGCCTGGCCCGCATGGCGGGCTCCGGCCGGGTGCGGATGCCCGACCTGGAGCTGTTGCCCGGCTCGTACGACCTTCCCGGCACGCGGCTCCTCGACCTCGTCCAGGTCATGGACCGGATCCGCCGCGAGTGCCCGTGGTCCTCGCAGCAGACCCACAAGGGCCTCGCCAAGTACGGCATCGAGGAGGCGTACGAGCTCGTCGAGGCCATCGAGGACGGCGACCGCGACGAACTGCGCGAGGAACTCGGCGACGTCCTCCTCCAGGTCGTCTTCCATGCGCGCATCGCGCAGGAGGCGAGCGGGGAGGAGGGGGACGAGCCGTTCTCGATCGACGACGTCGCCGGGACCATCGTCGACAAGCTCGTCCACCGTCACCCGCACGTCTTCGGGGACGCCCGTGCCGAGACCCCGGAGGACGTCAAGGAGCACTGGCTGCGTACCAAGGCGATCGAGAAGCGGCGGGAGTCGGTGACCGACGGCGTCCCGCTCGGCCAGCCGGGACTCGCGCTCGCCGCGAAACTGGCGGGCCGGGTGCGGACGGCCGGGCTGGACGTGGAGCTGCCCACGGAGGACGGCGACCGCGCCGTCGGGTACGAGCTGCTGGCGATGGCCGTGCGCGCGGAGGCCGAGGGCCACGACCCGGAAGCCGCCCTTCGCGCCGCCGCCCGCGCCTATCGCGACGCGATCCGCGCGGCGGAGTCCGCGGCCCGGCACTGACGGGGAGGGCCGGCCGTCCCGGCGTGTGCGTCAGTCCCGCCTTCCGCGCCGCCGGTCCACGGCGGTGAGGTCGATCTCGACGGGGTACGGGACGTCGACCTTCAGCCGGTTGTGGTGGATGCCGGTGACGGCGTAGGCGCTCGTGGCGGGGTCCAGCTCGTACACGTACACCACGGGCAGGTCGTCGTGCTTCTCGACCCGCCAGAAGTGCCGGATGCCAGCCGCCGCGTACTTGCGCGGTTTGAGCTCGCGGTCACGCTGCACGGACTCGTCCGAGACGATCTCGACGGCGAGCAGGATGTCGTCCGGGGCGTACCAGGTCTGCTGCGGTCCCGTGCGGGCGCTCCACGGAACCACCATGAGATCGGGCTCCGGCCGGTCGCGTACGCCCAGTTTGGTGGTCATCTCGCGGACGACATAGAGGTCGTCCGGTGCCTGCTGCACCAGTGCGTTCTCCAGCAGCCGCAGCGCGGCCATGTGGAAATCGGTCTGCGGAGTCACGAAGAACAGTCCCCCGTCGATCAGCTCGGTGTGCGGCGGGAGACCCTTGATCCGGTCGAGGTCGTCCGCCGTCCACCCACCGGGGGGCGGGACCGGGAACACGTACTGCTCCTCCCGGCCGTCCTGGTCTTCCCTCCGGTCTTCGGCTGCGGCACTCATCAGCGCTCCCATGCGACGGAGTCTGGCGTGTACGGTCAGCCTACCCACGGGGAACGCGGAAAGGTCCGCCGAACGGGGGACCGGCCCGGTGCGGGTTAACGTCGACCCATGCACGACCGGCCGTCCCGCGTCCCCGACGCCCCCGAGCTCTTCACCTGGGAGTTCGCCACCGACCCGTACCCCGCCTACGCCTGGCTCCGGGAGCACGCGCCGGTGCACCGGACCCGGCTGCCCAGCGGGGTGGAGGCGTGGCTGGTGACCCGGTACGCGGACGCCCGGCAGGCCCTCGCGGACCAGCGGCTCAGCAAGAACCCCGCGCACCACGACGAGCCCGCGCACGCGAAGGGGAAGACGGGGATCCCGGGGGAGCGCAAGGCGGAGCTGATGACGCATCTGCTGAACATCGACCCGCCCGACCACACCCGGCTGAGGCGGCTCGTGTCGAAGGCGTTCACCCCCCGCCGGGTGGCCGAGTTCGCGCCCCGGGTACAGGAGTTGACGGACCGGCTCATCGACGGTTTCGCGCAGCGGGGTAGCGCGGACCTCATCCACGAGTTCGCGTTCCCGCTCCCCATCTACGCCATCTGCGACATGCTCGGCGTCCCACGTGAGGACCAGGACGACTTCCGGGACTGGGCGGGGATGATGATCCGTCACGGCGGGGGCCCGCGCGGCGGTGTCGCCCGGTCGGTGAAGAAGATGCGCGGCTATCTCGCTGACCTGATCCACCGCAAGCGCGAAGCCCCCGGTGACGACCTCATCTCGGGACTTATCAAGGCGTCCGACCACGGGGAGCACCTCACCGAGAACGAGGCCGCCGCGATGGCCTTCATCCTCCTCTTCGCCGGGTTCGAGACCACGGTGAACCTCATCGGGAACGGCACGTACGCGCTGCTGCGGAATCCGGGGCAGCGGCAGCGGCTCCAGGACTCGCTGGCCGCAGGCGAGAACGGCCTGCTCGCCACCGGGGTCGAGGAGCTGCTGCGCTACGACGGACCGGTCGAGCTCGCCACCTGGCGGTTCGCGACCGAGCCGCTGGCGCTCGGCGGCCGGGACATCGCCGCCGGCGACCCCGTCCTCGTCGTGCTGGCCGCCGCGGACCGCGACCCCGGGCGGTTCGCGGAGCCCGACACCCTCGATCTCGGCCGCCGGGACAACCAGCACCTCGGGTACGGGCACGGCATCCACTACTGCCTGGGCGCGCCGCTCGCGCGGCTGGAAGGACAGACCGCGCTCGCGGCGCTCCTCACCCGGCTGCCCGACTTGCGGCTTGCGGTCGATCCGTCGGAATTGCGGTGGCGTGGGGGGCTCATCATGCGCGGATTGCGCACTCTGCCCGTTGAATTCACCCACCGCTGAATCTGACGGACAGTCAAGACTGTGACTTTTACGTGATCTCCGCTGCACCGACTTGTGACTGACGTCGGAGTGCGGCTACGTTCACCCCGACTCCGGGTCATCGAGGTCAATCACCTCGAGAGTCCCTGGAGTTTTCTGTAGTCACACGGAAGGCGCACCGCATGCTGTCCGGGAACGGCCGACACCGCCGACCTCGTCAGGTCCCCGCCCTCATCGTCGCGGCAGGGGTGACCGGATCGGCCATCGCCATCCCGCTGCTCGGCGCGGGTTCCGCGTCCGCCGCCGACACCGCCACCTGGAACCGCGTCGCGGACTGCGAGAGCGGCGGCGACTGGAGTGCCAACCTCGGCAACGGTTACTACGGCGGCCTCCAGATGTCCCAGGAGATATGGGAGGCCTACGGCGGCACCGCGTACGCGCCGCGCGCGGACCTCGCCAGCCCCTCCGAGCAGATCTCGGTCGCCGAGATGGTGCTCGCCGCCCAGGGTGCCTCCGCCTGGCAGAGCTGCGGATCGATCACGGGTCTGGGCGGCGGTGGCTCCGAGTCCACCGGCACCCCGTCGGCCGACCCGCTGGGCGATGTCGTGAAGGGACCCTCGTTCGGTGACGGGGCGGACGCCGTGCCCGAGCCGGATGCCGGGGACCCCTTGCCTGCCGGATCCCGGTCGGGCCCGGGCGAGTCCGCCTCCGAGTCGCCCGAGTCGCCCGAGCCGTCCGGGCAGTCCTCCTCGCCGGCCGGGTCCCCGCAGCCCGCCGGATCCGCCGAGGGCTCCGCCGGGAGCGCGGAGGCGTCCGGCGAGGCGGGGGCGGAGGCGGGCACCGGCAAGCATCGGGGCACCCCCGCCACCGAAGGGGATGAGGCAGGCAATTCGGGCGATGACCATGAATCTGGTCGACATGCCTCACTGGGTGATGGAGCGACGCGGGATGGTGCCGTCACGGGAGACGAGTACGTCGTCCGCATCGGCGACAACCTCTCGTCGATCGCCGACGCGAACCAGGTGCCCGGCGGCTGGCCCGCCCTCTATGAGGCGAACCAGGACGTCGTCGGCTCCGACGCGGACCTCATCCTGCCTGGCCAGAGTCTCGATCTCGGCCCGGAAAAGGGCCAGTTGAAGGAGTAGTTCGGGCGCTTATGTCCGGTTCTGTGCGAGTGAGACAAGAGTCTCTTCCGGTCAACTGGCGCTGCTAGCCGGTCAACTCCGGTCATCGCGGCTCCCACCTGCGAAAACGGACATGTTGCCCCGTCAGTTTTGGGCGATTTCTCCCCGATGTTCGTCTTTGAACATCGGGGAGACGTGTGTCTACGGTCTGAACCGCTCGCAACGCGGGCCCCGTCGACCGCACGCCGAATCCTGCCGGCGGCCGCCGGGAACAGTCGTCGCGCAAGCGCCGAAGGCAGGAGCGGGGGACCCAAGGTAAGTGCCGGACAGGCCCGATGAGGGCTGCCCGGCTAGGGGTGGAGCCGTGCGTTCGTCGCACGGCCGGGCACCACATCGGCCCGAACCCGACAGCTCACCTCGCAGGCGTCGGTGAGGAGAACTTCGATGCTGCTTTCCGGCAAGGGCAAGCACCGTCGCCCGACGGTCTTCCAGCGGTCCACCCGTGTCGCCACGCTCGCCGGTGTGGCCGGCGCCGCCATCGCCGCCCCGCTGATGGCCTCGGGCACCGCGTCCGCCGCCACCGCCTCCGAGTGGGACGCCGTCGCCCAGTGCGAGTCCGGCGGCAACTGGTCGATCAACACCGGCAACGGCTACTACGGCGGGCTGCAGTTCTCGGCCTCCACCTGGGCCGCCTACGGGGGCACCGCGTTCGCCCCCACCGCCGACAAGGCCAGCAAGGCGCAGCAGATCCAGATCGCCGAGAAGGTCCTGGCGGGCCAGGGCAAGGGTGCCTGGCCGAACTGCGGCACCGGACTGTCGAACGCCTCGTACGGCGGAGCCGCCCCGGCCGCCCCCAAGGCCGCCGAGCCCAAGGCCGAGCCCGCCGCCCCGAAGCGAGCCGAGGCCCCGACCAGCCGCTCCGAGCGCGCCGCCGCCCCGGTCAAGAAGGGCGACGGCGAGTACACGGTCAAGGCCGGCGACACCCTCAGCGGGATCGCCGACTCCGAGAAGGTCAAGGGCGGCTGGAAGAAGCTGTTCGAGCTGAACAAGGACATCGTCGAGGACGCGAACGTCATCCACCCCGGCCAGAAGCTCCACCTGAGCTGATGCCCGGCCCGGGGACCCTCGCGGTCACCCCCGGCCCCGGCCCTGCGTGGCATCCCCCGTACTCCCCGCTGTCCGGCGGGCACGGGGGGTACTCCAGGGCCGGGGTCTTTGTCCGTTCCGGCCGGTTTTCCGTCCCACGGGGCGGGCATCTGCCGGACGATGCCACCCGGGCGGTTAGGCTCTTGCCGCAAGGCCGAAGCGGCCCTGCACCGACACGGCCCCGCTTGTGTCACCTCACGCGTCACATCCCAGAAGGAGATGCTCGTGCCGTCCATCGACGTCGTCGTAGCCCGGGAAATCCTGGACTCCCGAGGCAACCCCACGGTCGAGGTCGAGGTCGGCCTCGACGACGGCAGCACCGGCCGTGCTGCCGTTCCGTCCGGTGCGTCCACCGGCGCCTTCGAGGCCCTCGAGCTCCGCGACGGCGACCCGAACCGCTACCTTGGCAAGGGCGTCGAGAAGGCCGTCCTCGCCGTCATCGAGCAGATCGGCCCCGAGCTCGTCGGCTACGACGCCACCGAGCAGCGCCTGATCGACCAGGCGATGTTCGACCTCGACGCCACCCCAGACAAGTCCTCCCTCGGCGCCAACGCGATCCTCGGCGTCTCCCTCGCCGTCGCGCACGCCGCCTCCGAGGCGTCCGACCTGCCGCTGTTCCGCTACCTCGGCGGCCCGAACGCGCACCTGCTGCCCGTTCCGATGATGAACATCCTGAACGGCGGCTCGCACGCCGACTCCAACGTGGACATCCAGGAGTTCATGATCGCGCCCATCGGCGCGGAGTCCTTCTCCGAGGCCCTGCGCTGGGGCACCGAGGTCTACCACACCCTGAAGAAGGTCCTGAAGGAGAAGGGACTCTCCACCGGACTCGGCGACGAGGGCGGCTTCGCCCCGAACCTGGGCTCCAACCGCGATGCCCTCGACCTCATCCTCGAGGCGATCAAGAAGGCCGGCTACACGCCGGGCAAGGACATCGCGCTCGCGCTCGACGTCGCCGCCTCCGAGTTCTACAAGGACGGCGCCTACGAGTTCGAGGGCAAGTCCCGCTCGGCCGCCGAGATGACCGAGTACTACGAGGAGCTGGTCTCCGCCTACCCGCTGGTCTCGATCGAGGACCCGCTGTTCGAGGACGACTGGGACGGCTGGAAGACGATCACCGAGAAGCTCGGTGCCAAGGTCCAGCTGGTCGGCGACGACCTGTTCGTGACCAACCCCGAGCGCCTCGCCCGCGGTATCGACGAGGCCGCCGCCAACGCCCTCCTGGTCAAGGTCAACCAGATCGGCTCGCTGACCGAGACCCTCGACGCGGTCGAGCTGGCCCAGCGCAGCGGCTTCAAGTGCATGATGTCCCACCGATCCGGCGAGACCGAGGACGTCACCATCGCCGACCTGGCCGTCGCCACCAACTGCGGTCAGATCAAGACCGGTGCCCCGGCCCGTTCCGAGCGCGTCGCCAAGTACAACCAGCTCCTGCGCATCGAGGAGATCCTCGACGACGCCGCGGTGTACGCCGGCCGCAGCGCGTTCCCGCGCTTCAAGGGCTGATTCCGGACGCCCTCGCCGGGCGGCGAGCCCGGCGGGGGCGGAGGTTGCCTACGTCCCCGCACACGGTCCCGTACCGTGTGCGGGGACGTACGCACGTGAAGGGGAGGCGCACTGATGGCCCGGGACCGGTTCTCCACCGCGACCAGGCTGCGGCTGCTCGGTGAGCAGACCGCCGCCCGCGTCTACCGTTCGCAGTCCCGCCGGCAGGCTCGGCGTTCCCGGCTCACCGGCCGGGCCGCCTTCCTCGCACTCGTCGTATGCTCGATGATCGTCGCGCTCGCCTATCCGATGCGTGCGTACGTGTCGCAGCAGAACGAGGTCGACGAGCAGCAGCGGCTCGCCGCCGCGGCCCGCGAGCGCGTGGAGCGGCTGCGCGACGAGAAGGCCCGCCTCCAGGACGACGCGTACGTCATGCGGCTGGCCCGTGAGCACCTGCACATGGTCCGGCCCGGCGAGACCGGGTACATCGTGGTCGACCCGCGGGCGGCCCGTGAGCCACGTGCCGAGGAGGCCGGTGTCGGCCGTCCCTGGTACTCGAACGTCTGGGACGGCGTCGACCGCGCCGACGCGCGACGCTAGCCAAGACACGGAACCGACGAAGAGACATACACATCCCATGGACACGCCCCCGCCGAGCACCGCTCCCACCCCGCCCACCGCGGAGGACATCGCCGCCTTCGAGGAGCAGCTCGGCCGCCCGCCGCGCGGTCTGCGGGCCATCGCCCACCGCTGCCCCTGCGGCCGGCCCGACGTGGTCGAGACGGCACCGCGGCTGGAGGACGGCACGCCCTTCCCGACGCTGTACTACCTGACCTGCCCGCGTGCGGCCTCGGCCATCGGCACGCTCGAGGCGAACGGCGTCATGAAGGAGATGACCGAGCGCCTGCAGGCCGATCCCGACCTGGCGGCGGCGTACCGGGCGGCGCACGAGGACTACGTCCGGCGCCGGGACGAGATCGAGGAGCTGAAGGACTTCCCCAGCGCCGGTGGCATGCCGGACCGGGTGAAGTGCCTGCATGTCCTGGTCGCCCACTCGCTCGCGGCCGGCCCCGGAGTGAACCCCCTGGGTGACGAGGCCATCGCGATGCTCCCGGAGTGGTGGGCCAAGGGCCCGTGCGTGACCGCGGGAGCGGGGGACCGCGCGAGCGCGGGCACGGAGGACGGCGCATGACCCGGGTCGCCGCCGTCGACTGCGGCACGAACTCGATCCGGCTGCTCATCGCCGACGTGGACGCCTCGACCGGTGAACTGACCGAGCTCGACCGGCGGATGACCATCGTCCGGCTCGGCCAGGGCGTCGACCGCACCGGCCGGCTGGCCCCCGAGGCCCTGGAGCGCACCTTCGCGGCCTGCCGGGAGTACGCGGGGATCATCAAGGAGCACGGAGCGGAGAGGGTCCGCTTCGTGGCGACCTCAGCCTCCCGGGATGCCGAGAACCGCGACGAGTTCGTGAGCGGTGTGGTCGGCATCCTCGGGGTCGAGCCCGAGGTGATCAGTGGTGACCAGGAGGCCGAGTTCTCCTTCACCGGGGCCACCAAGGAGCTCCCGGGCCACGAGGAGCGGCTGGTCGTGGACATCGGCGGCGGCTCGACCGAGTTCGTCATCGGCCGCGGCCACGTCGAGGCCGCCCGCTCGGTGGACATCGGCTGCGTCCGGCTGACGGAGCGTCACGTACGCAGCGACCCTCCGGCGCCGGAGGAGATCGCCGCGGTCCGGGCGGACATCGAGGCGGCGCTGGACCTGGCCGAAGAGACCGTGCCGCTCCGCGAGGCGAGCACCCTGGTGGGCCTCGCCGGCTCGGTGACCACCGTCGCCGGGATAGCGCTGGGCCTCGACGCGTACGACTCCGAGGCGATCCACCACTCGCGGGTCTCCCGGGGCCGGGTCGTGGAGATCGCCGAGCGGCTGATCCGTTCCACCCACGAGGAGCGCGCCGCGATCCCGGTGATGCACCCGGGGCGGGTGGACGTGATCATCGCGGGCACCCTGGTGCTGCTCGCGATCATGGACCGCGCCGGAGTGCCGGAGGTCGTCGTCTCGGAGCACGACATCCTCGACGGGATCGCGTTCTCCCTCGCCTGAGCGCGGGACCGGGGGGCGGCCCGGACCGGGTTCCGAGGGCGTTTTCCAGCCGGGAGGGCACCGCCCGCAAGAAAGTTCGTGAAGTTCTTCACAAGGAATTGGGCCCGGCTGGCCGTCGAAAGTGCCCCCGGAGGGCCCGCCGGGCCTGTTTTCGTGTCCAACTCCGCCCGTCCGTCCGCGCTCCGGCAGGTGGCCGTCGTGTTGCGTACACATGAAGAGGGGCCCCGGTTCACCTTCCGGCGGGAGCGTGGGGCCAGCTCAGCGGGCCTTGGCAACGTCTCCCGTTGCACCGGGGTTCCCGGGGTCCGCCATGACCTCGGTCACGTGGGCGGCGGAGTGTAGCAGAAGGTCCCCCAGTGCTTGTGAAGGGGCTCACGAGCACCCCCTCCGAGGGGGGTGGATACTCGATGGCATGAGCACCACGGAGCGTCCCAGGATCCTCGTAGTAGGCGGTGGGTACGTAGGCCTGTACGCAGCTCGTCGCATTCTGAAGAAGATGCGGTACGGGGAGGCGACCGTCACGGTCGTCGACCCGCGGTCGTACATGACGTACCAGCCCTTCCTTCCCGAAGCAGCCGCCGGCAGCATCTCGCCGCGGCACGTCGTCGTCCCGCTGCGACGTGTGCTGCCCAAGGCCGAGGTACTCACCGGCCGGGTCACCACCATCGATCAGGACCGCAAGGTCGCCACGGTCGCGCCGCTCGTCGGCGAGGCCTACGAGCTGCCCTTCGACTACCTGGTCATCGCGCTCGGCGCGGTCTCCCGCACCTTCCCGATCCCCGGCCTCGCCGAGCAGGGCATCGGCATGAAGGGCATCGAGGAGGCCATCGGCCTGCGCAACCATGTCCTCGAGCAGCTGGACAAGGCCGACTCCACCACCGACGAGGAGGTCCGCCGCAAGGCCCTGACCTTCGTCTTCGTCGGAGGCGGCTTCGCCGGCGCCGAGACCATAGGCGAGGTCGAGGACCTGGCCCGCGACGCGGTCAAGTACTACAAGAGCATCAAGCGCGAGGACATGCGCTTCGTCCTCGTCGACGCCGCGGACAAGATCCTTCCCGAGGTCGGCCCCAAGCTCGGCAAGTACGGCAAGGAGCACCTCGAGGCCCGCGGCATCGAGATCTACCTCAACACCTCCATGGACTCCTGCGTGGACGGCCACGTGGTGCTGAAGAACGGCCTGGAGGTCGACTCCAACACCATCGTCTGGACCGCCGGTGTGAAGCCGAACCCGGCCCTGGCCCGCTACGGCCTGCCGCTCGGCCCCCGCGGCCACGTGGACACCCGGCCGACGCTCCAGGTGCAGGGCACCGACTACATCTGGGCCGCGGGCGACAACGCCCAGGTCCCGGACATCGCCGCCCGCAAGGCCGGTGTCGAGAACGCCTGGTGCCCGCCGAACGCCCAGCACGCGCTGCGTCAGGCCAAGCTCCTCGGCGACAACGTGATCTCCGGTATGCGGGGCTTCCCGCAGAAGGAGTACAGCCACGCCAACAAGGGCGCGGTCGCCGGTCTCGGCCTGCACAAGGGCGTCGCGATGATCGTCATGGGCAAGGTGAAGATCAAGCTCAAGGGCCGGCTGGCCTGGTACATGCACCGTGGCTACCACGGCATGGCGATGCCGACCTGGAACCGCAAGATCCGCGTCTTCGCCGACTGGACCCTCGCGATGTTCCTCAAGCGCGAGGTCGTCTCGCTCGGCGCGATCGAGTCGCCTCGCGAGGAGTTCTACGAGGCCGCCAGGCCGGCCCCGGCGGCGACCAAGCCCGCCCCGGAGAAGGCCAAGGCGTCCTGACCCCGCAGTAGTACCCCCGAAGGGGCCGTCCGCCATCCGTGGTGCGGACGGCCCCTTCGGCGTACTTTGAGCACACTCCGCACGGGGAAGTTGTCTGTTTTGCCGTCCATTTGCCCACCAGGGGACTGCGTTCGCACGCCGAGGGCGTTTACGTGGTGTTGGGCATTTCCGTCAAACAGCGATCACGGAGGTGTGCGCCATGGCCGATGCCGCTTCGCGGCTCACCGCCCTCACCGAAGAACTGCTCGGGGCACCGCCCCCGGTCCGCATCCGGGCCTGGGACGGAAGCGAGTCGGGGCCCGCCGACGGCCCGGTCCTCGTCATCCGGCACCGGCGCGCCCTGCGCCGGCTGCTGTGGAAGCCGGGCGAACTCGGCCTGGCCCGCGGCTGGGTGGCCGGGGAGATCGACGTCGAGGGCGATCTGTACGAGGCCCTGGGGGCTCTCGCGGGGCTGATCTGGGAGCGCTCCGAGCCCGGCCCGGGGCTGCGTTCGATGGGCGATCCCCGGCTGCGCTCGGCCGTCGGGGAGCTGATCGCACTCGCCGGGCCCCGCTCCTGGCTGCCGGTGCCGCCGCCCGCCGAGGAGGTGGCCGG
Source organism: Streptomyces marianii (assembly GCF_005795905.1). Classification (NCBI taxonomy): domain Bacteria; kingdom Bacillati; phylum Actinomycetota; class Actinomycetes; order Kitasatosporales; family Streptomycetaceae; genus Streptomyces; species Streptomyces marianii. The sequence goes on from NZ_VAWE01000001.1 coordinate 5,078,940, forward strand.
GCGCCGCGGCCCGCTGCACACGAAGGCGCGCGACCGGCAGGCGATCAGCCACCACTACGACGTCGGCAACGCGTTCTACGAGCAGGTGCTCGGGCCGTCGATGGTCTACTCGTGCGCCTACTGGCAGGACGGGGGTTCGCTGGAGGACGCGCAGCGCGACAAACTCGACCTCGTCTGCCGCAAACTCGCCCTGGGTGACGGGGACCGACTGCTGGACGTCGGCTGCGGCTGGGGCTCGATGGCGATCCACGCGGCCAGGGAGTACGGCGCCCGGGTCACCGGGGTCACCCTGTCCCGGGAGCAGGCCGCGCACGCCCGCAAGCGGATCGCCGAGGAGGGGCTGACCGACCGCGTCGAGATCCGGGTCCAGGACTACCGGGACGTCAAGGACGGTCCGTACGACGCGATCTCGTCCATCGGGATGGCCGAGCACGTCGGCTCCGCCCGGTACCGGGAGTACGCCGATGTGCTCCACGGACTGCTGCGGCCCGGGGGCAGGCTCCTCAACCACCAGATCGCGCGCCGCCCCGAGCAGGACGAAGCCGCCTACCACGTGGACGACTTCATCGACGCCTACGTCTTCCCCGACGGCGAGCTGGCGCCGATCGGGACGACCGTGTCGATCCTGGAGGAGGCCGGCTTCGAGGCCCGCGACGTCGAGTCCCTCCGCGAGCACTACGCCCGCACGCTGCGCGCCTGGGTGGCCAATCTGGAGTCCGACTGGGAACGGGCGGTACGGCACTCCTCGCCGGGCCGCGCCCGGATCTGGCGCCTCTACATGGCCGCCTCGGCCGTCTCCTTCGAGCGCAACAGGATCGGGGTCAACCAGGTCCTCGCGGTGAAGGGCCGGGACGGTGGCGCGTCCGGCATGCCGCTGAGGGCGCGCAGCTGGACCGGGGCCGAGGGCCGCTGAGGTCAGGGGCCGGGGCGTCGCCCCGGCCCCGTGCACGCGCGCCCGGGGCCGGGCCCCTTCCGCGGGGCCCGGCCCCGGGCGCGTGTGCTCGGCCGTCCGTGGTGCCGCTACTCGGTCTTGATCGCGGTCAGCATGTTCAGCTTCGCGGCGCTGCGGGCCGGCCACAGCGCGGCGAGCACGCCCACCAGCGCGGCGAGCACCAGGAAGAGGCCGATCCGGTCCCACGGCAGGACCAGGGCGTAGCCCGGCACCTTGTCCCGGAAGGTCTCGCCGATCGCCCAGCCGAGGAAGGTGCCGAGGCCGATGCCGACGACCGCGCCGAACACGGAGATGACGACGGCCTCCAGCCGGACCATCCGCTTCACCCGGCGCCGGTCCAGGCCGATGGCGCGCAGCATGCCGATCTCCTGCTGCCGCTCGAAGACGGACATCGCCAGGGTGTTGACCACCCCGAGCACCGCGATGAGCAGGGCCATCGCGAGCAGGCCGTACATGATGTTCAGCATGGTGTTGATCGCGCCGCCGAACTGGTCGCGGATGTCCTGCCGGTCCATCACCGCGATGGCGGGGTTGTCGCCCAGCGCGTCGATCAGGGCCTTCTCGTTCGCCTCGCTCTGACCGCCGTCCGTCTTCACGAAGATCTCCGGGATGTGCGGCTTCACCTCGTGCCGGCCGGCGACCTCGGTGCTCACCAGGACCGGCGAGAGGAAATCGCTGTCCTTGAAGACCGCGCCGACCTCCAGGGTCCCCTTCTTCTTGTCGCCGAAGGTGACCGGGAGGCTGTCGCCGACCTTCCAGCCCTTGCTCGTGGCCGTCTTCTCGGCGACCGCGACGCGCCCCTTCGCGAGGGTGTCCAGGCTGCCCTTCACGACCTCGACGTTCAGGACCTTCCCGACGTCCCCGGGCGTGACCGCCGACGCTGACGGGAAGTCGCCCTCCACCTCGAGGTACACGGCCTGATTCGGGGAGACCGCCGTGACGCCCGGGGCCTTCTCCAGCGCTGCCAGCACGGACTGGTCGAGCGCCCTGCCGTTGGCCATCGTGACCATGTAGTCGGCCTTGATGTTGTCCGTCGTCATCTTGTCGACGGCCCTGCCGACGGTGACGCCGAGGACGGAGAGACCCGTGACCAGGGTCAGTCCGATCGCGAGCGCGGAGGCCGTGGCACCGGTGCGCCGGGGGTTGCGGACGGCGTTCCGTCCGGCGAGCTTGCCGGCCACCGAGAAGACGCCGACGAGCAGCGGCCGTAGGAGGGCGATGACGGGACGGGAGAGCTGCGGGATCAGCACGATCGCGCCGATCAGCGCGAGGAAGGCGCCCGCCGCGATCAGCATCCGCCCGGTGTCGCCGCCGGCGCCGGCGCCCCAGACGATGCCACCCGCGCCGAGGCCCGTCAGGACGCCTCCGATGGAGTTCCGCAGCACCAGCGACTTGGCGCCGGGCGCCGCGTGGACGCTGCCCATGGCGGCGACCGGCGGGATCTTGGCGGCCCGTCGGCCCGGCAGCCACGCGGCGAACATGGTGACGAGGACACCGACGGCGAACGCGGCGATCACCGGACTGGCGGAGATCACGAGCGGCCCGTCCGGCACCTTCATGCCGAAGGCGGCCATCCCCGAGCGCAGACCCATCGTCAGCCCGATACCGAGGACGAAGCCGACGGCCGAGGCCACCGCGCCGACGATCGCGGCCTCGATGAGCACCGAGCGGGTGATCTGGCGGCGTGAGGCGCCGACGGCCCGCATCAGGGCGAGTTCCCTGGTGCGCTGGGCGACCAGCATCGTGAAGGTGTTGGAGATCAGGAAGACGCCGACGAAGAGCGCGATGCCGGCGAAGCCGAGCAGGATCTGCTTGAGGGTGCCGAGCCCTTGCTCGATGTCCGCGGCCTGCTTCTCGGCGAGCGCCGTGCCGGTCTGCGCCTCGGCGTTCTCCGGTAGCGACCGCTCCACCGCGTCGAGGATCCTCGCGTCGTCCGCTCCGGGGGCGGCGGTGAGGGTGACGTCCCGGTAGTAGCCCGGCTTGAGGTAGAGCTCCTGGGCCACGTCGGTGTCGAAGAGGACCAGGCTGCCGCCGGCGTTCACGGCACCGTCCTTGGTGGTGAACACACCGCTGAGGGTGTACTCCTTCACGGGCCCGTTGGTGGCGACGCGGACCCGGTCGCCGACCGCGTACCTGCCCTTGGCGGCGCTGTCCGCGTCCAGGGCGATCTGGTCGGCCTTCGCGGGGCCGCTGCCGTCGGTGAAGGTGTAGGCGGGGTCCTTGCCGTCCCTGCCGGGGGCGAAGTTGGAGCCCTTGTTCGACCAGCCGACGCCGATGAGCTTGCCGTCGGGGTCGGCGACCCCGGCGAAGCCGTCGACGCGGCCCTGGGCGGCGGCGACGCCGTCCAGCGCGGCGAGCTTGCCGAGGGTCTTCTCGGAGATGCCGGGCTCCTGCTCGGCGTCGTTCTCGTCGGCGTACGAGGTGACGGCCACGGCGACGTCGTCGTAGCTCTTGGCCGACTGGTTGCGGAAGGCGTTGGAGAGGGTGTCGGCGAAGACCAGGGTGCCGGAGACGAACGCCACGCCGAGCATCACGGCGAGCACGGTCATCAGCAGCCTGGCCTTGTGCGCGAGCACGTTGCGCAAGGCGGTACGGAACATGGTGTGAGTCAGTCCTGAGGTGGGGGCCGGAAGTCTGTGGTGGAGCCGCGGATCAGCTGGTCCGGCCCTTGGCGTCGAACTCCTTCATGCGGTCCAGCACGCCGTCGGCGGTCGGGGCGATCATCTCGTCCACGATCCGGCCGTCGGCCAGGAAGACGACGCGGTCCGCGTACGACGCGGCCACCGGGTCGTGCGTCACCATCACGACGGTCTGGCCCAGTTCCCGTACGGAGTTGCGAAGGAAGCCCAGGACCTCGGCGCCGGAGCGGGAGTCGAGGTTTCCGGTCGGCTCGTCGCCGAAGATGATTTCGGGGCGGGCGGCGAGCGCCCGGGCGACGGCGACGCGCTGCTGCTGGCCGCCGGACAACTGGGTGGGCCGGTGGCCGAGCCGGCCGGAGAGCCCCACCATGTCGATGACGAGCTGCAGCCACTGCTGGTCGGGCTTGCGGCCGGCGATGTCCATCGGGAGCGTGATGTTCTCCAGTGCCGTCAGCGTCGGCAGCAGGTTGAAGGCCTGGAAGATGAAGCCGATCTTGTCGCGGCGCAGCTGGGTCAGCTGCTTGTCCTTGAGCGAACCGAGTTCGGTCTCACCGATCCGCACCGAACCGCCGCTGAAGCTGTCGAGCCCGGCGACGCAGTGCATCAGCGTCGACTTGCCCGAGCCGGACGGGCCCATGATCGCGGTGAACTCCCCCTGCCGGAAGTCCACGGTGACCCGGTCGAGGGCGACCACCTGGGTCTCGCCCTCTCCGTAGACCTTGGACAGATCCGTGGCACGGGCGGCCACCGCGGTGGCGCGGGCGGCGGTGGGTGTGGTGGTCACGAGTCGGCTCTCCTGTCGCGGCGTTCCTGGGGACCGCACCATCGTGCTGCCCGGGACCCCGCCGGATCGTCCGTCCCGGTGCCCGTTCCCGGGGCCCTCTCGGGTCTGACGGGGCGCCACCCCCGTCCTCCTTTGGTATGACGGCGTCCCCGGGGCCGCGTCCGGGTCCGGAGTGTGCTCCCGGGGTGCCGCCTGCGGGTTGTCCGGGGTGTACCCGGGCGGCGACTTTCCGTCATTCCCACGGGTGGCGCCGGGCCCGCCGGGAACGCGCCTCGGCAGGTGCAAACAGCTCCTCACGATGGCTGACGCACCCTCAGGCGTCAATAAAATAAGACAACATCGGGTCGTCGTTCCGCTGTTGGGGTGAGCCGGACGGATAGGCTCATGTGCGAACGCAGAGCCGCGTAAGCAGGACCGCGTAACCAGCCCGGATGGTGGAATGCAGACACGGCGAGCTTAAACCTCGCTGGCCTTCGGGCCGTGCCGGTTCAAGTCCGGCTCCGGGCACGTTCATGCGTCCACGGCGCGAGCGGCAACCGTTGAACTCTTGAAAGCTTGCTCGCGCCCGCGCGGCCGCCGGCGTTGCCGGACCGAAGCCGGGCCGCCCCCTCCCCTCCTCTCCCCTCCCCTCCCCTCCCCTCCCCTCTTCTCCTTGCTCGTTCTCTTCCCTCTCCTCCCGCCGCCCGGCCGCCCCGTCCGCCGCTCCCCGGCACCCACCCGGCGTGAATCCCGCCGACCCGGGAATGAGTGAGTCCGTTCACTGGCTGTCATGGGAGGAGAGAGAGCAGTGCGGGGCCCGGGGCCCCCGGTCAGTCACGATCGAGGAAAGATCCTCCTTCAGCACTAGTCCGAGGTCTTTGCCCCCGCATTACTCTTGTGTCAAGGCCGCGCAGGGCGGCCATGGAGGAGTGAGATGAGGAGCAGCAACCCGGTCTTCTCGCGACGGGGGTTCAGCCGCGACAACGGCTACGCGGGCTTCAACACCGCGCCGCAGGCCGGGGGCCCCGCAGTCGGCGGCAACCCGTACGCCCAGGGCGCGGGCAACCCGTATGCCACCAACCCGTACGCGCCGGCGGACGCCCAGCTGGGTGCCCCGCCGCAGGCGCCTGCCCGCACCAATGTGATGACGATGGACGACGTCGTGGCGCGCACCGCCATGACGCTCGGCACCGTCGTGCTCACGGCGATCCTGTCGTGGGTGCTCCTGCCCGTCGACCCGGCCAACATCGGCAAGTCGTACGGCATCGCCATCGGCGCCGCGCTGGTGGCGCTGGTGCTCGGGCTCGTCCAGTCCTTCAAGCGCAAGCCGTCGCCCGCGCTGATCCTCGCCTACGCGGCGTTCGAGGGCGTCTTCCTCGGTGTGATCTCCAGCGCGGTCTCCACGTACATCGCGGACGGCGTGGTCGCCCAGGCCGTGCTCGGCACGATGGCGGTCTTCGCCGGTGTGCTGTTCGCGTACAAGATGCGCTGGATCCGCGTCACCCGCCGCTTCTACGGCTTCGTGATGGCGGCCGCGATGGGCTTCCTGCTGCTGATGGCGGCGAACCTGCTGTTCGCCGTCTTCGGCGGCGGCGACGGTCTCGGCTTCCGCAGCGGCGGCCTCGGCATCCTGTTCGGTGTCATCGGCATCATCCTCGGTGCCTGCTTCCTCGCCCTGGACTTCAAGCAGGTCGAGGACGGCATCAACTACGGCGCTCCCCGCGAGGAGTCCTGGCTGGCCGCCTTCGGCCTGACCATGACCCTGGTGTGGATCTACCTGGAGATGCTGCGTCTGCTGTCGATCCTGCAGGGCGACGACTGACGCGCGGACGGCCGCCCGGCCGTCCGGTGAGCCGACGAAGGGCCCGCCCCGGCATCCGCCGGGCGGGTCCTTCGCTCGTCCTCGAGCCGGTTCTGCTAGAGCAGCTTGCGGGCCGCCCTCCTCAGGTCGTACTCATGGATGATCGCTTTCGCATGGCCGTACGCGAGATTGTGTTCGCTCCGGAGCCAGCTGACCTTCTCCTCGAAACGGAACAGGGACGGTCCTTCTTCGACGGTGCGCAGCCAGTCGGCGATTTCACGACCGGTGCAGTGAGGGATGCGGGAGAGCAGGTTGCGATGGGTCTCTTCGGAGAAGACTTGGGACATCGGCGCCTCCGGACGCATTGCGCGTGTGGTCCTTCACGTCACCGTGCCTCAGTGTTCGCGTGTTGGCAACAGTCCCGCACCGGCGCATAGGGTCGCATCGTGCTTGATACGACACCTCTGACGGCGGCCGTGGAGCGGTTCGCCGACCGGCTGCGGGCGGCCCCGCAGAGCCGGCTCCAGCGAGGCGCGGCGGCCGAAGGTCTGGCACTGGCCAGGGAGTTGGCGGAGCGCGCCCAGCGGATCGAGACGCCCGGGCGGCAGCCGCGGATCATGCCCGACGCGGGTGTCTTCGCGGTCGCGGACCAATTGATGGTGGCCGGGACGGATTTGGCCGAAGCCGTACGCACGGGAGCGGCCTCGCCGGAGGCACTGGACGAGGCCGTGGAACTGGTCGACGCGGCGGCGCGGCGGGCGCGGCTCTGAGAGCCCGCCGGGGAGCCCGGGGCCGGGGCCCGCGAGGCCCTGACCGTCCGGGGCTCAGAGCGAGGCGATGACGCGGTCCGCGAGGATGTAGACGTTCTCGCCGCCGCCGCAGCAGAACGTCAGGGCGTACGCACCGGAGACGCCCGAGCCGCCGAGCAGGACCGGCGTCTGCCCGGCGCGCAGCGCATCCCCGAGCCGCTCCGCGGTCTCGCGGTGCCCCGGCGTCATGCACAGGGTCGTGCCGTCGGCGAACACGTACACGTCCAACGTGCCGAGCGGCCCCGGCCGTACGTCGGTGAGGGCGGTCGCGGTGTCCGCGAGTTCCTCCAGACGTGCCACGGTGCGCTCGTGGTCGGTCACCACGGGTGTCTGCACGGGTACGAAGTCGGGGTGTGAGGGGTGCCGTCGGCGGGCCGCGGCCAGCTCCGGGGAGTCCTCCGCGAACTCGGCGGGCGGCTCGGCGAGCTCCGCGACGTCGTCGAGGGCCTCCGCCGCCTCCAGGTCCATGGCCTCCAGCCCGGCGAAGTCCGCCTGCCGGGGGATGTAGAGCGGGCCGTCCTCGCCGAGGTCCGCCAGCCCGCCGAGCGTCGACAGCGGCGACTCGCCGACGAAGTGTGGTGCGTCGGCCGCCTCGCGGGCCTCCTGCGCGGCCCAGAAGGCGCGCGCCTCGGCCAGCTCGCGCTCGCGCTCCTCGGCCAGCGCCTCGGCGACGGCGGCGCGTATCTCGGCGGCGGGTGCGGTGCGGGCCTGCGGCACGGAGCCGAAGGGGACGCCGCCCTGACGGCTCACGGCGGACAGCTCCGTACGCAGGGTGGTGACCTGCTTGCGCAGCCCGAGAGTGGTGTGCAGGGCAGCGGCGCCCACGGCCGTGGCAGCGGCGGTGGTCAGCAGCAGGGCGAGGGACATGGCGCTCACTGACGTACTCCCGGTTCTGAGGATTCCCCGACTTACTACATCAGCTTGTCGTGAGCCCACACCTGGTGTCAGTGCAATACGTCACGAAAGGGACAGGGGTCTGAGTCGGAAGCTTACCTGCGTGGCGCTTGTGACCTGGGAAAACCCGCCCCGGCGGGAGATAGGTCACATCCTGGGGGAGATTAGGTCACGGCTGGGCGACGGCGGGGTTGAGAAAGCGGTTGCCGAGGGACGGGGAGGTGCTTCGCGGCCCCTCCCGGCACCGTGCCGTGTGCCGTGTGCCGTGTGCCGTGTGCCGTGTGCCGTGTGCCGTGTGCCGTGCGCACGGCACGGGCGCGGTGCCACGGCTCCGGTCGCCGTGCGGGCGGGGCGTCGCACACGGGCGCGACGCCCCGCGCCGAGCGGCGCTCATACGCGCTCGCGCCTCAGCTGAGGCGCTCGATGACCATCGCCATGCCCTGGCCGCCGCCCACGCACATCGTCTCCAGGCCGAACTGCTTGTCGTGGAACCGGAGCGAGTTGATCAGCGTGCCGGTGATCCGGGCGCCCGTCATGCCGAAGGGGTGGCCGACCGCGATCGCGCCGCCGTTCACGTTCAGCTTCTCGAGCGGGATGCCCAGGTCCCGGTACGACGGGATGACCTGTGCGGCGAACGCCTCGTTGATCTCGACCAGGTCGATGTCGTCGATGGTGAGCCCGGCCCGCCGCAGCGCCTGGTTGCTCGCCTCGACCGGTCCGTACCCCATGATCTCGGGGGAGAGGCCGGAGACGCCGGTGGAGACGATCCGGGCCAGCGGGGTCAGACCCAGCTCCCGTGCCTTGGTGTCGGACATGATCACGAGTGCGGCCGCGCCGTCGTTGAGCGGGCAGCAGTTGCCGGCGGTGACCAGGCCGTCGGGGCGGAAGACCGGCTTCAGGCCCTGAACTCCCTCCACCGTGACACCGGCGCGCGGGCCGTCGTCCTTGCCGACGACCGTGCCGTCCGGCAGCGTCACGGGCGTGATCTCGCGCTCCCAGAAGCCGTTCTTGATGGCTTCCTCGGCGAGGTTCTGGGACCGCACGCCGAACTCGTCCATGTCCTGGCGGGTGACGCCCTTGAGGCGGGCCAGGTTCTCCGCGGTCTGGCCCATCGCGATGTACGCGTCCGGGATCAGGCCGTCCTCGCGCGGGTCGTGCCAGCTCGCGCCCTCGCTGGCGGCGACGGCGGCGGTGCGGGCCTCCGCCTCGGCGAAGAGCGGGTTGTGGGTGTCGGGCAGGCCGTCGGAGGTGCCCTTCACCGAGCGGGAGACCATCTCGACGCCGGCCGATATGAAGACGTCGCCCTCGCCGGCCTTGATGGCGTGCAGCGCCATGCGGGAGGTCTGCAGCGAGGACGAGCAGTAGCGGGTGACGGTGCAGCCGGGGAGGTGGTCCATCCCCATCTGCACGGCGACGATCCGGCCCAGGTTGTGCCCCTGCTCGCCGCCGGGCAGGCCGCAGCCGAGCATCAGGTCGTCGATGTCCTTCGGGTCCAGCTCGGGGACCTTGGCCAGCGCGGCCTGGACGATCGTCGCGGTCAGGTCGTCCGGCCGCAGGTCCTTCAGCGAGCCCTTGAAGGCCCGTCCGATGGGGGAGCGGGCGGCAGAGACGATCACGGCTTCGGGCATCACGGCTCCAGTGAGGTGCTTGGGGACGACTGTCTGGAAGTTACCCCCACGTATCGCGCGGGTCACGGTACGGACCGTGTGATGCGGGCCTCTTTTCTAAGCGCCCGCTTACGGGTGGGGCGCTTCGGGAGTGGGGCGGGCGCGGCGGCGGCGTCCCCGACCGGCGCGGCACCCGGCCACGGCCAACGTGGTCCCGGGCCCTGGCGGGCCCGGTCCCTGGCGGTCCGGGCCCGTCGTGTGGCCGGGCCTCCACGGCACTTGGGGTGTGTCCGTTCCGGGGCCTGGCCGGTCCCCGTGCCGGGCCCGTCGCGTGGCCCGTCCCGGCTCGCGGCGCCCGGATGCGCCCGGGCTCCCGGTCCACGGCGACGACCCGGTCCCGGTCTCTGGCGGTCCGGGCCCGGGCCCTGGCGACCCGGGCCCGGTCCCTGGCGGTCCGGTCGCGGCCCGCGGCGGTCTGGGCCCGTCGTGTGGCCGGGCCTCCACGGCACTTGGGGTGTGTCCGCTCCGGGGCGGCTGTTCCCGGTGGCCGGGTCGCCGTGGCCCGGTCGCGGCCCCGCGGCGGTCTGGGCCCGTCGTGTGGCCGGGCCTCCACGGCACTTGGGGTGTGTCCGTTCCGGGGCCTGGCCGGTCCCCGTGCCGGGCCCGTCGCGTGGCCCGTCCCGGCTCGCGGCGCCCGGATGCGCCCGGGCTCCCGGTCCACGGCGACGACCCGGTCCTGGACCCGGCCGCCTGCCGGGCCCGGCTTCGTCCCGGCTTCGTCCCGGCTTCGTCCCGGACCGGACCGGCGCGGGCCGCGGGGTCACTCCGTTCCCCGCCCCCGCGCCTCCGCGGCCCGGGGCTCGGAGGGTGCGGGCTCGGTCGGGACCGGCAGGCGGCGGCGCCTGCGGTGCTTCAGCAGCGCCCACGGGGCGCGGGCGCCCGTGACCTCGGTGCCGGCCTCGCTCGCCGCCTCCGCCGCGGCCTTGGCGACCGGCAGCATGCCCTCGCGGCGGTCGGCGTCCAGCCTGTCCGTCTCCGGCCACAGGCCGAGCGCCGCGCACAGCGTCGGCAGTACCGCCATCGCCGCCGTGGCGTACCCCTCCGCCGAAGGGTGGTAGTTGTCCGGGCCGAACAGTTCGCGGGGGTTCGCCGCGAACTCCGGGCCCAGCAGGTCGCCCAGCGAGACCGTGCGGCCGCCCTGTTCCACCGCGCCGATCGTCTGCGCGGCCGCGAGCTGCCGGGAGACCCGGCGGGCGAGCCAGCGCAGCGGCTGGTAGACCGGCTCGATGGTGCCGAGATCCGGGCAGGTGCCCACCACCACCTCCGCGCCCGCCGTCCGCAGTCGGCGCACCGCCGCGGACAGGTACCGTACGGACTGCGTCGGGGGCATCCGGTGCGTCACGTCGTTCGCCCCGATCATGATCACGCAGACGTCCGGGGCGCGGGCGGGATCGCGCAGGGCCAGACCCACTTGCCGTTCCAGGTCGTCGGAGCGCGCACCGGGCTGGGCCACGTTCATCAGCTCCACCGGGCGCTCGGCCACGGCCGCGAGTCCCGAGGCCAGCAGTGCCCCCGGGGTCTGCCCCGCCCGGCGCACGCCCTGCCCGGCGGCCGTCGAGTCGCCCAGCAGGGCCAGGCGCAGCGGACCTGAGAGCCCGAAGGCCGTGCCGTAGATGCCGTCCGCGCCGGGGGGGAAGGGTGCCGTGCCGCCCCCCACAGATCTCTTCGCCAGCTGCACCTCGGCCAGCAGAAGAGTCACCGCCGCAGCTCCGAGCAGACCGATCCCGCCGCCGCCGTATGCCGCGCCCGCCGCGATGCGCCGCGCCACCCTCGCCCTCGACACAGTCCCAGCCACCTCCTCGTAGCCGTGCAGTCGTCCAAGAGCTAACTGCCCCGTAACGGCCGTAGCCCAATCTCGCGCCGAATGCGCATACGCTGACGGAACCACTACGGAGATCCCGGAGACTTACGGTGCAATTCCACGACTCGATGATCAGTCTGGTTGGCAATACCCCGCTGTTGAAGCTGAACAGCGTGACCGCGGGCATTCAGGCGACGGTCCTCGCCAAGGTCGAGTACTTCAACCCCGGCGGATCGGTGAAGGACCGCATCGCCCTGCGCATGATCGAGGCCGCCGAGCAGAGCGGAGAGCTCGAGCCGGGCGGCACGATCGTCGAGCCGACGAGCGGCAACACCGGCGTCGGACTTGCCATCGTGGCCCAGCAGAAGGGCTACAAGTGCATCTTCGTCTGCCCGGACAAGGTGTCCACGGACAAGATCAATGTGCTGCGCGCCTACGGTGCCGAGGTCGTCGTCTGCCCCACGGCGGTCGACCCGGAGCACCCGGACTCGTACTACAACGTCTCGGACCGGCTGGTGCGCGAGACGCCGGGCGCCTGGAAGCCGGACCAGTACTCGAACCCGAACAACCCGCGTTCGCACTACGAGACGACCGGTCCCGAGCTCTGGGAACAGACTGAGGGAAGAATCACCCATTTCGTGGCCGGTATCGGCACCGGCGGCACCATCTCCGGCACCGGCAACTACCTGAAGGAGACCAGCGGCGGCAAGGTCCGCGTCGTCGGCGCGGACCCGGAGGGCTCCGTCTACTCAGGCGGCTCCGGCCGGCCGTACCTGGTCGAGGGCGTCGGCGAGGACTTCTGGCCCACCGCCTACGACCCGAACGTCACCGACGAGATCATCGCGGTGTCCGACAAGGACTCGTTCCAGATGACGCGCCGCCTGGCCAAGGAGGAGGGCCTCCTGGTCGGCGGCTCCTGCGGCATGGCCGTCGTCGCCGCGCTGCGCGTGGCCGAGGGCCTCGGCCCGGACGACGTGGTCGTCGTGCTGCTGCCGGACAGCGGCCGCGGCTATCTGTCGAAGATCTTCAACGACGAGTGGATGAACGACTACGGCTTCCTGGAGCAGGCCGGTGACCAGCCGCGGGTCGGCGACGTGCTGAAGCACAAGGAGGGGGCGCTGCCGTCCCTCGTGCACATGCACCCCGAGGAGACGGTCGGCCAGGCCATCGAGGTGCTGCGCGAGTACGGCGTCTCCCAGATGCCGATCGTGAAGCCGGGCGCCGGGCATCCGGACGTCATGGCCGCCGAGGTCATCGGCTCCGTGGTGGAGCGGGAGCTGCTGGATGCGCTCTTCACACAGCGCGCCTCGCTGAACGACCCGCTGGAGAAGCACATGAGCGACCCGCTTCCCCAGGTCGGATCCGGTGAGCCGGTCGGCGACCTGATGTCCGTGCTCGGCTCCGCCGACGCCGCGATCGTGCTGGTCGAGGGCAAGCCCACGGGCGTCGTGAGCCGCCAGGACCTGCTGTCGTTCCTGGCACGGTCCGGGAAGTAGGCGGTACGGGGCCGGGGTCCCCGCGCGGAGAGGGATGCGCGGGGACCGCCGCACCCCCGTGACCGGGGGGGGCGGGACGACGGCGGTCCCCGCGAGGGACGCGGTCCGGGTCAGGGCCGGTCTCACGTCCGGGCGTCCATGGAGGTCCGGGAGCCGCTCCGGAGGTCCTTGACGCCGACATCCCCCAATGTGCCGGACGTGTGTTAAGCGAGTGCTGCGCCGACATGTCGCGCCCGTACCACTTGCGCGAAGCTCCGTTCGCCGCAAGCCCGGTGGCGCCGTCGGCCGGGCACGGCAAGCCCGGTGCCCTCCGGGGCGGCTGAGGGAGGCGACGGTACGGCTTGCCCGTTCTGTATATGGTCATGCAGAGTTTAAGAACACTGAATAGCCGGTGGGCCGTAGTTCTCGGTGATCTTCGTGTCCGTTCCGCCTCCCCGTACCGCGCTCTCGCGGTACTGTCCGGCGTCCGGGAGCGGGCCGGTCCCTCCGGCGCGCCGGGCGAGACGAACTGGGGGACGGGACGGCATGAACGACACCAGCCCTGCCGCACGGCTGCAGCAGCTCTTCGAGGGCCACCGCCTCACCCCCACCCAGCGCCGCATCGCCCACTGCATGGTGCGCAGGGCGGCCGATGTGCCGTTCCTGTCCAGCGTCGAGCTGGCCGAGCTCGCCGGAGTCAGCCAGCCGTCCGTCACGCGCTTCGCCGTCGCGCTCGGCTTCGACGGCTATCCGGCGCTGCGCAGGCATCTGCGCGAGGTGGCACCGGCCGAACCGGCTGAGGAACAGCAGGAGTTCACCGAGTATCAGCAGGCCGTCCACGCCGAGATCGAGAACCTGCGCCATCTCGCCGAACTGCTCGCCGACCCGGGCCCCGTGCAGCGGGCGGCCCGGTTGCTCGCCGCCTCCCGTCCGCTGCCGGTCCTCGGGCTGCGCGCCGCCTCCTCGCAGGCCCGCGGCTTCTCGTACTTCGCGGCCAAGGTCCACCCGGACGTCCGGCTGCTCGACGAGGGGGGCTCGATGCTGGCCGACCGGGTCGACGCGGCACGGCGGGCCGGCGCGACCGCGCTGCTCTGCTTCGCCCTGCCCCGCCACCCCAGGGAGGTGGTGGAGGCGCTCGCGTACGCGCGGGGGTCCGGCCTGACCGTCGTCACGGTCGCGGACTCGGCGTTCGCGCCCGTCGCCGCCCACAGCGATGTGCTGATCCCGGCCGCCGTCGGCACCGGCCTGGCCTTCGACACGGCATGCGCGCCGATGCTGCTGGGCCGGGTGCTGCTGGAGGCGATGTGCGACGACCTGCCGGACGCGCAGGCGCGGCTGGAGGAGTTCGACGTCCGATCCGCGGAGCGCGGACTCTTCGCCGACTGACCGGACAGGACATGTCGGCGGCTCGGCGGCCCTGGCGCCGGTGACCGAGTGGCTGACCGGACCGTTCACCTGCTCGGTGCGTCACCGACCGACCGGCCGACCGGCCGACCGGCCGACCGGCTGCCTGTCTGCCTGCCTGACCGGCCCGGCTGCCGCACCGCCCGTTCGGCGTGGGGCCGGGGGTGTCCCAGGCCCGTCCTTCTCAGGCGTTCCTCAGAGAATCCGGCTAACCTCCCCGCCCTGAACGGCAGGACGGGCGAAGGGAGCGGCGTCGTGGGTCGCGGCGGAGGTCACGCACTGGCGCGTGTGGCGGTGGTGGTACGGGCCGGGGCGGCCCCGATGGTGTGGCTCGGCGTGGTCGCGGCGGCCGTCGGGCTGGTGCCGGAGGGCCTCACCGGCCGGGTGATCGGACTGTACGGGGGTGCCGCGGCGTTCCTGGTCGCGGCGGCCGTCGTGGCGTCCGTGCATAAGGGCCGCTACCGGGAGCTGGAGCGGGACGCCACCAGGGCCGCCCGGGGCGACATCCTCCAGGACCGGGCTGTGACCGTCCGCAACTGGCGCCGCACGCACCGCTGGTGGCTGCTCGTGGCGTTCGCCGCAGCGATGGCCGGTGCCTTCGCCGTACCGGCGGCGGGCGGGCTGCTGCTGACGGGCGCCGGTGCCGGGCTGTGGCTCAAGGCGCGCGCCCTGGGGCGGCGGGAGGCCGCGGCCGAGAAGCTGCTGTGGGTGCGCGCCGACTGGGTCGACGGCGGCCGGCCCGCCGGGGCGAGGGTGAGGGGCTACCGCACCACCGGCCCCGCCGCCGGGGACGCCGCCCCGGGCGGGGCTCGGCGCCGCTGAACGGTCGGCGGGGCGCCGGTGGGGCGTCAGACCTCCAGCTCGGCCTCGATCTTGCGCAGCTGGTGGCGGGCCATCGCCAGGTTGGCACGCTGGTTGTCCAGAGCCAGGTACAGGAACAGCCCGTTGCCGCCGCGCGCCTTGAGCAGCCGGATCAGGTGGTACTGCCCGCCCAGGGTGATGAGGATGTCCTCGATCTCGTCCTGGAGGCCCAGCATCTCCATCGCGCGCAGCTTTGCCCGCACCACGTCGGTGTTGCCCGCGGCCGCGACGTTCAGGTCGAGGTGCTTGCCGCCGCCGAGGGTGCCCAGGGCCATGCCGCTGGTGTAGTCGACGAGGGCGACGCCGACCGCACCCTCGATCACGGTCATCGCTTCCTTGAGGGTCGTCTCGGTGTTCGCCATGGTGGTGCCTCTCCTTGTTGGGGAACTGTTCGGTTCGAGTGGTGTGTTCGTGTGTCGGGCTGTCGGGCTGTCGGGCTGTCGGGCTGTCCGCGGCTCCGGGTGCCGGAGTGCGGGAGGCGGCGGCCCGCCCTCCGGGGCGGTGACCTCCGACGAGGAGGCCCGGCCCTTGCCGCCGGCTGGTTCAGGGGCGTTCCAGTGCTCCGTTCACGAGTTCGCCGATGCGCGCCCCCGTCCTGCGGGCCTCGAGATGCAACCGGCCGACGTTGACCCGCGGTTCGGCGGTCACGGTGAGCACGGCGGCCGTGCCCGCCGCGTACGTCGCGACATAGCCGCTCTCGCCTCGGACGAGCAGTTCACGGAAGCGGCCCTGGCCGGTCGCCTCGGTGAGCCGCACGGCGACGCCGAGTGCCGCGGCGGTCAGCGCGGCGATCGTCTCCGCCTCCGCGTCCGGTGTGTCCCTGGCCAGCACGAGGCCGTCCACGCTGGCCGCGAGGGCGCCGGTGAGCTGCGGTAACCGGTTCCTCAACCGATGCAGTTCGTCGAGGACCCCGGTGCTCGCGGTCATCAGCTGTCTCCTCTCGGCGCGCTGCCTCATCGCGCGCATCACAGCGTTGCCTCCAGGGCGTCACGGAGCCGGCGGAGCAGGGCGATGTCCGGATCCGCGGACACCTCCATCACGCGCGCGACATCGAGTGGCGGGTCGGGCGCCATGGCGCTCGGGCGAGGAGTCTCGACGAGCCCGGCCGCAGCCAGCCGGCGTACGTCGACGAGGGTGTGGAACGCGGGACGTCCCAGGGCCCGGGCGATGTCGGCGGGGGTGCGCACCCCGTCGGCCAGGTCGAGGACGGCGCGCTGCCGCGGGGCGGCCCGCACCGGGGCGGGCCGGGGGGAGGGCACCACGGGCGCGGTGTCCGTCTCCGGATGCGCCCAGAGACGGTCCAGCAGGGCCCGGCGCCGCAGGGTCTCGCGCTCGACCACTTCGGCTGCCACGGGCCGTACCGGGCCTATCCAGTGGGCCACGCCGTAGCGGAAGCGGGTGGGGCCGTTGCTCGGTGCGAGGGCGAAGAACGCCGCGTCGAAGAGCGCACCGAGATGGCATATCTCCAGCTCGCCCCCGGACACCAGACCGCTGTCGACGAGGTACCGGCCCACCGCGCCGTTCGCCCCGGCCTCGCGGAGAGCCTCCGTCCAGCCCTCGGCGCGCAGCCGCCCGGTCGCGGCGAGCAGGACGTCGATCCCCGGAGCGGTGGGGCTCTCGGCGTGGACGACGCGGCCCTCGACGAGGTAAAGCGTTCCCCGGTCCCGTAAGAGGGCGCCGGTGGCCCGTTCGGAGGCCAGCCGCAGCAGCATCGGTGAGACGGTCACTCCAGCACCAGCCGCTCGGTCAGGTCGCGCATTCTGAGCCGGGCGAGGGCGAGGTTGCCGTCCGCGCGGTCGAGCCAGAGATGGAGCAGGACGCTGCTGTCGAAGCTCGTCTCGACGAAGCGCAGAACGTGATAACACGTACGGGTGGTGACGACGACGTCCTCCACCGGAGGATTCTTGCCGTGTTTCGCGTCCGGGGGGCCTTCTGCGGCCCCCACGGGAGTGAAGGTGGGATGCTCCGCCGCCATGCGCGCCAGTTCCGCGGTCTCGGCCGCCGCCGTCTCGTGGTCGTTCCCGGCCGCGTCCCCGACCGTGCCGAGGGCGAGTCCGCTGGTCCAGTCGACGAGGGCGGCACCGCGCACTCCGGGTAGCCGCATGGCGTGGAGAAGACACTCGTCGATCCCGGGCACGCGAAAATCCCCCTCCAGCACGTGTGCGTACGGCTCGGACGCACGTCCGTAGCCGTAAGGTTACGCACCGCAGTGGTGGCAGGTGGAAGTTCTGGCATTTTCCATCGGAACATGCGGGCGGTCCGCTAAGGTCCGCTGCCCGCCGCCCGGGTCGGCCCTGACCGCACGCCGCCGCCGTCGGGCCGGGCCATGCCAGGACACCAAGGGCCCTCGCCGAGCCCGGGGTCGAGGGGCCCGGTCGACCGTGTCACAGGCCCGCGGAGCCGTGGGCCCGCGCGCCGCGGAGCCGGGGTCGCCGGATACACCGACCCCGCCAGATCCTTCCATGGGCCCGCGCGCCGCGGAGCCCGGGCCCATGTGGTCCGGGCCCGCCGGGTTCCGGCCGGGCCCTCAGTCCGTGGAGCCCCACGCCGCCGTCTCCTCGTGCCGCAGCCTCATCCACAGCTTGTTCACGACCCACAGCACGATGCCGACGGCGATCAGCACCCCGGCCCGGATGTACACGTCCGAACCGCGCTCCGAGAGCGGGCTGGCCAGGACGACCGAGGTGATCGCGCCCAGCACCGGAAGGACCGTCGGGGTACGGAAGTGGGCGTGCTCGACGCGGTCCTTGCGCAGCACCAGCACCGCCACGTTGACCACCGCGAAGACGCACAGCAGAAGGAACGCGGTGGTGTCGCCGAGTCCTTCGATCTCACCGGTCGAGACGAGGACGATGGCGATCAGGGTGACGAAGACGATGCCGGTGACGGGGGTGCGGCGGTGGGGGAGCACCCGGGCCATGCCGCGCGGCAGCACCTTCTCGTTGGCGAGGCCGTAGCAGAGCCGCGAGGCCATCATGATGTTGATCAGCGCGGAGTTGGTGACCGCGAAGAGCGCGATGGCCGCGAACAGCCTCGGCGGGAAGTCGACCCCGCCGGCCTTCACCACCTCCAGCAGCGGGCCGTCCGACTCCGCGAGCACCCGGTAGTCCACCAGCAGCGACGACACCAGCGCCACGAGGACGTAGATCGTGCCGGTCACCCCGACACCGATGAAGATGGCGCGGGGGAACGTGCGGACCGGGTCCTTCGTCTCCTCCGCCATGTTGACGGAGTCCTCGAAACCGACGAAGGCGAAGAATCCCAGTGCCGTGGCGCCGAGCACGCTCGTCAGCAGGGCGTAGCCGGTGCCGCTCGAGTGGAACTCGCCCAGCCTGGACGGCTCCCCGCCGCCGCTCAGCACGGCCCAGGCGCCGATCCCCAGGACCACGGCCAGACCGGACAGTTCGACCAGCGTCAGCACCATGTTCGTCTTCACCGACTCCGCGACACCCCGCAGGGCGATCGCGGCGAGGCCGAGGATGAAGGCGATCGCGATCGCGGTCGGCGGGATCGCGTCGGTGAACTCCTGGAAGTAGTCACCGCTGAACGCGCGGGCGGCGGCGCTCGCCGACGACAGGCCCGAGCACATGACCATGAAGGCGATGACGAAGGTCAGGAAGGGGAGCCGGAACGCCTTCTGGGTGTAGAGCGCGGCCCCCGCCGCCTTCGGGTACTTGCCCACGAGTTCGACGTACGACGCCGCCGTCAGCAGGGCCACGACGAAGCCGATCAGGAACGGCAGCCAGAGCGCCCCGCCGATCTTCCCCGCGACCTTCCCGGTCGTGGCGTAGATGCCGGTGCCGAGGATGTCGCCGATGACGAAGAGGATCATCAGCTTCGGGCCGATGGCCCGTTTCAGCGACCCCTCGTGCTCCTGCGGTCCCGTGGACGTGGATGTGGCCATGGATCCTCTCCCGTTCCCGTTCCCGTTCCCGTTGCCGGCTGGGAAAGTCTCTGCCCGACCACGGGTCCTTGATGCCCGCGGCACGCCGGGCCGTTGGGCTGTCCGGGGGTGCGGGTCGTACGGGGCCGTACGGGGTCGGCGGCCGGTCGGCCGCGGGGAGCGATGCCCGCCGGGCGGTGACTCGTGCTGCCGGGCGTGGTGCCCGCCGGGCGGTGACTCGTGCCGGGCGTGGTGCCCGCGACGGCCGGTGCTTTCGGCAGGGCGGTACGACGCCGGGGCCGGAGACCGTCGCGCGGTGCGCAGGCCGCTGCCGGGAGCCCTTCCGGCGCGAGCCTGCCCGGGGGCCTTCGGGTGAGGGGCGGTACGACGTCGCGGTCGGGGACCTCCGGCGAGGGGTGGCGCCACGCCGCGGCCCTGGGGCCTCCGCACGGGGCCGTGTGACCGGGGCCGGTGCGGGCTTCCGGCCGGGGCGGAGCCGCCGCGCCCGGCGTCAGTCGCTGCGCGCCTCCACCGCGGCCGCGACGTCCGCGAGGTCCTTCGCGACGGCCTTGGCCACGGCCCGCTCGCCCAGCGGGCCGAGCACCTTGGCGAGCAGCCCCGCGACGCCTCCGGGTGTGCTGCCGGAGAACGTCATCCGGACCGTCGTCGTCTCCGGGCCGTCGGGACGCAGCGCGAACTCCGACACATAGTGCGTGCCGTGGCTGTCGGCCTCGACGACGAAGCGCTCGGTCGGCTCACTGGCCGTCACCCACATCTCCTCGGTGGCCTCCTTGCCGAACATCCGCCGGGTCTCGCGCCAGCGGGTGCCGACACCGAAGGGGCCCTCCGTGAGCTTCTCGATGCGCTCCACGCCGCTGAGCACCCGCTGGGAGCCCTCGACGTCGGTCAGCGCGTCCCAGACGCGGTCCACGGGCGCGGCGATGCGCCGCTCGACGACGACACTTCTGCTTGTCATGGCTTCATGGAACCACCGGGGTACGACAGTCGCCCGCTACCGGGACTAATCGCAGTGCTCCCCCGTTTACGGGGGGGGGTGAAGCGATTCTCAGTGCTGTTCTGACGCGCGGGCTAGAGCGGACGATTCTGCTGCTCGATGTACTGACGGACAGCCGACGGTGGAGCCCCGTCGACTGACCCGGCGAAGTAGGAGCCGGACCACAGGCGCTGTGCCCGCCAGTAGTGCCGGACCAGCTCTGGGTACTCCTGGCGGAGCCTGCGTGAGCTGACGCCCTTGAGGCTGTTGACCAGCTTGGAGACGGCGACCTTGGGCGGGAAGTTCACCAGTAGGTGCACGTGATTGGTCTCGCCGTTGAAGTCGACCAGCTCGGTTTCGAAGTCCTCGCAGACGCTGCGCATGATCTCCTCCATGCGCTTCAAGTGGGCGTTGGTGAAGACGTTGTGCCGGTACTTCGTCACGAAAACCAAGTGCACGTGCATGACGAACGTGCAGTGTCTACCAGTGCGGATGTTCTGATACTCAGCCATAAACCAACTGTAGTACGATCGTTGGCATGCGGCTCAGGTACTCCTTCCGTGTGTACCCGAACGCTCCTCAGCGCACGGCGTTGGCGAAGGCGTTCGGGTGTGCCCGCGTGGTCTGGAACGACGGGCTGTGTCTGCGCCAGGACGCCTACAAGCAGGGCGTGGAGCGGCCGAAGGCGGCGGAGCTGTCGAAGCGGTTGGTCGCCGAGGCGAAGAAGACCGAGGAACGGGCCTGGCTGTCCGAGGTGTCGGCCGTGGTCCTCCAGCAGTCCCTGCGGGACCTGGAGACCGCCTACTCCAACTTCTTCGCGTCGAAGAACGGCACCCGCAAGGGTCCGAAGACGGGGCCGCCGAAGTTCAAGAAGAAGACCAGCCGCCAGGCGATCCGGTTCACCACGAACGCTCGCTTCTCCGTGACCGCTGACGGCAAGCTCCGCCTGCCGAAGATCGGTGACGTGGAAGTCCGCTGGTCCCGAGACCTTCCCTCCGCTCCGTCGTCCGTGACGATCATCAAGGACGCAGCCGGCAGGTACTTCGCCAGCTTCGTCGTGGAGGCCGAGGGCAAGCCGCTGCCGGAGCTGGACCTGGACGACACCGAGACCGGTATCGACCTGGGCCTGTCGACCTACGCGGTCCTGCGCGGCCGGAAGGTCAGCTCGTCGAAGTTCTTCCGCCGCCAGGCCGAGAAGCTCAAGCGGGCTCAGCGCAAGCTGTCCCGAGCCCGGAAAGGCTCGAACAACCGTCGCAAGGCCAAGCTCGCCGTAGCGAAGATCCATGCACGCATCGCCGACCAGCGACGCGACTTCATCGAGCAGGAAACCACCAAGATCACGCGCGAGAGCCAAGCCGTGTACCTGGAAGACCTGAACGTGAAGGGCATGGGGACGGCCAAGGGCAAGCGCGGCAAGTCCGTCCACGACCAGTCGCTCAGCATGTTCGCCCGCACCCTCGAAGCCAAATGCGCACGGTACGGACGCACCTTCGCCAAGGCCTCCCGCTGGTTCCCCAGCACGCAACTGTGCTCCGCCTGCGGGTCGATCGAGGGGCCGAAGGGACTGGAAGGACTCAAGGTCCGGAACTGGGTGTGCTCCTGCGGGGCAGCCCACAACCGGGACGAGAACGCAGAACTCAACCTCCGCCGTGAAGGACGGCGCATCGTGGCCGAGGGACGCCCGGACACGTAAAACGCCTGCGGAGCCCACGTAAGACCCGGCACGCCGGGCAGCGGGTGATGAAACAGGAACCACCCGCGACCGCCGTCCAACAACGACGGCCCGGTGGGAATCTCCCCCGTTCACGGGGGAGAGCGTCAAAGCAGTGCGTCCGGCCGGTCCCCGCCCGACTCGGCCACTATCTCCCGGACCGTCTGCGGCGCCCGTACGGTCGAGAACCGGACCCCGCCAGGATCCGCGTGGAAGCCGTGGACGCCCGGCCGGGCGAGGCTGTTGTAGGCGTAGTGGCTGCTGAAGTAGTACGCCCCGGTGTCCAGCGCGGCGACCACGTCGCCCGGCTCCAGCAGGGGCAGCTCCCGCGCCTCCGCCAGCAGGTCGCCCGCGAAGCAGGCCGGCCCCGCGACGTCCTGGACCACGGCGGCACCGGCCTTCGGCGCGCCCTTCGCGTCGTACGCGGCGATCCGCAGCGGCCATGAGGCCGGGTCGTACACGGTGCGGGTGGCGACCTGGACACCAGCGTGGGTGACGGCGATGGGCCGGGCGCCGGTGGTCTTGGTGTACTCGACACGGGTGAGGACCGTGCCATGCTTGGCGAGCAGCGACCGGCCGAACTCGGTGACCAGCCCGTAGCGGCCGTCGAACAGACCGGGGACCGCGTCGCGCAGCGCCCGGGCGTAGTCGGAGAAGGTCGGAGTCTCCTCGTCGGAGGCGAAGTTGACCGGCAGCCCGCCGCCGATGTCGACGGTGTCGACCTGCTGCCGGCCGGCGGCCGCGTTGATCTCCTCGGCCAGCTCGTACACGGCCCGGACCCCGTGGGCCATGAGCTCCAGGCCCAGCCCCTGCGAGCCCGAGTGGGTGTGCAGGCGTGTGAGCCAGGGCCGGTCGAGGTACGCGCGCACGACGCGCTCGCGGGTGCCCTCGTCGCGCAGGGCGACGCCGAACTTCGAGGTCGCGGTGGCCGTGGACAGCGCCCCGATCGCGCCGGCGCCGATCTGCGCGTTGACGCGAAGCCCGAGCTGCGAACCCCGGGACCCGGACCCGGACCCGGACCCGGAGCCGGACCCGGAGCGGATCAGGTCGTCGATGCGGTCGAGTTCCTGGAGGTTGTCGGCGTTGACGGCGATCCCGAGGCCGAGCGCCTCGGTCAGCTCGGCCCGGGTCTTGGCCGGCGAGTCCAGCACGATCCGCTCCGGCCGTACTCCGGCGGCGAGCGCCAGCGCGAGCTCGCCCGGGCTCGCGACCTCCGCCCCGACGCCCTCGGAGTCCAGCAGTCGCAGCACCGGCACCAGCGGTGCGGCCTTCACGGCGAAGGCGTGGAGGACGGGGGCGTCGGTGATCTCCTCGAAGGCGGCCCGCAGCGCGGCGGCCGAGGCCCGCACCCCGGCGATGTCGAGAAGCCCGGCGACGGGGGCGGTCTCCGTGAGCAGGCCGTGTTCCACGGCCGCTCGTACGGCCTGGTCACGACGGTCTGAAGCCTGGTGCGCCATGGTCTCCAGTCAATCATCCGGGCCGGGGCGGGACCCACCCGTACCGGGAGACCGCGCCCGGCTTCCCGCGGCCACCGGGCGGTGCGCCCCGCCCCGCCTGTTCCCGACCTCTTCGCGAGGCCCTGTTGACTGGATTTATTCAGGACGCCAGGATGTGAATAGTCGAATCAACGCCGCGAGGAGGCATCGGCATGTCTGGACCCCGCCCCGTACGGGCACCGCGTGGTACGGAACTGAGCGCCCTTGGGTGGCAGCAGGAAGCCGCGCTGCGCATGCTCCAGAACAACCTCGACCCGGAGGTCGCCGAGCACCCCGACAAGCTCGTCGTCTACGGCGGCACCGGCAAGGCCGCCCGCGACTGGCGCTCCTTCGACGCGATGGTCCGCACGCTGAGGACGCTGAAGCAGGACGAGACGATGCTCGTCCAGTCCGGCCGCCCGGTCGGCGTGATGCAGACCCACGAGTGGGCGCCCCGCGTGCTGATCGCCAACTCCAACCTCGTCGGCGACTGGGCGAACTGGGAGGAGTTCCGGCGCCTGGAGGCCCTCGGCCTCACCATGTACGGCCAGATGACCGCCGGTTCCTGGATCTACATCGGCACCCAGGGCATCCTCCAGGGCACGTACGAGACCTTCGCGGCCGTGGCGGCCAAGAAGTTCGGCGGCACGCTGGCCGGCACGATCACGCTGACCGCCGGACTCGGCGGCATGGGCGGCGCCCAGCCGCTCGCCGTCACCATGAACGACGGCGTCGCCATCTGCGTCGACTGCGACCCGCGCGCGATCGAGCGCCGTATCGAGCACCGCTACCTCGACGTGAGGGCCGACAGCCCGGAGCACGCGCTCCGGCTGGCCACCGAGGCCCGTGACGCCCGCCGCCCGCTCTCCATCGGCGTGCTCGGCAACGCGGCCGAGCTGGTGCCGCAGCTGCTCGCGATGGGCGCGCCGATCGACATCGTCACCGACCAGACCTCCGCGCACGACCCGCTCGCCTACCTGCCGACGGGCGTCGACTTCGACGACATGGCCTCGTACGCGGCGAAGGACCCCGCCGGGTTCACCACCCGCGCCCGCGAGTCCATGGCCCGGCACGTCGAGGCCATGGTCGGCTTCATGGACGCGGGCGCCGAGGTCTTCGACTACGGCAACTCGATCCGCGGCGAGGCGCAACTGGCTGGATACGACAGGGCGTTCGCGTTCCCCGGCTTCGTCCCCGCCTACATCCGGCCCCTCTTCTGCGAGGGCAGGGGCCCGTTCCGCTGGGCCGCGCTCTCCGGCGACCCCGCCGACATCGCCAGGACCGACAGGGCGATCCTCGACCTCTTCCCGGAGAACGAGTCGCTGGCCCGCTGGATCAGGATGGCCGGCGAGCGCGTCCACTTCCAGGGCCTTCCGGCCCGTATCTGCTGGCTCGGCTACGGCGAGCGGGACCGCGCCGGCGAGCGGTTCAACGACATGGTCGCGAGCGGCGAGCTCCGGGCTCCGCTGGCCATCGGCCGCGACCACCTCGACTGCGGCTCCGTCGCCTCCCCGTACCGCGAGACCGAGGCGATGCTCGACGGCTCGGACGCCATCGCCGACTGGCCGCTGCTGAACGCCATGGTGAACGTGGCCTCCGGCGCCTCCTGGGTGTCGGTCCACCACGGCGGCGGCGTCGGCATGGGCCGTTCCATCCACGCCGGCCAGGTCACCGTCGCCGACGGCACCGGGCTCGCCGGCGAGAAGATCCGCCGGGTGCTGACGAACGACCCCGGGATGGGCGTCATCCGGCACGTCGACGCCGGTTACGACATCGCCGAGTCCGTTTCCGAGGCGAAGGGCGTCCGCGTCCCGATGCGGGAGGGTGACGCCCGGTGACCGTGCACGACCGGCAGCCGGCCGGCCCTTCAGCGGGCGGCCGCTCCATGGACGCCCCCGCCGCGGTCGGCTCGGCGGCCCCGCGGCCCCGCTCGTTCCAGGAGATGTGGGCCGATCTGCAGGGCATCGGCCGGGACGCGAGCAGCGGCGGATACCGCCGCTACGCCTGGACGGGGGCCGACGCCGACTGCCGCGACTGGTTCAGGGAGCAGGCCGAGGCCCGCGGCCTCGCCCACGAGACCGACCGCAACGGCAACCAGTGGGCCTGGCTGGGCGACCCCACCGCCGGTGACGCCGTCGTCACCGGCTCCCATCTGGATTCCGTGCCCGACGGCGGCGCCTTCGACGGCCCCCTCGGCGTCGTGTCCTCCTTCGCCGCACTCGACGAACTCCGCCGCAGAGGTGTGGAGTTCACCCGGCCCCTCGCGATCACCAACTTCGGTGACGAGGAGGGTGCCCGCTTCGGCCTGGCCTGCGTCGGCTCCCGTCTCACGGCCGGGCAGCTGACGAAGGAGCAGGCGTACGCGCTGCGCGACGCCGACGGCGTGAGCCTGCCCGAGGCCATGGAGGCGGCCGGCCAGGACCCGGAGACCATCGGCGCCGACCCCGAACGCCTGGCCCGCATCGGCGCGTTCGTGGAACTGCACGTCGAGCAGGGCCGTGCCCTGGACGTCTCAGGCGACCCCGTCGGGATCGCCAGCGCCATCTGGCCGCACGGCCGCTGGCGCTTCGACTTCCGGGGCGAGGCCAACCACGCGGGCACCACCCGCCTCGCCGACCGCCGCGACCCGATGCTGACGTACGCGGAGACCGTCCTCGCCGCCCGCCGCGAGGCCGAACTCGCGGGCGCCCTCGCCACCTTCGGCAAGGTCTCCGTCGAGCCGAACGGCGTCAACGCCATCCCGTCCCTCGTCCGCGGCTGGCTCGACTCGCGCGCCGCCGACCAGGCCACCCTCGACACGGTCGTCGCCGCGATCGAGCAGGCCGCCAAGGACCGTGCCCAGCGCGACGGCGTCGACCTCGCCGTCGTACGGGAGTCGTCCACCCCGGTCGTCGAGTTCGGGCACGCGCTGCGCGACGAGATCGGCCGGCTGCTGGGCGGACGGGCCCCGCTGCTCGGGACCGGCGCCGGACACGACGCGGGAATCCTCTCCGCGGCCGTGCCGACCGCCATGCTGTTCGTACGGAACCCGACGGGCGTGTCCCACTCCCCGGCCGAGTACGCGGCCGAGGACGACTGCGTCGCCGGGGTCCTCGCACTCGCCGACGTACTGGAGGGCCTCGCGTGCAGGTGACGACGTACTGGCTGGAGCACGCCTGGCTCGGCACGCACGTCGAGCCGGGCGTGTCCCTGGACGTCGCGGACGGCCGGATCACGGCCGTCCGCGACGGGGCGGACACCCCGGAACCGGGGGCCGAGGTGCTGCGCGGCCTGACGCTTCCCGGACTCGCCAACGCCCACTCGCACGCCTTCCACCGCGCGCTGCGCGGCCTGGTGCAGGTCGGCTCCGGGACCTTCTGGACCTGGCGCGAGTTCATGTACCAGGTCGCCTCCCGGCTCACCCCGGAGAGCTACCACGCGCTGGCGCGCGCCGTGTACGCGGAGATGGCGCTGGCGGGGATCACGGTCGTCGGCGAGTTCCACTACGTGCACCACGCGCCCGGCGGCAAGCCGTACGCCGACCCCAACGCGATGGGCGAGGCGCTGATCGCCGCCGCGGCGGACGCGGGCATCCGCATCACGCTGCTCGACACGGCGTACCTGTCCTCGGCCATCACGAACAAGCACGGCGGGGAGCCGCCGGACCAGCACCAGCTCCGCTTCTCCGACGGCACCGCCGAGGCGTGGGCCGAGCGGGTGTCCCTGCTCAAGGGCGGGGAGCTGGCCCGGATCGGCGCGGCGGTCCACTCCGTACGCGCGGTCCCCGCCGCGCAGCTGCCCGTGGTGGCCGCCTGGGCGGCGGAGCGCGGTGCGCCCCTGCACGTCCATCTCTCCGAGCAGACCGCCGAGAACGACGCCTGCCTGAAGGTGCACGGCTGCACGCCGGCGCGGCTGCTCGCCGACCACGGCGTACTCGGCCGGCGCACCACCGGAGTCCACAACACCCATCTCACGGGCGAGGACATCCGCCTCCTCGGCGACAGCGGGACCGGCACGTGCATGTGCCCCACCACCGAACGGGACCTCGCCGACGGCATCGGCCCCGCGAAGGCCCTCCAGCAGGCGGGCTCACCGCTGTCGCTCGGCAGCGACAGCCACGCGGTGATCGACCTCCTGGAGGAGGCCCGCGCGATGGAGTTGGACGAACGGCTGCGCACGCGCACCCGCGGCCACTGGACGGCCGCTTCCCTGCTGCGCGCCGCGACTGCGGACGGCCAGGCGGCGCTCGGCTGGGACGACGCGGGACGTCTGGAGCAGGGGGCGCTCGCCGACCTCACCACCGTCGCACTGGACTCGGTGCGCACGGCCGGCCCGCTGCCGCGCCTGGGCGCGGAGACCGCGGTCTTCGCGGCCACCTCGGCGGACGTCCGTCACACGGTCGTCGCCGGGCGCCATGTCGTACGCGACGGGATCCACACCCTGGTGCCGGACGTGCCGTCGGCCCTGTCGGAGGCGATCGGGGCGCTGCGCGGCTGAGCGGCTCACCGTGCGCGGGCACCGGGCGGCGGAGCGGGCCGCGGGGCGGGCGCGGTGCCGTGCGCGTCGCGCGGGCTTGTTGTGCGGTGCGCGGTGCCGTGTGCGGTGCGCGGCCGTGCCCCGCACACGGGCCCGGCGCTGCCCGGGACGCGGCCGGGCGGGCCGTGGCCCGGCGATGACCCGTACCGGCCCGGGTCAATTCGTAACGGGGAACATCACGTTCATGCTAGTGCCGCGTCAGGCAAGGTTTGCACGGGGCGAACGTTGCCTGATGCGGCACTGGGCGTCCTCCGTGGGGGATGGGGCGGGGTGCGACTCCGCACAACCGCCGCAGAGGCCGGGCTCCGCCGCGCGGAAGGCGTGGTCGCAGCGCGCGCAGCGACTGGATGTGGACGGCGAGCCCGATCGCCAGGCAGGACAGGCCCCGGTGCTGGGCGAGGTGGTTGCCGACGACCGTGAATCCGGAGGTGTGTGCCTCGGTCACCTGACGGACGCCGCGGCGCGGTCGGTGAACCGGCTCCTGGGCGGGCGGGGCCGCGTTAAGCTGCGTGACAGCCATCGGGAAGAGGCCTACTTCCTGGGTGGTGAGGCCCTCGTTCGGGATGCCAGTCCCGGCCGGGGGCCGTTGCATGTGCCGTGGCATATGCGGGAGTTGTCATGCCGACCTTGCCCTGGCGATGCCGGCGGAATCCAGCGCTCCGGGGCAGGATCACTCGCCTGAGTGACGCATGGGAAAAGGTCAACACGGTGGCGTGTGGTGGGTCTTTTCTCCCTGGTGATGGAGTGGTTGAGCGCCTGCACCACGGGCGTCCGGGCCCGTGGCACCCGGGTTTCCGGGCTTCGGGCGGCCGCTCGGGCCGTACGGTGCCGATGTCGGCCCTCCGTGTCGGGCACTCCTTCGGAGGAGAGGAGCGCATGCCTTTCGCGGGCATGCGGTGCCTTGCCCCGGAGGGAGCGGTGCGTGGGACGGCGTGCTCTCGAACCTCGATCGGGGGGCCGAACGAATCGGCCGTTGAATTCGGCCGATACTCTCGGCATTCTTGGCTCCATGCCCCGAACTGCGATGTCCGAGGATCCGAGAGTCCGGCGCCTGGAGCATGCCACGCAGCGCCTGACCGATGCGGAGAAGGAGTTCCAGGACGCGTTGATCGACCTCCTGACGCACGGTCCGCGAGGAGCGCAGGCAGCAGCGACGCGCATCACCGGTATGAACCGTGACACCCTGCGTCGGCGCCACCGGGACCATGAAGTCCGGGAGAGCCGGGAGAGCCGGGAGAAGCAGGACCGAGCGGCCGACGCAGCCTGACCGACACAGTCCCCACCCAGGGAGCGCGACATGACCTCGCAGCCGAGTGAGCCGACCGGCGGGCCGCTCATCCGCATGCCCGCGAAGACCCCGGCGGCCCTCCGAGCAGCCGTTGCGCGGCTCGACTCCGAAGCCCTGCCGCGGTTCGACTCCGACTGGGCCTCGGCCATGGACCAGGCTCGCGACCAGTTCAGTCTGCTGCCGGGACGGCACTTCACGGAGCACTGGTGGGCGTGGGTCGCCGTAACGCGCTGGCCCGCGCAGGCTCGTCGGTTCCGTGAGTGCGAACGCATCGTGGCCACGTCCGACGACCGCAGTGCCCGCAGAGCCGCTGCTGCCGAGATCGCTCGCATTCTCCAGGACGCCCAGGCGGCTGCGGCGTGAGTGACTGGACGTGGGAGTACCTGCCTGATGCGGAGCACATCGTCGGCGGCCTCACCGAAAATCAACGCCGAGACGTCGAACACGCCGCACAACGCATCGCCGATGCCGGCGGAGTGCGCCGTATCGGCCGGCCGTTCGACATCACCGAATCGGCCTCCGGCGTCCTGAGCCACGGTGACGGGCCCGTCATGCTCTGGTACCAGGAGGACTACCGCGATGACGTGGTGCTCATCTTGCGAGCCCACCACTTCAACGCCGACGGGCCTTCCGACGAGGACTGACCACGGCACGGCGACGGTGGCGGTGTCGGGCAGGCCGGGGCCCTTCCGCGGCGCACGGGTTTCCGGGCTTCGGGCGGCCGCTCGGGCCGTACGGTGCCGATGTCGGCCGCGCCCCGGGGCGCGGTGAGGACCGGCGGAGCGTCCGGGGCCGTCCGTTGCTTCGGTCAGGACCGCCGACGCATCGGGCGGACTCGGCGCCCGGGCGGCCGGACACCGGGGAATGGCCCGGGCCGGGTCGGGGTTGGATCGGACATGAACGCCGCCACTTTCGACCCGCGCACACTGCTCGCGGAGAGCCGTCTCGGAGTCCTGGCGACCATCAAGTCGGACGGGCGCCCGCAGCTCTCGCCGGTCATGCCCTACTACGACCGGGACGCCGACGTCCTCTATGTCTCGATGACCGAGGGGCGGGCCAAGACGGCGAACCTCCGCCGGGACCCGCGCGCCGCGCTGGAGGTGACCAGCTCCGACGGCTGGGCCTGGGCGACGGCCGAGGGCACGGTGACCCTCACCGGGCCGGGAACCGATCCACACGGTCCCGAGGTGGAGGCGCTGGTGGCGTACTACCGCCGCGCCGCCGGGGAGCATCCGGACTGGGACGAGTACCGGTCGGTGATGGTGTCCGACCGCAGGGTGCTGATGACGATGCCGGTCGACCACGTGTACGGCTCGAGGATCGTCTGACGCACGCACGGTGCCCCCGGCCGGCTCCCTCGGGACCGGCGGGGGCGGGGATCGTCCGACGCGCGGACGGAGAACGTGCCCGGGCCCCTCGGGACCGGCCGGGGCCGGTGAGAGGCGCCTGTGGAAGCATGGGACCCGTCACGGTGTGCCCCTCTCCGTAGGGGGACGGAAGGCCACGGAGAGGAACCATGAGCAGCACTCTCATCACCCGTATCGGCACCCTCGTCACCAACGACCCCGCCCTCGGCGACGGCAGCCCGCTCGGTCTGATCGAGGACGCGGCCCTCGTCCTCGACGGCGGCAGCGTCGTCTGGGCCGGCCGTGCCGCCGACGCCCCGGACGCCGACGAGCGCCACGACGCGGGCGGCCGCGCGGTCATCCCCGGGTTCGTGGACTCGCACTCGCATCTCGTGTTCGCCGGCGACCGCACCGCCGAGTTCAACGCCCGTATGTCCGGCCGCGCCTACTCGGCGGGCGGGATCAGGACGACCGTCGCCGCGACCCGCGCCGCGAGCGACGAGGAACTCGAGGCGAACCTCACCCGCTACCTCGACGAGGCGCTGCGCCAGGGCACCACCACCTTCGAGACCAAGTCCGGGTACGGGCTCACCGTGGCCGACGAGGCCCGCGCCCTGCGCATCGCCGCGCGGCACACCGAGGAGGTGACCTACCTCGGTGCCCATATCGTGTCCCCCGACTACGCGGACGACCCCGCCGCGTACGTCGCGCTCGTGACGGGCGAGATGCTCGACGCCTGCGCCCCGCACGCCCGCTGGGTCGACGTGTTCTGCGAGAAGGGCGCGTTCGACGGGGACCAGGCCCGTGCGATCCTCACGGCGGGGACGGCCAGGGGACTCGTTCCGCGCGTGCACGCCAACCAGCTGACCTACGGACCCGGCGTCCAGCTCGCCGTCGAGCTGGAGGCGGCCTCCGCCGACCACTGCACGCACCTCACCCAGGCGGACGTCGACGCCCTCGCGAGCGGAAACACGGTCGCCACCCTGCTCCCGGGTGCCGAGTTCTCCACTCGCGCCGAGTGGCCCGATGCCCGCAGGCTGCTCGACGCGGGGGTGACCGTCGCGTTGTCGACGGACTGCAACCCGGGCTCCTCGTTCACCTCCTCCGTGCCGTTCTGCATCGCCCTGGCGGTACGGGACATGGGGATGACGCCGGACGAGGCCGTCTGGTCCGCCACGGCGGGCGGAGCCGCCGCACTGCGCCGCACCGACATCGGCCGCCTGGCGCCCGGCGCCCGCGCCGACCTCGTCGTCCTGGACGCGCCGAGCCATGTCCATCTGGCCTACCGTCCGGGGGTTCCGCTGGTGCGCGAGGTGTGGCGACGGGGGGCGCGAGCGGTCTGAGGATCCGGCGGGGCGCGAACGCCGGGGGAAGGCGTGCGCCAGGAGCCGCGAGTTGTCCGGCGGACGGTTTCGGTGCGCCGGTCCGGGGGCGGGCGACGCCCCGCGATTCGCCCCATTGGCACCGCCTTCCACAGGACTTCACACCTCTTCCCGGGTTGGTCACAGCTTGACCCTCACTCCCTGTTGCGGGGCGTTTTCGGCCGGTACCGTCCTGTCCGGGAAAGCTCGAGGGGGAGACCGGGGGTCGAGTTGAGCGGTGTGCGCATTCGTGTCGTCAGGCCCGGGGAGCTGGACGAGGGGGAGGCCGAGTCCTGGCGCGAGCTGCGCGCCAAGACCGGTGCCCCGGCCAGTCCTTTCATGGAACCGGAGTTCACCCTGGCCGTCGCCGGGGTGCGACCGGCCGCCAGGGTCGCGGTCGTCGAGGACGACGGAGTACCGGCCGGCTTCTTCCCCTACGAGAAGGGCCCGTTCGGGTACGGCCGGGCCATCGGGTTCGGTGTCTCCGACTGCCAGGGGGCCGTACTGCGGCCAGGACTGGTCCTCTCCGCGCGCGAGCTGCTGCGGGCCTGCTCGCTCTCCGTGTGGGAGTTCGACAACCTGGAGGCGGGGCAGGGCCTCTTCGAGCCGGGCGGAGCCGAGGAGTTCGCCTCGCCGGTGATCGACGTGGGCGAGGGGTACGCCGTGTACGAGGAGCGGCTGCGCGAGCAGTCGCCGAAGTTCCTCAGGACCACCACGGCCAAGGAGCGCAGGCTGGGCCGGCAGGCGGGCGAGGTGCGGTTCGTCTTCGACGAGCGCGACCCCTCGGCGCTGCGCACGCTGATGGCCTGGAAGTCCGCCCAGTACCGGAGGACCGGCCGCCGGGACCGCTTCGCCCGGGAGTGGATCAGCACGCTCGTGCGGCGGCTCCACGACACGCGGGCGCCGGGCTGCTCGGGCGTGCTGTCCGTGCTGTACGCGGCGGACCGCCCGGTCGCCGCGCACTTCGGGCTGCGCTCGCGCACGGTGCTGTCCTGCTGGTTCCCGGCCTACGACACCGCGTACGCGAAGTACTCGCCGGGGCTGATCCTGCATCTGCGGATGGCCGAGGCCGCGGCGACCGCGGGCATCGGGATGCTCGACCTCGGCCGCGGCGCCGCCGAGTACAAGGACGCTCTCAAGACCGGTGAACTCCGGGTACGCGAGGGCGCGTCCGTCCGGCCGGGTCCGGCGGCCGCGCTCCACCGGCTGAGCCGCGAGCCGGGGCGGCGAGCCCACGGCTTCGTCCGCAGCCGGCCCCGTCTCGCCGGGTACGCGCAGCGGACACTCAGCCGGATCGGCCGGCTGAGGGGCAGGGGTGACTGACCGTCCGGCCGGCGCGACGGCCGCACCCTTCGCCGCACGTGCTCGCGCACCGGTCGGTCGCACGTGTTCGCGCACCGGCCGCGCACCGGTCGTACCGGACCGCGCCGGGGCGGGGCTGCGCCGGGGCGGGGCCGACCGGATCGGACCGCGCTGGGGCGGGGTCGACGGGCACCGGGCATGCACCGGTCGTACCGGACCGCGCCGGGACGGGGCAGACGGACACCGGGCATGCACCGGTCGCACCGGACCGCACCGGAACGGGGTTGCGCCGGGGCGGGGCCGACCCGATCGGACCGCGCCGGGGCGGGGCCGACCGGATCGGACCGCGCCGGGACGGGGTCGACGGGCACCGGGCATGCACCGGTCGTACCGGACCGCACCGGAACGAGGCCGACCGCACCGGACCGCGCAAGGGCGGGGCCGACCACCGGACCGTGCAAGGGCAGCGCGCCGACGACACCACCTGGGAGTCCTCCATGCCGAACGTCCCGCCGCGACCCCACGCCATGCAGGTCGCCGAGCTCGACCTCGACACCCTCGATCCGCCGTCGTCCGCGGAACCGCACGTGGCCCGGGGCGCCCCCGCCCACGGTGTGATCGCCCTGCGTCCCGGGCCCGGCGGGGCCCCCGTGGGGCCGGGGGAGGTCTTCGTGCTGGTACGGCGCCGGGGCCGTCCCGTCGGCACCCTCACCGCGACCGTGCCGGACGGGGCCGACCCGGCGGAGATCCTGGCCGCGGTGGCCCGTGACCGGCTGGCGCCGGGCGTCGCGGGCCGCCCGGCGCGCGAGGCCGTCACCCGCCGTCGCGCCGCTCCGCACCCTGCCGCGCCCCCGGCTGCCGCCGCTCCGGAAGGGGCCGCGCACCGGGCCGCTCCGCCCCGGACCAGCGTTGTCGTCGCCACCCGCGAGCGCCCCGGCCGGCTCGCCCGCGCCCTGGACTCGCTGCTCGCCCAAGACCATCCGGACTTCGAGGTCGTCGTCGTCGACAACGCGCCGCTGACCGGCGCCACCCGGGAGCTGATCGAGCGCAAGTACGGTGAGCGGGTGCGCTACGTGCACGAGCCCGTGCCGGGTCTCGCCGTCGCCCACAACCGCGGTGTCGCCGCCTCCGACGGCACCGTGCTCGCCTTCACCGACGACGACGTCGTCGCCGATCCGCACTGGCTGACCGCGCTCACCGCACCGTTCGCCGAGGACCACCGCATCGGCTGCGTCACGGGGCTGATCCTCCCCGCGCGCCTCGGCACACCCGCCCAGATCCTGCTGGAGAGCCACGGCGGCTTCGCCAAGGGCTTCGCTCCCCGCACGTACGATCCGGCGCGGCCGCCCGCCGACGAGCCGCTGTTCCCCTTCACCGCGGGCCGTTTCGGCTCCGGTGCCAACATGGCCTTCCGCGCCCGGGTGCTCAGGGCGGCCGGCGGCTTCGACCCCGCGACCGGCACCGGCACCGCGGCCCGCGGTGGCGACGACCTCTACGCGTTCGTGCGGATCCTCGTCGACGGCCACCGGCTGCGGTACACGCCCGACGCACTGGTCTGGCACCACCACCGGGAGACCGAGCGCGACCTGCGGAACCAGGCGTTCGGCTACGGCGCCGGCCTCACCGCCTACCTCACCGCGCTCGTCGCCCGCCGGCCCGGCCTGCTTCCGGCGCTGCTCGCCCGGCTGCCCCGCGGCCTCGCCCACGCCCGGACCACGACCGCGCACCGCGACGGCGCCGTCGGCGTGCCCGGGGAGCACGGGGCCGGCGGCCACCCATGGCCGCGCAGCCTCTCCCGGCTGGAGCGGCGCGGGATGCTCGCCGGGCCCCTCGGATACGTCAGGGCCCGCCGCCGGGTCCGCGGCCTGCCGCTCCCCTGGGAGGAGAGATGACCTCGTCACGTACACCGCGGGCGCCCCGCGTGCCGCATGAACCTCGAGTGTCCCAAGGACCCCTAGGCCCGCAAGGTTCGCAAGGCCCGCAAGTACCCCTAGGCCCTCAAGGCCCGCAAGTACCCCTAGGCCCTCAAGGCCCGCAAGGCCCCCAACGACCTCGTGCCACGCCAGATCCCCGAGAGCGCCCAGAGCGCCCAAAGCCCCGAGAGCCCCAAGAGCCCCCAGAGCCCCGAGAGCCCCAGGCGGCCCGAGCACGCCAAGAGGGCCGAGCAGCCCGCATTCCCGTCCTGCTCTACCACGCGGTCATGGACGATCCGCCCGACTGGATCGCCGAGTTCACCGTCACTCCCGCGGAGTTCGCCGCCCAGCTCGACGCCGTCGTCGCCAGTGGCCGCACGCCGATCATGATCAGCGCCCTCTCGGACCACCTCGCCGGACGCGGCGCACCCCTGCCGCCCCGGCCCGTCGTCCTCACCTTCGACGACGGCTTCGCCGATCTGCCCGGACCCACCGCCGAGGCCCTCGCCGACCGCGGACTGCCCGCGACCGCGTATCTCACCACCGGCGCCATCACCCGGGGGCTCCGCAGTCTGCTGCCGCCCGCCCCGATGATGACGCTGGCCCAGGCTCCGCTGCTGGAGCAGCACGGCATGGAGGTCGGCGGCCACACCGTCACCCATGCGCAGCTCGACACGCTCGGGGCCGGGCGGCTGCGCTACGAACTGCACCACTCCAAGGCCGTCCTGGAGGACGCGCTCGGCCATGAGGTGCGCCATCTCGCCTACCCGCACGGCTACAACAGCAGGGCCGTGCGCCGGGCCGTCCGGGCGGCCGGGTACGAGTCCGCCGTCGCCGTACGCCACGCGCTCAGCTCGGAGACCGACGAGGCGTACCGGATCGCCCGGCTCATCCTGCGCCGCGGCCACACCGTCGCCGACGTCGAGGCGTGGATGGACGGCACGGGTGCGCGGGCCGCCCCGTACCCGGACTCGCTGTCCACCGTGGGCTGGCGCCTCTACCGACGGGCGCGGGCGGCCGTGAAGGGCCCGGAGTTCGCGGGCTGACGGGTGAAGATGGTCGAGAGTCACCCAAATCCGAATCAGGTTCCTATACTTCGCTGAAGGGGCAGCGGCGTGACGGCCGCGCCCACATCCGTGGGGGGAGTCGCACGGTGCAGCAACGCGTGCCCACACCGGTCACCGGGGGCAGCGCGCTGCCGCCCGTGGAGCGGACCGAGGACCACCGGCCGTCCACCGGGCCCGGCGCCCCGCCGCGGAGCCGGCCGTCCCTCCCCGACCTCGCCTGGCTCCCGCTGCTCCTCGGCCTCGGCCTGTGGTCGTACGCGCTGCCGCGCATCGGCTTCCGCACGATGGGGGAGTACGGGCTCCTCGACCGGCTGCCGGCCGTGTTCTTCGCCGCGCTGCTCGTGCTCACCGGCGGTTTCCTGCTCGCGCTGCGGCGCGCGGGCACCGCGCCCTGGTGGCCGGCCGCGTACTGCGTGGCGATGCTGTTCGCGCTCAAGGCCCCGCCCGCGGTCCTGTACGACTCGGTGCGCTACCCGTGGGCCTCCAAGCACGACGCCGTCGTCAACACCCTCCTCGCCAACGGTGAACTGCGACCGCACGCCGCGCTGTCCGGGAACATGTCGGCCTACGACCAGTGGCCCGGCTTCTTCGGCCTCAACGCCGCCCTGGTGCGCGCCTTCGGCGTCGAGAGCGCCGCCGCCTACCTCAACTGGGCCCCGGTGGTGCTGGGGCTGCTGCTCCTGCCCGTGCTGGTCCTGCTGTACCGGACCTTCACCGAGGACTGGCGGCTGGTGTGGACCGGAGTCTGGATCTTCCAGCTCGCCAACTGGGTCGGCCAGGACTACCTCGCCCCGCAGGGCTTCGCGTACCTCCTGCATCTGACGGTACTGGCCGTGGTGCTGCGCCACTTCGTGCTGCCGGGGTCGGCCGGGAGGCTGCGCGACCGTACCTTCCTCGACCCGGCCGCGGCCGCCGTGCCGCCGCCGACCGGCCGGCGGCAGCGCGCCGTCTGCGTGCTGGTCCTCACGCCCCTGATCGCCGCGATCAACGCCTCGCACCAGCTCACCCCCGTGATGCTGTGCGTCTCGCTGTTCGCCCTGCTCTTCACCCGCCGCTACCGCAACCACGGACTCCTCGCCGTCGCCGGAGCCCTGATGCTGGCCTGGGACCTGACGATGGGGCGGCCGCTGTTCACCGAGACGCTCGGCACCCTGCGCGAGTCGCTGGGCGAACTGACCCGCAACTCCCGTGCGGGGTACGCCGGACAGCTCACCGGACCGGGACCCGAGCTCGCCGGCCGGGCCAACGTCCTGATGGTGCTCGCGGTCGCCGTGCTCGCGGCGGTCGCCGTGCTCACGCGCCGCAGGCTGACCCGGAGCGCCCTGCCGCTGCTGCTGGTGTCGGCGGCGCCGCTCCCGCTGTTCGCCGTCAACGACTACGGCGGCGAAATGCTGTTCCGCGTCTATCTGTTCGGGCTGCCCGGCGCCGCGTTCTTCGCCGCCGCGGCCCTCGTTCCGGCCGCCGGCGCGCCCCGGGACGCCTCGGCGCGCGCCAGAACCGTCCACCGGCGCGTGGCCCACGTCGCGCTGCCCGTGTCGCTGGTGGCGCTCACCGCCGGATTCCTGCCGTCGTACTACGGCAAGGAGAGGATGAACTACACCCCACCCGCCGAGACGGCACTGGTCACCAGGGCCATCGACCGGGCACCCGAAGGGAGCCTCGTCCTCGCCGCCACCGGGTCCTTCCCGATGGCGCTGCACCGCTACGACCGGCTGGAGCACTGGTTCTTCGCCGAGCAGGAGCTCCCCGCCAACGAGCGGATGCTCGCCGACCCGGCCCGCCATCTGGCCGACGGCATCCCCCCGGGGACGCGGGCGTACGTCGTCCTCACCCGTACCCAGGACATCTACACCGCGGGCGAGGGGCTGCTGCCTCCCGGCGGCTTCGCGACGCTGCGCGGCGAGCTGGCCGCGTCCCCGCTCTTCACCGTCGTCGAGGAACACCCCTACGGCGTCGTACTCGAATACCGATCACCAGCGAGGTGAGTCCCGATGCCGAAAGAGATCCCGCTCAGAGCCGCCGTGGCACTGTCCGGCTGGGTGGCGCTCGCGGCGACCCTGCTGCCCGGGGGCTCACCGGCGAGATGGGTGCCGGTGCTCCTGTTCGTCTGCTTCGGCCCCGGCCTCGCGCTGCTGCACCCGCAGCCGGAGGGCCTGCGGCCCGGCGCCAGGCTGGAGGCGTTCGCGCTGGCCGCGCCGATCAGCCTCTCGATCGGCGTGCTCACCGCCACCTCGCTGTTCCTGGTGCGGGGATTCACGGTGACGGCGTTCCTGCTGCCCCTCGCCGCCTTCGCGACGGTCGTCGCCGCACTGCCGGGACTCCCGCTCCCCGCGGCCACGCGCGGAGCGGCCGGACGTGCGCGTGAGTTCTCCCGTGGGGCGCCTCCCGCAACCCCGGCCGGGGAGACGGTCCCGCGATCGGGGAGCGACGCCGCGGCCGACGGCGGGAGCGGCGGCACGGCCGGACGTGCTCAACACGACGACGGCGGTGGCCGATGAGCGGACGGTATTCGGGACCCCGCCGGCGCGCGGGGGCGGCGGTCGTCCTCGCCACCGTCGCCGCCTTCCTCGCCGGGATCGGGATCTGGGCCACCGCCGACGACGGCACCGCGGACGAGGACTTACCGGAGAACGCCGTGTCCGGCGAGCCCCCGGGCGGGCCCTGTGCCCCCGACGCCGTACTCGCTCCGCGCTGCGGCGCCTGGTGGGGCGCGTACATCCCCTACGACGAGAACGGCTCGCTCACCGCACCGGTGTACGCCTTCGAGAAGAAGATCGGGCGGCGGCTCGACCTCGTGTACACGTACCACGACATGTCGGGGAACGAGCTCGACGGCCGGCTGCTCACCCCCGACGAGCAGGAACTGGGCCGCGACCGGCTGCTCATGCTCGCCTGGGAGTCCACGGTGTGGAAGGAACCGCACCACGCAGGCTGGACCGAGACCCAGCTCGGCTGGAGGAACATCGCGTCGGGACGGTACGACACCGAGATCGTCGACCCGCAGATCCGCCGCATCAAGGCGTACGGGAAGCGGGTCTTCCTCTCCTTCGACCAGGAGGTCGACGCCCGGATCAAGGAGGGCGCCGGGACTCCGGAGGAGTACGTCGCCGCCTACCGGCACCTGCGGGACCGCTTCGAGAAGCTCGGCGCGCGCAATGTGGTGTGGGTGTGGACGGTCTCCGGCTACCTCGGCAGCGCCGACCTGATGAAGCGGCTCTACCCCGGGGACGAGTACGTCGACTGGCTCGCGATGGACCAGTACAACTACTACACCTGCCACAAGACCACGGACTGGAAGGACTTCGAACGCAGCCAGCGCCCCAGCCACGACTGGCTGGTCGCGAACATCTCGGACGAGAAGCCGCTGATGCTCGCCGAGTTCGCGACCGTCCCCGATCCGGCCGATCCCGACCGGCAGCGCGCCTGGTACGCCGCCGTCCCGCAGGTCGCCAGGACGATGCCCAGGGTGAAGGCGATGGTCCACTGGAACCGCGCGGTGCCGGGCGAGGGCTGCGATCTGACGGTCAACGGCGGACCGGGCCTGGAGGGCTACCGGCTCGCCGGCCGGGACGCCTGGTTCAGACAGCCGGTCCCGAGCCGCTGACGGACTTCCGCCGGGCGGCGCCGCGGTCCGCCCGGCGGTGGGCGAGCGCAGCGACCGCCGCCGCGAGGAAACCGGCCGACACCGGCAGCGCCGTGGCGGCGAAGGCGTCCTGGGCGGCCCACCCCGTCACCGCCAGGACCCACACCGTGCCCGCCGTGATCCGCCCGGGCACGCCCAGGGCCCACAGGGCGGTGGCGGCCAGCCCCAGGCACAGCAGCTGGAGCACGGGCGGCAGGACGGTGAGCACGTCCGCCCCGCCGACGGC
This sequence comes from Streptomyces marianii, assembly GCF_005795905.1. Lineage (NCBI taxonomy): Bacteria > Bacillati > Actinomycetota > Actinomycetes > Kitasatosporales > Streptomycetaceae > Streptomyces > Streptomyces marianii. The sequence continues at coordinate 5,118,730 of NZ_VAWE01000001.1, forward strand.
CCGGGCCGGCAGTACGTCCGCCAGGGCTTCGTGCCCGGGGCCCGTGGCGGGAGCGGGCCGTACGCCCAGCAGCGCGGGGGCGGTGTGCAGCGCGGCGGCGGTGGTGAGCAGCGCGGCCGTGAGCAGGACCGGCCGGATCCGGCCCAGCGCCACGGCCCCGCTGTACACGACCACCAGCAGCACCCCGGCCGTCACCGTCAGCGGTGGCAGGGCGTGCAGCAGTTCCCGGCCCGACAGCGGTCCGGGCGGGACGTCCCGCGCCCCGGCCAGCGGGAACCAGAACAGTCCGGCGGCCACGCCCAGCAGCAGCCACAGCCAGGCGGCCGTGCCGGACTCCTCGCGCCCCGCGGACGCCGGAGGCTCCGGCGGCGGGTACACGGATATCCCGAACGCCGGGGTCGCCGCCTCGTGCACACCCCGCAGATACACGGTCTCCCGGGTCCGGTCCGGGTCCCGCCCGGCCGCCGCGGAGGCCCGCCGCTCGGCCGCCCGACGCGCCCAGGCCGTGCCGTAGTCGTCGGCGGCGGGGCGCCGGCGCGGCGCGAACGGCCGTTTCCCGCGCGGCGGACGGGGCTCGCGGCCGGCGAGCGCCGCCCGGACGCCCGGAGCGGAGACCAGCGCCATGAGCGACATGGAGAGCAGCATCGCCAGGCCGGCGCCGGAGATCCCGGCCGGGCCCGTCAGCACCGCCGCGCTGCCCAGCACCATCGCGCACATCGCGCCCTGGAGCGCCGCGAGCACGCCCGTACGGCCCTGGACGCGCAGGACGCCGATGTACAGCTCCACGACGACGCGGGGCAGCGCGGCGGCGGCCAGCAGCCGTAGCACGGTCGTGCCGTGCTCGGCGTAGTCGGTGCCGAACGGGGCGAGGATCAGCGGGGCGAACACGACGAGGACGGCGACGACCGGGACGAGCAGTAGCGCCATCCGGCGCAGTGCGCCGCGCACCCCCTCGGCGAGGCCCCCGGGGCTGTGCGAGGCGTGTGCCGTCAGCGACGAGGCCATGTTGATGGCCATGAACTCCATCGTGCCGCCGACGGTGTAGGCGATGTAGAAGAAGCCGTTGTGGGCGGCGTCGAAGCGGACGGCGACCATCACCGGCAGCAGGTTGATCATCGCCAGGGAGAACAGGGCGCCGACGGAGTCCCCGGCGAGGAAACGGCCGACGTCCCGCATCCGCGGCGGTTCGCGGTCGCGGTCCGCGACGGACTGACGGGGTATCAGTCGGCGGAACACCAGCCAGCCGAGGGGGAGTACGGACAGGGCGATCGCCGCCGCCCACGACACGAAGACCCCGAGGGCGGGTACGGCGCCCGCGAAGACGATGAGCAGCAGCAGCTTGCCGATGGAGAACACGGCGTTGCCGACCGGCACCCAGACCGCCTTGCGCAGCCCGGTCAGCACCCCGTCCTGCAGGGTGAGCAGCGCCCAGGCGACACAGGCCGCGGTGAAGACCGCTCCGGCGACGGGGCCGTGCAGCGGTGCGTACGAAGGACCCCACAGGTCGAGGGTGACCAGGAACGCCGCACAGGCGACGCACACGACGGCCGAGCTGACCGCGTACGCCCGCCACACCAGCGGGCCGGTGGCCCGTCCGGCCCTCGGGACGTACCGCACCACCGCGCCGATCATCGTCGTCGCGGTGACCGAGGCGAGCAGCCGCATCGCGGCGATGGCGGCCGATCCCTGCCCCACGGCCTCCTCGGTGTAGTACCGGGCGGCCACCAGCCAGAAGCCCAGCCCGAGCGCGGCGGAGACCCCGGTGGAGAGCATCAGCGCATAGGCGTTGCGGAACATGGAGTCGCCGCCGGCGGATCCGCCGGCCGCCCCTTCGGCGGGCGCCCCTCCGCCGGTGGCGGTGCCGGGCCGCCGCACCCGGGTCGTCTCAGCCACCGGTTCCGCCCTCGGTTCCGCCCGGGGGGCCGCCGCCGGAGCCCGGGGCCGGTGGGGCGCCCGCCGGCCGCACCCCCGCCGCCTCCAGTACGGCGATGATCCGCTCCGCCCCGCGCGGATCGGCCGGGAGGGCGTGGCGGGCGAACCAGCGGGCCGGTTCCGGGTCGGGCGAGGGATCGGTGAAGAGCTCGGAGGCGTAGTCGTCGAGCGGCGGGTCGTACAGGTAGCCGGTGGTGATGCGGCGCCGGTCCAGCGCGGCGATGGCCGCGTCCCGGTCGGCGACCAGGAGCGGGACGCGGAAGAGCGGCTGCACCGGGCCGGGTCCGGGCGCGCCCCAGGGGCTTGCCAGCAGCAGCCGGGTGCCCTCGAGATGGGCCGCGAGACGGTCGTCGAGGCGGTCGAGCAGCCGCGCGGTGCGGCGGAGCCGGGCGCGTCCGGGGCTGATCCGGTAGTCGTGCATGTCGACCCGCACCCAGGAGTGGAACGGCGGGAGCGCGGGCGCCTGCGCGACCGCCCGCTCCAGCTCGCCCGGCCGCAGCGGCATCCGTATCGCCTCGCGCTCCTCCATGCCGAGAAGCCGCATCACGGCCCGCGCCGCGCGGACGAGGCGCAGCCCCCGCACGCCCGCCTCCGCGTACGGCCGTAACGCGTGGACGAGTTCGGCGGAGAACCGGGAGGGCGTGAGGAGGGCGTCGCGGGCCTCCCGGAGGGTGTCCCGCAGGGCCGGGTCGGCGAACGTGAGGAAGCCCCCGGTCTTGGCGGCGGTGTGCTTGGAGAGGCTGAACACGGACGCGTCGCCGTAGGAGCCGACCGGCCGGCCGCCGGCCACCGACCCGATCGCGTGCGCCGCGTCCTCCAGCAGCGGGACGCCCAGGGCGTCGCAGCGGGCGCGCAGCGCGGGCGCGGGGTCGGGGTTGCCGTAGAGGTTGGTCGTGACGACCGCGTCCAGGCTCCGCCAGGTGGCCTCGGGGACCGCGGACACGTCGATCGAGCCGTCCCTCGGGTCCAGCGGCGCCTGGACCGGACGCAGGCCCGCCGCCAGCACCACGAAGAGGATGACGTCGTCGTTGACCGGCGACATCAGTACCCGTCCGCCGGGCCCGCACCAGTGGCGGAGCGCCACGTACAGCCCGAGCCGGCACGACGGCACGTACAGGCACTCCCTGCCGAGGCGGTCGCGCATCCGCGCTTCCAGTGCCTCCCCCACGGCCTCACCATCCCCCCTGAAACCCCGGCTCAATGTGGCCCATACCGGACCCCACCGTCAATAAGGCGGAAGGGCCCATCCCTTGACGGAATGGACCCTTCGGACGGGGCTCTGCGGGCGGGAGGTCACTCCTCGATCGTGAGGCCCTTTCTGAGCCTGTTCAGCGTGCGGGACAGCAGGCGCGACACGTGCATCTGCGAGATGCCGAGTTCGTCGCCGATCTCGGACTGGGTCATGCCCGCGACGAAGCGGAGGGAAAGGATCTTGCGGTCGCGCGGCGGCAGCGAGGCGATGAGCGGCTTCAGGGACTCGATGTACTCGATCCCCTCGAGGCCGTGGTCCTCGTAGCCGATGCGGTCGGCCAGCGTGCCCTCGGTCTCGTCCTCGTCGGGCTGCGCGTCCAGGGAGCTCGCGGTGTAGGCGTTGCTCGCGGCCATGCCCTCGACGACCTCGTCCCGCGTGATGCCGAGGCGATCGGCGAGCTCGCCGATGGTGGGGGCGCGGTCGAGCTGCTGGGCGAGTTCGTCGCCGGCCTTCGCGAGGTCCAGCCGCAGCTCCTGCAGCCGGCGCGGGACGCGCACGGACCAGGAGGTGTCGCGGAAGAAGCGCTTGATCTCGCCGATGATGGTCGGCATCGCGAACGTGGGGAACTCCACGCCCCGGCTGAGTTCGAAGCGGTCGATCGCCTTGATCAGGCCGATCGTGCCCACCTGGATGATGTCCTCCATCGGCTCGCTGCGGGAGCGGAACCGGGAGGCGGCGAACTTGACCAGCGCGAGGTTGAGTTCGACGAGGGTGTTACGCACGTAGGAGTACTCGTGCGTGCCCTCCTCGAGGGTTTCGAGCCGGGCGAAGAGCGTCTTCGACAGAGCGCGCGCGTCCACGGGGCCGACCTCGCTGAACGGCGGGAGTGCCGGGAGGTCGAGGTCCTCGGACTGCTCGGTGTGCCCGTACTGCTCGTACGGGGGGTGCTCGTCGTACGCGTCGAGCGCGTGGCGCCCGGAGTGCTCGGGGGACTCGAGGTGATCGTGCTTGTGTGTCGACGGCGCGTACGGGGTACGCGTTTCGTCGAGCCGGGGTGACATGGTCTCCTCCATCGTTCTCGGCATATGGCTGCCGATGCCCATACGCGGTGCTGCGGTGTGCGGCGCCTCCAAAGCCGGCCGTGTCGGTGGTGTCTCTCTAGCCCTACCCGGTCCTTGCCGGACGTTGCAAGTGTCGAAAGTCATGTATGTCCGATTTATGGGGGAGTTCGGCTACCGATCGGCGTACGAAAGGCGTAGTGTTCTGCGGACGTCAACGTCATCGGCGAAGAGGACGGGCATGGACCGCGGGACGGTCGGTAGTGCGAATCGAGGCCGCCTTCGGGTCGAGGTAAGGACCGAAGGCCCGAGCGAAGTGGTGACTCCGGCGGGTGAGCTCGATCACCACACCGCCGAATTGTTGCGTGCGCCACTCGAGGACGCGCTCGACCAAGGTCGTGCACGCCTGGTGGTCGACTGCTCACACCTCGAGTTCTGCGACTCCACGGGACTCAACGTGCTCCTCGGTGCCCGTCTCAGGGCCGAGGCCGCCGGGGGAGGGGTCCATCTGGCCGGGATGCTTCCCGTCGTGGCCCGGGTCTTCGAGATCACCGGTGCGGAGGCGGTCTTCTCCCTCCACGACTCGGTCGAAGCGGCCCTGTCGGAGTGACTCCCGCCGCATGACCGGACCGGGGGGTGTTGTCCGGGTCCGGCCGGGCAGAAGACCCCCGCAAGGATCCCTCCGGGACCCCTCGCAAAAGCGTGCGGAGCTCCGCACGCTCCGTATCGACCCACACGCGAACTGGTGAATCGGTGAGGTGAAGCGCTGATGAGCACCACCCGGCAGCATCCGCCGGGCGACCTCGGCCCCGAGCCGGACGGCGCCCCCGCCGGCGGTGGACCCGGCACCGTCCTGCCCGACGGCCGGGTGCGCACCCTGGCGCTCGGGAACGCCAGCGGCATCGTCCCGCTCGCTCGCGACTTCACCCGGCAGGCCCTGTACGACTGGGGCTGGCTGCCCGCCGCGAACGCCGACCGCCGTGCCGCCGCCGAGGACGTCCTCCTCGTCGTCTCGGAGCTGGTCACCAACGCCTGTCTGCATGCGGAGGGCCCCGACCGGTTGCGCGTCTCCAGTGACGCCAAGGTGCTCCGGCTGGAGGTCACCGACCTCGGCGCCGGCCAGCCCGCGCCGCGGACCCCGCACCGGGCCGGCCGTCCGGGCGGTCACGGCATGTTCATCGTCCAGCGGCTGTGCCTGGACTGGGGCGTCGTCAGGACGCCGGGGATGACCGGCAAGACGGTGTGGGCGGAGCTCGCGGCGCCCTCCTAGCCGGGGCCCGGGTCCCGGGGTTCGAAGCTGTTGTGGAGCACGGCGATCCGCCGTGCTCTTTGTCTTCCCTCCACAAGGGCCCGGGCGTACCTTGAGCGCCGATCTGATGTGTCGTCAGTTATCTGCGGCGACTTCCGGCATGAGGGGAACTCGAGGTGTCGTACCAGAAGCGGACAGCTCTCACGCTGGCAGCGGCCGTGGCGGGCTCGGTGGTGCTGACGGCCGCGCCCACCGCCCATGCCGCCGTCGTGGACGTCGACTACCGGTGCCAGACGCCCATCGGGCCCAAGGGGGCGGTGTCGCCGATCGACATCAAGGCCGTCAGGAGCGGCGGCGGCTACAAGCTCACGATGTCCTTCCGGAAGGGCGTCTCGTCCAGCCCGGTGGAGCTCGGCAAGGGGGCGATGAACCCGAGCGCGGTCATCGAGCTCGGTGGCGCGGAGAAGCGCGAGGTCCCGGTCTCGGGGCCGTCGAACGCCGAGGCGATCCCCGCCAACACCCCCATCAGGATCAACGACTTGAGCGGGACGTACACCCCCGGGAAGAGCGGCAGGGTCACCTTCACCGCCGGGGTGCTCACGATCAAGGCACTCGGCACGACGACCACGTGCACTCCGGGGAACGACCCGAAGCCGTCGCTCGAACTGGACGTCACAAGCGCGGGCGGCGGCGGTGCGCAGTCCGGCTCCGGCTCCGGCTCCAGCGCCGGAGTCGGAGTCGGAGCCGATGAGCTGCCGAGGACCGGTCCCCTCGACTCCGCGCCCGCGCTCGGCACGCTCGGCGGCACGGTGCTCCTGACCGGAGCCGTCGGGGTGCTGTGGCTGACCCGCCGCGGTCCGCGGTCCGCGGGCTGACCGTGCCGGCCCGCGCCCGACCCGCCGCCGCGGCCGTCGCCCTGCTGTCCGTGCTCTGGGCGGCCGCGCCCGCGGCGGCCGGGCAGGACTGGACGGCGGAGCCCGCGACGGGCGGCAGGCCGTACGTCTACCTGGAGGGCCCGCCCGGCACGGTCATGGAGGACGGGGTCTCCGTGACCAACCCCGGGGCGGAACCGCTGACGGTACGGCTGCGGGCCGCCGGTACGGCCAGGCCGGTGTTCGCCGAGGACCGCGTCACCGTCCCCGCCCGCACCCGGGCCGATGTGCCGTTCGCCGTCACGGTCCCGGCCTCCGCCTCCCCCGGTGACCGCTCCGCGCGGGTCGTGGTGTCGTCCGGCGGCCGTGAGGCGGTCGTACGCGTCCATGTGCGCGTCACGGGGCCCGAGCTGGCAGCGCTCACGGTGGAGGACGTCCGGGTCGACGGCCGAGTGATCCGCTACACCCTCGTCAACCGGGGCAACACCGTGGTCGTACCCAGGCTCGCCGTACGCGCCGACGGGCTCACCGGAGAACTGCTGAGACGCCCCGCCCGGACGCTGCCGGTCGAGCTCGGCCCCGGCCGGAGCCTGGAACTGACCGAACCCTGGCCCGATCCGCCCGCCCTTGACTCCGTCGACGTCACGCTCCGCGTCACGGCCCCGGGCGCCGCGTCCGCCGCGGCGACGGCCTCCGCCCGGTACGTGCCGTGGGCCGCGGCGACGGGAACGGCGCTGGCGCTCGGTGCGGCGGCGGACGGTTTCGCGCTGTGGCGCGGCCGCGGACGCACCCCCGACCGGCCCGACCGGCCCCTGGCACAGGCGGGAGCCCAACCGTGAACGGCGCCTCACACACCCCGTCCCCCCGGCCCCGCCTTCTGCGACGGCCGTGCCGCGCGCCCCGTGCGTCGCGGTGCGCCGCCGCCGGCCGCGGGATCGCCGTCCGGTTGCCGGCCGTGCTCCTCGTCGCGGTCGTCGCGGCCGTCGCCGTCGCCGGTCCGCCCCCGTACGCCGTCGCGGACACGAAGCCCGCCGTCCGTCTCTCCGCCGAACAGGCGGGCGGAGGCGGTGACATCACCGTCAGCGGCTCCGGCTGGCGGCCCCGGGCGTTGCTGATGCTGCTGATCTGCGGGCAGTCCTCTCCCGGCAGAGGGGTGATCGGCGGCACCAACTCCTGCGCCAACGCCGGGGGCCGGGCCGTGACCACCGACGCCAAGGGCGCCTTCAGCAGGAAGATGCCGGTCGCCGAGCCGCCGGAGCCGTGTCCCTGTGTGGTCCACGTCGCCACGGTCACCGGCGAACGGGCCTCTGTGGACGCGCTGTTCACGGTCGCCGGGCATCCCACGGCCCCGTTGCCGCGGCAGACGGACGGCGGCAGGCTCGCCGTGCTCGCGACCGCCGAACTGCGGGGGTCGAGCGGGCTGCTCGTCTGGTTCGGCGCCCCGCCGGGCCGTGAACTCGTCTTCACCGTCGGCAATCTCGGTACCGCCCCGGTCGAGGACCCCGTCTTCCGGGTCGGTACGGCCCACGGCGTCTTCGCCCCCCGGTGGGAGGAGCGCCAGTGGCGCGGCACCGTGCAGCCGGGCGGGAAGGCGCAGATCAAGCTGCCCGTCCAGCTACCGGCGGGGGCGCATGGCGACTACCAGGTCTCCGTGAAGTACGGCTCGAAGGTGCTCGTCGAACAGCCCTGGGGCGTGGGCAGGCCCTGGGGTGTGACGCTCTTCTGGGTGCTGCTGGCCGTCGTCGTCCCGGCGGCGCTGTTCCGGATCGGGATGGCCGTCGTGGACCGCGTACGGCCGCGGCACCCCGGCCGGCACCGCACCCCGCACCGCGTCCCGCCCCACCCCGCCCCGCCCGGGGACGGGACGGCCTCCTCGGCGGCGGACGGCCGCCCCGTCGCCACCCCCTCGGCCCTGCCGTGGTTCACCCCGGACTCCGCACCGTCAGAGAACCGACCCACGACGAAGGGACACATGTGAGCACGCAACGGAGGATGAGCGCGGCAGGGGTCGCGCTGATGCTCGGCGGCGCGGGGATCCTGCTGGCCGCCTCCCCCGCCCAGGCCGCCGGCGTCTCGTACGCGACGGAGTGCATCCCGCCGCCCATATCCGGCCTGCCGCCCGTCCAGGGCACCACCGAGGTGCAGATCACCGCGCCTGCGGAGGCCGAGGTCGGGGACGAGATCGAGGTGGTCTGGAAGACGGTCGAGGCGGCGTCCAAGAACCCCGATGTGCTGGATCTGCAGAAGGACACCGTCAAGCCGACGGGCACCCTCAAGGTGGCCGGGGCGCAGACCGCCGACCTGGCGATGGAGGGGCCCCGGCAGAACCCGCCGATCCCGAAGAACAGCCCCATGGTGCTGCCCGACATGAAGGCCAGGCTGAAGCTGACCGCCCCCGGCGAGATCACGCTGACGCCCGGCGCGTACACCATCAACGTCTCCAAGCCGATCTCGACCGACACCAAGTGCGCCCCGAAGGAGGCCGTCCAGCCGGGGGCGACCGTCAAGGTGACGGAAGGCGGCGGCGGTTCGGGCGGTACGACGGGCGGCGACACCGGTGGTTCGTCGAGCGGTGGTTCGTCCAGCGGCGGTCCGTCCACCGGCGGCTCGTCGAGCGGTGGCAGCGACTCCGGCGGGTCCACGGGCGGTGGCGGCGGCCAGACCGACTTCGAGGGCAAGGAGGTGCGGGTCGCGTACTCCTGCAAGACGCCCATCGGCGACAAGGAGGCCGTCTCCCCGGTCAGGATCGACGCCAGGAAGAACGGCGGCGACTTCGACCTCACCGTGAAGTTCTCCACGTCGGTGATGGACAGCCCCGCCGACATCCCTGCCGACTCCGTGAAACCGTCGATGGAGGTTCGGCTGGGTGGTGCCGACAAGGGCTCCGTGCACGTCGAAGGCCCCACGAACAAGGAGCCCATCAAGGCGGGCGACCCGATCGGGATCCCCGATCTGACCGGCACCTACAAGCCGGGCGCCGGCGGCAAGTCGACGCTCAGCCCGGGCGTGCTCACGGTCGAGGCGCTGGGCACGACGACGACCTGCACCCCGCCCGCCGACGTCGCGGTCTCCCTGGAGCTCGACACCTCCGCCCAGCCGGGCGGTGCGAGCGGCGGCTCCGGCGGTGCCGCCTCCGGCTCGGCAGGCGGCGGTGACGTCTCGGGCGGCGGTCTCGCCGACACCGGCGCCGGGGACGGCGGAGCCCTGCGCGCCCTCGCCCTGGTGGCCGGCACGGTCATCCTGACCGGTGGTGCGGTCTTCACGTTCACGCCGTGGGGGAGGCTGCGCGGGGCTCGGTGAGCCGCACGGGCGCGACGGGCCGGCCGGGCTTCCCACCAGGCCCCGCGACGGCGGCAGCGGCGAGGTCACGACGACGAGGAGCCCCCGACCACGAGCACGGCGTCCTGAGTCCGGAGACGAATTCCCGAGCTCGGGGACGGCGGCATGCGAACGGGGAAGACGGCATGGGAAGGAAGGCCGGCCCGGCGCGCGGTGTGCGTGCCGGGCCGACCCCGTTCCGCGGTGAGCGCCTGTGCCGGCGGACGACGCCGGCCGGGCCCGTGTGACGTCAGCGGACGTCGCCCATGAGGGTGCGGATCTTCCTGCCCGCCATCATGAACGTCAGGCCCGCGACGATCGCGACGACCGCCCACATCGAGTAGTACGCGGAGTCGCCCAGCGGCTCGTTGAGCTTGGTGGTCCAGCCGTTGAGGGCGTTGCCCGTCGCGGTGGCCAGGAACCACAGTCCCATGATCTGGCCGACGAACTGCTTGGGGGCCAGCTTCGTGGAGAGCGACAGGCCCACCGGCGACAGGCACATCTCGCCGAGGGTCTGAACGAGGTAGACGCTCAGCAGCCAGAAGACGGTGACCTTGCCGGTCCCGCTGTTCGCGGCCGCGGCGCCCGCCAGGCCCATGATGGCGAAGGAACCGCCGATGAGCAGCATCGCCAGGGCGAACTTCATCGGGGTGCCGGGCTCGCGGTTGCGCTTGGCGAGCCTGACCCAGAGGGCGGCGAAGAGCGGGGCCAGCACGATGACCATGGCCGGATTCACCGACTGGTACCAGGACGCGGGGAACTCCCAGCCGCCGATCACACGGTCGGTCTTGTTGTCCGCGAACAGGGTCAGCAGCGAGCCCGACTGGTCGTAGATCATCCAGAACAGCACGGCCGTGGCGAAGAACCAGGCGAACGCCTGGATCTTGGGCTTGTCGGTCGCGGTCAGCGCCGGGTTCCGGTAGATCGCGACGAAGTAGACGACCGGCACGACGATGCCGAGGACCGCCAGGACGTTGACGACGTGCTCGATGTCGTACGTGCCGAGCAGCACGTCGACGGCGAGGGCGGCGACGGCCAGGCCGCCCCACAGCAGGACCTTGCGCAGCGCGGTCCGCTTCTCCTCGGGCGTCGCCGGAGTGCCGGGCTCCTTGCCGACGTCGCCGAGGTGGCGGCTGCCGAGGACGTACTGGACGACCGCCAGCGTCATGCCGATACCGGCGACGGAGAATCCGAGGTGCCAGTTGACGTTCTCGCCGAGGTAGCCGACGACCAGCGGGGCGGCCATGGCACCGATGTTGATCGCCATGTAGAAGAGCGTGAAACCGGCGTCCCGGCGGGCGCTGGACTGGCCCTCGTAGAGCCCGCCGACCATGGCCGAGATGTTCGGCTTCAGCAGACCCGTACCGGCGGCGATGAGCACCAGGCCGGCGAAGAAGGCGGTGTCCGACGGGATGGCCAGGGTGTAGTGGCCCAGGGCGATGACGATGCCGCCGACGAGGACGGCCTTGCGCGCGCCCCACAGGCGGTCGGCGATCCAGCCGCCGGGCATGGCGGCCATGTAGACCACGGCGTTGTAGACGCCGTAGATGGAGGCGGCCAGCGCCTCCCTGCCCTGGAGCGGCCCGTCGAGGACCCCCGCGACCAGATAGAGGACGAGGATGCCGCGCATTCCGTACCAGGAAAAGCGCTCCCACATCTCCGTCATGAAGAGCGTGGCCATACCGCGTGGGTGGCCGAGGAAGGTCTTCTCGCCAGGGGAGCTGGACGAGTCCTTCGTCAGGCTGGACGCCATGTCGATCCTTGCTGCTCGGGACGCGCCGCGTCGTGAGCGGTTTCCGCGCCCGGTGGGGGGCGGCCGGCACCGGCAGGGGAGCGGTCCCGCCCCCACGCCCGAGGGGCCCGCCCCTGGCGGGGGACGAGGGACAGTCCTCACCGGGATCCGCGCCCCGCGCGCGTCGCCGCGTGCGGGGACCGGCCCAGGTCATTCACGGTCGCGGAGTCGGGCGGGATCCCGCCCGACTCCGCACAGAAAAGAGACCTTTGACGATGAAAGAGGCCAAAGGTCCCGAGTGGTGCTGTAGGTGCTTTAGTGACATAAGGCACGATAGCGACATGTTTAGACCACTTGAGAGAAGGATCACAGGCGTTTCGCGGAACCGCCTGCCCGCATTCGAAGGCGCGAACCAGGGTCGCGCCGCCGACATCGGGGGCCTGCCCAGGCCCCCCGGAGTGTGACCGCCGCGGACTACCATCACCCCATGACCCGTGTACTGCTCGCCGAGGACGACGCATCCATCTCCGAGCCGCTGGCGCGCGCGCTGCGCCGGGAGGGGTACGAGGTCGAGGTCCGTCAGGACGGCCCGACCGCGCTACAGGCCGGGCTCCAGGGCGGTGTCGACCTGGTCGTGCTGGATCTCGGGCTGCCCGGGATGGACGGGCTCGAAGTGGCGAGGCGGCTGCGCGCCGACGGCCACAGCGTGCCGATCCTGGTGCTGACCGCCCGCGCCGACGAGGTGGACACGGTGGTCGGCCTGGACGCCGGCGCCGACGACTACGTGACCAAGCCCTTCCGGCTCGCCGAACTGCTGGCCCGGGTGCGGGCCTTGCTCCGGCGCGGAGCCACGGAGCCCGCGGCGGCTCCCGCGACGCACGGCGTGCGGATCGACGTCGAGTCCCACCGGGCCTGGATGGGCGAGGAGGAGTTGCAGCTCACCGCCAAGGAGTTCGACCTGCTGCGCGTGCTGGTGCGGGACGCCGGCCGGGTGGTCACCCGCGACCAGTTGATGCGCGAGGTCTGGGACACCACGTGGTGGTCCTCCACGAAGACGCTCGACATGCACATCTCCTGGCTGCGCAAGAAGCTGGGGGACGACGCGGCGAACCCGAGGTACATCGCGACGGTCCGAGGCGTCGGCTTCCGCTTCGAGAAGAACTGACCGCCGGGGACCGCCGGCCGCCCCCGAGCCCGGTGCCCCGGGAACCCGTCTCCCCGGACCGGCCGCCCGGACCGGCCGCCCGGGACCAGCCGGCCCCGGGACCTGACCGCCCGGGACCAGCCGGCCCCGGGACCTGACCGCCGGGATCTGACCCCCGGGACACGGCGGTTCGGGACACAGGGCCTCGGGGCCGCACCGTCCCGGGCCGGCAAGGACCGCGGGGGTCCGGCCCCCGCCACGACCGCAAGACCCGCCCGGAGGGCACCGTGCGCCGCCGACTGATCAACTCCACCCTGGCCGTGGTGCTCGTGGTGATCGCCGTCTTCGGTGTGTCGCTCGTCATCGTCGAGACGCGGACCATCAGCAACAGTGCCCAGGAAAGCGTCGACTCCGAGGCGCTCCGGCTGGTGAGCGTCATCGAGGCCAAGGTCCTGGAGCACGAGCGGGTCGACGACGGGGTGCTGGCCGACCAGATCGGGCCGGACCGGTTCGCCAGGATCGAGATCCCCGGCGGCCCGCCGATCGAGGTGGGGCAGCGGCCCTCCGGCAGCGTGATCCGCGGCACCGCCACCGGAGACCAGGGGGAGCGGGTCACCGTCGAGGAGTCCCGGGCCACCGTGACCCGCGAGGTCGGCCGCTCCCTGATGATCATCGGTGCGGTGGCGCTGCTCGCGGTCGTCGCCGCCGTACTGCTCGCCGTGCGGCAGGCCAACCGGCTCGCCTCGCCGCTGACCGATCTCGCGGAGACCGCGGAGCGGCTGGGCTCCGGCGACCCGCGGCCGCGTCACAAGAGGTACGGCGTCCCCGAACTCGACCGCGTCGCCGACGTCCTGGACGCCAGCGCCGAGCGGATCGCCCGGATGCTGACCGCCGAGCGCCGACTCGCCGCGGACGCGTCCCACCAGCTCCGTACGCCTCTGACCGCCCTGTCCATGAGGCTGGAGGAGATCTCCGCCACCGACGACCCGGACACCGTCAAGGAGGAGGCGAACGTCGCGCTCACCCAGGTGGAACGGCTCACCGACGTGGTGGAGCGGCTGCTCACCAACGCCCGGGACCCGCGGACCGGGTCCGCGGTCGCCTTCGACCTCGACGAGGTCGTCAAACAGCAGATCGAGGAGTGGCGCCCGGCGTACCGCAGCGCGGGTCGCGCCATCGTCTGCTCGGGCAAGCAGGGGATGCGGGCCGTCGGCACACCGGGCGCGGTCGCCCAGGTCCTGGCCGCGCTGATCGAGAACTCGCTGATGCACGGGGGCGGCACGGTGGCCCTGCGTACCCGTGTCACCGGCAACCAGGCCGTCATCGAGGTGACGGACGAGGGCCCGGGCGTACCGGCCGACCTGGGGGCGCGGATCTTCGAGCGCACCATCAGCGGGCGGAACTCGACGGGTATCGGTCTCGCCGTGGCCCGGGACCTCGCGGAGGCGGACGGCGGACGGCTGGAGCTGCTGCAGCAGCAGCCCGCGGTGTTCGCCCTGTTCCTGAGCCGGGAGGCGCGGCCGCGCAGGGAGGAGCCGGAGCACACGGTGCGCTGAGGCGGTGCGGGACGCACCGGCACGGGACGCCGGGGATGGGCGCGGCGGGCCGGTTCAGCTGCCGACGCGGTCGGGCGCCTCCGTGCGCCGCTGCTCCAGGAACGACTCCGCGGTCTGCACGGCCTCCCGCGCCGGCAGGGCCCGGAAGACCCAGGTGCGGTACGACCAGAAGCGGAACAGCGTCGCGACCGCGATGCCGAAGAACTTGAAGAAGTTGCTCTGCAGCGGGCTGTCCCAGCCGAACCCGTAGGTCGCGACGTACAGCACACCGTTCTCGATCACCAGGCCGGCCGCGCTGAACAGCAGGAACAGGGTGAGTTCCTTGGTGCGGCCGCTCCTGTCCCGGTCCCGGTACGTGAAGTAGCGGAAGCCCACGTAGTTGAACAGGATCGCGATGACGGTGGCGAGGAGGCTTGCGCGCACCACCGGGATCTCGGTGGTCTGCCGCAGCAGGTTGAAGACCGCCATGTTGACCAGGAGGCCCAAGGCGCCGACCGCGCCGAACTTGGCGACCTCGCGCGCGAGCCGGTTCAGTCGCACACGCAGTGCGCCCCGTTCGCTCATGGTGTTCGCTGGTCCCGTCCGGTCGACTACGTCAACCAGACCACTCTAACCAGCACCTCCGCCGTGTGCGCGACGGACGGCCATGAACGGGGCGCACGCCTTCGAAGGGGCACACGTCTTCGTTGGATCGTACGAACCGGTGGGGCGGACAGGACCGTACGGAGCTCCGGATACCCTGGGAGGGTGACGTTCCCCGTAGTCGGCATGGTCGGCGGCGGACAGCTCGCCCGTATGACACACGAGGCAGGCATCCCCCTCGGCATCAGGTTCAAGCTCCTCAGTGACACCCCCCAGGACTCGGCGGCCCAGGTGGCCGGTGAGGTCGTCGTCGGCGACTACCGGGACCTGGACACGCTCCGCGCCTTCGCGCGCGGCTGCGACGTGATCACCTTCGACCACGAGCACGTGCCCACCGAGCACCTGCGGGTCCTGGAGGCGGAGGGCATCCCCGTCCGCCCGGGCCCGGACGCGCTCGTGCACGCGCAGGACAAGGGCGTGATGCGCGCACGGCTCGACGCGATCGGCGCGCCCAGCCCGCGCCACCGCATCGTCGCCGACCCGGCGGACGCGGCCGCCTTCGCGGCGGAGGCCGGGGGTTTCCCCGTGATCCTCAAGACGGTGCGCGGCGGCTACGACGGCAAGGGCGTGTGGATCGTCCGGAGCGAGGAGGACGCCGAGCCGCCGTTCCGCGCCGGCGTGCCCGTCCTCGCCGAGGAGAAGGTCGACTACCGCCGCGAGCTCGCCGCGAACGTCGTCCGCTCCCCGCACGGCCAGGCGGTCGCGTATCCGGTCGTGGAGTCGCGGCAGGTCGACGGCGTCTGCGACACGGTGATCTCCCCCGCGCCGGACCTGGACGGAGAACTGGCCGGGCAAGCCCAGCAGCTCGCGCTGCGCATCGCCCACGAGCTCGGCGTCGTCGGCCATCTGGCGGTCGAGCTCTTCGAGACCGCGGACGGCCGCGTCCTCGTCAACGAGCTGGCGATGCGCCCGCACAACTCCGGGCACTGGACCCAGGACGGCGCCATCACGTCGCAGTTCGCCAACCATGTGCGGGCCGTGCTCGACCTGCCGCTCGGCGACCCCCGCCCCCGGGCGACGTGGACGGTCATGGCTAACGTCCTCGGCGGCGACTACCCCGACATGTACCAGGGCTATCTGCACTGCATGGCCCGGGACCCGCAGCTGAAGATCCACATGTACGGCAAGGACGTGAAGCCCGGGCGCAAGGTCGGACACGTCAACACCTACGGCGACGACCTGGACGACGTGCTCGCGCGCGCCCGTCACGCGGCCGACTACCTCAGAGGAACGATCACCGAATGACCACCGCTCCCGATTCGGCCCCCCTCGTCGGCATCGTGATGGGCTCGGACTCCGACTGGCCCGTCATGGAGAACGCCGCACAGGCCCTGGACGAGTTCGAGATCCCGTACGAGGTGGACGTCGTCTCCGCGCACCGCATGCCGCGCGAGATGATCGCGTACGGCGAGGAGGCGGCCGACCGAGGGCTGAAGGCGATCATCGCGGGCGCGGGCGGAGCCGCCCATCTGCCCGGGATGCTCGCCTCCGTCACCCCCCTGCCCGTGATCGGCGTGCCCGTTCCGCTGAAGTACCTCGACGGCATGGACTCGCTGCTCTCGATCGTGCAGATGCCCGCCGGTGTGCCGGTCGCGACCGTGTCGGTGGCCGGAGCGCGCAACGCGGGCCTGCTCGCGGCCCGGATCCTCGCCACCCAGGACGCCGACCTGCTGGCCCGGATGCGCGACTTCCAGCAGGAGCTGAACGACCAGGCGACGGAGAAGGGCCGGCGGCTGCGCTCGAAGGTGGAGGGATCCGCGGCGTTCGGCTTCGGCAAGTAGGCTGCGACCGTGGATTTTCTCACCGAAGCCCGTTCGCTGCTCACATCCTTTCCCGTCGTCGACGGCCACAACGATCTTCCGTGGGCCCTGCGCGAACAGGTCCGCTACGACCTGGACCGCCGCGACATCGCGACCGACCAGACGGGCAGCCTGCACACCGACATCCCGCGGTTGAGGGCCGGCGGGGTCGGAGCTCAGTTCTGGTCGGTGTACGTGCGCAGTGACATGGCCGGTGACGAGGCGGTCAGCGCCACGCTGGAGCAGATCGACGTGGTGGACCGGCTGCTGGCCCGCTACCCGGCGGACCTGGCGCGTGCCCTGACCGCCGACGACATGGAGGCGGCGCGCGAGGAGGGCCGGATCGCCTCCCTCATGGGGGCGGAGGGCGGCCACTCCATCAACAACTCGCTCGCCACGCTGAGGGCGCTGCACACGCTGGGCGTCCGCTACATGACGCTGACGCACAACGACAACAACGACTGGGCCGACTCGGCGACCGACGAGCCGCGCTTCGGCGGACTGTCGGCGTTCGGCCACGAGGTCGTGCGGGAGATGAACCGCACGGGCATGCTCGTCGACCTCTCGCACGTCGCGCCGGCGACGATGCGGAACGCGCTCGACACCTCCGTCGCCCCGGTGGTCTTCTCCCACTCCTCCGCCCGGGCGGTCTGCGACCACCCGCGGAACATCCCCGACGACGTGCTGGAGCGGCTCCCGGCGAACGGCGGCGTGGCGATGGCCACGTTCGTCCCGAAGTTCGTCCTGCAGGAGGCGGTCGCCTGGACGCGCGGGGCGGACGAGAACATGCGGGAGCACGGGCTCCACCCCCTCGACACGACCGAGGCGGGCATGAAGGTCCAGCGGGCGTACGAGGCCGCTCACCCGCGTCCGATGGCGACGGCGGCCACGGTCGCGGACCATCTGGACCACATGCGCGAGGTGGCCGGAGTCGACCACATCGGCATCGGCGGCGACTACGACGGCACCGCGTTCACCCCGGCCGGCCTGGAGGACGTCGCGGGCTACCCCAACCTGATCGCGGAACTCCTGCGCCGCGGCTGGTCCCGCCCGGACCTGGCCAAGCTCACCTGGCAGAACGCGGTCCGCGCCCTCCGCGACGCGGAATCCGTCGCCCGCGACCTCCAGTCCCGACGCGCCCCCTCGAACGCGACGCTCCGGTCGACGACGAGCGCGCCCACGCCGTAGCCCGGGGACGCGCCGCCACGGCTCCGCGTCACGGGCACGGCGCTCGGCCGTACGGCTCCCGGCCGTACCGCGGCGGGGGATCCGCCGTCCACGGCTCCGCGCTCCGCGCGCGGCGTTCGGCCGTACCGCGCCCCTACCCGCCCCGCCGTGCGCGGTACGCGCGCATCTTCGCGCGGCTGCCGCAGACCGCCATGGAGCACCAGCGGCTGCGGCCCGCCGGGCTGCGGTCGTAGTAGGCCCAGAGACAGTCCTCCGCCTCGCACGCCTTCAGACGGAGCCAGCTCCCGTCGGCCGCCGCCTCCGCGATCGCCGTCGCGACGCGGGACAGCAGGGCGGCCGGGTCGGCCGTGGGGCGGAGGGTCACGGCGCCCGCGCCGTCCACGGAGACGCGCAGCGGCGCACCGGTCAGCATCCGGTCCAGGTCGCCGGCACTGCGGCCGGGTGAGGAGTGGCCGGCGTGCGCCAGGCACGCTGCCCGCAGCGCCTCGCGCAGTTCCTTCGCGGCCGGCACCTCCGCAGCGGTGAGACCGAACGCCGCGCGCCCGTCCGCGCTGTCCAGCCTGTCGGTGCCCGTGTCGACGCTCAGCGTGTTGACCAGGGACTCGACCAGCGCGAGCCCTCCGGGTGCCGGGGCCCTGTCATACATGGTTGCGACGTTACCTCCACTACGGGACTATGTGGTTACCGGTTACCAGTGCAAGACGGTTACCGGTAACCGTCCGTTCGCACGAGAGGAAGCACCATGGCCATCGCCACACTGGGAACCGTCGTCCTGGACTGCGCCGACCCGCACGCACTCGCCGCCTTCTACGCCGAGATCCTGGGCGCACGGGTGGAGTCGGACGATGACACCTGGGTCTCCCTCACCGGGTACGAGGGCACGCCCCTCGCCTTCCAGGCCGCCCCCGGCCACACCGCTCCCGAGTGGCCTTCGCCGGGGACCTCGCAGCAGTTCCACCTCGACCTGACCGTCGAGAACCTGGACGCCGCCGAGCACCGGGTGCTGGCCCTCGGGGCCAAGCCGCTGGACACCGGCGACCGCACACGCGGCTTCCGCGTCTACGCGGACCCCGCCGGGCATCCGTTCTGTCTCTGCGCCTGCTGACGCATCGTCACTCTGTCTCTGTCTCTGTCTCTGTCTCTGTCTCTGTCTCTGCGCCTGCTGACGCCGGTGTGCCTCAGGCGCGGGGCCGGCCCATCGCACGGTACGTCCACCCGGCCTCGCGCCACTTCGTCCCGTCCAGTGCGTTGCGCCCGTCCAGCACGATCCGCCGGGACGCCACCTCGCCCAGGACGGCCGGGTCGAGCTCACGGAACTCGGGCCATTCCGTCAGGTGCAGCACGACGTCCGCACCGCGCACGGCCTCCAGCGCGCTCTCCGCGTAGCCGAGCGTCGGGAACACCAGCCGGGCGTTGGTCATGCCCTTCGGGTCGTAGACCGTGACCTGACCGCCCTGGAGATGGATCTGGCCGGCGACGTTGAGCGCCGGCGAGTCGCGGACGTCGTCCGAGTCCGGCTTGAACGTCGCGCCCAGGACCGCGACCCGCGTTCCCAGGAACGACCCGCCGCCCACGGCCTCCCGGGCGAGTTCGACCATGTGCCCGCGGCGGCGCATGTTGATCGAGTCGACCTCGCGCAGGAACGTCAGCGCCTGGTCGGCGCCGAGTTCACCGGCGCGCGCCATGAACGCCCGGATGTCCTTCGGCAGGCAGCCGCCGCCGAAGCCGATCCCGGCCCGCAGGAACTTCTTGCCGATCCGGTCGTCGTGGCCGATCGCCTCGGCCAGCTTCACCACGTCGCCGCCGGCCGCCTCGCACACCTCGGCCATGGCGTTGATGAACGAGATCTTCGTCGCGAGGAACGAGTTCGCGGAGGTCTTCACCAGCTCCGCCGTCGGGAAGTCCGTCACCACGAACGGCGAGCCCTCGGCGATCGGCGTGGCGTACACCTCGCGCAGCACCTTCTCGGCCCGCTCGCAGTCCACGCCCACCACGATCCGGTCCGGGTGCAGGGTGTCCCGCACGGCGAAGCCCTCGCGCAGGAACTCCGGGTTCCAGGCCAGGTCCACTCCTTCGGGCGCATGCTCGGCGAGCAGACGGGCGAGCCGGTCCGCCGATCCCACCGGCACGGTGGACTTGCCGACGACCAGTGCGCCGCCCTTCACACGTGGTGCGAGCGAGGTGAAGGCGGCGTCGACGTAGGACATGTCGCAGGCGTACTCGCCGTGTTTCTGCGGGGTGTTCACACAGACGAAGTGGACGTCTCCGCCGAAGTCCTCCAGCTCGTCCCAGGACGTGGTGAAGCGCAGCCGCCCGCTGGATCCCTCGATCCCGGCCGCATGGCGGGCGAGCAGCTCCTCCAGGCCCGGCTCGTACATCGGGACCCGGCCGGTGGCCAGCATCCCGACCTTCTCCGGGACGACGTCGAGGCCCAGGACCTCGAAACCCAGCTCCGCCATGGCCGCTGCGTGGGTGGCGCCGAGGTACCCGGTGCCGATCACGGTGATCTTGAGGGCCATGGGCTTGCTCCTGGGGTGGACGGACGAAGTGCGGGCCCGAGCATAACCGGGAGCGCGCAAGGGCATTTTCTCCGCTGTCAGCAAACTCACGTATGCCCGGTCGAGGCGCGCACACTAAAATTTGTGTTACTTAACGGTAGTTAGCAGTCGCTCAGGGGCGTGAGAGACCTTGGCGCCAAAGGGAGATAAGCACAGTGCCTGACTTCGACCTGTACCGCCCGTCCGAAGAGCACGACATGCTCAGGGAGACGGTCCGCTCGCTCGCCGAGGCGAAGATCGCGCCGTTCGCGGCCACGGTCGACGAAGAGGCCCGGTTCCCGCAGGAGGCCCTGGACGCGCTGGTCGCCTCGGACCTGCACGCCGTGCACGTTCCGGAGGAGTACGGCGGCGCCGGCGCCGACGCGCTCGCCACCGTGCTCGTCATCGAGGAGGTCGCCCGTGTCTGCGCTTCGTCCTCCCTGATCCCCGCGGTCAACAAGCTGGGCTCGCTGCCGGTGATCCTTTCCGGCTCCGAGGAGCTGAAGAAGAAGTACCTGGGCCCGCTCGCCAAGGGCGACGCGATGTTCTCGTACTGCCTCTCCGAGCCGGACGCGGGCTCCGACGCCGCGGGCATGAAGACCCGCGCCGTACGCGACGGCGACTTCTACGTCCTCAACGGCGTGAAGCGCTGGATCACCAACGCCGGTGTGTCCGAGTACTACACGGTGATGGCCGTGACCGACCCCGAGAAGCGTTCCAAGGGCATCTCGGCCTTCGTCGTAGAGAAGTCCGACGAGGGCGTGTCGTTCGGCGCCCCGGAGAAGAAGCTCGGCATCAAGGGCTCCCCGACCCGCGAGGTCTACCTCGACAACGTCCGCATCCCGGCCGACCGCATGATCGGCGCGGAGGGCACGGGCTTCGCCACCGCCATGAAGACGCTGGACCACACCCGCATCACCATCGCGGCGCAGGCCCTCGGCATCGCTCAGGGCGCCCTCGACTACGCCAAGGGCTACGTCAAGGAGCGCAAGCAGTTCGGCAAGCCGATCGCCGACTTCCAGGGCGTGCAGTTCATGCTCGCCGACATGGCGATGAAGATAGAGGCCGCCCGACAGCTCACGTACGCGGCCGCGGCCAAGTCCGAGCGGGGCGACAGCGACCTCACCTTCCAGGGCGCCGCCGCCAAGTGCTTCGCCTCGGACGTGGCCATGGAGGTCACCACCGACGCCGTCCAGCTCCTCGGCGGCTACGGCTACACCCGTGACTACCCGGTCGAGCGCATGATGCGCGACGCCAAGATCACCCAGATCTACGAAGGCACGAACCAGGTGCAGCGGATCGTCATGGCGAGGAACTTGCCGTAGCAGGGGTTTTGCAGGTCAGGGCCGGTGTCGAGGGTCCGCATGGGCATCCTGCTTTCCGTCCGTTGCGGCCTGATCAGGGCCGTTCCCGGGCGTCATGCTGTCTCCGTCAGACCCGGGGCGATTCAGTTTCCCGGCACGAGGAGTCAGCGCCGGCCCAGCGGACCGTATTGGAAGGCAAGGGTCCGTCTCGACGCCTACCGTCCGATCCGCACAGCGCCGGAGCCCGCGCCTGAACCGAAGCGGCAGGAACCGGTGAGCGATTCCAACCCCTTCCGCGCACTGCTCTAACCAACCAGTGCAGAAGCCCCGGCCACTGGCCGGGGCTTCTTTGTTGCTTCGACTACCCGACTGGGCAGGCCGGTTCAGGCATAGAGCGATTCGGGGAGCACGTCACGACGGCCAGGGACAGGTACGAGGGTCGTTCGAGGTAGAAGCCGTGGGACACGTCACCGCCCTCCCTCAACCGCTCAGCGGCGGCGTTCACGAGAAGCGTCAGATGGGTGGTGTCCCGCTCCGCCTCCGACGCGAACCGGGGTGCGTACTCCGCCAACCGTTCCCCGAGCCAGGCCGCTGCTTCCTTCGCCTCATCCCACGTGCTACGAACCAGCGAACGCGGTTTGATGAGCCAGTACGCCGTTTCCAGCGGCGGAAGGTCAACGGTCGGGAACTCGGCCGACACCTCCCGATACCGCTGGATCAGCTCCGGTCTACTCCCGACCGGGGGCGGCTCAGGGTGCGGGGGCCGCCGAAGGGCCTCGTTGTCGAAGCGTTCTTTCGGGCCGGTCCACAGATAGCCGTGGTGGTGCACGGGTCGTTCCCGTTTCGAGAAGCGCCGGCCGGGCACGGGCCCAGGGACGGGGGATGGACCCGGCCCGGCTGACGGGAGGGGGAGGATCAGACGCTCAGGCCGAAGCGCGCCGGGTCGATACCCGCCGCGTCCAGCTCCTCCGAGGTGAACCGCAGCGGCTGTGCGTCTGGCCGCTTGCTGTCGCCCAGGGCCCAGGCGTTCTCACCGATTCGGGCCAGGGTCACGCACCCCTCGGTACAGGGGCCGCCGCACGCCTTCACGAACGAGGCCCCGTCGATGTCGAGCCCGTACAGGTCGGTTCCGTTCAGCATTACTGCACCTTCCTGCTCAACTGATCGCGGCCATGGCTGACCGCCGCCGCCCAGTCCGGGCGGGAGTTCAAGGGAGGAGAGGGAGAGACTTCAGCGTCCGGAACCTTGGCCGCGTTCCGTGCAGCGCCGGCACTCGCATGGCGGCCAAGCGCTTGTGATCAGCAGCGGAAGATCGTCCGTCGCGGCCACGGCTTGCTCCGGCCCTCAGGTCTGCCCTGAATCCCGAGAGGTCCGCATGGTCATCAGGGGGCGATCGGCGAAGAGCCTTGAGTCCGCTCCCTTTCTCATGACGCGTGCGCCTCTGCGTGGTGCTGGCGCATCCGTACGTTGGCGTCGGATACGGCGCTGTAGTCGAACGTGGAGCGGGCGTTCTCGCGGGCTACCGATATCGACAGGCAGTCAGCGCAACCGGGTTCGGGTGACGGCTCGCGCGGTGGCTCAGACAGGCACGTCCCTGCTGGCGTGTTGGTTCCAGGATCCGAAGTTCTCTCTTCGCTCTCCATGACGCCATCTTCGACGGGCCACGGAGAGAGCTCTAGCCTGTTTCCTGTTCCCGCAAAAAGTCGTCGCGGATTCCTTCGACCAGGCTCCGCATGTCGTCACCGGACAGCGCCACGCGTGCGAACCCGTTGAACTTCTTTACGTAGATATCAACGTCCCTGGGGTCGGTGACGAGTACCTCAGCATGGACCGTCTCCACGGTGACCATCCGGTTGTCCCGAATGGCAAAGGAGTGGTTCGCCACGTCGTGTTGCTGAATGCCCAGAGGGACCACGCGGATGTCGACATGGGAGAGCCGTGATACGGAAACAATCCGGTCCAGCTGGGCGGCCATCATAGGAGGCGGGACGATTCGCCACCGCAGCACGGGTTCCGTGATGACGAACCTCAGTGACTTGGAGCTGTCGTAGAGAATGGCTTGGCGTTCCAGCCGACCGCTGATCGTGCGGGCCACGGTGTCATCACTCAGGTCGTGGCGTTGCAGCACGGCTCGGATGTACTCGGGGGTCTGGAGCAATCCGGGAACCAGGGCCGGTTGGAACATCCGCAGTGCTGACATCTGGGCTTCGAGGGCCTTGACCTCCAGCTGACCCTTGTGAACGCCAACCCGCTTCAGCAGCCGCCACTCTGTCGTCTCCGTGCCGGCCGATCGGGCGGCCTCGGTGTACTCGGCCTTGATCTCGGGAGAAACGCCGATGGCGATCAGGATGCGCTCGACGTCCGTCGCGCTGGGCGCCAGCTTCGCGTTCTCGATCTTGGAGAGCTTGGACGGAGACATGAGTGCGCCACGGGCGACTGCTTTGGCCTCCTTCCCGGACGCCTGGCGCAGTGCCCGCAGCGCGGCCCCCAACTGTGCCCTGTTCACGCCCCGTACTTGGCCCACCATTCGGTGAACGGCTCCGCGTGGGCGAGTGCCGCGTCACGGTGCCCGGCGAATTCCGCGGTTCGTTCCGGTGGCAGGACTTCCGAGCCCAGGTACTTTCCGGTGCCGTCGTAGTTCATGACGGCCGCGGACTCGGAGTCGAAGAGCCAGAAATCGGGCACGTTCTCTAGGATGCTCGGCCTGTCGGTGATGTCGAGAATGAAGAACTCCTCACCCCCGGACATGTTCTTCCGGTACCCCCACCCGAGTTCGAACCTGAGATAGTCCGTGAGTGGGCGGCGCAGAATGTGAACCCGGTAGACCCGTTTTCCTATTCCGGTGTGTGAGCGGAGTTCTTCGACCCAGCCCGCGTTGTAGTCGTCCGGCTGCGGCTCCCCGGCCAGGAACGCGTGATAGGCATCGACGTTCCCCGACTTGCTGTAGTCGTCGAGGGTTTCGAGTCGAAACGCCTCACGCTGGAACGTGTCGAAGAGGTCGCCGAGGGTCCTAGATGAGGTTGTCACGGATGGCCTTCTGGATCAGTTCCACCGGGATCTCGACCAAGGTTTCGTGAGCGGGAATCTGAAGCCCGTGGTCGGTCGGAGTCTCCCCCTGAACCAAGAGCGTGCCGCGATCCGTCGCGTAGATCGTCGGACACTCCGTGATGTCGCACGTGCTGACCAGCTTGGTGACCTTCATGGTCCGGGTTCCCCTCTCCCGTGCTGCCAGTACCCCGCATCTGGGTTGATGCTCCCGAGGCCAGGGCGCGCGGGTCAAGCGATCACGGTTGACGGAACGGGAAACCGCGTAACCTCCCCCGGAGCCTGCCGCTCCTCCAACCGGTCGGGGAGGCTGCCGCCAGTACGGCGCCCACCTGGGCAGACTTCTGACGATCATGGGGAAATGCTGCGGAGGGTTCTGCCAAGAGGGGTGTCCGTGCAGGTCAGCGCGGTATGACCCGTAAAGCACCCAGATCTACGAGGGCAGGAACCAGGTCCAGCGGATCGTCATGGCGAGGAGCCTGCCGTAGCGGGTCTTGTGGCCAGTGGGCGTTCTGAGGTTCCGGAGGGCCGCTCTCGGCTTCCTGCCCGTTGCGGCCTGATCAAGGCCGTTTCCGGGCGCCATGCCGGGAAGTCCTGGGAACGAGCGCCCCGAAACGCCCGCTGACCAGCACAGAACGTCCTCCGCGCGATTTCCTGGCATGCGACGGCCGCAGGGCCGAACGGCACCACCGTCGACCGGCCGTCGACCGGCCGTCGACCGGCCTGGGACGGTCCCCGGCAGATCCCGACAGCCCGGCCCCGCGCGCCGGCCAGGACTTCGTCGGCGCCCCCTCGATCCGACGCCCCGCCGGCGTCGGCCTCAGCGCTTCCGGGTACGCCAGAGCCACCCCGCGGCACCGAGCGGCAGGACGGCCATCAGCACGACCATCGCCACTGCCCAGTACACCGGAGGCGTCGCATGGCCGAAGACAAGATTCGTGACCACCAGCGTCAGCTGTGGCACCACGACGATCGACGTCGCACCGAGCCACTTCTGGCGCGCCGTCCAGTGCCGGGACCTGCACAGCACCACGACTCCGGCGACCTCGAGCGCCGTTGAGAGCATCAGGAGCCAGAAGTTCCACCAGAGGGCGTACTTGAGCAGCATCAGCAGCAGCGGCACCCATGCGGGCGAACGGCGCCCGGGCGTCTCCCCGGTGCCCATCCCGGACTCCTGGAGCGCGGCGGCGGCGATCACCCGAGGGTCGCCCACCTCGCGCAGAATGTCCTGGACATCGCCGGGCCGTTCGGCGCGCGCGATCTCGATGTGCTCGGCGATGTCGGCGACGAGCTCCTGTCGGCGGTCCGCCGGGAGTGCCGAAGCCTCGCGCTCGACTGCCTCGAGGTAGCGGCGGACCGCCGCGCTCCCGGATGTCTCGGCGTTCTTGGTGTTCATCGTTCTGCCCCTCCAGATGCTTGTATGCGCCCCGTCTTCGGCGCGAGAAGATGATCGACGGCGTCCCGGAACCTCGGCCAGATCCCGGCGAACTCCTCGAGGGCGGCGTGTCCGGCCTCGGTGAGCTGGTAGTAGCGTCGCGGCGGACCGGATGTCGACTCCTGCCAGCTGGTGACGACGAGTTCGTCCCGTCGCAGTCGCGACAACAGCGGGTACACCGTGCCCTGACTGGTCGCGAGCGCCCCGGTCTCCTCCAGTTCCCGCAGCAGCTCCACGCCGTAGCGCGGTCCGTCGCGCATCAACGCGAGCACGCAGTATTCGAGCACGCCCTTGCGAAGCTGGCTCTCGGCCTTGCTCGCGGCGCGGTGACTCGCCTCACCTAGTACCATGCGAAACATAGTACCTTGCGGTGGGTCACTCTGGAAGGCGCCGGCGGCTGGGGCGTACGGCGACTCGAAGACTCGTAGTCCTCGGTTTACGTACCGTCATGGGCTCCGTCGGGCCGCCGCTCCTGGTCCCGGATCGGTGCCCTCGCCGCCGCCCTGAGGACACGTGTCCTCACGGAGAGTCGCCGATCGCGGCGGCCGAGCCCGTCGGCTGCGACCACCACACCGTCGCACACCGTGCCCGGACGCGGGCCGAGGGGCAGCGCCCGGTTGAAGTTCTCCCGTCGATCCGGACAACCTGGTATGGGGACGGATCGTCCCTGCGGCTGCAATGTCCACCAGTTGTGCCAGACGAGTCGTCTCCGGCTCCCTCTCGGTGGCGAGCACGCGGTGCACGGCAGAGTCCGAGCGGGACACGGTCGCGCTTGTCCTGTCGTCGCCGCAGGGGAACGTCACCGAGACCGCCCGGGAAGGCCACCGGGACCCGTCCGGGAGAGCCACCGAGACCGCCCGGGAAGGCCACCGGGACCCGTCCGGGAGAGCCACCGAGACCGCCCGGGAAGGCCACCGGGACCCGTCCGGGAGAGCCATCGAGACCGCCCGGGAGGCCACCGAATGCGCCCGGGAACGCGCGCGTAGTGAGGGCCCGGGCGCCGAGAGGGAAGGTCCGTCATGCACACCCTGCGTCCGGAGAACCTGCCGAAGCTCGATCTGCCCGCGGACGACGAGCTCGACGCGGAGACGGTGGAGTTCCTCGCGTCGATGCCACCGCTCAACGTGTGGCGCATGATCGCCAGAACCGGAATGGCCCGCGAGTACCGGACACTGCTCTCCGTGATGTTCGGAAAGGACTGGTTCCCCGGTGCGGATCGGGAGGTCATCGCGCTGCGCACCTTCCGCCAGAACGCCTCGGACTACGAGATCCCGCAACACTTCGTGCTGGCGGAGGCCGTCGGACTCCCGCGCGATGCCTGCCGGGCCGTGCTGGACGACGAGCTGGACCGGCTCTCTCCCTGGCACCGGCGGCTGTGCCGCATGGTCGACGACATGGCCGCCGACGCGAAGCTCGACGCGGACCGGGTACGGGAGCTCGTGTCGCACTACGGCAGTCAGGACATGGCCGCACGAGCCATCATGACCATGGCGTGGTTCCCATGCTGACGCGCTTCGTCGATACGACCGGCGTTCCGGTCGAGACGGGGCCCGGTGCTTATGACGGCCTCTCGGCACCGACCGGACACGCCTGAGCGGACGGGCGAAGGGCTCGTCCGCGTACCCGGACTCCCCTGCCCTGGCAGTGCCGGGTGGGCCGGCGGCGGGTTGCCCGGTCACGGCACGAGGTCGAGCTCGGCCCACACGGTCTTGCGCGGTACGGGGCCCGCAGTCACGCCCCACCGTGCGGCGAGCGCCTCGACGATCAGCAGGCCGCGCCCCGACTCCGCGCCGTCGGCCGGAGGGGTGAGGGTGCCGGGGCCGGGCGGAAGCCGGTCCCACCGGGTGTCGGTGACCTCGATCCGCAGGCGCCTGCCCTCGTCCTCGACGGAGAGACGGAGCCGGAAGTCCCGGCCCGGTACGCGGCCGTGGAGCGAGGCGTTGGCGGCCAGTTCGGCGACGACTCGCGCCGCCGACTCCGATGGGAGTCCCCAGCAGGCCAGTTGGGCCGTGGTGAGCAGCCGGGCGAGCCGTGCTCCCCGGCGGGTGGGGGAGAGGAGGACGGTGAACTGCCCGGCAGGAGCGGAAGGTTCGGTTCGGGTGATTTCCAGCTTCACGTGACTCAGCGTGGCCGGTTCGCTCGTACTCTGAACAGAGCGCCACGTGTACGGACAGTGACTGTCCAGGCGTTGGGCGGCCCTGTCCATCGTGTACGGGCGCCGGTTGTCGGGTCGGGCACGGATGGCGGGGGCACGGAGGAGGCGGTGTCGTATGGCGGATGGGCTCGGCGGGGCCGGTACGGCGGACGGGGTGGACGAGCCGGACGAGCCGGACCGGGACATGGGGCCGGAGGACGACTCGGGAGCGGTGATCGCGGTGGTCGGCCGGCAGGTGCGGCTCTGGCGCGAGGCGGCGGGGATGCGCGCTGCGGAACTGGGCGCGGCGATCGGGTACGGCGAGAACCAGGTCTACAAGGTCGAGACGGGCAAGCGCATCCCGAAGCCGGAGTTCCTGGACAGGGCGGACAAGGCCCTGGGCGCGGGCGGGAAACTGGCCGCGATGAAGAAGGACGTGGCGGAGGCGAGGTATCCGAAGAAGGTCCGGGACCTGGCGAAGCTGGAGGCGGACGCGGTCGAGATGGGCGCGTACGCCAGTGCCGTGGTGCACGGGCTGCTGCAGACAGAGGAGTACGCCCGTGCGCTGTACCGGGGGCGGCGGCCCGCCTTCTCGGAGGACCAGATCGAGCGCCTGGTGGCTGCGCGGATGGCCCGCCAGTCGGTGTTCGAACGGCAGCCCGCGCCCCTTCTCACGTTCGTCCAGGAGGAGGCGACGCTCAGGCGGCCGATCGGGGGCAGAATGGTCCTGCGCCGTCAGCTCGAACACCTGCTGGAAGTCGGCGCGTTGAGGCATGTCGAGATCCAGCTGATGCCGACGGAGACGGAAGAGCACGCAGGGCTGGCGGGCTCGCACAGGGTGCTCAAGCTGAGCGACGGCACGACAGTGGCGCACAACGAAGTCCAGCTCACCAGCCGTCTGATCACCGACCCCAAGGAGGTCCAGATCCTTGAGATGCGGTACGGCCTGATCAGGTCGCAGGCGCTCACGCCTCGGCTGTCGCGGTCCTTCATCGAGAAACTGCTGGGAGAGATATGAGCGTCAAGCCCTCGACCGGGGCCCTTTCGGGGGCGACCTGGGTCAAGAGCAGCTACAGCACCAACGACGGCCCCGACTGCGTCGAGGTCGCGGTGGCAGTCGGCGCCGTCCACGTCCGCGACTCCAAGGACGTGCCCGGCCCTCGACTCGGCTTCACCCCCGAGGCATGGGGGGACTTCGTGGCCTACGCCGCCGGAAGCTGACCGCCGAGCCCGGGCCACCGGGCCGGGACGGACCCGACCCCGGGCCGAAGTCGGCGGCCCGGGTCAGGCCCGTGGCGTCGGCGCACGGCCGTCAGTCCGCGGTGACGGTGACCTTCTCGTCGTTCTTGATCTGGTTCACCAGCTGGCGCACCTTCTCCTTGTCCCAGACCAGGTTTCCGCCGCGGCTGCCGGAGATCGGTATGTTCATCGACGTGCCGTCGCCGCCGCTGATGCCCTTCATCGCGAAGAACATCTCACCCAGGTCGAGCAGGGACATGTCCTTGTCGACGATCAGGGTGTCCAGGCCCGAGCCCAGGGTCGGGTAGAGCTTGAACGGGTTGAGGATCGTGCCGGGGGTCGCGGCCTGGTTGGCCAGCGCCGCGAGGAACTTCTGCTGGTTCTTGGTGCGGTCCAGGTCGCTGCCGGCGAAGGCGTAGCGGGTGCGGACGAAGGCGAGGGCCTGCTCGCCGTTCAGGCTCTGCTTGCCCGCCTGGAAGTCGGCGCCGGACTTCTCGTCCTTGAAGGCCTTGGGGATGTCCATCTCGACGCCGCCGAGAGAGTCCACGATGTTCGCGAAGCCGGCGAAGCCGATCTCCGCGTAGTGGTCGATCCGCAGACCGGTGTTGTGCTCGACGGTGCGGACGAGCAGTTCGGGGCCGTCCTCCGCGTACGCCGCGTTCAGCTTCACCCGGCGGCCCTCGCCCGGGAAGGTCTTGCCGGACTCCGAACCCACGAAGGACGGGATCTCCACGTCCGAGTCGCGGGGCAGCGAGATCATGGTGTTCCCGCTGCCGCAGGCGGCGAGGATCATCATCGAGTCGGTGCGCTTGCCGTCGGCGGAGCCGGTGTGCAGGCGCTTCTTGTCCTCCGACGTCAGGCCCTCACGGCTGTCGGAGCCGACGATCAGGTACGTCGTGCAGTCGCCCTCCTCGGGCCGCTCTATGACCTTGGCGAGGTCGACCTCGCGGCGCATCTTGGAGTCGGCCCAGAAGTAGGTGCCTATGGAGACCCCGAGGGCCAGCACCAGCACGGTGATCGAGCCGACCTTGAGGCGCCGGCGCCAGTCGGGGGCCGGGCGGCCGTAGGCCGGCGGCTCGCCGTAGCCGTCGTGTCCGCCCTGCCCGCCGTGTCCTCCGCCCGAGGGCGAACCGTAGACCTGGCCCGTGTTGTACCCGCTGTCGTACGGGGCGTTGTGCCTGTCGTCGTACCCCTGCGGCTGCTGCGGGATCGGGCGTCGCCGCACATGGGGCATCACACGCGGCCCCTCGGGTTCCGCGCCGCGGCCGCCGTGTCCGTATCCATCGGGCCAGTCATTCATGCGGAACAGTGTGCAGGCCGTCGCCGAAGGCCCGACAGAGCGGGTGACGAATCACACCGGGGCTGTAGCGAACCTGATGCAATGCGGCGGTGTCCGGGGGCCCGCATAGGGTGGAGGGCATGACAGACCAGGCCCAGCGCTCGGAGAGCGATATTCCGGGTAAGCCGACAGCGGCTTCGCGTACGACCCTCAGCCACATCATGACGCACAGTGACACCAATCTCCTCGGGACGGTGCACGGTGGAGTAATCATGAAATTGGTGGACGACGCGGCGGGCGCCGTCGCCGGCCGGCACTCCGGCGGACCGGCGGTCACGGCCTCCATGGACGAGATGGTCTTCCTCGAGCCGGTCAGGGTCGGCGACCTGGTCCACGTGAAGGCCCAGGTCAACTGGACGGGCCGGTCCTCCATGGAGGTCGGCGTCCGGGTGCTCGCCGAGCGCTGGAACGAGTCCACCCCCGCGACCCAGGTCGGCTCCGCCTACCTGGTCTTCGCCGCCGTCGACGCGGACGGCAAGCCTCGGCCCGTCCCACCGGTGGTCCCCGAGACGGAGCGCGACAAGCGGCGTTACCAGGAGGCGCAGATCCGGCGGACCCACCGGCTCGCCCGCCGCCGCGCGATCAAGGAACTCCGCGAGCGCCGCGCGGCCGAGGGGTACGAGGACTGACGTCGTCCTCGGCGCCCGCTCCGAGGAGCTGCGCGGGCGGCGCCGGGGCGTCAGGCGCCGCGGATGCGCTCGCACCCGGCGTCGAGGCGTCCCGGCGCCCTTCCGACCGCCGCCCCGGCGTCGGCGTCCCGGCGCTTTCCTGCCCCCGTCGCCCCGTCGCCCCGTCGCCCCGTCGCCCCGTCGCCCCGTCGCCCCGCTGTCCTGCTGTCCTGCTGTCCCGCCGCCGCGCTGTCCCGTTGTCCCGTTGTCCCGCTGTCCCGTCGTCCCGCCGCCGCGCTGTCCCGCCGCCGCGGGTGCGCGTGAGCCGGCGTCGGCGTGTCCCGGCGCCCTTCCGACCGCCGCCCCGGTGACCTCCCGCGGCATGTCAGCGGCAGAGGACCTCGTCGCCGGTGATGGCTCCGAAGGCGCCCCTGGCACGCGGGGTGTCCGCCCGGACGGGGGTCACCGAGGTGAAGCCGGAGCCCGCCGTCACCTCGAGTGTCGGGCCCTGGCCCTTCACGGGGCGCAGCTCGGCGCCGGGCAGAGCGACCGCCAGGGACCTCGCCGAGCGGTCCCAGCGCGGGTCGTAGGTGATGAAGGTGCGCTTCACCTTGCGGTCTCCGGCGTTCAGCGGGGCCCGCGTCGTGTTGAACCCGGTCGCCTTCAGGGCGGTGTCCACGCGGGAGCCGAGCCCGTCCAGCCGCGTCCCGTTGTAGACCTGCACCCGGATCTGCCTCGGCGGGACGTCGACGACCTTGGCGGCGCGGGCGGACGCTGCCCCCCGCGGCCGCTCCGGGGCGAGCGGCTTGTCCTCGCGCAGGGCCCGGAAGAGCCGTTCCGCCTTCACCGGGTCCCACTTCACCGTCGAGCCGACGCCCTTCACCGGGAAGCTCGGGTCCTTCACGGGGACCGACACGAACTCCGTCGACGCCGGCGTGAAGCTCCGCATCGCCTTGCCGAGCGTCAGTAGCTGGTTCGTGCCGAAGCCCCGGTCGGCCCGTACGGAGTTGAGCGCCGCCGTGCTGACCTGGCGGAACTTCACCGGGTTCAGCAGCATCCCGCTGCCGGTGGCCTGCTGCACCAGCGCCGCCACGAACCGCTGCTGGCGCTGCATCCGCCCCAGGTCCGCCGCGCCGTCGACATGGCGGGCCCGCACGTACTGCAGGGCTTTGGCACCGTCGAGGCGGTGGGTGCCCGCCTTGAGGTCGAGGCCGGAGTGGGTGTCCTTGAGCGGCCGGGCCGTGCAGACCTCCACCCCGCCGATCGCGTCGACCGTCTTCATGAAGCTGCGGAAGTCGACTTCGAGGTAGTGGTCGACCTTCACCTTGGTCAGGTCCTCGACGGTCCGCACGGTCAGCGCGGGCCCGCCCTCCGTGTACGCCGCGTTCAGCTTCACCGCGTGCAGGCCGTGCCTCTTGCCGGTGGTCAGGTCCGTGTGGGCGGGGATCTCCACGTACGAGTCGCGGGGGAGGCTGACGATGCTCGCCCGCTCCCGGTCCTCGGAGATGTGCACGAGCATGATCGTGTCGGTGCAGCGGCAGGGCGCGCCGCCGAGCCGGTACTTGCGGCGTTCCTCCTTGGTGATCGTGTCACGGCCGTCGGTGCCGACGAGCAGGATGTTCATCCCGTTGCCGTCCTCCGGCCGGTTCTTCATGTCCCTGAACGGGTCGACCCGGCCGATGCCGCTGTCCAGCCCGGTCACCAGCGCGTGACCGATGCCACCCACGCCGAGCACCAGCACCGAGAGGGTCGTCACCAGCCGCATCCCCCAGCGGGGCCGTTCCGGCTGCCCCCGCCCACGTGTGCGCGGGGCCGGTCCCCGGCGGTTCTTCCCCGCCGCCCCCTGTCGCTGTGCCGCTCCCGTCCGCCGCTGTGCCGCCGGTCTCGGGCGGCCCGCCGTCGGCCCGGGAACCGGCCTCGGACGGGCCGCCGCCGGTCGCGGACGGGACGAGCGGGGCGGTGTGGGCACGAGGGGCACCTCCGCAGGGCAGCAGACCGGTGATCCTGAGCACCGTAGGCCCATACGATCTGCGGCAGGGGGAGGCCGGGGGGAGGCGCGCATCGCTGTCCCCCGTTCGCGGTAACGTGGCGGGCGACGCCGCTGTCTCCCCGAGGCCGTTGTCTCCCGGGGGGCGACCCCAGGACCCCGAGGAACCCATGCCAGCCGCCCCGCCCGCCGTCTCCGTGATCATGCCGGTCCTCAACGAGGAACGTCATCTGCGCGATGCCGTCCGCCACATCCTGCAGCAGGACTACGCGGGCGAGATGGAGGTGGTCATCGCGCTCGGCCCGTCGACGGACCGCACCGACGAGATCGCCGCCGCGTTGGTGCGCGAGACGGCGTCGAACCCCTGGGGCCGGGTGCACACGGTCCCCAACCCCACCGGCCGTACGCCCGCTGCGCTCAACGCCGCGATCAAGGCTTCCCGCCACCCGATCGTCGTCCGCGTCGACGGGCACGGGATGCTGTCGCCGAACTACATCGCGACAGCCGTCCGCCTCCTGGAGGAGACCGGCGCGCAGAACGTCGGCGGCATCATGCACGCCGAGGGCGAGAACGACTGGGAGCACGCCGTCGCCGCCGCGATGACCTCGAAGATCGGCGTCGGCAACGCAGCCTTCCACACCGGCGGCGAGGCGGGCCCCGCGGAGACCGTGTACCTGGGAGTCTTCCGCCGTGAGGCGCTGGAGCAGCAGGGCGGTTACAACGAGGAGTTCATCCGCGCCCAGGACTGGGAGCTGAACTTCCGCATCCGCGAGGCCGGCGGACTGATCTGGTTCTCGCCCGAGCTCAGGGTGCAGTACCGGCCGCGCCCCTCCGTGAAGGCGCTCGCCAAGCAGTACAAGGACTACGGTCGCTGGCGCCATGTCGTCGCCCGCTACCACTCCGGGTCGATCAACCTCCGCTATCTCGCCCCGCCGGCCGCCGTCTGCGCGATCGCCGCCGGCCTGGTGGCGGGCGCGACGCTGACACCGCTCGGCTTCGTGATCCCCGGCGGCTACCTCGTGGCGATCGCCGCGGGCTCGGTCCCGGCGGGCAAGGGCCTCCCGTGGAAGGCCCGTCTCCGGATCCCGGTGGCGCTGGCGACGATGCACATGTCGTGGGGCTTCGGCTTCCTGACGAGTCCGCGTTCGCTGGCGAGGAAGGTCATCGAGAGCCGCCGGCCGGCGGTGACGGCACCGACGCAGGCCTGACCGCGCGGGCCGATGTCGACGCAGGCCTGACCGCGCGGGTCGATGTCGACGCAGGCCTGACCGCGCGGGTCGACGCCGACGAACGGGGCCGTCCGAAGCGCAGCGCGTCGGACGACCCCGTTCGTCGTGAGGGGTGGGGGAGGGGCCTGCGCGGTGCGGAGCCCCCTGGGACGGGCGTTTGGTCGCGGGCTACCAGGTGAACCCGGGCTGCACGGGCATACAGGCCTTGGTGTCGCCGGCGCTGAGCGGCTTCGCCGACGACGGGGCCTTGCCGTCGTCCTCGGCGGCGGACTTCGGGTAGGCGGCGCCCTCGCGCCAGTCCGCGCCCACCACCAGCGTCACCCCCGACACGTCGGTGGACCTCTTCACCGAGGAGACGGGCAGTCCCACGGCCTTGGCGACCGCCTGCGCGTCGCCCGCGAGCTCCGCGCTGGGGTAGAACACCACGGTCCGCTCCTGCGGGTTGGTCTGCCTGTCCGCCGTCGTCCTGGTGAAGCCCTTGCCGGTCAGCACGCCCGCGATCTCCGTCGCGCGCCCCCTCGCAAACCCCAACTCGTCCGTGTACGTGCCGTTCTGCACGCTCACGCCGATCTCGTCCGGTGCCGCGGCGGGGTCCTTCGCAGCAGCCGGTGCCGTGCGCTTGGACGCCTTCCCGTCGAGTGGGATGTCCTCGCGCACCATGCGGAACACCTGCTCCGCGTCCGGCTGCAGCGGTTCGACCTTGCCGGCGAAATAGGGCCGGTGGGTGTAGAAGTTCGGCATCGTCGTCATGGTGATGCGCTCGGTCGGGACCTGCTGGAACTCCTCGGCCAGGGCGTACAGCTTCGCCACCGTGTCCAGCCCCGCGTCGACCGTGAGCGCGGACGTGGCCGCCTCGGCCAGGTTCCGCAGCTTGGCGGGGTCGGTGAGCTTGGTGCTCTTGCGCAGCTCGCGGACCATCGAGTTCATGTACATGTGCTGGGCTTCCGTACGGGCCAGGTCGGTACCGTCCTTGAAGCCGTAGCGGGTGCGCAGCCACTGCAACGCCTGCTCGCCCTTGACGGAGGTCGTGCCCGCCTTCAGTTTGAGACCGGAGCCCTGCCCCGCGCTGTTTCGGGAGTGGACGTTCTGCGTGACGCAGACGGGTACGCCGCCGATCGCGTCGGCCATGGACACGACGCCGGCGAAGTCGACCTGCATGAAGTGGTCGATGGTGATGCCGGTCAGCTTGTACCAGGTGGCCACCGTGCAGCCGGGCCCGCCGCGCTGGAGGGACTCGTTGGTGAGGGTCCAGCCGGTCGCCTCGAAGACCTTGCCCTCGCGGTCCGTGCACTCCGGGATCTTCAGCACGGTGTCGCGGGGCATGCTGATCACCGACATGTTGCTGCGGTCGGCGGACAGGTGGACGAGCATCTGCACATCCGCCAGCGGGGGGCCGTCGAAGGTGTCCCGGGCGCCGCCGAGAGCCTTGTTCGCGGCCGAGTCGCGCGCGTCCGAGCCGATCAGCAGGATGTTCAGCGGTGTCTGGCCGGCGGCGTTCGCCGTGTGGTCGGCCATCCCGTTCTTGCCGAGGTTCAGGTCGTCCGTCTTGATGTTGGCGTTCAGATGCTCGTAGTAGAGGTATCCGGCTCCCGCCGTCCCGAGTATCAGCAGCGAGAGCACGGAGGCGACCCAGCGGAGCGTCCGGCGTCTGCCCCGTCTTCCCGGGCCGCGCGGGTTGCCCCGCGGCCGGACCCGCCCGTCGCCTCTGCCGGCGGACGCGGCTGCCGGTGAGCATTCCTCCCCGCCGTCGTCCGAGCCGGCGGAGTCGCCGCGCTCCTCCGCGCCGCTGCCGCCGGACCGGCCCGGTTCTCCGGCGTGCCGGACACGCTCGCGTGTGTCCTCCCCTTGCACGCTGCTCCGTCCCACCCCTGGAACCCCCCCTGTCGTCAGGCGCGCCGCGTGACCCGGTGATCCGGGGTCACTCGGCGCACACCTGCTTGTCTGCTTCGACCTTGTCCACCGGCGGCTTCGCCGGTGCGGTGATGGGCACCCCCGCGCCCTTGAAATCGGCACCGAGCGTGAGGACCATCGCCTCCGTGCCCTCGGCGTCCTCCGTGCCGGGCTTCAGCGCAGTGGCCGGCAGACCCATGAGGTCCGCGAGCTTGCGGGCCTGGTCGGCCTGGTTCGGCGCGTACTCCAGTGTCGTCTTGGCCGTCTTCTCCGGGGCGTTGCTCTTGTTGGTGGACTTGAGCACGCCCTGCTCGACCTGGAGCCAGTTGAGCGTCTTCTGCGCCGCCCCCGAGGTGTCGCTGCCGTTGTAGACGTCGACCCGGACCGCGGAGGCTTCGGCCCGCGGGCCCTTGAGCAGGGCCGCCTGCTTGCTCTTGGCCGCCGACTCCTTCTCCTTGACCTCGGTGAAGGAGATGTCGTTCTGGAGCATGCTGAACACCTGCGGAGCCTTGACCTCGTCGAGGAGGACGGTGGCGCCGTCGGTGTTGTCGACCACCGGCACGGTCGCGAAGCTGATGTGCTTGACGTCTATCTTGCCGAGCTCCTGGGCCATGGCCGTCAGTTTGGGGATGTCCCCGATCGCGCTGTCGACGGTGAGGGCCTGGGTCGCGGCCTCCGCGACCGCGAACATCTTCTGCGGGTTGCCCAGCGTGTCTTCCTTCATCTGCCGGATCATCGACGCCACGAACTGCTGCTGCTGCTTGATGCGGTCCAGGTCGCTCTCGTTGCCGAGGCCGTGCCGGTTGCGGACGAAGGCAAGGGCGTCCTCGCCCTCGACCTTCTGCTTGCCGGCCGGGAGATCCAGCTTGGAGTCCTTGTCCCTGATGGGCTTGACCAGGCAGATCTCCACACCGCCGACGGCGGTCGAGAGCGTCTTCACCGCGTTGAAGTCGGCCATCATGAAGTGGTCGACCGGAACGCCGGTGATCTGCTTGACCGTGCGCATCGTGCAGCCCGGGTCGCGGCCCTCGACGCCGAAGCTCTCGTTGAAGCGGACGCCCTGGGAGCCCTTGATTATCTTCGTCGAGCCGTCGGGCTGCTTCGTGGGGCAGTCCGGGATGTCCGTGATCAGATCGCGCGGGATGCTGAGCGCGGTGGCGTTGGTGCGGTCCTCGGAGACGTGGAAGAGGAACGTGGTGTCGGCGTGCCCGGTGCTGCCCTTGTCGCCGTACCCCTCGTTGCCCGCGCCGGTGCGTTTGTCGGTGCCGAGCAGAAGGATGTTGACGGGACCGTCCTTGGTGACGCCCTTGGAGCCGGCGTCACCGACGTCCACCGTGTTGAGGTTCCCGTTGAGCCGCTCGTACAGGTAGTACGCGAAGGCCGAGCCGGCGACGAGGACGCAGGACATCACGCCGCCCGTCCACAGCATCGCCTTCTTCTTCCTGCTCTTCGGCGGCTTGCGTTTCCGGCGCCCCGCGGCGGTCTGCTGCGAGCCGCGCCCTCCGTCGCCGCCGCCCGGCGGGTTTCCGCCACGCGCCGAGCGTCGCGTGCGCTGTCCCGGAACCTCGGCGGTGGCGGGAGTGGCACGGGAAGGACCGCGGCGGCCGGCAGTTCCGGGGGCGGAGCCGGCGGAGCGGGAGGGGGGCGGCTTCGGAGCGGAACGGTCCAGTCGCAGTTCGTAATTACCCGTCTGCGGGTTCAGTACCCACTGGTCGGCGGGGTCGATCTCGTCCGCCTGCCCACGGCTCTGCGCATCCACGGTTGCTTGAGTCCTCCGTCGGTGCCACGCGCGGCGTCCCTCCCCCCGGGAGACGCTCGATTCGTCGGTCCGGTTGTGTGTGACCGCGGCCTGGCCGGCCTGATGTAGCCGGATCGCGTCACACTATCCGCCCAGTTCAGCGGTGGGCGACGTCCGTGACAAATTCCACGCCCCTTACAACCGGGCAATCCACCCAATCTCCATGGACTGCCGGTGACTCTTTGGGCAGGGCTTTACCCGCACCCGGCCGATGTCGCGTTGGTGCCGGAGAACGTGGGCGTCGCCGAAGGGTTCTGCGACCCCGTTCCGCTGTCACGTTCCGTGTCCCTCGCGGTGCTCGCCGTCGTCTCCCTGGGCACCACACGCACCGGGGCGTCCTTGCGCAACCGCTCGAAGAGTCTGCTCGCCGCCGGCTGCGCGAGGACATCGCGGTTGGGGTCGTACGGATAGGGCCGGCGCGGCACGGTGAGGAACTGCACGCGCTCCGTCGGTACTCCGCGCAGGGAACGGGCCAGATCGAACAGGTCCTTCAGGGAGTCCAGGCCCGGGTCGGTGGTGAGCGACCGGGTCGCCGCGTCGAGCACGGGGTAGAGGCGGGCCGGGTTCAGCAGGACCCCGTTGCTCTGGACCTTGTTGAACAGCGCGCCGAGGAACTGCTGCTGTCGGTCCATGCGTTCGGTGTCGCTGCCGTTGCCGAGGGACTTGCGGGCGCGGACGTAGCCGAGGGCCTGCTCGCCGTTCAGGGTGTGCTTGCCGGCCTTCAGCCTCAGATGCGCGTCCGCGTCGTCGATGGGCGCAGGAAGGCAGACCGTCACCCCGCCCACGGCGTCGACCATGCTCTTGAAACCGTGGAAGTCGACGATCATGTGGTGGTCGATCCGGACGCCGGTGAGCCGTTCGACCGTGCGGATCGTGCACGCCGCACCGCCGACGGCGAAGGCCGAGTTGAACTGGGCGTACTGCGCCCGGCTGCGGGTGCCCTCGGCGGTACGGCAGCTCGGGATGCCGACCAGGAGGTCGCGGGGCACGGACACCGCGGTCACGCTCCGGCGGTCGCCCGCGATGTGCAGCAGGATCGTGGTGTCCGAGCGCTGGACGCCCCTGTCGCGGCCGTACTTGCCGTTGTTGGCACCGGCGCGGCTGTCGGAGCCGATCAGCAGGATGTTCTGCGCGCCGTGCGGTGCGGGCAGTGGGCGCTCCCTGTCGTAGCGCTCCAGTTCCTCCACGGCGGTCAGGTCCGTGGTGATGTTGCCCTCCAGCTTGCGGTACAGCCACCAGCCGACACCGGAGACCAGCAGCACCAGGAGCGAGACGCCCAGCGCGACCCACCGCATGCTGCGGCCCCGCCGCCGCTTCCCGTCCCCGCGCCCTCCGCCGCCCGCACCGGAGCCGTCACCGGCGGCGTGCTCCGCGGTGCCGTCGGGTTCGGCGGGCGTGCCGGCGCTGTCGGTCAATGGGCGTCCGTCCTCGCGGTGGTCTGTCGCAGTACCCACCGCCGATGATCCACCGGACCTGCCGCCGCGGCCTGCGGGCCCGGTGCCCACTGGGCCGAACGGGTGAATCCGCAGCGCCGGCCCTACGACGTCGCTGGTCAGAGCCGTGCCGACGGGTGGCGCTTGGCGAGCGGCGCGGGCCGGGGCGACCGGGGCCCGGGGCCCGCCGGCGGAGCCGTGCGGCGGCGCCTGGGAATCAGACCGCCGTGCCCGTCACCCGCTCGCTCCCGATCCGCTTCTCCAGGTCCTGCGCCGGCAGCCGGTCCAGGTTCCGGCAGAGCACGACCGAGCCGCCGGACGCGAGAGGTGCGTACAGTCCGGCGGACAGCCCCTCCCAGTTCGCGTACCCGTGGCCCGACAGCAGTCGCGACCCGGGCGCCAGGCCCAGCTCGGCGGCGTCCGCGCGGGCGCGCTCCACGAGCTGCGCCCCGGTGAACTCCACGCCTCCGACGGCGAGCGCGGGAGCGCCCGCGTCGACCGGTACGTAGGGGGCGAAACGGTCGCCCTGGCCGGGGACCTCGACCGCGTAGTCGGTGAACCCCTCGGGAGGCTGAGGGAACCGGCCGCCGAGCGGGCGCAGCGCCAGCGCGATCCGCTCACCGGAGCAGGCGCGGGCGGCATCGAGGGTGTCCGGGCCGCTCACGACCAGGTCCGCGGCCGCCGGGTCGCCTCCGACGTCCGCGACGACTCCCACCGATGAGCAGGCGAGCAGCCACACGGCCGTCTGCCAGTGCGCGGGCAGCAGCAGGGCGAGCCGGTCCCCCGGCTCGGCGGACAGGCCGTCCTGCAGGAGGTTCGATGTCTTGGCCACCCAATTGGCGAAGGTGGCGACGGACAATTCCACGCGCTCACCGGTGGCATCGTCGTAGAAGGTGACCAACGGGCGTGCGGGGTCCGCGGCGAGCGCGGATCGCAGCAGGTCGGCCGGGGTGCGGTCGCTGGCGTTCACTCGGGAAAGGGTACGCGGCGCCCGCCGCGCCGCCGCGGCCGTCCCGGTGACGACGTCCCCCGGACGGGTCGACGGAGCGCCGGTTTCCCGGTGGGCGGATCCCCTGCCGCCGCCCAAGGATCGAGCCATGCGTGCCTACCTTGCATCCTCCGTCGGAGTCGCCTGCACCGCCGCCCTCGCTCTTCCCGCGCTCACCCCCGTCGCCTCCGCCGCGCCGCGCGTGCCGGATCTCCCGGGCTCGACGCAGTCGTTGCCCCTGGGCCCTCTGCCCGGCTACGAACGCTCCGCCGGCGGGGCGGTCGCCCAAGGTCTGCCGCAGCGCGAGACCCGGCCGTTCTCCCTCGTCGGTGTCGTGTGGGAGGACCCGGACAGCGAGCTCCACGGCTCGGTCCAGGTCCGTACCCGCGCCATCGGCTCGGGCGCGTGGTCGGAATGGCAGGACGTGGAGACCCACGACTTCGAACACGCCCCGGACCCCGGCTCCGAGGAGCGGGCCGAGGGCACGGTGCGCGGGGCGACCGCCCCCCTGTGGGTCGGCGACTCGGACGCGGTGGCGGTCCGGGTGCGGCCCGAGCCCGCCCGGGGCTCGATCCGCGCCGCCACGCCGCCCCTTCCCGGAGGGCTGCGGCTGGAACTCGTCGACCCGGGCGATGAACCGGAGAGCCCGCAGCCGGGCGACCCGCGGCCCGGGAGCCAGGAGAACCCGGCTCCGCTCGCCCCCCTCCCGGAGAGGCCGGAGATCCCCGTGCCCGGCGAAGGCGTGTACGAGGAACTGCCGGGAGCCATCGGCGATCCGGCCCTGACCACGTCGCTCACGCCCGAGTCGGCGGCCGCCTCCGCCGTCAACGCGGACCTCGCGCCCCTCGGCTCCGACGCGATCCTCCCGCTGAGCAAGGCGGAGACGGGGGCGGAGGCCGCGGCGTACGGGGTCGCCAAGCCGTACATCGGGCCCCGCCCCGGTATCGTCACGCGCAAGGGCTGGGGTGCCGACGAGGCCCTGCGCGAGAAGCAGTTCGTCTACACGAAGACGGTCCAGGCCGCCTTCGTCCACCACACCGCCACGGGCAACCGGTTCACCTGCCGGCAGTCCGGCTCCGTCCTCCGCAGTATCTACCGCTACCACGTGGAGAGCAGCGGCTGGCGCGACATCGGCTACAACTTCGCCGTCGACAAGTGCGGAAACATCTACGAAGGCAGGGCGGGAGGCGTGGCCAAACCGGTCCTCGGCGCGCACACACGCGGTTTCAACACCAACAGCATGGGCATCGCCGTGCTCGGAACGTACAGTTCGACCACTCCGCCCAAGGCAGCGGTGGACGCCATCGCCAAACTCGCCGCATGGAAGCTCGGGCTCTTCGGGGCCAACCCGAAGGCCACGACATTTCTGACGTCGGGTGGCGGCAACAGATACGCGAAGGGCACAAAGGCCAGGCTCCACGTCATCTCCGGGCACCGGGACGGATTCGCCACGGACTGCCCGGGCGCGCGCCTCTACGGCCAACTCGGCACGGCCCGCGCGGTCGCGGCCAGACTCCAGGGCCGCTGAGGACCCACCCGCCGTCATCCGGCGCATCCGCCGGACCGGTTGGTCCGGCGGTGCCGCATACGTACGTACGCACAGGCTGCATACACTGGCCGGTCACACGCGCGAATCGCCCGGCCCCAGAAGGAAGCAGAGAAGGCATTGACCAAGGCCCAAGAAGCGATCCTCCTGGTCGGCGGCAAAGGCACACGGCTCCGCCCGCTCACCGTGAACACGCCGAAGCCCATGGTTCCGGCGGCGGGGGTGCCGTTCCTCACGCACCAGCTGGCGCGGGCGCGCGCCGCGGGCGTCGAGCACATCGTGCTGGCGACGTCGTACCTGGCGGAGGTCTTCGAGCCGTACTTCGGGGACGGTTCGTCGCTCGGTCTGCATCTGGAGTACGTCACCGAGGTGGAACCCCTGGGCACGGGCGGGGCGATCCGTAACGTCGCGTCCCGACTGAGGTCGGGCCCGGACGATCCGGTGCTCATCTTCAACGGGGACATCCTCACGGGACTGGACATCCCGGCCCTCGTCGACACCCACCGGTCCTCGGGAGCCGATGTGTCGCTGCATCTGACCCGGGTCGAGGACCCGCGCGCCTTCGGTCTGGTGCCCACGGACGCCACCGGCAGGGTCACGGCGTTCCTGGAGAAGCCGGGGACCCCGGAGGAGATCGTCACCGACCAGATCAACGCGGGCGCGTACGTTTTCCGCCGCTCCGTCATCGACGGCATCCCGGCCGGCCGGCCGGTGTCCGTCGAGCGCGAGACCTTCCCCGAGCTGCTGAGCTCCGGGGCCCACCTCCAGGGCATGGTCGACTCCACGTACTGGCTGGACCTCGGCACCCCGCAGGCGTTCGTCCGCGGCTCCGCCGACCTCGTCCTCGGCCGGGCCCCGTCGCCGGCGGTGCCCGGCCGCTGCGGGGACCGCCTCGTCCTGCCGACCGCGACGGTCGCCGCCGACGCCAAGCTGACCGGGGGAACCGTCGTGGGGGAGGGCGCCACCGTCGGCGAGGGCGCCAGGATCAGCGGCAGCACCCTCCTGGCCGGCGCGGTGGTCGAGGCCGGCGCGGTGGTCACCGACTCGCTCGTCGGCGCGGGCGCACGCGTGGGCGCACGCACGGTGCTCACGGACGCGGTCGTCGGCGACGCAGCGGTCATCGGACCCGACAACGAGCTGCGCGACGGTGTCCGGGTCTGGTGCGACGCCGCGATCCCGG
This sequence comes from Streptomyces marianii, assembly GCF_005795905.1. Classification (NCBI taxonomy): domain Bacteria; kingdom Bacillati; phylum Actinomycetota; class Actinomycetes; order Kitasatosporales; family Streptomycetaceae; genus Streptomyces; species Streptomyces marianii. Next base: position 5,162,104 of record NZ_VAWE01000001.1, read on the forward strand.
CGGGCGCGGTCCGCTTCTCCTCGGACCAGTAGCCGAGCGCGCGCCCGCCCGGTGACCCGGCGCCGGTGCGGCAACGCGCCGCCGGCCCGGCGGTCCGCCGAGCCCGGTCCGGCTGCGCCCGGCTCTCCCGCGCCTCCTTCCGGTCGGGCTGCGCCTGACTCTCCCGCGCCTCCTTCCGGTCGGGCCGCGCCGTCGGTCCCGCGCCTGTGCACCGGGACGACGTGTACCGCAGCCGGAGCGGCTGCCCCGCGTCCGATCCGCGGCCCGTGCCGGACCGCGGGGCCACGGTTCGCGGTCCGGATGGCGGGTTCATGGCGTCGCGGTGCCGGATCGCGGTCCCGCCGGCGGTCGCGGGGTCCCGCTGCGAAGCCGCACCCCTTAGGCTCGGGGCAGACCTCGGCACGCCGCCCGCACCCAGGACACCCATCCGTGGCAGGACGCTTCACCACCCGGCCCGCCGTCACCCGCACCACGGTGCGCGGCGGCGAGACCGCCGTACCCGCGCCCAGGGCCGGGGCGGCGACCGCCGGCGGCCGGGAGCGGACGTACGTCCCGCCGGGCCCACTGGACCTCGGACTGGTGCTGGGACCGCTGCGGCGCGGCCCGGGCGACCCGACGTTCCGTACGACCCCCGACGGCTCCGTCTGGCGCGCCGCCCGGACGCCCGCCGGCCCCGGCACGCTGCGCGTGACGGCGCAGGGCACGGCGGTGCACGCCGAGGCGTGGGGCCCCGGAGCCGAGTGGCTCCTCGACCGACTGCCCGCGATGCTGGGCGACCTGGACGACCCGGACGCGTTCGAGCCGCGCCACCGCCTCGTCGCGGCCAGCCACCGCCGCCGCCGCGGACTGCGCCTCACCCGCACGGGACTGGTCCTGGAGAACCTGATCCCGTCGATCCTGGAGCAGAAGGTCACCACGGACGAGGCGTACCGCGCCTGGCGTCTCCTCGTACGCAGGTACGGCGAGCCCGCACCCGGCCCGTGCTCCGACCGGATGCGCGTCATGCCGGACGCCCGCACCTGGGCGACGATCCCCTCCTGGGAGTGGCACCGCGCGGGCGTCGACGACAAGCGCGCGTCCACGATCCTGCGCGCGGTCCGCGCCGCGCGCAGGATGGAGGAGGCCGCCGCGATGGAGCCCGAGGCGGCCATGGCACGCCTGGAGCTGATCCCGGGCATCGGCCCCTGGACCTCCGCCGAGACCGTCCAGCGCAGCAACGGCGCCCCGGACGCGATCACCCTCGGGGACCTCCATCTGCCGCGCATCGTCGGCTACGCCCTCGCGGGAGACCGGGACGCGGACGACGCGGTGATGCTCGAACTCCTCGCCCCGTACGCCGGCCAGCGCCACCGCGCCGCCCGCTTCGTCCTCCTCGGCGGCCGGACCCCGCCCCGCCGCACACCGAAGATGCCGCGCTGGGACATCGGCGGACTGTGATCCGGAGGGGCGTTCGCACTCCTCGAGTGCGCTGGGGAGAGAGGGGCGGGCGGCGTGCGCGCGCCTGCCGGGATCGCCGGCCTCCCGCCGGGGGAACCGAGGGTGCCGTGGCACGGACAGCACCCCGGGGAGAAGCGCGCCGCGACCGTCGCGTCCCCGTCACCCGCCGCCCCCGCGCTCACCGCACCTCGACGAACGCCCCCGCGTCCCGTGCCGGCCGCTCCTTCGGCGCCTGTGCCGCGTGCCCGATCGCGACCGCGCCCATCGGGTCCCAGCCGGACGGCAGGTCCAGCACCTCGCGGACGACATCGCGGCAGAACATCGTGGACGACACCCACGCCGACCCGAGTCGCTCGCCCGCCAGCGCCACCAGGAAGTTCTGGACGCCCGCGCCCGTCGCGACGACGAACATCTCGCGCTCCGCGGCGTCGCGGCGCTCGTCGCCGTAGTGGTGCGAGCCGTCCACGACCATGCAGGGCACCGCCAGATACGGCGCGTTGCGCAGGACGTCGCCGCGCCGCACGCGCTTCGCGACCGACTCCTCGGACTTGCCGTCGCGGCGCAGGTCCGCGATCCAGGCCTCGCGCATCGCGTCGAGGAGGCGCAGCCGTGAGGACTCCGACTCGAGCAGCACGAAGCGCCAGGGCGTCGTGTGGTGGGGAGCCGGCGCGGTCACGGCGGCCGCGACCGCGCGGCGGACGGCGCCCGGGTCCACGGGCTCGTCGGTGAAGGCGCGCACCGTGCGGCGCTGGGCCACCGCCTCCCTTACCGCCTCGGAGGTGCCGAGCCGGAACATGTCGTCCGCCGCGGGGCGCACCAGCGCGCGGGCGCCGTCGGTCCCGTTCGCGACGACATGGCCGAGCCCTCGCACCACCGCCACCGGCAGCCCGGCCGCCTTGCCCTTGACCAGATCGCCGGCCGCGGCGAGTTCGTCCGCGGTGGCGACGACCGTCGCGTCGAGCCGGTTGCCGTGCGCGTCGGTGCCGCCGCGCAGGTCGTCCAGGACCCGTACGCCCGCCGCTCCGATGGCGACATCGGTGAGCCCCGCCCGCCACGGGCGGCCGAAGGTGTCCGTGATCACCACGCCCACCTCGACGCCGAGCGCGTCCCGCAGCCCTTCCCGGATGCGCGAGGCCGAGGCGTCCGGGTCCTCGGGCAGCAACAGCACGGTCCCGGCGGGGGTGTTGGAGGCGTCCACCCCGGCCGCGGCCATCACCAGCCCCTGACGGTTCTCGACGATGCGCAGGGCACCGCGGCGGGCCACCACCCGTACCGTCTCCGCGTCGACGGCCGCCTCGCGGTCCTCGGCCTCGACGATCCGGCCCTCCGCCTTGCTCACGATCTTCGAGGTGACGAGGAGGACGTCGCCGTCCACCAGCCCGGGCTCACCGGCCGCGATCAGCTTCGCGACGTCGTCTCCGGGCCGTACCTCGGGCAGTCCCCGCAGCGCCCACACCCGGTAGGACGGTGCGGTCATCCGCGGACCTCCTCGGCGAGCGCCAGCGCCTCGCGCGCCATCGCGGCCGTGGCGTCGAGGTCGCTCATCATCAGCGGTACCGACCGGCAGCGGATCCCGGCCTCCTCGACCTCGGCCACCGCGGCCGCGTCCACCGTGTCCACGAGCCAGCCGTCCAGCAGCCCCGACCCGTAGTGCCGTGCCACGGCGGCGGCCGTCGACTCGACGCCGACCGCGGCCAGCACCTTGTCGGCCATGCCGCGCACGGGGGCGTCGCCGACGATGGGGGAGAGCCCCACGACCGGAACGCCCGCGTCGGCGATCGCCTCGCGGATGCCCGGCACCGCCAGGATCGTCCCCACGCTCACGACGGGGTTCGACGGCGGGAAGAGGATGACGTCTGCCTCGCCGATCGCCTCCAGCACGCCGGGTGCGGGCTTGGCCTGCTCGGCCCCGACGGGCACGACGGCCTGCGCGTCGACGGACGCCCGCAGCCTGACCCAGTACTCCTGGAAGTGGACGGCCCGGCGTTCGCCGTCGACGTCGACGGCGACATGGGTCTCGACCCTGTCGTCGGACATCGGCAGCAGCCGCACCCCGGGCTGCCAGCGTGCGCACAGCGCCTCGGTGACGGCGCTCAGCGGATAGCCCGCACCGAGCATCTGGGTCCGGACGATGTGCGTGGCGAAGTCGCGGTCACCGAGCCCGAACCACTCGGGTCCCACGCCGTACGCCGCGAGCTCGCTCTTGACCTGGAAGGTCTCGTCGGAACGTCCCCAGCCCTGCTCCTCGTTGATGCCGCCGCCGAGCGTGTACATCACCGTGTCGAGGTCCGGGCAGACCTTCAGCCCGAACAGATGGATGTCGTCACCGGTGTTGCCGATGACCGTGATGTCGGCTTCGGGGGCGGCCGCCTTGAGGCCACGCAGAAAACGAGCACCGCCGATGCCACCGGCCAGAACCACAATGCGCATGCCCAGAGTGTGTCAGGCGCCGGCACCCCGGGATGAGTCGCGGTCCGCCGGCCGAGGGGCCGGGGGCAGGCTGCGGGCGGAGGTGCGTTGCCGGGCCGGACGGTACGGGCGGGCCGCGGTCAGGCGACGACGGCGCCCCGCCGGGCGGCCGGCGAGCAGTGGGCCGTGTGCATCGGCATCTCGGTCAGGCCCGGGAAGTAGACGTGCAGGCTCACGGCCGGCTCGAGCGAGTCGTTGACCACCTCGTGCACGTACCCGGGGGCGAAGACGCGCTGCGCGCCGGCGGTCAGGGCGCGGTCGGCCCGCGCGGTCCGCTCCGTCAACTCGCCCTCCAGGACGGTCAGTACGCCGGAGGAGGGGCCGTGGTCGTGAAGTCCGCTGCCCTGTCCCGGGACCCAGGACAGCAGCCAGACCTCGTAACCGGGGCCGGTGCGCAGCCGGTGGTACCACCGCGTCGTGGCGTCGTACCGGACGAGCGGGGCCCACCGGGTGCGGTCCTCGGCGATGGACCGGGCGAGTCCGGCGAACTCGGCCACGGTGGACGGGTGCTCCTTGGCGGGCTGGAGGAGGTGCGGGACCTCGAGGATGTCGCCGGCGATCTGGAGGTCGCTGTCGCTGTTCATGGGGTGCGGTGGTTCCTCGGCAGAAACGGAAGGTCAGTGCTGGGGTGTCGCGAAGCCCGCCGGGAACGGGCGGACCGGGGAGAGCTGGAGCGCTACGGCATCAACAGCTGGAACAGCAACAGCGCGCCTGGACAGCGCTGCGGAACCCACGGATCGCGTGGGTCGCGGAGGGCGCTGTGGTCGCTGGCATGCCATCCAAGGTGACGACCACGGCTCCGGATGTCAACTCGATGACCGATTTGGCGGCAATGTTTCACCTCATCCGGTTACTCCGGTCGGAGAAAGGTTTGTGCTTCGACGGAGTCGGAGACATGGCGCTGCAACTGTGCTCTCAAACGTCGTTGCGCTCTTGTGATCGGACTGTGATCCGGATCGCTTGTGTGGCTGGATCGCAACAAGATCGAAGCGCGAGGCGTCCTTCCTTGTGGCGCCGGTGAACGCCGGTGCGGCATCGCGGGAGGGGGAGGGTGCGGTCAGGTCGGCGGCAAGTGTCATAGTTTTTAGTGATTTGAACACTTTCCGCATACGCTTGGTTCCGCAGAGTGAATACGGGGCCCAATAGCAGATCTCGGCTTGACTGGCCCGGATCCACACACTTGTAATTTCACTCGTGTCGTTCGGCCGAAATCGGTACGGCTCACGGCCGGATCACGGGGACGCAAAGACAGACGAGGGGCGCACATGACCGAGCTGTTCCAGCAACTGCTGGTCGAGGACGCGGACGAGGAACTCGGCTGGCAGGAGCGCGCGTTGTGCGCCCAGACCGACCCCGAGTCCTTCTTCCCCGAGAAGGGCGGATCCACCCGCGAGGCCAAGAAGGTCTGCCTCGCCTGCGAAGTCCGTTCCGAATGCCTCGAGTACGCCCTCGCCAACGACGAGCGGTTCGGCATCTGGGGCGGCTTGTCCGAGCGTGAGCGCCGCCGGCTGAAGAAGGCCGCGGTCTGAAGTAGGGCCACGGTCTGAGAGGCCGCGTTCCGGAGACGGCGGGCAGCCGTCCGGCCGGACCGCCGCCCGACCCACCGCCCGACCGCCCGACCGCCCGGCCGGTCGTCGACCGCGCCCGCCACTGGTCACCGTCACGACCCGCGACGGCCCGGCCGGTACCCGCTCCCGTGGCGACGGCCGTGACCGCCGCCCGCGACGGCCCACGCGGCACCCCGCCCGGTGCGCACGCCCCTTCGCCGCCCCGACGCGAAACATCCCGCGCGTCCGCGCATCGCACAGGACACGTCCGCGCATCGCGTACGAGAAGGTCCGCCACCCCGGCTCCGCTGCCGAGCGGCGGACCTTCTCGTACGCCCGCCGGTATTTCCGTCCCGGGCGGGATCCGTTGCTCGCCCGCCGGCATCCCCGCTCCGGCCGTGATCCGTTGCCCTCCCGCTGTCGCCGGCGCGATGTCCGGCCGCCGCCCGGGAGCGGCCCGCCCCGGCCGCCGGCCCCGCGTGGACGGCCCGCGCCCCGGCGCTCCGCCGGACCGTTAGTGTGGGGCCCCGTCCCAGACGCTCCAGCGCCCCCACACGGGGGCGAACCGGCCGGAGGGCCCGTACCTCAATGTCCGCCACCCCTGCGGAGTTTGTTCCCGCCACCTCGGCGGGGCTCGTTCCCGCCACCCCGCCCGAGTTTCCGCGGCACGTCGTCACCGCCGTACTCGTCTCCCACGACGGTGCCCGGTGGCTGCCCGACGCGCTCGCCGGGCTGCTCGGTCAGGAGCGCCCCGTACAGAACGTCGTCGCCGCCGACACCGGCAGCGCCGACGACTCCGCACGGCTGGTCACCGAGGCACTGGGCGCCGACCGGGTCCTGCACCTCGCCCGCCGTACCGGTTTCGGTGCCGCCGTCGAGGAGGCTGCCCGCACCGCGCCGGTGCTCACCCCGGACGACCTGCCCTATCTGAGGCGGCCCAGCGGCTGGGACCCGGTGACCAGGACCTGGCGCGACGAGGCGTACGACATGCCGGAGCTGCCGCACGGTGAACCGGTCCAGTGGCTCTGGCTGCTGCACGACGACTGCGCACCCGCCCCCGACGCCCTCGCCGAACTCCTCCGCGTCGCCGACTCCGACGAACACGCCGTGGTCATCGGCCCCAAGCTGCGCGGCTGGTACGACCGCAAGCAGCTCCTCGAGGCCGGCGTCTCCATCGCCAACAGCGGCCGCCGCTGGACCGGGCTCGACCGCCGGGAGCAGGACCAGGGCCAGCACGACCAGGTCCGCTCCGTGCTCTCCGTCTCCTCCGCGGGCATGCTCGTGCGCCGCGACGTCTGGGAGGAACTCGGCGGCTTCGACCAGCGGCTGCCCCTGATGCGTGATGACGTGGACTTCTGCTGGCGCGCCCACACTGCGGGCCACAGCGTGTTCGTCGCCCCCGGCGCCGTGCTGCGGCACGCCGAAGCCGCCGCCCGCGAGCGCCGCACCGTCGACTGCGCGGGCCGATCCGTCGCCAGCCCGCACCGCGTCGACAAGGCGGGCGCCGTCTACACCCTGCTCGTCAACGCGCGCGGCAGGTCCCTGCCGTTCGTCATGCTCCGCCTCGTCCTCGGCACCCTGCTGCGCACCGTCGCGTATCTCGTCGGCAAGGTGCCCGGCCAGGCGGTCGACGAGGTCATGGGCCTTCTCGGCACCCTGCTGCGCCCGGAGCGGATCCTCGCCGCCCGCCGCAGGCGCGGCAGAGCCCTCGTCGACGCGAGCGAACTGCGACCGCTCTTCCCGCCGCCCGGCGCCACCGTCCGCGCCACCGTCGAACAGGTCGCCGGAAGTCTCGGCGCCGGGCGCGACTCCGACTCCGGCGGCTCACGGCACGGAGCCGTCGAGTCCGGTCCCGGCGGCGACGAGGCCGACTTCCTCGAGGTCGAGCAGTTCGCCCGGCTCAAGAAGATCGCCCGCAAGCCCGGGCCGGTCCTCTTCGCGGTGCTGCTGCTCGTCTCCCTCGTGGCCTGCCGCGGCCTTCTCGGCGGCGGCGCGCTCGCGGGCGGCGCCCTGCTGCCCGCGCCGGGCGACCTCTCCGAGCTGTGGAGCCGCTACGCCGACGCCTGGCACCCGCTCGGCACCGGCGGGACCCAGACGGCACCGCCGTACCTCGCGATCCTGAGCATCCTCTCCGGACTCTTCCTCGGCTCCACCGGCTTCGCGCTCACCCTGCTGCTCGTCTGCTCGGTTCCGCTCGCGGGCGTCACGGCGTACTTCGCCTCGCGTTCGCTGATCGAGTCCCGGCTGCTGCGGGCCTGGGCGAGCGTCGCGTACGCGTTCCTGCCCGCCGCCACCGGCGCACTCGCCACCGGGCGGCTCGGCACCGCCGTCCTCGCCGTCGTGCTCCCGCTGATCGCCCGCACCGCGGTCGCGGCCTACGGACTGGCCCGTACCGACGGTGCGCGCGGCAGCTGGCGGGCCACCTGGGCGTACGCGCTGCTGCTGACGTTCGCGATGGCCTTCACCCCCGTCGTCTGGCCGCTCGCCGTCGTCCTCGGCCTGGCCGCCCTCGTGCTGCGCCGCGGCGACATCACCGCCTACGGGATGCGCTTCCTCGTCGTGGCCGGCACCCCGCTGCTGGTCCTGGCGCCCTGGTCGCTGTCGCTGCTGACCGACCCGTCCCGCTTCCTGCGCGAGGCGGGGCTGGAGTTCGGCACCGGCGCGGCCTCCCCGCTCGACCTGCTCGGCACCAGCCCCGGCGGTCCCAAGACCGTCGGCGGGCTGCTCCTCATCGGCGTGGTCCTGGCCGCTCTCGCCGCCCTGCTGCGCGCCGAGCGGCAGTTCGCGATCCGCACCGCCTGGGCCGTCGGGGTCGTCGCGCTGGTCTTCGCGGTCCTGGCCAACGGCTCGGGCTGGGCCGGACCGGCCACCCTCGTCTACGGCATCGCCCTGATCGCCGCCGCGGTCGTCGGCGCGGAGGGCGCCCGCCGGCGCGTCGCCGCCCAGAGCTTCGGCTGGCGTCAGCCCGTGGCCGCGCTCGTCGCCCTCGCGGCCGCGGCCGCGCCGCTGCTCGCCGCGGGAAGCTGGATGATCAGTGGCGCCGCGGGCCCGCTGGAGCGCCGCGACCCGGTGCAGGTCCCCGCCTTCGTCGCCGAGGAGAGCGGCACCCGCGACCAGCCCCGCACGCTCGTCCTCGGCGGCTCGTCGCCGGCGAAGGTGTCGTACACGCTCGTCCGCGGCTCCGGCGGGCGCCTCGGCGACGCCGAGCTCAGCGAGGCCGCGGGCAGCGATCCGCGCCTCGACAAGGTCGTCGCCAACCTCGTCGCCGGCTCCGGCGCCGACCAGACCAGTCAGCTCAGCGGCTTCGCCATCCGGTACGTGCTGGTCCGCGACGGCGCGCCGCGCCAGATGAGCCGCGTCCTCGACGCCACCCCCGGCCTCTCCCGGCTCAGTCAGCTCGACGGCAGTGCGCTGTGGAGGGTGGACAGCCAGATCGCCCGCGCGGTCATCGTCAGCGGCGGGGCGGAGCCGCTGCCGGTGGCCTCCGGACCGGTCGAGGCCCACACTGACGTCCCCAAGGGCCCCGACGGCCGGGTACTGCGCATCGCGGACCGCGCGGACGACGGCTGGCAGGCCACGCTCGACGGCCGCCAGCTGAAGAGCACCACCGTGGACGGCTGGGCCCAGGGCTTCGAACTGCCCGCCGAGGGCGGACGGCTCGACCTCACCTACGAGGCCCCGGTCACCCACACCGCCTGGATCTGGACGCAGGGCGCGCTCGCCCTCGTCCTGATCGTGCTGGCCCTGCCCGGCCGGCGCCGCGAGATCGACGACGACCTGCCCGAGGAGGAGGCCGCGATCCCGGCCCAGCCCGTCGAGGGCGAGGGCCGCCGGGCCCGCAGGCTCCGCGCGGCGCAGGCCGAGGCGGCCGCCGTCGAGGAGGAGCCGGATCCCGCGGCGGGCCCGCAGCCCGAGGCCGGAGCCCCGGACCCGTACGCGGAGGTGCCCCGGCAGCCGCAGTACGGCGCGGAGTGGGACGAGCGGGCCTACGCGGACGAGGGCGCCCCGGCCGCCACCGGCTACGGCTCGTACGGGAATGGCGGGTACGCCGACCCGTACCCGGGCCAGTACCAGGACAGCGCAGGCCAGCAGTACGCGTACCCGGACACCCGGCAGTACGACGGCCCCGGGGGGCAGCAGTACGAGCCCGGGCAGTATCAGCCGGGGCCGTACCAGCCGCAGCAGTACGACCACCGGTACGGCGGCCAGGAGTACGACGCGCAGCAGTACGACCCGTACGGGTCGGGCCCCGGCCCGGAAGCGGGCCCGTACGACCCCTACGGCCACGAGGACGAGCAGCGTCCCGACGGGAGCAGCAACCAGTGAACCGCTCGACCCTCTCGCTCCTCGCGGCCGTGACGTCTCTCGCCGCCGTGACCGGATTCGCCGCGCTCACCGCACCCGACGGCGAGGCGGTGACCGAGGCGACGGCTCCGGCCCGGCTGCCGGTGGAGCGCTCCAGCCTGCTCTGCCCGGCCCCGGCGACCTCGGACATCGCCGAGACGGTGTACACGTCCTTCACTCCGGGTTCCGGCAGCGGCGGCAGCTCCGCCGCCTCCGGTGCTGTGGCCGAACTCAAGCCCTCCGTCGCGATGTTGAGGGGCCCGGCCGACGACGCGGGCAAGGCCGGCGGGAAGCAGGAGGACGAGGCGGAGAACGACGGAAGCTCGAAGAAGCCCCCGTCCGACAAGCCCGTCGTCACGCTCAAGCAGCCCGGGAAACCCGTCGGCGCCAAGGCGAGCGGCAGTGCCGCCCCGGCGCTCGTGGGCACCGCCACCGGCGGTCTCGCCCCCGGCTGGACCACCCAGCAGACGACCACCGTGAGCGCCGGCAGTGGACGCGGTGTGCTCGGAGTCCACTGCACCGCACCCGACACCGACCTCTGGTTCCCGGGCGCGAGCCTCGCCAAGGACCGGCAGGACTACGTCCACCTCACCAATCCCGACGACTCCGGCGCACTCGTCGACATCGAGCTCTACGGCAAGGACGGCGCTCTCAAGTCCCAGTTGAGCGACGGCATCCAGGTCCCACCGGGGGCGAGCGTCCCCGTCCTGCTCGCCACCCTGACGACCGATCCCGCCGAGGACGTCACCGTGCACGTGACGACGCGCACCGGCCGGGTCGGGGCGGCGGTGCGGGGCGCCGGGGACGAGACCGGCAGCGACTGGCTGGCGGCGTCCGCCGACCCGGCCGGCACGCTGGTGCTGCCGGGCGTCCCGGCGGACGCGACCGCCGTGCGATTGGTCGCGTTCGCCCCCGGTGACGACGACGCGGAACTGAAGGTGCGCCTCGCGAGTGCGACCGGCACCATCAACCCCGCCGGCGCGGAGAGCCTCCGGGTGAAGTCCGGGATGACGGCCTCGCTCGACATGAAGGACGTCACCAAGGGCGAGGCGGGCTCGATCCTCCTGGCACCGGCCGAGGGCGCCCCGGCGACGCCGGTGGTCGCTGCCCTTCAGGTCACCCGGGGCAAGGGCGACAAGCAGGAGATCGCCTACATCCCGGCGACCGCGCCGGTCAGGGAGCGGGCCACCGCCGCCGACAACCGGGCCAAGGGCTCGGTGCTCTCCCTCACCGCGCCCGGTGAGACCGCCCAGGTCAAGGTGACGGCCTCGGCCGGCACCGAGGGCGGGTCCCAGTCCGTCAAGACCTACACGGTCAAGGGCGGCACGACGCTGGCGGTCGGTCCGCCCGTCCCGGAAGGGCTGAAGGGCTCGTACGCGCTGATCGTGGAGCCGCAGTCCGGCGGGCCGGTCCACGCGGCCCGCACGCTGCTGCTTCCGCAGGACGGCATCCAGATGTTCACCGTCCAGACGCTGCCGGACGACCGCGGTCTGGTCGCGGTCCCGGCGGCGAAGCAGGACCTCTCCGTTCTCGACGACTGACGGGCCCGGCCACTACTCCGGGCCCCGGTGGGCGGCGGACGCGTTCGCCGCCCACCTGGCCGGGCCTGGGGCGTGTTGCGAAGGTCCTTCCTGGCCCGCGACGCCTGGCACCCACGCTCGCTGCGGTGTCGGAGTCATCCGAGTACGTCCGGTACGAGGATGATCCTCCGCCTTGCGATCTTCCCCTCGGCCTGAGGGCCTGGGGAGACGCCACTCCCTCGGCTTGAGGGCCTGGGGAGACCCCACCCCCTCGGCCGGAGGGCCGGGGGGAGACCCCATGCACCAGACGCCGCAGGCCCCGCCCTACGGGCGGACGGAGCTACTTTCGCAACATGCCTTAGTCCTGGCCGTAGCGCGGGTCGACCGACTCCGGCGCGAGGCCCAGCAGGTCCGCCACCTGCTCCACCACCACCTCGTGCACCAGCAGCGCCCGCTCGTCCCGGTTCTTCGTGCGGACCTCGACGGGACGCCGGTAGACCACGATCCTCGCCGGACTGCCCTTCTCCGCCGGTACCGAGCGGCCCAGCGGCACGCTCTCGTCCAGCGACCCCGGTACGTCCAGCACCAGGAACTCCACCTCGGTCAGCTGGGGCCAGCGCCGCTCCAGCCGTTCCACCGAGTCCTGCACGAGATCGCGGAACGACTCGGCCCGGCTGGCGGAGAGCGGCACCTGCGGCGGGGCGACGGGCCCGCGCATCCCCCGGCCGTGACGGTCGCGGCGGCGCGGCCTGGGCTCGGCGGGGCGGGGCGGTACGGGACTGTCCATCACTGACGCAGCGTAGCTCTCCCGGACCCTGCCGCAGCGGGGCCGTGCCCCTCTCGAACACGGGGCCATCGCCCTCGTGGGTGACGGGGCACCACCCGGAGGCGTGAAGGTTTCGACGGCCCCCGACGCACGTCTCCCGGGCGCCCCGGGCGCCGCCTGCTTCGGGCGTCCTCGGCGGGCCGCGTCGGCTTGTCGCTTATTGAACATTCAGGCCAAGGTTGGGCTCGATTCCATGCCTTTCCTTGATCGCAGCACTCGCCGTGAATGACGTAATTAATATGCAGTAGTGACCGGATCGCATGGGGTCCCGAATCGGCCGCCGTTCCTCCCGCGCAGGTCAGTCCAGTTGGCCGGAACGGGGCTGTGCGGGACCTCACAACGCGACACGGTGGAGTGACGTGGCGGAGAGTCGTCGCGGCCCGCTCAAGAGTGCGGTACCGTCCAACGTCGTGAGCCCTGTACGTCGCTGTTCGCGCACCGCGTGCGGCCGTCCTGCCGTCGCGACACTGACGTACGTCTATGCCGACTCGACCGCGGTCCTCGGCCCTCTCGCCACCTACGCCGAGCCCCACTGCTACGACCTGTGCGCCGAGCACAGCGAACGGCTCACCGCGCCCCGCGGCTGGGAGGTCGTCCGGCTCTCCGACGCCTCCGGCCCGGCCCGGCCCAGTGGCGACGATCTCGAGGCCCTGGCGAACGCTGTCAGGGAGGCGGCCCGCCCGCAGGAGCGCGCGGCCCAGGCGGGCGGCGGCTCAGGAGCCCGCAGGTCCGACCCGATGGAGGTCGCGCGGCGGGGGCACCTCCGGGTCCTTCGCTCGCCCGACTCCTGAAGAGGCGTTTCCTCTCCCGCCGTTCCTGCCGTTCCTGCCGTTCCTGCCGTTCCTGCCGTTCCTGCCGTTCCCGCCGTTCCTGCCTTCCTGCCGTCCGCGGTGCGCCGCTCGGACGGGCTGATCGCGATCCGCCGACCAGGACGCGTCGGCTGTGGCGGAATGACCCGGCCGCGGGGTTTCCGGTTCTCCGGCCGCGGCGCTTCACGTGTGCGGGCCTCTCCGGCGAGGGTCCGATGGCCGCCGACCTCGGGTTCGCCGCCGGCCGTCGAGTCCGCCCCGGGTCCGCAGCCGGCCGGCCCGGCGCCCGTGCCGGCCCGTCCCGAATTTCGGGCCCGGCCCCGGCTGTCCCGGCCCCGACGGGTAGTTTGTTGCGACCAAAGGGAATTCGGGAAGGTTGGGCCGTGGCTGCATCCTCTGCTGCTGATCTGTCACAGATCGTGAAGGCGTACGACGTGCGCGGGGTGGTGCCGGACCAGTGGGACGAGTCGCTGGCCGAGCTGTTCGGGTCCGCCTTCGTCCAGGTCACCGATGCGGAGGCCATCGTCGTCGGTCACGACATGCGGCCCTCGTCGCCCGGTCTCTCCGCCGCCTTCGCCCGCGGCGCCGCCGCCCGCGGCGCCGACGTCACCATGATCGGTCTGTGCTCGACGGACCAGTTGTACTCGGCCTCCGGCCAGCTCGCGCTGCCGGGCGCGATGTTCACGGCGTCCCACAACCCCGCCCGGTACAACGGCATCAAGATGTGCCGCGCGGGCGCGACCCCGGTGGGCCAGGACACGGGCCTGACGGAGATCCGAGAGCTGGTCGAGTCCTGGTGCGAGTCCGGAGCCCCCGCCCCCGTGGCCGCCCCGGGAACGGTCTCCGAGCGCGACACCCTGGACGACTACGCCTCCCACCTGCTCTCCCTCGTGGACCTTGCGACGATCCGCCCGCTGAAGGTGGTCGTGGACGCGGGCAACGGCATGGGCGGCCACACCGTCCCGAAGGTCTTCGCGTCCCTGCCGGTCGAGCTCGTCCCGATGTACTTCGAGCTGGACGGAACGTTCCCGAACCACGAGGCCAACCCCCTCGACCCCAAGAACCTCGTGGACCTCCAGCAGCGGGTACGCGCGGAGGGCGCGGACATCGGCCTCGCCTTCGACGGTGACGCCGACCGCTGCTTCGTCGTCGACGAGCGCGGCGAAGGGGTCTCCCCGTCGGCGATCACGGCCCTGGTCGCGGCCCGCGAGCTGGCCAGGCACGGCGGCGGCGTCGTCATCCACAACCTGATCACCTCGTGGTCGGTGCCCGAGGTCGTGCGCGAACAGGGCGGTACGCCGGTGCGTACGCGCGTCGGACACTCCTTCATCAAGGAGGAGATGGCCCGCAGCGGCGCGATCTTCGGCGGCGAGCACTCCGCGCACTACTACTTCCGCGACTTCTGGAACGCCGACACGGGCATGCTCGCCGCCCTCCACGTCCTGGCGGCCCTCGGGACCCATGGCGGCCCGCTGTCCGACCTGGTGGGCCGCTACGACCGCTACGCCGCCTCCGGCGAGATCAACTCCACGGTCGAGGACCAGGCGGGCCGCACGGCAGCCGTCCGCGAGGCCTTCGCGTCCCGCGACGGCGTCACGTTCGACACCCTCGACGGACTCACGGTCTCCACCGCCGACTGGTGGTTCAACCTCCGCCCCTCCAACACCGAGCCCCTGCTCCGCCTCAACGTCGAGGCCCGTGACGAGGCCACGATGTCGGCCTTGCGGGACGAGGTCCTGGCGTTGGTGCGGAACGGCTGAGGCCGGCGCTGGGCGGGAGCGCCCGGGGCCGCGGGTGGGCGGGGCGAGCCCGTCGTCCACCCGCCGGCGGGTGGGCGGACCCACCCGCGTCGCCTCCCGTACCGGAGCGGCACGCACCCGGCTCCAACGTCCGGTTCGTTCGGCCTCTTCCCTTCGTCCCGGTCGCACTCGGTCGGTGGGGCTCGGTGGGGCTCGGTGGGGACCCGTCGTCCCGGTCGGTCTCGGCTGACCGGGACCCGGTCGCCCTCGATTCCGACCCGTCGCGCCCCGGCCCACCGCCGCGGACCGCGGAGCACGTCGGGACCGCAGCCGCACCGCGCGAGCAGGCGTGCCCGCCCCGCCCGCCCTACCCGCACGCCGAGCCGCGCCGGCCGCCCCCCGGCGGTAGGCTGACGTGGCCCAATCCGCATGTTCGAAAGGACGATCCACATGCCGCTCGAAGCCGGCCTTCTGGAGATCCTCGCCTGTCCGGCCTGCCACGCTCCGCTCGACGACGCGACGGCCGCCGAAACCCCCGAGCTGATCTGCACCGGCAAGGACTGCGGCCTGGCGTACCCCGTCCGGGACGGCATCCCCGTACTGCTCGTGGACGAGGCCCGCCGCCCCGCGTGAGCGTCGAGCCCCTCACCTGTCCGGCTGTTCGGCGAATCGGAGGCACACCCCCATGCTCGACGAGTCACTCCTCGACGCCCCGGAAGCCCTCGCCCGCGCCGACCGCCGCGGTCTGCTCCGCGGCGCCGCGGAGGCGGGGGCGCGTGTACGTACCGCAGCCCGGCACGCCGCCGAGGCGGGCATCGCCGAGCTGACCCCGGAGGGCCGCCCGCGGGCCGTCCTGATCGCGGGCTCCGGCACCGCGGCGACGGGCGTCGCCGACCTCCTCGCCGAGCTGGCCGGACCCACCGCCCCGGTCACCCGTCTCCACCCCACCGGCGTCGCCCCGGCGGCCGGCGCCCTGCGCTGGGGGCTCCCGGGCTGGGCCGGCTCCGTTGACCTCCTGCTCATCGCCACGACCGACGGCAGTGAGCCGGGACTCGCCCTGCTCGCCGAGCAGGCGTACCGGCGCGGCTGCACCGTCGTCGCCGTCGCCCCGCAGCGCTCCCCGCTGTCCGAGGCCGTCGACGGCGTCCACGGCCTCGTCGTACCGATGGCGACGGCGCCGTACGAGCTGTACGAGGAGACCCGGAGCGCGGCGAGCCCCGGCGCCTTCTGGGCCCTGTTCATCCCGCTCCTCGCACTCCTCGACCGGGTCGGCCTGATCTCCGCCGACCCCGAGGTGATGCAGGGCGTCGCCGACCGCCTCGACCGCATCGCCGAACGCTGCGGCCCCGCGATCGCCACGTACAGCAACCCCGCCAAGACCCTGGCGGCCGAGCTCGCGGACACGCTCCCGCTGATCTGGACGGAGGGCGCGGCTGGGCCGGTCGGCCGCCGGTTCGCCGCCGTACTGGCCGAGCTCGCCGGCCGGCCCGCCATCGCCGCGGAGCTGCCCGAGGCGCTACCGGCCCACGGCATGCTCCTCGCGGGCGACTACGCGGCCGGAGCGGACCCGGACGACTTCTTCCGTGACCGCGTCGAGGAACCGCAGGCCGTCAGGGCAAGGGTCCTGCTCCTGCGGGACAGCCTGGACAACGGCTTCACCGCGGCCCCGGCCGCGCGCGAGCTCGCGCTCAGCCACGACACCGCCATCAGCGAACTGGAGCCGGAGGAAGGCAGCGCGTTGGAGACCCTGGCGGAGTTGCTCGCCGTGACGGACTTCGCCGCCGGGTATCTGGCCCTCGCGAGCAACGGCCACTCCTGACCTCGCACCGGCCCGGCACCCGGACCGAAGGTGCCGGCACCGGATCGACCGGCCCCGCGGACCCGACGGTGCGCTCACGGACACGGCGGCCCGGCGCCCGGCGTTTCCGCCGGTTTCCGCCACCCGACCCGACGTTCCGACAAGGGCCCGGTACCCCGGCCCCGGCGGCCCGGTACCCCGGCCCCGGCGGCCCGGTACCCCGGCCCCGGCGGCCCGGTACCCCGGACCCGGGCCCGCCCGGACGCACACCGCACCGGTCACACTGCAGACACGCACCAGCCACGCATCCGCCACGTACCGAGTCGAGGATCACCCCTCATGGATCGCCTCTCCAACACCGTGCGCCCCTACGCCTGGGGATCCACCACGCTCATCCCGGAACTTCTCGGCGTCGCCCCGACCGGTGAGCCACAGGCGGAGATGTGGATGGGTGCCCACCCCGGTGCCCCGTCGCAGACGGGCCGCGGCTCCTTGCACGACATCATCGACGCCGATCCGCTGCGCGAGCTCGGCCGCCCCGCACTCGACGCCTTCGGCCCCCGGCTTCCCTTCCTGCTCAAGCTGCTCGCCGCCGGCGCGCCCCTGTCCCTGCAGGTCCACCCGGACCGCGCGCAGGCGCGGGAGGGCTTCGCCGCCGAGGAGAAGGCCGGCATCCCCCTCGACGCACCCCACCGCAACTACAAGGACGACAACCACAAGCCCGAGCTGGTCTGCGCGCTCACCCCGTTCGACGGCCTGTGCGGCTTCCGTCCGCCCGTCGAGGCGGCCGACTTCATCGCCGGTCTCGACGTCGACTCCCTCAAGCCGTACGTGGACCTCCTCCACGCCCATCCCGAGGAAGCCGCGCTGCGCGAGGTCCTGACCGCCGTGCTCTCCGCCGACCCGGAGGAGATGGCCCACACCGTCGCCGAGGCCGCGGCGGCCGCGGAGCGCCTCGGTGCGCCGTACGCCCCCTTCGCCGCCATCGCGCACCACTTCCCCGGCGACCCGGGCGTCATCGCGGCCATGCTCCTCAACCACGTACGGCTGCAGCCCGGAGAGGCGCTGTTCCTCGGAGCCGGTGTCCCGCACGCCTACCTGGGCGGACTCGCCGTGGAGATCATGGCGAACTCCGACAACGTGCTGCGCTGCGGGCTGACCCCCAAGCACGTCGACGTCCCCGAACTGCTGCGCGTCGTGCGTTTCGAGGCGGGCGACCCCGGCGTCCTGCGGCCCGAGGCATCGCCCTCCGGCGAGGAGCTGTACGACACTCCGATCGACGAGTTCCGGCTCTCCCGCTTCGTCCGGCCGGAGGGCGCGGCTCCCGTGGACCTCACCCTGGCCACCCCGCAGATCCTGCTGGCGACGGCGGGCCGGCCGAAGGTCGGGGAACTCACCCTCGCCGCAGGGGAGTCGGTGTTCGTCCCGGCGGGCGAAAAGGCCGAACTGTCCGGTACGGGAACGGTCTTCCGGGCCACTGTGGCGGTCTGACTCGGCGTCCGCCTGGGCTGCTGCAACAATGTCCCGCCGTAACGCGGGAGCTCCAACCCGAAAACCCCAGGGACGCAGGAACTCCGGAACCCAGGAACGAAGGGACACCACGCACTCATGAGCGCGTCAGGCGGAACCAAGGCGATCGTCGCGGCCCTCGCCGCGAACCTCGCGATCGCAGTAGCCAAGTTCGTGGCGTTCCTCTTCAGTGGCTCCTCGTCGATGCTGGCGGAGAGCGTCCACTCCGTCGCCGACTCAGGAAACCAGGGCCTGCTGCTCCTCGGCGGCAAGAAGGCCAAGCGAGCGGCCACCCCGGAGCACCCCTTCGGCTACGGTCGCGAGCGCTACATCTACGCCTTCCTCGTCTCGATCGTGCTCTTCTCGGTCGGCGGCATGTTCGCGATCTACGAGGGCTACGAGAAGATCGTGCACCCGCACGCCATCAAGGACTGGTACTGGCCGATCGGCGTGCTCGTCTTCGCGATCATCGCGGAGACCTTCTCCTTCCGGACGGCCATCAAGGAGTCCAACGTCCTGCGGGGCAAGCGCTCCTGGAAGGAGTTCGTCCGCCATGCCAAGGCCCCGGAGCTCCCGGTCGTGCTCCTCGAGGACCTCGGCGCGCTCGTCGGTCTGGTCCTGGCCCTCTGCGGCGTGGGCCTCGCCCTGATCACCGGTAACGGCGTCTGGGACGGCATCGGGACCCTCTGCATCGGTGTCCTCCTCATCCTGATCGCGCTGGTGCTCGCGGCCGAGACGAAGTCCCTGCTGCTCGGTGAGGCGGCCGGCATCGAGGATGTCGAGAAGATCAAGGCGGCGACGGTCGACGGCGCAACGGTGACCGGCATCATCCACATGCGCACGCTGCACATCGGCCCCGAGGAACTGCTGGTGGCCGCCAAGATCGCGGTCCGGCACGACAACACGGCGGAGCAGGTGGCCGTGGCGATCAACGCCGCCGAGGACCGCATCCGCACCGCGGTCCCGATCGCGCGCGTCATCTACCTGGAGCCCGACATCTACAGCGAGGAGGCCGCTGCCGCGGGCGCGGACCCGGCCAAGTCCCCCGGGGGCCCCGGCCCGGAGCCGGCTCACTGACGACGCCTCCGCCGATCGACGGAAGGGCCCGGTACCACGGCGGTTTCTAGCGGTCGTCGCAACACGTGGTTGTGTTGATCAGGCCGTGAGCAGTTTATGCAGGCGCTCGGCTGGGGTTTCCCAGCCGAGTGTTTTGCGTGGGCGGCGGTTGAGCTGGTCGGCGACGGCGGCCAGGTGCGCGGGGGTGTGGACCGACAGGTCGGTGCCCTTGGGGAAGTACTGCCGCAGCAGGCCGTTGGTGTTCTCGTTCGAGCCGCGCTGCCAGGGGCTGGCGGGGTCGCAGAAGTAGACCGGGATGTCGGTGGCGAGGGTGAACTCGCCGTGCCGGGCCATCTCACTGCCCTGGTCCCAGGTCAGGGACCGCTTCAGGTGGGCGGGCAGGGTCTGGACGGTGGATGTCAGGGAGGTCAGGACGCTCTCGGCGCCGTGGTCGCCGGGCAGGTGCAGGAGCATGACGTAGCGGGTGGCGCGTTCGACCAGGGTGCCGATCGCGGACTTGCCGTCCTTGCCGATGATCAGGTCGCCCTCCCAGTGACCGGGCACGGCCCGGTCCTCGATCTCAGCGGGCCGTTCGCTGATCATGACCATCGGGGTGGTGAAACGCGGCTGGCGGCAGTTCGCCTGCCTCTGCGGCCTGCGGCGGGCCCGCCCGGAGCGCAGGGCGCCTGCGAGCTCGCGCCGCAGCTGGCCTCTGCCCTGGACGTAGAGGGCCTGGTAGACGGTCTCGTGGACCACGTGCATCTCCGGCCGGTCGGGGAACTGTGCCCGCAGAGCGTGGCATATCTGCTCCGGGCTCCACTTCTCGTCCAGCATTGCCTGGACAGCGGCCCGAAGCTCGGGGTTCTCGCTGATCTTGCGGCTCTTGGGGCGGGGCCGGCGTGCATCGGCGCGGGCCTGGGCTGCGTGAGGGCGGTAGTGCCACCGGCCGCGTGCGCCGTCCGTTCGGTTGCGGCGGATCTCCCGGCTGACCGTGGACGGGCTGCGGCCCAGCTCCGCGGCGATCGCCCGCACCGTGGCCTTCTCCCGCAACCGGTCGGCGATGTGGATCCGCTCCTCCTCGCGCAGGTACCTGGACGTGCCGGAAGGCGGCGCCACCGCGGAAATCGGTGGTGCCGCCTTCTGCCGACGGTCGGCGCTGCGGCCGTTACGCCACTTGTTGCCGGTTCGCCGGTCAACACCGACGATCCGGCAGGCTTCCGTGTTGCTGTATCCCTGCTGCACGAGCCGGGAGTATGCCTCCCGCTCCCGGCGCAGCTTCACAGGCCCCTGCGCGGTCCGCACCTTGCGGATCTCGAAGTCCATCGCACCCCTTGAGCTGGGGTGTTGCGACGACCACTAGAACCTAAGCACGACCCGCGTGGTACCGGGCCCGCCGGCTTGTTCGGAGGACCGCGGTCGGGCTGTCCCCGCAGTGCGTCGTCGGGGGCTCCTTCGGCGGTGACCGGCAGATCTCCAGGCTCGTCGTCGCACGACCCCGGAGCCGGCACCGGTGCCGAGCCCGAGCTGCCGCCCGAGCCCGAGCCCGAGTCGGCAGTGGGGTCCGAGCTGGCGCCCGAGTCCGAGTCGGCAGTGGGGTCCGAGCCGGCAGTGGAGTCCGAGCTGCCGCCCGAGCCCGCGCCCGGGCTCGCGTTACGCGATGTCCGTGAGCAGCCGGAGCACGGCCGGTTCGTCCGGGGCCGCGAGAAGCCGCTCACGGAATTCCGCGTCCGTCAGCTTGCGCGACAGCAGTGACAGGATCCGCAGGTGCTCGTCGCCCGCGGCCGCCTCCGGAACCGTGATCATGAAGATCAGCCGAGCCTTCGTGCCGTCGGGCGATCCCCACTCCACGCCCTCGGGCGAGCGCGCGAAGCCGACGACCGGTGCGGTGACCACGTCGGTCTTCGCGTGCGGGACGGCGATCTCCTCGCCGAGACCCGTCGTGCCCTGGTCCTCTCGGGCGAGCGCGGCCCGTACCAGCCCTTCGACGTCCGTGACTCGGCCCGTCGTCGCGAGCATCGCGGCCATCTCGCGGATGGCGGCGTCCTTGTCCGTGGCCTCGAGCCTGACCTTCACGGTCCGGGCGGTCAGATAGCCGGACAACACCTCGGTGCCAGGTCGGGACCCGGACTCCGATTCGGCGTCCGCCGCGTCCGCCGGGTCCGCCGCATCCGCAGCGTCGGTTGCGGTTCCGCTGCAGGCGCCGGGGTCCTCGGCGTCCGCACCGGCAGCCTCCGCCGCACCAACAGCGCGCGTCCCTCGCTTCGGATCCCCTTCTTCCGATGTCCCTTCGGTGCGCGTTCCACCGGCCGGTGTCCCGGCGAGCGCCGGCACCGCGCCCGCCGCTCCCTCCGTAACCCGCGCGCCCGCCGGCGCGCCGGCCTGTGCCGGGACGCGGACGTTCGCGCCGCCCCCCGCTTCGGCTCCCCGCTCCTTGACGCCGATCAGCGCATTCGTGGTCAGCGCCGTCACGACCGTGCCGGCGACGATCGCAAGGAAGAACATGGGCACGCCTCCTGTCGCACCCAGTACCGCGACGATCGGCCCGCCGTGCGGCACGGCGTCCTCCACGCCCGCGAGCCCGGCCAGGGCACCGGCGACGGCGCCCCCGAGCATGTTCGCGGGGATGACCTGGGCGGGCCGCGCCGCCGCGAACGGGATCGCCCCCTCCGAAATACCGAAGAAGCCCATGAACAGCGCCGCCATCCCGGTCTCGCGCTCCTGCTCCGAGTAGAGCCTGCGCCGGATCAGCGTGGCGAGGCCCTGTCCGAGGGGCATCACCGGGATGGCCGCCGCGCACATGCCCATGACCGTCTGGTTGCCGGACGCGATGAGTCCGGCGCCGAAGAGGAACGCGGTCTTGTTGACCGGTCCGCCCATGTCGAACGCGATCATGAGGCCGAGTACCGCGCCCAGCAGGATCGCGCTGGTGCCGGTCATTCCGCTCAACCAGCCGGTCAGATGCTCGAAGACCCAGGCGATCGGCTTGCCGATGACGTAGATGAAGAACAGGCCGAGCGCCGACGTCGCCACGATCGGGATCACGATGATCGGCATGATCGGCTGTGCGAACCTGGGGACCTTGACCTTCTTGATCCACAGCACCAGGTATCCGGCCAGGAAGCCGGTCACGATCGCGCCGATGAACCCGGCACCGGCCTCGGAGCCGTACAGCGCTCCGGTGTTCGCGATCCAGCCACCGATCATGCCCGGTACGAGCGCCGGCCGGTCCGCGATGGCGTAGGCGATGTATCCGGAGAGGATCGGCACCATCAACCGGAACCCGATCTCACCGATCTTGAACACGCTCTCCCAGAAGGACCCCTCCGGAATGGCGTAGCCCTCCGGCGTCGCATGGCCGCCCAGCGCGAGGGAGATCGCGATCAGCAGGCCGCCGACCACGACGAACGGGATCATGTACGAGACGCCGTTCATCAGCGCCTTGTAGACGGCGCTCCGCTCCTTGCCGCCGCTGCCACGGTCACCGCTGTCGGGGCCTACGCCCCTGCCGGACGATCCGGCGGCCGCCGGAGTCGGGACCCCGTGAACCGGCGCACTGCGCACCCGCTCGATCAGCCTCTCGGGATGACGGATGCCCTCGGCCACGCCGACCTTGAGCACGCGCTTGCCGGTGAAGCGGCTGAGGTCCACGTCCTTGTCGGCTGCGATGATGATCCCGTCCGCATTGCTGACATCGTTGTCAGTGAGTGCGTTCTCGGCCCCGATGGATCCCTGCGTCTCCACCTTCATCTCGACGTCGAGGGCCTCCGCGGCCTTCGCGAGCTTCTCCGCGGCCATATAGGTGTGGGCGATGCCTGTGGGGCAGGCGGTCACGGCGAGCAGCCTCGTCCTCGGCTGCTTGTTCCCCGGACTGGTCACGAGATCTCCTCACGCTGGGGGTGCGGATCGCGTGGGCTTCCCGATCCGCGACGAGCATCGTGCACCACATGACCGCGGGACCAAAAGTCTTGGAACACGCGCCTCCGTATGGCCGCGCACCCCGGGATTCGGCCGGAAACCGGGCATGGGCGGGCTGTGGGCCGCAACGGCGATCGGTGTAGATTCGTGACCAGAGCCAGACGTCGCTGCTGATGGCGGTCGGGCGGTCCCGAGTGGACCGGCCGAGGGAGAGAGGGCCTCCGACGGACTGCGCTGCGGACGTCCCACGGCGTCCGGACACGCACGTGCGGCACCCGTGTGTGCTTGTGCGCGTGTCCGTTTTCGCCGTAGCGACCGCAGAGCCATCCCGCCCGAACACCCTCGACCCTTCTGAGGAGCAGCTCGCAATGACGACTGTCGCCACCGGTCAGGACTTCAAGGTCGCCGACCTTTCCCTCGCCGATTTCGGCCGCAAGGAGATCACCCTCGCCGAGCACGAGATGCCCGGTCTGATGGCGATCCGCAAGGAGTACGCGGAGTCGCAGCCGCTTGCCGGTGCGCGGATCACCGGCTCCCTGCACATGACAGTGCAGACCGCCGTCCTGATCGAGACCCTGGTCGCGCTCGGCGCCGAGGTGCGCTGGGCGTCCTGCAACATCTTCTCCACCCAGGACCACGCCGCCGCAGCCATCGCCGTCGGCCCGGACGGCACCACGGACAACCCCCGGGGCGTCCCGGTCTTCGCCTGGAAGGGTGAGACTCTGGAGGAGTACTGGTGGTGCACGGAGCAGGCCCTGACCTGGCCGGACTCGCCCACCGGCGGTCCGAACATGATCCTCGACGACGGCGGTGACGCCACCCTCCTCGTCCACAAGGGCGTCGAGTTCGAGAAGGCCGGCGAGGCCCCGGACCCGTCCACCGCTGACAGCCAGGAGTACGGCCACATCCTCCGTCTGCTGAACCGCACCCTCGCGGACAACCCGCAGAAGTGGACGCGGCTGGCCTCGGAGATCCGCGGCGTCACCGAGGAGACCACGACCGGCGTCCACCGCCTGTACGAGATGCAGCGCGACGGCTCCCTCCTCTTCCCGGCGATCAACGTCAACGACGCCGTCACCAAGTCGAAGTTCGACAACAAGTACGGCTGCCGCCACTCGCTGGTCGACGGCATCAACCGGGCCACCGACGTCCTGATCGGCGGCAAGGTCGCGGTCGTCTGCGGCTACGGCGACGTCGGCAAGGGCTGCGCCGAGTCCCTGCGTGGACAGGGCGCCCGAGTGATCATCACCGAGATCGACCCGATCTGCGCCCTGCAGGCTGCCATGGACGGCTACCAGGTCACGACGCTGGACGCGGTCGTCGACCAGGCCGACATCTTCATCACCACGACCGGCAACAAGGACATCATCATGGCCTCGGACATGGCCAGGATGAAGCACCAGGCGATCGTCGGGAACATCGGTCACTTCGACAACGAGATCGACATGGCCGGTCTGGCCCAGGTGCCGGGCATCGTCAAGGACGAGGTCAAGCCGCAGGTCCACACCTGGACCTTCCCGGACGGCAAGGTGATCATCGTGTTGTCCGAGGGCCGCCTGCTCAACCTGGGCAATGCGACCGGTCACCCCTCCTTCGTGATGTCCAACTCCTTCGCGGACCAGACCCTGGCGCAGATCGAGCTGTTCACCAAGCCGGAGGAGTACCCGACCGACGTCTACGTGCTGCCCAAGTACCTCGACGAGAAGGTCGCCCGCCTCCACCTCGACTCGCTCGGCGTGAAGCTCACGACGCTCCGCCCCGAGCAGGCCGCGTACATCGGCGTCGAGGTCGAGGGCCCGTTCAAGCCCGACCACTACCGTTACTGACCCACCCCGGCAGGCCCTCCGGCCGATCGACCGGGGGGGGGCACTCCGGCCGACAGTGGCACCAGCGCACCAGGCAGGCCCCCGCACCCCCGTGTCGGGGGCCTGCCCCGTACCCCGGAGAAGTCAGGCAACCCCATGCCCCGCGGCCGTTATTCGCTCCATGATCCGCACGATCGCACCCCCCTCGGTGAAGAGCACTTCCACTGCGCACCCGGCCCGTCGGGCTGGCGTTACGTCTCCCAGCTGACCACCCCCTCCGGAGAACACGCAGGCTCCGTCGATCTGGCGCTCGACGAGCTCGGACGCCCCATCCGGCTGGAACTCCACGCCGCGAGCTGGCAGGTCCGCGGCGCTGCCGTCGACGGCGTCACCTGGGTGCGCACCGATCCCACCGGCTCGCACGCCACCGAGGGAAATGTCCGCGCCCACGCCTTCACCGGAACCTCCCCCGCGTTCGTCGTCGCGACGGCCCGACTGCTCCGGCTCTCACCCGGTGCCCCCGCCACGCGTGTCCGTCTCGTCGCCTTCACGGAGCCCGTCCTCGCCCCCCTGACCGTCGACCAGTCCTGGGCCCTGGTGAAGAGTGAAGCGCACACCACTGACAACGGCCTTCTGACTGTCGACGAATACCAGGTCAGCGCCCTGGACACCGGTGAACAGCACACGGTCCACATCGCGGGCGACGTGGTCCTCGCCGCGCCCGGCATCGAGCTCGAGGACCTGGAGACCCCACCCTCCGTGTTTCCGTGAGCAGTCCGAGCCCCGAGCGGAACTGCGCTCTGAAAGCGTGGCCCTGAACCGGCCGTCCCGGGAGCGTCCTCACTCCGCAGCCGGTCCTCCCGAGCCGCCCCTCAAGCGGGCGGCGCGAACCCCGTCGCCGCCCGGGCCGGCCCCGTTCCCTCACCGCCGCTGCCTCCCCCGGCGGGCCCGGGGGACGACGCCGCGGCGGGAGCGGGGCCGGCAGCAGAAGCTGCGCCCGGCAGCACGAAACCGGCGGAAGCGGGGGCGGAGTCGGCAGCCGCCGCGTGCCCGTGGGCCGTCGGCACCGGCCAGGCCGGGTGCGGCCCCGCGGCGGCACGGAGCGGATGCGGGGCCGAAGGGTTCACCGGCACCACGGGGTTCCTGGCCGCCGCCGCATGCGCCCGTCGTGTGTCCCGGGTCTGCCGCTCGTTCACCACAGCCGCCAGGAACGCGCCCGCCGGCACGCCGGCCGGCACCGGCGTCCCGGTGCACGCGGCCAGATCGACGGCGAGCCGCTCGGCCAACGACCGGCCCACGTCCGGATCCAGCTGGTTCATCCGCGTCAGGTACTGGCGTACCGCAAGCCACAGATCGTCCGGCACACCGGACAGGTCGAGCTCCGTGAACCGCCCGAGAAGCCAGGGCGGCGGCGGAGGCACGTACACGGACCGTGCGGCGGGCACCCGCTCCCGGACGACCAGGGTCCCGGCGAACACATCGCCGACACGCCGCCCGCGTGCCGACACCAGAGAGGCGATGCAGGCGACGGCTCCGAAGGTCATCAGGATCTCCACGACCCCGATCGCCCCGCGCACCAGCGCGTGCCGGAACCGAATCGGGCCCCCGTCGTCGCGGACCACCCGCAGCCCGCAGGCGAGCTTGCCCAGAGAACGCCCGTGACTGAGCGTCTCAACAGCGATCGGCGCACCGACGAGCACGAGGACGAAGGACGCGATGGACACCGCCGTCCCCGCTGCCTCGTCCAGCGAAGCCGTGGCCATCGCGAGTCCCACGGATATCAGGAGGTACGCGGCCCACACGAGGGCCAGATCGATCACCAGCGCCAGCGCGCGGCTCGGCAGCCTTGCCGGACGAAGCCCCAGTACGACGGCATCCCCGGTCACAACCCCGCTCACGGCGCCCACCCTCTCCACTGCCTCGATACGTTCCCCGACCTTCGCGACCCTTCAGTACGCAAGTCTGCCAAGCTGACCCGCAAGCACGCCGCAGCAGTACGAGCTAGTCGTACGAGTTGTTGTAAGTACCGCCCCCGCGGCGGCCGGACCAGTGCCTGGAGCAGCAGCCGACCATGGACCTCGATGTCTTCGTCATGACCCACCGGGCAGAGTGGGAGCGCCTGGACTCCCTCCTGCGGCGCGGGCGCGGGCTCACCGGCGCCGAGGCGGACGAACTCGTCGCGCTCTACCAGCGCACCGCCACCCATCTCTCACTGATCCAGTCCAGTTCCCCGGACCCCATGATCACGGCCCGGTTGACCCAGCTCGTCGCCCGCGCCCGCGCCGTTGTCACCGGGACCCGCCGCGCCTCATGGAAGGACACGGTCCGCTTCCTGGCCGCCGGCTTCCCGGCCGCGGTCTACCGCTCCCGGCACTGGTGGATCCCCACCGCCGTTCTCTCGACGCTCCTCGCCGCCGTCATCGGCTGGTGGATCGGAACGCACCCCGAGGTCCAGGCGGCGATCGCCGCCCCCGAGCAACTGCGCGAGCTCACCCGCCCCGGCGGGCAGTACGAGACCTACTACTCGAGCCACCCCGCGGCCTCGTTCGCCGCCCAGGTCTGGACGAACAACGCCTGGGCCGCCGCGATGTGCCTGGTCTTCGGCGCGTTCCTCTGTGTGCCGGTGCTCTGGATCCTCTTCATCAACATGGCGAATCTCGGCATCGGCATCGGTCTGATGTCGTCGGCCGGGCGCCTCGACACGTTCCTGGGACTCGTTCTCCCACACGGTCTTCTCGAGCTCACCGCCGTCTTCGTCGCTGCCGGCACGGGCCTTCGTCTCGGCTGGACCCTCATCGATCCGGGACCGATGTCCAGGCGGGCCGCCCTCGCCCAGCAGGGCCGTGCCGCCATCGGCATGGCCATCGGCCTGGCCCTGGTCCTCTTCGTCTCGGGCGTGATCGAGGGCTTCGTGACACCCTCGGGTCTTCCGACCTGGGCTCGGATCACCATCGGAATCGGCGCTGAGCTGGCTTTCCTGGCGTATGTCTACGTCCTCGGCGGCCGCGCGGCCCGAGCAGGCGGGACAGGTGACGTCGAAGCCTCGGAACGCAGCGCCGAGGTACCGACGGCCGCCTGATGTGCAACCACCGGGTGTGAGCTGCTAGTGTCCTCTTCGCCCACCGGAACCGTTGACACGGGCCGTGTGGGGAGGTAGATTCAAACGGTTGCCTCGGAGCGGACAGCTTCGAGTGTGACCACCTAGAATCTCTCTCGCTCTCATCGGGAATCTCATTTCCGTGGAGCCACTCTCGAATCCTCATCCGGATCGCGAAGCCGATTAGCTCGGCTGCGGAAGATTCTGATAACGTCGAGAAAGTCGAAAGACAAGAGGCCCTCCAACGGCCGCCGGAAATGAATTCCGAACCGGGAACGGAACGGAAATCGGATCTGGTAGGGTTGGAAACACCGAAGGGAAGCGCCCGGAGGAAAGCCCCAGAGAATGTTCTGCGGGTGAGTACGAAGGAAGCGTCCGTTCCTTGAGAACTCAACAGCGTGCCAAAAGTCAACGCCAGATATGTTGATACCCCGTCCATCCGCACGGATGGTCGAGGTTCCTTTGAAAAAACACAGCGAGGACGCTGTGAACCGGGGAGACTATTCCTCTTCCTGGTTCCGCTCTCGTGATGTGTTCGCCCCGATCACGGGGAAGCATTCACGGAGAGTTTGATCCTGGCTCAGGACGAACGCTGGCGGCGTGCTTAACACATGCAAGTCGAACGATGAACCTCCTTCGGGAGGGGATTAGTGGCGAACGGGTGAGTAACACGTGGGCAATCTGCCCTGCACTCTGGGACAAGCCCTGGAAACGGGGTCTAATACCGGATACGACCACTGAGGGCATCCTCGGTGGTGGAAAGCTCCGGCGGTGCAGGATGAGCCCGCGGCCTATCAGCTTGTTGGTGGGGTGATGGCCTACCAAGGCGACGACGGGTAGCCGGCCTGAGAGGGCGACCGGCCACACTGGGACTGAGACACGGCCCAGACTCCTACGGGAGGCAGCAGTGGGGAATATTGCACAATGGGCGAAAGCCTGATGCAGCGACGCCGCGTGAGGGATGACGGCCTTCGGGTTGTAAACCTCTTTCAGCAGGGAAGAAGCGAAAGTGACGGTACCTGCAGAAGAAGCGCCGGCTAACTACGTGCCAGCAGCCGCGGTAATACGTAGGGCGCGAGCGTTGTCCGGAATTATTGGGCGTAAAGAGCTCGTAGGCGGCTTGTCGCGTCGGTTGTGAAAGCCCGGGGCTTAACCCCGGGTCTGCAGTCGATACGGGCAGGCTAGAGTTCGGTAGGGGAGATCGGAATTCCTGGTGTAGCGGTGAAATGCGCAGATATCAGGAGGAACACCGGTGGCGAAGGCGGATCTCTGGGCCGATACTGACGCTGAGGAGCGAAAGCGTGGGGAGCGAACAGGATTAGATACCCTGGTAGTCCACGCCGTAAACGTTGGGCACTAGGTGTGGGCGACATTCCACGTCGTCCGTGCCGCAGCTAACGCATTAAGTGCCCCGCCTGGGGAGTACGGCCGCAAGGCTAAAACTCAAAGGAATTGACGGGGGCCCGCACAAGCGGCGGAGCATGTGGCTTAATTCGACGCAACGCGAAGAACCTTACCAAGGCTTGACATACACCGGAAAGCATCAGAGATGGTGCCCCCCTTGTGGTCGGTGTACAGGTGGTGCATGGCTGTCGTCAGCTCGTGTCGTGAGATGTTGGGTTAAGTCCCGCAACGAGCGCAACCCCTGTCCTGTGTTGCCAGCGGGTCATGCCGGGGACTCACAGGAGACCGCCGGGGTCAACTCGGAGGAAGGTGGGGACGACGTCAAGTCATCATGCCCCTTATGTCTTGGGCTGCACACGTGCTACAATGGCCGGTACAATGAGCTGCGATACCGCGAGGTGGAGCGAATCTCAAAAAGCCGGTCTCAGTTCGGATTGGGGTCTGCAACTCGACCCCATGAAGTCGGAGTCGCTAGTAATCGCAGATCAGCATTGCTGCGGTGAATACGTTCCCGGGCCTTGTACACACCGCCCGTCACGTCACGAAAGTCGGTAACACCCGAAGCCGGTGGCCCAACCCTTGGGAGGGAGCCGTCGAAGGTGGGACTGGCGATTGGGACGAAGTCGTAACAAGGTAGCCGTACCGGAAGGTGCGGCTGGATCACCTCCTTTCTAAGGAGCACTTCTCACCACCATCGGTGGTCAGAGGCCAGAACATCGGCGAACGTCCGATGCTGGTAGCTCATGGGTGGAACGTTGACTACTCGGCACGATCGGGATGATGGATCACTAGTACTGCTTCGGCGTGGAACGTGAGTCTGGTCGGACTGGTCGGGTCGGGCACGCTGTTGGGTGTCTGAGGGTATGGGCCGTTGTGGCTTGTCCTTCGGATCGCCGGCCCCGGTGAACTCGCTGCTTGTTGTGGCGGGGTGGTGGGTGGCTGGTCGTTGCTTGAGAACTGCACAGTGGACGCGAGCATCTGTGGCCAAGTTTTTAAGGGCGCACGGTGGATGCCTTGGCACCAGGAACCGATGAAGGACGTGGGAGGCCGCGATAGGCCCCGGGGAGCTGTCAACCGAGCTGTGATCCGGGGGTGTCCGAATGGGGAAACCCGGCAGTCGTCATGGGCTGTCACCCGCTGCTGAACACATAGGCAGTGTGGAGGGAACGAGGGGAAGTGAAACATCTCAGTACCCTCAGGAAGAGAAAACAACCGTGATTCCGGGAGTAGTGGCGAGCGAAACTGGATGAGGCCAAACCGTATGTGTGTGAGACCCGGCAGGGGTTGCGCATGCGGGGTTGTGGGATTTCTCTTTCATCGTCTGCCGGCGATGAGGCGAGTCAGAAACCGTTGATGTAGGCGAAGGGCATGCGAAAGGCCCGGCGTAGAGGGTAAGACCCCCGTAGCTGAAACATCAGCGGCTCGTTTGAGTTATTCCCAAGTAGCACGGGGCCCGAGAAATCCCGTGTGAATCTGGCGGGACCACCCGCTAAGCCTAAATATTCCCTGGTGACCGATAGCGGATAGTACCGTGAGGGAATGGTGAAAAGTACCGCGGGAGCGGAGTGAAATAGTACCTGAAACCGTGTGCCTACAAGCCGTGGGAGCGTCGGGATCTTCGGATCCTCGTGACTGCGTGCCTTTTGAAGAATGAGCCTGCGAGTTAGCGGTGTGTAGCGAGGTTAACCCGTGTGGGGAAGCCGTAGCGAAAGCGAGTCCGAACAGGGCGGTTGAGTTGCACGCTCTAGACCCGAAGCGGAGTGATCTAGCCATGGGCAGGTTGAAGCGGAGGTAAGACTTCGTGGAGGACCGAACCCACCAGGGTTGAAAACCTGGGGGATGACCTGTGGTTAGGGGTGAAAGGCCAATCAAACTCCGTGATAGCTGGTTCTCCCCGAAATGCATTTAGGTGCAGCGTCGTGTGTTTCTTGCCGGAGGTAGAGCACTGGATAGGCGATGGGCCCTACCGGGTTACTGACCTTAGCCAAACTCCGAATGCCGGTAAGTGAGAGCGCGGCAGTGAGACTGTGGGGGATAAGCTCCATGGTCGAGAGGGAAACAGCCCAGAGCATCGACTAAGGCCCCTAAGCGTACGCTAAGTGGGAAAGGATGTGGAGTCGCAGAGACAACCAGGAGGTTGGCTTAGAAGCAGCCACCCTTGAAAGAGTGCGTAATAGCTCACTGGTCAAGTGATTCCGCGCCGACAATGTAGCGGGGCTCAAGCGTACCGCCGAAGTCGTGTCATTGCGATATGTACCCCCAACGGGGATCGTGATGGGTAGGGGAGCGTCGTGTGCCGGGTGAAGCAGCCGTGGAAGCGAGTTGTGGACGGTTCACGAGTGAGAATGCAGGCATGAGTAGCGATACACACGTGGGAAACGTGTGCGCCGATTGACTAAGGGTTCCTGGGTCAAGCTGATCTGCCCAGGGTAAGTCGGGACCTAAGGCGAGGCCGACAGGCGTAGTCGATGGACAACCGGTTGATATTCCGGTACCCGCTTTGAAACGCCCAGTATCGAGCCCATTAATGCTAAGGCCGTGAAGCCGTCGGCTGAGTCTTCGGACGAGGTCGGAGTGGTGGAGCCGCTGATCCAAGGTGGTAGTAGGTAAGCGATGGGGTGACGCAGGAAGGTAGTCCAGCCCGGGCGGTGGTTGTCCCGGGGTAAGGGTGTAGGACGTCACGTAGGCAAATCCGCGTGACACGTAGTCTGAGACCTGATGCCGAGCCGATTGTGGTGAAGTGGATGATCCTATGCTGTCGAGAAAAGCCTCTAGCGAGTTTCATGGCGGCCCGTACCCTAAACCGACTCAGGTGGTCAGGTAGAGAATACCGAGGCGTTCGGGTGAACTATGGTTAAGGAACTCGGCAAAATGCCCCCGTAACTTCGGGAGAAGGGGGGCCACGCCTGGTGATGGGATGTACTCCTTGAGCTGGGGGTGGCCGCAGAGACCAGCGAGAAGCGACTGTTTACTAAAAACACAGGTCCGTGCGAAGCCGTAAGGCGATGTATACGGACTGACGCCTGCCCGGTGCTGGAACGTTAAGGGGACCGGTTAGCTCCATTTCGGTGGGGCGAAGCTGAGAACTTAAGCGCCAGTAAACGGCGGTGGTAACTATAACCATCCTAAGGTAGCGAAATTCCTTGTCGGGTAAGTTCCGACCTGCACGAATGGCGTAACGACTTCTCGACTGTCTCAACCATAGGCCCGGTGAAATTGCACTACGAGTAAAGATGCTCGTTTCGCGCAGCAGGACGGAAAGACCCCGGGACCTTTACTACAGTTTGATATTGGTGTTCGGTTCGGCTTGTGTAGGATAGGTGGGAGACTGTGAAGCTTGGACGCCAGTTCAGGTGGAGTCGTCGTTGAAATACCACTCTGGTCGTGCTGGATGTCTAACCTGGGTCCGTGATCCGGATCAGGGACAGTGTCTGATGGGTAGTTTAACTGGGGCGGTTGCCTCCCAAAGGGTAACGGAGGCGCCCAAAGGTTCCCTCAGCCTGGTTGGCAATCAGGTGTTGAGTGTAAGTGCACAAGGGAGCTTGACTGTGAGACCGACGGGTCGAGCAGGGACGAAAGTCGGGACTAGTGATCCGGCGGTGGCTTGTGGAAGCGCCGTCGCTCAACGGATAAAAGGTACCCCGGGGATAACAGGCTGATCTTCCCCAAGAGTCCATATCGACGGGATGGTTTGGCACCTCGATGTCGGCTCGTCGCATCCTGGGGCTGGAGTCGGTCCCAAGGGTTGGGCTGTTCGCCCATTAAAGCGGTACGCGAGCTGGGTTTAGAACGTCGTGAGACAGTTCGGTCCCTATCCGCTGTGCGCGTAGGAGTCTTGAGAAGGGCTGTCCCTAGTACGAGAGGACCGGGACGGACGAACCTCTGGTGTGCCAGTTGTCCTGCCAAGGGCATGGCTGGTTGGCTACGTTCGGGAGGGATAACCGCTGAAAGCATCTAAGCGGGAAGCCTGCTTCGAGATGAGGACTCCCACCCACTTGATGGGGTAAGGCTCCCAGTAGACGACTGGGTTGATAGGCCGGATATGGAAGCCAGGTGACTGGTGGAGTTGACCGGTACTAATAGGCCGAGGGCTTGTCCTCAGTTGCTCGCGTCCACTGTGTTAGTTCTGAAGTAACGAACACGCCGAGACCACTGTGTGGTCGGCCGGGTTCGATATCTTCATAGTGTTTCGGTGGTCATAGCGTTAGGGAAACGCCCGGTTACATTCCGAACCCGGAAGCTAAGCCTTTCAGCGCCGATGGTACTGCAGGGGGGACCCTGTGGGAGAGTAGGACACCGCCGAACAATTCTTCTGGGAAAGCCCCGGACCGTGATGGTCCGGGGCTTTCTCATGTTCCGGGGCGTATTTCGTCAGAGACTGCTGCGGCACGGCTGGTCGTGGCGCACCTCGGTCCGCGATCTGGCGGCGGCTGCGGCGGTGGCGGGAGGAGGGCCCCTGCCGGCCACCGAGCGGGCGAAGGTGGTCAAGGCCTGGATATCGGGCGGAAGAGGCGTCAAGTCCGCAGCCGCCCATGCCCTGGTCGGCTCCGACAGCGAGATCCAGACCTTCCTGGCCGAAACGCTGCCGAACCAAACCGTGCAGGACAACCGCGTCGCCCTCGTCAGCAGCCTGGACCGCGCGGGCAAGGGCCTGCGCCGTGAGGCGGTCGCCGCCCTCGACAACGGTGACGCCGCCATCGCCGACTTCCTGAGGGGCGGCTTCAAACCCGCCATCCTCGAGGACCTCCAGGTGGCCACCACCATCGTGTCGGGCACCGGCGACAGAGCGGTCCGGCGAGCCGCCACCGCCGCCCTGACCGCCGGCACCGAGCAGTCCCTGGTCGCGTTCCTCACCGACACCCAGTACGACGCACGCCTGGAGGACGCCCGCGTCCAGGTCGCCACCATGCTGACGCAGGCCGGCCCGGAGGTGCAGAAGTACGCCGACCGCGCCCTCAGCGGCAGCGCGTCCGACGTGGAGAGGTTCATCGAGACCGGTCAGCACATCGCCCGTGCCCGGGACCAGGAGTCGGCGACGATCGAGGAGCTCGTCGCCGTCGTCGAGCGGGAGGGCAAGCGCGCCGAGCGCGAGACGAACCTGGCCGTCGAGGCCTCCGCGCGCGCCCAGACCGCCGCGGACAAGGCAAAGGAGGCGGCGGAGAAGGCCGCCGCCGAGGCAGCGGCTGCCCAGAAGGATGTGCAGAAGTCCGGGGCCGCGGCCCGCAAGGCGGCGGGCGCCGCGAAGGGCGCGGCGGATGCCGCTCGTAACGCCATCAACGCCTCGAACGCCGCTGTGGCGGCGTCCCGTCGCGCCTCCTGGGCAGCCACCGGCGCCGCCCAGGCCGCCGCGAACGCCGGCAGCGCCGCAGCCCGTGCCTTCCATGCTGCGATCGGTGCCTCCAAGGATGCAGGCAAGGCCGAGGCCGCGAAGAACGCGGCGGTCGCCGCCCGCAACGCCGCGGCCAAGGCGCGTACCGCGGCCAAGGCGGCCGACCAGGCCGCCGTCGCCGGAACCAAGGCCGCCGCCGCCGGTTCCGCCGCCGCCGCCGGTTCCGCCGCTGCCTCCGCCGCACGCAACGCGGCCGCCGCCGCGAACGCCGCCGCCCAGGCCGGTGCCGCCGCCGGTGCCGCACAGTCGGAGGCCGCGGAGGCCAAGCGCCAGGCCGCGATCGCGTCCAGCGCCGCGAACCGGGCCACCAATGCCGCCTCCGCCGCACATACCCTCGCCACCACCGCGGCCGCGGCCGCCCGCACCGCCCGGGACGCAGCCAACGCCGCGGCGGACCACGCTGACAAGGCGGCGGCCGCCGCCGAGGAGGCCGTGAAGTACGCGGGTCAAGCCGTCGACTACGCCAACAGGTCCACCGCCCATGCGGCGGCGGCCATGCTGGCCGCCAACACGGCCACCAAGGCCGTCTCGGACGCCCTCCTGGTGGAGCAGAACGCGCGGAAGGCCGAGGCGGAAACCCTTGAGCAGGACAAACTGCAGGCCATCGAGGAGGTCAGGCTGCTCGCTGAGATCGAAACGAAGGAGGTGACTGCCTATCAGAACAAGGTCGCCCAGGCGCAGCAGACCGATCAGGCGACCAAGGACCTGATCACCAAGGCCGAGCAGGCGCTGGCGGCGAACGACATGGAGCTCGCGGCGGTCCAAGGGCGCAAAGCAGCCGCCGCCCTGCTCAACTCCAGGGGTGCCTGGACCAGGCAAGCGGCCCAGTTCGCTCTCTCCGGCACGGACGACGACGTGTACGCCTGGATAGCCCTCGACCGGCACCTTGCCCAGGTCCAGGACGACCGGGAGACCACGCTCCACGTGGCCACGATCGCCGGCCCCAGGATCGCCGAAGCGGCCCAGGCCGCCCTGGAGAGCCCTGATTCCAAGGCGGTCGGCGACTTCCTCACCGGCGGCATGAAGAGGGCCTCCGACGAGGACAACCGGGTGGCGATCACTCGCATCCTGGACTCGAACCCCGGCAAGGCCGTCACCGAGGCGGCGAACAAGGCACTCGACCTCAACACCACCGAATCGCTGCAGGACTTCTTCGACCACGAGTACCCCAGGGCGATACGGGAGGACGACGCGGTCCTCACCCTCACGCTGATGGACACCGGGGGTGCCTTCACCAAGGCGTACGCCGAGGTGGCCATGGAGGGGCCCACCTGGATGCGCCGCAACTTCGTCTCCCTGGTGCAGTACCGGACGGCCCAGCTCGACCACGACACCGCCACCCATGTCGCCGCGATCCGGGGCGCCATCGCGGCTGCGGCGAAGATCGCCGAGAAGGCGCAGGAGAACGCCGCCTTGGCATCCAAGGCCGCCGCCGACGCCCGGAGTGCCGCCGCCGAGGCCAAGCAGTGGGCGGCCAAGGCACTTGACTCCGCGGCCAAGGCCGAGGACTACGCCGCCGAGGCCAGGCGGAACGCGGACGCGGCCGACAAGTCCGCGGCCGATGCCAAGGCGTCCGCGGCCAAGGCGAGCGCGGCGGCGTCGACCGCCCGTAGCGCCGCCCGCTCCGCGAACTACTCGGCGAACAAGGCGATGGACTCCGCCCGTTCAGCCCTCAAATCGTCGTACAGCGCCCAGGCTTCGGCCGCCAACGCCCGCGCTTCCTCGATCGCAGCGGGCAAGGACGCGGCGACGGCGGCGGCCGCGGCCACCGAGGCCAGGCAGATCGCTGCGGCCAAGCGTGAGGCCGAGGTCAAGGCCGCTGCCAAGGCCGCTGCCGAGAAGGCCCGCCGTGAGCGGGAGGCCAAGATCGACCCGGCCGACAAGGACACCAACGACCAGATCAACCCCAACGGCACCAGCACGGACGCCGACGAGTGGTGGAACGACGCCGGCTTCTACGCCGACGCGTTCAACGCGATCAGTGTCGGCGCCGGGTTCCTGGCCGCGGGCTGCGCCCTCGCCGCCTTCGTGTTCCCCCCGGCCGCCGCGGCCGCCGGCTTCTTCGCCGCGGTCTCGATGGGCGCCAGCGGCCTCGGCACCCTCTTCACCGGCATCGAACACGGCTTTACCAGTGGCGAGTTCATCGAATCCGCCATCGGCACCGGCCTGAGTCTGGTCACCTTCGGCCAGTCCAAGTGGATCGGTGCCGCAGACAAGGCTCTCGGCGGCAAGCTCATCAAGCCCGTCGTCGGCAAGATCGCCGACGTCGGCGAGGACGTCGTGTCGGGGGCCACCAAGGTCCTGTCGTCCATCTTCTGACCTGCGTGGCAGCGCTCGGCGCCCGGGCCTGCCCGAACGGCCGCGGCCCGAGCCCGGCCGGTCCCGGCGCCGACGAGCCTGGCGCCCCGGCCGGTCCCCACCGCAGGAGAACGACGCTGGCGAACTGCTGACCGTGCCGGTCCGAATCCTCTGGATGTCCGGCCGTCGCCCGCCGCCCGAGGGGCACCGCTGTGCCGGTGCCCCTCATTGCCCCTTACCGAAGCCGTCGGGGCACCCACGCCAACAAGAGAGGTATGACAATCATGCATGAGATACGACATGGTCGGCCCGGACGGAGACGTGCCCGGTCAACCGTACTGGCCCTGGTGACAGTGGTGACGCTGGGACTCACCACAACCGGCATGAGCTCAGCGCAGCAGAGGGCCGAAGAGAAGCCCCAGCGGGTGAGCAGGCTCGACACAGCGGACCTGCCGGCCACCGCCCCCCTCACCGAGACCGGCAGGTTTGCGGCCGGCTCCGGTGAGGAATGCACCGCCACCGCGCCGGGCTCCAAGGAGCGCCGCGCGGTGCCGTCGAGTCCTGTGTGACGGTCACCCCAGCCCCCGCGAAGGCGCAGATTCGAACCCGTGTCGCCGCCACCGCCCCCACCGCCGCGGCCGCCGGCAGTTGCGACATCACCAACCCCGGCAACTACCGCTACGAGCGCTTCTCGTACTGCGTGACCGGCATCAACGTCACCTACATCCTCCGCGACAACAGGGGTCTGGAGATCGGACGCGGCATCCTGGAGGTCTCGACCGGCGCCGACCTGTCCCCGACCGCCACGACCTGGAGCGAGCAGGTCACCGTCAAGATGACGGCCGCCTCCGGCGATGTAACCTCCCTGGACGCCAAGTTCAAGGCATCCTGCGACGCAGGATGCACGGCCACCAAGACCATGCCCTGGTACGCCGGCGCCATCACCCTCGGCAAGACCCTGACCGGAACCGTCACCTACTCCTCGCCCCAGACGACGGGTTCCTCCGCCTCGTTCTACACGTCCTACGCGATGTACGTGACGTCCCCGGGCGCGACGGCGACCGACCCGAACGCGTCCTGGAAGAACGCGCGTCAGGTCAGGTGCGACCACGCGGTCGGCGGCACTTCGGTGGCGGGCTGTGCGGTTCCGTCGGTCATGCCCGAGCTGTCGATGAGCACGCAGGGCTCGGATAAGGGCGGCGCGGTGGCGGCGTATCTGTGGGCCCAGAAGAACCTCACCGATCGCTGGGGGCTCAACACCGCGCTGACCCGGTCGACGAGCGGCGTGGACGTCCGTACGAGTAGCACCTGTGGAAGCGGGGCGTCGGAGCCGTTCCCGGACGCGAGCGACCTCATACCGACTGACACCTGTGCCCAGTTCCCCCTCGCGGAGACGAAGGAAGGCGGAAGGGACGGTGCTGAGTGCGCCGAGCTTATTCCGTACTACGGCAACGGCGGATGGCCCGAGCTCAACGGCGGTTCGAGCCTCGACACCTCCCAGCGATGTGTGCGCGCCCACGTAGCCGCTGTCGACAAGCAGTTCGCGGCCGGCCAGCTCGCCGACGGCTTCGCGGGCCAGCGGGTCATCGACGCCGACCAGTTCAAGCTGACGTTCACGGCGGCGCTCGACGGTTCGCACGCGGAGTGCCTGGGGATCTCGCCGGAGGGCGCGCGCCCGGTCGGCAACGGCTGATCCTGAACACCACCGAACCGGTCCCCCACGTCAGGAAGAACGATCAGACGAGCACGGCCGGCCACCGGGCGACCAAGGCTACCGCCTGCCTGGGCAAGCAGCCCGGCCCCGGTAGTGAAGCCGGCGGAGAGATCACCGGTTGGCTGGACGCGGCCGACTACGCTTCCGCGCACAACCTCAGCGACCAGCTCGCCCGGTGTCACCTGATCGCCAACATTCTCGGCGGGCGGATCTCGAAGAACCTCGTGCCCTGCTGGCAGGTCGGGGTGAACACCGGTGCAGGCAGCATGTGGGAGTACGAGGAGCAGGTCCGGGACGAGGTGCGGCTGGCATCGTTCAGCGAGGACGACGCGATCCTCTACGAGGTGACTCCCACCTATCTGAGCGCCGACAGCACGATTCCGGTGGGCGTTACCATGAGCGCCAAGATCGAGCGCGAGGACGGTTCGGTCGAACTAATGTTCCAAAACGTCTACATCCCCAACACCCAGACCGGCGGAGCGCACAACCTCGGCAACTGATCTCTCCCCGCACCTTGTCCGTGCCCTCGGGAGCCAGAATGAGTTTCACCACCCCACCGCGGCCGCTCGACGTGACCGCGCTCTTCCCTCAACTGGCCCCGCTGGCGCGCACGGCGACCCGGCTGCATCCGCGGCCGGGCTCGCCGACGGTGCACGACAGTTCCGTCGGCGGCGCGCTGCTGTGGCCAGCCGACGAGCCGTGGCCGCACTGCGGAGGACCGCACGAGAGAGGTGCGACGCGCGCAGGGTTCTGTTGCCGGACGACATCCGGCTCCTCCGCCGTGTCCAGGCGGCGGTAGCAAGCCGGCGGCACCTCGGCGGCCCGGCCTCCCGGCCCACGCCCGAGGGCTGGCCACCGAGAAGCGGATCCTCCAGGGCCGCCCCTGGCCCGAGGACCCGGTTCCCCTGCTCCCTGTCGCCCAGCTGTACGCCCGTGACGTCCCACTCCCGTTCAGCCCGCCCGGGGCCGACCTCCTCCAGGTCCTGTGGTGCCCCTTCGACCACCCGAGCCACCCCCGCACCGCGGTCTTCTGGCGCTCCGCCAGCACCGTCACCGACGTCCTCGACGCGCCGCCCGAACCGCCCGCGCTCAAGTCCCAGGGCTATCTCCCGGAGCCGTCCCTGCTGGCACCGGAGCGGGTCACGGAGTACCCCGCCTTCATGGAGCTGGACGAGGAGTTGCGGCAGGAGCTGGGCGACCCGAGCCGGTGGGGCGGCTCCTGCCCCGCCACTCCGCGGGAGTCCTACGAGAGCGAGCTGTCCACTTCCCCCGGCTGGAAGACCGGCGGCTGGTCCCGCTGGGGCCTGTCCGACCCCATGCCCCGCCGCTGCCCGGAGTGCGGCACCGAGGCGCTCCCGCTCCTCACCATCGCCACCCTCGGATGGGACGCCGACAGCGACAGCTGGGCCCCTGAGGAGGAGCGGACCAACCCGACTCCACTCCTTCCTCGGCACTCCGCCCGCGAACTTCACCCTGATCGGGATCGCCCGCGGCTCCAGCCTCCAGCTCCACGCCTGCCCGTCCTCCCCGGATCACCCCCATATCGAGCTGGTCCAGTAAGCAAGCCCGGCGCCCAGGTACACCGAGACGCCACGAGCGCGCTTCCCATACCTCGGAAAACTGAGCTCTGTCGGCGAGCCGCTCCTTTGGCCCGCCGACGACCCCCTGGCCGCACCGAGAAGGACCGGACCAGCGGCACGTGATGTCGGGCGCATCACACTAGGCTCCGAATGTATGCACGTGCATCTTCTTGGCGGAGGCGGCAGCCGTGCAACTGTGGGACTCGACTCTGCACCCGCTACAGAGGTGGGCCGCGAGCGGAGAGGTCTTGCCTCTGGGGAGCTATTCGGCATTCGGACAGTACCCGCCTGTGACATCGCCGCCAGGAAGCTGCTCCAGGGGCTCGTGGGCTGCTCCGGAGCCCAGGAGCAAACGAGCGTCTGCCGTCGCGACACATGAACAACGGTTCTACAGAACGGCACGGTGTGTGTTCTGGCCTCGTGTGACGGAGCCTGCGGTGGGCTGCGCCGCGGCGAGGGCGCCCGCATATGTGACGGCTCCGCACGAGGGTGCTAGTAGGGTAATGTGACCGCCCGTGATGAGCGCCAATGACCTCACTGCCGTTTCTCGGTCCCGAGCAGGCGATGTGGGGTCGTCCGAAACCCGCCGGAGAAAGAGCATACGTCGGTCGCGCCGGTGGATGCTCCCCGCGCTGATTGCCATCGCGTACATAATTCTCCAGATCATCGGTAGGCCCACCCTGGCGCCGGCCAATGACGCCTACCGTTACAACCAGGCCGCGCTGCAGTTCCTCGGTGACTCTCCGGAGCAGGCGCACCGGACCGCGTTGAAGGCGTACTGCCACGACAAGGTGCGACGGGAGACCCGCTCTCACGGGTTGAAGCCGGAGAATTTGCGCGATAACGCTGCTCCGTACCCCACGCCGGGGAAAGGGTTCTCCGCATGCATGGCAGAGTCGGCTGACGGGCTGAAACCGCTCAGCCCTCGCTATGAGCGCATATTCGATGTCCGGCCGGGGTTCCCGGTGCTGGCCGCGCCGTTTGTCGCCGTGTTCGGCGCGGGTTCGGGACTGCTCGTCACCTCGGTCCTGTTTACGGTTGTCGGTGGCCTCGTCGCCTACCTGTTGCTGCGCGCCGTAGGCGCACCTGCAAGGTTCGCCCTAGTCGGACAGGCCTTCTTCTACGCCTGTCCGATCGGCTGGTGGGGTGGATACCCCCTCACAGAGGGCCCTGTCCTCGCTCTCATCATGACTTCCTTGTTGGGTGCGTGGTGGCTGTTCAATCGTCGCCTTACCGCAGGAACGATCCTGCTCACCGGGTCCATGGTGGTGGGCACAGCTGTCAAGTACTCGACTTTCCTGCTCGTTGCGGGGGCATTGGCGGCCTCTGCGATGGTGTGCCTGGCACTGGTGGCCGGCACGAGGCATCGGGGCACGTATCTCATGGCTGCCCTGAATGCGGCCGTGGTTCTTGGGATCGGTGCGCTCAGCATCCACTACAACCTGCCGGGCAGTACCGAGACGTTGCAGGACACTTTCACTGATCACTTCGCCCAGCCCGATGTCGCCGCCCCTTGGCCCATGCTGGTCGAGCTAAACGGCAATTACTGGGCCCACTGGATTCAGGAGCAGGTCCGCAGCCCCTGGCTTATCGCTGCTGTCGGCCTCGGCGCATGGGGCCTGTTCCGGCACAGCCGTGCGCTCGGCTGGATCGTTCTGGCCGTCGGATTGACGGGCATCGCGGCCGAGATCGCGCACCCCGTCGACAGCCAGGGCGACCGGCTCATGCTCAACGTATGGGTCATCGCCGTCGTCGGTTTGCCCCTCCTGCTCCACCAGCTCATCCAGGGCCGTGAGAGGGTTTCGCAGCTTCCTGTTGACGGCACCGTATCCGACAGCCGGCAGGTGTCCCGGAGCGCTCACTGAATTGAGGCCCGTCCTGCGGGCCCGCAGGACGGGCCTCAATTCAGCCGCGTCCCAGGAGTGCTCTGGCCCTGTGGCCAAGGCCCCAGGCGGTCACCCGCCACAGCGCCTCCGCCACGATCGCGCGGCTCATCTTGCTGTCGCCCCGCTCCCGCTCGACGAAGGTGATCGGCACCTCGACGACATGGAAACCGGACTTCACGGTCCGCCAGGCAAGATCAACCTGGAAGCAGTACCCCTGGGAGGCGACCTCGGCGATACCCAGTCCTTCCAGCGTCTCCTTGCGGAACGCCCGGAAGCCGCCGGTCACGTCGCGGATGGGTACTCCCAGCATCAGACGGGAGTAGAGGCTGCCGCCTCGCGACAGGAACTCCCGGGACTTGGGCCAATTCACTACACTCCCGCCGGGAACCCAACGGGACCCGAGCACCAGATCCGCACCGGGTAGCGCCGTAAGCAGGCGGGGCAGTTCCTCGGGGCGGTGAGAGCCATCGGCGTCCATCTCGACCAGGACGCCGTAATCGTTCTCGATGCCCCAGCCGAAACCAGCCAGATACGCTGCGCCGAGGCCTTCTTTCCCCTTGCGGTGCAGCACGTGTATATGGTTGTCGTCGGCTGCGAGCTCGTCCACGATCTTGCCGGTGCCGTCCGGGCTGTTGTCGTCGACGACAAGAATGTGCGCATGGGGCACGGAACTACGGACCCGAGAGGTAATCGCCGCGATGTTCTCGGCCTCGTTGTAGGTCGGAATGATCACCAACACCGTGCCGAGCGGGCCTGTGGTCCGCTGACCGCCTTCACTCACTGTGTATCCACCTCGTGTGCTTGCCGGTACAGAGGCCCGGCTGGTCCCCGTGAGCATACGGGCCCGAACGCGAGCGGCCGTGCGGGGGGTGATAAAGACGCCTGCATGGGAAATGGACCTGTCGGCCCCGAGACGGGTACTCGGCAAAGGGTGTCGAGTCGCCGTGTAGT
This sequence comes from Streptomyces marianii, assembly GCF_005795905.1. Lineage (NCBI taxonomy): Bacteria > Bacillati > Actinomycetota > Actinomycetes > Kitasatosporales > Streptomycetaceae > Streptomyces > Streptomyces marianii. The sequence continues at coordinate 5,205,197 of NZ_VAWE01000001.1, forward strand.
GCACGGCGCGGGTGGCCTCCGGGGCCGAGCCGAGATCACGCCAGCTTGTAGAAGCTCACGCGCAGCGAGAACCCCCTGGTCAGCCCCACTCTCATTTCCCATGCCCCAAAAATGACCTTGATTAGATATTCATCAAATTAACAGTGTCCAGATCAGAGGGCATGTCAAGTCTCTTCTTCAGCGGCGGCTCTCACCGGGCGCAAGGACCAGCCCAAGGGCTTCGGCAGGCGCGACTTCCGTAACCTGCTGATTCACGCCCGTAGCCAACCCGGCGGTCTGATCGTCGTTTGCCCATCAAGGAGCCGCCTCCGGTGCACGGGGGCTCCCCCGCCTCTCCCGGGCCGAGGGGAAAGATCGCAAGGCGCCGGATCGACCTCGTGGTGGGCCTGCTCGGTTGCTTCGGCAACGCCGCGAGTCGCCGTGCGGGCGTCGCGACGGGGCGAACGCTGCCTGGTGCGGCGCTACAGACGTCCCGCTGCCTTGAGCGCCAGGTAGGCATCGGCCAGAGCCGGTGCGAGGCTCTCCGGAGTGGCGTCGACCACGGTTACTCCGTGGTGCTGGAGCTGTTCCGCCGTGCGGCGGCGCTGCAGCTGGGCCTGGGTGCCGGCGGCGGCCTCGTACACCGCGTCCAGGCTGCCGCGGGCGCCGGACATCTTCTTGATGTGCGGATCCGCGACCGAGGCGACCATCACCGAGTGGCGCTGCGTGAGTTGCGGTAGCACCGGCAGGAGGCCCTCTTCGATGGGGGCGGCGTCCAGGCTGGTCAGCAGCACGACGAGAGAGCGCCGGGGGGCGTGCTTGAGCGTCGCCGCGCTGAGGCCACGGGCGTCCGTCTCCACCAACTCCGGTTCCAGAGGTGCCATGGCGTCGACCATGGCCGGCAGGATTTCCCGAGCCGCTCGACCCTGTACCCGGGCGCGGACGCGGCGGTCGTAGGCCAGCAGGTCCACACGGTCACCCGCACGGGTGGCGAGTGCGGTGAGGAGGAGAGCGGCGTCCATGGCCGCGTCCAGACGTGGGACGTCGCCCACCCTTCCGGCCGCGGTACGGCCCGTGTCCAGCACGATCAAGATGTGACGATCCCGCTCCGGCCGCCAGGTGCGGACGGCGACGGTGGTCTGCCGGGCGGTGGCGCGCCAGTCGATGGAGCGGGTGTCGTCCCCCGGCACGTACTCGCGGAGGCTGTCGAACTCTGTGCCCTCCCCACGGGTCAGCACACTGGTCCTGCCGTCGAGTTCGCGGAGGCGGGCCAGCCGGGACGGCAGGTGCTTGCGGCTCGTGAAGGGCGGCAGGACGCGGACCGTCCAGGGAACCCGGTGGTTCCCCTGGCGGGCGGCGAGCCCGAGCGGTCCGTAGGAACGGACCGTGACGAGTTCGGCGTGGCGGTCACCGCGGCGGGTGGGGCGAAGGACCGTCCTGAGACGGCGGCGCTCGCCGGCCGGCACCGTCACCGTGTGTCGTGATTCGGTCTGCTCGGTTCCTGGGACCCAACTGCTCGGTGGCCAGGCGTCGCGCAGGCGGGCGCGCAGCCGCCGCGAGGAGACGTTGGTGATCATGAGCTGGACTTCCGCGCTGTTGCCGAGTCGAACGGACGACTCACCGGTTCGGGTGAACTGGAGAGTTCGGACTGGTGCGGCCAGGACGTAGTCGCACAGAATTGCTACTGAGAGTGGTGCGTTGACGGCCAGGATCCCCTGCCAGCTGGGTGCGAGGAGCCCGACGGGAATGGAGCCGAGAGCGGCGAGGAGGGCCGCTCGTCCGGTGAGGACCATGACGTACCGCCTCAGCGGGGGACGGGGACGTGGGCGAGGATGGCGGTGATGACCGAGTCCGCCGTGACGCCTTCCATCTCGGCTTCCGGCCGGAGCTGGATGCGATGACGGAGGGTGGGCAGGGCGAGGGCCTTCACGTCGTCGGGGGTGACGTAGCCGCGTCCCGTGAGCCAGGCCCAGGCCCGCGCAGTGGAGAGCAGGGCGGTGGCGCCTCGGGGAGAGACGCCGAGGCTGAGTGAGGGGGAGTCACGGGTGGCACGGCAGATATCGACGACATAGCCCGCGATCTCGGCGGAGACCGAGGTCTTGGCGACGGCCGTCCGGGCGGCTTCCAGGTCAGCGGGTGTGGCGACGGGGCGGAGCCCGGCGGCCTGCAGGTCGCGCGGGTTGAAGCCTTCGGCGTGCCTGGCGAGGACGTTGATCTCGTCGTCGCGAGACGGCAGCGGCACGGTCAGCTTCAGCAGGAAGCGGTCGAGTTGCGCCTCGGGCAGGGGGTATGTGCCCTCGTACTCGACCGGGTTCTGAGTCGCGGCCACCAGGAACGGCTCGGGGAGAGGGCGAGGTGTGCCGTCGACGGTGACCTGGCGCTCCTCCATGGCTTCCAGCAGCGATGACTGGGTCTTCGGCGGTGTCCTGTTGATCTCGTCGGCCAGCAGGAGGTTGGTGAAGACCGGCCCCGGCTGGAAGGAGAACTCCGCGGTCCGCGCGTCATAGACCAGAGAGCCGGTGACGTCGCTGGGCATGAGGTCCGGGGTGAACTGGACCCGCTTGGTGTCCAGTTCGAGCGAAGCGGCCAGGGCCCGCACGAGGAGGGTCTTGGCTACGCCGGGGACTCCTTCGAGGAGGACATGGCCACGACAGAGCAGGGCCACGACCAGTCCGGTGACTGCGGAGTCCTGACCGACCACGGCCTTCGCGATCTCGGTGCGCAGGGCCTCCAGCGAGGCGCGTGCGTCGTCCGAGTGCTCGGCGGTCTCGGGGGTCGGGGCGCTCATGAAGTGCGTACCTCTCTTTCGAGGGCGTCCAGTTGGTCAGCCAGGCGGATGAGTGAGGCGTCGTCGGCAGGGGCCGGTCCGAAGAGCAGAGCCCGGAGGTCGCGGTCGCTGTTGCGCAGATGTGCCGAGACAGCCGGGAGGAGGAGGTCGGGTGAATGGACGTCCGCGAGGGTGACGCCCAGGAGGGGAGCCAGCCGGTTCCGTGTGGCCTGGCGGAGGGCGGAGGCGGCGCGGTCGCGGGCGTTCGCCTTGCGGTAGAGGCGCGCCCGGCCCTCGGTGGACTCGGAGGCACGCACGGCCGCGGGCAGCCGTTCGCTGACGAGCGGCCCGAGCCGGCGGGCACGCCATACGGCGGCGATCACGGCGGCGACGGCGAGTTGAAGGGTGGCCCAGAGCCATCCGGAAGGGATGAGCCGGCCGATGCCGGTATGGCCATCCCCTCGCCCGTCGCGGGTGCCGTCGTCCCCGGCGGCCGATCCATCGGAGAGGGAAGGGAGGTACCAGACCAGATGAGGGCGGGAACTGAGCAGCTGGAGGGCGAGCGACGCGTTGCCCTCCTTGCCGAGCCGTTCGTTGTAGAGGATGTCGGGGGAGCCGAGGAGTACGGTGTCGCCGGTTCCGGGAGCGTCGGTCCGGAGCAGCGTGGGGAGTCCGTTGACGAGGTAGCAGGAGTCGCTGCCGAGGGTGTTGTCGGTGATGTAGCGCTCGCCGCCGAGATCGGCGCTTCCGGCTCGCCGGGCTGCCGGGAAGGTGCACTGCGGCTCACGCGCGGAGACCGGGGCGGGTGTGCTGGCCGAGGTTCCGGGGGCGAGGGTGCCGACGGAGTCAGGGCCGGGGGCGAGGAGGACGGAACGGCCGCCGGAGGAGGCCATCGCCTTTTGCAGGGCGTCCTGTTGACTGCTGCTCAGCAGGTCGGGCCCGGCGACCAGCAGGGTGGTGCCGGGGCCCGTCGCGGCGGTGGCTTCACCCAGGGTGGTGACCACGCGAGTGGTGACGCCTCCGTCCTTGAGCAGTTCGGCGACGGCGCGGCTGCCGGAGGGGCCGGTGGAGCGCGGGTCGAGGCGGCCGTGGCCGCCGTCGGAGCGGATGACCGCGATGACGAACCCGGCCACGACGAGGACCACGAGCGCGAGCAGGATTCCCCGGCTTCGGATCCAGACCTGGTGGGTGGTCGGAGACACCGCGGTGGTGCCGGTCGTGGCCCCGGTCATCCGGTTGCCCCCGGGGCCGTGGCCGTCAGATCCGGCTTGGTGCGCCCCAGTTCGGTGTCGAGGTCCCGCAGACGTGTGTACGCGTGCTGGTCGGCGGTGCGTCCGCCGTATGTGACGTCGTCGAAGGTACGGGCCGCCGTGCGCAGCGCGTCGGTGTGGCCGGGCAGAGGGCGTCCGGCTTCCGCGGCGGCCTCGTCGGCGGTGCGGCTGGGGCGGGGCTCGAGCAGGGCGCGTTCCTCGAGGGAGCGGACGATGGCGCGCATCCGTTCCTGGACCGCCTGGTTCCAGCGTCCCGCGGCGGCGTGCGTCTCGGCGGTCGCCCGGTGCTCGGCAGCGCTGCGGGGGCGGTCGTCGAAGAGCGCGTCCCCTGTGGTGAGCGTGCGGTGCGGGGTGCCCAGCCGCCACCACAGTGCGGCGACCAGCGCGGCGACGAGCAGGGCGATGACGGCGAGCCCGAGCGGACCGCCGGGTGAGGCTCCCGCCACCGTGTCGAGCACCTCGGCGAGCCACTCCCAGAAGCTGTTGAGGGCGCGCTCGACCAGGTTGGGGTCGTTCTCGTGGTACATCGGCTTGGACAGCTCGCGTTCGGCCGCCTCCCTCGCGGGCACGCGCGGGAGGTCCACGGGCACGTCGTCGTCGACGTGGGCCCGCGGCCACGCCCTGGTCGCTCCTCCCGTGACGGACACGGCATCAGCTCCTGGGGGTGTCGTCGCCCGGTGCCGCGCCGTGGTCGTTGACGCCCGCCGCCCTGGCCAGTTCGAGGTCGAGAGCCTCGCGGCGGATGCGTTGGTCGACGTAGAGGAGCACGGTGACGCCCGCCGAGATCGGATAGGTGATGGACGAGGCGACCACCGCGCCGATGCCGGTGATGATCAGGAAGGGCCAGCCGAACTCCGGTGTGCGGCCCGAGAACAGTCCGCTGAGGCCCTCACCGTCGACGGTGTAGGCGATCAGGCCGAACGGGATGTTGATGATCAGGGAGACCAGGAAGGTCAGCAGCATCGTGAGCAGCAGGATGCCGAAGACCCGCCACCATGCTCCGCGCACCAGCTTCGCCGAGCGCCGCATCGACTGGACGACGCCCTGCCGTTCCAGCATGAGGGCGGGCGAAGCGAGTGCGAACCGGACCATCAGCCAGACGGCGACGACCGCGCCGGCGATCCCGCCGAGTGCGGCGAAGGCGGCGCCGCCCTCGGAGCCCAGGAGCAGGCCCGGCAGCAGTCCGATGGCGAGCACCGTGGTGGCGATCAGCGGCAGCAGCAGGGTGAGGCCGAGGAGTTGGGGCAGTCGCGGTCGCGCCTCGCGCCACGCGTCGGACAGCGTGACGTCGCGGCCCAGTACCGAGCGGCTGATGACCACGGTCAGCAGGGCGGTGGTGAAGAGCGTTGCGATCAGAGTGATCGCCATGACCGGTGCCGTGCCCACGAGCGTCGCGTTGAGCTGGTCCCCCAGCTGGCTCAGGGCTTCCTCAGGAGTGGCGTTCGGATCCACCCTGGGGGGCTGTGGGACGAGATAGCGCTGGACGAGGATGTCGCAGATCTGGGTGATAACGGAGACCGTGATCGTGATGCCCAGGACCGTGCGCCAGTGCGCGCGCAGGGTGGACACCGCGCCGTCGAGGATCTCGCCGACTCCGAGCGGGCGCAGCGGGATCACTCCGGGCTTCGCGGCCGGCGGCTGTCCCCAGCCGCCTCGTTGCGGTCCGCCACCCCAGCCCGGTCCGCCGGTCCGCGGGGGCACGGGGCCGCCGCCGGGTCCGGTCGGCGGGGCCCACCGACCCCCGGGCGGCTGTTCCTTGGACCATTTCGAGGAGGTGTCGGGAGCGTCGGCGGGGCCGGGCGCTCCGGCATCCCGGTCGTCGGACGGGGAGGATCCGGGCGAGGCCCAGCCCGGAGTGTCGTTCACGGTCGTCCACCTCGTGGATGTGTCGCGGAGCCGGCTCGGCGAGCCGGCTGGGTCACGGCGCCTGTCCGCACGTCAGGGCGGCAGGCTGGCAGCCATCGTGCCACGCACCGGCCGCGGGCGGGCCGGGCCGTGGATCTCGTTCTCTCCTGCATTGTGCGTGCGTCAGCGGGCAGACTGGGCGGATGGCTGATCAGTACGTACAAACCCTCGACGGCGAACAGCCCCCCGGGCTCGACTCGCTGCGTTGGGACGAGCTCCCGGAAGGCCCGGTGCTGGTTCTGCTGGACCAGCGCAGATTGCCGGCCGAAGAGGCGGAGCTGGTGTGCACCGACGTCCCGGCCCTGGTGGAGGCGATCCGGACCTTGGCCGTGCGCGGTGCGCCCCTGCTGGGGATCGCCGGGGCATACGGGGTCGCGCTGGCCGCGGCACGGGGCTACGACGTGGCGGAAGCGGCGTCGCTGTTGGAGGCGGCGCGGCCCACCGCCGTGAACCTCGGCTACGGGGTGCGGCGGGCCGCAGGTGCGTACGAGACGGCGGCCGGCAGGGGCGCGGACACGGAGCAGGCGGCCGCCGCCGTACTGGCCGAGGCGCGGCAGCTGCACCGCGAGGACGCCGAGGCGAGCAAGCGGATGGCGTGGCACGGGCTCGCGCTGCTGGACGAGCTGCTGCCCGGTGGCAGCCACCGGGTCCTGACGCACTGCAACACCGGGAGGCTGGTCTCCGGCGGTGAGGGCACGGCGTTCGCGGTGGCGCTAGCGGCGCACAGGGCGGGCCGACTGCGCAGACTGTGGGTGGACGAGACCCGGCCGCTGCTGCAGGGCGCGCGACTGACCGCGTACGAGGCGGCCCGGAACGGGATGGCGTACACCCTGCTCACGGACAACGCGGCCGGATCGCTGTTCGCGGCGGGAGAGGTCGACGCCGTGCTGGTCGGTGCCGACCGGATCGCGGTGGACGGCTCCGTTGCCAACAAGGTGGGCAGCTATCCGCTCGCCGTCCTCGCCCGGTACCACCATGTGCCGTTCATCGTGGTGGCGCCGACCACGACCGTGGATCCGGCGACGCCCGACGGCGCGTCGATCGAGGTGGAGCAGCGGCCCGGGCAGGAGGTGACGGAGCTGCCCGCGCCGGAGATGGTGACCGGTGTCACAGCTCTCCCTGAGCCGCGCTCATCGGAGGCCGCCTCCGGTGCCCCCGGGGCGCCGGTCGCGCCGGTGGGGACCCAGGCGTACAACCCCGCGTTCGATGTGACACCGCCGGAACTCGTGACCGCGATCGTCACGGAGGAAGGGGCCGTCTCCCCGGTCACCGGGGCCGGGATCGCCGAGCTGTGTTCCAGGTCACGCCAGGTAACGATTAGCTAATGGGATGATGTCGACTATGAAGGGACGCGTCCTTGTCGTCGACGACGACACCGCACTGGCCGAGATGCTCGGCATCGTGCTGCGTGGTGAAGGGTTCGAGCCGTCGTTCGTAGCGGACGGCGACAAGGCACTCGCCGCATTCCGGGAGACCAAACCGGACCTCGTGCTGCTCGATCTCATGTTGCCAGGCCGGGACGGCATCGAGGTGTGCCGGCTCATCCGGGCGGAGTCGGGTGTGCCGATCGTCATGCTCACGGCCAAGAGCGACACCGTCGACGTGGTGGTCGGGCTGGAGTCCGGTGCCGACGACTACATCGTCAAGCCGTTCAAGCCGAAGGAGCTGGTGGCCCGCATCCGGGCCAGGCTGCGGAGGTCCGAGGAGCCCGCGCCGGAGCAGCTCGCGATCGGTGACCTGGTCATCGACGTGGCCGGGCACTCCGTGAAGCGCGACGGTCAGTCGATCGCGCTCACCCCGCTCGAGTTCGACCTGCTCGTGGCGCTCGCCCGCAAGCCGTGGCAGGTGTTCACGCGCGAGGTGCTGCTCGAGCAGGTGTGGGGTTACCGGCACGCGGCGGACACCCGTCTGGTGAACGTGCATGTGCAGCGGCTGCGCTCCAAGGTCGAGAAGGACCCGGAGCGGCCGGAGATCGTCGTGACCGTGCGCGGTGTCGGTTACAAGGCCGGACCGAGCTGACATGGCCGTGGGCAGCGCTGCTCCGAAGCCCGGGGGGCCGGGAGTCCGTACGGGGCGGGCTGCCGGGCCCGGGTCATCACGTTTCGGCCGTCTCCTCCCCGGTGGGCGGCTGCTGCCGGCCGGTGCTCCGGGCGGGCCGGTGCTCCGGCTCTTCGTGCGCTGGATCAGGCGCCCGCTGCTGCCGGCCGTTCGGCTGTGGCGACGCAACATCCAGCTCCGCGTGGTCGCGGGGACTCTGTTGATGTCGCTGGGCGTCGTGCTGCTACTCGGCCTCGTCGTCATCGGCCAGGTCCGCAACGGACTCCTGGACGCCAAGGAACAGGCCGCCCTGAGCCAGGCAACGGGTGGTTTCGCGGCCGCGCAGGAGAAGGCGAGCGGGGCCTCGGCGCTCGACGGCCAGGATGGTGACGCGACCGACGGCAGGCCCAGCCGCAGCTCCGTGAACTGGCGGTCCGAGCTGGTGAAGCAGCTGGCCAGCGGCGGTCAGGGCGCCTACCACGTAGTGGCGCTGAGTCCGGACTCCGACGACGCCGGGACGAGCCGGGCGCCGAGGGCGTCCGGGGACGTGGACGTGACCAGCGTTCCCCAGGCGCTGCGCAGCTCGGTCGCGCAGGGGACGGGCACGTTCCAGACCTATGTCAAGATCAAGTACTCGGTTCCGAAGGAACCCGAGGCCGGTCTGGTCGTCGGCAAGCGGCTCAACGACGTCGCGGGCTACTCGTACGAGCTGTACTACCTCTTCCCGCTCACGCAGGAGGAGGAGTCGCTGAGCCTGGTCAAGGGCACGCTGGCGACGGCGGGTCTGTTCGTGGTGGTCCTGCTCGGGGCGATCGCGTGGCTGGTGGTGCGGCAGGTCGTCACGCCCGTCCGGATGGCCGCTGGCATCGCCGAGCGTCTGTCCGCCGGACGGCTCCAGGAGCGTATGAAGGTCACCGGCGAGGACGACATCGCCCGGCTCGGCGAGGCCTTCAACAAGATGGCGCAGAACCTGCAGCACAAGATCCAGCAGCTGGAGGAGCTGTCGCGGATGCAGCGCCGTTTCGTCTCGGACGTGTCGCACGAGCTGCGTACGCCGCTGACAACGGTGCGGATGGCCGCGGACCTCATCCACGAGGCACGGAGCGACTTCGATCCGGCGACGGCGCGCTCCGCGGAGCTGCTGGCCGACCAGCTGGACCGGTTCGAGTCGCTGCTGGCGGACCTGCTGGAGATCAGCAGGTTCGACGCGGGCGCGGCGGCCCTCGAAGCCGAGGCGATAGACCTGCGCGAGGTGGTCCACCGGGTGATCGGCGGCGCCGAGCCGCTGGCGGAGCGCAAGGGCGGCCGGATCCGGGTCGTCGGGGACGAGCAGCCGGTGGTGGCGGAGGCCGACGCCCGGCGCATCGAGCGTGTGCTGCGCAACCTCGTCGTCAACGCCGTCGAGCACGGCGAGGGCCGCGACGTGGTCGTGCGGATGGCGTCGGCCGGCGGGGCGGTCGCCGTGGCCGTGCGGGACTACGGGGTGGGACTCAAGCCCGGCGAGGCGACCCGGGTCTTCAACCGCTTCTGGCGGGCCGATCCGGCACGGGCGCGCACGACGGGCGGCACCGGCCTGGGTCTGTCCATCGCCGTGGAGGACGCGCGGCTGCACGGCGGCTGGCTGCAGGCGTGGGGCGAGCCCGGAGGCGGCTCGCAGTTCCGGCTGACCCTGCCGCGTACGGCGGACGAGCCGCTGCGGGGGTCGCCGATACCGCTGGAGCCCGAGGACTCCCGGCGTGCCCGTGAGCGTGCCGCCGCCGACGCGGCGAACGACCGGGCGCTGCGGCTGTCGACCGTGCCGTCGCAGCCCGGTGCGCACCGTCCGGGCCTGGCGATACCGGGCCGGTCCGCGGTGCCGCCGCACACTCCGCCGTCGGCGGCGGTGGACCCGGCGGCGCTGCCCGGCAGCGGCGCCCGGGTGGTGGCCCGCCCGGTGCCGGAGCGGACGGGGGACGGAGGGACGGCTGAAGCGGTCCCGGGACAGGTTTCCGAGCGGGAGGACACCACTCGTGGGCGCTGAGGGGCGTCGGTACGGCCACGGACGCGCCACACGAGTCACGGCGCTGATCGTATGCGCCGGATTCGTGCTGGCCGGCTGCGCATCGATGCCGGACAGCGGCGACGTGGAGCAGGTGAGGGCCACCCGAGGGCCGGACTCGCAGGTGCGGGTGTACGCCGTCCCGCCCCGTGACGGCGCCAGGCCCCAGGAGATCGTCGACGGCTTCCTGGAGGCCATGACCAGTGACGATCCGAGCTACGCGACCGCCCGGAAGTACCTCACCAAGCGTTGGACCAAGAAGTGGCGGCCCGAGTCGCTCACGACCGTGCTGACCGAGGCCCCCGAGTCGTCGGCCCCACCCGGTCGTGAGGAGGGCGAAGAGCTGACCTACGCGCTGTCGGGCGAGCTGATCGCGACGGTCGACCGCCACGAGTACAAGTCGGTCGTGCCCACGCAGTACAGCGGCGCGCTGCGGCTGGTGCGGCAGAACACCCCGGACGGCAAGGGCAAGGAGTGGCGCATCGACGCCGCTCCCCAGGGCCTCGTGCTCGGGGAGAGCGACTTCCTGCGCAACCACCTGTCGGTGAACAAGTACTACTGGGTGTCAGGGCAGAACACGGTGGTCGCGGACCCGGTGTACATCCGCCAACGGCAGGATCCGGTGACCCGGATGGATCCGGTGACCCAGACGATCTCGGCACTCTTCGAGGGCCCCGCGCACTGGCTGACGCCGGTCGTGGACTCGCCGTTCCCCGAGGGCGCGGGCCTGAAGAAGGGCGTCACGTCCCTGACCCCCGACGACCAGGGCGAGCTGACGGTGCCGCTCAACGAGAAGGCGTCGAACGTCGGCGGAGCGGTGTGCAAGCGGATTGCGACGCAGATGCTGCTCACTCTGCGGGAACTGGCGGCACCCCGCGTCGAGCAGGTGCAGCTCCAGCGGACCGACGGCTCCCCGCTCTGTGTGCTGACCGCCGACCAGGCGGACGCGTACTCGCTGGAGAGGCTCTCGCCCAGCCCCCACGTGTACTTCGTCGACAGCGACCACCGGATGGCCGTGGTGGGGACGAAGCCGAAGAACATAGACAAGACCATGGTCCGAGGGCCGTTCGGCGACGGGCAGCTGGAGATCGGCACGGTCGCCGTGGCACGCAGTCTGCACCGGGCGGCGGCGGTTTCGCAGGACGGCAAGTCCCTGTACGCGGCGTCGATCGTCTCGGACGAGCCCCTGGCCGCGCCCCTGGCCCAGAGCGCCGCTCCCCGGGCCGCGGACCGGCTCTCAGCGCCCAGCTGGGACCGCAACGACCTGTGGGTCGCCGATCGGGACCCCGCCAATCCGCGGCTGCTGCGCTTCGCGGGTGGCAAGGGGCCCGCGCAGGTGGTCGCGGTCTACGGACTCGACGGCGCGCGTATCGAGTCGCTGCGGGTGTCGGCCGACGGCGTGCGCATGGCGCTGCTGCTGTCCAAGGACGGGAAGAGCACCCTGCAGATCGGCCGGATCGAGCGGAGCACGGACGCAGCGGGGAAGACCTCGGTGTCCGTGGTGGAGCTGCGGGCGGCGGCGCCGCGCCTGGAGTCGGTGACCGCCCTGTCCTGGGCCGGGCCGAGCCGTCTCGTGGTGGTCGGCAAGGAGACCGGCGGTGTGCAGCAGGTGCGCTACATCGAGACGGACGGCTCCCTCACACCGGCAGGCGGTCTTCCGGGCCTCAACAAGGTGTCGGCTGTGGCGGCCACGGAGGACGAGGAACAGCTCCTGGTGGCGGTCTCGGACGACGGGCTGGTGCGGCTGATGCCGAACGCCAACTGGCAGACGATGGTCGAGAAGGGGACGTGGCCGGTCTACCCGGGCTGAACGCCTGAGCTCGCCGGTGTCCCGCGGCGACCGGGCGCGGGCTTCGTCACGCGGTCCGGACGGGCGGGCCGCGGCCAGCGACCGGTGGTCCGGACCGCACGAAACCTGGGTCCGCCGGTCCGGAGCGGGACGCCCTCGGGGCTCGTCGTGGTTCGGCGGGACGGGATTCCCGGCTCTGCCCGTCCCTCGGCGAGCCGACCGCCTCCCACCCCTCGGGCAGGTTCTCCACAGGCCGCCCGGGTTGTCCACAGCCCTGGCCCGCGCTTGCCCGCGGCTGGGCACAGTGGAGGCCATGAGGTGGTGGTGGCGCGAGGTCTCGGGGCTGGTGCTGCCCGCGCTGTGCGCGGGCTGCGGAGATGCCCGTACGTCCCTGTGCGAGGAGTGCGCGGAGCGGCTGGCGGGGCCGCCGGCGCGGGCGCGGCCGTGCCCGGAGCCCGCAGGGCTGCCGGTGGTGTTCGCCGCGGCGCGGTACGAGGGCGTGGTGCGGTCCGTGCTGCTGGCCCACAAGGAGCGGGGCGCGCTTGGTATGGCCGGTCCGCTCGGTGCCGCGCTCGCGAGCGCCGTCCGCGCCGCGTCGCCGCACGGCGGCGGTGCACGGGGGCCGCTGCTGCTGGTACCGGTGCCGTCGGCCCGCCGGACGGTGCGGGCACGAGGGCACGACCCGGCACGGCGGATCGCCGTGGCTGCGGCATTGGCACTGCGGTGCGCGGGGACCTACGCCCGGGCCGTCCCGGCGCTGCGCCAGAGCCGGCGGGTGTCCGACCAGTCGGGTCTCACGGCACCGGAGCGGCTCGAGAACATTACCGGGGCGCTGGAGGCGACCCCATGGGCCGGGCCGGTTCTCGAGGGCCGCAGAGCCGTACTGGTGGACGATGTGATGACCACCGGAGCATCGCTGGCCGAAGGTGCGAGGGCACTGCGTGCCGCGTTCTCGGGACACCTTTCCGAGTACGCCCGAATGAGTGCCGCGGTCATCGCCGCTCCGTCCCTGTCGTTCGAAACGAGCCGGAACTGACAGGGGCGTTGCAACGTTGCAGGTAGTGAGAGCAGGAACGGCCACGAATGGACGTACGCGCTGGTAGCGGGTGCCGACAGGGGGCCCGGCGAGCTATGTTCGGTGGTGAGGCACGGTGAATGCTCTCCTTCATCGAATACACGGCCGAGTTGCGGTCAGGTGTTCCTGAAGTAACCCAGATCTTTGACATCGGTGGGGTGGCGATCTTGCCCATGGGGGAGGAGGAGGTGAAAGTCGCCAAGTCCGAGGCTCCGGTGCTCACCGGAGCCTGGTGCAAAAGGGAGATGCTCCGCAATTGAACAGCGGAGTGATCCGGGAACGGAGTTCTGCGTGGACATCGTCGTCAAGGGCCGCAAGACCGAGGTGCCCGAGCGGTTCCGCAAGCACGTGGCCGAGAAGCTGAAGCTGGACAAGATCCAGAAGCTCGACGGCAAGGTGATCAGCCTCGACGTCGAGGTGTCCAAGGAGCACAACCCGCGGCAGGCCGACCGTTCCGACCGCGTGGAGATCACACTTCTTTCACGCGGCCCGGTGATCCGGGCGGAAGCAGCGGCAGGCGACCCGTACGCAGCGCTCGACCTGGCCACGGCGAAGCTGGAGGCTCGGCTGCGCAAGCAGCACGACAAGCGCCACACACGCAGGGGTAACGGCCGGCTGTCGGCAGCGGAGGTCGCCGATGTCGTTCCGGGCGTGGCCCAGTTGAACGGGAGCGGCGAACCCGTGAGCTCGGAATCGCCGGAACCCATTCCCACCACCCGGATGGGCTCGCTCGAGGTGCAGGGCGAAGGACCCCTGGTGGTTCGGGAGAAGAACCACGTCGCTGCTCCGATGACGCTCGACCAGGCGCTCTACGAAATGGAGTTGGTCGGGCACGACTTCTATCTCTTCGTCGACTCCGAGACCAAGGAGCCCAGTGTCGTCTACCGGCGGCACGCCTACGACTACGGCGTCATCCACCTGAGGACCGACCCCCTCGCCGGAAGCGAGTCGAGCGGCGCCGGTGGTGCGCTCGGCGGCTGATCCCGTCAGGCGACGGTGCCCCCGGGAGCGCCCCGTGCGCCCCCGGGGGCATCCTTGTGCCACCGCGGGATCGCCACACCGGCGCACGGGCATGGAATCATGGCGACCCGAGCCAACCGGTGTGCTGTGGACTGCGGTTGGCGGAACGCAGACCAACGCAGGCCACGGCCTCAGGGGGAGGAACGATGGCGGACAGCTTCGGCCCGGTGCACCAGGCGGGGGACGCCGGCGCCACGGGCGGCGCGGACGGCACACAGGACGTGTCCCGCAAGGAGCCGATCCGGGTGCTCGTCGTGGACGACCACGCCCTTTTCCGCCGCGGGCTGGAGATCGTCCTCGCCCAGGAGGAGGACATCCAGGTCGTCGGGGAGGCCGGGGACGGTGCGGAGGCCGTCGACAAGGCCGCCGATCTGCTGCCCGACATCGTCCTCATGGACGTACGGATGCCGAAGCGCGGTGGCATCGAGGCATGCACCTCCATCAAGGAGGTCGCCCCCAGTGCGAAGATCATCATGCTGACGATCAGCGACGAGGAGGCCGACCTCTACGAGGCGATCAAGGCCGGTGCCACCGGCTACCTCCTCAAGGAGATCTCCACCGACGAGGTGGCCACCGCGATCCGCGCGGTGGCCGACGGGCAGTCGCAGATCAGCCCGTCGATGGCGTCCAAGCTGCTCACCGAGTTCAAGTCGATGATCCAGCGCACCGACGAGCGCCGCCTGGTGCCCGCCCCCCGGCTGACCGACCGGGAGCTGGAGGTCCTCAAGTTGGTGGCGACGGGCATGAACAACCGCGACATCGCCAAGGAGTTGTTCATCTCCGAGAACACGGTGAAGAACCACGTCCGCAACATCCTGGAGAAGCTCCAGCTCCACTCCAGGATGGAAGCGGTGGTGTACGCCATGCGCGAGAAGATCCTCGAGATCCGCTGAGCGGCGGTGCCGGCTCAGCCGAGGGCGGCGGACAGGGGCGCCGCCAGCTCCGGACGGTCGACGCGCTCCACACGGACCGCGTCACAGCCGACCCACTGAGCCGCCTCCAGCAGCGCCTGAGCCATCGGCCGGACCGCTTTCGGCGTCTCCAGCGAGATCTGCCTGGCGATCAGGGTCGTCCCCTCACGCGCGGGGTCGACCCGCCCCAGCAGCCGCCCGCCGGACAGCAGCGGCATCGCGAAGTAGCCGTGCACCCGCTTCTGCTTCGGGACGTACGCCTCCAGGCGATGGGTGAAGCCGAAGATCCGCTCGGTGCGCGCCCGCTCCCAGACCAGTGAGTCGAACGGCGACAGCAGCGTCGTGCGGTGGCGGCCTCGAGGTTCCGTCGCGAGTGCCTCCGGGTCGGCCCACGCCGGCTTGTCCCAGCCCTCGACGCGGACCGGAACCAGCCCGGAGTCCTCGACCACCGCGTCGAACTGCTCCCCCTTCAGCCGGTGGTAGTCCGCGATGTCCGCGCGGGTGCCCACCCCCAGCGACCGTCCCGCCAGCAGCACCAGCCGGCGCAGGCACTCCCGGTCGTCCAGATCGTCGTGGAGTACGGCATCGGGGACGGCCCGCTCGGCGAGGTCGTACACCCGCTTCCAGCCACGCCGCTCCGTGCACACCACCTCTCCGTACATCAGCGCCCGCTCGACGGCGACCTTGGCCTCCGACCAGTCCCACCACGGACCGCCGTTCTTCGCCCCGCCCAGTTCGGTGGCGGTCAGCGGGCCCTCGTCGCGCAGCTGGCCGACCACCCGCTCGTACGCCCCGTCCGGCAGGTCGTGGTACCACTGCGGACGGGCGCGGTAGGCGCGGCGGCGGAACGCGAAGTGGGGCCACTCCTCGACGGGGAGTATGCAGGCCGCGTGCGACCAGTACTCGAAGGCATGGCCATCGGTCCAGTAGGCACCCTCGACGGCCTTGCGGCCGACGGCGCCGAGGCGGGCGTACGGAATCAGTTCGTGCGAGCGCGCCAGCACGGAGATCGTGTCGAGCTGCACGGCGCCGAGGTGGCGCAGGACTCCCCGCACACCGCCCTTGCGGTCGGGGGCGCCCAGGAACCCCTGGGCCCGCAGCGCGATACGGCGGGCCTCGTCGGCGGACAGTTCGGCAGCTGCGGGCGGCGCGGTGTTCATGCTCCGCACCTTAGAGGGCTCCACCGACAGTCGCCGCGGGCCGCGGGATCCCGGCCGGGCTTCCGCGGAGGCCGGGACCGGGGCGGCGTCCTGCGCACCTCGGCAGACCGACGCCGGTGTGGTGCCTCACGCCCTCGCCGGCAGATAGGGGACCGGGCACGGCAGCCCGAGGTCCGAGGGGAGCAGCGAGGCGATCCAGCAGTCCCGCAGGGTGCCCCGGCCGTGGAAACCCGCGCGCTGGACGCCCTCGACGGTGAACCCGGCCTTCTCGGCGACGGCGCGCGAGCCCGTGTTGCCCACCTCGGCGCGCCACTCCAGCCGGGTGCAGTCCAGCCGCGTGAAGGCCCAGCGGGCCATGGCGAGCGTCACTTCGGTCGCGTAGCCGCGGCCACGGTGTTCCTTGGCCGTCCAGAAGCCGATCTCCCAGGAGCCCGAGCGGGGGTGGTGCAGGCTCGTGGAGGCGATCAGGGCGCCGCCTTCGCGCGGACGCACGGAGAGGGCGTACTCGTTGTCGTCGCGCCAGCCCGCGGGCACGGTGACCTGGATGAACTCCTCGGCGTGCCGCAGTTCGTACGGCGAGGGGACCGGGATCCAGCGCTGGATGTCGGGGTCCTGACATGCGGCGCGGACCTCTTCGGCGTCTCCCGGGGTGAAGGGGCTCAGCCGCAGCCGGTCGGTGGTGAGAGTGATGGGCTCCATGGCCGAATTCTGGTCACTCTCCGTCGGCCGTGCGAACACTTTTCGAGATCAGCGGCACTTTCCGGGCCTCCCGCGCGTTCTCCAGACACGCGGCAGTCGTCCCCGGGGCACTGCGGCTCTCCCGGCGTGGCACCGTCCTCGCTTACGATGGCCGATGCGGTGGGGACCACCTGCCGTGCCCGCGCCAGTGTCCATACGACCCAGTGCCAGGCCCGACCGGCAAGGAGACCAACCTCAGTGTCCGTCTTCAACAAGCTCATGCGTGCAGGCGAAGGCAAGATCCTGCGCAAACTGCACCGCATCGCGGACCAGGTCAACTCCATCGAGGAAGACTTCGTCAACCTCTCCGACGCCGAGTTGCGGGCCCTCACCGACGAGTACAAGGAGCGCTTCGCCGACGGCGAGAGCCTGGACGACCTGCTGCCCGAGGCGTTCGCCACGGTCCGTGAGGCCGCCAAGCGCGTTCTCGGCCAGCGTCACTACGACGTCCAGCTGATGGGCGGCGCCGCGCTCCACCTGGGTTATGTCGCGGAGATGAAGACCGGTGAGGGCAAGACCCTCGTCGGTACGCTCCCGGCGTATCTGAACGCGCTGTCCGGCAAGGGCGTGCACCTGATCACGGTCAACGACTACCTGGCCGAGCGCGACTCCGAGATGATGGGCCGCGTGCACCGGTTCCTCGGTCTGAGCGTCGGTTGCATCCTCGCCAACATGACGCCCGCGCAGCGCCGCGAGCAGTACGCGTGCGACATCACGTACGGCACGAACAACGAGTTCGGCTTCGACTACCTCCGCGACAACATGGCCTGGTCCAAGGACGAGCTCGTCCAGCGCGGACACAACTTCGCGATCGTCGACGAGGTCGACTCCATCCTCGTCGACGAGGCCCGTACGCCGCTGATCATCTCCGGCCCGGCCGACCAGGCCACCAAGTGGTACGGCGACTTCGCCAAGCTGGTGAAGCGCCTGAACCGCGGCGAGCCCGGCAACCCGCTGAAGGGCATCGAGGAGACCGGCGACTACGAGGTCGACGAGAAGAAGCGGACCGTCGGCATCCACGAGTCCGGCGTCTCGAAGGTCGAGGACTGGCTGGGCATCGACAACCTCTACGAGTCGGTGAACACCCCGCTGGTCGGCTACCTGAACAACGCCATCAAGGCCAAGGAACTGTTCAAGAAGGACAAGGACTACGTCGTCATCGACGGCGAAGTCATGATCGTCGACGAGCACACCGGCCGTATCCTCGCCGGGCGCCGCTACAACGAGGGCATGCACCAGGCGATCGAGGCGAAGGAAGGGGTGGACATCAAGGACGAGAACCAGACGCTCGCCACGATCACCCTGCAGAACTTCTTCCTCCTCTACAACAAGCTCTCCGGCATGACCGGTACGGCCATGACCGAGGCCGCCGAGTTCTACCAGATCTACAAGCTGGGCGTCGTGCCGATCCCGACGAACCGGCCCATGGTCCGCAAGGACCAGTCGGACCTGATCTACCGCACCGAGGTGGCCAAGTTCGCCGCCGTGGTGGACGACATCGAGGAGAAGCACCGCAAGGGACAGCCGATCCTCGTCGGCACCACCTCCGTCGAGAAGTCGGAGTACCTCTCGCAGCAGCTGCTCAAGCGCGGGATCCAGCACGAGGTCCTCAACGCCAAGCACCACGAGCGCGAGGCCGTGATCGTGGCCCAGGCCGGCCGCAAGGGCGCCGTGACGGTCGCCACGAACATGGCCGGCCGCGGTACGGACATCAAGCTCGGCGGCAACCCCGACGACCTGGCCGAGGCGGAGCTGCGCGGGCAGGGCCTGGACCCGGTGGAGCACGTAGAGGAGTGGGCCGCGGCGCTCCCGTCCGCGCTGGAGAAGGCCGAGCTCGAGGTCAAGGAGGAGTTCGAGGAGGTCAAGTCCCTCGGCGGGCTGTACGTCCTCGGCACCGAGCGGCACGAGTCGCGGCGCATCGACAACCAGCTGCGCGGTCGTTCCGGCCGTCAGGGAGACCCGGGCGAGTCCCGCTTCTACCTCTCCCTCGGTGACGACCTGATGCGCCTGTTCAAGGCGCAGATGGTCGAGCGCGTCATGGCCATGGCCAACGTTCCGGACGACGTCCCGATCGAGAACAAGATGGTGACGCGCGCGATCGCGTCCGCCCAGTCCCAGGTCGAGCAGCAGAACTTCGAGACGCGGAAGAACGTCCTGAAGTACGACGACGTGCTCAACCGCCAGCGCAAGGTCATCTACGCCGAGCGCCGCCGCGTCCTGGAGGGCGAGGACCTGCACGAGCAGGTCCGCCACTTCATGGACGACACGATCGACGCCTACATCCAGGCCGAGACCGTCGAGGGCTTCGCGGAGGAGTGGGACCTGGACCGGCTCTGGGGCGCCTTCAAGCAGCTCTACCCGGTGAAGGTGACCGTCGAGGAGCTCGAGGACGCCGCGGGCGACCGGGCCGGTGTCACCGCCGAGTTCATCGGCGAGACGATCAAGGACGACATCCACGAGCAGTACGACGAGCGCGAGAAGCAGCTCGGCTCGGACATCATGCGTGAGCTGGAGCGGCGCGTGGTGCTGTCCGTCCTGGACCGCAAGTGGCGTGAGCACCTCTACGAGATGGACTACCTCCAGGAGGGCATCGGCCTGCGCGCGATGGCGCAGAAGGACCCGCTCGTGGAGTACCAGCGCGAGGGCTTCGACATGTTCACCGCGATGATGGACGGCATCAAGGAGGAGTCCGTCGGCTACCTGTTCAACCTGGAGGTCCAGGTTGAGCAGCAGGTCGAGGAGATCCCCGTGCAGGACTCCGCCGAGAGGACCTCGCTGGCGAAGGAGGACGCGGTGCCCGCCGGCGCCGGCCGTCCCGAGATCCGGGCGAAGGGCCTGGACGCCCCGCAGCGTCCGGACCGGCTGCACTTCTCGGCGCCGACGGTCGACGGCGAGGGCGGCATCGTCGAGGGCGACTTCACCAACGGCGACGCGGCCCGTTCCGAGTCGGACGGCATGACGCGCGCGGAGCGCCGCAAGGCGCAGAAGAGCGCGGGGCGCCGCCGCAAGAAGTGACACCGCGGGAGTGAGTGAAGCCGTGGGCCGTGGGGCCGGGCACCACAGGGTGTCCGGCCCCACGGGCGTTGCCGTGCCGGGCGTTGCCGGGCCCCGATGTGCGCGGAGGCGTGGCCCGGCGTCCGGGCTCCGGGCCGGGTGCGGCCCGGAGCCCGGGTTCTGCGCGTGGACCGGCGTTGCCCGCAGGCGGTCAGACCCCGGCAGTGAGACGCTCGCCGCCGAGTTCCACGGCCGCGCAGCGCCAGCGGAGGTCGGGGCCCTGCTCGAGGCGGAAGGCCATGGCGCGCACCTGGTCGCCCGTGGTGATCCGGGCGAAGGCCTCGATGACGCCCGGCCGCGGGACGTACTCGTCGCAGTGGCGCAGCACGGGCCGCAGCCCGTTGGTGCTGAGCGGGGTGCCGGGGGCGAGCCGGACGAGCTGTTCGTAGGCGCGGCCGATCGTGTGACCGAGCATCCAGTGGACCGGCCGGTGGCCGCTGAGGACCGAGAGCAGCCGTTCTGCGAACCAGTAACGGGGAAGGCGGGAACGGCCACCCGCGGAGGTCCGCGGGTCGGCCGCCGCGGGTCGTCGCGGTGCACGGCCGGGCGCGCGGCTGTCGTGGCGATTCCCGGGCCTCGTCCCCTTCCCCTTCCCCGTCCCCGTCCCCGGCGTCCTCGGCGAGGTGTGCTGCATGGCGGTCGCCCCTTCGATACTCACAAGTAACTTCTTGGTGGGGATCTTGTACGGGGCGGTGGGCGGCGGCCGCAACGCCCTCCGCGCCCCCGGGGCGAGCCACCGAGGTTCACCTATCAGGGTGATGGGCGGGCTCCGGGGCCCGGAACGGCACGGTTCGGACGCCCTCCCGGTCGTCCGAGGTTGACGCCTGGGAGGGGCCGCGGGGCAGCCCGAAGGGGTACTCCGCACGTATCCTTGGGTGCTCACCCGACGACGAAAGCGGCCACCATGCGCGTCTACGTTCCCCTGACCCTCCCCGGTCTCGCACAGGCGCACAAGGCGGGCGAGATCGGGCCCGGTCCGCTGACCGCCTACGCGGTGACGCCCGCCCTGCGCGAGTGGTACGTCTCCGACGACATCGAGGAACTCGAGTACGCCGCGCTGAACCGTGCCGCGGCGGCGTCCCTGCGGTCGCTGGCAGGCGACCCCGGGGCGCCGCGGCGCCGGGTGGTCGTGGCCGTCGACGTCCCGGACAACGCCGCGACCGCGGACCCCGCGGCGGGGCTCGGTTCGGCCTCGCTGGGCGAGGTGCGCATCGCGACCGCGGTGCCGTTGGCGAAGGCGGCGTCGGTGCACGTCGACTCCCAGGAGTCGGAGAGGGACGTGGCCGCCGCGGCGGACGCGCTGGGGGCGGCGGACCACGGTGACGACGACGCTCAGTTCGTCGTGGACGGAGCGGAGGACCATGAGCTGCTCTGGTACGGAGTGCAGGAGATTCCCGGCCTCGTCCACTGAGACAGGCCGCACTCCCGGCGGGGAAGCCGCCGCGCCGGGAGTGCGTGTGCCGGGCGCTCCCGGCGCGTCCGGCCGCCCCGCCGCGGTGCTCGCCGCCGCTCCCGCCGCTCCCGGCGCTCCGGTCCCTTCCGGGCCCGCGCTCGTCGATGGCTGTCGGACCCGGCCGGTACCGTTGCCTGCCATGGGGAAGCACAGCGCGCACGTGGTCTGGGACTGGAACGGCACACTCCTCGATGACATCCACACGGTCATCGAGGCGACGAACGCCTCGTTCGCTGAGATAGGGCTCAGTCCGATCACGCTCGAGCGCTACCGGGAGCTGTACTGCGTGCCGGTGCCGCGGTTCTACGAGCGGCTGATGGGCCGCCTGCCCACGGACGAGGAGTGGGCGGCCATGGACGCGGTCTTCCACCGGCACTACTGGCGGCTGGCCGAGACCTGCCTGCTCACCGTCGGAGCGGCGGAACTGCTCGCCGCCCGACAGGCGGCGGGCCGTACGCAGTCGCTGCTGTCGCTGGCCCCGCACGAGCACCTGATACCGATCGTGCGGCGCCACGGGATCGAGGAGCGCTTCGTACGGGTCGACGGCCGCGTGGGCGCCTCCCACGCGGGCAAGGCGGAGCACATGGTGCGGCATCTGGCCGCGATGGAGAACGTGCCACCGGAGCGGATCGTGGTCGTCGGTGACGCGGCGGACGACGCGCTCGCGGCGGCGCATGTGGGGGCGAAGGCGGTGCTGTACACCGGGGGCTCGCACAGCAGGGCGAGCCTGCGGGCGGCGGGGGTGCCGGTCGTCGACAGCCTCGCGGAGGCGGTCGAGGTCGCCGAGGAACTGGTGGGGTAGCGGCGGGGGCCTCGGGCTCTCCGCTCTCCGTCCACGCGGCCGGCTCGTGCGGCAATCGCGTCGGTTCGCCCTGCGTCGTCTCGGGCCCTCCGTTGGCGGTCCCCACGGCTGCCCCGCCTGCGCCGCCGTTCGCATACCGGCCCTACCGCGGCACCGCATGCGCGGCCGCGTGCGCGCAGCTCCGCGCACGCTCTCGGTCCGGAGCACGGGGCCGCCCTGCCGCGGCACTGCCCGGCAGCCGTGGTACCGGGTTCCGGAACCCCCGCCTGGTGCCGCGACAGGGCAGCACACCCGGTGCCGCGCCGGGCAAGGCTGCCCGTCGAGGAGCGGCGTCCGGTGCACGGGGTCTCCCCGGACCTTCCGGTCGAGGGGGTGGGGTCTCCCCAGGCCCTCCGGCCGAGGGGAAGATCGCCAGGCGCCGGATCGACCCCGTGGCGGGCCCGCCCGGTTGATTCGGCAACGCCGCGCCCCGCAGTGCCGGGCGTCGCGACGGGGCGAACGTCCCTTGGCAACACAACTAGCTCAGGGGCGCCTTCGCCCGCAGTACCTGGAGGAACTCGCGCATCCAGGCCGGGTGGTCGGGCCAGGCCCGGGAGGAGACCAGCGTGCCGTCCACGACCGCCTCGGTGTCCTGGAAGGAGGCGCCGGCCGCCTGCATGTCGAGTTCCAGTGCCGGGTAGGCCGTCACCCTGCGGCCCGTGAGGCTGCCCGTCGCCGCCGTCAGCAGCGGGCCGTGGCAGATCTGCGCCACGGGCTTGTCCGCGTCGAAGAAGGACTTGAGGATCTTGCGGAGCTCCGGGTCGTTGCGGAGGTACTCGGGAGCCCGCCCGCCCGGGATGACGATCGCGGCGTAGTCTCCCGGATCGACCTCCGAGAACGCCAGGTCGGCCGGCCAGGTGTAGCCGGGCTTCTCGGTGTACGTGTCGAAGCCGGGTTCGAAGTCATGGACGACGAACTGGAGCTTCTTGCGTGCGGGGGCCGCGACGTGGACCTCGTAGCCCTCCTCGCGCAGCCGCTGGTACGGGTAGAGGACCTCCAGGGACTCGGCTGCGTCGCCGGTGACGATCAGGATCTTCACGCTCATGGCTATTGCTCCCTGTATGGATTTGTCGGCCTTGGGCCCTTCAGGGCTCAACCTGCCCCGCGCGCGGCAGTTTGCCAAGAGGCCGCGTGTCGCTGTCCAGAGTGTCAAACTTCCGGCCCCGCTTTTGTACACATACGGCTCATGACGGGTCAGGGGTGAGGGGCGATAGCCTTGGACGCGTGATCAGCGCGATACGCCGAGGGGGCAGCGAAGCCCCCTGGAGGCACCGCCCAGCGACAGCTGGGGGACCGCGCCCGGTACGCCACAGTGGCCGGGTGCGAGCTGATCTTCCCTGCGGACCCGGGTTCGACCGGGCCCCGCGTGGTCATCTCCCGGGCCCGACGCCCACATCGGCCGATCACGGTCCGGACATCCCCGGCGCAGCGCCGACACCGAGCGGAGACCCCGCGTCGTGGCGTCGCGTCATATTTTCCACCTACGTCACGCAACGGCGCGCGACAGGAGCCAGAGGACATGCAGACCAAGCTGGACGAAGCCAAGACCGAGCTGCTCGAGAGGGCGGCCCGGGTAGCTGAGCACAGCCCGGGCGGGGGGCAACTTCCGACTGGGTCCGACAGCGGGGAGCGCCCTGACCGGGACCACATCCTCGCGTTCCTCCAGCGCTACTACCTGCACACCGCACCCGAGGACCTCACCGACCGCGACCCCGTCGACGTCTTCGGAGCAGCCGTCTCGCACTACCGCCTCGCGGAGAACCGTCCCCAGGGCACCGCCAACGTCCGGGTGCACACCCCGACCGTCGAGGAGAACGGCTGGACCTCGAGCCACTCGGTCGTCGAGGTCGTCACCGACGACATGCCCTTCCTCGTCGACTCGGTCACCAACGAGCTGTCCCGCCAGGGTCGCGGTATCCATGTGGTGATCCACCCGCAGATCGTGGTCCGCCGCGACGTCACCGGGAAGATGGTCGAGGTCCTCAGCGGCGAGCCGAACGGCGCCGCACTGCCGCACGACGCCCTCGTCGAGTCCTGGATCCACGTGGAGATCGACCGGGAGACGGACCGGGCCGACCTGAAGCAGATCACCGCCGACCTGCTGCGCGTCCTGTCCGACGTCCGCGAGGCCGTCGAGGACTGGGAGAAGATGCGCGAGGCGGCGCTGCGGATCTCCGAGGAGCTGCCGCAGGAGCCCATCCCGGGCGATCTGCGCGAGGAGGAGGTCGACGAGGCGCGCGAACTGCTGCGCTGGCTCTCCGACGACCACTTCACGTTCCTCGGTTACCGCGAGTACAACCTGGTCGACGGCGACGCGCTGTCCGCCGTCCCCGGCACCGGCCTCGGCATCCTCCGCTCCGACCCGCACCACACCGGCGACGACGCCCACGGCCACCCCGTGAGTCCTTCGTTCAACCGGCTGCCCGCCGACGCCCGGGCCAAGGCCCGCGAGCACAAGCTGCTGATCCTGACCAAGGCCAACAGCCGGGCCACCGTGCACCGCCCCAGCTACCTCGACTACGTCGGCGTGAAGAAGTTCGACGCCGAGGGCAACGTCATCGGCGAGCGCCGCTTCCTCGGCCTTTTCTCGTCGGCCGCGTACACCGAGTCCGTGCGCCGGGTCCCGGTCATCCGCCGCAAGGTGGCCGAGGTCCTCGACGGCGCCGGCTTCTCCCCGCACAGCCACGACGGCCGGGACCTGCTGCAGATCCTGGAGACGTACCCGCGCGACGAGCTGTTCCAGACGCCCGTCGACGAGCTGCGCTCCATCGTGACCTCGGTCCTGTACCTACAGGAGCGCCGCCGGCTGCGGCTGTACCTGCGCCAGGAGGAGTACGGCCGCTACTACTCGGCCCTCGTCTACCTGCCGCGCGACCGTTTCAACACCACCGTTCGCGAGCGGCTGACCGGGATCCTGAAGGAGGATCTCGGCGGCACCAGCGCCGACTTCACCCTGATGAGCACCGAGTCGGTGCTCACCCGGCTCCACTTCGTCGTCCGTGTCCCGTCCGGCACCGAGCTGACCCACCTCACCGACGCCGACAAGGAGCGGCTGGAGGCCCGGCTGGCCGAGGCCGCCCGCTCCTGGGCCGACGGCTTCACCGAGGCGCTCAACGCCGAACTGGGCGAGGAGCGCGCCGCCGAACTGTCGCGCAAGTACGCCAGCGCCTTCCCCGAGGGCTACAAGGCCGACCACTCGCCGCGCGCCGCCGTCGCCGACCTCGTGCACCTGGAGCAGCTCACCCGGTCCGGCAAGGACTTCTCGCTGTCCCTGTACGAGCCGGTGGGGGCCGCGCCCGACGAGCGCCGCTTCAAGATCTACCGCTTCGGCGAGCAGGTCTCGCTGTCGTCGGTGCTGCCGGTCCTCAACCGGCTCGGCGTCGAGGTCATCGACGAGCGCCCGTACGAGCTGCGCTGCGCGGACCGCACCCACGGCTGGGTCTACGACTTCGGTCTGCGGATGCCGACCGCGGGCAACGGCGGGGAGTACCTGGGCGACGACGCCCGCGAGCGGTTCCAGGACGCGTTCTCGGCCGTGTGGACCGGGGCCGCCGAGAACGACACGTTCAACTCGCTGGTGCTGCGGGCCGGGCTCACCTGGCGCGAGGCGACGGTGTTGCGCGCGTACGCCAAGTACCTGCGCCAGGCAGGGTCCACCTTCAGCCAGGACTACATGGAGGACACGCTCCTCAACAACGTCCACACCACGCGGCTGCTGATCAACCTGTTCGAGGCCAGGATGGCCCCGGACCGCCAGCGGGCCGGCACCGAGCTGACGGACGCCCTGCTGGAGGAGCTGGACGCCGCGCTGGACCAGGTCGCCTCGCTCGACGAGGACCGGATCCTGCGTTCCTTCCTCACTCTGATCAAGGCCACCCTGCGCACCAACTTCTTCCAGGAGGCGGGCGGCGGCACCTGGCACAGCTACGTGTCGATGAAGTTCGACCCGCAGGCCATCCCGGACCTGCCGGCGCCGCGTCCTGCGTACGAGATCTGGGTGTACTCGCCGCGCGTCGAGGGCGTGCACCTGCGCTACGGGAAGGTCGCCCGCGGCGGTCTGCGCTGGTCCGACCGGCGCGAGGACTTCCGCACCGAGATCCTCGGCCTGGTCAAGGCGCAGATGGTGAAGAACACCGTCATCGTGCCGGTGGGCGCCAAGGGCGGCTTCGTCGCCAAGCAGCTCCCGGACCCGTCCGCGGACCGCGAGGCGTGGCTGGCGGAGGGCATCGCCTCCTACCGCACGTTCATCTCGGCGCTGCTCGACATCACCGACAACATGGTGGGCGGCGAGGTCGTGCCGCCGGCCGACGTGGTGCGCCACGACGGCGACGACACGTATCTGGTCGTCGCGGCCGACAAGGGCACGGCGACGTTCTCCGACATCGCCAACGAGGTCGCGATCGCCTACAACTTCTGGCTCGGCGACGCCTTCGCATCCGGTGGTTCGGCCGGTTACGACCACAAGGGCATGGGCATCACGGCCCGCGGTGCGTGGGAGTCCGTCAAGCGGCACTTCCGCGAACTCGGCCACGACACCCAGAACGAGGACTTCACCGTGGTCGGCGTCGGCGACATGTCGGGTGACGTGTTCGGCAACGGGATGCTCCTCTCGGAGCACATCCGGCTGGTCGCGGCCTTCGACCACCGCCACATCTTCATCGACCCCGACCCGGACGCGGCCGTCTCCTACGCCGAGCGCCGCCGGCTGTTCGAGCTGCCCCGCTCCTCGTGGGCGGACTACGACACCGGGCTGCTGTCGCCGGGCGGCGGCATCCACCCCAGGACCGCCAAGTCGATCCCGGTCAACGCGCAGGTCCGCGAGGCCCTCGGCATCGAGCCCGGGGTCACGAAGCTGACGCCGGCCGAGCTGATGAAGGCGATCCTGCAGGCGCCGGTGGACCTGCTGTGGAACGGCGGCATCGGCACGTACGTCAAGGCGTCGAGCGAGTCCAACGCCGACGTCGGCGACAAGGCGAACGACGCCATCCGCGTCAACGGAGAGAACCTGCGGGTCAAGGTCGTCGGTGAGGGCGGCAACCTGGGCCTGACCCAGCTGGGCCGCATCGAGTTCGCACGCGGCGGCGGCCGGGTCAACACCGACGCCATCGACAACAGTGCCGGCGTGGACACCTCCGACCACGAGGTGAACATCAAGATCCTGCTGAACGGCCTCGTCGCCGAGGGCGACATGACCGTGAAGCAGCGCAACAAGCTGCTCGCCGAGATGACCGACGAGGTCGGCGGGCTGGTCCTGCGCAACAACTACGCGCAGAACGTGGCCCTGGCCAACGCCGTAGCCCAGTCGCCGAGCCTGCTCCACGCCCACCAGCGCTTCATGCGCCGGCTGGGCCGGGAGGGTGCGTTGGACCGGGCGCTGGAGTTCCTGCCGAACGACCGGCAGATCCGCGAGCTGCTCAACAACCGCCACGGTCTGTCGCAGCCCGAGCTCGCCGTCCTGCTCGCCTACACCAAGATCACGGTGGCGGAGGAGCTGATCGGCACCTCGCTGCCGGACGACCCGTATCTGCGGGGACTGCTGCACGCGTACTTCCCGAAGCCGCTGCGTGAGCAGTTCCCCGAGGCGGTCGACGGCCACGCGCTGCGCCGCGAGATCGTCACGACGGTCCTGGTCAACGACACCGTGAACACGGGTGGTTCGACCTTCCTGCACCGGCTGCGCGAGGAGACCGGGGCGTCGGTCGAGGAGATCGTCCGGGCGCAGACCGCGGCCCGCGCGATCTTCGGCCTCGGCGAGGTGTGGGACGCCGTGGAGGCACTGGACACCAAGGTCGCCGCCGACGTCCAGACCCGGATGCGGCTGCACTCGCGCCGTCTCGTCGAACGCGGCACCCGCTGGCTGCTCGGCAACCGGCCGCAGCCGCTGGAGCTGACGGAGACGATCGAGTTCTTCGCGTCCCGCGTCGAGCAGGTCTGGGCCGAGCTGCCGAAGATGCTCAGCGGCGCCGACCTGGAGTGGTACGAGGGGCTGCTGGAGGAGTTCACGGCCGCCGGTGTGCCGAAGGAGCTGGCCACGCGGGTGGCCGGATTCTCGTCCGCCTTCCCCACGCTCGACATCGTGGCCATCGCGGACCGCACGGGCAAGGAGCCGCTCGCCGTCGCCGAGGTCTACTACGACCTGGCAGACCGGCTGCGGATCACCGAGCTGATGGATCGGATCATCGAGCTGCCGCGGGCCGACCGCTGGCAGTCCATGGCCCGTGCCTCCATCCGCGAGGACCTGTACGCCGCGCACGCCGCGCTCACCGCGGACGTGCTCGCCGTGGGCAACGGGGCCTCGACGCCGGAGCAGCGCTTCAAGGCGTGGGAGGAGAAGAACGCCTCGATCCTGGGCCGTGCCCGGATGACGCTGGAGGAGATCCAGGGATCGGACACCTTCGACCTGGCGAACCTCTCGGTCGCCATGCGCACGATGCGGCAGTTGCTGCGAACTCCCAGCTGACCGGCCTCACCGAATGGGTGAAGGGGGCGTCCACCGTCGTGGTGGGCGCCCCCTTCCGCGTCAGGCCGTGTCCGCCCACAGCCCGCGGGCGGACAGCGCCGCGGCGGCGAGGAGCAGTCCGGAGCAGTCCGTTGCGGACGAGGACGATCCCGCTGCCGAGCGGGGTGACGTCGACCCGGGATTCCTCGCTACTTCTTCCTGGTGAAGGCCTCGTACGCCGCGACGACCTCCTTCGCCGGGCCGTCCATCCGCAGCGTCCCGGACTCCAGCCACAGCGCCCGGTCGCAGGTGGTGGTGATCGCGGAGTTGCTGTGGCTGACGAGGAACACCGTGCCGGCCTCCTCGCGCAGTTCGGCGATACGTTGCTGGCTCCGCCGCTGGAATCCGGCGTCACCCGTGGCCAGCGCCTCGTCGATCAGCAGCACGTCATGGCTCTTGGCGGCGGCGATGGAGAAACGCAGCCGGGCGGCCATGCCCGAGGAGTACGTCCGCATCGGCAGTGAGATGAAGTCGCCCTTGTCGTTGATCCCCGAGAAGTCCACGATCTCGTCGTAGCGGGCGTGGACCTCGTCGCGCGTCATGCCCATCGCGAGGCCGCCGAGGACGACGTTGCGCTCACCGGTCAGATCGCCCATCAGGGCCGCGTTGACCCCGAGCAGCGACGGCTGGCCATGGGTGTAGATCCGGCCCCGGGCCGTGGGCAGCAGACCGGCGATCGCCTTCAGCAGGGTGGACTTGCCCGAGCCGTTGGAGCCGATCAGCCCGATCGCCTCGCCCTCGCGGGCGACGAAGCTGACGCCCTTGACGGCGTGGACCTCGCGGCCGCCGTCCCGGCGGGGGCGGCGGGAGAGGATGCGGCTCAGCGCGGCGGTGGCGGCCCCGCGGCCGGTCTTCGCGCCGTTGACCTGGTACGTGATGTGGACGTCGTCCACGACGACGGTCGGGGTGCTGCCGGTCCCGGTGCCCCCGGCCGGAGCGGTGTCCGCCGGTCCCGCCGGCCGGTCGATCGCTGCGTCAGCCACGGCCGTACTGCTCCTCCGCTTTCCAGAAGTACACGAAGCCGCCCACTCCGAGGAGCACGGCCCAGCCGAGGGCGAGTGCCCAGACGTGCGGCGGCAACTGGGCCTTGGTGTAGCTGTCGATGAGCGCGAAGCGCACGAGGTCGATGTAGACGGCCACGGGGTTGCACCGCAGGGCCAGGACCACCGCCTCGGGCAACTCCATGTGCTTGAGAACTGCGGGGATGCTCCACATCACGCCGGACACGTACATCCAGGTGCGCAGCAGGAACGGCATCAACTGGGCGATGTCCGGGGTGCGGGCCGCGAGGCGGGCGACGACCATCGCGACACCGGTGCTGAAGACGGCCTGGAGCGCGAGGGCGGGCACGGCCAGCAGCCAGGACGACGTCGGGAACTCGCCGAAGCACATCAGGATCACCGCCAGGGCGCCCATGGAGAACAGCAGCTGCTGAAGCTGCTGCAGGGCGAGCCCGATGGGGAGTGCGGCGCGGGGAAAGTGCAGGGCCCTCACGAGGCCGATGTTGCCCGAGATGGCGCGGGTGCCCACGGTGATGGAGTTGGCGGTGAAGGTCCAGATGAACACGCCCGTCACCAGGAACGGCACGAAGTCCGGGACGTGCTTCCCGGTGTCCATGAGGACGCCGAAGACGAAGTAGTAGACGGTCGCGTTGAGCAGCGGGGTCATCAGCTGCCAGACCTGACCGAGCTTCGCCTGGCTGTACTGGGCGGTGAGCCGCGCGGTGGCGAAGGCGGTGATGAAGTGCCGCCGGGTCCACAGCCGGGCGATGTACGTGCCGAGCGGCGGTCGCGCGCCGCTCGCGGTCAGCCCGTGCCGGGCGGCGAGTTCGCCGAGGCTGGGGGATTCCGCCGGTGGCGCCTGCGGCGGGGTGGTCGTCTGGCTGCTCACGCTGGTCACTCGCTCGCTTTCGCCGGGGTCGGAGGGAGGGCACGGCCGAAACGCCAACGTTGGGACGGATCCGTATCGTCGCTACGTGGAGACTAGGAGGATCGACGTCGCAACGCAACCGTCCCGTCGTCGCGGGTATGCTCCCGGGCATGACCACGGACCCCCGCACCCGACGCGCGCCCGCGGGAGCCGCAGTGCTCCGGGAGGACGTGACCGAGGCGATCCGCGCCGCCGTCTTCGAGGAACTCGCCACGGTCGGCTTCGCCCGGATGTCGATCGAGGGCATCGCCCGCCGGGCGGGCGTCGGCAAGACCGCCGTCTACCGGCGCTGGAAGTCCAAGCTCTCCCTCGTCCTCGACCTGGTCTCGGCCTTCGCCGCGCAGGGCCTCCCCGCCCCGGCGACCGGCTCGCTCTACGGGGACGTCCGCGCGCTCCTCGAGGTGGCCTCGCACGCGCTGCGCCATCCTGTCGCCTCCCGGGTCATCCCGGACCTGCTGGTCGAGGCCGCCCGCAACCCGGAGATCGCCGACACCATCAGGGCCGCCCTGTTCGACAGCCAGCAGGGCGTCGCCGCGGTCGTCGTCCGGGACGCGGTGGCCAGGGGTGAGCTCCCGGAGACGGCCGACGCCGACCGCGCACTGGACCTGATCCTCGGCCCGTTGTACTGGCGGCTCGTGGTCGTGCGCGGCGATCTGCCCAAGGGGTACCTGGACGACCTGGCCGCATCGGTGGTCGCGGCGCTCACCCGCGGCTGACCTGCGGGGGCGGGTTCGGCGCGTCGGGAGCCGGCCGGGTCCGGAGTGTCGAGTACGCGTCCGCCTCGGCCTGTTCGGCGCGGCTGTGGCGTGGTGCGCACGTTTGGGGGCGCGCTCGGCCGCTTGGCGGGTTCGTTCCCGCGTGGGTTGGGCCTGGTGTGTGTGGTGGCTGCCATGGAGCGGTGGTGCGCGGGTGTTGCCTCGGCTTGTTCGGCGTGCTTGTGGGGTGGTGCGCACGTTTGAGGGCGCGCTCGGCCGCTTGGCGGGTTCGTTCCCGCGTGGGTTGGGCCTGGTGTGTGTGGCGGCTGCCACGGAGCGGTGGTGCGCGGGTGCGGCCTCGGCGCGCGACGGCGCGCCCGGCTCAGCGCCTGCGGGGAGCTCGCGTTCATCACCCCGCCGCGCGCCGGAGCACGCGCTCCACCGGGTGGGTGATCGGCCCCCCGGCGCGTAGCCCCCGCCGGGAGAGGGTCGTTGCTGTGGCGGCGGGCGCGGAGTGCCCGCGGGTGTGGAGGACGCGCCATGAGCTCATCGAGCAACGCCGGCATCCCGGCCGTTCCCGAAGACCCGGACGGTACGGATGCACCCGACGTCACCGTCGTCGTCGCGGTCCGCGAGGCAGACCGTCGGGGTATCGGCCGGTGTCTGGAATCCCTCGCGGGCCAGACCATCGATGCGACCCGGATCGAGGTACTGGTCGCGGACGGGGCGCCGCGCCCCACGGAAGGTGGGCCACGGCCGTCGCCGACCTGCGTGCGCCGGTTGCCGGGGGACGTCGAGCCCGGTTCGCCGGCGGACGGTGTGCACTGGTTGCCGGCGGCGGAGCCGCCGCAGGACGCACCCCCGGCTCCGTCCTCGTCACGGCCGTCCTCGTCACGGCCGTCGGCGTCGCCGTACGGCGGAGGGCCGACGCCGTCGAGCGGTCGGCTCCGGGCACCCTCCGACGCCACCCGGTCGCGGGCGGAACCCCTCAGCGTCGAGCGCACCGGCACGCTCAACCAGGCCCTGGCACGCGCCCGCGGCCGATATCTGTTCTTCCTCGACGCGGGCGAACTCCTCGGCCGGGAAGCCCTCTCCAGGCTGGTCGACGCGGCGGACGACCACGGAGCCGACGTCGTCTGCGCCAGGGTCGCGGGCTCGGGCTCGGGCTCGGGAGTATTCGCCCGTACCCGGCACCGCGTCCCCCTCGACGAGCCCGGGCTGCCGTGGGAGCTGTCCACTGCCAAGTTGTTCCGCCGGGAGCCGCTGCTGCGCCACGGGCTGCGGTTCGCCGAGGACGTGCCGGCCGGTCTCGCCGAGCAGGCGTTCACCCTCGAAGCGCTCTTCCGGTCGCGCGGCGTCGCCGTGCTGGCCGACTACGACTTCCGCTTCGCCGGTGTCCCCGGCCCGCGCCCCGGCCGCCGCCCCGGTCCTGAGGGGAGCAACTCCCAGGTGGCCCTGACCGCCGCCGCCGGGGAACCGGGCGGCCTGGAGGACCTGCTGCGCGGGACGGCCGCGGCGATGGCCGTCACCGCGCGCTTCACCGGGCCAGGCCCCCTCGGCGACGGCTTCCACCTGCGGCACTTCGCCCACGAGGGCGAGGTGCTGACCGGTCCCGCCCTCCTCAAGGCGCCGGAACCGGTGCGCCGCCGGGTGTTCGCCGGGGTCCGCCGGCTGGTCGCCGACCATCTCGGGGACGCGGTGCTGGCCGGGCTGCGGCCGGGACTCCGGCTCCGGCTCTCGTACGTGCGCGCCGGTGACGAGGCCGGGCTGCTCTCGGTGCTCCGCTACGAAGCGGCGCACGGCGTACCACCCCTGCGCACCGACCTCGTCTCCGCGGACTGGCGGCGCACCGGCACCGCCCGTCACACCCTCGTCGTCACCGCCCGTACTCCGCTGCCGCACCTCGGGGCCCTCGGCGTGCGCCCGGTCCGGCTCACCGGCAGCCCGGAGGCCGGCCGCATCCTGTTGCGGGCGGCCTCCGACGGAGCCGGTACGGAGATCGAGGTGCGGATCCCCGCCGAGGCTTTCCCGCCGGGCCTTACCCGGATCGGGCTGAGCACGGTGCTGCCGGGAACCGGGCACATGGCCGCCGTGGCGCCCGGAACCGCGGCCCGGCAGGCCCATGGTCTGCGGGGGTTGCGTCCGTACCGGCTGGACGTGTGCCCCGACGGCGCCGACGGACTCGTGGTCACCGTGGTCCCGGTCGGACCGCGCCGCGCCGGGCGCTCCCAGGAGTCGCCGTTCCGCCTCGTCGGCCGGTCTCCCGGGCCTGCGCGATACTCCTGACGCCTCCGGGCGCCGTCGCTCCGCCGCGCCGGCTCCCGATACCGCTCCCGTTCCGACGTTCCGACGCCGGAAGCGGTCCGGACGTCCGGGAGGCGGCGCGGCCGCTCGGCCGAGCCGTCCGGCACCGGCCGCTACGCGCCCCGGCCCACGTCCCGGGCTGGCTACGTGCTCCGGCGGAAGGTCCGCACCAGCGCGCGGGTCAGCAGTGGCGGAAGCAGGTCGCGGACCAGCCTGCGGACGCGCGGCGTCCCGGTCCGGCGGTGCGGCGGAGCGGGTGCCGGGCCCGCGGCCGGGGCTGGCTACGTGCTCCGGCGGAAGGTCCGCACCAGCGCGCGGGTCAGCAGTGGCGGAAGCAGGTCGCGGACCAGCCTGCGGACGCGCGGCGTCCCGGTCCGGCGGTGCGGCGGAGCGGGTGCCGGGCCCGCGGCCGGGGCGGGCGCCGAGCGGTCCGCCCCCGCGCCGTCGGTGACCGGCTCCGCCCTGTGGCGCGAGCGCGGGTGCTCCGGGGCCTCGGCCCTGCGGCCGTCGATGCGGATCAGCGGAGCGCCGGCGACCTCCTCGACCCCGTGCCACAGGTCCGTACGGGTCCGCAGCCAGCCGAGCAGTTCCGCGCGTACCCGCGCGGGGTCTCCCCAGGTGCCGTACAGCTTGGTCCCGGTGATGCACAGCGGTGTGAGCCCGGCGGTCGCCACCGCACCCCAGACGGCGGCGGCGACCCCGGGACAGTGCTCGGCCCGGAAGTCGTCGAAGACGACGACGCCCTCGGGGGTGAGGAGCCGTTCGGCGGCCCGGATGTCGCCGTGGACGTGCTCGTACAGGTGTGAGGCGTCGATGTGGACGAAGCGGCAGCCGGCCGCGCGGACCCGGGAGGTGATCACCGAGGTCGGTGCCTGGACGAGGTGCGGCAGCTCGTCGTGGAAGGACAGGTAGTTGGCCTCGAAGGCGCGACGGGTGAGCGTGGCGTACGAGCGGTCCATCTCGGCGCTGTTGGACGCGTCCGGCGCCGGAGAGTCCCAGAGGTCGCAGACCGTGAACTCCTCGCCGGGCCGCAGGTACGAACCCATGAAGATCGCGCTCTTGCCCAGGTAGGCCCCGAGCTCCAGCAGATCGCCCGCGTGCCCGTGGTCCCGCTGATGGCCCAGGAACCAGTCGAACAGCAGCTGGTCGACCGGCCGGAACCACCCCTTCACATCGTCGAGCCGGGCGGGCCGGGGCAGTTCGTCCCCGCCGGGCGTCGTGGACCGGTCGGGGAACTGCACCTGTGCGCTCGTCTGGGACATGAATGTCTTCTCTCTCGGAACGACGAAGGCTGCCACCCCGGTCCTAGTGCCCGAAGGTGTCGGGGCGTTGGCCGGCAGATGTGGAGCGGGTGGGGCACGGATGTGGGGCGGGCGGCTCGCGCACCCGGGCCCGCACACCCGGTCGATACGGCGACCGTGCGTGCGGGCCCGTGGGGTGGATCCCGTTGTGCGCCGTTCTGTACCACCCCGGGGTGCGGTGCCGTCACTTCACCGCGCCCGCCATCACCCCGGAGACGAACTGGCGCTGGAAGGCGAAGAACACCGCGAGCGGGATGAGCATCGACACGAACGCCCCCGGCGCCAGGACGTCGATGTTGTTGCCGAACTGCCGTACCTGCTGCTGGAGCGCCACCGTGATCGGCGGCGACTCGGAGTCGGCGAAGATCAGCGCGACCAGCATGTCGTTCCACACCCAGAGGAACTGGAAGATGCCCAGCGACGCGATCGCCGGCCCGCCGAGCGGCAGGACGACCCGGGTGAACAGCCGGATCTCGCCGGCGCCGTCCAGCCGCGCCGCCTCCAGCAGCTCCCTGGGGATCTCCGCGAAGAAGTTCCTCAGCAGGAAGATCGCGAAAGGGAGTCCGAAGGCGACGTGGAAGAGCACCACACCCGTCGTCGTCTCGAAGATGCCGATCGTGCCGAACAGCTTCGACACGGGCACGAGCGCCACCTGCACGGGGACGACGAGCAGCCCGACCACGGCGAGGAACCACCAGTCGCGTCCCGGGAAGTCCATCCAGGCGAACGCGTATCCGGCGAGCGACCCGATCACCACCACCAGCACCGTCGCGGGCACGGTGATCGCGATCGTGGAGAGCAGTGAGTCGGTGATGGTCTCGTTCCGCAGCAACCGCGCGTAGTTCTCGGTGGTCAGCTGCGCCGGCGCCGTGAACACCTCCCACCAGCCGCTCGCGCTGATGTCGGCGGGCGAACGCAGCGAGGAGAGCAGCAGTCCCACGGTCGGCAGCAGCCAGAGCAGACCCACCAGGACGAGGACGACCCGCAGCACCCCGCCGCCTGTGCGGGCGGCGATGCGCGAGGCGAGCGACGGCCTGGACCGGACGGGGCCGGTACCGGCGCCGGGGCCGGAGGACGCGGCGGGACCGGCGCTGACGGAGGTGCCCGCGCTGTCGGTGCGCGTCGGCCTGTCGGTGCTCATCGGCGCGTCTCCCTTCGGATCCGGCGGATGTTGAAGGCCATCACCGGGATCACCAGCAGCAGGAGCAGTACGGCGATGGCGCTGCCGACGCCCAGGTGCGCGTCCGTGCCGAACGACGAGCGGTACAGCTGGAGCGCCAGTACGTTGGCGTCGTCCTGCGCCGAGCCGGGCGCGATGATGAACACCAGGTCGAAGATCTTCAGCACGTTGATCATCAGGGTGACCATGACGACGGCCAGGACCGGTGCGAGCAGCGGGACGGTCACCCGCCGGAAGACCTGCCACTCGTTGGCGCCGTCCACCCGTGCCGCCTCCAGGAGTTCACGGGGTACCGCGGCCAGCCCCGCGGCGATCAGCACCATGGCGAAGCCCGCCCACATCCAGAGGTAGCTGCCGATGATGGCCGGGGTGACGAGGGAGGGGCCCAGCCAGTCCACGCCGTTGTACGGCTCCCGGAAGTTGCTCCCGGGCAGCCGGAGGACCGCGCCGTCCGCCTTCTCCGGCAGCGAGAACGTACCGTCGGCCGCCGCGGACGCGGTGGCGACGACCCGGCCGTCCTTGACCGCCTCGATCGCGATGCCCTTCAGGCCCGGTTCCCCGGCGTCGACGGCGTTCACCGTGCCGCCGCCGCCCCGGGTGAAGTCGAGCCAGGCGGTTCCGGTGATCCGGCCGTCGGCCGCGGCGGGTGCCGTCCTCGCGGGCCGGGCGTCGGACGGCATCCGGTCGGCCGGGACGCCGACCAGCGGCAACCGCACCGGAGTGCCCGCGCGGACCGGCTGCTCGGTGACGAACGCCCCGCCCCCGGCGGGCTTCAGCGCGTGGTCGGGTCTCGGGCGGGCC
This sequence comes from Streptomyces marianii, assembly GCF_005795905.1. NCBI lineage: Bacteria > Bacillati > Actinomycetota > Actinomycetes > Kitasatosporales > Streptomycetaceae > Streptomyces > Streptomyces marianii. The sequence goes on from NZ_VAWE01000001.1 coordinate 5,241,944, forward strand.
TTGGGGAAGCTCGCCGACTCGGCGAAGGTGTCGTGCACGCCCACCCACACCGCGTTGGCGACACCGCGCTCCGGGTCCTGCTCGTACACCAGCCGGAAGATGATGCCCGCGGCGAGCATCGAGATCGCCATCGGCATGAAGACGACGAGCTTGAACGCCGTGCCCCAGCGGACCCGCTCGGTCAGCACCGCGAACATCAGACCGAGGGCCGTCGCCACGGTCGGCGCCACGACCACCCAGATCGCGTTGTTCTCGACGGCGGTGAGGATGGTGTCGTCGGTGAAGATCTCGACGTAGTTGCCGAGACCGGCGAAGCCGTCGCCGGACCGGTCGAAGAAGGACCGGTACGCCGAGTACCCGATCGGGTAGACCACGAGCGCGCCGAGCAGCACCAGCGCGGGCAGCAGGAAGCCGGCCGCGACGAGACCCCTGGTGCCGGTCACGCTCCTGCGCACGCCGCCCCCGGCGGCGGAGGGCGCGGCGGAGCCCTCCGCCTTGCCGGCGGACGTCTCGGGGGACGCCATCGCGGCGTCAGTTCCCGTACGCCTTGGCGGCGTCGGCCTCCAGCCGCGCCTGCGTGCCGGCGACGTCCTTCGGGTTCTTCAGGAAGTCCTGGAGGGCCTTCCACTCGCCCTTGCCGGGTGTTCCGCCGAACGACTGCGGCATCTGGTCCGACATGTCGAAACGGAAGTCGTCCCCGGCGGCGATGAGCGCCTTGGCGATCTCCCGCTGCACGTCGTTCGGGTACGCGGCGACGTCCAGGGACTTGTTCGGCGAGATGAAGCCGCCGGCCCCGGCCCAGATCCGCGCCGCGTCGGGGGATGCCAGGAACGTCAGCAGGGCCTGGGCGCCCTTGGTGTCCTTCAGCGCCACCGCCGCGTCACCGCCGGTCACCACCGGGGCCCGGTCGCCGACCGCCGGGAACGGGAACACCTTGGCGTCCGTACCGATCTCCGCCTCGGTCTGCGCGATGTTGACGGTCACGAAGTCGCCCTCGAAGACCATCGCGCCCTTGGGCTGGTCGCCGCCGGTGAAGGTCTGGGTGACCGACTTGGGGAACTCGGTCTGCAGCGCGCCGCTCGCCCCGCCCGCGATCAGCCCCGGCTTGCCGAACAACTCACCGAGGGTCGTCAGGGCCTGTGCGACGGACGGGTCGGTCCACTTGATCTCGTGCCTGGCCAGCTGGTCGTACTTCTCCGGTCCGGCCTGGGAGAGGTACACGTTCTCGAACCAGTCGGTGAGCGTCCAGCCGTCCGCACCGCCCACCGAGACCGGGGTGACGCCGGACGCGGAGATCGTCTCGGCCGTCGTCAGGAATTCCTTCCAGCTCTTCGGCACGGAGGCGCCGGCGTTCTCGAAGACCGCGTTGTTGTACCAGACCAGCGACTTGTTGGCGGCCTTGAAGTACACGCCGTACGGAGTGCCGTCCACGGAACCGAGGTCCTGCCAGCCCTTGGCGTAGTTCTCGGCGAGCTGCGCCTTGGCCTCCGGTCCCAGGGGCTTGGCCCACTTCTGGTCCACGGCCTGCTTGACGGCGCCGACCTGGGGCAGCATCGCGACGTCCGGCGGGCTGCCACCGGCGATCTTCGTACCGAGGAAGTTCACGATCGGGTCCTGCGCGGGTACGAAGGTGACCGTCGCCCCGGTGCGCTTCTCGAACTCGTCGAGGACCTTCGTGAAGTTCTCCTGCTCCGGCCCCGTCCAGACCGCCGCCACCTCGACCTTCTGGCCGTCCAGCCTCGGCAGCTCGACGGTCGCCGAGGACTCGGAGCCCGGGGTCGCGTCCGCGCCCCCGTCGCCGTCCTCGCCGCCGCAGCCGGCCAGGGTGAGTGCGCCCAGTGCGGCCAGGGCCACCACGGCGGAGCTGCGAGTCGTCCGAGCCGTACGAGCTGTGCGAGTTGTGCGCATCACTGCCCCGTCTCTCCCGCGCCTGCGAAGGGGCGCAGCTGTGACGCAGGCCACGCCCGTTCCGTCCGTGCGGTCAGGTCTACGCCCGGGGGAGGGACGAGGCAATACCGCATCCGCCGTCAACTGGGTGATCGTGATGGGCTCGTGACGTGCTGTCAGCGTCCCTGCGACGTCCCGCTCCCCGCCGCCTCGGCTCCGGTGTCAGGGGCGGGCGGATGTCAGCGGCGGGACCGGCGCGGCGTCGACGGAGCGGGCCGCACGGTCCAGGGCGCTGGCGAGCAGGGCCAGGTCCGTGGGGCCGTTGCCCAGCTCGCGCACGGGCCGGCGAGCCGGCGGGTCGCCCATCCGCTCCCAGGCCAGCTCCACGACCGTGGGCCGCAGGGTCGCCGTCCGGGGGATACGGCCCGTCACACGACCGCTCTGGAACGGCGTCACCCGTCCGTCCGGGTGTCCGAGCGTGCCGCGCCCGGGTGCGGGGTACTCCGGGCCAGGCGCCGAGGGCGGCGTGTCCAGCACCACCCTCAGCCGGGTGCTGCGGGCGAGCTCCGTGTCCGCCGTGCGGTCGGGGCGGGCGGACGTCGCGACCAGATGGACGCCGAGGCGCTGCCCGTCGCGGGCCACCGCCTCCAGCGCCCTGACGACGGAGCCCGCCGCGGGGCGGCCCGGACTACCGAGCGCGGGGGCGACGAGGGCGTCGTAGTCGTCGACGAGGACGACGAGGCGGGGCAGCGGCCGGGGTGCCCCCGTGCCCGTGGCGTCGGTCCTCGCCCGGCCGCCGGCCGGGCGGAGCCTGAGCGTGCCGCTGGGTGGCGGGTCCAGATCGCCGCGCGCGTCGGCACGGGGCCCGGACCGGCTCTCCGGGCGGGACTCCGCGACGCTGGGCGGGCGCTGGCCGACCAGCGGCTCGGAGACTTCGCGGCGCGTGTGCCACTCCTCGAACGCCTCCCGGCCCAGCAGCTCCGCACGCCGCTTGAGCTCCGCGCCGAGCGCCTGGGCGAAGGCACGCATCCGCAGGGGGTCGGAGGCGACCAGGTGCTCGGTGACGTGGGGGAGGTCGGTCAGAGCCGCCATGCCCTCACCGCGCTCGCCTCCCGCGCCGTCCACGAGCAGCAGCCCGAGCCGGTCCGGACGGCCGCCGGCCGCCAGCGAGGCGGCGATCGCGCGGAGCAGTTCCGTACGGCCGCTGCCCGCCGGCCCCTCGATGATCAGGTGCGGGGCCTCCGAGGTGAGGTCGACGGCGACCGGTCCCCCGGGGCCGGCGCCCAGCACGGCGGTACCGGGAGTGGCCGACGCCCAGCGGGCCATCAGCGACGCCGGGGTGGCCCGGGCGAGACCCAGCTCGTCCAGCAGCCGCGCCGACCTCGGCAGCGGGGCCGCCACCGCCCGGCCGTGCGCCGGGGCCTCCCCGTCGGCCAGCAGCGGGGCCAGGGCACGGCCGAACCGCTCGGCCCACGCCGCCGAGACCGCGTCCACCACCCCGACCGTGCCGTGGCCCGCCGGTTGCCCCCCGGCCGTACGCAGCAGCCGCAGCGCCGTCGCCACGTCGCCGCTGAGCAGTCCGGCGGCGCCGCACTCCCGGAAGGCCGGAGAGGCGGCGCAGGCCTCCTCGTACGTCGCCGCCACCGGGGAGAGCGGGGAGGCGGGCGGGGTCTCGGCGAGGCAGACGAGATGGATGCCGGCGGCCGCGCCGCCCCCGGCGAGGCGTGCCGTGGTCTCACGCAGTGCGGCGGAACCAGGGTCGCCGTCGAGTACGACGAGGGTGCGCGGTCCCGTGTGGCGGGCCGCCGCCTGCTCGACCGCCCGGCGGTCCGCGCTCGGCCAGCCGGGACCGAGCGGCCCGTCGTCCAGCCGCCGGGTCAGCTCCGCGGCCCTGGCGGTGGCCTGGTCGCGGTCGTAGGCGAGGAGCAGCCGGCAGTCCTGGCCGTGGCCCGGCCGCAGATGCGGCAGCCAACCGAGCCAGCTCCACGCCTCTCTGCGCTCCTCCAGCGGCCTGGCGCGGTCGGTGCTGATCAGCACGATCTCCAGCTCGGCGGGCGAGTGGAGCGCGGCGGCCTGGGCGATGACGGAACGGACGAGCCCCATGAGCCGGGCCCGCGGCCCGGCGAGCCCCAGGGACCCCGCCTCGCGCAGGCCGACGGTGACGGGCACGGCGGGGGTGTCCGAGCGGTCGGCGGTCCCGAGGCGGACGACGAGGGTCTCGGGATGGCCCGCGTCGCGCTCCCACAGGCGCGGTCCCGGGCCGAGGGCGGTCAGCAGCACGGCGGCGGGATCGGGCCATATCTCGGCGGTGGCCTCCGCGGCGGGGGACAGGCTCCCGCCGCCGCCCGCCTCCCGGGCGCCGGGCTCGTCCCGGGCCCCGGCGAGCCGCCGCGCCCAGGCACCTATCCCGCGTCTGCGCCGCCCGCCGCGCTCGGAGTCCGGGCCCTCCGGACGGCTCCCGGCGGGCCCGAGGCCGTCCACCACTCCCGTGCCGTGCGTGGTGGCTCCGTCGGCGGCGGGCGCCGGCTCGGGGGAGCCGCCGCCCGTCCGGACGCCGTGCAGGTCCCGGCCGTACGCGTCGTCCCGGCCGTACGGGTCCGGGCCACCGGGGACGTCCGCGTTCCGGCGATCGTGCGTCGGGTCCGTGCGGGGTGCCGTGCCGTACGCGGGGCCTGCCGGGGCGGTGCCCCGGGCGCCTGTGGGGTGTCCGTCGTGCCGCGTCGGGTCAGCGCCGTACGGGGCCCGTTCGGAGGCGTCCTCCCCGCCGTACGGGTCCAGGCCGCCGGCGCCGAAGCGGCCGCTCCCGGCGCCGGCCCCGCCGTCCGTGGCCGGACGTCCGCCGTACGGAGAATCGCCGGCGCGCCCGGTGCCGGGGACGCCGGCGTCGGCGGTGCCCGGGGCCGCGGCGGCGTCCGGCGTGTGCCCGCCCGGCGCTCCGGTCCGGCCCTGCCGTGCGTCGCCGCTGTCCGGTTCGTCCGGACGGTTGACGCGGTCCGCGTACGCGGACGGCGAGGCGCCCGCGGGACGGCGTCCGCCCGGCGCGTTACCGTGCGGGTCCGGTATGCCCGGTCGCCCTCCGGCGTCGCGGTGATCGCCCCGGACCCCGGCGGTGGACGCCGGCCCCCGTCCGTCCGCCCGCCCCTGGGACGGGACGTCGTCGCGCCGGAGCGTGGCCGATGCCGATGCCGTGCCGGGAGCCGCCGACGGCTGCTCTCCCGCCTCGCGGGCACGGGCCCAGGACGGGACCCGGTCCGCGCGGTCGGCGTCCGGGGCGGGACCCGGCACGGGACGCCGCACCCGCAGGTGGCCCTCGCCGTCCGGTGCGGTGACCGGACGGACTTCGTGGGCCGGGGAGCCCGAAGCCGACGGGCCGGTGCCCGAGGCCGACGGGCCGGAACCAGGAACCGACGGGCCGGAACCGGAGTCCGGGGAAGCCTGCGCGGCCGCCAGCCGGAGAGTGGACTCGCCGATGCGCAGCAGCGCCCCGGGGCCCAGCCGGACCGGCCGCCGTCCGACCGCAGTGCCGTCCAGCGTCGTGCCGTTGGTGGAGCCGAGGTCCGCGACCGTGACGCCGCCGTCCTCCGCGACCGTGACCTCGCAGTGCAACCGCGAGACGTCCGGGTCGTCCAGCGGTACGTCCGCCTCCGCGGCGCGCCCGATCCGGATGCGGCCCTCGTGCAGCAGATGGACCCCGCCCGCGTCCGGCCCCGCGATCACATGGAGCTGCGTCCGCGCCGCCGCGCCCTCGTGGTCGGCCGCCTCGTCCTCGGCGGGCGCCTGGAGGGACAGCACCGCCCCGTCGACGAGCGGCGGCTCGCCGAGCGCGCACCGCTGGGCGTCCAGCCGCTCCCGGCCCGCGTAGAGCACGACCGTCCCGGACGACGGCGCCTCCGGCCCCGACACGGCCGCGGCCAGCGCCGAGGCGACCGCCGCCAGCGCCGTGCCCGCCGGGGCCGTGACGAGCACGTCGCACGCGCGCGCGGCGCCCTGCGAGGACTGGCCGCTGCGCGGCGCGAGGACGGTCAGCCGGATCTGCATCGCCGTCGGCGGTCCCTTCTGCGCGGGGTGCCCGGCAGGGGAGCCGCCCTGTGATTCCCCCCACCCGGCAGGTCGGCACGGACGGGGGCTCTCCCGACCCCACGGCTCCGTGCTGGAGGCATCCTCGCATCCGTCGCGGACAACGCGCCCGGGGCCCACCCGTAAGTGATCTTGATTGGTCGGCTCTGGGCCCAAAAGTGCCTGGTTGGGATCGTCTCTGCCGTCCGGCGCACGGCCGTTCGGCAACCATCGGGGCGTTCCGGACGTCTTAACCGCCAATCCGCTGATCACTCCGGTGACCCGATCGGCGGCACTACAGTGGGTCGGACACCCGGACGGAGCCGACCATGGACCGGGGAAGCGGAACCACGAGGAACGACGTTCCACCGACGACCAGCAGGGAGCGCATGACGTGCGGCCGGTAGGGAGCAAATACCTGCTCGAGGAGCCGCTCGGCCGCGGCGCCACGGGCACCGTCTGGCGAGCCCGCCAGCGTGAGACCGCGGGCGCCGAGGCGGCCGTGCCCGGCCAGCCCGGCGAGACCGTCGCGATCAAGGTCCTCAAGGAGGAGCTCGCGAACGACGCGGACGTCGTGATGCGCTTCCTGCGCGAGCGGTCCGTCCTGCTCCGGCTGACGCACCCGAACATCGTGCGCACCCGCGACCTGGTCGTGGAGGGCGACGTCCTGGCCCTGGTCATGGATCTCGTCGACGGTCCGGACCTGTACCGCTACATCCGCGACAACGGGCCGCTCAGCCCGGTCGCGGCCGCCCTGCTCACCGCCCAGATCGCGGACGCGCTCGCCTCCAGCCACGACGACGGCGTGGTCCACCGCGACCTCAAGCCGGCCAACGTGCTGCTCGCGGAGCAGGGCGGCGAGATGCACCCGATGCTCACCGACTTCGGGATCGCGCGCCTCGCCGACTCCCCTGGCCTTACCCGTACGCACGAGTTCGTCGGCACTCCCGCGTACGTCGCGCCCGAGTCGGCCGAGGGCCGCCCGCAGACGTCCGCCGTGGACGTCTACGGCGCCGGGATCATGCTGTACGAGCTGGTCACCGGCCGTCCGCCGTTCGCCGGGGGCACCGCACTCGAGGTGCTCCACCGCCACCTCAGCGAGGAGCCCCGGCGCCCCTCCACCGTCCCCGGCCCGCTGTGGACGGTCATCGAGCGCTGTCTGCGCAAGGAGCCGGGCGAGCGGCCGAGCGCCGAGAGCCTGGCCCGGGGGCTCCGGGTCGTCGCCGCCGGTATCGGAGTGCACTCCACTCCCGCGCAGATCGAGGCGGCGGAGGGCGTCGGCGCCCTGCTCGCGCCCGATCCGTCGCCGGCCACCGTCCCCGGGATGCCGGGCGCGGCCGACCCCACCCAGGTGCTGCCGAACAACGCCGCCTCCTACCGCCCGGGCGGCGACGGATCGCACGACCCGAACGCCGCGACCAGCGTGCTGCCGCAGTCGGGCCCGGCCGGTGCCGCGGACCCGACCAGCGTGCTGCCGCGCGGCGCGGCGGGGGACCCGACCGCGATGATGCCCCCCGTGCCCTCGCGCCCCGACGGCCCGCCGCAGTCCGACGGACCGCACCCCTGGCAGTCCCAGCTGCAGGCCGCCCGGGACCGCAACGAGCAGACCCAGGTCCAGTACCTCGACCCGAGCCAGGACCCCCTGCGCCGCCGCCCGCAGCGCCGCCCGGCACCGCAGCAGCAACAGCCCTACCGGCAGCAGCAGCCTCAGCCCTACCAGCAGCAGGGCCGGCGGCAGCCGCAGCCGTACGCCCCGCCGCAACAGCAGTACGCGCCGCAGCCCCAGCGCAGGAGCGCGCCGCCGCAGCAGCCGCCGGCCCAGCGTCCGCCGCGCGAGCCGCGCCCGCCCCGGCAGCGGAGCGCCAGTCCGATGCGCATCCCCGGTCTCGGCTGCCTCAAGGGCTGCCTGTTCACGCTGGTCCTGTTCTTCGTGGCGGGCTGGCTGATCTGGGAGCTGACGCCGCTCCAGGACTGGATCGCCCAGGGCAAGAGCTACTGGGAGGCCATCGGTGACGCCGTGTCGGGCGTGTCGGACTGGATCTCGGAGCTCGGTAGCAGCACGTCCGGCCCCGGAACCGGAACCGGAACCGGCGCGGGCCAGTAGGACCCCGCACGCGACCGCTCTGTCGTTATGTCGACTTCTGTGAGGGAAAAAGCCCCGCAGAAGTGACGGTTGGCGCCATCCGGGGCACGAGGCACCCCGACACCCGCGTAGTTTGATGGGCAACGCCAGCCGCTGAGGGAGCAGTCTTGGCACGGAATATCGGCAGCCGGTACACGGCCCATCAGATCCTGGGCCGGGGCAGTGCGGGCACGGTGTGGCTCGGCGAGGGACCCGAGGGCCCCGTCGCCGTCAAGCTCCTGCGCGAGGACCTCGCCTCCGACCAGGAGCTGGTCGGGCGCTTCGTCCGGGAGCGCACGGCACTCCTGGGACTCGACCACCCCCGCGTCGTCGGCGTGCGCGACCTCGTCGTGGACGGCAACGACCTGGCCCTCGTCATGGACCTGGTCCGGGGCACCGACCTGCGGACCAGGCTCGACCGGGAGCGCCGGCTGGCCCCGGCGGCCGCCGTCGCGATCGTCGCGGACGTCGCCGAGGCACTGGCCGCCGCCCATGCCGCCGGCGTCGTCCACCGCGACGTCAAGCCGGAGAACATCCTGCTGGACATGGAGGGCCGGCTCGGTCCCGGCGGAGCCCACCCCGCCCTGCTCACCGACTTCGGCGTCGCCAAGCTGATCGACACACCGCGCCGCACCAAGGCCACCAAGATCATCGGCACTCCGGACTACCTGGCGCCGGAGATCGTCGAGGGCCTTCCGCCGCGCGCCGCCGTGGACATCTACGCCCTCGCGACCGTGCTGTACGAGCTGCTCGCCGGCTTCACCCCGTTCGGCGGCGGGCACCCGGGCGCCGTGCTGCGCCGCCACGTCACGGAGACCGTCGTCCCGCTCCCCGGCATCCCGGACGAGCTGTGGCGGCTGATCGTCCAGTGCCTGGCCAAGGCGCCCGCCTCCCGGCTGCGCGCCTCCGAGCTGGCGGCGAGGCTGCACGACCTGCTGCCGCTGCTCGCGGGGATGCCCCCGCTCGACGTGGACGAGCCGGACGCCGAGCCCGCGGAACCGTACGAGGATCCGGAGTACGCGGCGCAGCCGGCCGAACCGCGGCGCCGCGGGGCCGTTCCGCTGGTCCGCGGTTCGGCCACCGACTCCAACCGGGACACCCACACCTCCATGCGCGTCCCCGGACCCGACGAGCTGGCGGGGGGCGCCCGCGGCACGGCCCGCGCCCCGCGGGCTCCCGGCCAGCGCCGCCCCGGCTCCGCCCGGCACAAGGCGGGCGCCGTCCGCAGACGCCGGATCACACTGGGCGTGGCCGGCCTGGTGCTGGCCGCGGCGGCCGGTGTCGGCGGCTGGCTCGCGACGAGCGGGGACGACGCCTCCGCGCCCCCCGAGGACTCGAAGCAGTCGGCCCCGGCCCAGCCCTAGCTGTTCCGTCCTGGGACGCCCCGGCCCAGCCCTAGTGTCCTGCGCAAAGTTCCTAGGTAGTTCCAGCGCAGGCTCGAACGGCCAACGCGCTTGATCGGCGTCCGGAACCCCGGTCGCCGAGGCGCGGCAGATCTACCGACGGATTACTGGCGCAGGACACTAGCTGTTCTGTCCCGGGACGCCCCGGCCCAGCTCTCGGTGTTCCGTCCGGGGACGTGGTGGACGGTGAGGCAGATCTCGGCTGAGCGGTCTTGAACGGGTGAGGGCCTTCCGGGTTCGGTGTGGATTGCGCGTCCACACTGGCAGGAAGGCCCTCCCGGCCAGCATGCCGGGCACGCCCCGGAAGCCCCTCCCCGTGGTCGGGGACCGCCCTCGGACGGCCGGACGTCCACAGGCGCGACGGGCGTGTCGCGCGATGCCGTTACCCTTGGACGCGTGGCAGTCGTCGATGTATCCGAAGAGCTGAAGTCCCTCTCCTCGACCATGGGGTCGATCGAGGCCGTCCTGGACCTCGACAGGATGAGGGCAGACATCGCCGTGCTCGAGGAGCAGGCGGCGGCGCCGTCCCTCTGGGACGACCCCGAGGCGGCGCAGAAGATCACCAGCAAGCTCTCGCACCTGCAGGCCGAGGTCCGCAAGGCGGAGGCGCTCCGCGGGCGGATCGACGACCTCGAGGTGCTCTTCGAGCTCGCCGAGGCCGAGGACGACCCGGACACCCGCGCGGAGGCCGAGACCGAGCTGGAGGCCGTCCGCAAGGCACTGGACGAGATGGAGGTCCGCACGCTCCTCTCCGGCGAGTACGACGAGCGTGAGGCGCTGGTCAACATCCGGGCCGAGGCCGGCGGCGTGGACGCCGCCGACTTCGCCGAGCAGCTCCAGCGCATGTACCTGCGCTGGGCCGAGCGCCACGGCTACGGCACGGAGGTCTACGAGACCTCGTACGCGGAGGAGGCCGGTATCAAGTCGACCACCTTCGTCGTGAAGGCGCCGTACGCCTACGGCACGCTGTCGGTGGAGCAGGGCACGCACCGTCTGGTCCGCATCTCCCCGTTCGACAACCAGGGGCGCCGCCAGACGTCCTTCGCGGGCGTCGAGGTCCTGCCCGTCGTCGAGCAGTCGGACCACGTGGAGATCGACGAGTCCGAGCTGCGCGTGGACGTCTACCGCGCCTCCGGTCCCGGCGGCCAGGGCGTCAACACGACGGACTCCGCGGTCCGCATCACCCATATCCCGACCGGCATCGTGGTCTCCTGCCAGAACGAGCGCTCCCAGATCCAGAACAAGGCGAGCGCGATGAACGTCCTCCAGGCGAAGCTCCTCGAGCGCCGCCGCCAGGAGGAGCAGGCCAAGATGGACGCCCTCAAGGGCGACGGCGGCAACTCCTGGGGCAACCAGATGCGGTCGTACGTCCTCCACCCGTACCAGATGGTCAAGGACCTGCGGACGGAGTTCGAGGTCGGCAACCCGCAGTCGGTGCTCGACGGCGAGATCGACGGCTTCCTGGAGGCGGGCATCCGCTGGCGGAAGCAGCAGGAGAAGTAACGGCACAGCCGTAGCCGACGGCCGCGTTCCTTCGGGGGCGCGGCCGTTCGCCCTCCCCGTCCGGCCCCGTCCCGCCACGGTCCCGAACCTTCCCTTCCCGCCCCCTTCCCTTCCCTTCCTGCCGCGGTCCCGTCCGGACGGGACCGCGGCAGGAAGGCGGTTCCCGACGGCATCGGAGCGGCGACCGGACGCGGATCCGCCCCAGGCGCGGCGGCACTCTTCCGGCCACCGGACGCCTTCGGCGGTAGCTCGCCCTCGGAGCCGATGGTGACGGCGCCGCCCTCTCCCGGCTCCACGGGTTCCGCGGGTTCCGCGCCCGGGGCCCGCCCCGACGGAGGCGCCGACGGCCCATCCCGGTAAGCCGCTTGCGCAGGCTCAATTTCTCCTCAAGAAGGCGGTGTTCGACATGCGCCGCCGATCGGGCAGGGATAGATTCTCGAATCCGGGCGGAGGCTGATTGCGCGACCGCGGGTCCACTGGGCCGGGGCTGCGCGTCCACTCCCCTTCATGAGGATTCACGCGGATTCAAGCGGATTCACGAGGACTCACGCGGATCCATGCGGAGGTGCTCGGGGCGGCCGGCGTCTCCGCGTGGTCCCGCCGGGACCCGGTGGCGTGTGCGGGTGTCCGCTCCCTTATCCGCCCGGGGTACTCGCCATCACTTATGCGCACCGCAACTGGCTTTCGCCGCACCGCGTGGTGCGAGATTCCGCGACGTACATGAAAGCCGGATTCACTCCGGACCGCCTCCCGGTGCCGCACGACCTGAACTGGCATACCGTCATATACGGCTCACCATAAGGAATTTGCTGCTGCGATCCCCTTGAGGGGAGGTGGCCCGGAGGCCCGAACGGTGCGGTCGCCGACCGGGATCCCGTCGCCCCGGTGGCGAGCCGGATGGTATTGGGTGTGCGCCCGAGCGTCTGAGGAATTGATAGATTCACAGGGAACTCATAACGATGCCCGTCCATTCAGGGTGAATCGGGCCGCCGGTTGTCCCGTCTGGCACACCACGCTTCCGGCCGAACACGTTCTGTAGTGCATCCGGTTCGGGTCCAAATCGGTTACAGGAGTGTGGGCGGGTGGGAATGGTGTTTGCTCCTCGGTTCCCTCGGGGCGAGAAATAGATGAAACCTGAACTGGTGGGCTGGTTCCTTAAGCGAAGTTCCTCCGACTGACAAAGAGAAGTTCAGGAAAGGCCGCCTCGGCAGGCGGGTTTGCCTATTCTCGGTACGGCAGCAGCGTCATCGGCGGTCATGCACCTATGGGCGGCCGGAAGCAGCTGACGACGGACGTTCCGCCAAGCACTGCCACTATTCGCAGGAGAGGCAAGGATGGTCGGGCACAGCGGCAGCGGGCCCTCCGAAGAAGGCGCCCATTCCGTGCTCCACACGCGACTCATACCGCCTTTGCTCGGTCCCCTTCTGGACCGCCCCAGACTGTTCCGGACGCTCGACAAGGGAGTGACGAGACGACTCACCCTCGTGGTCGGTCCGCCGGGGGCCGGCAAGAGCGCGCTGCTGGCCTCCTGGGCCAGATCGCTGCCCCTGGGCGAGCCGGCCTGGCTCACGCTCGACGCCGACGACAACCACGCCCCCCGGCTCCTCGCCCACCTCGCCGCGGCCCTGGCCCGCGCCGCGGCCTCCCGGGGCGGCGAGGGGGAAGGGGCGCTCCGCTTCCGCGACGGGGTGGGGGTGCCGGCCCTGCTCCGCGAGGTCGGCCGGCTCCCGGAACCGCTCGTGCTGGTCGTCGACGCCTTCCACGAACTGCGGCCCGGGCCGGCGCGCAGCGCCCTGTTGCAGTTCGCCCGCTACGCACCGGACGGGCTGAGGGTGGTGCTCGCCACCCGCAGGGAGCCGGACCTGCCTCTCCACAAGCTTCGTGCGGGCGGTGAGCTCACCGAGGTCAGAGGTGCCGATCTCGCGTTCACCCACGAGGAGACGGCGGAGTTGTTCCGGGCGCAGGGAGCGGAGCCCGGTGGCGACCAGGTCGCCGCCGTGGTCCGCTGCTCGGGAGGCTGGGCCCTGGCGGTCCGCTACGCCTCCGCCAACCCGGTCCGGGGAGACGATCCCCGCTCCTGCCTGGAGGGCTGGTCCCAGGCCATCCGCCACTGCTCCGACTTCCTGCTGTCGGAGCTGCTCGACCCGATGCCCGCGGACGACCAGGACGTGTTGCTGCGCACCAGTCTGCTCGGCGAGTTCAGCGCGTCCCTGGTGCGCGCCCTGACGGGCCGCGCCGACCTCAATCGGGTGCTGCGCAGGCTGTCCACCGAGCACGACCTGCTGGTGCGCGACGACGAGTGGACCTACCGGCTGCCCAATCCGCTGATGCGCGGTGTGCTTTCGCGGGAGCTCACCGAGCGGTACGGCTGGCTTGAAGTGAGCCGGCTGCTGGGCAAGGCGGCCCGCTGGTACGAGGACCTGGGCGCGGTCTCCGCGGCCCGGAGGTACGCGGCGGCCGCGCAGGCCTACGGGGCGGGGCCCGCGCCGGGTGGCGGCATCATCCTCCCGCCGGGGCTGGGCCGCGCCGGTGGGGAAGTACCCCCGTGGGTGCCCGCGGGTGACGCGGCCCCATCACCCGCTCCGTCATCCCCCGGTGAGCCGGCCGGACCGGTCCACCGGTCGGCCGCGGCCGCCGACTCGCTGACGCGCAGTGAACTCGACGTCCTGAGACTGCTGCCGCTGGGTCTGACGCTGGATGAGATCGCCGCTCGCCGTCATGTGTCCCTCAACACCGTCAAGACGCAGGTACAGGCCATCTACCGCAAGCTGCAGGTCGGCCGCAGACGCGACGCGGTCCGGGTCGCCGCGGAGTGCGGTCTGATCGGTCCTCGCGGCTGAGCCGGTGCGCCCGCCGCCGTGGCGGGAACCACGCGCCCCGGATCGCCACGGGCGGTGCCCGGCACGGGGGTGATGCGCCGTCACCCTCTCGCCGTCCGGGCCGGGGACGCGTTTCACCCCCGACGCGTGATGCCTTCTCCACCGTTCCACCGGTTGGCTTCAGCCGATCGCTGTGCACGCAGAGGACAGGAGGCAGCCAGTGCTGGATGCACGTGCGAGTGGTGACCGGACCGCCGCCGCGGACCGGGGGGACGGCGCGACGGAGGACGACCTCGCCGGGCTCCGGCGGCTGGAGGCCGTCGTCGGGCCGGCCGGGCGGCCGGTGCGGGGGTCCCAGCTCCTCCCCACCCTGCCGGGCGAGCCCCCCTACTCGGTCTTCGTCTCGTCCATCGGCGACCCCACCGCCCTCTGGTCCGACAGCCCCGCCCAGCCCCAGGGCCTGGACGGCGCCGGAGGCGGCACCGACGCCGAACGGGCCCGGCTGATCAGCGTGGCCGAGGCGCTGGAGCGCTACACCAACTCCTTCTACCAGCCGCATCTGGTGCGCTGGGCGACCGCGGACGAGCTCGGAGACGAGGCCGTCGACCTCGACACGCTCCCGCGCTGCTCGGACGCGGAGCTGTCCGACGAGTCGAACTGGCTGATCCGCCCTGACGGGTCGCTGCCGCAGCGCTGGGTGCGCGGCTGGTCGCTCACCCGGAGCCGCCCGGTCTGGATCCCCGCGTCCTACGTCTGGCTGTTCACCGCACACGAGGCGATCGGGGAGCGGATCGCCAATCCCATCTCGACCGGCTGCGCGATCCACTCGGATCTGCACCAGGCCCTGGTGAACGGGATCTGCGAAGCGATCGAACGCGACGCGATCGCACTGGTGTGGCTTCAGCGCCTCGAACTGCCGGAGATCGACGTCGCGGACGAGCCGTCCCTGCGGGAGCAGCGTCGGCGGGCCAGGGACGGCTTCGTGGAGTACCGCTTCTACGACGCCACCACGGACGTGGGCGTGGCCACGGTCTACGCGGTCGTACTCAGCGACCACAACGACACGCTGGGCCAGCTCGTGATGTGCGCGACCGGGACCGACCCCGCGGAGGTCATCCGCAAGATCTACCGGGAGGCGGCCTCCTCGCGCATCGCCCTTCAGGCCCCGCACTCCGTTCCCGAGGACCCGCGCGACTTCACCAGCGTGCTGCACGGCGCCCTCCACATGGGCCGCCCGGAGCGGCGGGACGCCTTCGGGTTCCTGCTGCGACGGCCGCGCACCACCCGGGTGCCCGCGGATCTGCCACGGGCACCGGACGGCCCTCCCGCGCGGCGTCTCTCCTGGCTGGTGGAGCGGCTGGCCGCGGTGGACGCCGAGGTGATCGCCGTGGAGCTGACGACGGACGAGGCCCGACGGGCCGGACTCCGCTCGGTACGGGTCGTCGTGCCCCAGCTGATGCCGCTGTCCTTCGTGCACCGCAACCGGTATCTGGCCCATCCCCGGCTCTACCGGGCACCGGTCGCGATGGGGCTCACCAGCCACCCGGAGCACGAACTCAACCCCGACCCGCAGCCCTTCGCCTAGGAGAGAACCGCCGTGCCGTTCACCACCGCACCCGCACACGTCCTGTGGACCGGGACGTTCGGCAGGAGGGTCGCCGACCACCTGACCTCCCTGACCGACTGGCCCTCCGCCACCGCCGACGCCCTGGGGAGCCGGTCCGCCGAGTGGCCCCACACCGAGCTCCGCGTGCTCGCCCTCTGGCGGGATGAACCCCGCCTCCTGGCGGACGTCTCCCGGCTGCACAGCGTCTGCCGCACGACCTGGCTCCCCGTCGTCCAGGAGTTCCCTCTCATCCGGATCGGCCCACTGGTCGTGCCGGGCCGGGGCCCTTGCCACTCCTGCTACACACGACGGCGGGCCCAGCACGACAGGGGACGCGAGGTCTCCCGGGCCCTGCAGGAGTCGCGGGAGGCCGACCCCGGGCACGGGATCGCCGGGTTCACCGACGCCCAGGCCATGATCGTGGCCGGCCTCGCCGTGGATCTCCTCACCCGGTACCGCACCGGGGAGGGCGCGCTAGCGGGGCAGGTGACCTTCTACAACGTGCTGAGCCGGTCCCTGTTCTCCGACACGGTCATCGGCGTCCACGGCTGCGAGGAGTGCGGGCCGCCGACGGCCCCGGACGACGGCTGGCGGCGACTGGCCGCCGAACTGCCGCTCACCACGGGCACCGTGGCGGGAGGCGAACGGTGAGCTCCGTCGTCAGCGTTCCGGGACAGCGCGGCATGCCCGCCGCCGCCGTCGCCGCGGCCGTGCGCCACGATCCCCAGTTCCGTCTTCCCGTCCGCCCGCAGCTCTGCCGGGGGCTCCACGTGGTCGACACGCCGGACGGCGTGGTCATCGACGGAGGCGCCGAACGCCAGCATCTGCGCGGCGCCTCGGCCGCGGTCCTCCGTCGGAACCTGCTGCCTCTCCTGGACGGCAGCAGGGATCTCGCCGCGCTGGCCCACGCGACCGGGTGGAACGACTCGGCCGTCCACCAGGCCGTGGCCACCCTGTACTTCGCCGGGGTGCTCGAGGACGCGACAGAGGCCGTACGGCCACCGGAGGGTGACGGGCCGTCGGAGCCTGCCGCGGTCTGGATGTCGCGGACGCTGGACTGCGCCCGTGTGCACCCCCACTCCAGCCATGCGGCGCTCGCCGCGGCACGGGCCAGGGTGCGGCTGAGCGTGCGGGCGTCCTGGCGGCGGCCCCTGCGGACGGCGCTGGCCGACCTCGGGATCACCGATGTGCTCCCGCTCGCCCCCGGCGAAGGACTGCCGGAGGACGCGCTGGTCGTCGCCGACCTCGCGGCGCCCCGCGCGACGGTCGACCGGATCGTCGAGGAGAGCGCCCGGCGCGGCGTGCGGCTGCTGCTGGCGGACGAGCGGGACGGGCGCGTCGCCGTGGGCCCGCTGGTGGACCCCTCGGCGACCGCCTGCGCACACTGCGCCCGCGCCGCCGTCGCGCTCCGGCCCGGTCCACCCGAGTGGTTCCGCGAGGCGGCCCCCACCCCGGGTGCGGCGACCGCGGCCGGACTGATCGCCGAGGAGCTCCGCGCCCTGCTGCTCAGGGGGGAGCCGGTCCAGTCCCTCGGAGGGCAGCTCGTCGTGGACCTCGCCGACATGTCCACCACCACGTACAAGCTGACTCCCGAGGCCGGCTGCCGCACCTGCTACCCGACCGCCGAAGGCCGTACCGGCCCCCTGCCGGAGGACGGACCGCTTCACTACGAGCACGCCGTGGCCTTCCCTCCCCGGCATCTGGTCAACCCCAAGGCGCACCAGCACCACTTCCGCCCGGAGAACGTCGGGCTCCAGTTCGAGCGACTGAGGTACCCCAACAATCCGCAGCATCCGCTGCCCGAGGCGTCACTGGCGGACCTGGAGAAGCTCGCCGCGGGTACGGAGCCACCACCGTGGCCGGAGGCACTGGCGGCCGTGATGCGTTTCACCGCGGGGCTGCGCGGCCCCGGCGACGAGGGGGAGTCCCGCGACTCCGGGCGGGTGAACCGGTGGGCTCCGACCGGCGGCAACCTGGGCTCGCCGCATGTCTACGCGCTGCTGCGGGGCGTCCCCGGCCTCCCCGACGGCGTCCACTACTACGACGCCGCCGACCACGCCCTCACCGCCATGCACCCGCACACCGACCACCTGGGCACGCTCCTCGCGGCACTGGGCGGGGACGCCGACGGCGGGGAGCGGCCCGGCGCGCACCTGGTCCTGGCCTCGGACGTCGGCCGCGTCGCCCGGAAGTACGGTCCGTTCGCCTACCGCGTGGGGAACCTCGACACCGGGTGCGCCCTGGCCCAGCTCGCCCTCACGGCCCGGGCGATCGGGCTGGCACACGGCCTGCTGGACCCCCACCCCCTGCAACGGCACCGGGAGCTCCTCGTGGGCGCCGGCGGTCCCGCGCTCATCACCGCCGCCGTGCGGCTCCAGGACGAAGGGAGCGGCTCATGCCGCTGATCGACACGGCCGGCCTCACCGAGCAACTGCTGGCCGCACCGCCCCCCGCATCCGCATCCGCATCCGCATCCGCCTCCGCCTCCGCCTCCGCCGACGTCCGGCCCGGCGCGGCTCCCCCGCTGCCCGGTGACCCGGTCCATGCGCTGCGCCGCCGCAGCGCGCAACGGCACTGGGCGCCCGAACCGCTGGACGGGGACGTCCTCGTCAAGGCCCTCGCTTACGCCTTCGAGCAGGACGGGCGGCTGTGGCGGTCGGCCTTCCCCACGCTGCCGACGCCGACCGCGACCGTGCTGGTCCAGAGACTCCTCGACGTTCCGGAGGGCTGCCACCGCTACGAGCCCGAGGGGCGGCGGCTGGTGCCCGAGCCGCGTGCCCTGCCGCCCCTCGCGGACCTGGTGCTGCAACTGGAGTTCGCCGAGGCACCGGCCCTGGTGGTGGTGCACGGCGATCTGGCGGCGGCACTCGAACGGCGTGGTGCGGGGGGCCACCGGCTGCTGCTGGCACGCGGCGCGGCGCTGGCCCACTCCGCATGGCTCGCGGCCCTCTCCCTGGGAGCCGTCGGCTCCGTGTTCGCCGGTGTGCTCGGAGCGGCGGGACGCACCCATCTCGGCCTCGACGGGTCCGGCCGGGCACAGCTGATCGGCCTGGCGCTCGGTTCCCCCCGCCGGGTGCGGCCGGCCCCGGCCCCGGCGCCGGGCGACCGGACCGGGGAGTGGTGATGGCCCGCTCATCCACCCATGTGGCCTCCGGCAGCGCCCAGCCGTCCTGGCTGGACACCGAGCGCCCGGCCATGCGCCCCGACGTCGAGATCACCGAAGGGCTGAACCGGGAACCGCTCGCCTACGACCCCGTCAACCGCCACTACACCCGGCTGTCGAGCAGCGGGGCCGCGATCCTCACGGCCCTTGACGGCTCCATGACCGGAAGGGAGTTCGCCGCCCGGGCCACTGGCGCGGGACGCGGTGACGGCTCCACCGAGCAGGTGGTGCTGGACTTCCTCGGGGAACTGCGCGCCGCCGGACTGCTGACCGTGCCGCCCGCCCGTGGCCGGGACGCCTCGGCCGTGCGCTTCGCACGCCGCGGTCACATGCCGCGCCTGCCGCTGGTGGGTGCCGGGGTGCGCGCCGTGCTGGACCCGCCCGCCTCGCTGCTCCGCCGCGCACCGCGGCCGTTCGCCGCGCTGTGGCTCGCCGCGGCGGTCCTCGCGGTGTGGGGGGCGGGATCGGTGCTCGCCGCTCCGCTCGCGGCCGGCGGTCCCGATCTGTCCCTTCCGGTGTGGGGCTGGACGGTCGTCGTCTGCGGCATGCTGCTGCAGACGACCCTGCACGAGCTGGCCCACGGACTGGCGTGCCGCTACTACGGCGTCCCCGTCCGGGAGATCGGCGTCGGCCTTCTCTTCTACCTGGTCCCGGTGGCCTATGTGGACCGCACCGACGCCCACCGGCTCCCCGGACGCGGCTCCCGGGTGGTCATCGCCCTGGCCGGAGTGGCCCAGGACGTGCTGTGGCTGGGCGGCTGGTCGGCGCTGTCGCTCTACGCCGAGGGGCAGTTCGGGCAGCTCTGCCTGCTGATGGTCTGGCTGCAGATCGGCCTGCTGCTGGCGAACCTGAACCCACTGCTCCCCACCGACGGGTACCACGCGCTGGAGTCGGCCATGGGCGCGCTGAACCTGCGCTCGCGCGCCTTCACCGCTCTGCGGTGCCGGGTGCTGCGGCAGCCGCCGCCGAGCTGGCTCGCCGTCCGTAGCCGCTCCCGGCAGCTGCACTACCAGGTGTTCGGACTCGTCTGCCTCGCCTACGCGCTGCTCGTCGCGGTCTTCTGCGCACGCTCTCTGCTCCTGCTGTTCGGGGGCGCGTGATGACGACCTCGGCCGCGAGGCAGTCCCCGTCCTCGACACCTACGCAGTCCCCGTCGTCGGCTCAGTCCCCGTCCTCGGCTCAGTCCCCGTCCTTGGCGCAGTCCTCGGCCGCGAGGCAGTCCCCGTCCTCGACACCTACGCAGTCCCCGTCGTCGGCTCAGTCCCCGACCGCGACGCGAGCCGTGGACGGGCCCGCCGCCGGACACCCCCTGGCCGTGGGCCCGGCCCTGAGCAGGGTCGCCGGACTCCCGGCGGCCGCTGTGGCACCGCTGGCGGCCGAAGAGGTCGCCGAGGTGCTGGACGGGATCGCCGCGGCCCGCCGGGAGCTGGCAGCCCTCGCACCGACGGTGACCGGTCTGCTGCACGAGGCCGTGCCGCTGATGCCGACCACCGGCGCGCGCCGGTCGGTGCTGCGCTGGCGGAGAGCCGCGCACGCCGGGAGACCGGACCTGGTGCCGCCGGAGCTGCTCGCGCAGGTCCGCGAGGCGCTCGCGGCAAGGGACGCCTCGGCACTGGAACGCTGGGCGGAACGGTCCGGGGCCCTGGCCGAGCTGCGGCAGCTGCTGGGCCGGCGTGCCGGGGCCGCGGAGGCCGCCGAGGAGCGGACACTGCGGCACCTCATGAGCCTGCCCGCCGTCTCGAGCGCGCTGGCACTCGTCTCGCCCGTGTTCTCCCGTCGTGTACGGCAGCCGGACGGGCGGCCGCTGGACCGGGGAGAGCGCCTGACCGCGTACGGGTACGCCGTACGGTCCGCGCTGAAGGCCAGTCCGTTGTCCTCGCTCACCCATGTCTCGGTACCGGGAGAGGATCACGGCGCACGGGTCCGGGTCGGCCTGCACCCCTTGGCCGGCCGGGCGCTGCTGCGGGCCGCGGCCGTCCGGGACGGGGTACGCGGCCTGGTCCGCTGGCGGGTCAACGGCTCCCTGCGCGCGGCGGGCCCCGCCGCCCGCCTGAGCGAGCCACGGCAGTCGGTGACCGATGGCTGGGCCTGGTCGGACGACGAGGTCCTGGACGCCAGCGGGAGGGAGGACCTGTTCGCGGCCCTGCGCGAGCCGGGGAGGCTGCCCGCCGTCCGGCTGGCCCGCTATCTGGAGGCCGGCCTGCTGGACATCGACGACCCCTGTCCGCAGGACGGGCTCCTGGACTGGCTCGCCACGGCACTGGCCGCATCCCGTGACCCGTCGGACCTCCGGGCGGCCATGCGGCTGCGGACCGCGGCGGGCGAGCTGTCGGTCATCGCAGGCGGCGACCCGTCGGTCCGGGCCGACGCGCTGGTACGGCTGCGCGAAGCGCTGGGGGACGCCCTCGGGGCGCTCGGCGCCGCCGACGACTGGCCGCTGAACGACGTCACCCTGGTCTACGAGGACCGGGCCGGCACCCCGCCGGCCCGCCCGCTGGACGCCGAGCGGGCCGCGTCGCTGCGGCGCCATGCCGGGGCCGCGTGCGACAGCCTGCGGGTGTCCCCCGAGTACCAGGCGCTCACGGACGCGTTCGTGGCGCGGTTCGGCCCGGACGGTGTCTGCGACGACGTGTTCGGCTTCTGCCAGGAGCTGGCCGCCTTCGGAATCCCCGGCGGGCCCGGAGCCCCCGGCGGGCCCGGCGCTCCCGGAGCCTCGGGAGCCCCTTTCGGCTCCGCCCCCGGCACGGCCCGCCGCCCCGCCCGTCCGGGGCGGTCGAGCGGCCTCCCCTCGGTCGCGGTCGTCGCCCAGGAGTGCGACGCGGACGGTGACGGCCCGCACCTCGTCGTCAACCAGGTCTCATCGGGCACGGGAGGGCTGGTCGCCCGCTTCCACCGGCTGTACGACTCCGCCGACGGCACGGGCCCGGCCGGCTTCGCCGAGCGGCTCCGCGCCTGGGTGCGCACCCTTCATCCGGACGCCGAGTGCCTGGAGTTCGTCCCGGCACGCGAGGCCAATCCCCTGCAGGGGGACAGCTGCGGCCTGCTTCCGGCGCTGCACTGGCCCACCGCGCCGCGCCGGTCCGGTCCGGGCGTACCGGTGGAGGAGCTGGAACTGGTGCACGACGGCAGGCGGAACGCCCTGGAACTGCGCCGCCGGAGCGGCACACCGGTGGCCCCCGTCTACCTCGGCACCGTCCCGCGCCATCTGGTGGGCGGAGCGGCCCGGTTCCTGCTCGTCCTGGCGGACCCCTGGTGGCTGCCCCCGGGTCTCGCCGACGGCACGCGCCCCGACGACCCGCCGGGGCTGGGACGCGCCGTGTCGGCACGGCACGTCGTGGCGGGCGCGGCGGTCCGGCGGGCGCACTGGCGGTGGGAGGCGTCCGAGGTACCGCGCCGGGAACCGGGTGAGGAACTGGCGGTCTTCCTCGAACGGGTGGACGCCTGGCGGCGCGCCCACGGCATGCCCGCCGAGGTGTACGTCAGGGGTGAGAGCGGCTCCCCGCAGCGCGGGGACAGGGCCCGCAAACCCCTGTGGCTGGCCTTCGCCTCCCCCACGGGACTGGACCTGCTGGACCGCCTGACCGAACGGCCCGGAACGGTGGTGGTGTTCGCCGAGTGCCTTCCGCGGCGCCCCGTCGGGGAGGGACCAGGCGCCCATGTGGTCGAGCACTGCGTGCACTTCGCCCGCCCGGCGCGGGGCACGGAACCGGAAGGGTGCCGAGATGGCAGCTGAGGAATGGCTCTACGCCCGTGTCCACCACACCGGACACCGGGACGGCGAACTCCTGCTCACCGACCTGGTCCCGAGCTGGGTCGAGGCGGCTGAGCACGCGGGCGTCCGGCGGTGGTTCTTCCTCCGCTACGCCGATGCGAGCGGCCCGCATCTGCGGGTGCGCTTCCGCGGCACCCCCGACGCGCTCGACGGCTGCTGGGAGGCCGGCCGCGCCCTGTGGAAGGAGCACGTCCGCCCGCCCGACCGGGGGGAGGTCCACCGGCTGCACCCGCTGGCGGAGGAGGGTCTGCCCGGTCGCGGCAGCCGCCGGCTCAGCCTGGGCCTCTACGGCCGGGAGCACCACTACTACGGATCGCCTCCGGCCGTCGACATCGCCGAGGAGGTCTTCCAGGCCAGCAGCGAGCTGTGCCTCGACGCGGTCCGGGCGACCGGGGCGGACCGCACGGCCAGGGCGCATCTCGCGGTACGGGTGATGCGGTCCTGCATGGGCTCGCTGGGGCTGCGACAGCGCGAGCGGGTCTGGCGGCTGCACTGGGGCCACTGGACCGGCGTCCTCGCCGGGGACCCGGAGTCGCTCCGGGAGACGGAGCGCATCGCCGAACGATGGCCGGCGGTCGCACGACCGTCCGCCGGTGTCCGGGAGGCCGCGCGGCCGGTCGCCGCCTCCGCCGGTGCCGGGTCCGCCGCCGAGCTGCCCGCGGCAGCGGACGCGCTGGGCCGCGACCTCGCGGACGGTGTGCGCCGGGCCCTGCTCGCGGACCCCTCCGCCGTCGCCTCGCGGCTGCTGCTGATGCAGCTCCACATGACGCTCAACCGGCTCGGCTTCCTCCCCCTCGAAGAGGCCGTGCTCGGGCGGGTGGCGGCGCGGGCGGAGCGTCCCGCCTCCCCCCGGCTCCCTCCGGCGCTTCACGGCGCCTCCTCCGGCAACACCACCGCCCGTTAGCGGGCCCCGAGACCCGGCGCACGACAGGGCGCCGTAGCGGCCCCGTCCGGGGCCGCAGCGTGAAGATCACGAAAGGAACAGCGTGATGAACGAACTCGATCTGCGCATCGAGCAGGAGCACCCCGAGATCGAGGTGCTCCCCGACACCCGGTCCGCGGGCTCCTGCGCCGGTTCTGCCAGCACGGCCGGGTCCTTCTCCTGCCCGGCGGGCTCCATCGGGAGCGTCGGCTCGGCCAGCAGCGCCGGCTGACACGGATCGTCCGTATCCGTCCGCACGGACCCGACCGCGGCTCCGGAACCCCGGAGCCGCACCACCTCGACACGACAGGAGACCGCAATGAACGACCTCGACCTGCGTCTGGACCAGGAGATGCCCGAACTGGAGGTGCTCCCCGAGGAGTACTCGGCCGGGAACGTGTCCTGCGCCGCCACCGTCGGCTCCGGTTCCTGCCCGGCCATGACCTGGGGGACCGCGAGCACCCTGAGCTCCAAGTAGCCCGCCCCACCACGGCAGGCCGGGGCGCGTGATCCCGGTCGGCCCCAGCAGACGAGCCGGCGGACACGCCGGTCACACGAGTAACGAGCAAGGAGACGCATGGACAGGTTGCCCGACACCGACGTACTGGAACTCGTGCTGGAGCGCGAACTCCCCGAGCTGGAGGTGCTGCCGGCCGGCTACGCCCCGGGCAGCACCCTCGGCAGCGCGGGGAGCATCAGCTGCGCGTCCTGCCCCGCCGCCTCGATCAGCAGCGCGTCGACCGCCAGCAGCCACTGAGCAGGACGACGGAACGGCGACGGACCAGCGCCGCTCGCCGCCCCCGTCGAGCCGAGGCGGCTCCGAGGACAGGCCGCCGCCGTCGGCCCGGCGGACCCCCCACACACGGACCTTCGTACAGGAGAAGAACATGAACGACATCACCCCGGCTTCCGGCCCGGTACTCGACCTGCGCCTCGATCAGGAGGCGCCGGAGCTGGAGGTGCTGCCGGCGGCCCACTCGCCCGGCAGCACCGTCGGCTGCGCCGGAACCGGCAGCTCCATCTCCACGCCGTCGGGATGCTTCAGCAGCGCGGGCACGGCAAGCAGCGTGTGAGCGCCTGCCATCCCGCAGGCCGTTGACGGACGGCCGGTGAACGGGCCCGCGCCCGTCACCTGAGGACGTCCCGGCCGCCGGGGCGGCCGACCCGCGCCCACGAGGGCGCGGGCCGGTCGCCCCTCCCAGGCCTCCGCAGCGGATGCGGGGGCTCATGGCCGGCCCGGCGCGCGCCACGTTCCCCCGCCTGTCGCGCCGGGCCGGTCTCCGCCCCTTCCGCCCAACACCGGGGTCCGCACGGCCCGTCGACCGGTTCCGGTCACGGAGCGATGTCGATTGCTCTACGCTCGGTAGTGGCCGCCGCGAGGTGACGGCGACTCTGCACCGGGGGAGTTGGGCGTGGCGATCGAGGACAACCCGCAGTCCCGTGAGACGTACGGCGTGGAGCTCAGGCGCCGTCGTGAGGCGGCCGGTCTCACCCAGGAGGAGCTGAGCCGGCGCGTGGTCATGTCCCGCACCCACATCGCGCACATCGAGGCGGGCAGGCGCAGGCCGGATGTCGAGGACGCGCGGCGGCTGGACGGCGTGCTGGACAGCGGTGGTTTCTTCGAGCGCTTCCTGCCGTCGCTGAAGGAGGGCAAGGTCGCGGAGCACTTCGCGGAGGCGCTGGAGCTGGAGCGCCGGGCGAAGGTGATCCGGGAGTACGCGCCGAAGCTGGTTCCGGGCGTCCTCCAGACGGCGGCGTACGCCCGGGAGGTGCTCGGGTCCGGTTTTCCGGCCAAGACGGCCGAGGAGCGCGACAGACTGCTCGCGACACGCCTTGAACGCTCCGTCATCCTGGCCGACTTCCACGCTCCGGTGTTCTGGGCGCTGCTGGACGAGGCGGTGCTGCGTCGTCCCATCGGTGGTCCGGACGTCATGGGCGAACAACTCAGGCACGTTGCGGACTTGGGCGAGAGCCATCGCATCCGAGTGCATGTGCTCCCCTTCACGGCCGGTTTCCACGCCCTGGTGGAGGGCTTCGTCTCGCTCATGTGGTTCGACGATCTGCCACCGGTCGCGTACGTGGAGGGCCTGAAGACGGGGCGAGTGCTCGAAGTCCCTTCCGTGGTGCGCGATTGCCAGGTCGCATACGATCACGCACTGGGGGACGCGCTCTCGCACCGCGAGTCCCTGGCTCTGATCAGGTCTGTCGCGGAGGAGTACGAGCATGCACAGTCATGAGCAGGTCGTCCCCGACGCCGCCGCCATGTGGCGCAAGTCCAGCTACAGCGGCGGCAGCAGCGGCGACTGCGTCGAAGTCAACGACTCCTGCCCCACCCGCGTCCCCGTCCGGGACAGCAAGAACCCCCGTGGTCCCGTCGTCGTTTTCGGCGCGTCCGCCTGGACGGCCTTCGTCGGCTCCCTCAAGGCCCATCCGTGCAACCCTGCGTGACCGCGGTTGTCGTTGCCGTGATTCGCGGGCGGGAAGCGGCAATCCGCCGACGTCTCGCTTTGTCGACAAGGTAACCGGCCGCAGGCGAGGCGTAGTTCCCCTCTTACGTCACAGTTATGCGCCCCACCTCGGTCAACTGGCCTTATTTCGGGCATCGCACGAGCAATGAAACTTGACGCGTCCGCGGAAACTGGGAAGGCTGGCGCGCGGCATGCGTACCTGTGGGGCGGGTGTGAGCGGGGAAGCGGAAGCGCGACCCTGAGCGGTCACCGCCCCTGACGCTGCACTACAAACGAATCAGCTACTGGGGGTAGCAACAGATGACCAAGAAGACGCGGGTTCGCGTCGCGCGGATAGCCGCCGGAGCGGTGATCGCCGCCGGTGCTTCCCTGACCGCTGCGGGCGCGGCGCAGGCCCTCGGTGCCGGTGACCTGGGCGTCAGCGCTGAGGTGACGCAGGAGGGTGCTGAGATCGGTCTCGGCATCCGTGAGGGCGAGGACGCCGGGACCAGCCTCGGTCAGACGAGCGGCGGCACCACTGACGGTGGTGCGACCGACGGTGGTGCGACCGACGGTGGGGCCACTGACGGTGGTGCGACCGACGGCGGGGCCACGGACGGTGGAGCCGCGGACGGTGGAGCCACGGACGGTGGAGCGACCGACGGTGGAGTGACCGACGGCGGCACCACTGACGGTGGAGCGACCGACGGTGGTGCGACCGACGGTGGTGCGACCGACGGTGGTGCGACCGACGGTGGGGCCACGGACGGTGGTGCGACCGACGGCGGTAACGCCAATTCCGGCGGTAACGCCAACTCGGGTGGCAACGCCAATTCCGGTGGCAACGCCAATTCCGGCGGTAACGCCAACTCGGGCGGTAACGCCAACTCCGGCGGCGCCACCGGCGGTGACCAGGGCGGTTCCACCGAGGGCTCCGCGACCACCGGCGGTTCCGCCGCGACCGGTGGCGGCGACGGCGGCTCCGACGGCTGCACCGTGAGCATCGAGGGTGCCGAGTGCGCCGACAACACCGACACCGACTCCGCCGGCTCCCAGCCGGTCGAGCAGGGCAAGGCCAAGGAGGAGCTGGCCGAGACCGGCGCCGCCGAGACCACGTTCCTGCTGGTCGGCGCCGCGACGATGATCGCCGGCGGCATCGGCTTCCGTATGCTGCCCCGCCTCGTCGGCGGCCGCGCCGCTGTCTGATCGGGCCTGTTCGTCCTCGATCCACGCGATCGGATGTGACGCACGGTAGTGATCCGTCACAACTTGTGACAGGGGTCCGGGAGCCTGTCGGCTCTCGGGCCCCTGTGCGTTCCCGTGTGATCCCGTGTGATCCCGTGCGTTCCCGTGGGGTTTCGGCGCCTGGTCCGGCTCCGGCCGGCCCGTCAGGCGGTCTGGTGCGCCAGAAGGGCCAGCGCCGCCACGAGCACCACCAGCAGCGCCACCAGCGCCACAGGGTTCAGGCCCGCGAAGGGGCCCTGCTGCTGCAGGCGCTCGCGACTGGCCCGGCAGACGGGGCAGCGGCCCTCCGCGACGGGCGCGGCGCAGTTGGCGCACACCAGTCGGTCGTAGGTCATGCGCTCTCCTCCTCCCGCGCGGCGGAGCCGCCGGCGGAGTCCGTTCTCTCAGCGTTCCTCGGCGGTTCTCCGCGTGTCTCTCCGCGCAACGCTCCGGGAACCGCATCCGTTCCCGGTACCACTGTGCCAGCTCGCGAGCGATTCGGCGCGCCCCGTCGGGTCACACCCCTTCCGGGAGGCTCGGGTGCGCGGCAAGCGAGGGGTATCCATCCGACAAATCGCGCAACTCCGGGCGGTGACTGCACGCGCCATCCTCGTTCGCGTATGGTCACGCACACATACTCCCGGCCGACCGTGGTGCACTCGTGATCCGATTCGACAACGTCTCCAAGAGCTATCCCAAGCAGAACCGCCCAGCCCTGCGCGACGTCTCCCTGGAGATCGAGAAGGGGGAGTTCGTCTTCCTCGTGGGCTCGTCCGGTTCCGGCAAGTCGACCTTCCTGCGGCTGATCCTCCGCGAGGAGCGCACCAGCCACGGCCAGGTGCACGTCCTCGGCAAGGACCTCGCGCGCCTGTCCAACTGGAAGGTGCCCCACATGCGCCGGCAGCTCGGCACCGTCTTCCAGGACTTCCGCCTGCTGCCGAACAAGACCGTCGCGGAGAACGTGGCCTTCGCGCAGGAGGTCATCGGCAAGCCGCGCGGTGAGATCCGCAAGGCCGTTCCCCAGGTCCTCGACCTGGTCGGTCTCGGCGGCAAGGAGGACCGGATGCCCGGTGAGCTCTCCGGAGGCGAGCAGCAGCGCGTGGCGATCGCCCGGGCCTTCGTCAACCGCCCCATGCTGCTGATCGCCGACGAGCCGACCGGCAATCTCGACCCCCAGACCTCCGTCGGCATCATGAAGCTGCTGGACCGGATCAACAGGACCGGCACCACGGTGGTGATGGCCACCCACGACCAGAACATCGTCGACCAGATGCGCAAGCGCGTCATCGAGCTCGAACAGGGCCGGCTCGTACGCGACCAGGCGCGCGGTGTCTACGGCTACCAGCACTGAGCAGGTACTGAGCAGGTAGAGGAAAGGCTGAAACACTCGCCATGCGCGCCCAGTTCGTACTGTCGGAGATCGGCGTCGGTCTCCGCCGCAATCTGACGATGACCTTCGCGGTGATCGTCTCCGTGGCCCTGTCGCTCGCCCTCTTCGGTGGCGCCCTGCTCATGCGTGAACAGGTCAGCACCATGAAGGACTTCTGGTACGACAAGGTCAACGTCTCCATCTACCTCTGCAACAAGAACGACGCGGAGACGGACGAGAAGTGCTCGAAGGGTGCCGTCACCGCCGAGCAGCGGGAGCAGATCAAGTCCGACCTCGCGGACATGAGCATCGTCGAGAAGGTCCACCACGAGTCCGCCGACGAGGCCTACAAGCACTACCGCGAGCAGTACAGCGACACGGCCATCGCCACCGTCATCACGCCCGACCAGATGCAGGAGTCGTTCCGGGTCAAGCTGAAGGACCCGGAGAAGTACAAGGTCGTGGCGACCGCCTTCGCCGGCCGTGACGGCGTCCAGTCCATCCAGGACCAGCGCGGCATCCTGGAGAACCTCTTCAACATGATGCGGGGCATGAACGTCGCGGCCCTCTTCGTCATGGGGCTGATGCTCGTCATCGCCCTGATGCTGATCGTCAACACCGTGCGGGTGTCGGCGTTCAGCCGCCGGCGTGAGACGGGGATCATGCGTCTCGTGGGGGCGTCCAGCTTCTACATCCAGATGCCGTTCATCATGGAGGCCGCCTTCGCCGGTCTGCTCGGCGGTCTGGTCGCCTGCGTGATGCTCCTGGTCGGCCGGTACTTCCTCATCGACGGCGGGCTGGCCCTCTCCGAGAAGATGCCGTTGGTCAACTTCATCGGCTGGGACGCCGTGATAGCGGTACTGCCGCTCGTCCTCGTGATCGGGCTGCTGATGCCCTCCATGGCCGCTTTCATCGCGTTGCGCAAGTACCTGAAGGTGTGACGAGCGCCCCGGGCGCCGTACGGGTCAACGACCCTACGGCGCCCTTCGCTTGTCCTAGAGTGGGCGCCATGCTGGGCCCCGGATCACCCAAGGTGCCCCGTGGCCTGCGCCACGGGGCGGTCCTGACGCTGGTGTTCGCCGGCGCCCTCGTCACCGGTTCCGCGACGGGCCTGCTGCCCAGCGGTGAGGGCGAGCCGCCCGAGCCCCGCGTGCGGGCCGCCGCCGCCACGGTCGACCGCGAGGAGATCGCGCGGGCCGCCGCCGAGGCCGCCGCGGACGGCAAGTCCGGCGCCAAGGCCGCGGAAGAGGTCGTGAGCCGCAGCGGGGACCGCTGGGGCGCCGTGTACGACAAGGGCGAGTACGAGGAGTTCGCGCGCGCCCTCGACGGTTCGTACACCGGTGTCGGCCTGTGGGCCAGGCGCGGTGCCGACGGCCGGGTCGAGGTCGCCCGCCTGCAGCGCGGCGGTCCCGCCGACAGGGCCGGCATCCGCGTCGGCGACCAGCTGCGCACGGTCGACGGCGCCCGGATAGACGGCCGGCCGGTCAGCGAGGTGGTCCGGCTGCTGCGCGGTGACGGCAAGAGCGCCGGCGCCGGCTCGTCCGTCGTGCTCGGTCTCCAGCGCGGTGACCGCACCTGGGACCGGACGCTGCAGCGGGCCCGGCTCGCCACCGAGGCGGTCACCGTCCGCAAGCTCGGCGGCGAGGCCGTGCTGATCAAGGTCGCCGCCTTCACCAAGGGCGCCGGGGAGCGGGTGCGGCAGGCGGTGGAGTCGGCTCCCGAGGGCGCCGGGGTCCTGCTGGACCTGCGGGGCAACGGCGGCGGTCTGGTCTCCGAGGCCGTCACGGCGGCGTCCGCCTTCCTGGACGGAGGGCTGGTCGCCACGTATGACGTGCGCGGCGAGCAGAAGGCCCTCTACGCCCGGCCCGGCGGGGACACCGAGCGCCCCGTCGTCGCCCTCGTGGACGGCGGCACGATGAGCGCGGCCGAGCTGGTCACGGGCGCCCTCAAGGACCGCGGTCGCGCCGTGACCGTCGGTGCCCGCACCTTCGGCAAAGGGTCGGTGCAGATGCCGGAGCGGCTGCCCGACGGGTCCGTCGCCGAGCTCACCGTCGGTCACTACCGCACCCCGTCCGGTCACGACGTCGACGGTCGGGGCATCACCCCCGACCTGGCCGTGAGCGAGCGGGCGGAGGAGCGGGCCCAGACGGTATTGAGTGGCCTCGGGGCGGGGTCGTAGTGCGAAAATGACCGCACTATGGCTAAGGAAAAAGGGCGCAAGCTGATCGCGCAGAACAAGAAGGCGCGGCACGACTACCACATCCTCGACACCTACGAGTGCGGTCTCGTGCTGATGGGCACAGAGGTGAAGTCGCTGCGTCAGGGACGGGCCTCGCTGGCGGACGGGTTCGTCCACATCGACGGCCACGAGGCGTGGCTGCACAACGTCCACGTGCCGGAGTACAGCCAGGGCACCTGGACCAACCACAGCGCCCGGCGGAAGCGGAAGCTGCTGCTGCACCGGGCGGAGATCGACAAGCTGGAGTCCAAGTCCCAGGAGACGGGGCACACGATCGTGCCGCTCGCCCTGTACTTCAAGGACGGCCGGGCCAAGGTCGAGATCGCCCTCGCGAAGGGCAAGAAGGAGTACGACAAGCGGCAGACCCTGCGGGAGAAGCAGGACCGCCGCGAGGCCGACCGGGCGATGTCCGCGGCGCGGCGGCGGCAGCGGGCCTGAGCCCGACGGACGGAATACGCTGGCACGGTCGTGCGTTGGTCACGTACGATGGCTCCTGCCCTCCCCGAGGGGGCGGGTTTTGAAAAAACAACATGGGGATGATCGGTTTCGACAGCGGCTGTCGAAGCAGGGGAAGCGTGTCGAGGAAGCGGCAATGATCTCGTAAACCATATGTCGCAACCAATAATCGCCAACACCAAGCGCGATTCCTTCGCCCTCGCTGCCTAAGTAGCGACTTGCGAAGTGTCAGCCCGGGGCTGTTCCCGACCCGGATCCTGGCATCAGCTAGGGAACTGAACCTCTAGGCCCGGTCACGGGGTGTAGAGGGAAAACAAACAGTGACTGAGCCCGTCGGAGACTTGTCCGCGTGATCTCCGGGGCCGAGAAAATCGCAGCGGACTGCACACGGAGAAGCCCTGATTCCGCACCGTTGGACGCGGGTTCGATTCCCGCCATCTCCACCAGTGGAACATCCGGGGGCCCGCCCCCGGACACCGCACCCCATGTGGGCGAGGCCCGGCTGTCATGACAGCCGGGCCTTCGTCGTGCGGGCCGGCAGCAGCGCCAGGGCCAGGGCCAGGGCGGCCGCCGTGACCGGGATCGCGTAGCCGGGGGCCGCGCCCGCGTGCTCCACCGTCCAGCCCCCCGCCGCCGAACCGGCCGCGATCCCGCCGAGCAGCGCCGTCACGGCCAGGGTCATGCCCTCGTTCAGCTGCCCCGACGGGGTGATGCGCTGGATCGTGGTCATGCCGGTCACCATGGTCGGCGCCGTCGCCATTCCGCCGAGCAGGAGCGCACCCGCGACGGCGAGCAGGGAGCCCGTGCCGGCCGCGGCGAGCAGCGGCAGAGCCATGAGGACCGTCATCGCGGCCAGACAGGTCCGCAGCCGGGCGGTACGGCGGACCCGGCCGTAGGCGAGGCCCGCGAGACACGAGCCGGCGGCCTGGAGGGCCAGTACCGCACCCGCCGCCGGACCGTCCACGAAGGCGATCGTGACGACCTCCGTCGAGCCGAAGACGGCTCCCGTGGCGAGGAAGACGGCGAGCATCGGGACCATGCCGGGTGTGCGCAGCGGGGAGCGGGGCCGCACGGTCCTGTCCGGCACGGGCGGCTCGGTGGACCGCTGGGCCGCGAACAGGACCACGCCCGTCAGCAGCAGCCCCGCCCCGACCAGGGTCCCGGCCTCCGGGAACAGTCCCGCGCAGAGCCAGGCGGCGAGCACCGGCCCGAGCATGAAGCACAGCTCGTCGGCGGCCTGCTCGAAGGAGTTCGCGGTGTGCCGGGCGGCCGGGTCGTCCTTCAGCAGGTGCGCCCAGCGGGCCCGGGACATCCCGCCGGTGTTGGGCGTCGTGGCGGTCGCGGCGTACGCGGCGAACAGCGTCCAGCCGGGGGCGTTGTGACGGACGCACAGCACCAGGGCGAGTGAGCCGAGCACGGCGAGCACGGTGGCCGGGACGGCGACGCGGGCCTGCCCGTGGCGGTCGACCAGCCGCGCGGTCCAGGGGGCGACGATCGCGGTGGCGGCCAGGCCGGTCGCCGTGACGGCGCCGGCGAGGGCGTACGAGCCGCGCTGCCCCGCAATCATGATCACGGCGCTGACGCTGAACATGCCCATGGGCAGCCGGGCGAGGAGGTTCCCGGCGGTGAAGGCCCGGGCCCCGGGGACGGCGAAGAGCCGGCGGTACGGGCCCGGCGGCCGGGTGGGGTCCGGCTCCCGCTTCCGGGACACCAGGACCAGGGTCCCGCCGGACGTGGTCATTCGGGGTGAGTTCGACTGTGGCATGGATCAAGGTTCAGGTCGGAGCCCCTCAGGGGTCCAACACCTGTTCGGACCCCATTGACGCACTCCTGTTGTAAGTTCTCGGGGTGCCCCAGGACCTCGAACCCCGTCTGCTCCGCGCCTTCCTCGCGGTCGCCGCCGAACTGCACTTCACCCGGGCCGCCGCCGGGCTGTACGTCGCCCAGCAGGCGCTCAGCCGCGACATCCGGCGGCTGGAGCGGGCGGTGGGGTCCGAGCTCTTCGTCAGGACCACCCGGCAGGTGCGGCTCACCGCCGAGGGCGAGCGGCTGCTGCCGTACGCACGGCGGGTGCTGGACGCCCACGACGCCCTGGCCTCCGCCTTCGCCGACACGGAGCGGCCGCTGCTCGTCGACGTGGGCGCCCCGGTGGGGACGGCCCACCGGGTGCTCGGCGAGGCCCGCAGCGCGGCCCCCGGCCTGGAGTTCGTGGCCCGCTACCTCAGCGGGCTCACCGGCGCGGCCGCGGAGATCGTCGCCGGCCGGCTCGACGTCTCCTTCGGCAGGATCGCCGGGATCGACGCGGCGCTGCGCTCCGAACTGGCCCACGAGCCGGTGCGCTACGAGCGGATGGCCGTACTGCTCCACGACGCCCATCCGCTCGCGGCGCTCGACGCGGTGCCGGTGGACGCCCTGGCCGGGGGGCGGTTTCTAGCGGTCGTCGCAACACGTGGTTGTGTTGATCAGGCCGTGAGCAGTTTATGCAGGCGCTCGGCTGGGGTTTCCCAGCCGAGTGTTTTGCGTGGGCGGCGGTTGAGCTGGTCGGCGACGGCGGCCAGGTGCGCGGGGGTGTGGACCGACAGGTCGGTGCCCTTGGGGAAGTACTGCCGCAGCAGGCCGTTGGTGTTCTCGTTCGAGCCGCGCTGCCAGGGGCTGGCGGGGTCGCAGAAGTAGACCGGGATGTCGGTGGCGAGGGTGAACTCGCCGTGCCGGGCCATCTCACTGCCCTGGTCCCAGGTCAGGGACCGCTTCAGGTGGGCGGGCAGGGTCTGGACGGTGGATGTCAGGGAGGTCAGGACGCTCTCGGCGCCGTGGTCGCCGGGCAGGTGCAGGAGCATGACGTAGCGGGTGGCGCGTTCGACCAGGGTGCCGATCGCGGACTTGCCGTCCTTGCCGATGATCAGGTCGCCCTCCCAGTGACCGGGCACGGCCCGGTCCTCGATCTCAGCGGGCCGTTCGCTGATCATGACCATCGGGGTGGTGAAACGCGGCTGGCGGCAGTTCGCCTGCCTCTGCGGCCTGCGGCGGGCCCGCCCGGAGCGCAGGGCGCCTGCGAGCTCGCGCCGCAGCTGGCCTCTGCCCTGGACGTAGAGGGCCTGGTAGACGGTCTCGTGGACCACGTGCATCTCCGGCCGGTCGGGGAACTGTGCCCGCAGAGCGTGGCATATCTGCTCCGGGCTCCACTTCTCGTCCAGCATTGCCTGGACAGCGGCCCGAAGCTCGGGGTTCTCGCTGATCTTGCGGCTCTTGGGGCGGGGCCGGCGTGCATCGGCGCGGGCCTGGGCTGCGTGAGGGCGGTAGTGCCACCGGCCGCGTGCGCCGTCCGTTCGGTTGCGGCGGATCTCCCGGCTGACCGTGGACGGGCTGCGGCCCAGCTCCGCGGCGATCGCCCGCACCGTGGCCTTCTCCCGCAACCGGTCGGCGATGTGGATCCGCTCCTCCTCGCGCAGGTACCTGGACGTGCCGGAAGGCGGCGCCACCGCGGAAATCGGTGGTGCCGCCTTCTGCCGACGGTCGGCGCTGCGGCCGTTACGCCACTTGTTGCCGGTTCGCCGGTCAACACCGACGATCCGGCAGGCTTCCGTGTTGCTGTATCCCTGCTGCACGAGCCGGGAGTATGCCTCCCGCTCCCGGCGCAGCTTCACAGGCCCCTGCGCGGTCCGCACCTTGCGGATCTCGAAGTCCATCGCACCCCTTGAGCTGGGGTGTTGCGACGACCACTAGAACCTAAGGGGAGACCCTGTACGCCGGCGCGGGCAACGCGGCCACCGCGGAGTGGACGGACCTCGCCGCCCGGCTCTTCGCCGGCCGCGGAATACGCATGGCGGCTCCCTTCCCCGAGATAGCGGGGCAGGAGGAGTTCGTCCGGGTGGTGCGCAAACAGGGCTGGTCGGTGCTGGCGAGCACCGAGTTCCTCCCCGTGCCGGGCATGGTCGTCCGGCCGCTCGTCGACCCCGTGCCGCTGTCACCGGTCTCGCTGGTCCGGCGGCGCGGGCTGAGCCACGCCGGCCTCGGCGTGCTGCGCTCCGTCATGGCCGAACTCGCCGCGTCGGGAGGGTGGCTGGACGTGCCGCCGGACGGCTGGCTGCCGGACGAGGACCGGGCCGCTATGGCGCGGAACACCTGACTCCGCGGCCCGGTCGTCAGCCGCGTGCGCTACATTCGTGGTCCGGGTGCAACGTGGTAGGGGTGCTCGGCCCGGGTTTAGGGGGCCCGGTCCGACGGCAGGCGTCCGGTTCCGCCGGCGCTCCCACCTCTCCGTTCAGTGGGGGAAGAGCGTACAGCAGTGGAAAACAGGCAAGAAAAGTCCCGAATAGGGCACAGTCATGACCCCAACGAGGTCACGATCCAGATCGACAGCGTGGAGTTCAGGAATCTCCAGGCTGCCCGGATGAACCCCGAGGCCCCTCAGGAAGACGCCGACGGGCCCGTGTTCGTCGACGAGAGCGGCCGTCGCAGCAAGAAGTTCCGCCGTATCGGATGGGTGCTGGCGCTCGTCTGCGCGGGCTATGCCGTGACCCTCGTGGTCGCCCTCATCGGCGGCAACTCCAACGCGCCGTCGCTCCTCATCCCCGGGCCGGCGGACGACAAGGCGGACACCGCCGAGGAGACCCCCGGACCCTCCGAGGCCCCCTCCGCCCCCGCCGGTGCCGAGGTCGTCGCCGGCGTCCCCTCGCCCTCCGGCAGCCCGGCAGCGGTGCCGCGGCAGTCCGCCGGGTCCGCCGGCGAGCCGGGCGGCGGCCTGAGCAGCAGCCCGTCGGGCGCCTCCGGCAGCGGCGCGGCCACCACCACCGGCGGCGCCGGCACCGGCGGGGCGACGACCGACCCGAAGCCCACCGTGTCCACGGCACCGGGCGGCCCGGGAGGCGCCGGGGGATCGGGCGGCACCGGCGGCGAGGAGCCGCCGCCGGACCCGGTCGAACCCACACCCAGCGAGACCGCGACGGAAGAACCCACCGGCGAGCCGGTGGCACAGGGCCAGCAGCTGGCCGGGGAAGGTGCCGGCTAGGAGCGTGGGTCAGTAACGAGCAAGCGGCTCGGCTTCTGTGGTCGGCGGATCGGTTGCGGAGGGCCTGTCGGGGTCTGTGGGGCTTCGGTGGGGGTCTGCCAGGTGCAGGGCTCGTGGTGTGGCCGGGGAGGCCTGGTGGGTTACCCGGTCAGGCCGGCGAGCCCGGCGGTCCCGGCGTGTCGGAAGATCTTGCGAAGGTTGTGGCAGGCCGCCAGCAGTCGCCATTCACCACGGGCACCGTCCTCGCCGCGCAGGAGGAGCTGGCGGCCGTCCTGGCAAGTCATGATCTGTCCGAAGACGGGTTCGACGATGGCCTTGCGGCGGCTGTAGGCGGCCTTGCCCGGCTTGGTCCGCAGCTTGTGGGCCATGCGCTCTTTGAGTGTGGCGTCCTTGGGTATGCGTCCGCGCGGTGCGGGCGGGACCTGCTCGTCGTGGGTCAGCCGGCCGGTGGCCATGAAGGTGTCGGTGCCGCAGGCCAGATGGCGCTCTCGCGCTGCTTCGAGGTTGGTCTCGGAGCAGTAGCCGGCGTCGACCAGGGCCTGCTTGGGATGAACGCCGGTGTTGGCGGCGGACTGGTCGAGCATCGTGGTGTAGTTCAGCGCATCCGAAGGGTTTGTCGTCACGTCGGCGGCGGTGATGACCTGGTGTTCTTCGTCGACGACGGCTTGGGCGTTGTAGGCCTGGATGTAGGCGCCGTCGCTGTTCTTCATGATCCGCGAGTCGGGGTCGGTGAAGTTGGCCTGCGCCTTCGGCTTGGGGCGTGCCGCCTTGGCGGCCTTCTCCCCGGCGCTGGTGACGGCCTGCCCGTCGTGGATGTCGGCGCGCTCTTGACGGCGGCGTTCCTTGTCCTCGGCATGCTTGCGGGCCTTGTCAGCGGCCTCGGCCTCAATCTGCGTGCGGGCGGCCTGCAGCTTCGCCAGGCGCTTCTCACGCCGGTCCAGTTCGGCGGGCAGGTCCGTCTCCTTGCCGTCCACGCCGAAGGCGTGGTCCTCGGCTTCATCGATGGCCTCCGCGTCGGCCAGCAGGGCCTGGGCCTGTGCCTCCAGCTGTGCGATCTCGGCCTCGATGCGTTCTTCCTTGTCGACCAGGCGACCGTAGCTCATCGCCTTGTGCTTGGAGGCGCTGGCCTCAAGTTTCGTGCCGTCCAGCGCGACGCGTCCCATCTTGACCATGCCGAGCTTGGTCGCGAGGTGCAGCGACTGGGCGAACAGACCGGCGAGCGCATCGAGGTGGCGGCGGCGAAACCGGGCGATCGAGCGGAAGTCCGGTTCCTGGCCGGCGGCCAGGAACCGGAACGCGACGTCGTCGGCCAGGCGGCGCTCGATCGCCCGTGAGGAGCGCACCCCGGTGGTGTATCCGTAGATCAGCAGCCGCACCATCAGCCGCGGGTCGTAGGGCGGGTAGCCGCGCTTTTCGGTGTAGTCCGCCAGGACCGGCCCGAGGTCGAGCACCTCGTCGACCAGGTCGGCGACGAACCGGGCCAGGTGGTCCTCGGGCAGCCAGTCGTCCAGCGACGGCGGCAACAGCAGGACCTGGCGTGGGTCGAACGCCCGGAACGTCTTGTTCACCGCGGTCGGACGGCCCTGCGGCCGTTTCTTACCGACCGGCTCGACCTCGAACAGCCCATCCCCATCACGCATACCGAGATCATCCCGCATGAATGGTCACGAGATATGGATGAGGGCGCCGGATGCCTGTTCAGGCGGTCGCCGACCGGAGCTGGTGGGGCATGCTCCAGCCCTCGGCGAGTCTCGACGGGTGAACGTTGCGTCCCCCGCCGAAGAACTCGCAGAACTTCATGATCAGAGGGTCCCAGCCGAGCGGGTCCACGTAGTGCGTCCCCGGGATGACCAGGTTTTCCTCGACATGGGCGCGAAGGACCTCGACCTCGAAGGCGGTGGCATGCGGTTCGGGACCGCCGAAAGGATGGGCCGCGACGACCCTGCATTCCATCTGGACCGGGCATTCCGCAACCCTGGGGGCCCGGACCAGATCCGATGCCTGCTCGGTCAACTGCGCGGTCGAGAACTTGTCCGGCTCGTACCGGTAGCCCTGCTTCGCCTTGTAGTCCGGCATGGCCGGCTTCCCGGTGGTGAGCGCGATCCGGTCGACGGCATCGACCATCGCCGACGAGGGCAGATTGAGCACGCATTCGCCTTCCCGCAGCAGGTTCGCGGTGGTCTGGGCGTTGTTGCCGAGACCGAGCATGCAGGACTGGTCCAGCCACCACGCTGAGGACATCGGCGCGAGGTTCGCAGTGCCGTCCTCGTTGAGTGAGCTGATCAGCACCACCGGAGTTCCGAAGTACAAGACCTTGAGCCCGGGGACGACGTGCATGCGCTGTGCCTTTCGCGGAGTGCCAGACGGACAGGTCCGCGATCAGGAACACGAACCGTCGCCGACTCTCTCGCGAGCGAGACGCCAACTCTGGCGGCAATACGACATCAAGTTTCGGGCGAGCAGAGCAGTCGCCCGATGACAGGCCCGGCGTTGATTACTGGGACACGCTCCTAGATGACCGCCTCCGGCCGACGGGCCGTCCGGCGACAGAAGAGCGCCGGGCGGTCCGCCGTTCGGCGCAGGCTTCCCATGCGCTATCTGCTGCCCTCGCTCTTCCTCGTCGCGCTCCTCGCGATGCTCATGCTGCGCGGCTATGTGCACAGCGAGATCCTCGCCGACCACCGGGTGCGCCCCCCGGTCTCCAGCGGCCAGGTGCCCGAGCAGATACTGAACGGCGGCCCCGTCATCGACGCCCGCACCCCCGGCGCGCCCAAGGCGCTCAGCGTCCCGGACAAGAACCTGGTGCTGACCTTCGACGACGGGCCCGACCCGGTGTGGACGCCGAAGGTCCTCGACAAGCTGAAGCAGTACGACGCCCATGCGGTGTTCTTCGTGACCGGCACGATGGCCTCCCGCCATCCGGACCTGGTGCGGCGGATGGTCGCGGAGGGCCACGAACTCGGCCTGCACACCTTCAACCACCCCGATCTGGCGCTCCAGACGCAGAGCCGGATCGACTGGGAGCTCTCGCAGAACCAGCTGGCGCTCGCGGGCGCGGCCGGCATCCGCACCTCGCTGTTCCGTCCTCCGTACTCGTCGTTCTCGGCCGCCCTGGACGACAAGTCCTGGCCGGTCACCGAGTACATCGGCAGCCGCGGCTACATCACCGCGTTCAACGACACGGACAGCGAGGACTGGAAGCGCCCGGGCGTCGAAGCGATCATCAAGCGGGCCACTCCCGAGGGCACCAAGGGCTCCATCGTGCTGATGCACGACTCCGGCGGTGACCGCTCCCAGACCGTGGCCGCCCTCGGTCGCCTCCTGCCCGACATGAAGGAGCGCGGCTACCGGTTCGTGAACCTCACCGAGGCCCTCGGCGCGCCCAGCGCCCACACGCCGGTCGCCGGACCGGAGCTGTGGAAGGGCAAGGCGTGGGTCGGCGCCGTCGCCGTCTCCGAGCGGACCACCTCGGCGCTGACCGTGGGCCTCGCCGCGATCGGTGTCCTGGTCTTCCTCCGCTTCGGCCTGATGCTGCTGCTCTCCTTCGGCCACGCCCGCAAGGTGCGCCGCCGCCGCTTCCGCTGGGGCCCGGCCGTCACCGAACCCGTGACGGTGCTGGTCCCCGCCTACAACGAGAAGGAGTGCATCGAGAACACGGTGCGCTCGCTGATGGAGAGCGACCACCCGATCGAGGTCATCGTCATCGACGACGGCTCGTCGGACGGCACCGCCGACATCGTCGACGACATGTGGCTGCCCAACGTCAGGGTCGTCCGCCAGGCCAACGCGGGCAAGCCGGAAGCCCTCAACAACGGCATCCGCAACGCCCGCCACGACATCATCGTGATGATGGACGGGGACACCGTCTTCGAGCCGTCCACCGTCCGCGAGCTGGTCCAGCCCTTCGGCGACCCGCGCGTCGGCGCGGTCGCCGGCAACGCCAAGGTCGGCAACCGGGACAGCCTGATCGGCGCCTGGCAGCACATCGAGTACGTGATGGGCTTCAACCTCGACCGCCGGATGTACGACGTGCTGCGGTGCATGCCGACGATCCCCGGTGCGGTCGGCGCCTTCCGCCTCCAGGCCCTGGAGCGGGTCGGCGGCATGAGCGACGACACCCTCGCCGAGGACACCGACATCACCATGGCCATCCACCGCGACGGCTGGCGTGTGGTCTACGCGGAGCGGGCCCGCGCCTGGACCGAGGCACCGGAGTCCGTGCAGCAGCTGTGGTCCCAGCGCTACCGCTGGTCGTACGGCACGATGCAGGCGATCTGGAAGCACCGCCGCTCCGTGATCGAGAGCGGCCCCTCCGGCCGCTTCGGCCGGGTCGGCCTGCCGCTCGTCTCGCTGTTCATGGTGCTGTTCCCGCTGCTCGCCCCGCTGATCGACGTCTTCCTGCTCTACGGGCTCGTCTTCGGCCCCACGCAGAAGACGGTCGTCGCCTGGCTCGGCGTCCTCGCCATCCAGGCCGTGTGCGCCGCCTACGCGTTCCGGCTCGACAGGGAACGCATGGTGCACCTGATCTCCCTGCCCCTCCAGCAACTCCTGTACCGGCAGCTCATGTACGTGGTGCTGCTCCAGTCCTGGATCACCGCCCTCACCGGCGGCCGGCTCCGCTGGCAGAAGCTGCGGCGCACCGGAGTGGTGGAGGCGCCGGGTTCGATACCGAACCAGCGACAGGGCAGTGACGAGCGGAGGCCGGTCGGATGACCTCGCCCTCGCTCGACATGGGCGGCGGCACCCCACCGGCCGGGGCACGGCACCGGGCCGGTGCGACCGCACCCGCGGCCCCGCAGGCCGCGCCCGCCGCCGCTGCGAAGCGGCCGGGCCGGGACCGCTACCTCGACCTGCTGCGGTCCATCGCCCTGGTCCGCGTCATCGTCTACCACATCTTCGGCTGGGCCTGGCTGACGGTGCTCTTCCCGTCCATGGGCGTGATGTTCGCGCTCGCCGGCTCGCTGATGGCCCGCTCGCTGGCGCGGCCCGCGTGGGGTGTCATCCGCGGCCGCGTCCGGCGGCTGCTGCCGCCGATGTGGGCGTTCTCGGCCTTCGTCCTCCCCGTGATCTTCTACTTCGGCTGGAAGCCGGTGAAGGAGGAGGGGATCTGGTGGTTCGTCAAGCTGGCCTGGTACATCGTTCCGGTCGGCGCACCGCCGTACCCCTGGCACAGCGGTGACGCCTCGGGACTGCTCGAGGACACCTGGGCGGTCCAGGCGGCCGGCCCGCTCTGGTACATCCGTGCCTATCTGTGGTTCGTGATCGCCTCGCCGCTGCTGCTGTGGGCCTTCCGCAGGCTGCCGTGGGCGACGCTGTTCGCCCCGCTCGCGCTCACCGCGGTCGTCGGCTCCGGGCTGTTCAAGATCCCCGGCGAGACCGGCAACGTCATCACCGACTTCGCCACCTACGGATCGTGCTGGGTGCTCGGCTTCGCCCACCAGGAGGGCATGTTCGAGAAGCTCCCGCGGTACGTCTTCGTGTCCGTGTCCTCGCTGATCATGGCCTTCGGCCTGTGGTGGGCGTCGGGGCACCTGGGCCCGGACGGGTGGGACCTCAACGACATCCCGCTCGCCCAGGCCACCTGGTCGTTCGGCTTCTGTGTGATCCTGCTCGCGTACTCCCCGTCGTGGCAGCGGCTCCCCGGGAGGCTCGCGCACTTCGACAGCCTGGTCACCCTGTCCAACAACCGGGCCGTGACGATCTACCTCTGGCACAACCTGCTGATCATGGCGACGATCCCGGTCATCGATCTGCTCTGGAGGATCCCGGGCGTCTGGCCGACGTACTCGGTCTATCTGGAGCGGGCGTACCCCGTCCTCATGCTGATCGTCGTCTTCCCGCTGATCGGGCTGATGATCATGGCTGTGGGCTGGCTGGAGGACGTCGCGGCCAAGCGCCCCGCCCGGCTCTGGCCGAACGGCGCGACGCGCGAGAAGGCGTCGCGGGGCAGGTCGGTCCGCGGACGGGGGCGCTCACACCGCGCCTGAGCACCGGGTGAGGGCAAGGTTCCACCGCGGTCATCTCACGCCACGGAGCTGAAACCCGCCATGCCTAGCGTCGGGTCCACTACCCGGAGCATCAGTGGAGGCACGCCATGGCCGGCAGGTGGATCGAGCAGTGGGACCCGGAGGACGAGACCTTCTGGGAGGCGGAAGGCAAGCACATCGCCAAGCGGAACCTGATCTTTTCGGTGATCTCCGAGCACATCGGATTCTCCGTATGGAGCATGTTCTCGGTGATGGCTCTCTTCATGGGGCCCCAGTACGGCATCGACCCGGCGGGGAAGTTCTTCCTGGTCGCCGTCGCCTCGCTGGTCGGCGCGGCGCTGCGGGTGCCCTACGGATTCGCGGTCGCCCGGTTCGGCGGCCGGAACTGGACGATCGTCAGTGCCGGCATGCTGCTGGTGCCGACCACCGCCCTGTTCGCCGTCATGGAACCGGGAACCTCGTATACCACCTTCATGGTGGTCGCGATCCTCACCGGCGTCGGCGGGGCGAACTTCGCCTCCTCCATGACCAACATCAACAGCTTCTATCCGCTGCGCCTCAAGGGCTGGGCGCTCGGCATGAACGCGGGCGGCGGCAACATCGGCGTGGCCGTGGTGCAGTTGCTCGGTCTGCTGGTCATCGCGACCGCCGGAGCCACGCAGCCGCGGCTGCTGGTGGGCCTCTACATTCCGCTGATCATCGTGGCCACCGTGCTC
Source organism: Streptomyces marianii (assembly GCF_005795905.1). NCBI lineage: Bacteria > Bacillati > Actinomycetota > Actinomycetes > Kitasatosporales > Streptomycetaceae > Streptomyces > Streptomyces marianii. Next base: position 5,284,643 of record NZ_VAWE01000001.1, read on the forward strand.
AGCGCCACGTACATGAACAACCTCGGCCCGGTGAAGAACGACTCCGGCGCCGCCAAGGAGGCCGTCCGGGACAGCCACACCTGGATCATGTCCTTCCTCTACATCGGCACGTTCGGTTCCTTCATCGGCTACAGCTTCGCCTTCGGACTCGTCCTGCAGAACCAGTTCGGCCGCACCCCGCTGCAGGCCGCCTCGCTCACCTTCGTCGGCCCGCTGCTCGGTTCGCTCATCCGTCCCGTCGGCGGCCATCTCGCCGACCGGCTCGGCGGGGCGAGGGTGACGCTGTGGAACTTCGCCCTCATGACCGTGGCGGTCGGCGTGGTCGTCGCCGCCTCCGTGCAGAAGTCGCTGGCCCTGTTCATCGCCGGATTCATCGTCCTGTTCATCCTCACCGGCATCGGCAACGGGTCGACCTACAAGATGATCCCCGGTATCTACCGGACCAAGGCGCAAGCCAAGGGCCTCATGGGCGAGGATGCCCAGATCTACGCCCGACGGCTGTCGGGGGCGACCATGGCCCTGATCGGCGCGGTCGGTGCCTTCGGAGGGCTCGGCATCAACCTCGCCCTTCGGCAGTCCTTCCTCACCTCGGGGAGCGGCACGAGCGCCTTCGTGGTCTTCCTCGGCTACTACGTGCTGTGTTTCGCGGTCACCTGGGCGGTATACCTTCGCAAGCCCGCACGCACCGCCGCACCGGCCGCGACGACCGAGAAGAAGCCGCAGCTCAGCTACGCCGAGGTGTGAGCGGGAGTGCCTCGTAACCACGGGGAAACGCAGCCGATCCGAGCCTGTCACGCGTCCTTGCCAGGCTCGGTCGGCATGTACCACGAACAGCACGCCGCTGCCGCGGTCGCCCCGCTCTCGGGCTTCACGGTCGGGGTCACGGCGGCCAGGCGCGCGGACGAACTGGGCGCGTTGCTGCAGCGCCGCGGGGCGACGGTGCTCCACGCACCCGCCCTGCGGATCGTGCCGCTCGCGGACGACGGCGAGTTGCTCGCCGCCACCAAGGAGCTCATCGACAACGCCCCGGACGTGGTGGTCGCCACCACGGCGATCGGGTTCCGGGGCTGGGTGGAGGCCGCCGACGGCTGGGGCTACGGCGAGGAACTGCTCGCCTGCCTGCGCGGCGTCGAGCTCCTGGCCCGCGGCCCGAAGGTGAAGGGCGCGATCCGGGCGGCCGGGCTGACGGAGGAGTGGTCGCCCACGTCCGAGTCGATGGCCGAGGTGCTCGACCGGCTCCTCGACGAGGGCGTCGCGGACCGCCGGGTGGCGCTGCAACTGCACGGCGAACCGCTTCCCGGGTTCGTGGAGGCGCTACGGGCCGGGGGCGCCGAGGTCGTCGTCGTCCCCGTCTACCGGTGGATGCCCCCGGACGACCTCGCTCCGCTGGACCGGCTGCTCGACGCGACGGTGGGGCGGTCCCTGGACGCCGTGACGTTCACCAGCGCCCCGGCCGCGGCGTCGCTGTTCTCCCGTGCCGAGGACCGTGGACTGCTGCCGGAGCTGCTCGACGCGCTCGCCCACGACGTGCTGCCGGCCTGCGTGGGACCGGTCACGGCCCTTCCGCTCCAGGCGCGCGGGCTGGACACGGTCCAGCCCGACCGCTTCCGGCTGGGCCCGCTCGTCCAGCTGCTCTGCCTCGAACTGCCCTCGCGGGCCCGGACCTTGCCGGTGGCCGGCCGCCAGGTCGAGATCCGCGGCCATGCCGTCCTCGTCGACGGCGACGTACGGCCGGTGCCTCCGGCGGGGATGTCGCTGCTCAACGCCCTGGCCCGCCGCCCCGGCTGGGTCGTATCCCGCGCGGACCTGCTGCGTGCCCTGCCCGGCGCCGGCCGTGACGAGCACGCCGTGGAGACGGCCATGGCCCGCCTCCGCACGGCCCTCGGCGACCCCAACCTCATCCAGACCGTGGTGAAGCGCGGCTACCGGCTGGCACTCGACCCGGCGGTCGACACCAAGTACGCGGACGCCTGACGGCGGTTGCGGGGGCGCGAGGGCCGGCCCCGCACGCGGGGGCGGGCGGCCACGGGCGGGTGGCCCGGCGCCCGGGCCGGCACGTCGCGACGGGTCGCCCCGGCGGCCACGCCGCCGCCGGCGGGCCAGGCGCGGGGACATCCGCCTGAGGGGTCCGTCGTCCCGCGTGGGATCGGGGCGCGTCCGGGGCACGTGGGACCCGCCCGACGCCCGGGGGTCGTTCCCGGGGGGTTCCCGGGGCGTGCCCGCACGGGCACCCTGAACTCATGGGCATCGGCTCGTACGACGGGCGGTTCGACTCGGGGCGCGTCTGCCTGGATCTCGTGGCGGCGGGGCCGGAGGATCCCGGAGGGCTCGGGCGGTGGCTCATGGCGGCCGGACTGCTGCCGCCGGGCACTCCCCTGGGCGCCGTGACCGCGTGGTGGGTGCCCCCGTTCCGTGAACTGCGCGCCTGTGTGGAGGGCTTGGTGGACGCCCAGATCGACCACCGTACGGGCGTACCCGCTCCCGGACGCCGCGATGGTCGGGACGGCGCCCTCGTACGGCTCAACGCGTTCGCCTCCGCCTCCGCCCCGCCCGCCGTCACGGCCGTGCGCGACGACGAGGGCGAGCTCGTCCGGGCCCCGCTCGCCCGCCCCGAATGCGCCGCGCTGCTCGCCGCCGTCGCCCGCGACGCGGTGGACCTGCTCACCGATCCCGAGGCCCGTTCCAGGCTCCGCCGCTGCGAGGGCGAAGGCTGCCGCCGTGTGTATCTGGACACATCCCGGGGCCGGCGCCGTCGCTGGTGTTCAAGCGAGATGTGCGGCAATCGGGAGCGCGTGGCGCGGCACCGGCGTCGCGCGGCGCTCTCGAGGGCCTGACAGGCGATCATTTCGCGATGCTATGACCGGTATTGCCGGCCGAATCGGCGAGGCGCCGGCCGGCATCCCAAAAGATCTTGAAAGTTTTTCCCGGTCGCGTTGAGTCGATCGGCGGGCCGCTCCGTAGTGATGGACGACAGACAAGCAGTCAGACACTCAGACAGGGTCTCGACCGGGAGGTTCAGGTGCGCAAGGATGCCGCCGTGGCCGATGACCGTTCAGGCAGGGCCCGGCATCGCGCCGACTCGTCGCGCACCAGCACATCCGTCCCTGACGAGGAGCTGATGCGCGTGCTTTATCAGGAGCACGCCGGACCTCTCCTCGCCTATGTGCTCCGCCTCGTGGCCGGCGACCGCCAGCGTGCCGAGGACGTGGTACAGGAGACGCTCATCCGTGCCTGGAAGAACGCCGGTCAGCTCAATCGGGCGACCGGCTCTGTCCGACCCTGGCTGGTGACGGTCGCACGGCGTATCGTCATCGACGGTCACCGCAGCCGGCAAGCCCGGCCGCAGGAGGTCGATCCGTCGCCGCTGGAGGTCATGCCCGCGGAGGACGAGATCGACAAGGCGTTGTGGCTGATGACGCTATCCGATGCGCTCGATGATTTGACCCCTGCTCACAGGGAAGTACTCGTCGAGACGTATTTCAAAGGGCGTACGGTCAATGAGGCGGCCGAGAAGCTCGGCATACCCAGCGGGACCGTGCGGTCCCGTGTGTTCTACGCACTGCGTTCCATGAAGCTCGCTCTGGAGGAGAGGGGGGTCACGGCATGAACAGGCAGGACCAGTCCGGGCAGTTCGGACAGTCCGAAGAGGGGTCGGTCCACGAGACGGCCGGGGCGTATGTCCTCGGCATCCTCGACGACGCGGAAGCCACCGCGTTCGAGGCGCACCTGGCCGGCTGCGACATCTGTGCCGCCCACCTCGAGGAGTTCGCGGGCATGGAGCCGATGCTGGCGATGCTCGCCGAGGCCCCGGTGCAGCCGGGCGTGCCTCAGCAACCCACCGTGCTGCCCTTCGACAGCAGGATCATGCAGCCGCCGTCCCGGCCCGCCGTCACGGTCCCGACGGCGCCGAGTCCGCAGCTGCTGGACCGGCTCGTGGACGAGGTCGCGGTGAAGCGCTCCCGGAAGCGCCGTCGCAGCATGTACATGATCGCGGCTTCGGCCGTGCTGATCCTCGGCGGTCCGGCCGTCGCGGTGGTCGTCACCCAGGACGACGCCACGGCGGGCAACGTCGCGGCACCGCACCCGACCAGCCCCGCGGAGAACGAGTTCTTCGACGGCATGGCGGAGAAGGTCGAGGCGACGGACGCGGTCACCAAGGTCACCGCCACCGTCGGCCTGGAGGAGAAGGGCTGGGGCACCCACGCGGTCCTGGAGCTCAAGAACGTCAAGGGCCCCCAGAAGTGCAGTCTCGTCGCCGTCTCCAAGGGCGGTGAGGAGGAGGTCGTGACCTCCTGGTCCGTCCCCGAGCGCGGGTACGGCATCGTCGACAGCACGAACAAGGAGGCCAAGAAGCCCCTGTACATCCATGGCGGCGCCGCCATGGACCGCAACGAGATCGATCACTTCGAGGTCCGCACCTTCGACGGGAAGCGCCTCGTGGAGGTCGGCGCCTGAACCACGGACACCCGGACCACGACAGCGGACCTTCCGCCTGACATAACGGCCCCCTTCGCGTACGGTTGACGGCTGCCCAGTGCACGTCAGAAGGGGGCCACGGTGGCCGCGCAGGAAGCCGCTGTCGACTCGGTCCGGGACCGCGAGATCCTTGTCGAACAGGACCATCTGGATCAGGTGTACCACCGCCTCGAGGAGAAGATCCACGAGGCGGAGTTCCTGATGGACGACGCCGCCAAACGCGGCCAGGTCGGCACGCCCGGCGCGCTCGCCGAGCGGGACGCCCAGGTGTTCCGGGCCGGGATCCACCTCAACCGGCTCAACAGCGAGTTCGAGGACTTCCTCTTCGGCCGGATCGACCTGCTGCGCGGCAAGGACGGCAAGAAGGGGCCTGACGGGGCGTACACCTCCGTCGAGCCGGCCGAGGACGCCGTGCGGGCGGACGGGACGGGGCAGTACGCCGACATCGCCGAGACGCTGCACATCGGCCGGATCGGCGTGCTCGACGCCGACTACGCGCCCCTGGTCATCGACTGGCGCGCCCCGGCCGCGGCGCCCTTCTACCGCTCCACCCCCGTCGACCCCGGCCGTGTCGTGCGCCGCCGCGTCATCCGCTCCAAGGGCCGCCGTGTCCTGGGCGTCGAGGACGACCTGATGCGCCCCGAGCTGACCGCACGCCTCGGCGGTCAGGAGCTGCCGGTCATCGGCGACGGCGCCCTGATGGCGGCGCTCGGCCAGGCCCGCACCCACACCATGCGGGACATCGTGTCCTCCATCCAGGCCGAGCAGGACCTGGTGATCAGGGCGCCCGCCGCCTCGGTCACGGAGGTCTCCGGCGGCCCGGGCACCGGAAAGACGGCCGTCGCGCTCCACCGGGCCGCGTACCTGCTCTACCAGGACCGGCGCCGGTACGCGGGCGGCATCCTGGTCGTCTCCCCGACCCCGCTGCTCGTCGCCTACACCGAGGGCGTGCTGCCCTCGCTGGGCGAGGAGGGGCAGGTCGCGATCCGGGCGGTGGGCTCCCTGGTGGACGGGGCCGAGGCCGCCACGTACGACGATCCGCCCGTCGCCCGCGTCAAGGGCTCGCTGCGGATGCTGAAGGTGCTGCGCAAGGCGGCCCGCGGCGCCCTGGAGCTCGGCGAGACCCCCGACCGGCTGCGGGTGGTGGCGTTCGGCCGCCGGCTGGAACTGGAGTCCGACGAGCTCCAGCGCATCCGCCACAACGTCCTGGGCGGCACCGCGCCGGTCAACCTGCTGCGGCCGCGCGCCCGGAGACTGCTCCTGGACGCGCTGTACGCGAAGTCGGGCGCGGCCGGCCGGCACACCGACCCGGAGCTGGCCGCCGAGCTGCGCTCCTCCTTCGACGACGACGTCAGCTCGGAGGACTCGTTCGTCGACTTCCTCGACGCCTGGTGGCCCGAGCTGACGCCGCTCGGGGTGCTCGCCGCGATGGCCGACGAGCGCCGGCTCGGCCGCTGGTCACGACGGGTCCTCAACCCCGGCGAGGTGCGAAGACTCGCCCGCAGTCTCAGACGTGACGGCCTGTCCGCGCACGACGTCGCGGCCCTCGACGAACTGCAGGCCATCCTCGGCACCCCGGTCCGCCCGAAGAAGAAGCGCGAGGCCGATCCGCTGGACCAGCTCACCGGGCTGGAGGAGCTGATGCCGCAGCGCGAGGAATCCCAGCGCGAGCGGGCCGAGCGGCTGGCGGCGGAGCGCACCGAGTACGCGCACGTCATCGTCGACGAGGCGCAGGACCTCACGCCCATGCAGTGGCGGATGATCGGCCGCCGCGGCCGGCACGCCACCTGGACGATCGTGGGCGACCCCGCCCAGTCGTCATGGTCGGACCCGGACGAGGCCGCCGAGGCCCGCGACGACGCCCTCGGTACCCGGCCGCGCCGGCGGTTCGAACTCACCGTGAACTACCGCAACCCGTCCGAGGTCGCCGAGCTCGCCGCCCGGGTGCTGACGCTGGCCATGCCGGGAATGGTGGCGCCCCGCGCCGTCCGCTCGACGGGCCTGCGACCCCGGTTCGCGGTGGCGCGCGACGACCTGGAGCGGACCGTCCGTCTGGAGACCCGGCGTCTGCTGGACGAGGTGGACGGCACCGTCGGCGTCGTGGTCGCGATGGACCGGCGCGCGGAGGCCGCCCGCTGGCTCGACGGCCTCGGCGACCGTGCGGTCGCCCTCGGTTCGCTCGAGGCGAAGGGCCTGGAATACGACGCGACGGTGGTCGTCTCGCCCGCGGAGATCGCCGACGAGTCGCCGGCCGGCCTGCGGGTGCTGTACGTGGCGCTGACCCGCGCCACCCAGCAGCTCACCGTGGTCTCGGGCAGGCGCGACGAGCCGGACGCGGACGGGGTCCCGGACCTGCTGAGGGACTGAGGGCCCGCCCGGACCTGCCGGGGCGCGTCCCGGTCCCGTTGACGGACTGCGGGCCGGACGGGGCGGGCGGACGGCCGAACGGGGTCAACTCGCGGAGCGGGGAATCACCTTCTGGGACTCTTTGTTAGCCTGTGTGTGGCACCGGCCCGATCCAAGCCCCCGGGCCCAACCTTCGTCCCTCAGAGGGACCACTTGCCGCGAGGCGAGCATGGCGGGTCGGTGTCACCAGAGCGTCGGGAAGAGGTCCGCGTCACCACGGTGACGCGGACCTCTTCCGTTTCTCCGCTCTTCTACTTCTCCGCGACTTCTCGTATGGTGGAAAAAGTTTTCCAAAACCAAAACGACCAGTATTACCTGCTACTGGCAGGTAGGTGCGACCATCGGATGGCCCCGCCCGGTCACCACCGGGCGGTGCGGCAACGAAGCTAGGGAAAGCAGAGGAACTCGGCCATGGCAACGGCGCCCAGCGTCTCGTACTCGATGACGGTCCGGCTGGAGGTGCCCGCGAGCGGAACCGCGGTCTCGCAGCTCACCACCGCCGTGGAGTCCTCCGGCGGCTCGGTCACCGGTCTCGACGTCACCGCGTCCGGCCACGAGAAGCTCCGGATCGACGTCACCATCGCGGCGACCTCCACGACGCACGCGGACGAGATCGTCGAGAAGCTGAACGGCATCGAGGGCGTCACCCTCGGCAAGGTGTCCGACCGGACCTTCCTCATGCACCTCGGCGGCAAGATCGAGATGCAGTCCAAGCACCCCATCCGCAACCGTGACGACCTCTCCATGGTCTACACCCCGGGCGTGGCCCGCGTGTGCATGGCCATCGCCGAGAACCCCGAGGACGCCCGCCGCCTCACCATCAAGCGCAACTCCGTCGCCGTCGTGACGGACGGTTCCGCCGTGCTCGGCCTCGGCAACATCGGCCCGAAGGCCGCCCTGCCCGTCATGGAGGGCAAGGCGGCCCTCTTCAAGCGGTTCGCCGGCATCGACGCCTGGCCGATCTGTCTGGACACCCAGGACACCGACGCCATCGTCGAGATCGTCAAGGCCATCGCCCCGGGCTTCGCAGGCATCAACCTGGAGGACATCTCGGCGCCCCGCTGCTTCGAGATCGAGGCACGGCTGCGCGAGGCCCTCGACATCCCGGTCTTCCACGACGATCAGCACGGCACCGCGATCGTCGTGCTCGCCGCCCTCACCAACGCACTGCGCGTGGTGGGCAAGGCGGTTGAGGACGTCCGGGTCGTGATGTCCGGCGCCGGCGCGGCCGGTACGGCCATCCTGAAGCTGCTCATCGCGGCGGGTGTCAAGCACGCCGTCGTCGCCGACATCCACGGCGTCGTGCACGCCGGCCGCGAGGACCTCGTGGACGCCGCGCCCGGGTCGGCGCTGCGCTGGATCGGCGACAACACCAACCCCGACGGTGTCACCGGCACGCTCAGGGAAGCGGTGCGCGGCGCCGACGTGTTCATCGGGGTCTCCGCCCCGAACGTGCTGGGTGCGGAGGACGTCGCGGGGATGGCGGACGACGCGATCGTGTTCGCGCTCGCGAACCCCGACCCCGAGGTGGACCCGGCAATCGCCCGGCAGACCGCGGCAGTTGTGGCCACCGGCCGCAGCGACTTCCCGAACCAGATCAACAACGTGTTGGTGTTCCCGGGTGTCTTCCGAGGCCTCCTGGACGCGCAGTCGCGCACCGTCAACACGGAGATGATGCTCGCCGCGGCAACGGCGCTGGCGGACGTCGTCACCGAGGACGAGCTCAACCCGAACTACATCATCCCGTCCGTCTTCAACGACAAGGTCGCGGGTGCCGTCGCCGGGGCCGTCCGGGACGCCGCGCGGGCGGCGGGCGCGGCTGTGACGGGCCCCACCCCGTACTGAGTCCGGCGCGTCGCGAGTCGCGGGCCCGGAAAACCGCCCTTAGGGTGGCGGACCATGGGCCCGCTACGGGCCGCACGACTTCGGAGGATCCGTCCTCCGGAGGTCTTTCGGACCGTCTCGGCTCCGTGGAGTCCGCAGGGAGTCGACGGAACGTCACCGGAACGAGCCAGTGGCGCTTTTCGTGTGACTCCGGAGGGTGCCGGATTGGCTTTCCCGCCGCTGGTGGGGGCAGGATGCTCAATTGGGCGCGAGGGTCTGACGGCAGACCCGGGTCCGGGGAACTGTCCGAGGGCCCTGGCAGCATCGGCTTCGATCTCACGCCTCACAGGCAAGAAGAACACGGGAGTAAGAACATGAACCGCAGTGAGCTGGTGGCCGCGCTGGCCGACCGTGCCGAGGTGACCCGCAAGGACGCCGACGCTGTGCTGGCCGCCTTCGCCGAGGTCGTCGGCGAGATCGTCGCCAAGGGCGACGAGAAGGTCACCATCCCCGGTTTCCTGACCTTCGAGCGCACCCACCGTGCCGCTCGCACCGCTCGTAACCCGCAGACCGGCGACCCGATCCAGATCCCGGCCGGCTACAGCGTGAAGGTCTCCGCGGGCTCCAAGCTCAAGGAAGCCGCGAAGGGCAAGTAAGCCTCAGAGCGCGAGGGCGGCCACTTCCCGTCGGGGGGTGGCCGCCCTCGCGCTGTCGGGGGCCGCGAGGGACCACGGCGCTCCCGCTCACGGCCTCGCGCGCCGGGGTCGCCGAGGAGGCGCCTCAAGGAGGCGTGCGTTGCCCACCATGGCGGCGGGCGGGGCGCGCGGGACCGTGCGCGGCCCCGCGCGCCGACGCGTGAGGCCTTCGGTGCGGGTGAGGGCGTGTCCCCCGTGCGCGGTGCCAGGGCAGTGGGCGCGCGGGGCCGGCCGCGCAGGGAGGAGCGTGTCTGCGGCCGCGTGCGGGGGCGGGTGCGGCCTGCGGTCGGGTGCGGAGGCCGGGTGCGGACGGTGACTGTCCGTGGTGGTGCCGGGATGGGGCCCGCGCAGGGCGGTGCGGCCTGCGCAGTCCGTGTACGGAGGCGCCCGTACGCGATCGCGCGCGGAGGCAGCGCCACGGTCGCGCAGGGACGGGGCGCCCGCCTCCGTCGCGTACGGGAACGCGCCGAACGCCGGTCCGGGCCGCTGGGCGGCCGGACGGCGCTCGGAGAAGCGGGTGGGGTCAGACGACCGCGCCGCGCGGCAACTCGACCTTCGCTCCGAGCTCGACGAGCTTCTCCATGAAGTTCTCGTAGCCGCGGTTGATCAGGTCGATGCCGTGCACCCGGGACGTGCCCTGCGCCGCCAGCGCCGCGATCAGGTACGAGAAACCGCCGCGCAGGTCGGGGATCACCAGATCCGAGCCCTGGAGCTTCGTCGGGCCGGACACGACCGCCGAGTGCAGGAAGTTCCGCTGGCCGAAGCGGCAGTCCGAGCCGCCCAGGCACTCCCGGTACAGCTGGATGTGCGCACCCATCTGGTTGAGCGCCGAGGTGAAGCCGAGCCGCGACTCGTACACCGTCTCGTGCACGATCGACAGGCCCGCCGCCTGCGTGAGCGCCACCACCAGGGGCTGCTGCCAGTCCGTCTGGAAGCCGGGGTGCACGTCGGTCTCCAGGGCGATCGCGTTGAGGGAGCCGCCCGGGTGCCAGAAGCGGATGCCCTCGTCGTCGATCTCGAAGGCGCCGCCGACCTTCCGGTAGGTGTTGAGGAAGGTCATCATCGAGCGCTGCTGCGCGCCGCGCACGTAGATGTTGCCCTCGGTCGCCAGCGCCGCCGAGGCCCAGGACGCCGCCTCCAGCCGGTCCGGGAGCGCCCGGTGGGTGTAGCCGCCGAGGCGGTCCACACCGGTGATCCGGATGGTCCGGTCGGTGTCCATCGAAATGATCGCGCCCATTTTCTGCAGGACGCAGATCAGGTCCTCGATCTCCGGCTCCACCGCCGCGTTCGACAGCTCCGTGACGCCCTCCGCCAGCACCGCGGTCAGCAGCACCTGCTCGGTGGAGCCGACCGACGGGTACGGCAGGCGGATCTTGCATCCGCGAAGCCGCTGCGGGGCCTCCAGGTACTGCCCGTCCGCCCGCTTCTCGATCTTCGCGCCGAACTGCCGCAGCACGTCGAAGTGGAAGTCGATCGGCCGGCCGCCGATGTCGCAGCCGCCCAGACCCGGGATGAAGGCGTGCCCGAGCCGGTGCAGCAGCGGGCCGCAGAACAGGATCGGGATGCGCGAGGAACCGGCGTGGGCATCGATGTCCGCGACGTTCGCGCTCTCGACGTGCGTCGGGTCGAGCACCAGTTCGCCGGGCTCGTCCCCGGGCCGCACCGTCACGCCGTGCAGCTGCAGCAGCCCGCGCACCACCCGCACGTCGCGGATGTCGGGCACGTTGCGCAGCCGGCTCGGCTCGCTGCCGAGCAGCGCGGCGACCATAGCCTTCGGCACCAGGTTCTTGGCGCCGCGGACGCGGATCTCGCCCTCCAGCGGGGCTCCGCCGTGGACAAGCAGTACATCGTCTGTGCCGGTCATGAATCTCGCGTTCCGGAGGGTCCTCCCAGTGGAGCCGGGGGAGGAGTTCGGGCAGGGGCCAGAGAAAAGGTTAAGGCCCTCCTACCCCTGTCCCGTAAGGCCAAGGGCACATCGCAGGTGTAATGAATTCGGCACAATACGTTCTGTTTCGGTGCGTGTTCGGAGGGTCACCATCCGCTTCGCTGCGGCGGGCGCGCCCTCCCGCTGCCGCGGTGCGCCCTGAGCTGCGTCGGTCCGGACCGGGACGCCCGCTCCCCGCGGAGGGCGAAGATGCGGGATCATGTCTCCCATGACCGAGGTGTCCTCCCTCACAGGGCGGCTGCTCGTCGCCACTCCGGCCCTCGCGGACCCGAACTTCGACCGCGCGGTGCTGCTCCTGCTCGACCACGACGAGGAGGGATCCCTCGGCGTGGTCCTCAACCGGCCCACTCCCGTCGGCGTCGGCGACATCCTGGAGCCCTGGGCGGGTCTGGCCGGTGAGCCCGGCGTGGTCTTCCAGGGCGGTCCCGTCTCCCTCGACTCGGCGCTCGGCCTCGCCGTCATCCCCGGTGACGAGGGGCCGCTCGGCTGGCGCAGGGTCCACGGGGCGATCGGCCTCGTCGACCTGGAGGCCCCGCCCGAGCTGCTCGCCGCCTCGCTGGGTTCGCTGCGGATCTTCGCGGGTTACGCGGGCTGGGGTCCGGGTCAGCTGGAGGACGAGCTGAGCGAGGGTGCCTGGTACGTCGTGGAGTCCGAGCCCGGTGACGTCTCCTCCCCGCGGCCGGAGTCGCTGTGGCGGTCCGTGCTTCGACGGCAGCGCAGCGAACTCGCGATGGTGGCCACCTATCCGGACGACCCGTCGCTGAACTGAATCCGCGCGGCTTGAGTACCCTTGGCACCTATGAGCACTCTCGAGCCCGAGCGCGGGGCAGGTACGGGCACCCTCGTGGAGCCGACACCCCAGGTGTCGCACGGCGACGGCGACCACGAGCGCTTCGCCCATTACGTCCAGAAGGACAAGATCATGGCGAGTGCCCTCGACGGCACTCCCGTGGTGGCACTGTGCGGCAAGGTCTGGGTGCCGGGGCGCGACCCCAAGAAGTACCCGGTGTGCCCGATGTGCAAGGAGATCTACGAGTCCATGGGCTCCGGTGGGGACAAGGACAAGGGCGGCAAGGACAAGAAGTAGCCGGACGGCCGGTCCGCCGGCCTCCGGACCTCCTTCCGGCTCGGGGACGGCCTCCGGGGCGCACCGCGCTGGTGCGTCCCGGAGGCCGTTCGTGTCGTCCGGCTCCCGTGCGGTGTCTCCCCGGCCCCGCCCGTCGGGGTGCCGTTGCCCGCCGGCGTCCCGTTGCGGGCCGCGCGTCCGCCGGTCACGGAGTGGTTGAGACCTCTTGTCGCTGCCATGGGGCAGCCCTGATCTCCTGCGCGCTGTGCATCGCGAGAGAGGTCTCGCACAGGTTGCGGCGTGCCGCCGGAGGGGGTCCGCCGTGAAGCTTCCCGCCCGCATGGCCCCCCCCGTCACCGCCCTTGCCCTGTACTACCGCGCCGACGTCTTCACGGACCTCGGTGTCCGGCCGCCCAGGACCCCCCGGGCCGGGCCCGTCTCCGTCGCGAAGAAGGTCCGCAAGGCGCGGCCCGAGCTGTACGGACTCGCCGTCGGCGGCGCGTACACCTGCGGCACCATGCCGTTCATCCGGGCGAACGGTGGTGAGCCGGCGGCGAGCGGCGGCACGTACGAGGGCCGTCGACAACCCGCAGGCGGGCAACGGCATCGAGGCGTACACCTCGCCGTTTCGGGGAAGACGGCTGCCCGGCCGTCAAGTGCGCGTCGATGGGCGGCAACGCGACCGTCGCCGCGTTCGCCCCCGGCAAGGCGGCGACGGCGATCGGCGATGACTTCAGCCACCCGGCCGTCGGGGCGGGCGGGGTGAAGGGCGAGTACGCGGTCGTCCCGCTGCCCGCTGCCCGCTGCCTGCTGCCCGCTGTCACCGATGGCTCGAACGCTCCGGCCTTCACGGCCGGCAGCAACATCGGCGTACTGAAAAGCAGTTCGCACCGCACGCTCGCGGTGGACCTCATGAGTCGACGCGTACCCGGAGCTCGGAAACACCGACGTCGCCGACACCGCCGCCCTGTCCGTCCGGGACAACTGGGGCGTCAGCCCGCACGTCCTCGCCCCCACCGAGACCACCCTCCGCTTCTACACAGGGGTCTTCGAGGAGGTCCTGGAGCTCTTCCCCGCCTCCGTCTCCCCGTTCCTCCGCATCGGGGGCGACGAGTGCCCCAAGGGCCAGTGGAAGGCGTCCCCGGCCGCCCGAACTGCCCGCCCCCCGCCGGCCGGGACTCCGCGGACTTCGAGCGGCGTATGTCCGCCCACTGCGCCCGGCTTGACGTGCTCGGCGTCGACTACCGGCCGCTGGGGGCCCGTTGCCGTGGCAGAGGCGACCGGGCGTGCTCGGACGCCCGATCGAGGGGGCGCCCCCAAACGTGTGAGCCCTGCCCCAACGTGGTGTTCCGGATACGGCTCCCTGGGACCGTGGAAGCTCACGGGGAAAAGTCGTATTAGGAACGCCTTGGGTCGGCAATCCGCTTGTGACGGCAACGGCGTAGCAATTCGGGCATTTCCCCTCTTTGGCGAGATTCAGGGCGAATGCGTCCTTCGCGGACCCCCGCGCCGGACCGCTCGCAAGATGTGCCAGAGTTGCCACGTCCGGGCTGTGAGCACGTACGGTACGGCAACACAGGCGGACAGCCGGGACACCGGGAAGGGGCAGCTGGGTTGACCACGCACGCACCGCAGGCGGCGCAGTCCGTGACGCTGCCGGCCTCGCTCGACGAGGCCGTGGCGGCGCTCACCGCCATGCCCGCCGCTGTGCCGGTCGCAGGCGGCACGGACCTGATGGCTGCCGTCAACAAGGGCCGGCTCAGGCCCGCGGGCCTCGTCGGGCTCGGCCGCATCAACGAGATCCGCGGCTGGCAGTACCAGGACGGCCACGCCCTGCTCGGCGCCGGACTCACCCACTCCCGGATGGGCCGGCCCGACTTCGCCGCGCTCATCCCGGCGCTCGCCGCCTCCGCCCGGGCCGCCGGACCCCCGCAGATCCGCAACGCGGGCACCCTCGGCGGCAACATCGTCACCGCCGCTCCCACCGGCGACGCGCTGCCGGTGCTGGCCGCCCTGGAGGCCGACCTGGTCATCGCGGGACCGGGCGGGGCGACCCGAGAGGTCCCCGTATCCCATCTGCTGGCCGGTCGCGAAATGCTGGGTCCGGCCGAGCTGATCGGCTTCGTGCGGGTTCCGCTCCTGCACGCCCCGCAGGTGTTCCTCAAGGCCACCGGGCGCACCGGCCCCGGCCGGGCCACCGCATCCGTCGCCGTCGTCCTCGACCCGGCGCGGCGCGGGGTGCGCTGCGCGGTCGGCGCGATCGCTCCGATGCCGCTGCGTCCGCTGGAGGCGGAGCGCTGGATCGCCTCGCTGATCGACTGGGACGGCGAGCGCGGACTCGCCCCCGAGGCGCTTGCCGCGTTCGGTGAGTACGTGGCGGCCGCCTGCATCCCGGACCAGGAGGGCGAAGAGCAACCGCCGCCCGCGGTCCTGCATCTGCGGCGCGTGGTCGCCGCGCTGGCCCGACGAGCGCTGGGGAGGGCACTGTCGTGAGCTCCGAGGAGAACGAGTCCCGGGACGCCGCCCCGCACGGTGGCGGCTGGCGGCCGATCCCGCAGGGCGGCGAGTACGACGCCGAGGCCACGGCCTTCGTCCAGCTGCCGCCCGAGGACATGCTCGACGCACCGCTCGCCGCCCCCGGCCACGGTTATGTGCCCCCGCAGATCCCGCCCGCGGCCGCGGGCGGCTGGACCGTTCCGGAGCAGACGTCGGACGGCGAGGCGCCGCACCCCTGGACGGAGCCGGAGGCGGGGCGGTCCCGGAACCCCTACGATCCGTACGCCGGGCAGCAGCCGTACGCCGGTCCCGGTCCGCAGGGCGGACAGGGTCCCCGGGGCGGCCGCGAACCGCACGACGCGTACGGCGCGCAGGACCCGCACGGCGCCCCCCAGGCGTACGCCTCACAGGGTCCGTACGGCGAGGGCGAGTCGCACGGCGCACAGGGCCCGTACGGCGAGGGCGAGTCGCACGCCGGGCACGAGGCGCAACCCGGCCGCGGTCCGCGGGGCGCCGGGGACCCCCGTGGCGGCGAGGGCGCCCAAGACCCGCACGCCACGGGTCAGTGGACGTTCCCGGAAGCGGAGCAGTCGTCGTCCGGCCCGGCTGCGGCACCCGCCACGGGAGACCTGACCGGCCGGTGGACCATCCCGGTCGCCCAGGGGGACATCCCGGAGGAATCGGGCGAGTTCACGACGTCCGCCCTGGCCGCCCAGTGGGGCGGCCGTACCCCGCCGGCCACCCTGCCGGGCGGCGCGCCCGCCCCGTGGGCCACCACGCCCGTCGGCGGCACCCCGGCGGAGGGCACCCCCGTCGGCGGTACACCCGCCTCCGGCACGCCGGTGCCCGGAGCCGACCACCCCGCCACCCTCCCCGGCGGCGCGCCCGCCCCCTGGGCGACCGAGGCGTACCCCGCCCGCGAGGAGCAGGCCGGCCCCGCCGCCGACCCCCGCGCCGGGCAGCCCTCCGACGAATCCCGCGCCGGGCAGCCCTCCGACGAGCGGCACGGCCGGCGGGACGCCGAGACGCACCCGGGTGCCGGGGGTGACGCCTCCGAGGCCGTGGCCGACCCGGAGCAGAGCGCGGGAGACGCCGCGGGCCGCTCCGAAGCCGCCCCCGCCGAAGCCGGCCCCGCCGAAGTCGGCCCCATCGGAGCCGGCAGCGCCGAAGTCGGCCCCATCGGAGCCGGCAGCGCCGAAGTCGGCCCCATCGGAGCCGGCAGCGCCGAGGGTTCCGAGAACCGCGGAGCCCCGGAGTCCGACACGGCCCTGCAGGGCCCGCCCGGATCGCCCGCGGCCGGGGACACCGCCGACCCCGACGCCTCCGCTGCCGAGGAGGACCTCGCGGCCGCCACCGCGACGACGGCGAACGACGAGCACCCGCACACCTCGTACCTCCTGCGCGTGAACGGCGCCGACCGGCCCGTCACCGACGCGTGGATCGGCGAGTCCCTGCTCTACGTGCTGCGCGAGCGCCTCGGCCTCGCGGGTGCCAAGGACGGCTGCTCGCAGGGCGAGTGCGGCGCCTGCAACGTCCAGGTCGACGGCCGGCTCGTGGCCTCCTGCCTGGTGCCCGCGGCGACCGCGGCCGGTTCCGAGGTCCGCACCGTCGAGGGCCTGGCCACCGACGGGGAGCCCTCTGACGTCCAGCGGGCCCTCGCCGCCTGCGGAGCCGTCCAGTGCGGCTTCTGCATCCCAGGCATGGCCATGACCGTGCACGACCTGCTGGAGGGCAACCACGCCCCCACGGAAATCGAAACCCGCCAGGCCCTCTCAGGGAACCTCTGCCGCTGCTCCGGCTACCGGGGCGTCCTCGACGCCGTACGCGAGGTGGTCGCCGGACGCGAGGCGAGCGCCACAGCGGCCGCCGAAGCCGGCGACGAGGCCCGCGAGGGGACCCAGGACGGGGCCCGCATCCCGCACCAGGCGCCGCCGGGCGCCGGTAGTGTGCAGCCCCACCCGCACGACGGAGGCATGGTGTGAGCAACGACGCGGCGATCGCGGCCCCGGCGGTTGACGGCCCCGAACAGGAGTCGCCCGCTCACGGCCTCGGTGCCTCTCTCCCGCAGGCCGACGCCGGTGCCAAGACCGAGGGCACCTTCCCGTACGCCTCGGACCTGTGGGCCGAGGGTCTGCTCTGGGCGGCGATCCTGCGCTCGCCGCACCCACACGCCCGGATCACCGCCATCGACACCTCCGCCGCCGCCGGGATGCCCGGTGTGCGGGCCGTCGTCACCCACACCGACGTGCCCGGCGACGCCGCCTACGGGCGCGGGGTCGCCGACCGGCCCGTCTTCGCCTCCGACGTCGTCCGCCACCACGGGGAGGCCATCGCCGCGGTCGCCGCGGACCACCCCGACGCGGCCCGGCTCGCCGCCGCGGCGATCACCGTCGAGTACGAGGTACTCGAACCGGTCACCGACCCCGAGAAGGCTTTCGCCGCCGAGCCGCTGCATCCCGACGGCAACCTCGTCCGCCACATCCCGCTGAGCTACGGCGACCCGGACGTCAACGGAGAGGTCGTCGTCGAGGGGCTCTACCGCATCGGCCGCCAGGACCCCGCCCCCATCGGGGCCGAGGCCGGCCTCGCCGTGCCGCGCCCCGACGGCGGCGTCGAGCTCTACACCGCCTCCACCGACCCGCACACCGACCGCGACCTCGCGGCCGCCTGCTTCGGCCTGGAGAAGGAGCGGGTGAAGGTCGTCGTCACCGGCGTGCCCGGCGCGACCGGTGACCGGGAGGATCCGGGCTTCCAGATCCCGCTCGGGCTGCTCGCCCTGCGCACCGGCTGCCCGGTCAAGCTCGCCGCCACCCGCGAGGAGTCCTTCCTCGGCCACGCCCACCGCCACCCCGCACTGCTGCGCTACCGCCACCACGCCGACGCCCAAGGCAAGTTGCTGAAGGTCGAGGCGCAGATCCTGCTGGACGCGGGCGCGTACGCCGAGGCCTCCTCCGAGTCCCTCGCCGCCGCCGTCGCCTTCGCCTGCGGCCCGTACGTCGTGCCGCACGCCTTCATCGAGGGCTGGGCCGTCCGCACCAACAACCCGCCCTCCGGCCATGTGCGCGGAGAGGGTGCGCTTCAGGTCTGCGCCGCGTACGAGGCCCAGATGGACAAGCTGGCCGCGAAACTGGGCCAGGACCCTGCCGAGGTCCGGCTCCGCAACGTGCTCGCCACCGGCGACATCCTGCCCACCGGCCAGACCGTCACCTGTCCCGCGCCGGTCGCCGAACTGTTGCAGGCCGTCCGCGACTTCCCGCTCCCGCCGCTGCCCAAGGACACCCCCGAGGATGCCTGGCTGCTGCCCGGCGGACCCGAGGGCGCGGGCGAACCCGGCGCGGTGCGGCGCGGCGTCGGCTACGCGCTCGGCATGGTCCACATGCTCGGCGCGGAAGGCACCGACGAGGTGTCCACGGCCACGGTGAAGGTCCAGGACGGCATGGCCACGGTCATCTGCGCGGCCGTCGAGACCGGGCAGGGCTTCTCCACCCTCGCCCGTCAGATCGTGCAGGAGACGCTCGGCATCGAGGAGGTGCACGTCGCCTCCGTCGACACCGACCAGCCCCCGGCGGGCCCGGCCGCCCACGGGCGGCACACCTGGGTCTCCGGCGGCGCGGTCGAGCGTGCCGCCAAGATGGTCCGTACGCAGCTCCTGCAGCCGCTGGCCCACAAGTTCGGCATGTCCACCGAGCTGCTGCAGATCACCGACGGCAAGATCACCTCGTACGACGGCGTCCTGTCCACGACGGTCACCGAGGCCATGGACGGCAAGGAGCTCTGGGCCACCGCCCAGTGCCGTCCGCATCCCACCGAACCCCTCGACGACCACGGCCAGGGTGACGCGTTCGTCGGTCTCGCCTTCTGCGCGATCCGCGCGGTCGTCGACGTCGACATCGAACTCGGGTCGGTGCGCGTCGTGGAGATGGCCGTCGCCCAGGACGTGGGCCGCATCCTCAACCCGGCCCAGCTCGCCACCCGGATCGAGGCGGGCGTCACCCAGGGCATCGGTGCCGCGCTCACCGAGAACCTCCGCACCGCCCGCGGCCTGGTCCGCCACCCCGACCTCACGGGGTACGCCCTGCCGACGGCCCTCGACGCCCCCGACATCCGCATCGTCAAACTCGTCGAGGAGCGCGACGTGGTGGCCCCCTTCGGCGCGAAGGCGGCCAGTGCCGTCCCGGTCGTCACCTCCCCGGCCGCCGTCGCCTCCGCCGTCCGCGCGGCCACGGGCCGCCCGGTCAACCGGCTCCCGATCCGGCCGCAGGCGGCGGTGGCCACGCCGTAGCGGACCGGACCTCCCCGTACGGCACGCCGGAACTCATGCGCGGGTTCGGGCACCGACGCCGACGGGCCCCGGCCCCACGCGAACGGCCGGGCGGCCTTGCGCCGGGCACTCGGCGGCCGGAGCGGCCCGAGGCCGGGACGACGTGATCAGAGGGGCTGCAACCGGGCGTGCAGGAGGCAGAACTCGTTGCCTTCCGGGTCGGCCAGGACGTGCCAGTTCTCGTCGCCGGTCTGGCCGACGTCGGCGCGCCTGGCGCCGAGAGCGAGCAGCCTCTCCAACTCGGCTTCCTGGTCGCGATCGGTGGCGTTGACGTCGATGTGCAGTCGGAGCTTCCCGGTCCGCGGGGCGTTGCCGGGGCTGAGGACGAGGGTGGGCTGCGGTCCCCCGAAGCCGGCGTCGGGCGGACCGATCTCGATGCTTCCGTCGTCCTCCCGGCCCAGCTCGACGTAACCGAGGACCTGGCTCCAGAACACGGCGAGCCGCTCCGGATCGGCGCAGTCGATGACCAGTTCACTGATGCGACATGCCATGGCCGTCAGTGTACGTAGGCAAGTGGGAGAGCCGGCGTTCGCCCGCGTACGGGGGCGACGCGCTGTCGGCCACCGGCGCGGGCGGGGCGGCGCTCGAGGCGTGCGCGGTGGCCGCGATACGACTGGATAACGGCGTCCACGAAGCAGGCCCCACAGAGGAGTACGGCGTCGCGCCGAGGCGGCGCGGGGCCGGGCACCCGAACTCCCGGCCGTCCAGCCCGGACCGGGGCGCCCCCGGCGGCCGGAAGCGGGCCCACGGCCCCGCACCCCGGCGCCTGCGGACAGGGGTGGCGACGGGCAGTGCCTAGGACCAACGGCCGAGCCGAACCCCGCCCCACGACAGGGGCCACCCAGAACCATGCCCCTTACTCTTGAGCGCATGACAGCCCTCGAACAAGGTGACGCGGCCGGGACCGACGGCGCGGCGCTCAAGGAGGCCGGTGACGGCCGCGGCGGGACCGGGACCGCGACCGATGCCGGCGGCGTGCTCGGGCGCAGCCTGCGCGCCCTCAGTGTCGGCATCGTGTCCGTCGTCCTGCTGATCGCGTTCGAGGCGACCGCCGTCGGTACGGCCATGCCCGTGGCCGCGCGGGAGCTGGACGGCGTGCCGCTGTACGCGTTCGCCTTCTCCGCGTACTTCACGACCAGCCTGTTCGGCATGGTGCTGTCGGGGCAGTGGGCCGACCGCAGGGGCCCGCTCGGGCCGCTGACCGCCGGGATCACCGCCTTCGCCCTGGGGCTCCTGCTGTCCGGTACGGCCGCCACGATGTGGTACTTCATCGCCGGCCGGGCCGTCCAGGGGCTGGGCGGCGGTCTGGTGATCGTCGCGCTGTACGTCGTCGTCGGCCGGGCCTATCCGGAGCACCTGCGCCCGACGATCATGGCCGCGTTCGCCGCGAGCTGGGTGATCCCATCCGTCGTCGGACCGCTCGCGGCAGGCACGGTCACCGAACACCTCGGCTGGCGCTGGGTCTTCGTCGGTATCCCCGCTCTCGTCGTCGTCCCGCTCGCGCTCGCCCTGCCGGCGATACGGCGGCGGGCGTCGGGACCGGTGGACCCGGAGGCGCCCGTTCCGGCGCTGGATCGGCGCAGGATCAGGCTGGCGTTCGGGATCTCCCTCGGGGCGGGAGCACTCCAGTACGCGGCCCAGGACCTGCGGTGGTTCTCACTGGCCCCGGCCGCGGCGGGCGCCGCGCTGCTCGTGCCGGCCGCGCTCGGGCTGCTGCCGCGCGGCACGTTCCGCTCGGCGCGCGGGCTGCCGTCGGTGGTGCTGCTGCGTGGCGTGGCCGCCGGGTCGTTCATCGCCGCGGAGTCCTTCGTACCGCTGATGCTGGTGACCCAGCGCGGGCTGTCGCCGACGCTGGCCGGCCTGTCGCTCGCGGTGGGCGGGGCGACATGGGCGCTGGGATCCTTCGTCCAGTCCCGGCCCCGGCTGGAACCGTACCGGGAGCGGCTGACCGTCACCGGCATGGTGCTCGTCGCGGCGGCGATCGCGACCGCGCCGAGCGTGCTGGTCCCCTCCGTGCCGGTGTGGGTCGTCGGGGTCGCCTGGGGATGGGGCTGCTTCGGCATGGGCCTGGTCATCTCCTCCACCAGCGTGCTGCTGCTGAAGCTGTCGCCGCCCGCGGAGGCCGGCACCAACTCCGCCGCGCTCCAGATCTCCGACGGACTGTCGAACGTCCTCCTGCTGGCCGCGGGCGGCGCCGCCTTCGCCGCTCTGGGCGGGGGAGCGGCGGGCGGCCACGGTGTGGTCGCGGCAGCGGGGAACGCCGCCCACCCGGCCGCCTTCGCCGCCGTGTTCCTGCCCATGGCGGCGGTCGCGCTGCTCGGCGCCTGGGTTGCCACACGGCTGCACGAGCGCCGCGCCGACTGATGCCGGGTCCGCCCGGTCGGTGCCCGGTTCGGACCGTTCCGGTGCGTCGTGCCCGGCCCCGCGCCCGCCCCGAAGGTTCGCCGGCCACCGGTCCTGTCCGGTGACGGTCCGCCGGCCGGGCTGTCGCCGCACCCGCTCCCGAAGGTCCGCCGGCCACCGCCCCGTCCGGCGCGGAGAACCGGCCTCGATCCGGGGCGCTCCGGTACCGGGGGCTTACGGCGGACGTCCAGCGCACGCCGACCGGGGGCGACGGGTGACGGACGGTCACACCGCCCTGGGCCGCCGGACGCCCGGAACCCGCGGTCTGTGAGGCGGGTCTCACCCCTTCCCCGCGCGGCCGGTTAAGGCCCTCCCGGGAGCGGCCGCACCGGTAGGGTGGCCCGGTTGTCGTACGTAACGCCGTAGCCCTGCCTCGAACCGGAGACCGTGTCTACTACCGCCTCCCACCACCTCTCACCCGCCTATCCCGGCCGTGCCCCCTGGGGTACGGCCAACAAGCTGCGCGCCTGGCAGCAGGGCGCCATGGAGAAGTACGTCCAGGAACAGCCCCGTGACTTCCTCGCGGTGGCGACGCCCGGCGCCGGCAAGACGACGTTCGCGCTCACCCTCGCCTCCTGGCTGCTGCACCACCACGTCGTGCAGCAGATCACCGTGGTCGCGCCGACCGAGCATCTGAAGAAGCAGTGGGCGGCCGCGGCCGCGCGGATAGGCATCAAGCTCGACCCCGACTACAGCGCCGGTCCGCTGAGCAAGGAGTACGACGGGGTCGCCGTCACCTACGCCGGTGTCGGCGTGCGCCCGATGCTGCACCGCAACCGCAGCGAGCAGCGCAAGACCCTCGTCATCCTCGACGAGATCCACCACGCCGGCGACTCCAAGTCGTGGGGCGAGGCGTGCCTGGAGGCGTTCGAACCCGCCACCCGCCGGCTCGCCCTCACCGGTACGCCCTTCCGCTCCGACACCAATCCCATCCCCTTCGTCACGTACGAGGAGGGGAACGACGGCATCCGCCGCTCGGCGGCGGACTACACGTACGGCTACGGCAACGCCCTCGCCGACGGCGTCGTCCGTCCCGTGATCTTCCTGTCCTACAGCGGCAACATGCGCTGGCGCACCAAGGCCGGCGACGAGGTCGCCGCCCGGCTCGGTGAGCCGATGACCAAGGACGCCGTCTCCCAGGCCTGGCGCACCGCGCTCGATCCGCGCGGCGACTGGATGCCGAACGTGCTGCGCGCCGCCGACCAGCGGCTGAGCGAGGTCAGAAAGGCCATCCCGGACGCGGGTGGGCTGGTCATCGCCTCCGATCAGGACTCGGCGCGCGCCTATGCGAAGCTCATCCGGGAGATCACCGGTACGAAGGCGACCGTCGTGCTGTCCGACGACGCGGGCGCCTCCAAGCGCATCGACGAGTTCAGCGGAAACCAGGACCGCTGGATGGTCGCCGTCCGGATGGTGTCCGAGGGCGTCGACGTCCCCCGGCTCGCGGTCGGCGTGTACGCCACCACCATCTCCACGCCCCTCTTCTTCGCCCAGGCCGTGGGCCGTTTCGTCCGGTCGCGGCGGCGCGGCGAGACGGCGTCGGTGTTCCTGCCGACGATCCCGATGCTGCTGAGCTTCGCGAACGAGATGGAGGTCGAGCGGGACCACGCGCTCGACCGGCCGAAGAAGGAGGGGGAGGAGGACCCCTACGCCGAGTCCGAGCAGGAGATGGACGAGGCGAACAAGCAGCAGGACGAGGACACCGGCGAACAGGACATGCTGCCCTTCGAGGCGCTGGAGTCCGACGCCGTCTTCGACCGGGTGATGTACAACGGCGCCGAATTCGGTATGCAGGCCCACCCGGGCAGCGAGGAGGAGCAGGACTACCTGGGCATTCCGGGGCTGCTGGAGCCGGACCAGGTGCAACTGCTGCTGCAGAAGCGGCAGGCGCGGCAGATCGCGCACAGCCGCAGGAAGCCGGACGCGGAGGCGGATCTGCTCGAACTGCCCGCAGAGCGCCGGCCCGTGGTCTCGCACAAGGAACTGCTGGAGTTGCGGAAGCAGCTGAACACGATGGTGGGCGCGTACGTCCATCAGAGCGGCAAGCCGCACGGAGTGATCCACACCGAGCTGCGGAGGGTGTGCGGGGGGCCGCCGAGCGCGGAGGCGACGGCGGGGCAGATCCGGGAACGGATCAAGAAGGTGCAGGAGTGGGCCACGCGTATGCGGTGAGCGTACGCGGAAGCCGACGCCGTTGCGTGGGCGCACGGAGGGGCGACGCCCGCGAGGTGGGCGTCAGGGGCCGACGCCGTTGCGGTGGGCACACGGAGGCGCCCGTGCGCTGGGCGTCAGGGGTCGACGCTCGTGCGGTGGGCGCACGGAGGGGTCGACGCCCGTGCGCTGAGCGTCTGGGGTCGACACTCGTGCGGTGGGCGCACGGACGGCTGACGGGCTCGGCCGGATCGCCCGGGCCCCTTCGCGCTTCCGTACGCCGCCGGTCGCACGGTGGCCCCGGTTCGCGCACTCGACCACCCGTGCACTGAGGCGCGGAACACTCCGCACACCGAAGCATGGGACACCCGGGCGGTGTCCCCGGGGCGGTGCCGAGGACGCCGTCGCACGCCGAGCAGGCCCGCGCGGAGAGTCCTCTTCGGCGGAGGCCGAAGAGGAAGGTATCCCGTGAAGTCGCTGGTCGTCCCGACTTGCCCGTCGATAGAGGACGTCATGGGCCTTCGGCGCCCGGATTCTGGACGAGGTCTTCCGCTGAGCGAACCGGCTCGCTACTGTCCCCGCAAATGAAACGCCCCGTGGCAGCGCCGCCGCGGAGCGCAGCCGGTGTGCCATGGCCTGCCGGCGGCCTCTCCGTGCGTCGCCGATGGGACCGGTGCCGCTGGCCGCGAGAGCGTCGCCGCACTCATCTCGAAGGAGAGGGCGTCGTGACCGCGGAGACCTCCCAGACGCTCGACAGAGGACTGCGCGTCCTCAAACTGCTCGCTGACACCGACCACGGTCTGACCGTGACCGAACTGTCCAACCGGCTCGGCGTCAACAGGACCGTCGTCTACCGTCTGCTCGCCACGCTCGAGCAGCACGCCCTGGTCCGCCGCGACTTGGGCGGCCGGGCCCGGGTGGGGCTGGGTGTGCTCCGCCTCGGCCGTCAGGTGCACCCACTGGTACGGGAGGCGGCGCTCCCGGCGCTGCGCTCGCTCGCCGAGGACATCGGCGCGACCGCCCATCTCACGCTGGTCGACGGGGCGGAGGCGCTCGCGGTGGCGGTCGTCGAACCGACGTGGACGGACTACCACGTGGCGTACCGGGCCGGGTTCCGTCACCCGCTGGACCGGGGAGCCGCCGGCAAGGCGATCCTCGCCGCCCGCCAGGGAGGTCTCACCGAGCCCGCGTACACCCTCACGCACGGCGAACTGGAGGCGGGCGCGAGCGGAGCCGCCGCCGCACTCGTCGGGGTGACCGGCATAGAGGGCAGCGTCGGCGTCGTCATGCTGGCGGACTCGGTCCCCGAACGCGTGGGACCGCGAGTGGTGGACGCGGCGCGCGAGGTCGCGGACGCGCTGCGCTGAGCGCCGGGCCGCCGCGGCCGCCGCGGCCGTCGGGCCGCCGAGCGGCCTTTGCGTCCCCGGCCGCGGGCGCGGGCCCGGTCGGACCGGGCCCGGCCCCGGTCCGGGGGCGCCGGGCGGACCGATACATTGACAGCGTGTTCTCTCGCCTCTCGCGTCTCTCCCGTCCCCGGGTCCTCGCCGTCTGCGCCGTGCCCGTCGCCGCGCTGCTGGCGGTGGCGGCGTTCGCGCCCCTGCCGTTCACCGTGGCCCAGCCCGGCCAGACCACGAACGTGCTGGGGTTCGACCGGGGCAAGCCGGTGATCACGATCACCGGAGCGCCGGTCCGGCCGACGCGGGGTCAGCTGCGGATGACGACCATCGTGGCGACCGGGCCCTCGGTCGACGTCGATCTCGGCGACGTGGCGGACGCGTGGATCCGGAAGGACCGGGCCGTGCTGCCGCACGACTCCGTCTACCCCTCCGGGCAGTCCGACGAGGAGATCGAGAAGCACAACACCGCCGAGATGCGGAAGTCCCAGAACAGCGCGGTGGACGCGGCCCTGGGCTACCTCAAGGAGGACCCGGCGAAGGTGAAGGTCACCCTGCACCTCGCCGATGTCGGCGGCCCGAGCGCGGGGCTCCTCTTCTCCCTCGGCATCGTGGACAAGCTCGCGGGCGACGGCGCGGGCGGTGATCTCACGGGCGGCCGGAACATCGCGGGCACGGGCACGATCGACGCCGACGGCAAGGTCGGTGCGGTCGGCGGGGTGGCCCTGAAGACCCAGGCCGCGGCGCGTGACGGCGCCACCGTGTTCCTCGTCCCGAAGGCGGAGTGCGCCATCGCGCAGGAGCAGTTGCCCGAGGGCATGACGCTGGTTCCGGTCACCGAGCTGACGGACGCGGTGTCGTCGCTCAAGGCCCTGCAGAAGGGCGGCGACGTCCCCAGGTGCTGACGGGCCGGTGGCGCGACGCCCCGCCCCTCGCCCTCCTCTCCGGAGTCCTTCCGGGCGCCTTGCCGGCCCTCCTTCCCGCCCTCCCCGCGGCCCTCCTCCCGGTCCTCCGCCTTCCGGGACCCGGCGCCCTCGCGCGCACCCTCGCCCATCCGGCCCCCCGCCCCACCCACCCCGCGGCGCGTGACGGCGCCGGAGGTCGGGCCGGGCCGCGGCGCCCCGGCATCTCCTCACCGGTGTCACCGGGCGTCCTCCGCGGCCTGCTCCACCAGCGGGATGATCCTCAGCGGCACCGGGTTCTCCATCACGATCGCCGTGGACGCCCGCACGATGCCCTCGAACCCGACGACGCGGTCGATCACCCGCTGGAGGTCCGCGTTGGACCGGGCGACCAGCCGGCACAGCATGTCGCCGTGACCGGTGGTCGTGTGCAGCTCCAGCACCTCGGGAACCGTGGCGAGGTACGCCCGTACGTCGGCCCCCTGCCCCTGCTTGATCTCCAGGGTCGCGAACGCGGTCACCGGATAGCCCAGGGCGGACGGGTCGACGTCCGGGCCGAAACCGCGGATGACCCCGTTCGACTGGAGCCGGTCCAGCCGCGCCTGGACGGTGCCGCGGGCGACCCCGAGCCGGCGCGAAGCCTCCAGGACCCCGATCCTGGGCTCCCGTGCGAGCAGCACGATGAGCCTGCCGTCCAGATGATCGATCGCCACACCAGCCTCCTGAGTGGTCATCCTGTACAGGTAGCCCGAACAAACCGGATCTCGACCAAGCATATTGCCCAGCAGATATACAAACTATTGCGCAGCTTGTGGATCGGCGGGAGTCTGCCGCCATGACTGAGACCCTGGATCACACCCCTGACACCGGCAGGCAGGCCGACCCCTTCCCGGTGAAGGGAATGGACGCGGTCGTCTTCGCCGTCGGCAACGCCAAGCAGGCCGCCCACTACTACTCCACGGCCTTCGGCATGAAGCTGGTCGCCTACGCGGGGCCGGAGACCGGCAGCCGGGAGACCGCCTCCTACGTCCTGGCCAACGGCTCCGCCCGCTTCGTGTTCACCTCCGTCATCAAGGCGTCCACCGACCAGGGCCGTTTCCTCGCCGAGCACGTCGCCGAGCACGGTGACGGCGTCGTCGACCTGGCCATCGAGGTGCCGGACGCCCGTGCCGCCTACGCCTACGCCACCGAGCACGGCGCCCGCGGCGTCCAGGAGCCCTACGAGCTCAAGGACGAGCACGGCACCGTCGTCCTCGCCGCCATCGCCACGTACGGCAAGACCCGCCACACCCTCGTGGACCGCTCCGGCTACAGCGGCCCGTACCTTCCGGGCTTCTCGGCGGCCGACCCGATCGTCGAGCCCCCGGCCAAGCGGACCTTCCAGGCCATCGACCACTGCGTGGGCAACGTCGAGCTGGGCAGGATGAACGAGTGGGTGGCCTTCTACAACAAGGTCATGGGCTTCACCAACATGAAGGAGTTCGTCGGCGACGACATCGCGACCGAGTACTCGGCGCTGATGTCCAAGGTCGTCGCGGACGGCACGCTGAAGGTGAAGTTCCCGATCAACGAGCCCGCGATCGCGAAGAAGAAGTCGCAGATCGACGAGTACCTCGAGTTCTACGGCGGGGCCGGCGTCCAGCACATCGCGCTCGCCACGAACGACATCGTCTCCACCGTGCGGGCGATGCGGGCGGCCGGGGTGCGGTTCCTGGACACGCCCGACTCGTACTACGACACCCTCGGCGAGTGGGTCGGCGACACCCGGGTGCCGATCGACACCCTTCGTGAGCTGAAGATCCTCGCGGACCGCGACGAGGACGGCTACCTGCTCCAGATCTTCACCAAGCCCGTGCAGGACCGGCCGACGGTCTTCTTCGAACTCATCGAACGACACGGTTCGATGGGCTTCGGCAAGGGCAACTTCAAGGCGCTCTTCGAGGCGATCGAGCGCGAGCAGGAGAAGCGCGGAAACCTCTGAGCCCGCAAGGAGTCCGGCTCCGTCCCCGCGGTCCCACGGAACCTGACCCGTGGGGCCGCGCGGCGTCCGGTACGGGGCTAGCTAGGGTCGCCTCATGGCCAGGATCAACGACGTCGGCGGCATGCAGGGCTTCGGGCCCATCGACACGGCCGACGACACGGAGCCCTTCCACGCCGACTGGGAGGCCCGGGTCTCGCGGCCCCCGCGGGCCGGCATCCGCCCGTCCGCCCCGAGCCGCTTTCGTCCCCCCACCCCGAACCGCTCCGATCGGCAGTCCGCCCGGCCCCGGCGCTTCCGGGAGCCGGTTCCGGTGCCGAGCGGGCCCGGCCGTACACGACCGCCCGGCCCCGGACGAGGCGTCAGGTCCCTGACGGTTCGCCGTCATGGGTCTCCCGCGGACTCCCGGCCCGCCGGCTCGCCTGCGGATCACGCGGAGCACGGGAGTCGCCGTCGCGGGGCCGGGCGGTCCCGGAATCGCGGGGCTCGCCGGAGGCGTCCCCGCCCGGGCGGCGGGACGGGCGCTCCTCGCGGTCGTCCGCCGCCCCGTCGTCGTCCGGTGCCCCGTCGTCCTCCGGAGGCAGATCCTCGTCCGTCGCCCACGGCTCACCCTCGACGTCGACGGGGCCGCCCGGAGGGGGATTGCCCAGGACCGAGACGGCGCGCTTCGCACGCGGCACCAGGAGTGGCGAGAAGTACGGATTGAGGCGCAGAGCCTCCCTCAGGTGCCTGCGGGCCGGGCCGTCCTGGCCGAGCGCGCGCTCGATCTCGCCCTGGTGGTACAGGGACAGCGCGCTGCGCAGCCCGGGCGTCGTCGCACGCTTCAGGTACTTCAGCCCCTCCTGCGCCCGCCCCGCCCGGTACAGCGCCCAGCCCAGCGCGTCCGAGACGTGCGCGCTGCGGTGCCCCCGCTTCCACTCCTGCGCGAGGCGCTGCACCGCCGCCTTCGCCAGTCCGTGGTCCGCCTCGTACCGCGCCAGCGTCAGCTCCTCGCTCACCCCGTACTTCCGGGCCTTCGCGGTCAGCCGGCGCACCTTCTCGTAGAAGGCCCGTGCCTCCCCGGCCATGCCCAGCGACTCGTACAGCTCACCCGCCCGCAGGGCGTACTCGGGCATCGGCGCCCGTTCGATGGCCGCCCCGTAGTCCCGCAGCGCGTCATCCGTGCGGCCGAGCGCCGCCGAGGCCCGTCCCCGCCCCGCCAGGGACGGATGGTGGCCGGGCTCCAGCCGGAGCGCGGTGTCGAAGTACGCCGCCGCCTGCTTGGGCTCGCCCCGCTCCCAGGCCAGCTCGCCGAGCCGGTGCAGCGCCGCGGACCGCTCAGCCTTGCCGCCCGACCGGGACGACGCCTCGTCCGCCAGCGCCTCGGCGTCCTCTTGCCTGCCGTTGTCGCGGTGCACCTGGGAGGCCCGCATCAGGGTCTGCACGGTGCGGGGCCGCAGTTCCTCCAGCGTCTGAAGGGCCTTCGCGGCCGCCCCGTAGGAGCCGAGCCCGCTGTACGCGTCGATCAGCACCGGATACGCCGTCCACTGCTCCGGCGACCGCGCCCGGACGCTCTCGGCCCAGCGTCGAGCCGTGGCGAAGTCCCGCCGGGCGTTGGCCAGCGCCGCCATCCCCAGTTGGGCGTCCGCATTGCCCTTCTCGCCCGGCAGCGCCTCCAGCGAACGCCGCAGGGCCTTCTCCGCCCGGCGGAAGTCCGTCCGGTCGCCCAGCAGGGCGCCCTGCGCCAGGTAGGCCGAGCCGAGCACCGCCCACGACAGGTGGTCGCCGGGATTCCCGGCCAGCCGGTGCTCCTGAGCTGCGATCAGCGCCGACAACTCGGCCGCCGACAGGGCCGCCCCGGGGCCCTCCGCCAGTACGGTCCGGGCCGCGGGACCCGGTGCGGGCAGGGGCGGCCCGTCGTCCCGGCCCGGGCCGACGAGCACGATTCCGGTGGCGACCGCCCCGGCGGCCAGCGAGGCGATCACTGCGTTCCTGGCAAGTGGCGCGTATCGCTTCTTCATGGCGATCACTGTGCGCCACCCTCCGGTCCCGTACGAAGTGCCCACCCGGCGGAGCGACGCGGATCGCAGACGGGTTCACACCGATGGCCCCCGGTGCGAATCTGGGATCATGGACGATCTCCTCTCCCGGCTCGGCGAGAACCTCCCGCCCGAAGCCCTGATCACCGATCCCGACGTCACGGCCTCGTACCGCAACGACATGGCGAGCTTCTGTGACGCGGGCACCCCGGCCGTCGTGGTGCTGCCGCGCACGGTCGAGCAGGTCCAGCACGTCATGCGCACGGCGACAGAACTCCGCGTCCCCGTCGTGCCGCAGGGGGCCCGCACCGGCCTGTCCGGCGCCGCCAACGCCTCCGACGGCTGCATCGTCCTCTCCCTCGTCAAGATGGACCGCATCCTGGAGATCAGCCCGGTCGACCGGATCGCCGTCGTGGAGCCCGGTGTCGTCAACGCCGTGCTGTCACGGGCCGTCGGCGAGCACGGGCTGTACTACCCGCCGGATCCGTCCAGCTGGGAGACGTGCACCATCGGCGGCAACATCGGCACCGCGTCCGGCGGACTGTGCTGTGTGAAGTACGGCGTCACCGCCGAGTACGTGCTCGGCCTCGAGGTCGTCCTGGCCGACGGCCGGCTCCTCAGCACCGGCCGCCGCACGGCCAAGGGCGTCGCCGGCTACGACCTCACCCGGCTCTTCGTCGGCTCGGAGGGGAGCCTCGGCATCGTTGTCAGAGCCGTGCTCGCGCTCCGGCCGAAGCCGCCCCCGCAGCTCGTCCTCGCCGCGGAGTTCCCCTCGGCCGCCACCGCGTGCGACGCCGTCTGCGCGATCATGGAGCGGGGCCACACGCCGT
Source organism: Streptomyces marianii (assembly GCF_005795905.1). Taxonomy (NCBI): domain Bacteria; kingdom Bacillati; phylum Actinomycetota; class Actinomycetes; order Kitasatosporales; family Streptomycetaceae; genus Streptomyces; species Streptomyces marianii. The sequence goes on from NZ_VAWE01000001.1 coordinate 5,315,548, forward strand.
CGCTGCTGGAGATCATGGACCGTACGACCATCCGGGCCGTCAACGCGATGGCGCAGATGGGCCTTCCGGACACCACCGAGGCGCTGCTCCTCGCCGCCTTCGACACCCCCGACCCCGGGCCCGACCTCGCCGCAGTCGGGGAGCTGTGCGCCGCTGCGGGCGCCACCCAGGTCGTCCCCGCCGAGGACGCGGCCGAATCGGAGCTGCTGCTCCAGGCGCGCCGGCTGTCGCTGACCGCGCTGGAGGCGGTCAGGAGCGCGACGATGATCGACGACGTCTGCGTACCGCGTTCCCGGCTCGCGGCGATGATCGACGGCACCGCGGCCATCGCGGAGAAGTACGACCTCACCATCGGCCTCTGCGCCCACGCGGGCGACGGCAACACCCACCCCGTCGTCTGCTTCGACCACCACGACCCCGGCGAATCCGCCCGCGCCCGCGAGTCGTTCGACGAGATCATGGCCCTCGGCCTGGAGCTCGGCGGCACGATCACCGGCGAACACGGCGTGGGCGTCCTGAAGAAGGAATGGCTGGCCCGCGAACTCGGCCCGGTCGGTGTCGAGTTGCAGCAGGCGGTCAAGAAGGCCTTCGACCCGCTCGGCATCCTCAACCCCGGCAAGCTGTTCTAGGTGTCCCCGTCACGTCAGTGACGCGTTCCCCCGGCCCGGCGTCCGTCTGCCACGTCCGGCAACCGTCTTCCGTGTCCACGGGCCCGTCCCCGTCCACGGGCCCGTACCCGTCCGTGTCCACGGGCCCGTACCCGTCCCCGTCCCCGTCCCCGGGCCGGCACCGCGGACACCGCCTTGCAGCCCTTCCCGCCGCCACTCCGGCTACGCCTCACCGTCCTTCGGCTCTTCCGAGGGACGGGACCCGTCGCCGCCGAGGGCTGGGGAGGGGCCGCGGCCGTGGAGACCGTCGGCCGGGGCCGGAGCGAGCAGCTCCGCCAGCTCGGCCTCGAACCCGAGGTGCTCGGGTTCCGTCCCCGGCGGCACCGCTCGCAGCGTCCGCTCCAGCCACGCCGACACCTGCGCGGAGGGGGCCTCCAGCAGGGCCTCGCCTTCCGGCGAGCTCAGCGCTATGTGGATGACGCTGCGCCCGCCCTCCCTCGTGGGCCAGACGCGGACGTCGCCCTCGCCGCACGCCCGGAAGACCCCCTCCACCATGAGTTCACGGGCGAACGTCCAGTGCACGGGGTGCTCGGACCCGATGTGGAAGGTGATGTGCACGGCATACGCGTCATCTCCCCGGTAGGTGAGCCTGGCCGGCACGGGGACACTGCGCTCCGGCGACAGGACAAGCTTGAGCTCCAGCTCTCGTTCCACCACGGTGTGCATGAGACTGCGACTTCCTTTCCTGGTACGAGGCCCCGGGGCGGGCCACGCAGGGAGAGAGCGCCATCCCCGCCGACTATTACGCGACTTCCGCCCCCAACTTCTCAGTGACCGCGCTCGCGGTCGCGGCAGTGCGGCACAGTGATACCGGAAAGTGGGCCTTACGCCGGGACGGGCCCAGCACGGCGCGCCGGTCTGATAGATGTGGACCCTTAAATCGACCCCCTCGACCCCCTCGACGCCCTCCAGGAGATACGGGACCACGGTGATGAGCGCCCCCACCCCGGCAACCGGCGACGGCAGCCCCACGCCTGGCTACTACCCCGATCCGTCCATCCCGGGATACGTCCGGTACTGGAACGGCACGGCGTGGGTGCCGGGCACGAGCCGGCCGGCGCCCAAGGACGGCGAGACGATGCCGGCGTCACCGCCCTCGGCACACGCGACCTCCGCGCCGCCCGCGGCTGTGGTGCCGCCCGCCCCGTCCGTGCCGACGGTCGAGGAGACGGGGCCCGTCTTCCTGGACGAGGCCCCGGATCCGTCCGCCGGCGGCCGCCCGGACCCGTCCGCCGCCTGGGGGGCCGACGCCTCGCGCCAGTCGGGCTTCGGCGGCGACCGCGACCGCCGGGTCTCCTGGGGTTCCGCACCCCAGGACCCGCGCGCCGGAGGGCTGCCGGGCTCCGGTGCGGACGCCTCGGCACCGGTCGCGGGCCAGGCCTGGGACAGAACGGACGCCAGGGTCCAGGACCCTCGTGCGGCAGGCGCGGCGGGAGCGGGCACGGGCGACGGTGGGGGACCGCCCGGAGTCCGGTTCGGCCGGCCGGCCGGCAGGCAGGCGCTCGACGACGACCCGGAGCCGGCGGGCGCCGTGCCGGACCCGACCGGTGGCGCCCTGCCCGGTGTGCGCAGTGTCGGCGGGCCCGCCGAGGAGCCGGAGCGGCCGGTGTCCGACGGCACGGTCACCACCCGTGTCGCCCAGGGTTCGCAGCGCGGCACGCCGACCGCCGAGGGCACGATGTCGATCCGTACGAGGACGTCCTCTCCGCAGCAGCCCGCGCAGCCAACGGCACAGACGCAGGCCCCCGCCCAGGCGCCGGCGCAGCCGCAGGTGCCGGCCCAGCAGCCGGCGCCCACGCCCCCGGCTCGGCAGCCGCAGGAGCCGGAGCCGCAGCAGCCGCCCGTGTCCGCGGGGCCGGGCGGTGGGTCCGCCTCCTGGGCGCAGCAGGTCCACCGGCTGGCGCAGACCCCCGAGGAGGAGCCGCCGGTCGTTCCCTGGAAACCCCCGGTCAGCGATCCGTTCCTGCTGGCCGCTCAGGCCCAGGCCTCGGCCCGGCCCGCGAAGCTCGGCCGGCGTTTCGCGGCCCGGCTGATCGACACCGCCGTCCTGGGCGCGCTCGTGGCCGCCTCCTCGTACCCGTTCGTCTCCGCGGCGCTCGCGCACATCGACGAGAAGATCCAGGCGGCGAAGCTGTCCGGGGAGACGGTCACGGTCTGGCTGATCGACGGTACGACCGCCTTCCATCTCGGGCTCTCGCTCATCACGATGCTCGTGCTCGGCACGCTCTACGAGGCGCTGCCGACCTCCAGGTGGGGTCGTACGCTCGGCAAGCGGCTGCTGGGGCTCCAGGTGCGGGACATCGAGTCGCACGAGCCGCCGTCGTTCGTGGCGGCCCTGCTGCGCTGGCTGGTGCACGGCTTCCTGGGCGTGCTCGTCGTCGGTGTCCTCAACGTGTTGTGGTGCGTGTTCGACCGCCCGTGGCGGCAGTGCTGGCACGACAAGGCGGCGCGTACGTTCGTGGCCGGCTGACGCCCCGTTCGTCCCGTTGGCCCTGCCGTCCCCCGAACGGCTCTTGAGCCGTTGCGGGGCCCGGTGGGGCGGGGTGCACTGCCCCCATGAGCAACGACCAGCCGCCCGGCCCGCCGCCCGAGGACGATCCGTTCCGCAAGAGGCCGCAGCAGCCGCAGGAGCCCACGCCCCCGGGCGGGCAACCGCCCCCCGGCGGTCCTCCGCCGAGCGAGGGTCCCCACGGTGCGCCGCCGCCCGGTGGCGGCGGTCCCTACGGCACCCCGCCGCCCGGTGGAGGCCCGCACGGAGCCCCGCCTCCCGGCGGTCCTCCACCGCCGGGTGCCGGCTCGCCGTACGGCTCGCCCTACGGTGCCCCGCCGCCGCACGATCCGCACGCCTACGGGGGCGACCCCTACGGAGGGGGCGATCCGCTCCAGGGGATGCCCCCGCTGGCCGACTCCGGCAAGCGCATCCTCGCGCGCATCATCGACTGGCTGATCGTCGCCATCCCGCTGCTGATCATCGGCATCCCGTTCGGGATCTACGACAGGGTCGCGTCCGGGGACGGCTTCGACGAGTGGGTGGCGAGCAGCAGCACCGGTGGGCAGTGGGTGTTCCAGCTCATCTCGATCATCGCCTACGTCGGCTACGACACCCTGATGGTGCGCAGCTCGGGCCAGACACTGGGCAAGAAGCTCATGAACATGCGCGTGGCGATGCTCAACGACGGGAGCACGCCCGACACCGGCTCCTCCCTCACGCGCGCCGTGGTGCTCTGGCTGCCGCAGCTGATCTGCTGCCCGTGTCTGTGGCCGCTGATCCTGCTGATCCTCATCCTGGTGGACAAGCCGTACAAGCAGGGCCTGCACGACAAGGCCGCCAAGACGGTGGTGGTGTCAACGGCGCCCTGAGTGCTGCCCGACGCGGTACCGGTCCGGGGTGGGGGCGACGGGCACCCGGGCCGAGGGCTCCGCGGGGAGGGAGCGGTCCTCGACGGCGGCCGCACGGCCTCGACCGGCCGTGCGCGCCGCCTTGGTCCTGTCCGGCGCCGGCAGGCTCACGGCGACCAGCAGGCCCAGCGCGAGGGCGGTGACCCCGACGACGGCGACCCCGAGCGCCGTCGTCGCACGGGAGATCAGAAGCATGGCGACGGTCGAGACGACGACGGTGGCCGAACCGTAGGCGAGCTGTGCGGCAGTCGGACGCGGCATGACGGTTTCCGTCCCTCGAGGCATCGATGTCGGTGGTGTGTCGCAGAGGGTCGCCCTGTCCGGCGGCCCTACGAGGGTGGATGCCCGAGGGGGACCGGTAGTAAGCGTGACCTAACCCACGGTACCGGTGCACTGGGGGCGCATCGAGTCACGCGTCTCACGAACCGGCCCTGCGGGTGCGCCTGTTGACCGGAGGGCCGGGTCGCGAGGGGGGCGCCGCGATGGACCAGGCCGTGAACGCGCGAGGCACGTCCGCTATCCGGAACTGTGCTACTGCATAGTGCAGTTGGCCTGTCCAAGTCAAGGTCTGTTTTTTCTCCGTCAACTCCGGTCGAATGTCGTCACTTGTGACGCGCTGCCGCGCGCGGATCCACCCCACATTCCTTGGACCCGCGGTACGCCGGCGCGCAGGGGAGGACACCTTCAAGTGACAGGCAAACGACGGGCGATCAGAGCGTCCGCGGTGCTCGTGGCACTGGCCACGACAGGGGCTACGGCCGCGGCATTCACCACGGCCCAGGCAGAGGACAGGCCCTCCGGGGCCCCAGGAGTGGAGCGCCACGACCCGGCGCCCGGCTCCGACCACAACAAGGCCCAGAAGGGCCAGGTGGACCACGATCTCGAGGGTCCGTTCAGCAAGCAGCAGGAGGAGCAGCGCCAGGCGGCGCTGGAGCAGGTCATATCCGGGGACGCGACCGTGCAGAAGCGCGGCGCGTCCAAGGTCGTGAAGCTCGACGCCAAGAAGTACGTCGAGCTCGGCCGGGAGAAGACCGACAAGATCTTCACGATCCTCGTGGAGTTCGGCGACAAGGTCGACGACAGCACGATGTTCGACCCGGACGGCGATGGTCCGAAGCCGCCGGTGCAGAAGTACGGCGGCACCCCCGGTCCACTGCACAACAAGATCGCGCAGCCGGACCGCAAGGTGGACAACTCGACCGCCTGGCAGAAGGACTACAACCGGGAGCACTTCCAGGACCTGTACTTCGGCGAGGGCAAGGACAAGAAGGGGAAGCCCAAGCACTCGCTGAAGACCTACTACGAGCGCACCTCCTCCGGCCGGTACTCGGTCGAGGGCACCGTCTCGGACTGGGTCAAGGTCGACTGGAACGAGGCCCGCTACGGCTCCAACTACTGCGGCCAGTCCAACTGCAACAACGTGTGGGACGCGGTCCGTGACGGCGTCACCGCCTGGACCGCCGACCAGAAGGCCAAGGGCCGTACCGACGCCCAGATCAAGGCGGACCTGGCGCAGTACGACCAGTGGGACCGCTACGACTTCGACGGCGACGGCGACTTCAACGAGGCCGACGGCTACATCGACCACTTCCAGATCGTCCACGCGGGCGAGGACGAGTCGGCCGGTGGCGGCGCCGAGGGTGCGAACGCCCTGTGGGCCCACCGCTGGTACGCCTACGGCACCGACGCCGGCAAGACCGGCCCGGCGAACAACAAGGCCGGCGGCACCCAGATCGGCAGCACCGGCATCTGGGTCGGCGACTACACCATGCAGCCGGAGAACGGCGGCCTCGGTGTCTTCGCTCACGAGTACGGTCACGACCTCGGTCTTCCCGACCTGTACGACACCTCCGGCGGCGGCGAGAACTCCACCGGCTTCTGGTCCCTGATGTCGTCCGGCTCCTGGCTCGGCACGGGCCAGGACGCCATCGGCGACCTGCCCGGCGACATGAACGCCTGGGACAAGCTGCAGCTCGGCTGGCTCAACTACACGAAGGCCAAGGCGGCGACGAAGTCCAAGCACAAGCTGGGTGTCGCGGAGTACAACACCAGGAACCCGCAGGCCCTCGTCGTCGAGCTGCCGAAGAAGAAGGTCACCACCAGCATCGTGAAGCCCGCCGAGGGCTCCATGCAGTGGTGGAGCGACATGGGTGACGACCTCAAGAACACCCTCTCCCGCTCCGTCGACCTCACCGGCAAGTCCACGGCGTCCCTGGAGCTCACCGGCTGGTGGGACATCGAGGCCGACTACGACTACCTCTACACCGAGGTGTCGACGGACGGCGGCGCCAGCTGGACCGCCGTGGACGGCACCGCCGACGGCGCGCCGATCACCCGTGACGCCTCCGACGCACCGGCGCTGACCGGTCCGTCGGGCGCGCACAAGAAGCTCGTCTACTCGCTCGACGCCTACGCCGGCAAGAAGGTCGACGTCCGCTTCCGCTACCAGACGGACGGCGGCGTGGCGGGCATGGGCTTCGCGGCGGACGGCATCGTGGTCTCCGCCGACGGCGCCCCGGTCTTCAGCGACAACGCCGAGACCGAGGTGGCCGGCTGGACCGCCAAGGGCTTCTCCCGCATCGGCGAGTCCTTCACGGACGAGTACGAGCAGTACTACCTCGCCGAGAACCGCCAGTACGTCTCGTACGACCAGACCCTCAAGGTCGGCCCGTACAACTTCGGCTTCAAGGCGCCGAAGGACGGCTGGGTGGAGCACTACCCGTACCAGAACGGCCTGCTCGTCTGGCTGTGGGACACCTCGCAGAAGGACAACAACACCAGCCAGCACCCCGGCAAGGGGCTGATCCTCCCGGTCGACGCCAACCCCAAGGCCCTCAAGTGGGCCGACGGCACGCTGATGCGCAACCGCATCCAGTCGTTCGACTCGACCTTCAGCACCTTCCGCTCGGACGCCCTCACCCTGCACAAGGCGGACGTCCCCGCGCGGATCGCCGCCCACAAGGGCAACCCGGTCTTCGATGACCGCAAGGGTGTCTACTGGTTCGAGGAGAACCCCACCGCTGGTGTTCAGGTCCCGGACACCAACACCAGGATCTCGATCGTCAAGGAGCCGAGGAACGGCCAGACGATCACGGTCAAGGTCGGTCCTTCGGTCAAGTAGGACGTAGCACCGCACAGGAGCGGGGTGTCCGCGCGCTCGTCGCGCGGGCACCCCGCTCCGTCGTGTCGGGCGCGTACCGCCGGAGCGGCCCGCCGGCCGGGTGATCATCCGCGGCGACGGTCTCCGGCCGTCCGGGGACCGGGTCGCGCCATGGCGTCCGTTTGTTGACGCTCGGGTGACTCCAAGGGTGGGCGAGATGTCCGCAAGGAGCGTTCGGTGGCGCGTCCTCTTGCTGATCAATCATTGAAATCGCAGGTCAGAGCATGATCGGCCATTGCCCTCTAGCGGGCGACGGCCGATCGTGTTTAGGTGCGTCTGGCGAAGTTCTTATTGACAGTGAGCTCACGGGGGAGTGATGCGATGTGCCCGGCGGAGGTTTCTGCAAGCTGCCAGGAGGCAGTGTCGTGGTCGCGATAGGTCTGCCCGACCCGGCAGGCGGCGGCCGTACGGTGCGTGTTCTGGTGCACGCGGCGAACCGTGCGCGCGCCCTGACGCGGCTGCGCAACCTGGGGCTGCGGGCGGTGTATCTGCGCGGTAACACGGAGCCGCCGACGCCGGACGAGATCACGGCGGTGCTGCACCATCCGGACGGACTGCTCTGGCGCACCCATGAGCCGCTCGCCCAGGAGCTCTGGCATCCCATCCGGGCCCTGCTGCACCCCGCGCGCGGCGCGTAGGGGCCTCCGCCGTACCCGGAGCGGGCGGGGCGGCGGAGGCCGCCCTCCTGTGTGCCTCCCCGCTCCGCGTGCCGCAAGCCGGCGGGCGTCCCACCCCGGCGCGCACCGGGGTGCCAGGGGCGGGCGTCGTAGTCGCCTTCGTCGACGACGACGGTCACGCCGTGGGCGAGCGGGGCGCGGCGGCCCGGTGCGCGGGAGGCCGGGCCCGGCCCGCCGGCGGCGGCCAGTCCCGGACGCCCGTCAGACCACCGGCTTGCCGGAGAGCTCCACGCCCGCCTGCCGCATCTCCTCCAGGGCCCGGTCCGTCGTCTCCTCGGAGACCCCGGCCGTGAGATCGAGTAGCACATGTGTGCGGAAACCCTCGCGCGCGGCGTCCAGCGAGGTGGCTCGGACGCAGTGGTCGGTGGCGATGCCCACGACGTCGACCTCGGTCACGTCGCGGGAGCGCAGCCACTCGGCCAGCGTCACGCCGTTCTCGTCGGCGCCCTCGAAGCCGCTGTACGCCGCCTCGTACGCGCCCTTGTCGAAGACGGCGTCGACGGAGCCGCAGGCGACCGCGGGCGCGAAGTTCGGGTGGAAGCCCACGCCCTCCGTCCCGGCGACGCAGTGCGCCGGCCAGGAGTCCACGTAGTCCGGCCGCTCGGAGAAGTGGTCGCCCGGGTCGATGTGATGGTCGCGGGTGGCCACCACGTGGCGGTAGCCGGCCTGGGACTGGCCGATGTAGTCGGTGATGGCGGCGGCGACGTCCGCGCCCCCGGACACCGCGAGGCTGCCCCCCTCGCAGAAGTCGTTCTGAACGTCGACGACGATCAATGCGCGGTGCATGGCGGGTGTCCTTCGGTGGGTGCGGCGGGTGGGGGGTCGGGAGGGCGGGGGACGTTTCGAGGGTAGAGACTCCAACCGCCTTGCGGGAGGGGGCCTTTCCCTGCTAACGGGGCTGACTTCGTCTCTCGGTCATCCGGTGTCCATCCGGGTCACATGAGGTACTCCGTGGGGATCACCGGTTCACCGCGGGACAACTGCGTCGCGGAGATCGGCAGCGCCGTGCGCGCCGCGACGTGCCGTTCCCGGGCCGCGTCCAGAGGCTCACGGGCGACGACCTCACCGCCCTTGACCAGCTGCGTCAGCAGCTGCCGGTCCACGAGGGACTTCGGTACCGGGCCGGTGCCGAGCACCTCGGCCTCGGCGACGCCCTGCTCGTCCCGACGGCGGGCGGCCCACTTGCACCCGCCCACGGACTGCTTCCCGCCCGTCGACTTCTTCGCCACCGGCACCAGCGGTGCGTCCCGGGCTGCCGACCCGGCGCGGGCGACCAGTTTGTAGACCATGGAGCAGGTCGGGTGGCCGCTGCCGGTCACCAACTGCGTGCCCACGCCGTAGGCGTCCACCGGTGCGGCGGCCAGTGACGCGATCGCGTACTCGTCCAGGTCGGACGTCACGACGATCTTCGTGTCGCGGGCGCCGAGGTCGTCGAGCTGCCGGCGCACCCGATGGGCGACCATCAGCAGGTCCCCGGAGTCGATGCGCACGGCCCCGAGGCCGGTGCCGGCGATCTCCACGGCCGTGCGGACGGCCTCGGTGACGTCGTACGTGTCGACGAGCAGGGTCGTGCCGCGCCCGAGCGAGTCGACCTGGGCCCGGAAGGCGTCCCGCTCGGTGTCATGCAGAAGGGTGAACGCGTGGGCGCTGGTACCCACCGTGGGGATGCCGTACCGGAAGCCCGCGGCGAGGTCCGAGGTGGCGTGGAAGCCCCCGACGTACGCCGCTCGCGCGGCGGCGACGGCGGCGAGCTCGTGGGTGCGCCGGGCGCCCATCTCGATGAGCCGGCGGCCCGCGGCGGCCGCCGACATCCGGGAGGCGGCGGCCGCGATCGCCGAGTCGTGGTTGAGGACCGACAGGATCACGGTCTCCAGCAGCACGCACTCCGCGAAGGAGCCCTCCACGCGCAGGACCGGCGAGCCGGGGAAGTAGACCTCGCCCTCCGGGTAGCCGTGGATGTCGCCGCCGAAGCGGTAGCCGGCCAGCCACCGGAGCGTCGGTTCGTCCACGATGCCCTGGTCCCGGAGGTAGCCGAGCACGCCCTCGTCGAAGCGGAAGTTCTCCACGGCGTCCAGGACGCGTCCGGTGCCGGCGACGACGCCGTAGCGGCGGCCCTCGGGCAGCCGGCGGGTGAAGACCTCGAAGACCGACCGGCGGTCCGCGGTGCCCGCCTTCAGGGCCGCCTGCAGCATCGTGAACTCGTACTGGTCGGTGAAGAGCGCGGTCGACGGCACGGAGACCGGCAGACCCAGATCCGCAGTGTTCATGTGTGCGATGCTAGCGCAGATTTCGTCAAAGTGACGAGATGTCGTCGGATCGGCCGGGGGCGTTTGTGCGACCGGGCCCCCCGGGTGGCAGCATGGGTGGAGTGACTGTGCCCCTAGAGATCGAGCAGACCCAGTCGGCCGAGGAGACGTTCGCCGTACCCGAACCCGACGTTCCCTGGGTGACGATCGTCCACAACGATCCGGTCAATCTGATGAGCTACGTCACCTACGTCTTCCAGGCGTACTTCGGCTACTCCAAGGACAAGGCCCACAAACTGATGCTCGACGTCCATCACAAGGGACGCGCCGTCGTCTCCAGCGGCACCCGCGAGGAAATGGAGCGCGACGTGCAGGCGATGCACGGCTACGGACTGTGGGCGACGCTCTCTCAGGAACGTCAGTGATGGCAGGTCAGTTCGAGGCGCTGCCCGGCGGTGGCGCGGCCGTCGCGCTCGACGAGGTCGAGATCTCCATCCTGCGCTCCCTCGCCGTCCAGCTCCTGGAGCTGATCGGTCCCGGCGAAGAACCCGCCGAGGACGCGGATCCGCTCGCCGCGCTGTTCGCGGAGGGGCCGAGCGAGCCGCCGTCCGACCCCGCGCTCGCGCGGCTCTTCCCGGACGCGTACGCCAAACCCGAGACCGAACAGGGCGAGGACGAGGAACTCCGCGAGTTCTCGGCCGAGTTCCGCCGCTTCACGGAGAACGACCTGCGCGCCCGCAAGCGCGACGACGCCCTCGCCGTCGTCCGCAACCTCGACGCGCTCACCGTGACGGGCGAGGGCGGGGCGATCCTCAAGCTCACCGCCGAGGACTCGCTGCACTGGCTCGGGGCGCTCAACGACCTGCGGCTGACCATCGGCACCCGGCTCGAGGTCACCGACGACGACGAGAGCGGCGACCTGTACCGGCTGCCCGACTCCGACCCGCGCAAGCCCATGGTGATGGCGTACCTCTGGCTCGGGGCGCTCCAGGAGACGCTGGTCGAGACGCTGATGCCGTAAGGGCTGTCCCGTAATCCCCAGCGGGCGCACGACGACAGCTGCGGCACCTCGCTGCGTTGCCGGATCGCCCGAATACGCCCAGTATGAGGACGACCGACGACCCTCCGCCTTGCGATGCACCGCATCTGACGCCGCGCGCTGATCCACCGGTGATGAAGGGACAGCCCTCAGCCGCGCCCGCCCCCGGCGCGGTGCCGGTGGTCGCCGCGCCGGACGACGGGCACCGCGGGATCTCCGTGCGCCGGAGGCGCCGGATCGTCACGGCCCGCGGCGGACGTGCGCGACGGGACGCGGAACGCGTCGCCGGCCGTGCCGGGCGACCTCCGCCCGGCACGGCCCGGTGCCGTTCGCGGACGCCGACGAGCGGCACGGGCGGCGCGACCCGCCCCGGTGGGCACGCTGCCGACGGCCGGCCGTCGGTCCCCTGGCCTGCCCCCCGCCTCCCCGTCCCCCGTCCTCCGCCCAAGGGTCTCCACCCGCCCCGGGGTTCACGTGAGCCGGACGTCGTGGCCCCGGGCGTGCAGCGTCACCCCGGCCTCGCCGACCGACACCCGCGTCGGCGCGAGGCCCGCGGGCAGCTCCGGTACGACGAGTTCCCTGCCGGCGAAGGCCGCCGAGATCCGGGGGCCTGCCGGGTCGACCGGCCGGCCCGCGAACGACGCGGCGACGGGCACGACGGTGATCGTGCGCCCGGTCAGCCGCGGCTCGGCCACCACGGTCAACGGAAGGCCCAGGACCTCGCGGTCCACACGCAGCCGGCCGGCCCCGTCCGCCGAGAGCGTGGCGCCCGCCCCGAGACCCGCCCCCAGGGAATCGAACGGCGCGGTGAAGCGGGCGTCCGCGGCCGCGGCCGTGTACCCGTCACCCGTCTCGGTGACCTCGCGCAAATCCACCGACGCCCGCACCGCCCTACCCTCCCTGGTCACCGCGTCCGCCCGTACGGCCACCTCCGGAAAGGACCCCCGCGCCGCGCTCAGCAGAAAGGGGAAACCGCCGATGCTGACCCGTGGGGCGCCGACCAGCGCCCCCTGCCGTGCGGCGATCCGCTCCGCGAGTCGCTTCTCGGCCACGGTCGCGCAGACGCGGTCGACGGCCGGCAGCGCCAGGAGCAGCACCGCCGTCACGAGGGCGGTCCACAGCAGAAGCCGCCGCCGGCCGTTCGCCGGACGCCGCGTCATGACGCGCTCCGGGCGTCCGCGAGGGGTGTACCGCCGGCCGGGGCGGAGGGCGGCGGCACGGCGTCGGCGTGGCCGTCGTCCTCGATCGCCAGCCGCGGCAGCAGCCGGTCCAGGGCGCCGGGCAGCCACCAGTTCGCCCGGCCGAGCAGCACCATCGTGGACGGTACGAGCACGCCGCGCACCACGGTGGCGTCGAGCGCGACCGCCGTGGCCAGGCCGATGCCGAACATCTTCACGACGGGGTCGTCGGACAGCAGATAGCCGAGGAAGACGCTGACCATGATGAGCGCCGCGGAGGTGATGATCCGGCCGGTACCGGACAGCCCGGAGATCACCGCGCTCCGGTTGTCCCCGTCGCGCAGATAGGCGGCGCGCACGGCACTCAGCAGGAAGACCTCGTAGTCCATCGCCAGTCCGAACAGTACGGCGAACATCAGCAGCGGGACGTAGCCCGGGATCGGCACCGGACCTTCGAGCCCGACCGGCGTCGCGCCCCACCCCCACTGGAAGATCGCGGTGAGCACCCCGTAGGCCGCGGCGACCGAGACCAGGTTCATCAGCGCGGCCTTCACCGCGACCACCGGGGAGCGGAAGGCCACGAGCAGGAGCAGCGCGGCGACGGCGAGCACGAAGCCGACGACCAGCGGCATCCGTGCGGTCAGCCGTTCGTTCAGATCGGCCTGGGCGGCCGTGACCCCGCCCACATGGGTCACCAGCCCGGTGCCCCCGGTGGAACCGGGCAGGGTCTCGTCGCGGAGCCGGTGCACGAGAGCGACCGTGTCCGGGTCGGCCGGCGCGGTGGTGGGCGTGACCTGCCAGCGCACCCGAGTGCCGCTCGCGTCCAGTTGCGCGGGCCCGACGGACGCGACACCGCGGGTCGCGCGCAGGGCGGAGGACACGGCCGTGATCCGGGCGTCGTCGGTGCCGGAGGCGGGCGAGGGCAGTGAGGACACGACCTGGAGCGGCCCGTTGGCACCGGGACCGAAGGCATCGGCCAGCCGGTCGTAGGCGGTACGGCTCGCAGTGCCGACGGCCTTGTCACCCGCGTCCAGCTGACCGAGCGTCAACTGACTGGCCGGGGCCGCGAGTACGCCGGTCAGCAGCAACGCGCCCAGCAGGCAGCGCCACGGCCGGGACGCGACGAACGCGGCTATCCGGCCCCAGCCGGCCGGAGCGCCCCCGGCGCCGGGGTGCGCCTCCGCCGGCCGCGAGCGGGCCGCGTGGGTTTCGGGGTGCTCCCCGTCGGGCCCGGCCGCGGTGACTTCGGTGCCTGCCTCGCCGGCCCCGCAGCCCGCTGAACGCTCCTTCCGCGCGTCCCGCCGCTCCCGTGCGTTTCCTGACGCCCGGACGGCTCCGTCCTCCCGTTCCTCCCGTTCCTCCCGTGCGTCCTGCTTGTCCCGCGCCCGGAATCCGCCCCGTGCCTTCCGTCCGTTCCGCGCCCGGGGGGTGAGACGAGGCCCGAGCAGCGACAGCACGGCGGGCAGCAGGGTGAGCGTCGCCGCCATGGCGACCAGCACGGCGATGCCCGGCGCGAGCGCCAGCGCGTGCAGCAGGGGAAGCCCGCCCAGCGCGAGCCCGGCGAGCGCGGCGACGACCGCACTGCCCGCGAACACGACCGCCCTGCCGGAGCCGGCCGTGGTGCGCGCCGCCGCGTCCTCGACGCCCACCCCGGCCGCGAGCAGTTCACGGAACCGGGTCAGACAGAAGAGCGTGTAGTCGATGCCGACACCGAGGCCGATCATCGCCGCGATGGTCGCCCCGGAGGACGGCATGTCCATCAGATGGCCGGCCAGACCGATCAGACAGAGGGACGCGCCGAGCGCGACCGCTCCCGTGAGCAGCGGGACCCCGGCCGCGACCAGGCTCCCGAAACCCAGCGCCAGGACGACGAACGCGGCCGCGAGGCCGATGACCTCGCTGTGCCCGGTGGAGCCCTTGTCGGCAGCCGCCGCGAGGTCTCCCCCGGCCGTGACCTCGATCCCCGCGCGCGCCGCGGGCGCGGCGGCCTCCGTGACGGCGCGGGTGGTCTCCGGGGTGATGTCCCGGCCGCCGACGTCGAGTTCGACCGTCAGGCGGCCCGTGCGGCCGTCGGCGGCGAGACCGCCGCCGACCGGTTCGTACGGGGTGGTCACGGCCACGACGTGGTCGACGCCCTCGATGGCCCGCGCCGCCTCCTCGACGGCTCTGCGCTGCCCGGAGGAGGTGAGCGGCGCGACGTCGGCCGGTGCGTACAGGACCACGGGCTGCCGGCCCGAGGCCGCGTCGGCGAAGGCTCCGGCCGTGTCGCGTGCCGCCTGGCTGTCGCTGCCAGGGATGGTCACGGCCTCACTGGTGACCCTTCCGAAGGTGCCGACGGCGGCGGCCAGGGCGACGAGCAGCAGCAGCCAGGCGGCCACGGTCCGTTTCGGTCTGCGGGCGCACCAGCGCCCGGTGGCCAGGAGCATCAGGAAGCCGTCCCTCTCGTGCGGCGGGCCGGCGGGGCCCTCTCGTGCGGCGGCCCGGGATGGGCTCGGAGTTGTTGCACTCGGTGTGCAAGCGGCACGGTTGCATCACGAGTGCAACAATGTCAACGCAGGGATGGGAGGAACCGAGGTGAACCAGTCGGACCGGCGGGCGCCGGATCGCGCCGGGGCAGGTGGAGGCGCACACCCCGGGGGCGGCGGACCGGTGCGGGACGGTCGCACCGAGCGCGGTCGCCGGACCCGGGAGAAGATCGCCGACGCGATGCTCTCGCTGCTCGACGACGGGGAGACGCAGTTCCCCGCGGACCGGGTGGCCGAGCGGGCCGGAGTGTCACGGCGCCTGGTGTTCCACCACTTCGCCGACATGGGTCAGCTCCAGGACACCGCCATCGCCCGGCGGCTGGACCAGCTGGCCGCGCGGATCGGCCCCCTGCCGGGCGAGGGGCCGAGGGAGGTGAGGGTGGCCGCGCTCGTCGAGCAGCGCGCACGGATCCTGGAGTGGATCACGCCGGCACGGCTGACGATGATGCGGCTGGAGAATCCGTCCGAGCGGGTCGGGTTCGCCACCCGCCAGGTGCTCGACTTCGCCCGCAGCCGGCTGGCCGAGGTCTTCGCCGAGGAACTGGACCGGCTGCCCGGGGAACCCCGGGCCGACCTGCTCAACGGGCTTGACGCGGTGTCCACATGGGGCGCCTGGTACCACTGGCGCAGCAGCGGGCTCGACCCGGATGCCGCCCGCCGCACGATGGAGGCCACGGTGCACGCGCTGCTCGCCGTGACCGACCGGACACCCGCGCCGGACCGGGCCGGCCCGCCGGGCACCGCTGACGACCGAGCGCCCGCACCCGGCCCGGCGGCGGACGACGTACCGTCCTCGCCTGAGGCCGAGGTCCCGCCCTCTGCCTCCTGATCTCAATCACTGGTCCCCGGATCTCAGATCCGGGAACCGTCCGCCTATTCTCGTCCTCATGCTGACCATCACCCAGGCCCTCTACGACCGGATCGTCGCCCACGCCCGCGAGGACCACCCCGACGAGGCGTGCGGCGTGGTCGCGGGGCCCGTCGGGAAGGGGCGGCCCGAGCGCTTCGTCCCCATGCTCAACGCCGCCCGTTCGCCCACGTTCTACGAGTTCGACTCGTCGGACCTGCTGAAGCTCTATCGGGAGATGGACGACCGGGACGAGGAGCCGGTGGTCATCTACCACTCCCACACGGCGACCGAGGCGTACCCGTCCCGGACGGACATCTCGTACGCCAACGAGCCCGGCGCCCACTACGTGCTCGTCTCCACGGCGGACGCCGACGACGCCGGCCCGTTCCAGTTCCGCTCCTTCCGGATCCTCGACGGCGAGGTCGCCGAGGAGGAGGTCCGGGTCGTCGACGCGTACTGAGGTCGATATTCCACCAGGCGAACAGATCAGGTCCATGATGTGAGATCACATGCCGGGGGCCGGATCGGGAATCGTTACGATGACCGCATGGTTCCCCACGACGTGAGTGAGAAGACGCCGGGCACGCCGCTGCTCGTGGCGCGACTGCACGTCGACCTGTGCCGCCTGGCCAGCGCCATCTGTACGCGCCGCGCGGACAGCGGTACGGCCTGAGCCCACGGCCCACGAACGCAGCAGCCCGCACCAGCCCCCGCGCGGGGGCCCAGCCGCGCGCCCTTACGCAACGCCCCTTACGCCACTCCCGACAGGAGCCCATGCCATGGCCATCGAGGTCCGCATCCCTACCATCCTCCGCACCTACACCGACGGCGCCAAGGCCGTCGAGGGCGGCGGGGACACGCTCGCCGAGCTGTTCGCCGACCTCGAGACCCGGCACCCCGGAATCCAGGCCCGGATCGTCGACGAGGCGAACGGCGGGCAGCTGCGCCGATTCGTGAACGTCTACCTGAACGACGAGGACGTCCGCTTCCTCGACGGCATCTCCACCAAGCTGTCCGACGGCGACAACGTGACGATCCTGCCGGCCGTCGCCGGCGGTATGGCCTGATCGGCCGGACCATCCCATGCGCTACGACTCCCCGCTCGCCGCGGTCGGCAACACCCCGCTCGTCCGGCTGCCCCGGCTGTCCCCGTCCGAGGACGTCCGCATCTGGGCCAAGCTGGAGGACCGCAACCCGACCGGCTCGGTCAAGGACCGCCCCGCGCTCCACATGATCGAGCAGGCCGAGAAGGACGGCCGCCTCACGCCCGGCTGCACGATTCTGGAGCCGACCAGTGGGAACACCGGCATCTCGCTGGCGATGGCGGCCAAGCTCAAGGGCTACCGGATCGTCTGCGTCATGCCGGAGAACACGAGCGAGGAGCGCCGGCAGCTCCTCGCGATGTGGGGCGCCGAGATCATCTCGTCGCCCGCCGCGGGCGGTTCCAACACGGCCGTGCGCGTGGCCAAGGAACTCGCCGCCCAGAACCCGTCGTGGGTGATGCTCTACCAGTACGGAAACCCGGACAACGCGGGTGCCCACTACGCCACCACCGGCCCGGAGATCCTCGCCGACCTCCCCTCGATCACCCACTTCGTCGCGGGCCTCGGCACGACCGGCACCCTCATGGGCGTCGGCCGCTTCCTGCGCGAGCACAAGCCCGATGTGAAGATCGTCGCCGCGGAGCCCCGGTACGACGACCTCGTCTACGGCCTGCGCAACCTGGACGAGGGCTTCGTCCCCGAGCTGTACGACGCGTCCGTCCTCACGACCCGCTTCTCGGTCGGCTCGTCCGACGCCGTCACCCGCACCCGTGAGCTCCTCCAGCAGGAGGGCATCTTCGCGGGGGTCTCCACCGGGGCGGCGCTGCACGCGGCGATCGGTGTGGGCAGGAAGGCGCAGAAGGCGGGGGAGTCCGCGGACATCGTCTTCATCGTGGCCGACGGTGGCTGGAAGTACCTCTCCACCGGCGTCTACACGGCCCCGACGACGGAGGCGGCGATCGAAACCCTTCAGGGCCAGCTCTGGGCCTGACGCCGTGCCCCCGGCATGCCTCCTGGTGCCGTCGGGCACCTGCCCGGGCGCGCGGAGGGCCCGGTCGCACGCCTGGACGCCGCGGGGTGTCGGCGCCCGCCGTGGCCGGGCGCCGGCCCGGACACGCGGAGGTGTTCAGGTGCCCGGACGGCGTCACAGGTGGCGCAGCTGGTCCCACAGCAGCGGATCCACCACACCCACCCGCCGGCGGAAGTCCCGTACCCGGACCTCGCGCAGTTCGTCGGTCTCCAGGAAGCTCGGGCGCCCGTGGGTGTCGCCGACCGTGCCCGGCGGGAGCGGGATCACGCCCGGACGCTCGTCGTGATAACGACTGGTGATCTTGGCGACGCGTGCCGCGCCGCCGTGCACGGCGAGGACCAGGCAGGGCCGGTCCTTGGAGCCGGGCCCGTCCTCGAACGGGACGTCCGCCCACCAGATCTCGCCCGGCTGCGGCCGCCGCTCCGGTCCCGGACGCGCGGCACCCTCCGCCAGCCTGCCGGGCCGTTCGCCCGGGGCACGGCCGCGCGGCCTCGTCGGCGGACGGCCCGGCGGTCTTCCGCCGGGCCTCCCCGCGCGGCCGCCCGGCCTCACCCGCGTCACGGCCGCCAGCAGCGCGACCGCCACCACCGCGCCCAGCGCGAGCCACCATGACGTGTCCATACCTCAGACGGTACCGGCGCGCATCCCGGGCCGCGCGCGCCGCTCGCCCGCCGTCACGCGTCGTCCTATCCGGTGACAGGGCAGGTGAGTTCCCCCACAACGGGTACCTGCGAAGGAGCGCCCGACCCTTTCGCGCCTTACGCTCGACGCACCGCACGACCTCCCCTGCGCACGCCTCGGCACCCCGCCACCCGCCCACGTTCCCCGTCCACCGGACGTCCGTCCACGGAGGTTCAAGCTCCATGAAGCTCACCGTCGTCGGCTGCTCGGGGTCGTTCCCGTCCGCGGAATCGGCCTGCTCGAGCTACCTCGTAGAGGCCGACGGCTTCCGGCTGCTCCTCGACATGGGCAACGGCGCCCTCGGTGAGCTGCAGCGCCACATCGGTCTCTACGACCTCGACGCCGTCTTCCTGAGCCATCTGCACGCGGACCACTGCATCGACATGTGCGCGTACTTCGTGGCCCGCTACTACCGCCACGACGGCGGCCGCTGCGACGCCATCCCGGTGTACGCGCCGGAGGGCGCGGAGCAGCGGCTCACCACCGCGTACGCCGACACCCCCTCCGACACGTCGATGAGCGAGGTCTTCGACTTCCACACCCTCAAGCCGGGCGCCTTCGAGATCGGGCCGTTCTCCGTGCGCACCGAGAAGGTCGCGCACCCCGTCGACACCTTCGCCATCCGGATCGAGCACGGCGGCCGCTCCCTGACGTACTCCGGCGACACGGGTGTCTGCGACCCCCTGGCCGACCTCGCCGACGGCACGGACCTCTTCCTCTGCGAGGCGGCCTTCACCCACGGCAAGGAGGACATCCCGGACCTCCACCTCAACGGCCGCGAGGCGGGCGCCCACGCCGCCCGCGCGCGGGTCGGCCGCCTCGTGCTCACCCACATCCCGCCGTGGACGGACGCCGAGCGCAATCTCGCGGACGCGCGGGAGGTCTTCCGGGGCCCCGTGGAACTGGCGGCCCCGGGCGCGGTCTACGAGTTGTGAGGCGGTCGGGCCGCGGGGCGCGTCCGTCCTGCCGCCCGACGCGGAGATCCACTCCGCAGGCCAGGAGCGGCACCTCCCGTTAAACTCGCATAGAAGCGACACATCGTCCTGATCTGCGAGGAAACATGGCCGATGACGTCAAGGACACCCTCCCTCCACCGCCCAGCTCGCACAGCCGGGAAGGGCCCGGAGAGCTGAAGCACAACGCGATCGGCTTTCTCGACGCGCTCGTCATCGGCATCAACTCGACCTCGCCCGCGTACTCGCTGGCCGCGGTCATCGGCGCGGTGGTGGCTCTCGTCGGCGTCTACGCGCCCGGCGTGGTGCTCGCCTCCTTCGTGCCGATGCTGCTGATCGCATCGGCCTTCTTCTACCTCAACCGGGTCGACCAGGACTGCGGCACGACCTTCTCCTGGGTCACCCGCGCCATGGGGCCCTGGGCCGGCTGGTTCGGCGGCTGGGCGATCATGATGACCGGCGTGCTCGTCGTCGGTTCGCTCGCCGACGTGGCCGTCGGCTTCGGGCTGCTCACCGTGGGACTCGACAGCTGGGCCGCCAACGACCTCGTACGCCAGCTGCTCGCCGTGCTGCTCATCCTCGTCATGACCGCCATCTGCGTCGTCGGCACCGAGGCCTCGGCACACGTCCAGAACGTGCTCATCCTCGCCCAGGTCGCGTCGCTCTTCGCGTTCGCCGTCGTGGCCGTCTACCGCGTGTACGCGGGTACCAGCTCGCTCGGCGCCGTCGAGCCGCAGATGACCTGGCTGAATCCCCTCGGGGCGGGCGGCGCGGCGCTGACCGCCGGTCTGCTGCTCGGCGTCTTCATGTACTGGGGCTGGGAGTCGGCGGTCAACCTCACCGAGGAGGTCAAGAACTCCGCCAGCGCCCCCGGACGGGCCGGCATCTGGTCGACGGTCGTCCTGCTCGGCACGTACCTCTCGGTCACCATCGCGGTCGTCGCCTTCGCCGGACCCGCCTACCTCGCCGAGAACGCCGCCGAGGAGGAGTTCGTCTTCGCCTCCCTCGCCCGGCAGGTCCTGGGCGGGTGGGACTGGCTCGTCCTGCTGGCCGTCTCCACGTCCGCGCTCGCCTCGACCCAGACGACGATCATCCCGGCATCCCGGACGGGGCTCTCCATGGCCAGGCGCGGCGCGCTGCCCGCCGCCCTCGCCCGGATCCACCCCCGCTTCCGCACGCCCCACGTCAGCACCTGGGCCGTCGCGGCCGTCGCGATCGTCTGGTACCTCGTCGTCAGCCAGATCAGCGAGAACGCCCTGCTCGACTCGCTCACGGCCCTCTCGCTGCTCATCGCGTTCTACTACGCTCTCACCGGCATCGCCTGTGCCGTCTACTACCGCCGCCATCTCACCGAGAGCGTGCGCAACTTCCTGCTCATCGGCCTCGGACCGGTGGTCGGCGCCGTGCTGCTGCTGTGGCTGCTGGTGGAGTCCGTCATCGACATGTCCAACCCGGCCAACTCCTACAGTGGGGTCTCGTGGTTCGGGATCGGACCGCCGCTCGTCATCGGCATCTTCATCGTCGTGGTGGGACTGTTGATCATGGTTGGCCGCCGGCTGACGAGCGACCGCTTCTGGCACGAGCGCCCGAGCGTCTGCGACCCCGACCTCGCACGCGGCACCACCGGCACCGGCAGCGGCACTGGTGCGGGCAGTGGTACCGGCAGTGGCGGCGGCGGGGACGGATCCGGAGGGCCGTGAGATGGCCGTCGTCCTCGGATACGACGAGTCGCCCGGCTCCGTGCGTGCGCTGCGGGTGGCCGTCGAGGTCGCCGCCGCCTTCCGCGAGCCGCTCGTCCTGGTCTTCGGCGCGGCGCCCCCGGGCACGCTCGGCGAGGAGTACCGGAGCCATCTGGAGGCCATACGCCAGTCCGGCAGGACCGCCCTCGCCCACGCCGTCGCCGCGGCCGACGACGCGGGCGTACCCACGGCGGTCGAGATCCTCGACCAGGGGCCGGCCGAGGCGCTGCTCGACGCCGCCGACCGCCACGACGCCCGCGTCATCGTCGTCGGCAGCTACGGGGAGAGCCCACTGCGCGGCGCCCTCCTGGGCTCGACCCCGCACAAGCTGCTGCACATCTCGCGGGTCCCGGTGCTGTGCGTCCCGGCCGCGGAGGCCTGAGCGAGCGGACGAGCGAGCGGACGAGCGCGCGGACGGGGCGGGGAAACGGCCGGTGGGCCGACGTCGGAGCGGACCCGGGGCGCACGGGCGGGCCCCCGCGCTCCGGAGGGGAGTGCCGGGGGCCCGCGTGCCGTCCGCGACCGCCATGTGGACCGGCTGCCATGGTCTACATCAGTCAGAGGTGTAGACCAGTTGTGGCGTGTGACGGAAGACAAGGAACCTGCGATCCCCGGGCGCCCGGTCATTCGCCCGCAGCCCTCGCCGCCCCTGCCGGCGCCCGTGGGCGCCGCTCGCGGTCGTGCGCGGCCTCCCGCTACTTGGTGACCTCGCGCTCCATCTCGTCGCCGATCTCGTCCGGCTCGCGCCCCGGCGTCCTGATGTCGAACTTGGTGATCGCGAAGCGGAAGATCGCGTAGTACACCGCCGCGAAGCCCAGGCCGATCGGGACGATCAGCCACGGTTTCGTCGCCAGGCCCCAGTTGATCACGTAGTCGATGAAGCCCGCCGAGAAGGAGAAGCCGTCCTTGGCGCCCAGCGCCCAGGTGACGGCCATCGAGACGCCCGTGAGCACCGCGTGGATCGCGTACAGCACCGGCGCGACGAACATGAACGAGTACTCCAGTGGCTCCGTGATGCCTGTGACGAACGACGTCAGCGCCGCCGACATCATCAGCCCGCCCACCTCGGCCCGCCGGTGCGGCTTCGCGCAGTGCGTGATCGCCAGTGCCGCCGCCGGCAGGGCGAACATCATGATCGGGAAGAAGCCCGTGGTGAACAGGCCCGCGTCCGGGTCCCCGTTCAGGAACATGTTGATGTCGCCGTGCACCACCGTGCCGTCGGGCTTGGTGTACGAGCCGAACTGGAACCACAGCGGTACGTTCAGGAACTGGTGCAGCCCCACCACCAGCAGTGCGCGGTTCGCCACGCCGAAGATGCCGGCGCCCCACGAGCCCAGGCCCTGCAGCCAGTTGCTGAAGCTCTCCAGCGCTCCGCCGACCGGCGGCCAGACCCACAGGCACAGCGCCGCGAACGCGATCGCGACGAACGACATGATGATCGGCACGAGTCGGCGCCCGTTGAAGAAGCCGAGCCAGTCCACCAGCCTGGTGCGGTGGTAGCGCTGCCAGATGTACGCGGTCATCAGGCCCATCACGATCCCGCCGAAGACACCCGGGTTCTGGTATGTGAAGGCCGTGACCGAACCGTCCAGGGCCCGGCAGCCGGTGGCCGCCGGGGTCGCGGGGTCGACGCACTCCTCGGGGAACTCCCGGATCACGCCGTAGTACACGAGGAAACCCGCCACCGCGGCCAGCGCCGTCGAGCCGTCCGCCTTCTTCGCCATGCCGATGGCGACACCCACGCAGAAGAGCATCGGCAGTCCCAGGCCCGAGTCCAGCAGCGCACCGCCGGCCCCGTCCATCACCTTGGCGAGGTTCGTCCAGCCGAGGCCCTGGTCGCCGAAGACGTCCGGCTGGCCGAGGCGGTTGAGGATGCCGGCCGCGGGCAGCACGGCGATGGGGAGCTGCAGGCTGCGCCCCATCTTCTGGAGCCCCTGGAACGACCTGTGCCGCCACGGCTGCCGCGGTACGGCCGCGCTCTCGGTGCTCATCGGCGTCCTCCCGGAAGTCGCCTGGTTTGGCAGGTGTTGCAGACTGGTGTAGACCAGTTCTCGTCCGGCCCCGGTCCGGCCCCGGTCCGGCCCCGGTCTTCCCCGCGGTCCGATCGAGGTCCGTGCCGGAAGCGGGTCGCCGGTGATCGTCATCATTCGATAGGTGACGGTCAATCGCCCATGAAGATGGGCCAACCGTGCATTAACGTGACGAAACGGACCGATGGTGGGTCGAGGTAGCGCTGAGCGCCCCGAACGGGCCTCTCGAACGCAGGGAGAAGGACATGGCCAGCAAGGCTGAGAAGATCGTCGCCGGGCTCGGCGGTATCGACAACATCGAAGAGGTCGAGGGCTGCATCACGCGCCTCCGCACCGAGGTCGTGGACCCGGGCAAGGTCGATGAGGCCGCGCTGAAGGCCGCCGGCGCCCACGGCGTCGTCAAGATGGGCACCGCCATCCAGGTCGTCATCGGCACCGACGCCGACCCCATCGCCGCGGACATCGAAGACATGATGTGACCCCCGCGCGAGCCGCCTCCCCGCTCGCCCGTGCGAGACCGCACCACTGACGGCGCACCCCTGTCCGCCCCGTTCCGCCCCGTTCCGCCCCGTTCCGTTCCGTTCCGGTCCGGTCCGTTCCGGTCCGCCCCCGGTCGACCCCGGCGAGGTCTCACCCGTGAGGGGTCCGTTCCCCACCGGAACGGGCCCCTCACGCGCGTACGGATAGGCTCACCACATGTCTCGTATCGACGGCCGCACCCCCGAACAGCTCCGCCCCGTCACCATCGAACGCGGATGGAGCAAGCACGCTGAGGGCTCCGTCCTCATCGCCTTCGGCGACACCAAGGTCTTCTGCACGGCCTCCGTCACCGAAGGCGTCCCCCGCTGGCGCAAGGGCAGCGGCGAAGGCTGGGTCACAGCCGAGTACTCCATGCTGCCGCGCTCCACCAACACCCGCGGCGACCGCGAGTCCGTCCGCGGCAGGATCGGCGGCCGCACCCACGAGATCTCCCGCCTCATCGGCCGCTCCCTGCGCGCCGTCATCGACTACAAGGCCCTCGGCGAGAACACCGTCGTCCTCGACTGCGACGTCCTCCAGGCCGACGGCGGCACCCGCACCGCCGCCATCACCGGCGCCTACGTCGCCCTCGCCGACGCCGTCTCCTGGGCCCAGGCGAACAAGCTCGTCAAAGCCGGGCGCAAGCCCCTCACCGGTACCGTCGCCGCCGTCTCCGTCGGCATCGTCGACGGCACGCCCCTGCTGGACCTCTGCTACGAGGAGGACGTCCGCGCCGAGACCGACATGAACGTCGTCTGCACCGGCGACGGCCGCTTCGTCGAGGTCCAGGGCACCGCCGAGGCCGAGCCGTTCGACCGCAAGGAGCTCAACGCGCTCCTCGACCTCGCCACCGGCGGCTGCGCCGACCTCGCCGCACTCCAGACCGCCGCCCTCGCCACCACGATCGGCGAGTGAACACGGCTCTGAGCGAGCGACCCGCGCCCACGGGCCGGTGACCCGAGGTGTCGTCCGGACGAACCCGACGTCCCGCGCCGGCCCCCCGACTCGCCCCCGGCCCGTCACCCGAGCCGCTCGTCGGCCGGCACCCCGGGCAGGGCGGCCCTCCGAAGAGTAAAGAAGCAACCAAGAACGCCACTGCCGGCGTCACAGCAGGTACGGGCGTACGGGCCGAACCGTACGCCCGTCCGGGAACCAGGGGAGGGACTGCACCATGCGCAGCCGCCGTATCGCACTCGCCGTCGTCACCGCCGTCGCGCTCACCGGAGCCGTCGGCTGCGGTGCCGTCGACAAGGCCCTCGACTGCGTCAAGACCGCCGACGCCGTAGCCACCAGCGTCGACGGGCTCTCCCAGGCCGTCTCCACCGCCTCCGAGGACCCGACACAGCTGACCGAAGCCCTCAACGACATCGACAGGGAACTCGGCAACCTCAAGGACACCACCGACAACGCCGACCTCTCCAAGGCCGTCGACGACCTCTCCAAGGGAGTCGAGAACGTCCGCACGTCCGTGGAGAACGGCGACGCCACCCCGGACATCACGCCGGTCACCGACGCCGCCACCGAACTCGGCAAGGTCTGCACCTCCTGAACCCCGGCCCGCCGGGCGCCGCGGACCCCACCCGCGGCGCCCGCGGCCCGACCGCCGCGGAGATACTGGGCGCATGACCCGCCTGATCCTCGCCACCCGCAACCCCGGAAAGATCACCGAGCTCCGCGCGATCCTCGCCGACGCCGGACTCAGCCACGAACTCGTCGGCGCCGACGCCTACCCCGACCTCCCCGACGTCAAGGAAACCGGCGTCACCTTCGCCGAGAACGCCCTGCTCAAGGCCCACGCGCTGGCCCAGGCCACCGGCCTCCCCGCCGTCGCCGACGACTCCGGCCTCTGCGTCGACGTCCTCGGCGGCGCCCCGGGCATCTTCTCCGCCCGCTGGTCCGGCACCCACGGCGACGACACGGCCAACCTCGAACTGCTGCTCGCGCAGCTCTCCGACATCACCGAGGAGCACCGCGCCGCCCACTTCGCCTGCGCGGCCGCCCTCGCCCTCCCCGACGGCACGGAACGCGTGGTCGAGGGCCGCCTGCGCGGCACCCTGCGCCACGTCCCGTCCGGCGCGAACGGCTTCGGCTACGACCCGATCCTCCAGCCGGACGGCGAGACGCGGACCTGCGCGCAGCTGAGCCCGGAGGAGAAGAACGCGATCAGCCACCGGGGGAAGGCGTTCCGGGCGCTGGTGCCGGTGGTGCGGGAGATGCTGGGCTGAGCCAGTACGGCGAAGGCCAGGCGCACCAGCGTGTGAGCCTGGCCTTCGATTGCGTAGGTGTGCGGCCGGTGGGACTCGAACCCACATGGGATTGCTCCCAGGTGCCCCTAAAACACCCGCTTATGCCAATTCAGCAACGACCGCTCGCGCCAGTCATCGTAGCGGTCCGGCCGTATCCGTGGCACGGGTGGCCTCAGGCTTCGGACCGGCGGTGGCCTCCTCTGCACCAGGTACGGGTGACGGCGTGGCAATTGGGGCATAGGAGCCGGAGATTCCGGGCTCGGTCGTCGCCCCAGTCCCCGTTTATGTGATCGACCTCAAGGGTCATGGGTAGGCCGCGCCATTCCGCACGGATTCCGCATGCGGCGCACTCCCGGGCTCTCCCGGTCTCCGCAAGGGCGCGACGTAGGTGCTCCGCCTTTCTGCGGCGCTTGCCGTCGTGTTTCACCAGCACGTCCTCGGCGCGCAGCGGAGGTGTGGTGCCAGGCTTGCCCCTCTGGTGGGCCTGGCCCAGGAAATGGCCGGTGTCGAGGTGGGCCTCTGCGATCCAGCGCTTCAGCAGCACGCGCTGACCGCCGTTGTCCGGGCGGCCCAGGCCCCTGAGAACGGCCGCCAGGGACTCAGCCGCGGCGACGGCCGCGACCAGCTCGGCTACGGTGGGCCGGCCGGCTCTGGGATGGACCGCGCGGCTCACGAGGACACTCGCTGGTGCCGAGCCCTGGCGCGCCCACGGTAGGTGTCCGTGGTCGAGTGGCAGTTGGGACAGAGGAACCGGAGGTTCTCGGCGCGGTTGTTGCGCCAGTTGCCGTCGATGTGGTCGATCTCGAGGGGGAGCCGACAGCCCCGCCATACGGGATCCAGTCCGCAGAGTGCACAGCGCTCGCTGAAGCCCCGTTCCAACAGCGCCCTCCGCAGCCTGCCGTTGGGCGTGCGCCCGCCGTGCACGGTGTTGTTCTCGACCAGGACTTCCTCGGCCGTGAGCCGGCGGTGGTTTCGGCGGGCCCGCTCCGTAGGGGGCGGGGCGGTGAAGTGCGAGATGTCGATCCCCAGCGCGCGAACGCGGCGGGCGATGTGCGTGTGCTGACCACCTACCACGTCGACACTCAGATGACGCAACACCTCGCACAGGTTCGTGGACGCCGCGACGGCAGCTTCCAGAGTCTCCCGGGACCAGCGTGTCCCTTCCCGCTCGGAGTGCGAGGTGTCCACGCCCAGTTTCTTCATGCGGGCTCGGATGTACGACCGCGAAGCCGCCCCCGCCCCCAGTTTCCCCAGCGCCTCCGACAGCGTCCGCGACGTGCTCGCCGCCTCCGACAGGCGTTCTCGTGTGTACGGGCTCACCGGCATGTGCTGCGTCCCCCTCCGTATCGGCCGCGTGTTCGCGCCCTCGCACGGAGTAACGAACCGGTCGTCGGATGGTCACGTGGGACCCGTCTCCCGAAGGCGGGCGCCCGCCTTCGGGCGGGGGAACCGCCGTAGGGTCGGCGCCCGCCCTCGGAGGCGGGGCACGGCTTACTCCAGCTCGCCCCGCGCCCCGCCGTCCTCGCGCTTGTCGAGGCGTTCCCGACGGCGGGCCTCCTTCAGGCGCTGCTTGTCCGCCTTGCGGAGCTTGCGTTCGACGCCGACGCCCCCCATGAGGGCGAAGCCGGTGACGGTCACACGAGGTGAGCCGGGGGCGATGTCGTCCGGGTCGCCGCCGGAGCCGGCCTCGCCGAAGCCGCCCATGAAGCCGAAGCCCCTGACGTCGACGCGCATGTCCGGGGGCACGGTGACCTGGATGCCGCCCATGACCGTGAAGCAGCGGATGACGACGTCCCGGTCCTCGAAGTCGGCGTCGCGCAGGTCGATCTCGCCGCCGCCCTGCAGGACGACGGCGGTGAACCTGCGGGCGACGGTCCAGGTGCCCTTGCGGCCGAAGCCGCTCCAGAACGCGAACGCGCCCCTGGAGGTGGGAGGGTGGCCGGTGCGCCGGGCGTAGTCCACGGCGCCGGTCGCGGGGGCCGGCGGGGCGGAGAGCGGTGCCGGGGCTCCGCCCCGGGCCGGGAGGTCCCGTACGAGGGGTTCCAGTTCCCCGTGCGTACGCGCCTTGTAGGCGGCGTCGAGCCGTTCCCCGAATTCGTCCATGTCGAGGCGGCCCTCGGCGACGGCGTCCCGCAGCCGTTCGGCGATCCGCTCCCGCTCGGAGTCGGAGGCCCGCATGTCCGGAAGGTCGCTCGTCATGCTTTCAGCCTAGTCAATCGGGGCGCTCACGGCGCCGTCGAACGCTCCGCGTACATCTTCGCGATCACCGACTCGATGTCGGGCTCCCGCACCGACAGGTCGACCAGTGGATAGTCGGCGGCGAGGGCGGCGACGATCGGTGCCGCCGATGCCGAGGCGGGGAAGGCGAGCCACTG
Source organism: Streptomyces marianii (assembly GCF_005795905.1). Lineage (NCBI taxonomy): Bacteria > Bacillati > Actinomycetota > Actinomycetes > Kitasatosporales > Streptomycetaceae > Streptomyces > Streptomyces marianii. Next base: position 5,343,906 of record NZ_VAWE01000001.1, read on the forward strand.
GCGCGGGCCCTCGACCCGTACCGGCCGCGCGCCCGCGACCTCGATGGGCGGGAGCCGGCGCTCGAGGTCCACGACGAGGGTGCGTTCGCCCGGCGCGACCGCGTGGAGTCCGGCGAGGGTGCCGTCGTAGACGAGCCGCCCGTGGTCGATGACCATGACGCGCTTGCACAGTTGCTCGATGTCGGTGAGGTCGTGGGTGGTGAGGAGGACGGTCGTCGCGCGTTCGGCGTTGAGGTCGCGCAGGAACTCGCGCACCTTGGCCTTGGAGACGACGTCGAGGCCGATGGTGGGTTCGTCGAGGTAGAGCACCTCGGGGTCGTGCAGCAGGGCCGCGGCGATGTCGCCGCGCATGCGCTGTCCGAGGGAGAGCTGCCGTACGGGTACGTCCAGCAGGGCGCCGAGGTCCAGCAGTTCGACGCAGCGCTCCAGGTTCTGCCGGTAGCGGGCGTCCGGAATCCGGTACATGCGGTGCACCAGGCGGTACGAGTCGATGAGCGGCAGGTCCCACCAGAGTGTCGTGCGCTGCCCGAAGACCACGCCGATGCGCCGGGCGAGCCGGGTGCGTTCGCGTGACGGGTCGATCCCGGCGACGCGCAGCCGTCCGCCGCTGGGGGTCAGAATGCCCGTCAGCATCTTGATGGTGGTGGACTTCCCGGCGCCGTTGGGACCGATGTAGCCGACCATCTCGCCGCGCGGCACGGTGAAGCTGATGCCGTCGACGGCGCGCACCCGCGTCTTCTCGCGGCGCAGCAGGCCCGATCGACGGCGTACGTCGAAGGCCTTCTCCACGCCTTCCAGTTCGATCAGGTCGCCGGTCCGGACGGGGTCCGGGGTGCGGATGGCTTCCTCGGTCACGGTTCAGCTCCCGGTGCTGCGGTAGGTACGGAGTCCCGCCCGCCACGCGGCTCCGGCGAGCGCGCAGCACGCGGCGGCGACGAGCGGTGGGGTGAAGGCGAGCCAGCGGGGCAGGTCGAGCGGATAGGGCCGCCCGAGGACGTAGAGTGCGGGCAGCCAATTGACGAAGGCGAGCGGTACGACGAAGGTGACGCCCCGCACGAGGTCCTTCGCGAAGACGGTGGGCGGGTACTGGAGCAGGGTGTTGCCGCCGTAGGTGAGGGAGTTCTGCACTTCGGCGGCGTCCTGGGCGACGAACTGGAAGGCCGCGCCGGCGACGAACACGGCGGCGAAGATCGCCGCCCCGCTGAGCAGCATCATCGGCACCACGGCGGCCTTGAGCGGGGTCCAGGCGATGTCGAGGGCGAGGAGTGCGTAGCCGAGGACCAGCAGGCCCTGGGTGATGCGGCCGAGGCGGCGGAGGGCGAAGCGGTCGGCGGCGACCTGGGCGAGTACGGGGGCGGGCCGCACGAGGAGGGTGTCGAGCGTGCCGTCGCGCACGCGTCGTCCGAGCCGGTCCATGGAGCCCATCGCGAGGTCGGCGAGGCCGAAGGCGGTTCCGGCCGATCCGTAGAGGAGGGCGATCTCCGGCAGGCCGTAGCCGGCGAGGGTGTCGACGTGCGCGAACATCAGCAGGATGACGACGAAGTCGAAGGACGTGGCGGCGAGGTTGGCGAGCGCGGTCATGGCGAAGGACGCGCGGTAGGTCATGGTGGAGCGCATCCACATGGCGGCGATGAGCCCGTAGGCGCGCAGTCCGGACCGCAGGGTGTGCAGGTGTGCGGCGGGCCGCGGGTGTCCGGCCGTCCGCGGCAGCCGCTGTCGTTCAGCCACCCTGGACCACCACCCTCCTCGTGGCCGCCGACTGGAGGAGCCGGCCCGCGGCCAGGAGGGCGGCCGCCCAGCCCAGCTGGAAGGCGTAGGCGTGGACGAGCCCCCAGCCCGTGCGTTTGCCGAGGAGGACGTCGGCGGGGATCTGGAGCAGTGAGGACCAGGGCAGGAGCCGGGCGAGTTCACCGAGGGCGCCGGGGAAGAGGGTGAGCGGCAGCAGCATGCCGGAGAAGAACAGGCCGGCCAGCCAGGTGACCTGGAGGACGCCGGCGCCGTCCATCAGCCAGAACGCCGACAGGGCCGCGAGGTAGCGGAGGGCGAAGCTGACGACGACGCCGAGGAGCACGGCGGTGAGGAAGGCCAGCCAGGGCAGCGGGGACGCGGGCAGCGCGAGGTCGAAGGCGAGGGCGCCGAGCAGCAGGGGGACGACGCCGCGGCCGAGGAGGTGGAAGGCCGCGCGGCCCAGGTCTCCGGCGAGCCACCACAGTTGGAGGTCGGCGGGGCGGTAGAGGTCGATGGCGATGTCGCCGGTGCGGATGCGTTCGATGAGTTCGTCCTCGAAGCCGCCGCCCATCATGGCGCAGGTCATCAGGAGGGCCTGGCCCAGCCACACGAAGGTGACGGCCTGGGAGAGGTCGTAGCCGCCGAGCTGCGGGCGTTCGTCCCAGAGGGCGATATAGGCGTAGGCCATGATGAAGCCGAAGACGGTGTTGGTGAAGACGCCCGCCGCCGTCGCCACCCGGTATGTCGCATAGCGCCGGAAGCCACCTGCCGCGACGACCGCGTAGAGCCGCACCGGACACCCCCTTCGGTGGGAATCGTCGCAAGGACGCCGCGTCCGGCACGGACGCGCCAAAGCGCATGACCCTAGCTCAGCGGATGCGGCCGCCGCGACCGTATTCCGGGCGGGGGTCCTGGGGGTGAGGGGGTGGGAAGTGCAGTATGGGCGCACAGCGAATCGCCCGAAATGTCAGCTTCCGGCTCGGAGGTGTTCCTCCGGGCAGGGGCCCGAGGAGTCTTCACGGACATGAGTCACGAGCCACAGCAGCGCCGGGACCCGAGGGATCCGACCGCCGTCGGCCGCCCGGTGCCCGGCTCGCCGCGCGAGGAGGGTGGGGAGGGGTGGTACGGCGGGCCCGGCCGGGATGGCCCGGACGCGCGCGCGGACCGGGAGGACCGGCAGGCCCGCGCGGAGCCGCCGGACGACGGCGCCCGTCCGGGCCGCGACCGGACCCGCCCGCGGCGCACCGGTCTGCGGCGTGCCGTCCCCACCTGGCGGACGGTCCTCGGCGCCTCCCTGCTGTTCGCGCTCCTGCTCATCGGCGGTTTCGTCACCGGTTATCTGCTGGTCGGTATCCCGCCGGCCAACTCCGCGGCCACGGCCCAGTCGAACGTGTACCTCTACAAGGACGGCACGCAGATCGCCCGCGACGGCGAGGTCAACCGGCAGAGCGTCCGGCTCTCCCAGATTCCCCTCTCCGTCCAGCGCGCGGTGCTCGCCGCCGAGGACCGCGACTTCTACTCCGGACGGGCCGTCGACCCCCAGGCGATGGTCCGTGCCGCGTGGAACACCGTCACCGGCAAGGGGAAGCAGTCCGGCTCCACCATCACCCAGCAGTACGTCAAGAACTACTACCTGGGCCAGGAGCAGACGGTCACCCGCAAGGTGAAGGAGTTCTTCATCGCGATCAAGCTCGACCGGGAGGAGAGCAAGGCCGACATCCTGGAGGGCTATCTCAACACCAGCTACTTCGGCCGCAACGCGTACGGCATCCAGGCCGCCGCCCACGCCTACTACGGCAAGGACATCGGTGCGGTCGACACCGCCGAGGGCGCCTACCTCGCCTCGCTGCTCAACGCCCCCAGCGCGTACGACGTGGCCGCCCATCCCGAGAACCGGCCCCGGGCGCTGGCCCGCTGGAACTACACGCTCGACGGCATGGTGACGGAGAAATGGCTGCCCCTCTCCGACCGGGCCACGATGATCTTCCCGATGCCGCAGACGGCGGGTCCCGCCACGGGGCTCTCCGGACAGCGCGGCTACGTCGTCCAGGCCGTCGAGGACTGGATCACCGGCAACGGGATCGTCGACGAGAAGACCCTGGCGCGCGGCGGCTACCGCATCACCACCACCCTGGAGCGGAAGAAGCAGGACGCCTTCGTCGCCGCCGTCGACCGGCACGTGATGTCCCGGCGCGATCCCGGCCGTGCCGCCGACCGCAACGTCCGCGTGGGCGGGGCGTCGATCGACCCCGCGAGCGGCAAGGTCGTCGCCATGTACGGCGGCGTCGACTACACCAAGCAGTACGTCAACAACGCGACCCGCCGCGACTACCAGGTCGGTTCGACGTTCAAGCCGTTCGTCCTCGCCGCGGCCGTCGAGAACGGCTCCATGACCCAGGACGGCCGGCGGATCACCCCCGACACGCTCTACGACGGCACGGACCGGCGCCAGGTACAGGGCCGCCACGGCCCGACCGGCTACGCGCCGGAGAACGAGGACAACGTCTCCTACGGCCCGCTGAGCCTGCGGATGGCCACGGACCACTCGGTCAACTCGGTGTACGCGCAGCTCGCCCAGGACGTCGGACCGCGCAGGGTGCGGGAGACCGCCATCGCCCTCGGCGTCCCGGAGAGCACTCCGGACCTGACGGCGACGCCGTCCATCGCGCTCGGTGTGGCCACCGCGAGCGTCCTGGACATGGCCGAGGCGTATGCGACGCTCGCCAACCACGGCCGCCACGGCACGTATACGCTGGTCGAGCGCATCACCAAAGGCGGCGTGGAACTGGATCTGCCGGCCGCGCCGCACAGACAGGCCATCAGCCGCGAGGCGGCGGACACCACGACGTCCGTGCTGATGGGCGTGGTGCGGCAGGGGTCGGGCACGGCGGCGCTGTCCTCCGGACGGCCCGCGGCGGGCAAGACGGGCACGGCGGAGGGCGACAGGGCCGCCTGGTTTGCCGGTTACACCCCCGATCTGGCGACCGTCGTCGCCGTCATGGGGCAGGATCCCGACACCGGTGCCCAGAAGTCGCTCTACGGGGCGCTGGGCCTGCCGCGGATCAACGGCGGCGGGGCGCCCGCGGCGATCTGGGGCGAGTTCACGGCGGCCGCGCTGGCCGGCCGCGAGGCGGAGGGCTTCGACCTGACGGTCGCCGACGGCGCGGAGGAGGAGTTCTTCCCGTTCGACGAGCCGGGCCTGCCCGGCGACGACGCCTTCGGGCCGGTCGGGAACGAGGACCCCACCGGCGACCGCCGGTTCGCAACCGGCACGCCGCCACCGTCGGACTGGCCGGACACCGGCGGTGCCGCGGAAGGCGGCATCCCGCGCGACGGTGGCATCCCGCGCGACGGCGGCACTCTGCCGGCGGGCGGAACCACGGGCGGCCGCCCGCCCACGGCGGGCCGGGGCACCGTCGGCCCGGCGACCGGCGGGCCGGACGGCGGCACCGAGCAGGGCGGTGAGGTACAGGGCGGGGTCACCCGGGGCACCACCGGCGGCGGAGGCGACGGCAGCGGCCCGCAGGGGACGGACGGCACCGACGGCTGGGGCGCGGTCCCCGACCGGCCGTGAGCCGTGTCGCCGGGGCCGTGCCGGCGTGGGCCGTGCCGCCGGGTGCCCGACCGGCCGCAGGCCCTGTCGCCGAGGGAGGGGACGGCTGGTGGTGGGACGCGCCGCCGTGGACGGGATCAGCGGCCCGAGGTCGCCTTCAGGCCGATCACGGCGACGAGGAGCAGGACGACGAAGAAGATCCGGGCGGCGGTCGCCGGCTCGCCGAGGACGGCCATCCCCACGATCGCGGCACCGGCCGCCCCGATGCCGACCCAGACGCCGTACGCGGTGCCGATGGGCAGCGTCCTGGCGGCGCGGGACAGCAGCAGCATGCTGGCGACGATCCCGGCGGCGGTGAACACACTCGGCCAGAACCGGGTGAAGCCCTCCGTGAACTTCATGCCGATCGACCAGCCGACCTCGAGCAGACCGGCGAGAAGGAGCAGGACCCAGGCCACGACAGGCACCTCCGAGACGCGGACTTCGTGCGGGGTGCGTCGTCTTTGCCTGCCCGGTACGGCGCGTCTCGTCGGGTCGGCCCCACCGTAGCAGAGGGCATGCGGAAGGCCTGGTGACACCGTCACCAGGCCTTCCGCATGCCCTGAGGGCGCTGCCGCGGCCAGGGCCGCGAGGTTCGTGGGGCGCGCGCCGGACTGCGCGCACCGGCACCGGGCCGGGCGGCTCCCCGGGCGGTCCGCTACACCGCTACAGGTACAGCCCGGTCGAGTCCTCGGCGCCCTCGAAGCGGTCCGCGGCGACGGCGTGCAGATCGCGCTCTCGCATCAGTACGTACGCCACGCCGCGCACCTCGACCTCCGCGCGGTCCTCCGGGTCGTACAGCACACGGTCGCCGGACTCGACCGTCCGGACGTTCTGCCCGACGGCGACCACCTCCGCCCAGGCCAGACGCCGACCGACCGCCGCGGTCGCCGGGATCAGGATGCCGCCGCCGGACCGCCGCTCGCCCTCGGGGGCGTCCGACCGGACCAGCACCCGGTCGTGCAGCATCTTGATGGGCAGCTTGTCGTGCTTGTCGAGGGTGTTGTCGCTCACGACACCGAACCTACCTGCCGAACGCCGGTGGGGCCGCTTCCGGGGTGGATCGGGGTCACGCCTTCCGCTTCCTGGCGGCCAGGGCCAGCAGACCGACCAGGCCCACGACGGCCAGCGCCACCGGCACCGCGCGCTCCAGCCTGGGCGCGCCGTCCGGGTGCACGAATCGGTTCTTCACATCGATCACCACACGATTCGCGGCCACGAACGCCCGCCCCGCGGTCTGGTCCACGGTCGAGGCGACCTTGGCCTTCGCGTCCCCGATGATCGTCTTGGGGTGCATCCGCACCCCGATCTCGTCGAGCGTCTCGGCGAGCTGCTCGCGCCGGCGGACGATGTCCGCCTCGATCTGCGCAGGGGTCCTGGCGTCCGACACCGCGCCGCCTCCGTCGTCGTTTCCGGTAATCCTTCCTCGACAGTCTGTCAGCTCGACGCCGACCGCACCCAACGGCACCCCTACTACGCTCGGTGCCGTACGCCCACATCCCTGAGGAGAACCGAGAATGAGCGAGCGACTCCAGCCCGGCGACACCGCCCCGGACTTCACCCTGCCCGATGCGGACGGCAACGAGGTCTCGCTCGCCGACCACAAGGGCCGCAAGGTCATCGTGTACTTCTACCCGGCGGCCCTGACCCCGGGCTGCACCAAGCAGGCCTGCGACTTCACCGACAACCTGGACCTGCTGGCGGGCGCCGGCTACGACGTCATCGGCGTGTCCCCGGACAAGCCCGAGAAGCTCGCGAAGTTCCGCGAGAAGGAGGAGCTCAAGGTCACGCTCGTCGGCGACCCGTCGAAGGCGGTCCTGGAGGCGTACGGCGCGTTCGGCGAGAAGAAGCTCTACGGCAAGACGGTGACGGGAGTCATCCGGTCGACGGTCGTCGTGGACGAGGACGGCAAGGTCGAGCGGGCGCTGTACAACGTGAAGGCCACCGGCCACGTCGCGAAGATCATCAAGGATCTGGGCCTCTGAGGCCACGCCGCCGGCCGGAGTCCCCTCACGCGCCGGGCCCCGGCCGGCGGCCCCGCGACGGCTGCTCCCCGGCCGCCCCCGGGGCAGCTGCTCCCCGGACTCCGTACGGGGCAGTAGGGCGGAGCCGGACTCCGTAACCGCGCGCCGAGGCGGTCCGGCCCATGGCGCATGGCGGGGCGGCCCGGTTCCCACCGCGCCGACCCGCTCCCGTGTCAGAGGCGGGCCGCCGCCCGTTCGCCTATCAGCACGGGGAGATCCACGCTGCGCGCCATCCGCGCGTACCCCGCGTCGTTGGGGTGCAGATGGTCCCCGGAGTCGTATGCCGGGTGCAGCTGCTCCGGGGCGTACGGATCCCTCAGCGCGCGGTCGAAGTCGACGACGGCGTCGAAGACGGTGCCCGCGCGGACGGCCTCGTTGATCTCCTGCCGGGCGGCCTCCAGCGCCGGGCTGTAGCGGGGGTGCCCCTCGAACGGCATGAGCGTCGCCCCGACCACCCGAAGTCCGCGTGCCCGCGCCCGGTCCGCGAGGTTCCGCAGCCCGGCCGTGATCCCCGCCGGGTCCGCCGTGCCGGCCGGGCGGAGGAGGTCGTTGACCCCCAGGGCGATCACGACGACCCGGGCGCCCGGCCGGTCGAGCACATCACGGTCGAGACGGGACAGCCCGCTCGGGCCGATGCCGTCCCGGAGGAGCCGGTTGCCGCTGATGCCCTGGTTGACGACGCCGTACCCCCATCGACCCGAGCGCAGTCGGTCGGCCAGGTGGTCGGTCCAGCGGCGGTCGGTGTCGGGCGTGGAGCCCGCTCCGTCGGTGAGCGAGTCGCCGAGGGCGACCACCGTGCCGCGCGCGGCCGGATTGCGGACGTCGACGGCCGTCAGGTAGTGCCAGGAGGAGGTGCGCAGGGTGTAGTGCGCCGCGCCGGCGTCGCGGGTGCGGTCGCCCTCGGCCAGGTACGACGTCTGGCGCGCCCGCGCGTGCAGGGTGACCGTGCCCCCGCCGGGCGCCGGGACGAAGAGGGTGACGAGGAGATGCCCGTCCTCGGGGACGGCGAGGAGGGCCGGGTCGCCGACGACGTGCCCGCCCGGGGGCACCGTGACGGACCGGTGTCCGCCGAAGAGCACCGGCCGAAGGCTGCCCGGGACGGCGGCCGCGCCCCCGGCGGCGACGGCTACGGAAGCGCGGCCTATGTGCAGGGGCTCGGTCCCGTAGAGGTTCGACAGGGTGATCCTGGCCTCGCCGCCGCCCATGCTGGTGTGGACGACGTTCCGTACGGAATGCCCGCCTGCCGGGGCGACTCCGGCCTTTCCCGGTGCGGCGGACCAGGTTCCGGTCCAGCCACCCGTGCCCACGGCCTGCGCCGTCGTGTTGTCCGGCCGGCCGGCGGTCTTGGTGCCGGGAGCGGCCTGCCGCCGGTCGTCCGGGCCGACGAGGGAGAAGGTCGTGATGATCGCGCCGGAGATCAGCAGGGTCAGGGCGACGAGTGCGGCGAACAGGCCGTACCCGGCCCGCTGGTTTTTCATGAGCACATCATCCGATATAGCCGTGGGAACTCGACGTGCGCCCCGGGAGTACCACAGGTAGGGAGAAGGCGTACGGCCGTTGGGTAGGAGCGTCGCGTACGCGGACGGGTGGAGTCGATGAAGCGAACTGAACGACCTGAGCGCGAGGATCCGGCCGCCGGTCGTCCGGGCCCCACTCCGGATGCGCCGGACGGGTACGGCCCGGCCGCCCGCGCCCCCGCGCCGCCGTCGGCGGGCGGGAGCCCGGACGGCGGCGCGGAGGGTGCCGCGTCCGCTCGGGGCCGCTCCGGGGACGGCGTCGCCGGACGTGAGGGGGCGCTGGGCCGAGCGGGTGACGAGGGGCGCGACGGGGGCGGCCGTGACGACGCCGACGGTGCGCGGCGCCGCCCCGCGGCGACCGGCGAGGCGGTGCGCGACGGGTCCCGGCCGGGACCCCGCGGCGGAAGCGGCGACGGACCGGGATCCGACGAGCCGGGCGGGGGCGGCCGGTCAGGGGCCGCGCCCGACGGGACCGCGACCGGCCGCGCCCGTCGGCCGCGGCCGGCACCGCTCGCCTCCTTCGCGTACACCGCCGCCGACGAGGAGAAGCGCCGCGGGGTGCGCCGGATGAAGGCCACGGCCACGGGTCTGCTGCTCCTCGTGGCGGTGATCTTCACGCTCGCCACCTGGGCCCGGAACTCCGGCATCGAGGGCTGGCCCGGCTATGTGGCCGCGGCAGCCGAGGCCGGGATGGTCGGCGCCCTGGCCGACTGGTTCGCGGTCACCGCACTGTTCCGGCACCCCCTGGGCATCCCCATCCCGCACACCGCGATCATTCCCAACAAGAAGGACCAGCTCGGCGCCTCCCTCGGGACCTTCGTCGGGGAGAACTTCCTCTCCGAGGACGTCGTACGGGCCAGACTGCGCGGCCTCTCCCTGGGCGGCCGGCTCGGCACCTGGCTCGCCGAGCCCGCACACGCCGACCGCGTCACCGCCGAACTGTCCACCGCCCTGCGCGGGGCGCTCGCCGTCCTGCGGGACTCCGACGTCCAGGCCGTCGTCGGCGAGGCCATCACCCGGCGAGCGGAGACCGTCGAGATCGCGCCGGGCATCGGCAAGACCCTCGACAAGATCGTCGCCGACGGTGCCCACCACCGTGCCGTGGACCTGGTCTGTGCCAGCGCCCAGAGCTGGCTGATCACCCACGGGGATTCCGTCATGGACGCCGTCCAGGGCGGAGCACCGGGCTGGACGCCGCGCTTCGTCGACCGGAAGGTCGGCGAGCGGGTCTACAAGGAACTGGTCCGGTTCGTCACCGAGATGCGTGACGCACCCAACCACCCCGCGCGCGCCGCGATCGACCGGTTCCTCGCCGACTTCGCCTCCGACCTCCAGGCGGACACGGACACCCGCACGCGGGTGGAGCGCATGAAGTCCGACTTGCTCTCCCGTCCCGAGGTGCAGGACATCATCGCGTCGGCATGGGCGTCCGTGCGCGCCATGATCATCTCCGCGGCGGAGGACGAGCGCAGCGAACTGCGGCTGCGGGCCCGTGCCTCCCTGATGTCTTTCGGCGCCCGGCTGGCGACGGACGGCAGACTTCAGCACAAGCTGGAGGGCTGGATCGAGAACACCGCGGTGTACGTGGTGACGACGTACCGCGAGGAGATCACGTCCCTGATCAGCGACACGGTCGCGAGCTGGGACGCCGAGCACACCTCGCGCAAGATCGAGGCACACATCGGTCGTGACCTGCAGTTCATCCGGATCAACGGCACGGTCGTCGGTGCGCTCGCCGGTCTGCTGATCTACACGGTGGCGCACACGCTCGGCGGATGAGCCGGCGCCGGGCGCGAGCGTGCGACGCGGCGCCCCGCGCCGCACACCCGGGGGAAGGCCGCGGGGGAGGGTCGTGTGTGTGGGGGAAGTGCTGGGTGCGCAACCGGACTCCGTCCGCCGGTTGCGCACCCAGCCACCATGGGGGAGTTGCCTATGAGTACGGACGGGCCGCCGCCCCCGTTCAACGTTCTTCGGGGCCGCTTTCGGCCATGTCCTCCGGGCTGCTTCCGGCCTGTCCCCGGTTCCGGGCGGCCGGGTCTCCCCGAACGCGCCCTCAGCCGGCCCGGCGGGTGACGGCCCAGGACACCAGCGCCATGCCGCCGGCCGCGGTGAACACCGCGGGCCAGGCGCCCGCCTTCCCGGCGGTGCGAGGACCGGCGTACGCGCGGCCGCCGCCGTCGAAGACCCCGTTCCCCACCGGCCGGTTGGCCGCCCACGGGCGGGTGGGGGAGACGCCCCCGGCCGGCCCGCGCACCGCGCCGGATCCGTTGCGGTGAGGCGCCACGGAACGCACCCTGGAGGGGAGAGGCAGGAGACCGTCATGCCCACTCTCGAGGAACAGATCGACATCACGGCGCCCGGTGACGTGGTCTGGAACCACCTGCACCAGGTCGAGGACTATCCGCAGTTCGTCGGAGGCGTGCGGGAGGCCCGGCGGGAGGGAGCCTCCGGCGTCCACATGGATGTGGAGACCGAGGCGGGACGGGCCTTCGGGCTCGACGCCGCCACGGACGATCTCCGTCCGAATCAGACGATGACCTGGAGGACGACGGAGACCCCGCACCTCAGCGGCTCCGTCTCGCTCCTCCCGATCGACGCGACCCACACGAGGATGCAGCTACGCATGGAGTACGACCCCGCGGAGGCGCACGACGCGTTCGGGGGGCCCCGGGGATTTGCCCAGTCGTCCGCGATCGAAAGGACCGTCCGGGCGGACCTCCACCAGTTCAAGGAGCTGGTGGAACGGGCACACCCCCGCACCTGACCAGCACAGTGCCCCGCGGTGGACGGGGCACCGACGGAACCGTACGGCGAAGGTGACCCGTCATGACGACGCAGCACTGGAACATCGACTTGTCGTTCGAGGAGGACGGGACGCGGACGGCCTGCAAGGCCTCCCTCAGCGGTCCCAACGCTCCCGGCGTCGAGGGCAAGGGCATAGCGCGACGCAATCCGGGCGACAGCCCGGACGCGAGGATCGGCGAGGAACTGGCGGCGGCCCGCGCCTGCTCCGAACTGGCTCATGAACTCGTCGGCCGTGCGGCGGCCGACGTCGAGAGCCACACCCACCGGCCGGCGAACATCGGCATGTGACGGCGGGCGATCCGCACCGGCCCCGCAGGCCGGCGGCGGGCCGACACCACGCGCCGGTGGCCGGGGAGCGACTCTCCGGCCACCGGCGCGTGACGCGACCGCCGGGTAGGGATCCGCCTCGCGGTACCCCCGGGAAGTCCCCGGTGGCGGCCGGGCGGGGACGCGGTAGCGGCCCCGTCGGGAGGGCCAGGGCCGGGGAGGGTCAGGCGCCGCCGCTGGAGCTGTGCCGTACCTCGAACCCCACGAGCCCCTCGGATTCCTCGTCGCTCACCTCCACCGCGCGCACATCGGCGGACGGCGGCCCTACCCGCGCCCACCGCAGGAGCGTCTCGACGGCGTCGGGACCTCCCTCGAACACGGCCTCGACCCTTCCGTCGGTCAGGTTCCGCACCCAGCCGGACACCCCGTGCTCCTCGGCGACCCGCCTGCACGTGTCCCGGTAGAAGACGCCCTGGACCACCCCGGAGACCACTACGCGCTTTCGCACCATGCCTCCGGATCGTACGAGCCGGTGGGCCGCGTCCGGCGGTGACGCGTCGCGCGCGGCGGCACGGATGCGGCCAGGCGGTCAGGCCCGTCGGGAGCGGGTCCCGGTGACCGTCAGTCCCACAGCTTGTACGTCACCTCGGGCGACAGGTGCTCGGGCCTGCTGCCGGGGAAGCTGAGGTGGAGCTGCCCGTAACGCTGCTGATCGGGGTTCTTCTCCCATGCCTCCGGGCGCTCGAACCTGACGTTCACCGGGTACGAGTGGAACGTGCCCGCGGCGCAGTAGGGCTTGCAGTCGTTGACCACGTTCAGCCCCGTGCCCACGGCGGACGTCGGACCCCACGACGACCACTTGAGCTCGGTCAGCCCGCTGTTGCCGTCCCCGCAGGCGATCAGGAACTCGCTCGGTCGCACCTGCGCCTTCATGAAGCAGTCCACGACCACGACCTCGTCACCGGGCTGCGCCGCCGCGGAGGGGGACGCCGAGGCGGTCGCCGGTACAAGGCCTACTGCGAGCGGCATCGCGGCGAGGATCATGGCCGCGGTCCTCAGCTTGTGTGTCTGCATGTGTGCTCCCAGCCGTCTCTCCCCGAGCCACCCGGCCCACCGTCCCCACGAACCCCTACCACGCAGCGCGGCCCCGCACCCCGCAGGGCATCCCGACAGGCGCTCCCGACCTCCTTCGAACGGTTGCTCCTGTATCGACGCTACGGCCGCACCGGGAGACCCACCACTTACGGCGGACGTGACAACCGCACAGAGCGGAACGCGCACCCGCCGCTCTCGGCTGGTCGAGGGGCGGGGAGGCGCCGGGGGGCCGGCGGGCTGCCATGAGCGCCCCCGGAAGGCGCCTGCCGCGCGCAGCGCTGGCCGCGGGTCGGTTCGCGGCGATGGCCGAGTAGGTCCAGACGTCGGCGGGCATCTGATGCCGAAGCCTCCACGTGATGCCCATCGGCCTGCTTCCCTTGTGCGTCACGTAGTCCGCGGGGCCGAGGAGCAGCCGGGGCTGAGGTCCGCCGATATCCGTCTTCTTGTAGCGGCGGACGAAGAGGAGGACGTGGCTTCCCAGCTCCTTGTGCGTCCGATAGCGAATGCCGGTGGGGGAGGTGTCCGAGGTCTGGTGCCTGGCCGAGGTCGTCAAGCTCGTCGTACGGCGGGGCGTCGTCCCCGAGGAGGCTCGTCAGGGAGCGCTCGATGACGCGAAGTCCGTGCCACTTCACGAAGGCGCAGAGCAGGTCGACGCCGTCAGCAGTCGCCAGCTCGGCCCGCAACTCGAAACCGAGGCTCGGGTCTTCGGGGGAGTTGGTGATGAGTGCCGTGTCGGACAGGGGCGTCGCCGGGCGGACGGTGTACACCCCCTGGGCTTCCCTCTCGGCGATCGCGAGCAACTGCCGGGGGCCGTCGGCGACGAGGTCGACCCACTCGCGAGCCCCGTCCACGGTGTTCATCGCTTCGAGGATGTGGTTCGCCGCGTGCACCCGATCTGCTGCGGGTGGCCGTTCCAGCACCAGCCTGGTCGTCTCCGCCACGTGACGAGCGATGACGTGGGGGGATGACTCGGGCCCCACGACGTCGTCCATCGCGTGCCATCGGCCGTCCGCTTCCAGGTCCTTGAGCCGGTTCTCCAGCCTCAAGGTGATCAACTGCTCGTAGAGCCCGGCAACCGGCTGCTCGGCGTTCACCGGCCTCGTCACCCGTCCCACTCCCCTGCGACCACTTCCCGGAGATACCGCCGACAGCGATCAGGGCCTGGCCACCCCGTGGCACCCCCCGTACGCCGCCCTCGACCCGCACCAGCACAGTGCCCCCTTCGTCGGGGGCCATGGCGTCGCCTTGCCGCGGGCAGCCAGTGTCGTGGCGTACTGGGGGAGGAGCGAGGCGTCCGCGGGGGAGGTGGCCTCCGAAGCGGCGAAGGCCTCGTAGGAGGGGACCGTGCCGGTGACGATGCCGAGGTTGCCCGTGCCCGTTGCCGCGAGGTCGCGCAGGGCGGACTCGATGGCGGTGAGATGGGCGTCGTGGGTCGGGTACTCCGAGGCCAGCGAGGGGTACGTGCCGAGGAGTTCGGTCAGTTCGGGGGCCGGCCAGTGGAGGACCGCGACCGGGAAGGGGCGGGACAGGGCGGCCCGGTAGGTGCCCAGTTCGGAGCGGAGACGGTCGATCTCGGCGCGGAGCTCCGCGGGGTCCGAGGAGCCGAGGGCCCACAGGCGCTTGGGGTCGTGGAGTTCGTCCAGGGGGACGGCCGCTGCGTGGAGGCGGTCGGCGAGGGTGTCCCAGTCGTCGTGCGGCAGCGCCAGGAGGCGGCGCACGCGGTGGCGGCCCGTCAGGAGGGACTGGGTCGAGTAGGAGGTCTCCTCGTCCGGGGCGATGAGCCGGGTGACCGCCTCGGTGAAGGTGGAGTGGGCCGCCTCGAGTTCGTCGTGGGCCTCCAGCGTCTCGGCGACGATCTCCCACGGTGCCGCGTCGTCCGGTGCCGCCGTGCGGATGCCGTCGATGAGCGTGCGTGCCTCCGCCTCGTGGCCGTACTCCCACAGGTTGGCCGCCTGGAGCGCCTTGATCAGGTGCGAGTTGTCCGGATCGTCGGCGAGGAGGCTGTCGTACAGGCCGCTCGCACGGGCCCGGTCGCCGGAGAGCTCCAGGTGTGCCGCGGCCTGGAGCAGCAGCGGCTCACGGTCCTCCGGGTACTGCTCCGCTGTGCGCAGCAGGCGCTCGGCTTCGGCGGTGTGGTCGGCAGGCGTGTCGGGGCGCATGCAGCACACCGTACTGCTGTACGGGGCTTCGCAGGGGCCTGGTGACTTGGAGGGGCTGCCCCTATCGTGCGCCCCGTGCGGGAGCGGAGGCCGCGGCGGGGAGCCGGGCGGATACCTGTGGTCGTACAGGGGCGGCGGACACGGGCGTGCCGGGTGGGTGCCCGGGCCGGGCTCGCCCGCGCGCTCTGGGCCGGTGCCGAGATGACCGTGACCCTGGGCGTCGTGGTGCTCCTGCTTGTCGTGCACCAGCTCTGGTGGACCAACCAGCAGGCCAAGGAGGGCGCCGCACGGCAGGTCGAGGCGCTGGAGCGGGAGTGGGTACGGACGCCCGGGCCGGATGCCGGGGCCGGGTCGGGCGACGGCACGGGCCCGGCTGCGGGTGCGGGGCAGGGCGCACCGGACCGGGGTGCACCGAGCGCCGGAGCTGGGAGGGGTTCCGTGGAGGCGGCGCCCCGCCGGGACCAGGCGTACGCCGTGCTGCGCATCCCGCGGCTCGGCGTCGTCGCGCCCGTCGCGCGGGGCGTCGCCAGGCGGGGCGTGCTGGACGAGGGGTACGTCGGGCACTATCCGCGGACGGCGGAGCCCGGGCAGGCGGGAAACTTCGCGGTCGCGGGGCACCGCAACACCCATGGCGAGCCGTTCCGCTACATCAACCGGCTGCGCAAGGGCGACCGGATCGAGGTGGAGACCCGCACCGGCGTCTTCACCTACGTCGTGGACAAGCAACTGCCGCAGACGTCCGCGAGTGACGGCGGGGTGATCGCGGCCGTGCCGCGGAGCGCGGTCCGGCCCGGTTACGGGTACGGCGAGCCCGGCCGTTACGTGACGCTGACGACGTGCACGCCCGAGTACACGTCCGAGTACCGGCTGGTGGTGTGGGGAAAGCTCGCCGCCGTGCGGCCCCGGTGAGCCACGCGCCGCGCCTGGCGGCCCGGCGCGGGCGGCCGCGGGCGCTCGGGGAGGGCCCGTGCCCGTCGCCGGTCTTTCCGCGGGCCGGGCATGAGGTGCGTCGTCGAGGTTTTCCACAGGGAACCCGGAGGACATTCCGCTCGTGTATAACGAGTGGAGGTTCGCATCACTCGTAGGGCCGCACAGCCATCGCCGTAGGGCCGCACAGCCATCGCCGTAGGGCCGCACGGCCACCGCGGCGAGCGGGGCGGGGACGCAAGGGAGGGGCACGCATGGCCGGTCAGACCTGGCGTGTGCTGAGGCCGCTCGCGCTGCTGCTCTTCATCCTCGTCGAGGTCTTCGTCGCCGAGGGCATCGGACTCTCCACCGCCGTGGCCCTCGCCGCCACCGCGGCGGCCGGTGCCGCGCTCGTCGCCTGTGCGCTGATCCTCTCGCGGTCGGTGCCGCGGGTGCCGCCCACCCGCATACGTACCGCGCTGCGTGATCGCGAGCAGCGCACGGCGTTCCTGCCGCAGCGCGATCCCGACTCCGCGGGCCGCTGTCGGCCCAGGGCTCCCGGTCGTCCCTCGACGACGGCCGCGTAGGGACGCCACCTCGCCCTGATCCTTCTCACGCGTGCCCCCTCGGGAGCGTGTGTCCCTTCGCGGGTCGTCATGCCGACATATCCGTTCTTCCCGGCACGACGAGACCCGGAGGGCCTCCATGTCCGCACTCACGTCCCTGTTCGCTTCTCTGGTCGGCTGCCTCGCCGACCTGGTCCAGCCGCTGTTCCACACTTCCGCCGCCGCCGCGGCGATAGTCCTGTTCACCGTGCTGGTTCGGCTGGCCGTCCACCCGCTGTCCCGCGCGGCGGCTCGGGGGCAGAAAGAACGGGCCCGGCTCGCGCCGCAGATGGCCGAGCTGCGCAGGAAGCACGGCGAGGACGCGGAGCGGTTGCGGCGTGCCGTCCTGGAACTGCACACGAGGGAGAGGGTCTCGCCGCTGGCGGGCTGCCTGCCCGGACTGCTGCAGCTGCCCGCGTTCTTCCTCATGTACCACCTGTTCTCCAGCTCCGGGATCGGCGGGGAGGCGAACGAGCTGCTCGGGCACAGCCTGTTCGGTGCCGAGCTGGGCGGCCGGTGGGCCGACGCGCTCGCGCAGGGCGGGGTGTTCGGGCCGGCCGGGTCGGTGTACCTCGTGCTGTTCGGGATCGTCGCCGTCGTGGCCACGTTCACGTACGTGCGGACCGGGCGGCAGCTCGCGGCCGCCGGTCCGGCCCGGCCGGAGCAGGCGCTGCCGGGGATGGGTGCGATGACGAAGGTGCTGCCGCTGATGTCGTTCGCGACGCTGATCACCGTCGCCGTGGTGCCGCTGGCGGCGGCGCTCTATGTGGTGACCAGCGCGACGTGGAGCGCGGTGGAAAGGGTGTTCCTGTACCGGGACGCACCGGCTGCGGGGGCGCTGACTACCGTCGGGTAACGGTCCAGGTTGTGAACAGGGTCTTGTGGGCTGTCCTGTTCTCTTGGAGGATCAGCCAAACCTCCGAAGAAGCCGCACCTTCCCCTCCGCCGCACGCGGGGACTCCTCAAGCGGGGCCACCTCGACGACAGGGACCACAGGGAGAACAGAGATGAAGCTGCTGCGTGTCGGTGAAGCGGGTTCGGAACGCCCCGCGCTGCTCGACCGGGACGGGACGACGCTGCGAGACCTGTCCGGACTGGTGCCGGACATCGACGGGGCGCTGCTCGCCGACGAGGAGGCGCTCGACCGGATCCGGTCGGCCGCGGAGGCCGGGGAGCTCCCGGTGCTCGACGCCGCCGGGGAGCGGATCGGCCCGCCGGTCGCCCGTGTCGGCAAGGTCGTGTGCATCGGGCTGAACTACCACGACCATGCGGCGGAGACCGGCGCGGCGCCCCCGGCCGAGCCCGTCGTCTTCCTCAAGGCGTCAGACACGGTCGTCGGACCCGACGACACCGTCCTCGTGCCGCGCAACAGCGAGAAGACGGACTGGGAGGTCGAGCTCGCGGTGGTCGTCGGGCGTACCGCGCGCTGTCTGGAGTCCCACGAGGAGGCGCTGGCCCACATCGCCGGCTACGCCGTCGCGCACGACGTCTCGGAGCGGGAGTTCCAGATCGAGCGCGGCGGCACCTGGGACAAGGGCAAGAACTGCGAGACGTTCAACCCGCTGGGACCCTGGCTGGTGACCCGGGACGAGGTGCCGGACCCGCAGGCGCTGCCGCTGAAGCTCTGGGTCAACGGTGAGCTGAAGCAGAACGGCTCCACCGCCGACCAGATCTTCCCCGTCGCCGAAGTGGTCCGGTACGTCAGCCAGTTCATGACCCTGTACCCGGGGGACGTCATCAACACCGGTACGCCCGCCGGTGTGGCGATGGGGCAGCCGGAGCCCAAGCCGTATCTGCGGGCCGGTGACGTCGTCGAGCTGGAGATCGAAGGGCTCGGACGCCAGCGCCAGGTGCTGAAGGACGCGTAGGCCGCACGGTCGGGGAGCCGTCCGGGGAGGCGCCGCACGGGCGGGGGCGAGGAGGAGGGAAGAGCGGGGCGAGGAGGAGAAGGGTCGCGGAGGGGGTGCGGGGGATTCACCCCCTCCGCGGGTCCTCAGGAGGCGAGGAGGCGCTCCAGTGCCTCCACCACCATCGCGTGGTCCTCGACCTGCGGAAGGCCGGAGACCGTGACCGTGCCGATGACGCCGGCGCCCTCGACGCGGACCGGGAACGATCCGCCGTGCGCCGCGTACCGGTCGGGATCGAGCCGGGACGACTCCTCGAACGTCGTGCCCTTGGCGCGGAACCTGCTGCCGACGAGGAGCGAGCTCTCGCCGTAGCGCTCGACGACCCGCCGCTTGCGGTCGATCCAGGCGTCGTTGTCCGCCGACGACCCGGGGAGGGCGCAGTGGAACAGCTGCTGGCCGCCGCGACGGATGTCGATCGCGACCGGAGCCTGCCGCTCGCGCGCCAGTTCGGCCAGCGCCGAGCCGAGGGCCCAGGCGTCGTCGTGGGTGAACCGGCGCAGTGTCAGACGCTCCTCCTGTGCCTCGAGCACGGCTATCCCGGGGAGGCCGGGCTGTGCACCGCCGCCGCTCACGCGCCGAGTTCCACGGTGACGCCGTCGCGGGCGGAGCGGCGGGCCGCCTCCAGTACGTCGAGGGCGTCGGCCGCCTCGTACGCGGTGACCGGCGGGGCGGTGCCGTCGCGCAGGGCGGCGGCGACGCCGGCGTAGTACGCCGGGTAGTCGCCGGGCAGGGTCTCGACGGGGTGCCCGCCACCCGTCAGCGGCGACTCGCCGGAGCCCAGGCGCCCCCACCGCTCCTGCGGCTCCCGGCCCCACGGCCGGCCCGGTTCCGGCCGGTCGCCGTCGCGCAGCGCGGCCTCCTGCGGGTCGAGGCCGTACTTCACATAGCCGGCGGCCGAGCCCAGGACCCGGAAGCGGGGGCCGAGCTGGGCGGTGGTGGCGCTCACGTAGAGGTGCGAGCGGACGCCTCCGGCGTGCGTGACGGCGATGAACGTGTCGTCGTCGGTCTCGGCGCCCGGGCGGCGTACGTCGGACTCCGCGTACACGCGCACCGCCGGCCCGAAGAGGGTGAGGGCCTGGTCGACGACGTGGCTGCCCAGGTCGTACAGGAGGCCGCCGATCTCCTCGGGGGCGCCCGACTCGCGCCAGCCGCCCTTGAGCTGTGGGCGCCAGCGCTCGAACCGGGACTCGAAGCGCCGGACCTCGCCGAGCTCGCCGTCCTCGAGCAGACGGCGGAGGGTGAGGAAGTCGTTGTCCCAGCGGCGGTTCTGGAAGACGGACAGCAGCAGGCCGCTCTTCTCCGCGAGGTCGGCGAGCGCCCGGGCCCCGGCGGCGGTCCCGGCGATCGGCTTGTCCACGACGACGGGGAGTCCGGCGTCGAGGGCGGCGGTGGCGACCGGGACATGCGTCTTGTTGGGAGACGCGACGACGACCAGATCGAGCTCGTCCGCGCGCTCCCACAGCCCGTCGGCCGTGGCCGCGAAGCGGACGTCGGGGAACTCGGCACGTGCCTGGTCCCGGCGCTCCTCGCTCGACGTCACGACCGTGTCGAGGACGAGGCCCTCGGTGGCCGCGATGAGCGGGGCGTGGAAGACGGAACCCGCCAGGCCGTAGCCGACGAGTCCGACACGGAAGGGCGTCCCGGCCGGGGTGGGATTCCCGGTCGCGGCGCCGATGCCAGTGCTGCCAGTCATGGGCCCCACTTAAGCAACGCTGTTTCCAAAGTGCAAGCGCACCGCACAATGGCGGGGTGAAGTGGAGCAACGCGGGTGCGAATCTTCCGGTACTGCGCAGCCACAACGCGGCGCTGGTGCTGGATCTGCTGAGGGCGGCCGACGAGGACGGGATCAGCCGGCTGGAGCTGGCCGAGCGCACCGGACTCACGCCCCAGGCCGTCAGCAAGATCACGGCGAGGCTGCGGGCGGACGGGCTGGCGACCGAGGCGGGCCGTCGTGCGTCCACCGGCGGCAAGCCCCGTACGGTCCTGCGCCTCGTCCCGTCCGCCGCGCACGCCGTGGGGCTCCACCTCGACCGCGACGAGCTGACGGCCGTCCTCGTGGACCTCGCCGGCACGGTGGTCGCGTCCGGTACCCGGGCGCTGGACCTCGCTGGTGCGGTGCCCGACGTCATGTCGGCGGCGACCGGCGAGGTGCGGGCGCTGCTGGCGGGCGAGCCGGAGCGGGTGCTCGGCGTCGGGGTCGGCATGCCGGGTCCGCTGGACCACTGGAACGGGGTCCCGGGCCGAGTGACCGGCGCGCCGGGGTGGGCGGGCGTCCCGCTCCGCGACGAGCTCGCGGAACGGCTCGGCCTGCCGGTCGTCCTGGACAAGGACACCAACGCGGTTGCACTGGCACTCGCGTTGCGGGGGCGACCGGAGGCGGGGTCCGGGGGTTCCGGTCCGGCGCCCGGGCCGATGGGCGGTGGCCCCGTCTCCGCCGCCGGCGGCTCCGCCCCCTCCGCATCCGCTACCGGCGCCACGGCCGCGCCGGGGTCGTTCGCCTATCTCCACCTCGGTACGGGACTGGGCGCCGGGCTCGTGATCGGCGGTGTGGTGCACCGGGGGGCGCGCACCGGCGCCGGCGAGTTCGGGCACCAGGTCGTGCGGCTCGACGGCCCGGTCTGTCCCTGCGGCAACCGCGGCTGCATCGAGGCCCTGTGCCTCGCGGCCGTCGCCCGCGGTGAGCTCGGTGAAGCGGCCAGGATCCTGGGCACCGGGGCGGCGAACCTCGTACGGCTGCTCGACGTCGACCAGGTGCTGCTCGGTGGGCGTACGGTCCTCGCCGACGTGGAGACGTTCGTCCGGGGCGTCCGCGCGGTGGTCGGCGACGGGGCCGTCCACGTCGCGCGGGCCGAGACCGGCGCCCACCCCGTGGCGGAGGGGGCGGCACAGCTCGTGCTGGCCCCGCTGTTCGGGCGTGCGGAGGCGACGGGTTCCGCCAACCGGGCGTAATGGTGTGATTTTCAGGTCGCGAGGTGGCGTCGGTACCCGGCGGGCGGGCGCGCGCGTGGCAGCGTCGCTGCCGACGCCGCCCACGCTCGCGATCTGCTGAGGTTCCCCATGTGCCTGCGCACCGCCCTCGCCGCCGGAGCCGTCACGGCCGCCCTCGTCCCGGTCGTCCTGGCGGGACCGGCCCCAGCGCACCCCCCGCAGACCCCGGGGCCCGTACCGTCGGCGCCGGGGACGGCCGCACCACCTCCCGCACCGCCCCGTACGGGCGCTTCCCAGTCCGTACCGCCCCGCACCGGCCGGCAGCAACCCGCCCCGCCGGGGTCCGCTCCGGCCGTCCGGCGTACCCCGCCCCGGCGCCTCCCACCCCAGCCCGTGCCGCCCGCGTCCACCGTGCCGCAGCCCCTCGTGCCCCAGCCCCCGGCACCCCAGCAACCCCCGGCGGCGCCCGTGCCACCGGTTCCGCAGCCCGCCGTCCCCCAGCCCAACGCGCCGCAGTCCGGTGCGCCGAACGTCGCATCGCCCGCGGCACCCGGCGGAGCGCCCCTCCAGCAGCAGCCGTCCTGCGGCGATCTGAACGCGGTCGAGTTCCCGGTCGCCACCCGCATCGTGCGGGGCCCGGAGGAGTACCGGGCCGGCGGCGGCGCCCAAGAGTTCTCCGTCGAACTGTCCAACACCACGGCCCAGCCGTGTCTGAACATCCACCCCGTGGTCGTGCTCGCCGGCCAGGGCCGGGCCATCCAGCCGGACCGGGTCCGGCTGGAGTTCTTCGACGGCGCCGCGCGGATGTGGCGGACCGTCACCATCGAGAACACGGACCAGGGGGAGGCCGTCGGCGCCTTCGGCGCGGGCTCGGGCGGGTTCGCGGGCCTGTCGCTGCCGGCCGGCGGCACGTTCTCCGTACGGGTACGGCTCGCCTTCCCCGACCGCACCACGACCCCCGACACCGTCGTCGCGAACGCCGCCGTCGTCCAGCGCCGGGGGGCGGACGGGGACTGGGTGGGGGAGTCCAACGACTACCGTTTCGCCATCGTCGCGCCCGAGCCCACCGGCCGGCCCTCGGAGTCCACCGCCGAACCGGAGGCGGCCCGGCCCCGAACCCCCGGCGACGGGTCCGGCGAGGACGGCACCGCCCGGCGGGAGGCGCACGAACTCGCCGCGACCGGTACCCGTCCCTGGCACTCGGTGGGTATGGCCACGGCCGGTGGTGTGCTCCTGGCCGGAGCGGTGGTGCTCCTCATGCTCCGGCGCCGGTCCCGGTAGAAGAGCGCTTTCACTCGATGCCGGCTCCTCTCGCTCGTGATCACCATCTACGGCTGGAGTAGTAGCCCCGAGGCATTCCACGGCAAGGCAGGTGTGCAACTGCCGAATCTGGGGCTGCTTCGCGACGCGGACGCGCCTGGACTGCTCAGCCTCAGAAGCGGCTGGTGCGCGGCTGCGTGCGGGGCCGAATCACCCCGCATGTCGGCATCGGTCAGAGAAGAGTCCCTTGAAGCGGCCCCAGCCGGCGGTGGCGATTCCGACTGTGGAGCGGCACGCGCCGGTGCCGGTGTTGCGCAACAGCCGCCCCCTGCGCTTTCCGGGAGATCAGAGCAGGCTGTCCGTCGGGGCCGACAACTGGTACTGGGGGATCGACGGGGTCAGGGTCACGGCTTCCTGACTAGTGCCGCATCAGGCAACGTTCGCCCCGTCGCGGCGCCCGGCACGGCGACTCGCGGCGTTGCCGAATCAACGGAGTAGGCCCACTACGAGGTCGATCCGGCGCCTTGCGATTCACCGCACCGGACGCCGCTCCTTGACGGGCAAACCTTGCCTGACGCGGCACTAGGCTGGAGGGCGCCGGTACATCGTCGTGGCGGCGCCCCGTCAGCACACCGCACCTCGCACTACGCGTACGGCAGGAGTCCGCCTCATGGCAGAGCGCAAGCCGATCGAATCCTGGCTCACCGACATGGACGGTGTCCTCATCCACGAGGGAGTGCCGATTCCGGGCGCCGACTCCTTCATCAAGAAGCTCCGGGAGAGCGACAAACCGTTCCTCGTCCTCACCAACAACTCCATCTACACCCCTCGGGACCTGCACGCCAGGCTGGCGCGGATGGGTCTGGACGTCCCGATCGAGAACATCTGGACGTCAGCGCTGGCCACCGCCAAGTTCCTGGACGACCAGCGCCCCGGCGGTACGGCGTACGCCATCGGCGAGGCGGGGCTGACCACCGCCCTCCACGAGATCGGGTACGTCCTCACCGACCAGGATCCCGACTACGTGGTCCTCGGCGAGACCCGTACGTACAGCTTCGAGGCGCTGACGAAGGCGATCCGGCTGATCAACGGCGGAGCCCGCTTCATCAGCACCAACCCGGACGAGACCGGGCCCTCCGCCGAGGGCCCGCTGCCCGCGACCGGATCGGTCGCCGCACTGATCACCAAGGCCACCGGCAAGGACCCGTACTTCGTGGGCAAGCCGAATCCGCTGATGATGCGGGCCGGGCTGAACGCCATCGGGGCCCACTCCGAGTCCAGCGCGATGATCGGCGACCGGATGGACACCGATGTGCTGGCGGGGCTCGAGGCGGGTATGGAGACCTTCCTCGTACTGACCGGTCTGACGGCGCCCGCGGACATCGACCGCCACCCCTTCCGGCCCTCCACGGTGGTCGACTCCATCGCGGACCTCGTGGACCGGATCTGACCCGGTCAAAGGCCCGGACGGCCTCGTGGCACTGACCCGTCCGGGGCCCCTGGAGATGCGGAACTGGGCGGAACGCGTGAATCTCTTTACACCAGGAGGTTCACAATGCGTTCAGTTCCGATTGCTCTCCGTGTCGTAGGGGCGGCCGCCGGATTCCTGATTCTGGCGCCCGTCCCGGGTACCGCGCACGCGGAGGAAGGTGCCCGGCCCCCGGACACGGTCCACCCCGTCAGAGCGGAACCCGGGAGCGAGGTGCAGGACGGCCGGGAGAGCGGTGCCGTGGACCGGCTCCAGATCGTCACGCTCACGCCGCCCTCCCGCTTCCAGCCCGACGACAAGCAGGGCGAGGAGGAGAACGGCAAGCAGGACCGTGAGGGCCGGGACGGGAAGAAGGACGAGGGGTCCCGGGACGGGAAGAAGGACGACGGGAAGAAGGACGAGGGTTCCCGCGACGGGAAGAAGGACGACGGGAAGAAGGACGAGGGTTCCCGCGACGGGAAGAAGGACGACGGGAAGAAGGACGAGGGTTCCCGCGACGGCAGGAAGGACGACGGGTCCCGGGATCACGGGGACGGCTCCGACGACGGCTCCCACGAGGGAGACGGCCCGGAGGACCTGGTCGAGGACCCCGACCCGGCCGAGAGCCCCGTCGCCCCCGTCCGCGCCGGTGGCGGCGGCGCCGCCGAACGACTGGCCGCGCAGAGCGCCAAGTCCGCCGACACCCAGGGCCCCGGCACGCCGCACACGGTGATCGGGCTGCTCCTGGCCGGAGCGGCGGCCGTCGCCGTGGCCTTCCGCAGCGCCCGCCGCCGGCGCGTCGGCCCCCCGGACCGGGACTGACCTGCCGTGCCTTCCGGCGACGAGGCGCCTCCGGGCAGCGGCCGGCTGCTCACCGGCGTGGCCTGGGCGGTCCTGCTGATGGGCCTGTGGTTCTGGGGCCGTGAGGCCAGCGACGGTGCCGGTGGCTCCTCGGCCCCCACGACGGGGGACGTGGCGGCGGTGGGCCGTCCGCTCGGCGTGCCACTGCCGCCCGCCCGGGAGCCGCTGGCACCGGCCGGGCCCACCAGGGTGGACATTCCCTCGATAGGGGTCTCGGCCCCCGTCGTCGCCCGCGGCCTGGACACGACGGGCGCGGTCGAACCGCCGCCGTTCGCCACCCCGGACGCCGTCGGCTGGTTCGGCACCGGAACCCGGCCCGGTGCCGAGGGCGCGGCGCTGTTCGTCGGCCACGTCGACACCAGGACCGAGCCGGCGGTCTTCTACGGCCTCAGCGCGGCCCGCCCGGGCGAGTCGGTCAAGGTGACCCGGACCGACGGTTCGGTCGCCGTCTTCACCATCGAGGACGTCCAGGTCGTCAGCCGGGACCGGTTCGACGCCCGGAAGGTGTACGGGGCGCACCACCCGGGCCGGGCCGAGCTCCGGCTCATCACCTGCGGTGGCACCTACGACAAGAAGACCGCTTCGTACACGGCGAACGTCGTGGTGTCCGCGTACCTCACGGACGCGCGCGGCATCTGAGGCCCGCTGGAAGCGGCGTTCGGGGCCGCCGGGGCCGCGCCGCCGGTCGCGGTCCGGGACATCACGCACGAGAGCGCACCTGCCGCCCCCGGCCGTGTCCGGCGGGGAGGCACCGCGGCCTCGGTTGCCTCGTGGTCGGCGGACCGCGTGTGTCAGGATGGAGCCGGCCGGGCTCGTTCCGGCAGCGGGGCGCCTGGGGGGTGGTCCGGCATGTACCACAGTGCACCAAGGGGGAGCGGATGTACGGCAGTCGAGTCGGGCGCGCCCGATGGACGGCGGCCGCGATGGGGGCCGTTCTGCTGGTGGCGGGATGCTCCTCCTCGGACGGCGACGGCGACAAGCCCGCGGCGCAGCAGCCCAAGGCTACGGATCCGTACTGGGTGAACCCCGAAGGGAACGCGGCGAAGCAGGTGGCGTCGTACCTCGATGACGGCGACAGCTCGAACGCCGAGCTGATCAGGAAGATCGCGGCCCAGCCGGTGGGGGAGTGGATCGGCCCCGACGACCCGGAGGGCGAGGCGCGGGGGTACACGGAGGCCGCCGCGAAGGCGGATCGCGACGCCCTGCTGGTCCTCTACAACATCCCGCACCGGGACTGCGGTCAGTTCTCCAAGGGCGGTGCCTCGGACGGCGACGCCTACCGCGCCTGGGTCGACAAGGTCGCCGAGGGCATCGGCGACCGCCGGGCCACCGTCGTCCTCGAACCGGACGCCGTGCTGCACCTGGTGGACGGCTGCACCCCGCAGGAGTACCACCAGGAGCGGTACGACCTGCTGAAGGGGGCCATCGAACGGCTCGGGCGACTCCCGGCGACCAAGGTCTATCTGGACGCGGGCAACGCGGGCTGGGCGGACCCGGGCTCCCTCCCGGATCCGTTGCGCCGGGCCGGCATCGACCGGGCCGACGGCTTCGCGGTCAACGTCTCCAACTTCCAGACGACCGAGGCCAGCAAGGACTTCGGCCGCAAGCTCTCCGCCAAGGTCGGTGGGAAGCACTTCGTGGTCGACACCAGCCGCAACGGCAACGGGCCGTACACGCAGGGCGATCCGAAGGAGAACTGGTGCAACCCGCCGGGCCGCGCCCTGGGCGAGGAGCCCACGACGAAGACCGGTGATCCGCTCGTCGACGCCTATCTGTGGGTGAAGCGGCCGGGTGAGTCCGACGGTGACTGCAAGGGCGGTCCCAAGGCAGGCGACTGGTACCCGGAGTACGCGCTCGAACTGGCCCGCAACAGCGAGTAGCCCTACACACGACGGCGAAGGGGGCTCCCACCGCGGGAGCCCCCTTCGCCGTCGTGTCCGTTCGCCGTCCCGTCCTACGGGACCTCGACCCAGACGGCCTCCGACGGGGTGCCCTTGTCGTCCGTCACGAACAGCATGTACCAGCCGGACGGGACCAGGGAGCGGTTCTCGGGCACGGTGACCTCGAAACCGCCCGCCGTCTTCGTCATCTCCAGCGCGATGGACCGCTGGTCGACATCGGTCACATGCGTCACCGCGCTGGGCCGCATCAGCTTCGCCGACTTCAGCTTCGCCGCGTCCGGACTCTTGAAGGTCGCCGAGCCACCGCGCGCGATCTTCTTCGGGCCGGCGCCGATCTCCGGCCGGGAGTCCCGGAAGAGGTAGGGCGGGGTGTAGATCTCGATCCGCTGCTCGAAGACGCCGGGCTTGGTGTTGGCGTCGTCGCCGAAGAGCGAGTCGGAGCCGAAGATCATCACCCGGCCGTCGGGCAGCAGCACCGAACCCGAGTGGTAGTTGCGGCCGACCCGGGGGTCGGCGATCCGTGTGTACTCGCCCGTCTTCGGGTCGTAGGTGCGCGCCTGGAGGATGTTGGAGCCGCTGCGGCCCCGATAGTCCTCGGAGCCGCCGGTGACCAGGACGCTGTCGTCCGGCATCAGCGAGGCGCTCGGGTAGCGCGTGCCCTTGTCGAGGGAGGCGCCGTCCTTGAAGCGGGGCTGCGGGTCCTTCAGATCGACCAGCCGGGACTTCTCGCTGGACTTCTCGGACTCGCCGACCCCGCCGCCGCCGATGACCATGAACCGCTGGTCCTGGGCGGGCGGCAGCATCACGGTCGCCGAGGTCTCCATCAGGTCCGGGTCGCTCAGCCCGGGCACCTTGGTGAACTTGTTGGTGTCCAGGTCCCAGATCCCGGGGTCACGGCCGACGTCCGCGGGACCGTATCCGGCGTTGGAACCGGAGTAGAAGAGCTTCCCGTTGTCCATCAGGAAGATCGCCGGGTAGGTCGGGAAGCGCCGCTCGAAGCCGGTGTACTCCCACTTCTTCGTCTTCGGGTCGTAGATCTCGTCCTTGCCCGGGACGATCTGGCCGATCTCGTCCAGGCCGGACAGGGACAGGACCCTGCCGTCCTCGAGCGTGGTGAGCGTGGGATACCAGCGGGCCTCGTTCATCGGGTCGACGGTGATGTACTTCTCCGCGACCGGGTCGAACTCGTAGGCCTCCTTGATGCCCTGGAAGTCCTTCTTGTCGAGGGCGAGCTTCTGCGCGATGCCGTAGACGTTCCGGTTGTCCGAGCCCTTGAGCCCGTGCACCCGGTAGTTGTCCTCGGTGCCGGTCTCGTACGACCTCCCGGACTTCGAGGCCTCGACGTAGATCCGGCCGAGACCCGCCTCGGTGCGCAGGAACCGCCCGGTCTCCTTGTCGAAGACCTTCTTCGCCTTCTCGACGAGGACCGGGTCCTTGGAGACGAACGTCTTGCCGTTCTTCTTGCCGGTGAACTTGGTGCCCGCGGGCAGGGTGATCGGCTTGTCCGGATCCTCGTTGTGGACGATCATCAGGCCGCCGGCCTTGGTGACGTCACCCTGGAGCTTCTCGTACCGCTTGGTGCCGCCCGCGACCAGCAGCTTGCCGTCGGGCAGCTGGGTGTGCCCGGCGCAGAACATGTCCTTGGGCGTGGGTATGTGCTTGAAGTCGTTCGTCTTCGGATCCCACAGCACCGACTCGAACTTCTTGGCGTCGAAGTTCTTCTGGTTGTTGCCGGAGCCGGCGATCAGCAGCACCTTGCCGGTGTGGAGCAGGGCGGCGTGGATCGTGTTGATCTTGTACTTCTCCGGGACGTCGAGGAAGTCCCAGTGGCCGTTCGCCGCCTTGTACTCGGGCCGGTTGATCTTGTACTCGTGGTACTGCTCCGAGCCGTACCGGTACATCGCCGGTCCGTTGAACCCGGCGATCGCCGCCACGACCGCCGCGCCGATCAGGATCCGTCGGGCCCGGTTCTTCCGGTGGTTCGGCCGGACGGGAAGTGTGCTCATTTCTTACGTCCCCCAAGGGCGATCTGCATGGTCTGGTCCGCGGGGGCCCACTGCTGCTCATGGGCGGCAGGGGGCACGGCCTCGGAGGCCCCGCCGCCCGTCCCCGGCTTCGCACGGCGCCGCCCCCTCCGCTTCCTCTTCTCCTCGCGGATCGCGTACCGCCAGGCGAAGACGGGCGCCGCGGTGATCAGCAGGGCCAGGCCGGCCCAGGTGATCATCGCCGGGTGGTCGTGCCCGAACCAGAACGAGGAGACGAGCGAGCCGCCGAAGACCAGGATGAAGAAGAGGTGGATCCGGAACGTGCCGAAGAGCGTGTCCGGGCTGGAGGAGTCGCCCTTGGGCGTCACCACGAACTTGCTCTTGCGGCGCAGCGCGGCGTCCATCAGGGAGCGGGCATAGATCGGCGCGGAGAGCGCGGACATCACCATGCCGGCCAGGCCGCCGGAGCCCTCGGGCTCGTGGGGCGACACGTTGTGGCGGCGGTTCCAGATGTAGAGGCCGATCTGCAGGGCCGAGGCGTTGCCGTACAGCATCATCCAGATGGCCGGGTCGATCTGCACGCCCGAGGCGCCCATGCCCAGGAACAGCGCACAGCTGAGGGCCGCCAGGATCCAGTTGAGGGCGGACATCGGGTAGAAGATGATCATCATCGTGTAGTTGAAGAGCTTTCCGGCCGGCAGTGTGCCGAAGCCCTTCCAGTACTGCTTGAGGATCGTCTCGTACGTGCCGCGGGACCAGCGCAGCTGCTGGGTGAAGAAGTCGGTCCAGGCGGACGGGCCCTCACCGACGGCCAGGACGTCCGGGGTGTACACGGACCGCCACTTGTTGCCGGTGCCCGGATTCTTGGCCCGGTGCATCTCGAAGCCGGTGGCCATGTCCTCGGTGATCGAGTCGTACAGGCCGCCGATCTGCTTGATGGCGCTGATGCGCACGGCGTTGGAGGTGCCGACGAACATGGGGGCGCCGTAGCGGTTGCCGGCGCGCTGGATCAGGGCGTGGAAGAGGAACTGCTGGGACTCCGCGGCCTTGGTGACGAAGGTGTCGTAGTTGCCGTAGACCTGCGGGCCGATGACGAATCCGACGTCCGGGTCGCGGAAGTACCCGAGCATCCGCTCCAGGTAGTTCGGCAGCGGTACATGGTCGGTGTCGACGGACGCGAAGAAGTCGTAGTCCCCGCCGTGCGCCTCGAGCCAGGCGTTGTAGTTGCCGTGCTTGGTCTTGGCCCGGTGGGCGCCCTTCTCCTGGTTCCACTTGGCTACGCCCTTGCGGGAGAAGTGGTGGACGCCGAGCCGTTCGCAGACCTCCTTCACGGCCGGGTCGTCGCCCTCGTCGAGCAGCCAGACGTGCATCAGCCCGCGGTGGCGGATCTTCACGGCCGCCTCGAGCGTCTTGGTCACCATCTCCAGGGGCTCCTTGCCCGGCACGAAGGAGGTGAGGAAGGCGACGCGGGTGCCGGACTCCGGCACGACGGGTATCGGATCGCGGGCGACGAGTGTCGCGTGTGCGTTCGACAGGACGTTCATCGTGCGGAAGAGCTCGATCAGGCCGATCGAGACGAGCATGACGACGTCGAGCCACAGCAGCAGCTCGTTGTCCAGATTGGGGTCGCGCTCCGTCCAGTGCTGCGGCTGCATCAGCCAGGCGAACAGACCCAGCGAGACCAGCGGCGCGGCCCCGAGGAGCAGAGCGGCGCGGACGCGGTGCGGCTCCTGCGACAGCAGCGAGCGGTACTGCACCTTGTACGGTTTCGACGGGTTCGGCTGGGTCAGGGGACCGGCCAGCCGGCTGTAATGCTCGTAGTCGTACCTCGGCAGCGCCTTCCTGGGGCGCAACCGGTGGCCTCCCGTCCTGAGCTGCGGGGGAACCCGAAGCTGCGTGGTCCGGGAAGGGTCGTCGTCCTGCTGCCGGGCGCCGTTCGGCGTCGACGTCATCTTTCATCCCCCCGCACGCCTGCTGGCTGCGTGATCGATCGGTGGTGTCCGGACCGGGGCTCCCCTGGGCCAGCCGGCACCGGACGCATCACTGGCAGGCCACCGTATCCGTAGACATAAGACGATGGTCTTCCGGTTGCATGATAGGCGTGCCGAGTGTTTGTCCCATCGCTCCGGCTGAGATGTCCGATTACATTGGACGCCCGTCTCTCGGTCGCCTCCCCGTGTAGTCGTTGACGGCGGTTTGGCCAACCGGTGTCTCAGCGGGAAGAATCCCCCGCGTGGCCAACGCACTGCAGGAATTGGTGAAGATCCGGCTGGAGCAGCAGGGCTGGTCCTACGGCGACGTGGCCCGGCGCGGCGGCATTCCGCGTTCCACCGTGCACCACCTGGCCACCGCCGAACGCGTCACCCGTATGCCGCAGCAGGCCACGCTCGAGGGCCTGGCCAGAGGACTGGAACTGCCCCTGGACTCCGTCCGCAGGGCCGCGGCCGAAGCCTGCGGAATCCACCTGTACTTCGAGGAGACCCCCGGCACACCCGCCGACCCCGAGGTCGCCACCCTCATCGCCAGCGTCCAGCAGCTCTCCCCGGCCGACCGCCGGCACGTCACCGCACTCGTCGAATCCCTCCTGCGCAACACCGGCGCAGACACCGGCGCAGACACCGGCACACGCACAGGCACCCCCACGGGCCACGACACCGACCCCCACCCCGGCACGAACCCCCACCCCGACACCGACTGAACCGGGCCCCGGCGACAACCGTCCCCACCGCAGGGCGTCGACGGGCCGGGTGTCCGGATTCCGGTGCGCGCCGGCGAGGTGCGGGCGGACGTGTCCTTTCGACGGGGATCGTCGTCTTCGGTCCGGTAGCGCGTACGGCGCACCGGTTGATGCATTTGCTGGTGAAGTATCAGATAGCCCGGAAATGCGCGTGATTGGGGGTCTATTCTCACCCCGCGGGGTGGGTGAACCGCCCGAAGCCTCCGTGAGAGGGGTGGACGTGCTTGTCGTTCCGGGAGCGCTCGCGACCGCCGTCGTCCGCGACAGGACGGGAGAGCCGGTGGTGCTGCTGTCCGGTGAACTCCCCTCCGCCCTCACCCCGTCCGGTGTGGACGAGCTGCTCAACCTGGCCGCCGCCGTACTCGGGGCGGAGGAACTGGAACTCTTCCGGCGCTGCCTCGCGGCACTCCGCTGCGGCGAGAGACTCCGGGAAGTCCGTATCGAGGTGAGCGGAGCGGCACTGACCATCTACCGCGCCTGACCCGCGAACGGCAGCGGGCTCCCGGGAGCCGTCTCCGGGAGCCCACGCCGACCGCCCGTCGGATAGGGCGGCGCATCAGACCGAATCAGAACCGGCGACCGCAATCCCAGCCGTATCCGGCGTGGTTGCGGTACCGCCCGTAGGCGTCGTACCGGTGCGCCCTGTGTGCGGGGCGGCGCTCCCACAGGCGGCGGCAGTCGCGGTCCCACCGGTTCCGGTGGCGGTCACGGACGTGGTGCCTGACGTGCCGCTGACCGAGGTCGGTGCAGCGGTCCACGCCGCGGAACTGCTGTGCGGCGACGGGTGAATGGGCCGGCGCGGCGGTGGCCGTGCCCGTCAGGGGAATGGCGGCCGCGGTCGCGGTCAAGACCGCCGTCGCAAAGACACGTGCGAATGTTCTCACCGTTTTTCTCCTGGTTCGAGGGATTTCTGGTGGCCCTCCGGACCATACGCGGATCCTTATCCGGGTTCATTCGTGCATGCGCGTCGAGAGGTCTTTTCGGCGCATTGCCGGCTCTGTCCGGCAGCCGGGCAAACCAGGTCTGAGCTCTGCTTGGCGAGGATTCCGTGAAATATGGCGGCGATGCCCGAGAACACTCGCGAGGGTGACTCAACTACGGCGTTTCGCCTGCGGTTTGGGTGTGGGCGGTAAATGGCGGGGATTGCAATTCGGCTGCACCGGGTCCCGGGTTGAAGAATTCCTGCGCCCGATTCGGCCGGAATCGGGAGCTGCCGGAACGCTCCGCCGTCGCACGGAAATCCGCCCCGGGTTGCGTGCAGTCGCTGCCCGTTGTTCAGCTGCGGTAGATGGTCAGTGCCGCTCCGCTCACCTCGATACGGACTTCCCGGAGTCTCTCGCCGCAGCGGAGTGCCGCGAGGCAGCGCCGGAAGAGTTCCAGTTCCTCCGCCCCGAGTACGGCGGCGGCCAGGTTGAGCAGCTCGTCCACACCGGACGGGGTGAGGGCGGAGGGGAGTTCACCGGACAGCAGCACCACCGGCTCTCCCGTCCTGTCGCGGACGACGGCGGTCGCGGACGCCTTGGGGACGACAAGCACGTGCACCCCTCTCGCGGAGGTTTCGGGCGGTTCACCCGTCTTGAGGCACGAGAGGATAGCCATCAGGAGCCCTGCGGTTGTCGCCGGGATTCGGCCGGATTGAGCCGATCGGGTGAGGCTTCATGGGGGCGGTTGCCCGTTCCGCTCTCGCCCGTCACCTTTCCCACCAGCGGCTTTGGTGGGCATGGGCGGTCTTCGCCGTGGCGGGCGGGATGTTCCCGTCCCTTGTCGGCGGCTCCGCGGAGTCCTACTGTCCAATCTCGTCAGACAGATCGTCCGGCATGGATGGACGCGTTCGGGAACGGGCGCACTTCGCCCATGCCCTTCGCGTAAAGGACCCACCCATGCTTGGCATGCGAGAACTGGACGCCGAGGCAGCCGCAGAGCTGCTGCCCGGGCGTGAGGCCCTGGGCCGGCTGCGGTTCAACTTCGTCAGGACCACGAACGTGAGCGAGCGCATCGCCTACGTCAGTGCCCACAACGAGTCGCTCGCCGCCAACGTCTGCTCGCCGGACGCCGTCGCGGCCTCCGACGCCTCCCAGTCCATCAGCGTCCGCCAGTAGCGGCGCTTCCTTCCCGAAGGGGTTTCCACCATGAACGTCGAAGAGCTCGAGGCCGAGGCAGCCGCAGAGCTGCTGCCCGGGCGTGAGGCCCTGGGCCGGCTGCGGTTCAACTTCGTCAGGACCACGAACGTGAGCGAGCGCATCGCCTACGTCAGTGCCCACAACGAGTCGCTCGCGACCAACATCAACTCCCCGTACGCCGTCGCGGCCTCGTCCGCCGCCCAGTCCATCAGCGTCAGCCAGTAGCCGGCGCTCGCTTCCGAGAGGGGTTTCCACCATGAACAACGACCAGCTCAACGCCGAGGCAGCCGCCGAACTGCTGCCCGGGCGTGAGGCCCTGGGCCGGCTGCGGTTCAACTTCGTCAGGACCACGAACGTGAGCGAGCGCATCGCCTACGTCAGTGCCCACAACGAGTCGCTCGCCGCCAACGTCGACTCCCCGGACGCCGTCGCGGCCTCCGAGGCGACCCAGTCCATCTCGATCAGCCAGTAACGAGCCCGGTCGTGTGCGGGCCGCGTGCTTGGGGGCGCGGCCCGTACCGGGAGGAAGAGCAGGACGGTGACCGAAAGCCAGAAGGTCCACCCCGGTCCCGTGGGGGCGGCCGCCTGCAAAACGGGCGACGTGGCTCACCCGTACGAATACACGGAGACCCTGTTTCCCGTTCCGCGCCTGGGTGCGGGACTCCAGTTCCTCGGCGAGTACCAGGGATCCGGCTTCACGGAGCGCAAGTACCTGGTCCGCCGAGGGGACGGGCAGGTGGTCCAGCTCTCCCGATTGCTCTACCTGGTGGCCGAAGCCATCGACGGCGTACGCGACACCGAGACCGTCTCGCACCGGGTCAGTGGGCGCTACGGACGGGAGGTGAGCGCCGACAACATCGAGTACCTCATCGAGCAGAAACTCCAACCGCTCGGCATCACCGTCCCCTTCGGGCAGGAGGGCGACCAGGTCGCCGGCCCCACCACCGACCTCCTCCTGGTCCTCAAGGGTCATCGGGTGGTCTTCAGTGAGCGGCAGGTGGCCCGTATCGCCGCGGCGCTCGCCTGGCTGCACCGTCCACCGGTCGTGGTCCTGGTGCTGTCCGCGGCGCTCTGCGTGGACATCTGGCTGTTCGCCGTCCACGGAGCGATCGCGCCGGTGCTGCAGGTGCTGGAGCAGCCCGTCCTGATGCTCGCCGTCTTCGCACTGATCGTGGCATCGCTGGTCTTCCACGAGTTCGGCCACGCTTCGGCGTGCAGATACGGCGGTGCGCGCCCCGGGAGCATCGGCTGCGGCCTCTTCCTGATCTGGCCCTCGATGTACACCGAAGTCACCGACGTCTACCGCATCGGGCGGGCCGGCCGGATCCGGACCGACCTGGGCGGGATCTACTTCAACGTGGTCTTCGTGCTGGGGCTCGCCCTGGCGTACCTCCTCACGGGCCAGCCCCTCTTCCTCGCCGCGATCTACCTCGTCCACTTCGAGATCCTGGAGCAGCTGCTGCCGGTGGTCCGGCTGGACGGCTACTACATTCTCGGGGACCTCGCGGGAATCCCCGACCTCTTCGGGAAGATCAAGCCCATCCTGCGGTCCGTGCTGCCGGGACGTTCGCCGTCCCCGGAGGTGGCCGGGCTGAAGCGGCCGGCGAGGATCATGGTCACCGCATGGGTCGCGACCATGGTGCCGCTGATCGTCGCCGAGCTCGGCTACGTCCTGTGGAACCTCCCCCGCCTGCTCACCACGAGCCTGCGCTCACTGGCGGAACAGGTGGCGGGGACCTGGTCGGCCTTCGCCGACGGCCAGATCTCCGCCGGCCTCGTCGGGGTCGTCGGAAGCTTCATGCTCATCTGCCCCCTGGCCGGTGCGACCTACCTCGCCGTACGGCTGGTGGGGCGGCTCGTGAGGGGCATCGCCCGGGCCACGGAGGGCAACACCCGGCTGCGGGTGGCCGTCTGGGGCGGCGTACTGGTGGGATCGGGCGCGCTCTGCGCGGCGTGGCTGACCGGTATGACCCCGGAGCCGCTGCCGCGGCAGCCGCCCATCGCCCCCATCCTCCAGCCCGGTGTCCCGACGGTCCGCCCGACGGCTGCGGTCCCCGTCGCGGAGCGGCCCACCCCCGCCACCCCGGACCCGACCCTCCTCACCGGCCCACCGCCCGAGGCCCCCGCGCCCACGGCGAGTTCCGGTGCCCGCCCCGTCGGCCCGAGCGCCACCACGAGCGGCTCCCCGTCCGCGAGCCCCGTCGCGAACGTGCCGACACCAGTGCCGTCGAGCCCGACGCCGAGTCTGAGCCCTACCTCGGCGTCGCCTTCGGCCGACCCCAGCGCCTCGCCGACGCCGAGCACCACGCCGTCCGGATCCCCTTCACCCTCGGTGACCCCCTCGGCGTCGCAGAGCGCGACGGAGGAGCCGTAGGCCCGACCGCACCTTCGGCCTCTCCGGCCCCGATCGCCACTGCCGATTCCTCGAACATCCGCAAAGGAGCAACCGATGACGCACCGAAAACCACGCACCGGCCACGGTGGCCGCAGAGCCGCACGGTTCGGCATGCTCGTCGCCGCCTGTGCGGCCGGCTTTGCCACGGCGAGCCCGGCCGGGGCATCGTCCCTGTCGGCCGGCAACCGCTATGTCGGCATCGCGGTGGACGAAGCCCACGCGAACGCCGGACCCGGGCACCGCTTCGACTACGACGACGAGTTCGCGGTCCACGAGCTAGGAACGCGCCTCGGCGTCGGCGCGCGCAACAGGGCGGTCGCCCGTTCCGCGGGCTGCACGCTCGACAACCCGTGCCGCTCGGTCGCCCTGTCCTTCCAGGTCGTCACCGTCACCGGAACGATCACACGCCTCAACGCCGCGAACACCAGTCGTGCGGTCAACGACCACTGCGACGGCTGCCAGACGTTCGCGGGCGCGTACCAGTTCATCGTCTCCACCCCGTACTCGTTCACGTTGAGCCGCCCGGTCAGGAACGAACTCGCCCGGCTCGAAAGGCGACTGGGCGAACTGGAGCGCAGCCGCGAGCCGATCGCCACCGTCAGGAGCCGCGCCGACTCCCTGGCCGCCGAGGTCGTGAACCTGCTCAGGGGCGCGGTGGCGTCCGCACCCCGCGGCGAGGCCGTCAACCCGCTGCAGAGCTTCCGGCCCACCGTCACGATGCGGCGCCACATCGACTAGGGCGTGTTGCGCAAGTAGCTCCGTCCGCCCGCAGGGCGGGGCCTGCGGCGTCTGGTGCATGGAGTCTCCCCCGACCCTCCGGCCGAGGGGGTGGGGTCTCCTCCCTCGACCCTCCGGCCGAGGGGGTGGGGTCTCCCCCCTCGACCCT
The DNA here is from genome assembly GCF_005795905.1 of Streptomyces marianii. NCBI lineage: Bacteria > Bacillati > Actinomycetota > Actinomycetes > Kitasatosporales > Streptomycetaceae > Streptomyces > Streptomyces marianii. The sequence goes on from NZ_VAWE01000001.1 coordinate 5,381,052, forward strand.
CCGGCCGAGGGGGTGGAGTCTCCCCCCGGGCCCTCCGGGCCGAGGGGAAGATCGCAAGGCGGCGGATCATCCTCGTACCGGACGTACTCGGATGACTCCGACGACGCAGCGGGCGTGCGTGCGTGCCAGGCGTCGCGGGCCAGGAGGGACTTGCGCAACACGCCCCAGCGCCGCGGCGGGCGGGGTCAGCCCGCCGCTCCACACCGAACCCACCCGCCTCCCGGCTCGGGGAACCCTCCCCGGGCCGGCAGGTGGACGTGTCTCCAGTCCTCCGGAGGACCACCATCCAATGAGTTACCCACCCGAGGTGCGTCGTCAGGCCCTCGACCTGCTGGCCATGGGCGAGCCCGTGAAGAAGGTCGCGGTCGACCTCGGCCTCAGTGAGCGGACGCTCTACCAGTGGCGGCGCAGATACCTGCCGCAACTGCGGCACCAGCGGTACTTCCCCGACGCAGGGACGGAACTCACGGCCGCGCGCAGGCGCATCACGGAACTGGAGACCGAGGTCGCCGTCCTCCGGCGTGCGACCGAACTGCTGCGGGACACGATGTCCCCAAAAGGCGATTCGAGGCAGTACGCGTGATGGCTCACGAGGGCTTGCCCGTGCGGATCGCCACGAGCGTTCTGGGGGTGACCGAGTCCGGGTACTTCACCTGGCGTTCCCGTCCTCCCTCCGCACGTTCCGTCCGCCACTCCTGGCTCACCGAAGTCATCTCCGCCATCCATGCCGCTTCGCACGGGACCTATGGATACCGGCGCATCCACGACGAACTGACCTCGCGCCACGGCATCGTGGTCAGTCACGGCACGGTGCAGCTCCTGATGCGCCGCGCCGGCCTCCAGGGTCTCTCCGCCGGCGAACGGCGCCGTACCCGGCCGACTCCGAAGGGGTTTCCGGCCTGAACGAGAGAGCGATCCGACCATGAGCATGGAATACCCGTCGTTCCCGACTCCGCCGCTGCCCATCTCCACGTATTTGCGCCCTCATCTGCGGGTGGGGGAGGACCTGCCGGCGACCCAGGCCCACCAGGTGATGCTGCACTGCGCCCTGGACGCGGCATGCGTCCCCGTGCGGCTGACCGACACCCGTGCCGTCGCCCGGATCGCCGAACTCGACTTCCACACGGTGAACGCGGTGATCGGCTGGCTGCGAACGCTGAGCGAGCGCTGAGCCCTGCGGTGGGGACGGTTGTCGCCGGGGCCCGGTTCAGTCGGTGTCGGGGTGGGGGTTCGTGCCGGGGTGGGGGTCGGTGTCGTGGCCCGTGGGGGTGCCTGTGCGTGTGCCGGTGTCTGTGCCGGTGTTGCGCAGGAGGGATTCGACGAGTGCGGTGACGTGCCGGCGGTCGGCCGGGGAGAGCTGCTGGACGCTGGCGATGAGGGTGGCGACCTCGGGGTCGGCGGGTGTGCCGGGGGTCTCCTCGAAGTACAGGTGGATTCCGCAGGCTTCGGCCGCGGCCCTGCGGACGGAGTCCAGGGGCAGTTCCAGTCCTCTGGCCAGGCCCTCGAGCGTGGCCTGCTGCGGCATACGGGTGACGCGTTCGGCGGTGGCCAGGTGGTGCACGGTGGAACGCGGAATGCCGCCGCGCCGGGCCACGTCGCCGTAGGACCAGCCCTGCTGCTCCAGCCGGATCTTCACCAATTCCTGCAGTGCGTTGGCCACGCGGGGGATTCTTCCTGCCGTGGGACGGAGTGACGCGTACGGGTGAGTCCGAGTTTATGCGGCAGGCGGTGCGTCCTTCCCTCGCCGCCCGCCGTCCGGGGGATCTCGCGGGGACGGCCGCCCGGCTCCCGGCGGGCTTCGCCCGCATATGAAAGGGCGCCCTCGGAGGCCGAGGACGCCCAGGTCAGCGAACTGATCGCTTGTGCGCCGCCAGGGACTCGAACCCCGGACCCGCTGATTAAGAGTCAGCTGCTCTAACCAACTGAGCTAGCGGCGCCTGCTGACCCGGAGAACTCTACCGGACCCCCGGGGTGCTCCTGACCATTTCCTTGCGCGTTCCGGCCTGTCGGATGGTCGTTTTTTCGCTTTGTTCCGTCAAAATGCCATTTGTCGTGATGGAAGAGCGTGGTGGATCTGGAGGGGTAAGGGATGACCGTTCCGGTGTTCGAGGAGTACGAGCCGGCCGGCGACTGCGTCTGCCCCGGCTGCGCCCGGCAGCGGCGGGAACGGGCCCGTGCCCTGCCGGTGCGTGCCGGCGGCCACCCGGCCGCGCACGGCGCCCGCCGTGCTCTCGTACTGGTCACCGCGGCGGGAGCGGTACTGAGCGGCGGGAGCGCGGGGGCCCTGGCCGCTCCCGGAGCGGGGCGCCCCCCGGTGTCCGAGCCGGAGGCGGCGGCACCTCGGACCGCGTGGTCCGGGGCGCCCGTCGTCGAGGCGGACGTGGTGGCTCCGCCACGGCGACCGGTCGGGGAACGGGCGGCCGGTGCGCACCCCGCAGGGCCCGGGCGCGCCGGACTGGGGCACGACCTGCCGGGACGCGACCGGGCCCCCGCCCCGGCCCGGGCGCGGACGGAGCGCGCCGGAACGGACCGCGCCCCGGTGGGCCCCGCCGCCACGGACCCCTCCCGTGGCGATCGTGTCCGGGCGGGGGGCCCCGCCGGGCCCGGGCGTGCCCCCCGCCCCGACCCGGAGACCCCGCAGGGTGGCCAGGAACCGCTGCACGGCGGCCCGACCGCCGGCCCCGCCGGGACGGCCGGTCTGCGCAAGATGGCTCGTGCCGACATCATGAGCCGGGCGAAGCGCTGGGTGAACGCCAAGGTCCCGTACTCCATGAGCAGGTACTGGGTGGACGGCTACCGGCAGGACTGCTCCGGCTACGTCTCCATGGCCTGGCACCTCCCGGGCAACGAATGGACGGGCAGCCTGGCCCAGTTCGGCACGCGCATCGAGCGCGAGGACCTGCAGCCCGGCGACATCCTGCTCTTCCACAACCTGAGCAATCCGTCCAAGGGCTCCCACGTCACGATCTTCGGCGGTTGGGCGGACAGCGCGCGCACGAAGTACATCGCGTACGAGCAGGCCAGGCCGAACACCCGCAGACAGACCACGCCACTGGCCTACTGGAGCAACTCCGACCAGTACGTGGCCTACCGCTACAGAGCGCTGAAGGGCGTGGGCACCGCGGGCGAGATGATCGGGGGGATCGAGTTCCCCGGTGTGGGGGTCTTCGCGCCCGGCGCGGGCAACGCGTACGTCACCCGGCTCGCGGGGCTGCTGGCGGAGCAGGGCTTCGCAGGCAACGGCACCGCCGGTCCGGGGGCGCGCTGGGGGGAGGCGCACCGGCGTGCCACCCAGGCGTTCCAGTACGCCCAGGGCTGGAGGGGTGCGGAGGCGGACGGGGTGCCGGGGCCGGACACCTGGCGCCTGCTGGTGAACGGCACGGGAAGGAAGGCGGCGCCCGGCGCGGACGCGCCGAACGGGCCCGGGCGGGAGGCGGGTTCGGTGACGGGGGCACCCGCGCCGGCAGCGGCTCCGACCTCGACCGGTCTGGAACAGGCGCCGTCGTCCGCCGCGCAGGCCCCCGCCGCGTCGGCGTCCACGGCGGCGGGATCCGCTTCCGCGGGGGCCCGGAAGGCGGCGCCCTCGCCCGCGGCGGCCCCGGTGACCGGGACTGTGTCCGGCGGCCGTGCCGCGGCCGCTCCGGTCCGGCGCGGTTCCGTCGTCCGATCCGCCCCTGCCGGAGCCCGCAGGCCACCGTCCGCCGCGGCCGCGCCCCGCCGGCCGGGCGTCGCGACGGCGACTCCGGCCGGATCCCGGAAGCCGGCGCCCGGAGCCGCCGCTTCCGCGCCGGGCTTCCCGGGTCACGGACACTTCCGCCCCGGCGGCTCCGGAAGGCATCTGGACACTCTCCGCCGGCAGTTGGCGAAGCGGGGCTTCGGCAGGCACTACTCCACCCGCCCCGGCCCTCGCTGGGGCGACGCGGACCGTCGCAGCGTCGAGGCCTTCCAGCGCGCGCAGGGCTGGCACGGGGCGGCGGCCGACGGCTACCCCGGCCCCGAGACCTGGCGGCGGCTTTTCTCATGATCCATAACTCCGATGTGCACCGACCCCGCGAGGAGGCGACCGCGGTGACCCCGACGACCCCCTACTCCGAGGACCCTCCGGGTCCGTCCCTCCAGCTCGGCCGACTGACCTCCGCGTCGGTCGCCGTCCACAGCGCCGGTCTCCCCGTCGCGGGCAGCACGGCCTACGGCGGGCCCGCGACCGAGACCACGTCCGGCCCGGAGGCGCCGACGGCGTTCGACGGCACACCCGCACCGCCCGGCACCCCGGACGTGCATGGTGCTTCGGATGGGTACAGGGCTCCCGTTGTGTCGGGTGCTCGGGATGTGCATGGTGCTTCGGATGGGTACAGGGCTCCCGTTGTGTCGGGTGCTCGGGACGTGCACGGCGCTCCGGACGTGCACAACGCCCCCGCCGTGTCCGGCACTCCGGACGTGCACGGCACCCCCGGGCGCGGCGGCGGGCCCGCGGAGGCCGGACTGCCCGCCCCCGCCCAGGAGCCCCCTTCGGGCGGCGGGTCCGCGGCGGGTTCCGCAACCGCCTTCCCGCCCGCGCCCGGCGGCACTGCGAACGACGCCACCGACGCCCGTTCCCACCCGGGCGCCCCGGCCGAGGCGGGCGGGACGAAGTCCGGCGGTGCGCGCGAGACCGCGCCCGCGACCGAACGCGGCGAGCGGCAGTTCAGCGGCGCCGGCGGTCGCCGGACGGTCGTCATCGGCACCGACACGACCGGCGCCATCCCCGTCCACCTGCTCTACCGGGACGCGGTCGCGTCCGCCGGAGCGACCACCCGGGGCGCGGCGGGGAGGACGGCCGCGGAGCTGCGGACGGAGCCGGCCACCGGTGCCGACGCCACCCGCCCGCTCAACGGGACGTCCGTCCACAAGGGGCCGGACGCCCGCGCACAGCTCAAGGACCGCAGGAGCGCCTTCGGCGTGAACGGGCCGGCCAAGGACGACGACGGCGACAGCGGCCCCGACACCATCGCCATGCCCCCGGTGGCGTCCGCCACCGGACGACGGTCCACACCGGGCGCCGGCCAGGCCGCCCGACGGCCCGCACCACCGCCGGACCCCCGGCTGGTCGAGCGGCCCGGCCCGGTGCTGCCCGGCTGGGCGGCTCTGCTCGCCGGGGCCGTCTCCCTCGTCGCCTGCGCGGCCGTGCTGCACTGGGCGGGAGCCTTCCCGCCCGAGGTGACGACGCTCTTCGGTTTGGGCGAACGGCCCTATGGCGGTCTCGGGTTCGTGCACTGGGGCGTGCTCGCCGTGTCCCTGACCGTCGCGCTGTTCTCGCTCGGCGGGCTCGCGCGGGGCCGGGTCGGCCACGCCTGGGTGCTGACGCTGTACGGGGAGTACCGCGGCAGTGTCCGCCGCAGCGGTCTCATGTGGGTGAGCCCGCTGCTGCTCCGCCGCCGGGTGGACGTACGGCTGCGGCACTGGCGCAGCGACCCCATGCCGTCGGTCGACGCCGAAGGCACCGCGCTCGAGGCCGTCGTCCTCGTCGTGTGGCGGGTCCGGGACACGGCCCGGGCCGTGCTCGGGGTCGCGAACCACGAGTCGTACCTGAGGGAGCAGGTGGAGGCGGCACTGGCACGGGTGCTGTCCCAGATCGCGGCCGACGCCTCGGCGCCGGCCGCCGCCGGCGGTCCCGCGTTCGAACTGCGTCCGACGCTCCGCAACGCCGAGGCCGTCGGCGACGCCCTGACGAAGACGCTCGCGGCGGAGTGCGCCCCCATCGGGATCGACGTCTTCTCGGCGCAGCCGACGCGTATCGAGTACGCGCCCGAGGTTGCCGCGGCGATGCGCCGTCGCCGGGTCGCCGCTCTGGAGGCCGAGCGTCGCGACACCGTGCTGAGCTCGGTGGTCGACGCGGTGGACGACACGGTGCAACGGCTCACGATGCGCGGGCTGGTGGAGTTCGACGACTACGAGCGCAAGGCCCTCGTCCGCGACCTCACCGTGGCGTTCTGCACGGCGAGGACGGGCGGTGCCGAGACCCCGTGATTGGTCTGGACATGTTCAAAATTCGCCAATAATCTGGGACTTGGTCTAGACCGGAATCCGCACGCACACCGCACAAGCGCAGCTGCACGGCACGGCTCACAGGACTCCCCCACGTTCTCCAGGAGCGACAGCATGCGAAAGCGAATAGGCGCGGCCGTCGTCGGACTCACGGTGGCGGGGGCGACCCTGCTCTCCACCGGGAGCGCCGGCAGCCACGGCTACACCGACTCTCCGATCAGCCGTCAGAAGCTCTGTGCCAACGGCACCGTGGGCAACTGCGGCGAGATCCGGTGGGAGCCCCAGAGCGTCGAGGGGCCCAAGGGCTTCCCCGGCGCGGGTCCGGCGGACGGGAGGATCTGCGCCGGCGGCAACAGCCGCTTCGCGCAGCTCGACGACCCGCGCGGCGGTACCTGGCCCACCACCCGTGTCTCGTCGGGGCAGAACTACACCTTCCGGTGGCAGTTCACCGCCATGCACGCCACGACCGACTTCACGTACTACATCACCAGGAACGGCTGGAACCCCGGCCAGCCGCTCACCAGGGCCGCGCTCGATCCGCAGCCCTTCCTGACCATCCCGTACAACGGCCAGCGCCCCCCGGGGACGCTCAGTCACTCGGGCACACTGCCGTCGAAGTCGGGCCGCCATCTGGTCCTGGCGGTGTGGACCATCGCCGACACCCCGAACGCGTTCTACGCCTGCTCGGACGTTCAGTTCTGACGTTATGTCAGTTACCGTGCGCGCCATGGGCGTCACGGGGAGCGGTACGACCGTCGCGGAGCTGGTACGGCGCCAGTGGGGCGACCACCGGGTGGGGCTGGTCCACGAGGACCTCGTGCTCAGCCACCACCAGGTCGCCTCCGGCGCCGCCGCGCGGGCCGCACTGCTCACGGAGCTGCTGCCCCGGGGAGCCGAGCCGCACCTCGGGGTCCTGCTCGACAACACGCACGAGTTTCCGCTGTGGATCGGTGCGGCGGCCCTCACCGGGGCCGCCGTCGCCGGCATCAACCCGACGCGCCGGGGTGCGGAACTGGCCCGCGACATCCTGCACACCGACTGCCGGGTGCTGGTCACCGAGCGCGCGCACCTTCCCCTGCTCGACGGTCTCGAACTGCCGGGCGTGCGGGTGCTGGTGACCGACGACGCCGCCTACGCCGCGCTCCTCGCCCCCTGCGAGGGTGCCGGACCCGCCGACGTCGCCCCCCTGCCGGGCCGCACCGTGCGGCCCGGCAGCCGGCTGCTGCTGTACTTCACCTCCGGCTCGACGGGCCCGCCCAAGGCCGCGATCTGCAGTCAGGGACGGCTCGCCGCCGCCGGGGCCGCCCTCGTCTCGCAGTTCGGGATGGGCCGGGACGACGTCCACTACGTCTGCATGCCGATGTTCCACGGCAACGCGGTGATCGCCGACTGGGCGCCCGCACTGGTGGCCGGCGCGACGGTGGCACTGCGGCGCCGCTTCTCCGCGTCGTGCTTCCTCTCCGACGTACGGTCCTACGGAGCCACGTACTTCACCTACGTGGGCCGGGCCGTGCAGTACCTGCTCGCCACCCCCGAGCGCGAGGACGACCGTGACCACTCGCTGCGGCTCGGCTTCGGCACCGAGGCGGGGGCGGTCGACGCGGAGCGCTTCGAGGCCCGGTTCGGCGTACGGCTCGTCGAGGGCTACGGCTCCTCCGAGGGCGGTGCGGCCGTCCAGCGCACCTCCGGCACTCCGCGCGGAGCGATCGGCAGGGCCGCCCCCGGGGACGACCTCGCCGTGGTCGACCCGTCCAGCGGCGAGGAGTGCGAGCCGGCCCGCTTCTCCCCCGCGGGCGAGCTGCTGAACGGCGACCGGGCGATAGGCGAACTGGTCAACCGCGGCCGCAGCCCCTTCGAGGGCTACTGGCGCAACGCCGAGGCGGAGGCGGAACGGCTGCGGGGAGGCTGGTACTGGAGCGGTGACCTCTTCTACCGCGACGCCGAGGGCTTCCTGTACTTCGCCGGCCGCGGCGACGACCGCCTGCGCGTCGACAGCGAGAACCTCGCCGCCGCGCTCATCGAGAGCATCCTCGCCCGCTGGGAACCCGCCGCGGGCGTCGCGGTCTACGCCGTACCCGATCCGGTCGCCGGCGACCAGGTGATGTGCGCCCTGGTCCTCCGCGACGGTGAGTCCTTCGATCCCGCGGCGTTCACCGGCTTCCTCGCCGCCCAGCCCGATCTGGGGACGAAGATGCCGCCCCGCTTCGTCCGTGTCGTCCCGCGCCTCCCGGTCACCGCCACCAACAAGATCCACCGTGTCGCCCTGCGCCGGGAGGGGTTCCTCCGGGGCCGGGACCCCGTCTGGTGGCGGGAGCCCGGCACGGACGTCTACCGCCCGTTGACGGCGGCCGACGCCGCCCGGCTGTGCCGCGCCTACGAACGGCAGGGCAGGACCTGGCTCTTGGGCCGGTGAGCCCGTTCGCCGTTCCGGCGGACGGGTTTCCCGGTGCGGTCGGCGGCGGGCCGGGCCCCGTGGCTCACGGCCGGCGGCCGGCCGCGCAGCGGTCCGGTGGTGGGTCCGGTCGCGCCGGGCGGGTGCCGGATGGCGGATGAGACGCCGGTCCGGGCCGACGGGATCCGGCCCTGGCCGACGAGCCCCGGTCCGGGTGCGGAGACCTCGGTCGGGCCGGTGGAATCCGGCCCCGGCCCCGGCCCCGCCCGCACCGGCCGCCGGGCGCTGTGGGATGCGTCGAGGCAGGCGAACGTGACGCATATCACCGCCGGAGCTTGCCGTCCTGCCCGCGAGGACGGGGGGACCGACCGCGTCCGCAGCCGGAAACGGTGGAGCGGATCCCGGGCGCGGGCCGTCCCACCGGACCGGCCCGCGGCGGTCGGGCGGCTGTGCCGCGACGGCTCCCTGCGGCTCCCGCGGCGGAGGGAGCCGGGGCGCCGGGAAAACGCGAGAGGCCCTCGCGACTGCGAGGGCCTCTCGTGAGGTTGTGCGCCGCCAGGGACTCGAACCCCGGACCCGCTGATTAAGAGTCAGCTGCTCTAACCAACTGAGCTAGCGGCGCGGGCTGCCGTCCTCGCCGCTCTCGGCGGCTGACGACAGAAGTAATACTACCCGCTCCGCAGGGGTGCTTCCGACCGCCGGGCACAGGCCGCCGGGTGGTCGGCGTCACGGCACGGGGCCTCGGTGGTCTCGCGGGCCCGGCCGGTCACAGGGCCAGTGACAGCACCACCGGAGCCGCCCGGCGGTTCAGGGTGTCGGCCGCGGCGCGCAGCCGGTGGGCGTGCTCGATCGGGAGCGAGAGCGCCAGGCAGCCGACGGAGGAGCCGGCCGTCAGCGGCACCGCCGCGCAGACCGTGCCCACCGCGTACTCCTGGAGGTCCAGCACGGGGACCGTGGGCGGCTGGGCGTCCAGCTTGGAGAAGAGGATCTTCTCGTTGGTGATCGTCCGGGAGGTGAGCCGGGCGATCTTGTGCCGTGCGAGATGGTCGCGGCGGCCGTTCTGGTCGAGCTGGGTCAGCAGGCACTTGCCGACGGCGCTGGCGTGCGCCGCCGAGCGGAAGTCGACCCACTCGTTGACCTTGGGGGTGCGGGGTCCGTCGGCGAACTGGGTGATCTTGACCTCGCCGTCGATGTACCGGCTGATGTAGACCGCCGCGCCGACCGAGTCGCGCAGTTCGGTCAGCGTCTCCTGGAGCTTGCGCTCCAGGGCCTCCCGTCGGGTGACGCCGGATCCCAGCAGGACCAGGGAGTCGCCGATCACATACGCCCCGTCCGTGACCTGCTCCACGTAGCCCTCGCGGCGGAGCATCAGCAGCAGGGACGTGAGATGGCCGGTCGGCAGTCCGGTCTCGCGCGCGATCTGGACATCGGTCACACCGCCGCTGTGCCTGGAGATCGTCTCCAGGACGCGCAGTGCGTACTGCACCGAGTGGAACGGCGCGGTCGGCTCGGGCTTCAGCGCCACGGTTTCCCCCTACCAGGTTGTGACCGCAAGCTTCCGTACCACGATAGCTGCCAAGAACCGTTTAGTGGGCGGCTGTTGGCGAGAAATGTAGGGCGCCCCAGGCTCATATCCTGGGGCGCACGACAATGGCATATGCCAGGGTCATGAATGGTGCATGGAGGGAGAGGTCAGAGCACCGCTCCGAGGAACTCACGAGTACGCTCGTGCTCGGGTTCCGAGAAGATTTTCTCCGGGGATCCGGACTCGATCACCTTCCCGGCGTCGAACATCAGGACATCGTCGGAGATGTCCCGGGCGAAGTTCATCTCGTGGGTCACGCAGAGCATCGTGATGTCGGTGCTGCGGGCGATGTCCCTGAGGACGTCGAGGACTCCCGCGACCAGCTCCGGGTCGAGCGCCGAGGTCACCTCGTCCAGCAGCAGCACCTGCGGCCGCATCGCGAGCGCCCGGGCGATGGCCACCCGCTGCTGCTGGCCGCCCGACAGCTGGGAGGGCCGCGCGTCGACGCGGTCGGCGAGGCCGACCAGGTCCAGCAGCTCGCGGGCGCGTTCCTCGGCCTCGTCCTTGGACAGCCCGAGCACCCGCACCGGGGCCTCGGTGATGTTCCGCAGCACGGTCATGTTGGGGAAGAGGTTGAACTGCTGGAAGACCATGCCGATCTTCTTGCGGACCTCTCTGCGTTCCTTCTCGCCGGCCGGGAACAGCCGGCCGCCGTTGACGTCGATCGTGCCCGAGTCGGGGCGTGCCAGCGTCATCAGCAGCCGAAGGATGGTGGTCTTCCCGGACCCGGAGGGCCCGATCAGCGTGACGTGCTTGCCCGGGCGGACCGAGAAGCACAGGTCGTCCAGGACGGTGTTGTCCCCGAAGCGCTTGGTGACGTTCGTGAAACGGATGAGCTCGTCGTTCTGCTTGGTGAGGTCGGTGTCAGCGGGCAAGGCGGCGCTCCAGGGTCCGTACGAGCAGGGATGCCGGGTAGGCGATGAGGATGAAGGCGATGCCGACGACCGTCAGCGGCTCCGTGTACTGGAAGGTCGCCGCGCTCTCCAGCCGGGACTGCTGGAGCATCTCCAGCACGCTGATCCCGGCGAGGAGCGGGGTGTCCTTGAGCATCGCGATGACGTAGTTGCCGAGGGCGGGCGCGATCCGGCGGACCGCCTGCGGCAGGATCACGGCGGACCAGGTCCGGTGGGCGGGCAGGCTCAGCGCCGTCGCCGCCTCCCACTGCCCGGCCGGAACGGCGTCGATACCGGCCCGGTAGACCTGCGCGGTGTACGTCGAGTAGTGCAGGCCGATCGCGATCGTGCCCGTGGTGAGCGCGGAGAACTGCACGCCCCACTCCGGCAGCACGAAGAACAGGAAGAACAGTTGCACCAGCAGCGGGGTGTTGCGGACGAACTCGGTGACGAGCCCCACCGGCCAGCGTACGAAGCGCGAGCCGGAGCGCAGTCCCAGCGCCCACACCAGGCCGAGCGTGAAGGACAGCAGCGAGCCCAGCACCAGGATCTGCAGCGTGACGAGCACGCCCTCCCAGAAGCGCGGCATGAAGTCCGCGACCGCGGACCAGTCCCAGGTCACTTGACCACCACCCCCAGGTTCGCCTTGGTCTTCCGTTCCAGGGCCTTCATCGAGCGGGTGATGAGGAACGCGAGCACGAAGTAGATCACCAGCGTGACCGTGTAGATCTGCGCGCTCTCCTGGGTCGCCAGCCGCACCAGGTAGGCCGCGAACGACACGTCGCCCACACCCAGCAGCGAGACCAGCGCCGTGCCCTTCAGAAGTTCGACCGCCAGGTTGCAGAAGGACGGGATCATCTCGGGCACGGCCTGCGGTAGCAGGATCAGCCGCATCCGCTGCCAGGGCGTGAAGCTGAGCGCGACGCCGGCCTCCCGCTGGGCCGGCGTGACGGCGTTCAGCGCGCCGCGCACGATCTCCGCACCGTACGCGCCGTAGGACAGGCCGAGGGCGAGCACGGCCGCCCACATGGGCACCAACTGCCACCCCAGCAGCGGCGGGAGGACGAAGAACAGCCAGAACATCAGGACCAGCGCCGAGGTCCCGCGGAACACCTCGGTGTAGAAGGCCGCGACGAAGCGGACCGCCTTCGAGCGATGAGTTCTGGCCATACCGACACCGAACGCGACGGCGGTGGCGAGCGCGGCGCTGTAGAGGGTGAGCTGGACGGTGATCCAGATCCCCGGAAGCACCCAGTTCTGCCAGAGTCCGGAGGTCATCGGCACAGCTCCTTCGCCGTGAGCTCGGTCATCTCGGCCTTGGTGAAGCCGAACCGGCTCAGGATGCGGAAGAGCTCGCCGCTCTTCTTCATCTTGTGGATCTCGGCGTTGAAGGCGTCCCGCAGCTCGGTGTCGGTCGGCCGGAAGGCGAAGCCACCGCCGTCGATCTTCTCCTTGCCGTCGACGATCGCCGCGAACGGCTTCGTCGCCTCGGCCTTGCTGCTCTTGCGGACCACTTCGCGGGTCGTGAGCGCGGTCCCGGCGAAGACGTCGACGCGCCCGGACTCGACGGCGTTCAGTCCGGCCACCTGGTCCTGGAGGATGACGATGTCCTTCTCGGGGTACCCGGCCGCCACGGCGTAGCCGATCTCGGCGTATCCGGTGCCCGTTGCGAACTTCGCCTTGGTCCGTACGACGTCCTCGTAACTGTGCAGGTTCTTCGGATTCCCCTTGCGCACGATGAAGGAGTCGAGCATCTGGTATTCGGGATCGGAGAAGATGACCTGCGCGCAGCGTTCCTTGTTGATGTACATTCCGGCTGAAACGACATCGAACTGCTGTGAGTTGAGGCCGGGGATGAGTGAGGCGAAGTCGGTCGCCACCGGCTGCACGTTCGCCACCCCGAGCCGCTTGAAGACCGCCTTCGCCAGTTCCGGGGCCTCCCCGGTGAACTCGCCCTGTTCGTCTATGTATCCGTACGGCACCTCGCCCGCGATGCCGAGCCGCACCGTGCCCTGGGATCTCAGTCTGGCCAGGCTGTTGCCGGAGGGGACCCGTGCGCAACCACTCGCACCGGCAACGCCGGCCGCACCGAGTGCGCCGGCGGTCCCCAGGAGCAGGCTGCGCCTGCGTATGGGATGTCTGGTGTCTGGAGCCATGGCGGCGCGGCTACCCTGCCTCGGGCGGGGTATGCGTCAGCAATGGCCGATCGATTCATCGAAGTCTCGCTCACCAAGCGCGGAGTGCACTGCACCGCGCGGCTCCTGGACGACCGGGCGCCGCTGACCTGCCGGGCCGTGTGGGACGCGCTGCCGCTCGGCGGCGACGTGTACCACGCGAAGTACGCGCGCAACGAGATCTACGCCCTGTTTCCCGCCTTCGCCGACCGGGAGCCACCGCTGGAGAACCCGACGGTGACCCCGATCCCGGGCGACCTCTGCTACTTCACCTTCAGCGGTACGGAGCTGGGGACCGCCGCGTACGGCTACGACCGGGACCTGTCCCGGCCGGTGACCGTCGACCTCGCGCTCTTCTACGAACGCAACAACCTGCTGCTCAACGGCGACACCGGCTGGGTGCCGGGCATCGTGTGGGGCCAGGTGGTCGAGGGACTCGACCGGATGACCGACGCCTGCCAGGACCTCTGGCGCGCCGGGGCACTCGGCGAGACTCTGTCGTTCCGCCGCGCCTGACCGGGCCGTGCCCCGGCCCGATCGGGATGCTGTTGGTCAATTCGGGCCGGGGCGCCCGCTTCCCGGTGCCGCGTCGGGCGTCGCGACGGGGCGAACGCCGTCCGACACGGCACCGAGGGCTTGCGGACCGAACGCCGCCTTGATGGTCCGCAAGCCCTCAGCCGGCGGCGGGCGGTGCCGGCAGCGCCGCCGCGCCCGACGCGTACAGGGCGTGCGCGGCGCGCAGGACCAGGGCGTCCGCGTGGCGGGGGCCGACCAGCTGGACCCCGACCGGCAGCCCGTCCTCGTCCACCCCGCACGGCACCGTCGCCGCCGGCTGCTGGGTGAGGTTGAACGGGTACGTGAACGGGGTCCACCCCGTCCAGCGCCGGTGCCCGGAACCCTTCGGCACCTCCACGCCCGCCTCGAAGGCGGTGACCGGCAGCGTCGGTGTGATCAGCAGGTCGTACGCGGTGTGGAACCGCCCGAGTCGGCGTCCGATCTCCATCCGGGCGTCCACGGCGGCGAGGTAGTCGAGCGCCGAGGCCCGCTCGCCCTCCGCGCAGATCTCCCGCAGCCCCGGGTCCAGCAGTTCCCGCTGCTCCCGGCCGAAGTGCTGCACCACGCGTGCCGCACCGGTGAACCACAGGGTGTGGAAGGCGTCCACCGGGTCGGTGATGTCCGGGTCCGCCTCCTCGATGTAGGCGCCCAGCCCGGCCAGCCGCTCCACCGCCCCGCGCACCGCCGAGGCGACGGCCGGGTGGACCGCCACCTGACCGCCGAAGGACGGGGAGTACGCGATCCGCAGCCCCTTCACGCCCCCGGCGAGACCCTCGCCCGTCCTCGCTGCGGGCGCCAGCTGCGACCAGTCCCGCCAGTCGGGGCCGCTGAGCGCGTCCAGCAGCAGTGCCGCGTCCGCCGCGTCCCGGGTCATCGGCCCGGCATGGGCCAGCGTGCCGAACGGGCTCGACGGATAGAGCGGGATCCGGCCGTACGTCGGCTTCAGCCCGAAGACCCCGCAGAACGACGCCGGGATGCGGACCGAGCCGCCGCCGTCCGTGCCGATCGACAGCGGGGCCGCGCCCAGGGCCACGGCCGCCGCGCTCCCGCCGCTGGATCCGCCGGCCGTGCGGGAGACGTCGTACGGATTGCGGGTGACCCCGGTCAGGGGGGAGTCCGTGACGCCCTTCCAGCCGAACTCCGGCGTCGTCGTCTTGCCGACGAACACCGCGCCCTGCTCGCGCAGACGTGCCACGGCGGGGGCGTCCTCGTCCCAGGCCGGGCCGTCCGGGCGCACCGTCCTGGAGCCCCGGAGCGTCGGCCCGCCCGCCTGCAACAGGACGTCCTTGACCGTGACCGGTACGCCGTCGAGGGGGCCCAGCGGCTCCTTCCTCCGGCGGCGCTCGGTGGCCGCCTCGGCCTGCGCCAGCGCCCGATCGCCGTCGATCCGGACGAACGCGTTCGTGAGGCGCTGCGCCGCCTCGGCCCGGTCGAGGACCGCGCGGACCGCCTCCAGCGGGGAGAAGTCGCCGCGCTCGTAGCCGGCGATGAGGTGACGTGCGGTCAGGGCACTCGGGTCGTTCGGCTCAGGAGTCATGGGAGGGGACGTACCCACGTTCCTTGTCGACCACGTTCGGCAGCGGTTTTCCGGCCGACCAGAGGTCGAACAGTTCGACGAACTGCTCACCCAGCCGATCGCGCCAGCCGACGGTGTCCCCGCTCATGTGCGGCGAGACGATCAGCCCCGGCACGTCCCACAGCCGGCTGTCGGGCGCCAGCGGCTCCTCCTCGAAGACATCCAGGGCGGCGCCCGCGATCCTCCGCCCGGTCAGCGCAGGGACCAGGTCGTCCTCCACCACCAGCGCGCCCCGTCCGACGTTGACGAAGTGTGCCGAGGGGCGCATCAGCGAGAACCGCCGGGCGTCGAACATGCCCCGGGTGGCCTCCGTCAGCGGGGCCGCGCACACGACCCAGTCGGCGCGTGCGAGAAGCCCGTCCAGCTCCTCGGAGCCGTGCACCCCGGGGCGGGCCGTGCGTCCGGTGACGGCGACCTCGAGACCCAGCGCCCGCAGGGTGCCCGCGATCGCCAGTCCGATCGGGCCGGCGCCGACCACGACCGCCCGGCCGCCCGCCACGGGCAGTGACTCGCGGTGCCGCCACCGCCGCTGCCGCTGGAGCTCCAGGGTCCCCGGCAGGTCCTTGGCCATCGTGAGCACCAGGGCGGCCACGTACTCGGCGATGGGCTGCTCGAAGATCCCGCGGGCGTTGGTCAGGACCGTGTCGGAGGCTGAGAGCTCGGGGCAGAGCAGCCGGTCGACACCGGCACTCGGGGTGTGCACCCAGCGGGGCCGCGGGCCGCTTCCGGGCCATGCCAGCCGCACCGCGTCCGAGGTGAAGTCCCACACCAGGAGGGCGTCGGCCCCGGGCAGCTCGGAGGCGAGGGAGCGGGCGTCCGCGTACCGGACGTCGGCGCGTCCGGTGAGCCCTCCGAGCCGCGGCGGGGGGTCTGCTTCCAGTACGAGAAGAACCGGTACGGACATCGTGCGGAAACCGTTTCTGAACGTCTGACATGTACGGATTGACCCACGCTCGCACTGGAACCTACCGTCGTCAACAAGGCGTAAATGAGGGGGCCTGTGATGGATGTGTCCCTCGAAGTCTCGTTTCTGGGCGGTCCCGACCCGCAGCGCGGGATCGGGGTGGTCGCCCCGTTCGACTTCGCACTCGACCGGGAGCTGTGGCGCTGGGTGCCCGACGGCGTCTCGCTGCGCCTGACCCGGACCCCGTTCGTGCCGGTCGAGGTCTCGCTCGACCTCGCGCGGCTCGTCAGTGAGCACGAGACCCTGCGCGAGGCGGTCCGGGCGCTGGCCGCCTCCGAGCCCGAGGTCGTCGCCTACGCCTGCACCAGCGGCAGCTTCGTCGGCGGTGTGGCGGGTGAGCGGGCGATGTGCGAGGCGATGGCCACGGCGGGGGAGATCGCCTCGGTGACCACCTCGGGCGCGCTGCTGGAAGCCCTGGAGGAACTGGGCGTCAGCCGGATCGCCGTCGTCACGCCGTACACGGAGTCGGTGACCCGGTCGCTGGAGGACTACCTGGCCGAAGGCGGGGTATCGGTCACGGGCCGCGCCTTCCTCGGACTGACCCGGCACATCTGGAGGGTGCCCTACCGGTCGGTGGTGGACATGGCGCGCCAGGCGGTGGTGGGTGCGGCGGACGCCCTTTTCATCAGCTGCACGAACCTGCCGACGTACGACGCGATACCCCAGTTGGAGGCGGAGCTGCGCATGCCGGTGCTCTCCGCGAACCAGGTCACGATGTGGGCGGCGCTGCGCAGGATCGGCGTGTACGCCGTCGGTCCCTACCAGGCCCTCCTGATGCGGACCGTCGGTCCGCACGAGGAGCCGCCGCCCCCGCCGGCCCCGCCCGCGCCGCCGATCGTGCCCCCCGTCGCCCAGCCGGAGGAACAGGAAGGATGGACATGACGACCGTCGGACTCCTCTACCCGGGGCACTCCGCCGAGGACGACTACCCCAGGATCGCGGTCCTGCTCGGAGGCGACATCAGGCTGCCCGTCTTCCACACCGACATCGGCGAGGACGCGCACCGGGAGGACGCGCTGATCGAGATGGGGGCCGCGGACCGGCTGGCGGCGGGGGTGGAGGAGCTGCGGCTGGCCGGAGCGGAGTCCCTGGTGTGGGCCTGCACGAGCGGCGGCTTCGTCCGGGGCCGGGACGGCGCCCAGGAGCAGATCCGCGAGCTGGCTCAGGCCGCCGGGCTGCCGGCGTCGAGCACGTCGTTCGCCTTCGTCCACGCCGCACAGGCGCTGGGCGTCGGTCGGGTGGCGGTCGCGGCCACCTACCCGGACGACGTGACCGGCCTCTTCGAGAAGTTCCTGGAGTCGGCGGGCATCGGGGTGGTCGCGGCCCGGTCGAGCGGGATCGTCACGGCCGCCGAGGTCGGCACCTGGGAGCGCGAGCGGGTGCTGGAGCTGGCCCGGGCCGGGGACGACCCGAGGGCGGAGGCGGTGCTCATGCCGGACACCGCGCTGCACACCGCCGCCCACCTCCGGGAGCTGGAGGAGACCCTCGGCAAGCCGGTCCTCACCGCGAACCAGGTGACCGTGTGGGAAGGTCTGCGGCTGGCCGAGCGGAGGGCGTGGGCGGACGGCCTGGGGACCCTGTTCGCCCGCCCGGACCGCCGGCCGGAAGAGGAATAGGGCCCGCCGTCGGGACCGACGGGGCGGAATAAACGGAGATCCCCTCCTGTTAGTGGCTCGGACATGCACGACAACGCAGGAGGCACCTCCGTGGACACACCGGACCCCGCGCGCACGGCCGACGAGATCCGGGGAACGGCGCAGGGCGACGCGCCCGTGCCGCTTTCGGTACTGGACCTGGTCACCGTGGGCAGCGGCAGCACCGCCGGCCAGGCGCTCCGCACCAGCGTGGACCTCGCCCGGCTCGCCGAACGGCGCGGGTACCACCGGCACTGGGTCGCCGAGCACCACTCGATGCCCGGTGTCGCCTCGTCCTCCCCGGCTGTGATCCTCGCCCACCTCGCCGCCCACACCGAGCGCATCCGCCTCGGCTCCGGCGGCGTCATGCTGCCCAACCACGCTCCTCTGGTGATCGCCGAACAGTTCGGCACGCTGGAGGCACTGGCGCCGGGCCGGGTCGACCTCGGCCTCGGCCGCGCGCCGGGCACCGACGGTGCCACCGCCGCCGCGCTGCGCCGCACCGGCCGGCCGGGGTCCCCCATGCCGGTGGCCGGAGGAGAGGGCGCCGACGACTTCCCGCAGCAGCTCGCCGAGCTGACGCGCTTCCTGGACGACGACTTCCCGGACGGCCACCCGTACGCCCGGATCCACGCCGTCCCCGGTCCGGTCCAGGCCGCTGCCCCCGGCGGGGTCCAGTCCGCCGCCCGGCCCCCCGTCTGGCTGCTCGGCTCCTCAGGCTTCAGCGCCCGGCTCGCCGGGGTGCTCGGGCTGCCGTTCGCCTTCGCCCACCACTTCTCGGCGCGGAACACCGTCCCGGCGCTCGACCTCTACCGTGACTCCTTCCGCCCGTCGAAGGTCCTGGACGCCCCCTACGCACTGATCGGCGTGGCCGCGCTCGCCTCGGACGACGCCCGGGAGGCGCGCCGCCAGGTGATGACCGGAGTGCTGTCGATGCTGCGGCTGCGCACGGGCCGGCCGGGGCTGATCCCGTCGCCCGAGGAGGCCGAGGCGTACGACTTCGGCCCGATGGAGCGGGAGTTCGTGGACGGCCGGCTGGCCGACATCGTCCACGGCACGCCCGACGAGGTGCGCGCCGGCCTGGACGCGCTCCAGAAGCGCACGGGCGCGGACGAGCTGATGATCACGGCCAGCGCCCACGGCGGCGAGGCCCGGCTGCGCTCCTACGAGCTGATCGCGGATGCGTACGGGCTGCCCGGGTAGACCCGGGGCGTCGGGTCCGGAGCGGCCCCTCCCGGACGGTCTGCCGCAGGGTTCCGAAGGAAGCCCCACATCGCTCGCCACCGAGGGCGGCGAGCGGTTCCTGCTCTCCGAAGACCACCCGTCGGCAAGGCCGTCAGCGGCGAGGAGGGGCCGGATCGGCCTGGTCCTCGATGTGGTCTTCGCTCGGCCGCCTTCCACGGGCGTCCGCGTCGACGGGGCAGACCCTGCCCGGTGATCAGACCGAGAGCGGACTGATCCCGATCATGCCCGCGATCCGGTCCGGCGCCACCGCGCGCGAGTACAACCAGCCCTGGCCGGTGTCGCAGCCGATGCGGCGCAGCCGTTCCGCCTGGCCCGCGGTCTCGACGCACTCGGCGGTGACCGTGAGACCGAGCCGGTGGGCGAGCTCGACCATCGCCTCGACGATCGTCTCGTCGGCGGGGTTCGGATGCGTGCCGTCGTCATAGCGGAAGCCGCGCACGAACGAACCGTCGAGCTTCAGTACCGACACCGGGAGACGGCTCAGATAGGCCAGGTTCGAGTAGCCCGTCCCGAAGTCGTCGATCGCGATCCGCACGCCCATGTCGCTCAGCGCCTGGAGTACCTGCAGCGGCCGCCCGGCCGAGCCCATCACCGCGGACTCGGTGAGCTCCAGCTGCAGCAGATGAGGAGCGAGGCCCGTCTCCTCGAGGACCCCGGCCACATCGGTGACCAGGTCGGAGTCCCACAGCTGCCGCACGGCGACGTTGACGCTGACGAAGAGCGGCGGCTCCGCCGGGTGCTCGAGCTCCCACCGGCGGGCCTGCCGGCACGCGGTACGCAGGATCCAGCGGCCGAGCTGGACGATCGACCCGTCCTCCTCGGCGATTCCGATGAACCGATTCGGCGCGAGCGTGCCGAACTGCGGATGCCTCCAGCGCACCAGGGCCTCCACGCCCCGGACCGCTCCGTCCGCCATGCACACCAGCGGTTGGTACTCCAGCGTGAACTCCCCGCGCTCCACCGCCGGTCTGAGCGACGAGGACAGGGCCTGACGGGTCATCCGGTGCGCGTTGCGCTCGGGGTCGAAGAACGTCCAGCGGGCCTTGCCGTCCGCCTTCGCCCAGTACAGCGTCGTGTCCGCGTCCTGCATCAGTTCGGTGGCGGTCGTGCCGTCGGCCGCGCGCTCCACCACCCCGATGGACGCGGACACCGACAGCCGCTGCCCCGACAGGTCGAACGGCTGCTGGAGCGCGGCCAGGACGGACCGGGCCAGATCGGCGAGCTGCTCCGTGCCGGTGGAGTCCTCGACCAGGATCGCGAACTCGTCGCCGCCGAGCCGGGCCACGAGGTGGGAGCCGCCTCGCGACCTGCCGTCCCGGTCCGCGCACTCGGTCAGCCGGGACGCCACCGCCGTGAGCAGCCGGTCGCCCACCCGGTGGCCGAGGGTGTCGTTGACCGCCTTGAAGCCGTCGAGGTCGAGGTAGCACAGCCCGATCCGGCCGGTGCCGCCGTGCTCGTACGACGAGGAGTCGAGGGCGGTGCTCAGCCGCTCGAAGAACAGGGCGCGGTTGGGCAGCCGGGTCACCGGGTCGTGCATCTGGAGATGGCGCAGCCGTGCCTGGAGTTCGCGGCGGTCGCTGATGTCCGCGACCGAGAGCAGTACACGCCCGCCGCCGGGGACGGGTGCGACCGTCACCTCGGCCCAGACGGGGTGGCCGTCCGCGTGTTTCAGGCGGCGGGTGCAGCGGAAGCATGAGCTCCGCCCGTTCAGCACCTCGCCATAGGCGAGCAGGGAGCGGCCGTCCGAGGCGAGGTCGACGAGATCGGCGGCGGGCCGCGAGCGGAGGGCGTCCGGTTCGGCGCCGAGGAGGGCGGCGAGCGCCTCGTTCGCGGATACGACGAGGCCCTCGCGGTCGACGAGGGCCATGGCGAGCCGGGAGGCGTTGAACGCGGCGCGGTAGTCGGCGAGTTGCGTCTCGGCCACCAGGCCGCGGACGGGCCCGGCGGACCCGGCGGGGGACGCCGGGATCTCACCCTCCGTGACGGGTGGATGGTCGCTCCCGGGTGCCGCGACGGTCGCGCTTCCCCGTCCTTCCGTGTGTCCGCTCACCGCTCGCTCCCGCAGTGCAGTCGTGTCGTTCAGGCCAGGCCAGGGCCGGAATCTCAGGAAAGTGTGCCGATCATAGAGGTCGGTCGGGTGGGCGTTCCAGCTTTCGGACGGTGATCAGGGGCACCCGAAGGTTCAGACCGATCGTTTCTGCGCGGGTGAGAGCCAGGCCGGGGCTCTCGTGATCGGTTGTGACTTTCTGTGTATCGCCGGGGTGTCGCGGTCTGCTCACCCGACCGGTGCAGCGGAACAGTGCGGATCATCATAAAAGCGCACAAGCTGGGTTGGATGTCCCGCATTCCGCAGCCGGAGGTCCACGTGGAGGGTCAGCAGACGCTCGAGGATCCACCCGAGAGAGTGGAACGGCCGACCCTGCGTGCCGGCGCCGCTGCGTTCACCTCCCTGGTGGCCCTCGCCGCGACCACGCTCGCGGCCGGTCCCGCCTCGGCCGCGGCCTCTCCGCACCCCTGCGCCCTGCCCCGGACCGCGGCACACCACTCGCTGGGACTGGACAGCTGGAACTCCGCCTACCCGCGGCCCGACCGTGCTCTCGACGCCGTCATGGTCTTCCTCTCCTTCCCCGACTCGACCCCCCTGACCGCACCGGACGACCTGGTCGCCGACCACTTCCCCGCGACCGGCGACTTCTTCCGCAACGCCTCGTACGGGAAGTTCGTGCTGCGGCCGCACCCCGTGCGCCAATGGATCCGGATGCCGAAGGCGTCGACCGAGTACCGCATGAAGCGCGACTGGGACGCCGGGCGGCGCGCCGCGTACCTGCGGGACGCGGTCTCCGTCGCGGATCCGCTCGTGGACTTCTCCCGCTACGACGTCATCTACCTGGTCGCGGACCCGGACGCCCCCGGGGTGGACTCCGACGCGACGAAGGTGGTCAATTTCGAGCAGGCCACGAAGGCTGACGGAATCGAGCTGAAGCGGGCCGTCACCGTGTTCGAACGACATCCGCCCGACCGCCATGTCCTGGCCCACGAGACCGGGCACGTCTTCGACCTGCCGGACCTCTACCACCGGCCCACGGACGGAAAGGGCGACTGGGACACCCATGTGGGGGACTGGGACGTGATGGGCAGCCAGTTCGGCCTCGCCCCGGAGTTCCTCGGCTGGCACAAGTGGAAGCTGGGATGGCTGGACCGGAACCAGGTCCGGTGCGTCACCGGTCCAGCCGACCGGGTCCTCACCCTGGAGCCCCTCGCGGCCGCTCCCGCGCCCGGACGCCCCGCGGGAACGCGGCTCGCGGTCGTCAGGACCGGGCGGAACAGCGCGCTGGCCATCGAGGCGCGCGGAGCGACGGGCAACGACCGGGACACCTGCAAGGAGGGCGTACTGCTCTACCGGGTGCGGAACGAGGAGGCCTCCGGTGCGGGCCCCGTCGAGGTCATCGACACCCATCCGAAGAGCGGGGCGTGCTGGGACCGCTCGGTCTACCCGCAGCTGGCGGACGCCCCGCTCGGCGTGGGGGAGACCTACACCGTCCCGGGTGAGCGGGTCCGGGTCGAGGTGGCGGACCGCACCCGCACGGGGGCGTGGACGGTCGAGATCACGACGGTGCGGTGAGCGGATGCCGTCGGGCCGGTCGAGCGGAGCACGGCAGATCCGACGAGGAAAGCCCCCCGCTTTCGCGAGGGGCTTTCCTCCGTCTGTGCGCCGCCAGGGACTCGAACCCCGGACCCGCTGATTAAGAGTCAGCTGCTCTAACCAACTGAGCTAGCGGCGCCTGCTGACGTCGTAGACCTTAGCACCCTGATCGGCGGGAGGAAAAATCGATATACGCACCGTCGCAGCGGAGCTGGTACGGGCCGCCCGCACACAGGCCCAGAGCAGCACTTCCGGCCCGGGGAGCCAAGGGTGCCGGGTGTCGGGGGCGACCAACCAGCGCGGCCCGGCCCCGCCGGCGGGCACCGGGGCGAGCGGCGGCACCGTGATCGCGTCACCCGTGCCGTGGCAGATCAGGGGCGGCACGGAGCCGCCCCACTCCTCCCACTCCAGCAGGCTCGGCAGCCGCTGGGCCGTGCCCGGCGCGACGAACAGCAGCATCCGGCCGCGGTGGTGCGCGACCGGCCCTGAGCCCGGGCCCTCCGACCACAGCCGGTCGAGCATCCGGCGCCCGAACATCGAGGGCACGTTCACCACGTCGAAGACGCCCCCGCCGCACGACACGACGAGCGGCGCGGAGGGCCGTGACTCCCAGAGCGCCAGCGCGGACCGCGGATGCGTACTCGCGGATGCGAGCCAGTCCGCGCCGGGCGTGGTGATCTGGGCCGTCTGATGGCGTCCGTCCTCCCGGAGGAAGGCGAAGATGCCCCGCCGCCGGTGCTCGTCGTGAAGGGCGGGACTGCACGGTGCGGCGCTGATGTCGTCTCGCGGCCGAGTACTCATGACGATTACGTGTACGCGGAGTTATCGGCCGGTTTCCGCGAGTTGCGGAAACCGGGGACAGGGTGCGGGGAGAGGAGTATCTTGCCCCCCGGCATCCTCCCTCGTCATATGCGACCGGCACCCGGAGGGCGGGAGCGGTCCACCGCCGGGGCGTCCACCGCCGGGGCGGCTGAGCCGTGCGCGCGGTGCCGGGCGTGCTGCCCGGGGAAGGTCGACGTTCCCGGGGCAGCCCTCAGCTTGAGACGAAGGGCTTGCAGATCAATAACGTGCTGATTTGACTTCTGTGCCTGCGTCATGCGCTACCGGTGGCTTACCTGTGGTGACGCGTCCCGGGCCGGGACCACGGCTGGCACTACCGTGGCGTGAACCCGCGTGTTGTTCGGAGCCGCGCCCGAACCCTCCGCACGTTTTGTCTCAAGCTCAGGGCCGGGGTGCCGACCGGGGGCCGGGCCCCCGCAGCAGATCGCGGCCGAAGTCGATCATGCGCTTGGCGTAGTCCTCGCTCCACTCCGCCCGACGCGCGATCTCCTCCGCCGTCAGCCGGTCGAAGCGGCGCGGGTCGGCGAGCTGCGCGGCGGCGACCGCCTGGTACTCCAGAGCACGGTCCGTCGCCGCCTGGAACGCCTGTGTGAGCTCCGTCGCACGTGAGAGCAGCTCCCGGGGATCCTCGATCGACTCCAGATCGAAGAAGTGCTCCGGGTCGGAGGCGACCTCCGCGGGCTCGAAGAGCAGCGGTGAAGGCCGTACCCGCCGCTCGCTCCGCCCCGACGACTCCGCCATGCGCGTCTCCTTCTCGTGTTTCCGGACCACCCCCATTGTCCCGCCCCGCACAAGAGGGCCCCGCTCCCGGGGCCCGACCCGGCGGCCCCGGGAGCGGGGAGCTGTGCCGGGCCCACTGCGTCCGGGTCGGCCGAGCCCACCCGTGCACGACCGAAGGTCCTGATGCGTCGGAAACCGGCGTGACCGGACCGGCCCGTGTGGCTCATGCACTCCACATCGACGGATGCCGAGTCAGTGGAAGGCGTCGCCGTCCACTTGCAGTGCAGGCATTCGGCCTCGAAGGTGACGTCTGTGTCGGGGTGCTCGGTAATCCTGTGCATCACGTATCGCATGGCCGCTCTGATGCTCACAGCCCACCCCTACGGCTCCGCGCGTTGGCCTCAGCGACTCTGCTGCTCAGTCCCTCGGTTGGCCCAATGGGCGGGGCCTTGAAGTCAGGACACTTCGAGCTCCCGCACTCGCATCGGGGCCAGTGCAAGGCCCAACTGGGGGCCAGGTCTGCGCCGTCGGGGCCAGGGGCGTACTTCTGCACCATGAGCACGCCGTCTATGCCGAATGCTCCGGAGGGACGAGAGGGGAACTGTCGGGCCTCACCGCTGCCCAGACGATCAGCCGCTTCGGTGTCCTGCGCCTTGCTCTCGCCCATCGCACCGCACCCTCCCGATCGATTCCCCGTTGATGTGCCGACGGTAGGAAGTGGCGAGGGCCGGGCTCCACAAGCTTGCATGAGTTTGCACGGCAATTGGCGTGTCCAGTAGCACTATTGACGCTGTCTCAGCAGTTCAACCAAGCTGATGCAAGCCCGAGCAAGCACCTGGACCAGGGAGCCGGCCATGGCCGTAGAGTTCATTGGAATCGACCCCGACACAGACCGGGACCACTGCCCCACCGTGTGGGCGGACGCGGAAGCTCAGGAGATCTTGTTGCAGGGGTGGAAGCCGAGCACCGAGACTCAGGCGGAGTGCGAGGCGAGCAGCCCCGCGAACGGTTCGGTACCCGACAGTGAAGCCATCGTGAGGATTCCGGCCCGGATGATCCCGATGATCAGGGAGGCGTGTGATGCCGTC
The DNA here is from genome assembly GCF_005795905.1 of Streptomyces marianii. NCBI lineage: Bacteria > Bacillati > Actinomycetota > Actinomycetes > Kitasatosporales > Streptomycetaceae > Streptomyces > Streptomyces marianii. The sequence goes on from NZ_VAWE01000001.1 coordinate 5,406,385, forward strand.
GAGCGTGCCCAGCTTCGCTGAGCTGCTTGGCCAGTGCGAGCGGTCCGCCGTTCACCTGGAACTGCGTGACTCCTACGCCCCGACGGACCGGTTCGAGGCATGGAAGCGGGGCGAGCGGATCGATTGGGAGGACCGCGCATCCTGGTGGCACTCCTACGACCAGTTGATCACGGACACCGTGGCCCGGGGCGTGGCGATCCGCCGGGCCCGGGTGGTCTCCGAGCCTGTTTCGGACTACATCCGCTGGGAGCACTACGTCACCCGCGCCAACGTCACGGCGGGCGAGGAAGTGCGGTGGTTGCCACGGCGGCGGGCTACGAGCATCGCCCTGCCGGGCAATGACTTCTGGCTCTTCGATGGCACCCTGCTCCGGGTGCACCACTTCTCAGGTGACGGGGTGGTGGTGGAAGACGAGATCACGGCGGACCCGGAGGCCGTGAAGCTGTGCTCCGCCGCATTCGAAGCGGTCTGGGAGCGAGCGATCCCGCACCACCTGTACGAGATCTGACGAAAGCCAGCTCCATGCCCCCGCACCCCTCCTCCCGCGTTCAGAAGGCCCGTGAAGAACTGGCCGGCCGTCTGCGTGAGATCCGGAAGGACGCGGGGATCAGCGGGCGGGAGCTGGCCGTCAGGTGCGGCTGGTCAGAGTCGAAGTCATCACGCATCGAGAACGCCAAGACCCCTCCCTCCGACGCGGATATCAAAGCCTGGTGCCGAGCCTGCGCCGCTGGTGACCAGGCCCCCGACCTGATCGCTGCCAACAGACAGTCCGCAGATGCTCATGTGCAGTGGAGGCGACTCCAACGAAGCGGTCTCCGCCGATTGCAGGAGTCCACTGGGGATCTGTACCAACAAACAAAGATATTCAGGGTCTACGTCTCCGATGTGATCCCCGGATTCCTCCAGACACCCGGATACGCCGCCGCTCTGCTGTCCTCCATCGCGCACTTCCGGGGGACTCCGGATGACGTGAGCGATGCCGTGGCGGCCCGTATGAGGCGTAACGAGGTGCTCGGCAACGGTGCACGCCGGTTCTCGTTCGTGCTGGAGGAGTCGGTGTTGCGGTACCGGCTGTGCAGCGCGGAGACCATGGCGGCACAGCTTGGTCACCTGCTCGGGGTCATGGATCTCCAGAACGTTGCCGTAGGGCTTATCCCGTTCTCAGCTCAACGAGCCGTGTGGCCCATGCCCACCTTCACGATCTTCGACGACGCCAGGGTGCACGCGGACACCCTGGACGCTGCCGCCACCCTCACGCAGCCCAGCCAGGTGGAGCTGTACAGCCGAGCCTTTGAACGGCTGTCACAGGAAGCCGTGAGGGGAGCGGCTGCACGTGCTCTCATAGCGGGCGCGTTGGCGTCCCTGGACTGACTGCCTGCGCGTTATCGCAGCTCAGGGACGCCAGGACACACGGTGCTCCTCCAGGTGGGAGAGCACCGAGTGGTTCGCCTCCCAGCCGTCCGGGAACTTCACCGTGACGCCGAGCTGCACCGGCTCCGTGGACGGGTGCTCGTCCAGGAGCTCGGTCACACCCGCCCGGCACACCACGACGCAGGCGTGGCGGTGGCGGGAGGCCAGCACGCAGAGGCGGCCCGTCTCGAGGTGGAACGCCGTCGCGTCCGGGCGGCCCGAGAGGGGGTGGAGCACGACGGTGACGTCGAACTCCCGGCCCTGGAGCCGGTTGGCCGTGTCCACCGACACACCCGACACACCCAGCTCCGCGAGGGCCGCCCTGACGGCAGCGGCCTGGTCGCGGTGGGCCGTGCCGACGGCGACGCGGTCCGCGGTGAGCGGCACCGGGTCCGGGGAGCGCTCGGAGACCGACGCGCCTCCGCGGTCCAGCAGCCGCCGGACCACCAGGGCAACGGCCCGTACCGCCTCCGGGTCGGTGCGCGGGGTGTGCCGGGCGGGCAGCTCCAGCAGGCCCCAGCCGGACTCGGCCGCCTCGTCCAGCACCCGGTCCGGGCCCGAGCCGTTCGACGCGACCCCGAACGCCAGCCGGCGGTCGCCCGGTCCCGTACCGCTGCGGAAGGGCGTGTACGGGTAGAACGCGCCGGAGACCAGGGGCGCGGCCGATGCCGGCAGCCGCCAGGACACGGGCAGCCGGTGCTGCGGCAGCTCCGGGTTGTGGGCGAGCAGCGTGGACACCGCGCTCGCCGAGGGGTCGTAGGACAACCCGGCCCACTGCTCGGCCCCGACCACGGAGAACGGATCGAGCTGTCCCGGGTCCCCGACGAACAGCGCCCTCTCGAACAGCCCCGCCACGGCGAGCAGCGCGTCCGACCGCATCTGGTACGCCTCGTCCACGATCGCGTGCCGCCACGGTTCGACGTCCTTGACGTGCGCCCACTTCGCGGCGGTCGAGATCACCACGTCCAGCCCGGCGAGATCGCCCGCCTTCGCCGACTTCCGAACGTTCGGCAGCTCGTCCAGCGCCCTGTCGTAGGGGTCGGGGTCGTTGCTGTGCAGCCGGCCGACGGGCAGCTCCGGCTCCTTCTCGGCGAGCCGCACCACCAGATCGTCGACCTGGGCGTTGGTCTGCGCCACGACCATCAACGGGCGCCCGGCCGCGGCGAGTTCCCGTGCCGCCCGCACCACGAGCGTCGACTTCCCGGCGCCCGGAGGGGAGTCCACGACGACGCCCCGGGCGTCTCCGTGGAGGGTGTCCTCCAGGATGGCCGCGGTGGCGCGGGCCGCCTCCGCGCCCGGGTCGAACAGCGGGGTCACGCTCCCCGTCACAGCAGGTCCTCCGGGGTCACGGCGTCGGGCCTCTCTGCGGTGTCGGTATGCGGCGGGCCGCCGTGAGTCCACGGGGTGTCCTCCGGTTCGGGCAGCTTCGGCCCGCCGCGCTGGTCGTGCTCGAACAGCGTCCAGGCGACGGGCTCGCCCGCCTCGGGCACGGAACCCTCCGCCGGGTCCCTGGAGCGGCCCATCCGGTCCAGCAGCCGCAGGACGATCGCGCCGTCCTGTTCGTACCGCACGAACTCGGCGGACTGCGGCCTGCCGTCCAGCGAGCGGTACGCCTTCACACCGGCACCCAGATGCGGGCTGTCGTCCGTACGCACCGTCAGCAGCGGTCGGGGCGACGGGCGTTTCGACTCGGACCAGGCCATGACCACATCGGTGATCACGCCGACGAACGCCTCGCCCGCGAGCCGCCGCGCCGCCAGCACCAGCGGATCGTCCAGCGCCTCCTGGGCCTCCAGCTGCGCCTGGGCCGTCTCGCGCGCGGACAGCTTCTGTGCGGCGGTGACCGCGTCGTCCCGGCGCGGCTGAGGGGGCTCTCCGGCGCGCACCCGGTCGCGGTGACCCGTGAACGACCAGCGGTCGCGGGTCCACCGGTCGGCGACGCGTGTTCCCTCCGGCAGCTCCCGGAGCAGGCCGATGCCGGCCCACACCGCGTCCCACGTGGGGCGCAGCACTCCCTCGAGCAGGCCGCGGATCTCCCGCTCGGCGGAGGTGAGCCGGGCCAGTTGCTCGTCGGCCGCGGCGCCGTCCTCGGCGGCGGCGAGGGCCTGGCGGGCTCGGTCGTACCGCTCCATCGCGGGCGCGAGGAGCTTGTTGTCGAACGCCGGGTCCGTGGCGGGCCCGGCCGGCGGGCACACCAACTGGCCCTCCCGGTCGCGTGCCACCTCGGCCCGGAGCGCCGCCTCGGCGCCGGACCCCCCCTCTGGCGGGGCGATCCAGGCGAGCAGCGCACCGAGGTGCTGGTCCTCCAGGTGGGACTGCCCGGTCGCCCAGTGCCGGCCCAGCAGATCCGTCATCGCGAGCAGCAGCGACGAGCCGGGCACCCGGGCCCGCTCGCCGTAGTGCGTCAGCCATCGCCCGAGCAACGGCACGCGCGGGGGCGCCGGGTAGGGGGCGTCGGGGTCCTGCTCGGCGGTCCGCCGGAACCGCATCGACCGCCCGAGGAGGCGCACGAAGTCGACCCCGGGCCTGCTCGGCACGATGAGCTGCGGTGCGTCCGCGCAGAGCTCCACCTCGACCTTGACCCGTCTGCCGGTCTCCGGGTCCGTCTCGTTCCGCTCGGCGGGCTCCACGTCGTCGGCGTATCCGTCGAGGTACGGAAGCAGCGTCTCCGCCAGCTCGGCGAGGAAGGCGAACCGCAGCTCACGGTCCCTGGGCTGGGCGACGGCGAGCAGTCGCGGCGCGTCCCGGTCGGTCCCCACGAGCGCCCCGAGCGGGGCGCCGGCCTCACCGGCCGTGGTGAGGGGGACGAACACCATCGGGTGCGGCGAGAGGTGCCGGTGCCGCACGGTGGCGAGCGGCTGCGCCCGCCCGCTCTCGACGGCCTCCAGCCGGGCGAGCGTACTGATCAGCGACATCCCGGCCTCCCCGCGCCGGCGTCCGTCGAGGGGCTCGCGCCCGCACCGGCGGCGGCGCCCGCCGTGCGCGGCTTCCGCACGCGGTTCAGCGGGCCGCGGGCCGCGCCGTGCGCCGTCACGCCGTCCCCCGACCCGCGCCGGCCGTCTCCTCGCCGGTACCCGCGACCGGCGCCTGCGCGCCGGGCGCACCCGCGCCGAGGGCCTCCGCGCGGAGCCGCGCTGCGCGGCGCAGCGCGGCGACCGCCGGGTCCGCCGGGTCGCCGGATTCGCCGCGGGCCGCGGAGAGGACCTCGGGGACCGCGGTCAGCCCGCCCAGCTCGCCCCGTACGGCCCGGCCGAGCGGCTCGACCGCGCCGGCGGAACGGGCCCGCTCCCGGCAGTGGAGGGCGAGTTCGCAGGCGGACAGGCATTCCGGGGCGTAGGCGGCGGGGACCGACCCGACCGCCGAGGCCAGTTCGCCGGACGAGCAGGACTCCAGGTCGAAGCCGACCCCGTCCGGCAGCGCCGAGGCGATCTCCTCGACCCGGGTCAGCCGCGCCAGCTGCCGCCGGGTGACGGAGAGCTGCTTGCGTACGTCGACGGCGGACGCGGTCGGCAGGTTGGAGAAGTCCTTGGGGCAGACCAGCAGTACGGAGTGGTCCACGGACGCGTCCTTCGTCAGCGCGGCGACCCGCTCCAGCGCCAGTACGTACACCGCTGCCTGGCGGGCCGCCGCGCCGACCTTCGACGGGTCGGCGGAGCCGTCGACCATCGGGAAGGACTTGATCTCGACGACCGTCCACCGGCCGTCGGGATGCACGACGACCGCGTCCGGCTCGAGGAACGCCGGTGAGCCCGCGACCTCCAGTGCCAGCATCGGGTGGTCCAGCAGCGTCCACACCCCGGCTCCCGTGGCCTCCCGCAGGGCCAGTGCGGTGCGCGCCGCGCGGCCCTCCGGACCGGCCGCCGTCAGATCGGGGACGAGTGCCCCGTGCGGATCGGCCACCCCGAGCAGCCCGAGCAGTTCCGTGCCGCCGTCGGCCTTGACCCTGGCCTCGAACGCGTTTCCCCGCATGAAGGCGAACTGTGACTGGCCGAAGGCGGCGGGCGAGCCCAGTGCCCGGGCGAGCGCCGCCTTGTCCACTCCCGCGCCGTCCAGCAGCGCGCGCCGCTTGCAACCGGGGTTCGCGGCGAGGGCGGCCAGCGCCCGGGCGTCGAGCGGATGCGGCGCGGTGGACGGCCCGCGCAGCTCGGCCATGCGCTGCCGGAGTGCTGTCGCCGGCGCGTGTGGGGGAGGTCCGCTGTCGAGGGATGTGCTCACCCGCGGAAGTCTCGCATCCGCCACCGACAACGGGGGAGCGGTTCCCGGAGACGGCGCCCCGTACGCCGTCGCGTGACCCGTTTCGCCCGTCGGTCCGTGTTCCGTCCGGCAGGTCCGCGCGATCCGGTCCTTCCGTCGGTCCGTGTTCTGTCCGGCAGGTCCGCGCGATCCGGTCCTTCCGTCGGTCCGTGTTCCGTCCGGCAGGTCCGCGCGACCCGGTCCTTCCGTCGGTCCGTGTTCTGTCCGGCAGGTTCGCTCGCCCGGTTCGTACGTCCGTTCGTGCCCCGCCCCGTACGCCCTCGCGCCACCGGGTCCGCGGCGCTCACCGGCCGGGCGTCGCCGCGACGGCCGTCGCGGACCGTGACGAGTGGGCCGTCGTTCAACATACGGCGTACGGGAAGACCGCCAGCCGCCGTACGGGAAGCCCCTTCCGCCGTACGGGAAGGCCCCTCGCGCCGGTCCCGCCTCACCGCCGGGCGCCCGCCGGTCCCGCCGGGGATGATGGACCCATGGCACCGCGCATACTCCTGGCCCGGCACGGTCAGACCGAATGGTCCCTGCTCGGCCGGCACACCGGCCGGACGGACATCCCGCTCCTCGACGAGGGCCGCCGCACGGCGAAGCTCCTCGGGGAGCGGCTGCACAGGTCCCCCTGGGACGGCCTGCCGGACGTCGAGGTCCGCACGAGCCCGCTCTCCCGCGCCCGCGAGACCTGCGACCTCGCCGGATTCGGCGACCGCGCGCAGGACTGGGACGCGCTGATGGAGTGGGACTACGGCGCCTACGAGGGCAGGACGCGGGCCGAGATCCAGGAGACGGACCCCGACTGGTTCATCTGGCGGGACGGCGTTCCCGTCGGGGTGACCGGAGCGCCCTCGCGGGGGGAGACCCTCGCCGAGCTCTCCGACCGCGCCGACGGGGTCATCGAGTACGTGCGCTCGGCCGACCGCGACGTGCTGGCCTTCGCGCACGGCCACATCCTGCGGGTCCTGTGCGCCCGCTGGATCGGCGAGGACGTCTCCTTCGCCGCCCGCATCAAGCTGAGCCCGGCCAGTCTCTCGGTGCTCGGCTGGGCCTACGGAGCCCCGGCGGTCGACCGCTGGAACGACACGGGGCACCTCGGCACCTGAGCCCCGTTCAGACCCGGGCCGCGGCCTCGGCCGCCGCGTGGCGGTCCAGGAACGCGGCCACCCCGGCCGTGCTCCGGCGCGGCCCGAGCACCCGCGCCGTGTCGGCGAGCATCGCGCGGATGCGGCTGGACTCGACATCGCCCTCCAGGGCGTCGAGCACCTGCTCGCCGACCGCGGCGGCCTCGGCGGGTGCGTCGGCGCGGGCGAGGTCCGCGGCGAGCTGGGTCCGGTAGAGGGCGAGGTTGCGGGCGAAGTGCGGGTCCTGCAGTGCGGCCGCGCGGTGCGCGTGCCGGGCGGCGCGGGGCCACTCGCCGAGCGCCGACCAGCACTGGGCCTCCAGGGCCTGGAGTTCCGGTTCGCCGAAGAACGACATCCACTCCGGGTCCGTGTCCGAGGGCCCGCGGCCGAAGAGCGTATGGGCGCGGGACAGCGCGCGCTCGCAGCCCGCACGGTCGCCGAGACCGGCCCAGGCGCCCGCCTCGCGCAGGGTGAGCAGGGCCAGCAGCCGATCCGAACCGAGCCGTCCCGCCGCGCGCTGCCCGGCCTGCGCGGCCCGCACCGCCTCCCGGTGCCGGCCTGAGTCCCGGGCGAGGAAGGAGGTGTTGCAGAAGGCGTGCGCCTCCAGCGCCGCGTCGCCGGCGACACGTGCGGTCGCCAGCGCCTCCGCGTAGTGGGAGCGGGCGTCCTCCAGCCGGCCCGAGTCATGGGCCAGCCAGCCGACGGAGATGGCGAGTTCGCCCGCGCCCGCGGCCAGCCGGTCCGCTGTCGAGCCGCGGGTGGTGGCACCGGCGTCGAGCAGCGCGTAGGCGGCGCGCAGCGGCTGCGCGGCCCGCTTGTAGAGCCCGTCCGCGCCGTGACGGTCGTCGAGCAGCCGGATCTGCCGCACCGCGGCCTCGACGGCATTCACCTCGGACGTGCCGACGCGCTGCCGGGGCAGGTCGGAACGCAGGGCCTCGGTGCCGGGCAGGGGGCCGAACCCCAGGGACGCGGCCGCCACGGTGACGGTGCCGCCGGTCATGAACGCGCGACGCAGCACGTCGCTCTCCTCGTTGCTGTAGGTGCTGATGGTGCCGTTGGTGCTGTAGTACGGGTCCGGGCGCCGTGGCGTTCGCCCGCGGGCCGCTCGGCCCCGTACCGTCTCGCGGGCGGAGAACCCCAGATCCGCCGGCGTCAGGCCCGGGAACATATGGAGGAAGACCCGCTCGTAGGCGTAGTTGGGGCAGCGGATCTCGCCCGACTCGACCCGCCCGATGTAGCGGGCGTCACAGGCGACCTGTTCGCCGATCTCCCGCGCCGCACGCCGGACGAGCGCGGCGAACTCGCCGGGCGAGCGCTGTCCGCGCAACTGCCGGAACTTGAGGTTGGGAACTGCCCGTGACGATGCCATGGCCGAGCCCTCTCCTGTGCCACGTCCGGAGCCCTCCCGGTCCGTTCGGATGTGGGATGCCTGGCTCCGGCGGAGGAAGAACGTACCGGCTGTGAGGGGTCGACCACGCAGCGTTTGGCTACAAACGGGATATCTCACCCACGATCTGCCATGAACTGCCACCCTTTGCGGCGGCGTGCCGCCGTAGCCCTTGACGCCGACGGGCGTTGAACCATGCGGGGACGCGGTACGTGCCCCTGCTCGGCGAGGAGGGTTCCCTTGTTGGAGGTTGGCGTGGAGACCAGCGGCGGCTCACGGACGAGTGTCCAGCACCTGCCCACCCAGGAGTACAGCGTGGCAGCGGGCCAGGCCGCACCGGCTCCCGGTGGGGTCGTCGAGCCCTGCGACCTGGTGATGGTGCCGGCCCGGCAGGGCCTCGAGGCGGTGGACATCCTCCGCCGGGGTGGCGCCCCCGTCGTCGGGCCCGTGCTCCACGACGGCAGCTGCGACACCCTCGGCTTCCTGGTGCCGCCCGGTACGGCGGCCGGCTGGGACATGCCGGGCAGTGCGTGCACGGAGACCTCGGGCCGGGGTATCCGGATCCCCGGAGCCTCGGCGGGTTGCCCGGTGGGCCCGGCCTCCGAGTCCTCGATGGCGGGCTCGAACTGGCTGCTGCCGCCCGGCGGAACCGACCAGGCTCCGCTCACCGACCCGGTGATGCTGCGTGAGGCCCTGGGCGAGGCGGCCCGCATGATCGAAGCGGCGGACAGCATCTAAGGGCTTGCAGATCAATAACGTGCTGATTTGACTTCTGTGCCTGCGGCTTGTGCTACCGGTGGCTTACCTGCGGTGACGGCGTCCCGGGCCGGGACCACGGCTGGCACCACCGTGGCGTAAACCCGCGTGTTGTTCGGAGCCGCGCCCTTAGCTAGGGCCGCATCAGGCGACGTTCGCCCCGTCGCGGCGCCCGGCACGGCGACTCGCGGCGTTGCCGGATCAACCGAGTAGGCCCACTACGAGGTCGATCCGGCGCCTTGCGACTTACCGCACCGGACGCCGCTCCTTGACGGGCAAACCTTGCCTGACGCGGCACTAGCTTCGGCTGCGCGTCATCGACATCAGCAGCCCGTGGGTCTCGTCGTCGGCGGCGACAACAAGCCCACGACCTGCCTCACCTATCGGGGCACCGTCGATGCCGGTGACTGCGCAGCCAGCAGCCCGACACAAAGCGATGCCGGCCGCGAAGTGCACGCTCCTGGACAGGTCGCCGCCATCGGTGACATACGCGGCGCGCTTGCCGGCAGCGACCCAGGCCAGGGCCAGGGTCGTCGACACGACCCGAGGGCGGAAAACTTCGACGAATTCAGGGTGGGCCAGCAGATCCACGGCCCGGAATCCGGGCGCACTCGGGAACGGCGGATCCAGGTTGACGTCCACCAACCGGGTATCGGGCGAGGGCGTCAGCAGTTCGTCGTCGGCCCCGTCTCGCCGCACCCAGGCGCTCTCCCCGTCGGTGAAGAAAACCTCGCCGCTGAACGGGTCGGCCACCGCCGCCGCCCCATCGCGCAGCGCCACATTGACGGCCACCAGCATGTTGCCCACGGCGTAGTTCAGCGTGCCGCACAGAGGATCCACCAACCACTGGCGCTCAGCGTCGACGGCGCCCTGCTGCCCGCCTTCCTCGCCGAGCACCGCGTCATCGGGCCGTGTGGCACGGATAACGCCGAGGATCGTCTTCTCGGCCTCCACATCGGCGGCGGTGGCAAAGTCCCCGGCCCCCTTGTCGATGCGGTTGAGCCGCTGGCCGTACCTCTTGCGGACCACATCCGCGCCAGCCCGCGCTCCGGCTATCGCGATTGCAGCATCGTCGGAACTCGCGTATGAGTTGATCACGCCGTGCAGACTACCGAGGCGAAGCTATCGCCCCGGCGAACCTTCCCGGTCAGAGCACTAGCTGCTGCGTGGGGCGTGTGCGCGGTGGCGTCGCTTCGACGGACGCGTCGGCGCTGTCGCTGAACAGCGCGTGAAAACGCCAGAATTCTACGACTCGCACGACAAGTCTGGGTCGTGGGCATCATTCGGCCGCCGCACCCGGCGGATCAGGAGCGGGGCGGTGGTGCGGTGCGTCCCGGCCCTGTCGGTGAACGCGGTGTACTTCAGGCGGTCTCGCGGTTGGTGGCGATGAGTTCGCGGAAGAGGTGCAGTGCTGTTCGGGTCCGGTGGAAGCGTGTTCCCGTCATCCGTCATCCGTCATCCGTCATCCCGGCTGAGCGGGCTTTCTCGTGCGTCAGTCCCTTCCGCAGCCCGTCACTGATCAGTGCATCCGGGTCGAGGGCCGTGCCATGGGGATCTACGGCAGCTTCCGGAGTTGGGGACGTGATGACCGTCATCCCTGCTTTCGGAAAAGTCTCATTGACCGACAGTCGTAGATCATGGAAGAGTCGTGTCCGCGCTAGAGGCTAAAAATCTCCAGCGCGCAGGAGGAATTGGCCCGTCCGAATAGGGATGTGAGTCCGTACTCCTTGCTCGATTCACGTCGTCTGGGGGAAGCAGAACCATGCGCATCATCAAGAAGAGCACACTCACGAGCGTTGTCGGGCTGACGACCACAGCCGTCGCAGCGCTCGTCCTTGCTGTACCGGGAACGGCACAGGCAGCGCCCAGCGCTTACTGGAAGGTTGATTGCGACAAGTCGGCCGCCACCAACGACCCCGGCGCCCACGACCTTCTTGCCACCATTTGGCGGTCGAACGACGCCACCAAGGGCGCTCGTGCGTCCTTCAAGGCGAGCAGTGAGACGCTGAGCATAAGCAACTGGTCGAGGGCCATGATGGGCTACAAGCTCCAGTGGACAACGGCAAACGGCTCTCGCATCGAGAGGACGTGGGAGTTCGACCTCGGCTCCGGTGGCTCGAAGACCGTGGACTTCGAAATTCCGGAAGGGCGTACCGTTTACCTGTCGGTCGGGACGCCCGGCGGGAGTACAGCCCACTGTTCGGGTAAGGCGTAATGCCTTAGCGGTGCCGCTTCTCGGTCAGCTGACCGGGTCAGATGCCGATGTGAGGCTCTGAATCTTCGAACCGGCTGTGACGCGATGCGGTCATCGAATGCCTGTGGGGCAGGGAGGGAGATCCTTTCTGGCCCACAGGCGTTCTTTCGTGCCCGTCCATCCCACCCACCGCCTCTCGGCCGCATGACGCGCCGGGGACCGCGGGCGGCGTGTGCGGGGCAGCCGGGCGTGCCCCGGGCGTCGGGAGGCCGCGGCCGGTGCGCTCGAGGACGCTACCCGCGCCCGATCGGTGCACAGGACGGCGTTCGGCAGCCCTCTTGCCGCTGCCTCCGGCGTTCCCCCGGACCGCGCTCTCCGGTCCGGTGCGGGCACGGGTGCCCGTCGGTGGGGCCCCGTCCGTGACCGGCGTGCGCGAGCGGGCCGGCGCCCGCCGATAATGGCCGTGTGGCGAGAAACAGGCAGCGCGGTCGGTCAGAGGCGGCGGAAGGGGTCGTCGAGGCCGTGGACGGAGGGCTCGCCGAGCTGATACCCGACCGCGACCGGCCCCACGGGTGGACGCTGCTGATCGACGGAGCGCCCCAGTCCCACGTCGATCTGGACGATCCAGCCCTGCTGACCTTCGAGTACCAGCGCCGTCTCGGGCACGTCCTCGATCTCGCCGCGCCCGCCGGCCGGCCACTCCACGCCGTCCACCTCGGCGGCGGCGCCTTCACTCTCGCGCGGTACCTCGCGGCGACCCGTCCGCGCTCCACCCAGCAGGTCATCGAGGTGGACGAACGCCTCGTCCGTCTCGTCCGCGACCGGCTCCCGCTCGACCCCGGCGCCCGGATACGGGTCCGCTCCGTCGACGCCCGGGACGGACTCGGCAAGCTCCGCGACGGCTGGGCCGATCTCGTCATCGCCGACGTCTTCAGCGGTGCGCGCACCCCGGCGCACCTGACCAGCACCGAGTTCCTCGCGGAGGTGCGGCGGGTGCTGAAGCCAGGCGGGACCTACGCCGCCAATCTCGCGGACGGCCCGCCGCTCGCCCATCTGCGCGGGCAGATCGCCACCGCGGCGGCCGTCTTCCCCGAACTCGCCCTGGCCGCCGATCCCACCGTGCTGCGCGGCCGGCGCTTCGGGAACGCCGTGCTGGTCGGTTCGGACCAGCCGCTGCCCGTCGCCGAACTGACGCGCAGGGTGGCGAGCGACCCCCACGCCGGACGGGTCGAGCACGGCAAGGCGCTCACGGACTTCACCGGTGGCGCGGTCGCCGTGACCGACGCGGCGGCCAGACCGTCGCCGGCGCCGCCGTCCTCGGTCTTCCGCTGAGAGCCGGCCGCGTTCGCCGAGGTGCCTCCTGCTGCGCCGGATCCGGGGCTCGGGGGTGCAGGGCTACGGCGTTCCTCAGCGTTCCTCAGCGTTCTTCGATCTGGACGCGCGGCGCCGTGTCGTGCCAGGTGCAGAAGACGTCGATCTCCCGGCCGTTCAGCGAGAACGTCACACGGATGTAGGTCGGCTGCTTCCAGATCTGCATCGTCCAACTGCCCGACGGAGTTGCTGAGACCAACTCGGCCGAGCTGGGACCGATGTCGAACGCGACCCGTCCGCCCTCGACCGTGTAGCTCTTCACATCGCCCGAGGGCGGTGGCGACCAGGGGCTCTTGCTCCTGCTGGGCGGCGCCTCAGGTTTCTCGGCAGGCGGAGTCGCCGCCGCAGAACCGCCGCCTCTCCCCGGCTCGTCGCCGGACGACGGGGCCGGAGCCGGAGCGCCGGGGTCCCGGGTCGGGGACGAGTGGGTCGCGGAGGCCTGCGGAGTGCGGACGTCGGCCGTGATGGGCAGGGCTCGCGGCCGGTCGTACGCCGTGCCCGCCATCACCGTGTGCACACCCCACCACGAGAGCGTGACCGCCGCGCCCGTGGCGAGCGACCACGCCATGGCGTGTACGAGTCCTCTCCGCATCCGGGCCATACTGCACCACGCCCGCCGTCCCTGTCCCCGGGGGACTCCGTTACTCCGGATGGCGTACGGTGCCGCCCATGGCAAGTGTGCTCGTGGTCGAGGACGACCAGTTCGTGCGCTCCGCCCTCATCAGGCACTTGACCGAGGCCTCCCACACCGTCAGGAGCGTCGGGACGGCCCTGGAGGCGCTACGCGAAGTGGCCCATTTCCGCTTCGACGTGGTCATTCTCGACCTCGGTCTGCCTGATCTCGACGGAGCCGAGGCGCTGAAGATGCTGCGCGGAATCACCGACGTACCCGTGATCATCGCAACCGCGCGGGACGACGAGACGGAAATCGTGCGGCTTCTCAACGACGGCGCGGACGACTACCTCACCAAGCCGTTCTCGGTGGAACACCTGTCGGCGCGGATGTCGGCCGTGCTGCGCCGCTCGCGCGCCGCCGCGGACGAGTCCCCGCCCAGCAGGGTCATCCAGGTCGGCGGGCTGTGCATCGACCCGCTCCGCCGCCAGGCGGAACTGGACGGCAACCGACTCGATCTGACCCGGCGCGAGTTCGACCTGCTCGCCTTCCTCGCCGGGCGTCCGGGCGTCGTCGTGCCCCGCAGGGAACTCCTCGCCGAGGTGTGGCAGCAGTCCTACGGCGACGACCAGACCATCGACGTGCACCTCTCCTGGCTGCGGCGGAAACTGGGCGAGACCGCCGCGCGCCCCCGCTATCTGCACACCCTCCGCGGTGTCGGGGTGAAACTGGAGCCGCCGCGATGAGATGGGCGCTGGTCAGGGTCTCCCTGGCGGTCACCACCATGGTCGTGCTGGCCTTCGCCGTACCGCTCGGGCTCGTGATCCAGGAGATGGCCAGGGACCGGGCGTTCTCCAACGCCGAGCGGCAGGCCGCCGCGATCGGCCCGACGCTGTCCATCACCACCGACCGGCGCCAGCTGGAGCGTGCCGTCGCCTCCACGCAGGCGGGTGCGGCGGGGCGGATGGCCGTGCACGTGCCCGCCTCCGACGAGACCGGTGGCCAGGCGCAGGAGATCGGCACCCGGCGGGCCGCGGTCAGGGACCTCGCCACCACACAGCGGATCGGCCGCGCGTCCATCACGGAGGTCACGGACGGTTCCGCGCTGCTCCAGCCCACCGCGCTCAGCTCGGGGAAGATCGCGATCGTCGAGGTGTACGTACCGGAGGACGAGGTCGGCAGGGGTGTGACCACGGCCTGGCTGGTACTCGCCGGCGTCGGTGCGGCGCTGGTCGTCGGCTCCGTCGCCGTCGCCGACCGGCTGGGTGTACGGATGGTGCGGCCCGCCCAGCGGCTCGCCGGCGCCGCGCACGATCTCGGCGAAGGGCGGCTGGGGGCACGGGTCCCGGAAGAGGGGCCCACCGAACTGCGATCCGCCGCAGTCGCGTTCAACTCCATGGCCGACCAGGTCGTCCAGCTGCTCGCCAACGAACGCGAGCTGGCCGCCGATCTGTCGCACCGGTTGCGCACCCCGCTGACCGTGCTCCGGCTCAACGCGGCCTCTCTGGGCACGGGCCCGGCGGCCGACCAGACCAGGGCCGCGGTCGAGCAACTGGAACGCGAGGTCGACACGATCATCCGTACGGCGCGCGAGGCCAAGCCGCAGACCCAGGCGACCGGGCCGGGCGCGGGCTGCGACGTCTCCGAAGTCGTGCGGGAACGCATGGAGTTCTGGTCTGCCCTCGCCGAGGACGAGGGGCGCAAGGTGCGCCTCGCGGGCGTGGACCGGCCGGTGCGCATCCCGGTGGCCCGGCCCGAACTCGCCGCCGCCCTGGACGCGCTGCTCGGCAACGTCTTCCGTCACACGCCGGAGGGCACGGCCTTCTCGGTGGACGTGCACAACGGCGAGGACGCCGTGATCGTGCTCGTCTCGGACGCCGGCCCGGGCATAGCCGACCCGGAGGCGGCCCTGACCCGCGGCAACAGCGGAGCCAGGGACGGCTCCACGGGGCTCGGCCTGGACATCGTGCGGAGGGTCGCCGAGTCGACCGGCGGCGATGTGCGCATCGGGCACTCGGTGCTGGGCGGTACGGAGGTCCGCATCTGGATCGGGCTCGACGGGGCCCCGCAGCGTCCGCAGGGCCGGCTCGGCCACCGCACCAAGCGGCGCAGGAAGGGCGGGGCCGGGAGCCGCAGGGGCGCGGAGGTCTGACGCCGGAAGGGGCGGGAGCGCGGACCTTCCCATGTGCGGGACATGGGCGTGACGAGGGATCAACCGCCTCCGATGCCGTCCTTAAGCGCACCCTCAGCTTGACTCTGGTCCGAAAATAACGTCTGTTCGAGAACCGTGCCCGGCCGCCTTTCTGGGAGCGCAAAGAATCGGGCTGGTGAGTCACGGCGGCCAGGACCGGGGTGAAGGACTTCACGCTCGCCTTCGTCACCTCCGGAGGCGGCTGCACCCCGCTGTGGGGCGGCGTCACCGACCTCGCGAACGACAGGGTCGCGGCCCAGATCACCGCGCTGCGCGCCGAGGGCGGCGACGTCCGGGTCTCCTTCGGCGGCGCTGCCGGCCGTGAGCGGCCGCCGGTGGAGCCCCCTCCCGCACCACCGGTGGCCCGCGGCCACCACCCCTTGCAGCGCGCCCCGGCCGGTGCCCCTCCCACCCGGCCGGGGCGCGCCCCGGCCGCAGCGGGTCAGCAGTCGGGGAGCACCCCCGTCCGAGCCAGCTCGCCGTACCAGCGGGCGCTGGACTTCGGGATGCGGGCCTGGGTGTCGTAGTCGACGTACACCGCGCCGAAGCGCTTCCCGTAGCCGTACGCCCACTCGAAGTTGTCCAGCAGGGACCACAGGAAGTAGCCCCGGACGTCCGCGCCGTCCGCCAGCGCGCGGTGCACGGCGGAGAGATGGCCGTGGAGGTAGCGGATCCGCTCGGGGTCGTGGACGGTTCCTTCGTCGCCCGGCTTGTCGGGGTACGCGGCGCCGTTCTCGGTGACGACGAGCGGCAGCCCCGGGACTTCACGGGAGTAGCGCATCAGCAGGTCGTAGAGGCCCGTCGGGTCCACCGGCCAGCCCATGTCCGTGACGTCGCCCGGCGCCCGGTGGAAGGCGACCGAGTCGGCGCCCGGCCAGGGGGAGTGCGCGCCGCCGCCGTGGCCGTCGTTCCGTTCCGGCACACCGTCACTGTCAGTGGCACCGGATACAACGGACGGTGCGTAGTAGTTGATGCCCAGCGAGTCGAGGGGGTGCCGGATGACGGCCAGGTCGTCACCGTGGACGAAGGACCAGTCCGTGAGGTGCTCCGTGTCCACGAGAAGGTCCGCGGGGTATGTGCCGTGCAGCATCGGGTCGGTGAAGACGCGGTTGGCCAGCGCGTCGATCCTGCGCCGCGCGTCCAGATCGGCCTCCGAGTCGCTCCTGGCCCTGACCGCGCTGGGGTTGATGCTCACGGACACCTGGCCGCGGGCGGGCAGAGCGGTGCGCAGCGCCTGGGCGGCCAGCCCGTGGCCCACGTTCAGATGGTGCGCGGCACGGAGCGAGGCCACGGGATCCGTGCGGCCCGGCGCGTGCACCCCCGAGGCGTATCCCAGGAACGCGCTGCACCAGGGCTCGTTGAGCGTGGTCCAGCGCTCCACCCGGTCGCCCAGCGCGTCGGCGACGATACGGGCGTAGTCGGCGAAGCGGTGCGCCGTGTCCCGTTCGGGCCAGCCGCCGGCCGTCTCCAGCTCCTGCGGCAGGTCCCAGTGGTAGAGCGTCAACACGGGCGTGATCCCGTGGTCCAGCAGGTCGTCGGCGAGCGCCCGGTAGAAGTCGAGACCGCGCTGGACGGCCGGGCCGCGGCCCGTGGGCTGGACCCGCGGCCAGGAGACCGAGAAGCGGTAGGCGTTGACGCCGAGGCCGGACATGAGCCGGACGTCGTCCGCGCGGCGGTGGAAGTGGTCCACGGCCACATCGCCGGTGTCCCCGTTCTCCACCTTGCCGGGCGTGTGGCTGAAGGTGTCCCAGATCGACGGCGTACGGCCGCCCTCCCGCACGGCGCCCTCGATCTGGTAGGCGGCGGTGGCGGTGCCCCACAGGAAGCCGGGCGGAAAGCTGACGGACATGGAGGAGCTCCCGAAGTGTGAGGGGGGAAGGAAGTGGACGGTGTCAGCCCTTGACCGCGCCCTGCATGATGCCGCCGACGATCTGCCTGCCGAAGAGCACGAAGGCGAGCAGCAGCGGCAGCGTGCCCAGCAGCGCACCGGCCATGATCACCGACTGGTCGGGGATGTAGCCGCGGCCCAGTCCGGTGAGCGCCACCTGGACCGTGGGGCTGCCGTTCTGCGTCAGCGCGATGATCGGCCAGAAGAAGTCGTTCCACGCCATCACGAAGGTGAGCATGCCGAGGACCGCCATCGCCGGCCGGGCGGCCGGGAAGACCACGTGCCACACGACGCGCCAGCTGCTCGCCCCGTCCACCCGGGCCGCCTCGATCAGCTCCGTCGGCAGCGCCTCGCTCAGGTACTGCCGCATGAAGAACACGCCGAAGGCGCTGACCAGCGTGGGGAGGATGACGGACTGCAGCCGGTCGGTCCAGGACAGCTCCGCGATCAGCATGTACAGCGGGACGACGCCGAGCTGAGGCGGGACCATCATCGTGGCGATCACCAGCAGCATCAGGACGTTCTTGAAGCGGAAGCGGAGTTTGGCGAAGGCGAAGCCGGCGAGGGTCGAGAAGACCACGGTGCCCGCCGCGACGGACCCCGCGACGACCGTGGTGTTGAGCAGCGCCGTGCCCATGTTGGCGTCGGTCCAGGCGATTTCGAGGTTCTTGAGCAGGTTGCCGCCGAACCAGAAGGGCGGGGGCGTCTGCGCGAGCCGGGTGCTGTTGCGGGACGCCGCGACCGCCGTCCACACCAGGGGGAAGAGCGAGCCCAGGGTGAACACGAGCAGCACGGCATGGGTGATGCGCCCGCCGTGCAGGTGCCTGCCGGCGCGGGCCCGCGGGCGCCGGGTGGGGGTGGCGGGCCCGGTGGTGCCCGGTTCATGGGTGGTCGTCAGCACGTCATCCCCCTAGGTGCTCTTGCGGAGCCGGCGGACGAGCAGCCAGTTCACCGCGCCGATCAGCAGCAGGATCAGGAACATCGTCCAGGCGATCGCCGACGCCCGGCCGAGATGGAGGTTCACCCAGCCCTGCTCGTACAGATAGAGCCCGAGCGTCTGGAACTGGTGGTCGGCGCCGCCCGTCGCCCCGGCGCCGCCGTTGAACAGCAGCGGCTCGCCGAAGAGCTGGGTCGCGCCGATCGTCGACACGACGCAGGTGAACAGGATCGTCGGCCGCAGCGAGGGGACGGTCACGTGCACGAACTGCTGTCGGCGGGAGGCGCCGTCGAGCGCGGCGGACTCGTACAGGTCTTTCGGGATCGCCTGCATGGCCGCCAGGTAGATCAGCGCGTTGTAGCCGGTCCAGCGCCAGATCACGATCGTCGAGACCGCGATCTGCGAGGTCCACTCGCCGTTCTGCCAGTCGACCGGGTCGATCCCGGCCAGCCCCAGCGCCCAGTTGACCATCCCGTAGTCCCGGCCGAACATCAGGACGAAGACGAGCGTGGCCGCCGCGACGGACGTGGCGTACGGGGTGAGCGCCGCGACCCGGAAGAACATCGAGCCACGCAGCTTGTAGTTGAGCAGATGCGCGATGCCCAGGGCTATCAGCAACTGCGGCACCGTCGAGATGATCCCGATGGTGAAGGTGTTCTTGAGTGCGTTCCAGAAGAACTCGTCCTCGAGCAGCCGTGCGAAGTTCCGCGGGCCCACCCACTCCATGTCCGTCGGGGCCGTCAGCTCCACCCGGTGCAGCGAGGCCCAGCCGGTGTAGAGCAGGGGGAAGAGCCCGAAGGCCGCGAAGAACAGGAAGAAGGGGGCGACGAAGGCGTAAGGGCTCCACCGCACGTCCCGCCGGTACCGGCGGCTGCGTCGCTCCCGCTGCCGCCCGGCCGCGGCGGTCCCCGGTCGGTCGGCCGCCGCGCCGGGTCCGCGCCCTCCTCCCGGGAGGGCGCGGTGCCGGCGGAGTCACCGGCCGTGCCGGTCACGGGAGTCACCGGTCCGGTCACCGGTCCAGCGCGTTGTCGATGGCCTTCACGGCGGCGTCCCAGCCTTCCTTGGACGACCGGCCCTTCTGGTCGACCTGGAGCATGCCGACGTCGGCCAGGTTCTGGGCGATCACCAGGTCCTTCGGACCGATGATCGTGACCGGGATGCCCTCTGCGGCCCGGGAGAAGATCTCGCCGATCGGGGCGCCGCCGAAGTACTCGTGCTCGGCGCCGGCCACGGCGGGCAGCGAGTACGCGGCCTTGGCGCTCGGGAAGCTGCCGCGCTTCTCGAAGAGCTTCGCCTGCTGCTCGGGTGCGGTCAGCCAGGCCGCGAGCTTCGCCGCCTCGGTCTTGTTCCTGCCGGCCTCGGGCACGATCAGGAACGAGCCGCCCCAGTTGCCGGGCTTCGGCGCGGGTGCGACGTCCCACTTGTCCTTTCCGGCCGCACCGCCCTTGTCCTGGATGTAGCCCAGCATCCACGCCGGGCAGGAGACCGTGGCGAACGTGCCGTTGGCGTAGCCCTGGTCCCAGGCGGGTGTGAACTGCTGGAGCCTGCCGGTCAGTCCCTCGGTCGCGAAGGCGGCGGCGATGTCCCAGGCCTGCTTCACGGCCGGGTTGGTCTTGTAGACGACCTCGCCGTTCCCGTCGTAGAACCGTCTGGCGCTGCTGCCGGTGATCGCGGCCATGACACCGGAGGCGGAGTCCACGAAGGCGGTGCCCTTGGGCGCCTTGGCCTTGAACTGCTTGCCGGCGGCCAGGTACTTGTTCCAGTCGCCGGCCCAGAGCCTGCCGAGGGCCTCACGGTCCGTCGGGAGACCCGCCTTGGCGAAGAGGTCCTTGCGGTAGCAGATGCCCTGCGGGCCGATGTCCGTGCCGAGTCCGACGGTCTTCCCGTCCTTGGACGTCGCCTGTGCCCACTTCCACGGCAGGAAGGCGCCCTTGCTGACGCCTTCGGCCTTGCCGAGGTCGACGAGCTTGTCCGCCTGGGTGGCGGTGATCTCGGCGATGTTGTTGACCTCGACGGCCTGGATGTCGGCCAGCCCGCTGCCGCTGCCCAGATGGGTGAGCAGTTGCGGGTAGTAGTTCTCGTTCCGCTCGATCGAGGTCTGCTTGATCTCGATGTCCTTGTGGAGCCTCATGTACTCGTCGTAGAGCCCGGCCTCCTTGAGGCCGAAGGCCCCGAAGACCCCCACGGTGATCGTGGTCCTGCCCTTGCCGCCGCCCCCGCCGTTCGCGGAGCTGCCGCCGGGTCCCTCGCCGTCCTCGGCACAGCCGGCCAGCAGCCCGGCGCCGAGCGCCGCGACGACCGCCAGGATTACGGTCCTGCGCATTGCGTCCTCCTAGTGACCTGACGTGCCGACCCCCCGGCCAACTCTCACGGCGTGCCCATCGGTTGAAGCTGCGGCTCGGGCGGGGAACGTGCGGGTTCTGAATGGGGCGGGTAGTGTGGGAGCGCTCCCATGAGTGATGGCTTGAAGGGTCGCGGCTCCCCGCAGGGGTGTCAAGGCTCCCGGCGCGTAATGTTCCGGGTAGGGAGGACGGGAGGCGGATCATGGTGGATCGTCGGAATGCCGGTTTCCCCGTGAGGGGCGATGTGCGCGCCGCCTCCCGCGGAGGGGCCAGGGCTTCGGGCCGCAGCGGGGGCAGACCGACACTCGAGGAGGTCGCGGCACGGGCCGGCGTCGGCCGCGGCACCGTCTCGCGGGTCATCAACGGGTCGCCCCGGGTGAGCGAGGCGACCCGCGCCGCCGTCGAGGCGGCCGTCGCCGAACTCGGCTACGTTCCCAACCGCGCCGCCCGCTCACTCGCCGCCAACCGCAACGACGCCATCGCGCTCGTCGTCCCCGAGCCCGAGGCGCGGTTCTTCGCGGAGCCGTACTTCTCCGACATCGTGCGCGGTGTCGGCACGGCCCTCGCCGACACCGACATGCAACTGCTCCTCACCTTCGCGGGTTCGGAGCGCGAACGCCGGAGACTGGCCGACTACCTCGCGGCCGGCCGGGTGGACGGTGTACTGCTGGTGTCGGTGCACGCCGACGACCCGCTGCCCGACCTGCTGGAAGAACTGGGTATCCCGGCCGTCATCAGCGGCCGCCGCTCGGCCTCCGACCCCCTTGCCGCGGTCGGCTCCGACAACACCGGGGGCGCCCGCGCGGCCGTCGCCCATCTGCTGTCCCGCGGGCGCCGGACCATCGCGACGATCACGGGGCGGCTCGACGTCTACGGTGCCCAGTGCCGCCTCGACGGATACCGGGCCGCCCTCGCGGAGGCGGGCGCCGTGGCCGACGAGCGGCTGGTGGCGCCGGCCGACTTCACCGAGGAGGGCGGCCGGCTGGCCATGCGCGCCCTGCTCGACCGACGCCCTTCGCTGGACGCGGTCTTCGCCGCCTCCGACGTCATGGCCGCCGGCGCCCGCCAGGTGCTGCGCGAGGCGGGCCGGCGCATCCCCGACGACGTCGCCCTGGTCGGGTTCGACGACTCCGCGGTGGCACGCCACATGGACCCGGCCCTCACGAGCGTTCGCCAGCCGATCGAGGAGATGGGCCGCACCATGGCCGGCCTCCTCCTCGGCGAGATCGCCGACCGCAGCGGCCCGGACCGGCCGAGGGTCATCCTGCCGACGGAGCTGGTGGTCAGGGACTCGTCCTGAGGGCGGATCCGACGGCGCGGACTCCCCTCGGCCCGGGCCGAGGACCGCGCGTCACAAGCGGCGCATGACGAAGGGCCGATCCGCGCTCCTTGGGTGGTGCACGATGCGCTCGGCCGGTGGCCCGAAGATCTGGGATTCACCACACCGCCGGGATGGATCCGGCCGGAGCGCCACGAAGCGGCCGAGGTGAAGCGCCGAGCTTTCGTCTCGGCCACCGCCGCCGCGCTCGTCGCAGGACCCACGCAGCCGCATCACGTTGACCCTGCCCTGATCGACTACTTCCAGCAGCAGTTGGAGGGGCACTACCGGGCGGACATGTTCCTCGGCCCGCACGACTTGATCGGCACGGTCTCAGCCCAGTACCAGCTCATCGACAACTCGCTGGCTGAGGTTGAAGAGGACGCTGCGGTTCTGGGCGAGGTCGAGATCGCGACGTACCTGGAAGACGTCCCGACGTGGCGGCGGGTCGGTGATTCGATCACGGGCGCCTTCCGGATCCGGTACCACGGCGGCGTCGCGATGATCGTTCACGTCGCCGATGTGGAGCGGTTGATCAGCCATCACGCGGACATCGACCTGCGGTGGGATCACGTGCGCTTCACGATCACTACGCATGACGTCGGGCACAAGCTGACGCTCAAGGACTTCGACCTGGCCAAGCGGATCAACGCGATCGCTGCGGCCCACGAAGCCGAGCCGGTCTGAGGGATCTGTCGTACCGGGCCGATAGCCCTTCCCTATGCACCGCAAACGCGAACCGTCCGGTTCCGCGCGCTCCGCGGCAGCGATCGACGAGGAGGTCCGTGCCCTGTGGGCGCGGCCTGGGCCCGCCTGGAGGAGACGGCGCGGCGGTACGAGGTGCTGTCGCCGCTCTTCTCGGGGCGATCCGCGATCCTTGCCGTGGAGGGACCGTACGCCCGCTGGGCCACCTCGTTGTTTCCGCAATGCTCCCAAGAGTTCAGACACGATCAAGGCCCGGTCTGCTTCCGCAGACCGGGCCTTGATCGTTCAGGGTGAGTGACGGGACTCGAACCAGTTTTGTTACCCATTCTTGACCTGCGGCGATCCGTGAAAACGGGCGAAATCGGGACCGTTTGATACCAGTGAGCGCCACTGAATGCGGCTCAGTTCCCGTCGGAGTTCCCGCGGGAACACGACCTCGCGGAGATCGCCGAGCAACGCCCGTCAGTGAGTAGCAAACGCCTTGACCGCAATGTGTCGGCGACACAGCGGCGCCCCCGCCGAAGCGGGGGCGCCGCGGGCACCTCGCGGTCCGCCCGGGGGAGGTGGTTCCACGAGGGCCGTACATGAGGTGTGGGGAAGGTGCCTAGACCGGCGGCCGGCCAGGCGTCGGGGTAGGAGCAGGGGACGGCAGCGGCGGCCCCGGGTCGGGAGGGCTCTGCGGCGCGCCCGGACCTCGGTGTCTCTCGGCGTGAACTGGCTCGATCTGCCCGGCCGCGGTCCAGCGCACAGGCCCCTTCGGGCCCACGGCCCGCCCGGTCAGCCGGTACACCCCGAGCGGCGGAAACAGATCCACCCTCGCCGGGACGTTGGCATCGGCGCACGCCCCGCAGCGGGCGAGTCCGGTCGCCAGCCCCTTCGTCACGGCCGGGCGCAGCCAGCACCCCTGGCACACGGTCTCCCTCAGCAGGTCGGGCTCCAGTAACGCAATGCTCACGTGCTCGCCTCTCTGCTCGGTCAACGATGAGGCCAAGGGCCCCGGTCGGCCCGGGACGGGAATCCTGTCGGGCCGACCGGAGCCGCGGCAGCGGGCGCCCTGTCCAGCTCGCCATCGGACGCGCCGCTTCGCCGTACCCGGGGCACTGGCCGGGCACGGCGGGTTCATGGGCAGGACCACACCTCGACGTCCAGGACGTGGGCGCCCTGACGGCCGCGGGCGAAGCCGCGGTGCACGGCGCCGGTGGTCAGCCGCTTGCCGCAGGAGCAGCACGCGCGGCCGGCGTACTGCTCCGTGGTGAGCGCCTGCGCGGTCGGTACCGGTCGCTCCCGGCAGGGCATCCCAGCAGCGATACGCACGACACCGGCCGTGCTCACTGCGGCTCCGGCCCGCGGTTGGGCCAGGACTGCCCGGACGCCCAATCGCAGTGGTCGCTGTCGTGGCCAGGGCGCTCGGTGCACCGGTCCCAGGTGCCGGGCTTCCGGACCCAGCAGTAGCAAGGGATCACCGTGCGGTCCGGCGTGGTGTACGGCGCCGTCTTCACGACGCTTCCAGCCGCGTAGGGATCCGACGCTGGTCTCGGCAGGGCGCGCACGCGTACAGCGGTACTGGTGGCCCGGACTGGCGCTCGACGATATTGACCAGACGCGCCGTTCCGGAGGGCCCTTTGTGCCAGTGGCAGTAGTCGTGCGTACCCGCGTGTTCGCCCGCGGCCGGCTGGATTCCCGTATCCATGACCAGGACGGTAGGCCCGAGTGTTTCTCCAGATCCGGCGTGTTTCTCGGTGTTTCTCAGCGGGCGGCCGGTGTTGCTCCGTGTTGCTCAGCGAGGCTCGAGGGCGCCCCGCGCGCGGCTGATGAGGCGGTGCGCGCCGCGGCCCTCCACGGCGCCGGCGGCGAGGGCGTCCCACACCGTCCGGTACAGCGTGACGTCCTCGGGCGAGTCCAGCCACATCTCGGCGTGCCACGACTCGGCGATGACGAGCCGGTCGTCATGGATCCAGAAGTCGTCACCGGCAGCCACGCGCACCTCGGCGCCGAGTGGGATGACGCCGAGTTCCACGGTCGATAGGCCGTTGATGGACATCAGCCGGTCCAGTTGGTCCGCGAGGACGGCCGGCGGGCAGATGCGGGTGTGCAGCGCGGACTCGTGCAGCAGGACGTGGTATCGCTTCGACGGGTCGTAGAGACCCTCTTGGCGGCGGATCCGGGAGGCCACGCCCGCCTCGATGTCGCGAGTCGCGCCGTGCAGTTGCGCGTACCGGGACAGGACGCTGCGCGCGTACTCCGCGGTCTGGAACACCCCGGGCACCACCGAGCCCGTGAAGCCGCGGAACACTCTGGTCCTCCCGTGCTGAGCCCCAAGCGCGTCCTGCACTGCGCGATGGCCACCGGCCAGCTGCCGACGCCACGAACGGTACGTCGATTCCAGCCCGGCCAGGCGCCCTTTCAGCTCAGCCGCAACGTTGGGCTGACCAACAGCCTGCGCCCACGCCTCCAGATCTGCGTGGGTCGCGGTCTGTTTCCCGTTCTCCAGTTTCGAGATCTTCGATGGGGCCCAGTCGCACGCGGCGGCCATGGCCCGGACCGTGAGCCCGGCCCCGGTGCGCAGCTCGCGCAGCCTCACACCGAGGGAGCGCCGGCCCTGCTGGAAGTCGGTCGTCACACAGGCGACGGTACCTGTGCCTTGAACTCCTCGTACTTGGTCGCGTAGTGCCAGGCAGCGTCACGGGCCTGGCACGCCTTCACCACCTGCTCCGGGTCGGTCGTCAGCTCCATGCGCCGCTCGGCATCCTCCCAGTTGAAGCGGGCCAGGACCCGGGAGTCGAACAGCCAGAAGTCGAAGTCCGGCAGCTCCAGCTCGAGCGCGCGGGAGCGGCGCAGGTATCGGATGTCCTCGCCCGCGGCGAGGTTGTCCGGGGTGGTCGCGAGGAGGTACCGCTGGTTGTCCGTGGCGGGCTCGTCGACCAGGCGCACGCGCTCGATCCTCTTGCCCGCGGCCGTCTGCTCGTGGGCGTTGACGAACCAGGGCCCGCTCTCATCCGGCGGCGGGACGATTCCCTCGAGGAATCGCTGGTACTCCTTGGTCTCTTGGTCGGCCGCGTACGCCTCGCGGGTCTCCAGCCGCCAGGCTGTGTGCTCGAAGCCGGTGCGGAAGAAGTCGAGGATGCCGCGCGCGGGGACGAACTCCACCGCTACTCCTTCGGGGCGAAGTTGACGAGGAGAGCGCGGTCGATGACGACGAGGGACTCCCCGGGGAGGACGTTCGCCATCTGCGCGAGGACGTCCGGGTCGGTGACGGTGTAGCCCTGGACGAGGATCTCTCCGGTCTCGACGTCCTCGTATAGCGTCGGGCACTCGCCCGTCTTCGAGTTGGTGCCGAGCATGCGGATGGTGCGAGACATGGGGTTCCCCTCTCGTCGGCCGGCGCGCCGCCGGACTCGCACCGTAGACCGATGATCTAGAAACACGAAAGGGCCCCCTCCCGCGCACGTGGCGCGAGAGGGGCACGGCCGTTTCAGCGGGCAGCGAGCTGGTACAGGGTGGCGCCGAGCGCGCTGAGACTCACCAGAGCAGCAAGCGACGGTAGCGGCCAACGGGCCTTCTCCAGGCTGTCCAGGCGCGCCTCGTGGTCGGCGAGTTTCTGGTCCGTCTGGTCGCCGCGCTGTACGAGGAGGGCAAGCTGTCCGCGCTGCTCGGCAAACCCGACTTCCATCGTGCGGCGCAGTTCGGCCAGCTCCAATGCGATCTGCGTCGTCTCCGGCGGCGTCACCGGCTGCTACCGAGGCGGGGCACCTGCACAGTGCCGGCCGGAGGCGGTTCCTTGTACTGCGGCGGCCGGGCCCATCCGAGCAGCACACCCGCGATGCGACGGAGCCGCTCCCACCGCAGACGGGCGGTGGCCTGCTCGGCCAGTCGGAAGACGAGGTAGTAGGCGGCGGTGAGGGCTGCCGTCACGATGACGGCCACCTGGGCCGAGTCCACCGGTATGCCGAGGGCTCCCGTGAGCGTGAGTATCGCTCCGGCCAGGACCGGAACGACGGTCCGCAGCAGGGACGCCAGAAGGTTGAGGTTCATGGGATAAGTGGTCCTCTCTCAGATTGCCCAGTAGGGGCCAGAGACGACGCGGTGCAGCAACTGCACTGGGGCGCCGTCGGGGGTGACCGCGCGCACCTCGAACCGGAGGTGTCGGCCCTCGGGGACGTCGGCGACGCACAGGAACTGGTGGCCGCCGCCGCCCGGGTGGCTCACCGGGAGGTACGCGGAGGGGTTCTTCCCTGCGGTGTCGGTCAGGTAGAACCGGCCCTCCACGACGGTGCCCGGCGGGACGTCCTCCTCGAACAGCAGATGCACCAGCGTGGAGTGGCGCCGGGGCCCGGAGTGGACGACCGCGTCGATGAACGCCAGGCCGGTCCATTCGGCGCCGATCGCGACGTCCTTGCTGTTGGCCTCATTGAGCAGCTGCGGCATGTCGCCGTCCTCCTCGATCTCCTTGGCCGGCGCCGGTGCCGGCGCCTCGGGGGCGGGCTGGCTGGTGGCCCGGGCGACGATGCCGGGAAACACCAGGGTCTTGAACTGCCGGATACGCGCGGCGCCCGGGCACGCGGTTCCTCCCGTCGACCACTGCGGGAACATGCTGTGATAGCCGAACCCGGGGTCGTCGTGGCTGCGGCAGATCCGCAGCGGGACACCGTGGCGCTGGTGCATCCACACGCCCAGGGCGATCAGCTGCTCGATCTGCTCGTCCGTCCATGGGCCGGAGTGCTGCAGGTCCGACGCGGTCTCTACGCTCACCGCGCCGGTCCCGTCCGGGCGGCGGTTGGCGCCGGCGTTCGCATCAGCCCGGGTCTCGGTGCCGATGTACTGGCCGAGGTCGCCCTCGAAGCCGAGCCCGAAGTGACTCTCCAAGCTTGAGCTGTCGCGCCAGAACTCGTAGGTCCTGCGGGCCGTCCAGGGGGCGGCGAGGCTGTGCATGATGAGCTGCGTCGGCCGGATCGCGGGCTGGCTGTCCGACTCGGGTTGCAGCTCCATCTTGGTGGCGAATGGACACCAGGCCATGAGGCCTCCAGACATGGGGAAGGCCCCGGCCCTACGGCGCGGGGCACTCGGGGTGGGGGCAGGTCAGGCGACTTCGTTGATCGTCACGATCAGCTTCGTGTCGGACTGCAGGAAGGAGCCGTTGCCGGAGCCGCCGGCTGTGCACGCCCCCTGCAACTTCAAGGTGTGGGAGCCGGCGGACGCCAGGGTGCCGGTCCACTGCTGGGCGATCGTGGCCCGGTCGGCGGTGTCCATGGCGTACACGGCCAGGCCGCCGGCGTCGGGGGTGCCGTCGACCACGAGCCGGCCGACCATGAGGTTGGTGCCGGACGTGGTGGACACGACCGCGTCGAAGATCGCCTCCGCTTTGAACTTGGCGTTGGCGGCGGCTGTGTCGAACGTGACCGTCGCGCCCGGGATATCGGCGTACGTGGTCGTCGACACGGCCAGAGCGCCGCTCGCGGCGCCCTCGAAGAACCGGGGTTGGACGCGCTCCATCTGCCCCGCGGTCAGCGTCTGTCCGGCGAAGAACGGCATCGGGTCTCCTCTCGGTCAGAGCGCCAGGCGCAGAGGATTGGCGAGGGCCAGGGCCGTGCCGAGGGCGTGGGACTTGCTGATGCCGTTCACGGAGCGCTGGCTGATCGTCAGCGTCTGCGGGTTGAGCACGGCGAAGTTGTCGTAGGAGACGATCGGGTTGGTGTCGGTGTTCGTGGACGCCAGGATCGAGCGCATACCGAGCGTCCCGGCCGCTGCCAGGTCGGTATCGGTGGCGACTACCTGCCAGTAGTCCGGCTCTGTCCCGGAGGCCAGCCACGCGCGGGCCCGCAGTGTCGAGCCGAAGCCCTGGAACCGCAGCCGGAAGTACGTGCCGGCTACGTGCGTCAGCGCGGTGGTGAAGCTGCTTCCGACCGTGGCCTCTGCGGCGGCCACCCGCTTGCGGATGGTGAGGATCACGGCGGCCGCGGTCGTGAGCTCCAGCCTGGCCATGTACAGGTTGTCGGAGTCGACTGCGCGCGCCATCAGCCCGGCGAACTGGCTGCCGCCGGACGCGAGGTCGTTCGTCGTGAGGTCCACGACCATGTCGAAGTCCGGGCTCGTGGCGGGGACCGACGAGCGGCGGGACACGTTCGTCGACGTCATGGTGTGCGTTCCCGCCGATCCGGTGACGTCGAAGTTCGCGGCAGTGCCGCCGGCGTTCGTCCACGCCTGGCCGCTCGTCGCGCTGCCCCAGCCATCCGTCACCGAGCGCGTGAACGTGTCGGAGACGCTGGACGCGCACGCAGAGACCGTGACCACCTCCCCGCCCGCCCGCACGTCGAACGGGAAGTCGCTCGCGAAG
Source organism: Streptomyces marianii (assembly GCF_005795905.1). Lineage (NCBI taxonomy): Bacteria > Bacillati > Actinomycetota > Actinomycetes > Kitasatosporales > Streptomycetaceae > Streptomyces > Streptomyces marianii. The sequence goes on from NZ_VAWE01000001.1 coordinate 5,435,191, forward strand.
TCGGCCGTAGTGATCCAGCGTGGGCAGTCGTTGGACAGCACCGACCATGAGGTGTCGTCGGAGTCGACGGCCACCGTCAGCTCCGAGCCGTCCGTGTCCAGCCGGCCGAGGGCGTCGTCCTCCAGGACGCCCACCGTCCACGGGCCAGCCGGGGCGCAGTTGAACCAGAGGTCCCACGTGTACTGGTCCAGGACCTCGGTGTAGCCCTGGACCAGCTGGTCGATGGTGTCCGGCGGCAGCCACGCCGGCGGGTTGTCGATGGTGAGCCGGTCACCGAGGTCCATCAACAGCGCGTCGGGGATGAGGTGCGGCGCAGCATGCAGCATCACGTGCACGGTCGGGTACCGGGCCTCGTCCCACGTGCCGAGCGCCATCCTCCAGCCCGCGATCTGCTGCGTCTGTGCGTCGAGGGCCAGGGACAGGGTCACAGACTCCTCGTACGGCCCGACGCCTCCGTCCTCCGGGGGCAAGACCGACATGGGGCCTTCCTCGAGGACCGCCCGTCCCTCGCTCCCACCGTCCCGCTTCACGGTGACGTCGTTCCGCAGCCTCTGGTCGTCCTCGACAGGCTCCAGTGGCGGCCCGACCTCTCCCGGCGCCTCGTAGTCCAGAGCCAGGGCCACCGCCTGATTCTCCAGACTGGACCGGTCCCGGTACACCAGGCCCAGGCGCTCGCGGTGCTCGTAGAGGATCCCGCCGTCGCTCGCCGGTACCTCCTCCAGAAGGTCCATGAGCGGTGCCGGGCGCTGCGGGCCCATGAGCTCGCTGGAGCGGGTGACGTCGCCGTCCACCCACACCAGGTCCAGGGCGCCGGGCTCTTCCCGCGCGAGGCGGTCCAGGCGGCCGAGCGCCGTCTCGCCGGCGAATCCATCGTCGGCGCCTTCGTAGATGGTGACGCCGGGCGAGGTGCCGCTGCCGGCGACGTCGAAGGCAGCCAGGTGCCCGATGGCCATGCCCTCGGTGGCGGCAGCCCAGTCCGCGGCCACGCCAACCGCCGCGCCGGGCACGCCGGTGTAGATGGTCGCCGCGGTCCACGTTCCGCCGCTGTTGGTGATGTCCCGCCAGTTCGCGCACAGGTTCGTCTGCCCGCCTCCGGCGTCGGAGACGAACAAGGCCAGCCGGTTCCACACGCCGACGAAGTCGGCGAGCGCGGTCGCGTTGTTGAACAGGAAGAACGCGAGGACGTCACCGGAGGTGTCGCGGGCCTCGATCCGGATGCCCGCGGTGCTGGCGTACACGATCGCGGTGCGCATCGTGGAGCCGGCCACGGTGACGCGCATGATCTCGGTCTGGGAGCCGGGCATGGTGTCCAGCTTGTACACGAACTCGACCTGCCATCCCGACGCCGTGCTGCGGGGGATCGTGCCCCGGATCCGGGCCGGGTTTCTCAGTGCCGGCAGGGCCGAGGAACCGGCCAGGGTGTCGTTGGCCTCGAAGTCCAGGCCGCTGAGGTTGAGCGGGGCGACACCAGGCAGCGTGCTGTAGGCCTGGGTGGCGTCCTTGCCCTCCTCCAAGGGCCAGTAGGCGAGCGGCCCGCCGGAGGGGATGCGGCGGCGCAGCGTCGACGCCAAGGGCTTCTTGCCCTGGCCCATGCGCCGTTGGATCCCGGCGGCCTCGATCGGCACGTACACGTCCTCGCCGGACACGTCCCAGCGGGCCGGCCACGACGACACCTCGGCGTGGGCCCGGTACTCGCGGTCGGTGATCTCCGCTGCGCCGGCCAGTGTCCACGTGCGGCCCGCGGGATCGGCGAACGAGGTGGTGCCTTCGGGCAGGCTGCGGAAGTCCGGGTTGGCGACGGCGCTGCCGTCGATCCCCGAGCGGATCTCGGCCCGGTGGACGCGGCCGCGGATCGGTGTCCGTACGGGGCTGGTAGTCGGGATGCCGGGAGCGATCTGCAGCGCGGTGGTGCTGCTGAAGATGGACGTCGTGCCGGCTGTCGTCACTGTCGACAGCGTCGTCCACGGGCCGTCGAGCGACTCGGCCCAGTACAGGGTGGACGTCCTGCCTCCCGACCCGTTGTTCACGTCCAGCGTCACTCGGAACGCTGCGCGGCGCAGGCCGCCGGGGATGGTGGCCATGTGGAACAACGCTGAGGCGTCTGTACCGGCCGTTGTCCAGTTGAAGATCAGAGACCCGTTGAAGACGCGGAGGACGTAGGACCTCTGCCCGTCGGTCGTCGACCACTTGCCGATCAGTGACTGGCTGCGGGCCACGTACCAGTCGGCCGTTGCCTCCACTCGGATGTCGATGTCGCCGGTGATGTCCAGCGCTGCGTTGTCCGGGGTGGCGATGAGGTCGGCCGCCTCGCCGGACAGTGACAGGTACGACTCGGGCCCGGGCACGCTGATCCTGATCGGGGTGTTGCGGCCGATCAGCCCGTAGTACGGGGACAGCGGGTTACGCGGGCTGTACTTGCCCAGCCTGTTGTTCAGCTGCAGGGACACCTTGGTCGGGTCCGTGCGCGTGCCCTCGTCCTTGCGGCCGCGCTCGATGGTGATCGGCGAGCGGGTGTAGACGTCATCGGTGATGTCTGTCCACACCACGCCGATCAGCAGCTCGGTGCGCACGTCCAGGACGTCGACTGGGAATGTCACGGCGGCCCCCTTCTCTACTGGCCGAAGGCCACCTGTACGTTGCCGCGGCCGTCGACTCGAACGATCTTCTGGATGGCGGTCTTCATCGCGCCGTCCGCGCCGGTGAAGTCGAACCGGACGAGCACGAGCCCGCCGGGCCCGCCGGTCCGGCTCAGTGGTGCGGCGGTGGGCGCCATCTGGTGGCCGGCTGCCATGGCGGCCGCCGCGGAAGGTGCTTGGACAAGGTCCGTCATGGTCTTGTCCAGGACGGCTCTGTTATCGACGGCGCCCTGGGCGATGCCGGGCGGGATCCAGTGGCCGACCTCGGCGGCCAGCACCTTGGAAGGTGACGCGATGCCGAGTGCCTTGGCGATCGGCCCCGGGATCATGCCTTTCGCGAATCCGATCAACGCGCTCCTCAGCCAGCCGCCCATGCTCTTGATCCCGTTCCAGAGGCCGCGGACGACGTCCGCGCCCTTGCTGTAGAGCAGGCTGCCGAGGTTGCCGACGGCAGACATGATCTTGCTTGGGAGGCTGCGCACGTAGCTGATCAGGCCGAGTGCCTTGCTCACCACGCCGGACTTGATGCGGTCCCAGTGCCGCAGGAAGAACGACACGATCGGCATGCCCGTGATGAACCGGAGGATCATGGAGCCGACTGCCTTGATCTTGGCCCAGACCCAGTCCCAGGCGGCGCCGGTCCACTTCTTGACCTTGTCCCAGTTCGCGATGATCAGGGCGACCAGGCCGACGATGAGGGCGATGACCCAGCCGACGGGGCCCATGGCGATCAGCCACTGTGCAGCCATCGTCACGGCCCACGCGATGGCGCGCGCGGCCATGATGGCGAACTGCGCCACGGCCGTGAGACTGGCCCGGACGACGGCCGCGACCCACGTGCCGATCGAGACCAGCGCGGAACCCACCCACGCCGCGGCGGTCGTGGCTGCGGACGCTACCGCGCCGGCGGCGATCCGTACGTACGCCATGAGCCCGATGGCCATCATCCGGCTCCAGTTGCCGATCACGGTCCACGCCGAGGCGGACATGACGGCATGCGCAGCCGACACGACCGTGGAGACAGCCGAGTAGGTGATCATCGCGGCCTTCACGGTGAGCACCAGCGCCGCCAGCCCCGCAAGGGTGTAGGCGAGCGGCTCCATCACGGCCTGGTTGCGCATGGCGAACTGGACGAACGTGCCGGCTGCCTCGCCCAGGTCACCGATCAGCTTCCGTTTGAAGGACTCGAGGGCTGCCTGGGGATTGTCGCCTACAGCCGCCGCCATCCGGTTGGCTGCCCCTGCCGCCTTGTCCATGCCGGCTGAAGCGGCTGCAGTCGCCGGATCGAGGGCGAACAGCGATTGCCCCATCACGTTGCCTGGGTCGCCGAACAAGGCGGCCGCGGCGTTGAGCTTGACCTGCTCCGAGGACGTCCCCCTCAAGGCATCCATGGTCATCTGCAGGGCTTGCTCTGCGGAGGCACCGCCCTTGTTGAGCAGCTTGGCCATGGTCTGGGAGTTGAGACCGATCGACTTGAACGCGTCGTCCACGGCTGTACCACCAGCAAGGGCGCGCTCACCGAACTGGCCGAGAGCGTCGGCAACCTGGTCGCTGTCCCGGGCACCGGCCTTCATGGCCTGGGAAATCAAGCCGACCGCGGTCTGCCCATCAAGGCCCACACGCTTGAACTGAATGCTGTACTCGTTGAAGGTCTCCAGCAGATCGCCAGCCTTATCCGCCGATCCCTGCAGCCCGACGGTGATGATGTCGAACGCCTCGTCTGCCGAGTCCGCCAGGCCAGTACGCATGAGCTGGCCAGCCGCGGCAGTCGCCATGTTCAGGTCCTGATCGAAGGTCTCGGCGATCGCCAGAGCCTTGGTCGTGATCCCCTCCAGGCCGCCCTCTGCCTGGCTGACGTCGCCGATGTTCTTGTAGACGCCGCGGATCGCCTCGTTGACCGTCTGGATTGAGTCGCCCCACGCGTTCTCGTACACGCTGGCTGCGACCTCGGACAGCTCAGCGGCCTCCGCCGGGCCGACGCCCAGCTGCGCGGCCAGCTTGTCCCCCGCGGCCTCCGCGTCGAGGTTGGCCATGATGCCGACCCCGAGCGCGGCGGCGAACCCGGCGCCGGCGGTCGCCGCGGCGGTGTTGAGTCGTTCCGCGAACTGGCCCACCTCTCCGGACGCCCGGTCTCGGGCCACGAGGTTGAACACGAGAGAGGTGTCCGACACCGTCGCTCAACTCCTCTTCATCTTGGCTTCGGCCTCGTCCATCTGCCGCTTGTAGTCGTCGAGCCAGTCCAGGTAGGCGTCGGTCTCCTGGACGGTGAAGGTGTCCCAGTCGCGGGCCAGGATCCCGAGCAGATGCGCAGCGTTGCCCAGCTGCGCTAGTCGGCGACTGGCAGCTGGGCTTTTCCCGCCTCCTCGTCGTCGTCGATGGCGTCGGCGATGTGCTTCTCGAAGGTGGCCAGCGCGGCCGCCAGCTGGTCGCCGTGGAGGTTCTCCTTGGCGTCGTCGCGCATCCGCTCCCACTCCTGCTTCGAGTACTCGAGCTTGAGCTCGTCCCACTCGAAGTCCACGTCCTCCCACCGCAGCTTCGGGTGCTGCCGGCGCAGGAAGACGAACAGCAGCGCGCGGCGGCACAGGCTGTTGCCCTTGAGGACGGCCTGCGTGAACTCGGCGTAGTCCTTGCCGGTGCGGCGCTCGATGTCCTCGCGCTCCACGGACAGCAGCCCACGGCGCGGGTTGTACTTCCAGCGAGACGGCTCCTGCCCCTCGGGCTGGTAGATCAGGTACATCGGTCTCCCTATCGGGCCCGGGCGGCGATCCGCCGGGCCATCGACTCCATGGCGTCGACCACGGCCGCCCTGGCGTTGGCCGCGATGCCGTCCATGGAGTTGTCGAACCAGTGGTTGCGGCCGTACTGGGTGACCCACGAGTCGGCCCGCCCGTACACCAGGTGCCGCCAACCGCGCGGGCGGTTGGTGCGCTTGGGGGCGTTCGGGAAGCGCCGGACGTTCTTGGTCTTGAAGGCCTTCACGCGGGCGCCGGTCCAGCGGCCGCCCAGCTTCACCTCGGGCCGGATCTTCCGGGCGATCGATGACCGGAGCGCGGGCGCGGTGCCAAGGCCGGCCGAGGACATGGCCATGATGGCGCTCTTGGCCTCCGCGGCCGCGGGCTTGAGCGCCTCGCGCATGTTCCGCGCGAGCTCCTTGCGGAGCTCCTTACCGTCCTCCTCCGCGCGGAGCGCCCGGGTGAGGGACATGAGTCCCTCGTGGGTCTCCACGCGGATCTCGAACGGCGGCTGCCCGGGCATCAGCTGGTCGCCCGGGACACGGCCCCCGACGTCGGGTAGCTGACGGACACGGAGGCCTCGTCGCCCACGGAGCCCTCGATCGGGTTCCAGCCCTTGATGAGCACGTTGCCCGAGTACGCCGGGTTGGAAGTGGTGGTGGTGCCCTGGTTGAGCTTCGCCGTGAAGGGGACGACCTGCCCGAGGAGCGGCCACATGATCGAGTCGATCTCGGTCGCGGCGACGTCCTGCAGGAACTCGATGCCGAGCTCGCCGGACTTGAGCCCACCGAGGACTTCCTTCCAGCCCTGCGAGGCGTAGGTGGTGACGTCCTTGTCCTCCACCTCCACCGTGAGCTCCACCTTGCGGGTCCGGTCGTTGAGGTTGTTGCTGTTCAGCTCGAGGTGAGCTGCGAGCAGCACCATCATGGCCATGAGTGATCACCTAATTCCCAGTGCGAGGGCGAACATGAACGAGGGCGTGGAGCCGGAGATGGTCCAGGACGCCCGGTACCAGGTGTCTGCGACGGGCGATCCGCCAGTGCGCAGGATCTGTCCGCCGGCCGCGGTCGCCGCGGTGAAGGACAGCTGAGTGGCAGGAGAGGAGAAGTTGCCGTCCACATCCGACTCCACCTCTACGGTGATCGTCGGCGAGCTCGTGCCGCTGACCGAGAGGACGTGCAGCGCCGCGTACAGGCTCTGCCCTGCCGCGACCGAGCCCAGTTCGACGCCGGCGCTGTCGCCCGACGACGTCCTGGCGGTGCCCGGGGCGTGCTCGAACACACCCCGCACCAGCGGCCACGAGCCCTTGGCCGACCCGGTCCACGGGGCGATCTCGCCGACCGCGTCGCCCAGCTTGTAGTCGGCGCGCAGCGCCCGGGTGAAGTACGTCAGGTCGCCGACGGCGGCTCCGTCCGGGCCGATGGTCCACGGGCCGACGGCTCCGAGCTCGGCCCACGAGACGTTGTCGACCTTGCCCGGGTCGCCGGCTTCCCACTGGCCCTCGCCAGCGATGTCGCTCGAGGCCAGGCCACCGAGGACTTCCTTCCAGCCCTGCGACCCGTAGTTGGTGGCGTCCTTGTCCTCCACCTCGGACGTGATCTCGACCTTGTTGGATCGGCCCGTCAGATCCGCGCCCGCGGTGAACAGCCGCACGTCGGTGAGGATGAACTTGCCCATCAGCTGCTCCCTGATCCGATGACCTTGATGACGAGCTCCGCACCGACGTACTGCGTGCCCTGGTGCTCGTACCAGCGGTAGCCCTGCACGCGGGTCACATGCAGGTCGTGCGCCAGGCCGCCCAGCGCGAGCTCGCCAGGAGCTCCGCGGGCGGCCTCGATGGCCTGCTTGAGGGAGGCCGGACCGGAGCCGGACAGCATGCCGTCGAGGAGCTCCTGGGCGGTCTTGTCGTCGGCCCGGCCGACCAGCACCCGGCAGGTGAACTCGAGGACGTCCAGCCCGCGGTTGTAGGCCTTGTCGAACTCCTGCTCGTACTCGCCCACGAAGAAGTGCGGCTCCGTCACGGCGTCCGGGGTGTACCCGGTGCACGTGAGCGCCGACTTGTGGGCGGCGGGGAGGACGACGTCACTGGCCGCCGTGGCGATCGCCTCGCGTACCTGTGAGATCTGCATGCCGCCTCCTCACGCGATGCCGGGCAGCACCAGGTGCTGCACGAGGCTGTGCACGTCCGGGTCGACTCTGGACACCCGGATCACGCCCCACTCGGCACTGCCGAGGACGCCCTCGGGGCTGTCCTTGCGCTTGAACAGGCGGTTGGCCTGCAGGAGCGTGGCCTCGGTGACGACGTCGGGCACCTCGGGCCACCCCCACTTGCCCGTGACGCGGACGCGCATCCCGCCGCCGCGCGGCCAGGCGCCGCTGACGAGCAGCAGCGAGGTGACCGGCTGCTGCTCGTCGAGTGCCTCGGTCGGCTCGGGCTCCACCCACTCGGTGACGTCGCTCCACGCGGAGCCCCGGCCGACCTCCACCACCAGGTCGTCGAGGCTCCCCAGGTCCTTGATGAGGAGGTGTGAGCCGTCCTCGTCCACCACGGTCCGCCGAAGGGGGCTGATGGTGCGCGGCTCGGCGGCCGCGTCCAGCCAGAAGCGCCGGCCGGTGAGCTTGTCGATACTCCGGGACGCTGACGTGAGGGCCTGCTCGAGGAGCTCGTCCCGAACTTCATCAGCGATCTTGAGGCGGGCCTTCAGGTCTGCCAGCGTGGCGTAGTTCTGCGGCTCGCTCATAGTGCCGCGACCTCCCGCACAGCCCGCGCCACGCCCTCCTCGAGGGGCACCCGCGGCTTGTAGATGGAGTGGAAGCGGTCCGGATCCCCCACTCGGTAGGCGACACCGGTCGGCGCGTCCGGCTGGGTGGCGAACTCGGGCTCGTAGCCCACCGCGTCGCACACCATCGTGGCGAGCTCGAGCATCGACGTGCCCCAGCCGGTGCACAGGTTGATCGGCTCGCGAACGTCGGCGTCGACGACGGCCAGGGCGCCGGCCACGACGTCGTCGATGTGGATCCAGTCGCGTACCTGCGTGCCCGGGCCCCAGATGGTGAACGGGTCCTCGCGGCGCTGCGCGCGGGCCACGAAGGCCCCGAAGGGCCAGTCGGTGCCCTGATCCTCGCCGTATCCGGAGAACGGCCGCACGACGTGCACAGGCAGGCCCGTGGCAGCGGCCGCGGCGGCCATCTTCTCGCCCGTCAGCTTGGTCCACCCGTACGCGGCGTCGGGTGCCCCGAGGTTCCGCTGGCCCCAGCAGATGTCGTCCTCGCGCAGCTCGCGCGCGGTGGCGAAGTCGCTCTGTAGGTCGAGCGGGTACGCGGCGCTGCTCGACAGGTACAGCACCCGCCGCTGCCCCGTTCGGACCGCCCAGTCGAGCATCGCGGCGTCCAGCTGCAGGTTGTAGGCGAGGTTCATGGGCTCGCCGTCGATCGCGGCCCGGTGCGGAGCCCGCGCGGCGCAGTGCACCACCAGGTCGAAGACGCGTTCCTCGTAGCGGAAGACGTCGAACGCATTGATCGGGATCCCGGGGAACGGTTGGGCCACGTCGGCCGCGCAGATCTCCCAGCCCCGGGTTCGGAGTTCGGCGGCCATGTGGCGGCCGACGAACCCGGCCGAGCCGGTAACGAGAGCGGTCTTCATCGCACCCCCCAGATTCCGAAGCAGTACGGCAGCCTGGCAGGGCGGAAGTCGGCCGTGGCGTAGACGTGCAGGCGCCATCCGGCGCCGGTGAGCATGGCCTCGACGTCGTCGCGGGACCAGGCCCAGTAGTGCTCGGGGTTCGCGTCCTGCCACGCGTCGACCGGCGTGGACAGGACGAGCATCCGGGAGCGGCTACGGATCCGGGCCAGGACCAGGTCCGGGTCGTCGACGTGCTCGAGCGTCTCGGAGCACACGAACAGGTCGACCTCGGGGAGCTCTTCGAGGGTCTTCTCGATCGGGCCGTGCAGCTCGTAGCCGGGTGCGAGGTCGCCGAAGTGCTTCCGGTCGGCCGGCACCTGGTTGAGGATCGCCCCGTTCCCGCACGACAGGTCCGCGGCGGCCCGCACCCCGACGTCGGCCATCCACCGGGCGACCTGCACGGTGACGTCGACACGGAGGTGGTGGTCCCGCCAGCGTCGGTGATCGTGGGGGGTGCGGTACAGCTGCGCCAGCTCGGCCTCGCTGTAGGCCGGCCGGAGCCGTACGCGGGTCACCGGCCGGCCTCGGCGGCCGCTTTCCGCACGGCGAGGACGTCACGAGCGCGGTGGGCGGCCATGTACTCGCTGTAGGCCTGGCGGTCGCCGGCGTACATCGTCGGCGCGTTGACCCGGCGGTAGCCCTCGTCCCACTCGGCCTTGCCGGCTACCGGGTGGACGTGCTCGACGACTACGTTCGGCAGGTAGCTGATGCACCCGGCATCGCGGCCGATCGCCAGCCAGTAGTTGTCCACGTACAGGTGCGTGAGCTCGGGCGGGGCCATGAACCCCAGGTGCCGCACCAGGGCGGTCGACATGGCGCACTGGGTGGGCAGCCGCTCGCCCTGGATCAGGTCGTTGCCGTACACGATGCCCGGCAGGCTCCGCAGGGCCTCGAGGTATGCCTTGTCCCAGCCCTTGGTGCGGGGCCGGTGGTCGTCGCCCATGAACCCCAGCGCGGCGGGCGGCTCGTGGCCGTACGCGGCGCTCTGAGCGCCGCGATTGAGCGCGGACACCATCGTGCCCGGCGCCTGCTGCTCGGCCAGGCGCACGTCCCCGTACGCGTCCTCGGCTGCCGCGCGGGCCAGCTGGTAGGCCTCGCGCTCCGGATCGTCGTCATCGATGACGAACAGCAGCTCGGTCTCCGCGGTGCACGTGTCCCGGAAGGCCTCGGCCATCTGCTGCACGGTGTGCGGCCGGCCGCGGGACGGGACGATCACGAGGAGGTCAGGCATCGGCCACCTCCTTCAGCGGACCGGGCTCGGCTCCGGCCGGTGGCTCAGGCGCGGGCGTGGGCACCGGGGCGTCCACCGGGACGGTGTAGTCCTCCGCGCCGATCCACACTTCCTTGTGGTGGGTGGTCTTCACCCCGGTGTGGACGAACAGGGGGATCTGCAGCGTCGACAGGCGCCAGCAGAACGACAGGTCCTCCGACACCCACCGGCCGTCGGGGTACTTCACCGGGTCGAACCAGGTGTCGCCGTGCTGGGCCCGCAGCTTCTCGGCCGCGGTGCGGTGGATGAGCAGGCAGGCCGCGCCCGTGCCGGCGACCTGCACCAGGGCGTTGTCGGGGAACTCCCACCGGGTCGTGAACCCGATCTGCCCGTGCGGGTCCCTGGCGGGCATGTAGAGCGTCGGAACGGGCTTGAGGCGGCGCCCGCCCATGCCGTCCGCGCCCATCTCCCGCGCGGCGAAGCACAGGCCGCCGACGACCGGCCGCTCCGCCGGGTCGGCGGCCGCGACCAGGCGGTCCACGGTGTCGGCGTCGAACCCCATGTCGGTGTCGATGAACCAGAACCATTCGTGCGGCGTCTCGTCCAGCCACCGCCGTACGGCAAGGTTCCGCGACTCGACGAGGGCGCCCGTGCTGCACGAGATCATGTACGGGCCCTGAGTGCCCACGATCCGCCCGTTGTTGACCGCGTCGTACGCGGCCAGCCGCATGACCGACTCGTGCCACGAGTGGGAGACGGTGTGCGGGTGCAGATAGGCCATCTGCACCATGCCGTCGCCGGTGGCCGATGCGCTGGACTCACTCACCAGACGACTCCTGCCCCGTGCCGTCGCCGCTCTGCTCCGCGGCCGCCGCGGCGTCGGACTCTGTCTTGCTGCCGCGGGGCTTGCTGCCGGACGGCTTCCGCCCGGACGACGGCTTGCTGGCCGCCCGGGGCGGCGTGACGCGCTGCTCGCCCGGCGCGCGGGTGGCGCGCTCGACGACCGGGGCGCCGCGGCCCGGCTTGGCCGGCATCTTGATGTCCGGTTCCGGCGACTCGGCCGTGAACAGGTCCGGCCGCTCCAGCGCCAGCGGGTGATCGTCCGCGATGGACTGGCCCGGGGACAGCACGGTCAGACCTCCGGACCAGCGCACGGCACCGGAGCAGTTGCTGTACTTCATGATCTTCTCCTCTCAGCCCAGGAGCGACCCGGGCCGCCACGCAGGCTGAGGTGCGTGGCGGCCCGGAGAAGGGGGATGTGCGTCAGGCAGACCGGTTGACGAGCAGCCGGAAGGCGTGGGGGTTGATGACGCCCGCGCCGACGCGCGCCCACGCGAACCATCCGCGCTGGCCGGTGGGCCTGTTGTTGGTGACGTCGAACAGCTGCGGGATGAACTCGACGGTCATGCCGGCGCGCTGGGCCACGAGGTAGCCCTTGAAGTCGCCGACCAGGAGCAGCGGCTGGGTGCCGGTGCCGGCGGGGTCGTCCTGCATGAAGTCGTTCATCGGGTACTCGCGCCCGAACAGCCGCGGGATCGCCTCCTGGGTGATGTCCACGGTGAAGTTCGGGTCCGTGGTGCCCAGCTGGCGGATGGTGTTCTGGACGTCCGTGGACGACAGCCACGCCGTGGTGCCGCGCCGCCGGTACTTCTGCGGCAGCTGGTTCCACAGCCCGTAGATGTCCACGGCGCCGACGACGCCGGCGGTCGTGAGCTCGATGTTGGCCGGGTTGGTCGTGGCGTCGAGGGACGAGACCAGACCGTTCGGCTCGTTGCTGCCGGAGGTGCCGGTGGTCAGCTTCTCCGCCAGCAGCTCGTCGTAGCCCTCGGCCAGCAGGTTGGACATCTGCTCGGCGAACCCGGGCCAGTCCTGCCCGATCTCGATCGAGAACGGGATGAAGCCGTCCGCGCGCCGGGTCACGACCTCGGGCTGCGCGATCGTCGGGGAGTTGTCCGTGGCCGCGGCGGCCTCGGCCTTGAACGACCACGACACACCAGCGCTGCTCAGGCCGCGCCACGTGTCGTTGGTGATTGTCTCCACGCGGGCCAGGCGGAGGATGTCGTTCTCGCTGCCCTGCGCCGTGAGGATGATCGTGGGGTCGATGAGCACCGGCACGGCGAAACCGCCCGACGCGTCGACACCGATGGACATCGCACGCTTGATGAGCCCGACCTGCTCGATCGCGCGGGCCTCCTCCGGCGAGAACACCGGCGCCTGGCTCGCGGCGATCTTCTGGAACGCGCTGCGGTAGTGCGGGTTCTCGGTCGCCAGCATCAGGCGGCCGATGAGCTCACCGTTGGTGTCGCCGGTCTGGGTCCGCAGCAGCCGCTGCACGTGCGCCTTCTGGTCCGACTCGAGGTGCCGGCCGCCCTGCGAGGAGTCCACGACGGCCATCGACCGGTCGTAGACGGCGCGCCCGCTGAGGGTGCGCGGGTCCTCGCTGAACGGGTCCTGCTGCGGGGAGAACTGCGTGGAGCTCCACCGCTCCCGAGACTGCCGCAGGCGCTCGGTCCGCTCGAACGCGCGGACCTCCTGCTCGCGGAACTTCAGCTCTCCCTCGAGGTCGTCCCATGACCGCTGGGCGGACTCGTCGAGGTCACCGCCCTCGGCCTCCTGATCGAGGACCAGCATGTCCTCGTGGATCTGCTTGACTCGCTCGCCAGCCGCCTTGAGGTCCTTCGACCGCTCGAACGTCGGCGTCTCGTCGTCCTTCTTCGGGGCCATCGCTGACTCACCCTTCCCTTACGCCAAGAACCGTCATGCGACGACGTCGTGCCGCCGCGGAGAGTCCGTTGACGTGGCGGGCCGGTGAGCCACCGGGTGCCGGGGTCAGCGGTTCGGGCTTGTCTGCAGGAGCCGCGGGCCCGCCGTCGAGCGGGGTGCGGAGGCCGTGCATAGCCCGGAATGCTGCGAACGAGCGTACAAGCTCGTTGTGCTGGTCGTCGTCTCGCTCGGACAGGGCATCCATCAGCCAGTCCACGCCGGACCGCAGTCCGGCGGTCGCGTCCGGGTTCGCCGGCCACGTGACGGGCCCGGCCTCGAACAGCTTCACCTCGGTGATGGTCCGCTCGGGGATGCCCTCCGGGTTGTCGTCAGACGCCTCGGGATCGTGGTTCCACTCGTCCCGGACGACCTCGAACATGAACGAGCTGCCGTAGGCGCCGGCGCGCAGACCCGGGATGAGGTCCCGGTTGTACGAGGTGTCCAGCAGCGGGACCTCCATGTACGGCGACGACTCCCGCTCCTCGAGGACGTTCGCCACACCGAGGACCTTCTGGTCGATCTGCATGTCCCGGCCGTGGTTGAACAGCACCTTCACCCCAGCCGGCCCCTGCGACTTGATCGTCCGCTTGAACGCGCCGCGCTTGGTGCGCTCGAGGAACCGGCCCTCCCACCACGAGTCGATCTCGTACCAGGTGTCGAACCGGGAGAACTCCACGGTCATGACCGGCATGACCTCGTCGTCGGTGTTCGCTTCGTCGGCGGGCTCGCCGTCGGCCCGGGCCAGCCGGGGCGCCATCACGGCGCCACGGATCAGTCGAAGTCCGCGGATCGCGGTCATGGTCACTCCTCCTGCTCGGGATCGTCCTCGGCCGGTTCCGTATCGCCCGCGGCCGGGCCGGGCGTGAACGGTGCGTCGCCCCACGCGACGGGGGGCCTGTCCTCCAGCGCCCGCACCTCGTTGATCGTTTCCCAGTTGCTTCCGAGGGCCGAGGCGTGCGCGAGGTACCGCTGCATGGTGTTCGTCTCCAGCAGCGCGTCCCGATTGAGCTTCACGTACTGGGGCCGCGGCAGGAACTGAGACAGGAACCTCTCGGTGCGGCGGACCCACTTGCCCACCGCGTACTTCAGCAGGCTGATGTCCCGGTCGACGATGTTCGAGTACGTCATCGATCCGGAGCCGTAGCCGAGGATCTCCGCGATGCCCGGGCCGAAGATCCGAGCGCACTCCGCCTGGCTGTACTTCTGGGTCTCCAGGAACTGGCTCTCCTCGGGTGCGATCTGCAGGGGCCTGTAGTCCCAGCCCTTGCCGAACACCACCGGCTCCCGGGTGCCGCGCAGCGCCGCCATGAACTTCTGCTTCACCTTGGCGGCCTGGTCCTCGTCGAGGTTCGACTCGGAGTTGACCAGCAGCGCGTTCGGGTGCGCGCCGTCCTGGAACCACTGGAGCCCGAACTTGGTCGACGTCAGGGACAGCCCGATGGTGGACGCCACCAGCTGGATCGGGGAGAGGCCCTTCACCACGCCAGCGACCGGGTTCACCCGGCGGTGGACGAACTGGCCGCTGGGGATCGTGGATCCGTTGACGAGCCAGTGCACCTCGCCGTCCTCCACCGATCCGGACACCTTGTCCGGATGAAAGAGCTCCACCTGCTGCAGGAAGCCGGCGGTTGCGCGCTGCAGCTCCTCGCCGTACACGTTGCCCCGCAGCAGCCACGACATGACGCACCGGTAGACCCAGTCCTCCCGGCCGTATCCGGATCCGTCCGGATCCTCCAACCACCACGGAGTCGCGAGCTCCTTTCGGTCCGGTCCCTTGCCGCGGAACACGTCCGCCGGCAGTTCGCTCACGATGGAGGCGATCAGGTCGGTGGCCGCGTACACGGCGACCGACTGCAGCGAGGACTCCGCCGCCGACAGGTCGACGTGCGCGTAGCCGCTGCTCCCCTTCAGCTGCGCCAGCACCTGGTCCAGCGGAAGCGCCGGGAAGTTCCGACGCTCGGGTGCCCGAGCCGCACGGCCCCGCCTGAACACGCTCACGGCATCCTCCGATCCAGCAGCAGTAGGAAGGCCCCCGCCGTGACGAAGCCGAGAGGCTGCCATGCCAGCCACAGCCCGTACGACACCAGCGCCGCGCCGCCGACGCCGGGCAGGACCCGGGCCGTCATGCCGGCGAGCACGGCCAGGCGCTCCGTGGCCTTGCCCGCCCACGTCCGCGCGGCCTTCACCAGACGTTGGCCACCGGGTCGTAGTCGACGTCCACGAGCGGCCCCTTGTTGAGCAGCGCCCACCGCGCCTCGATCACGGCGACGAAGGGGGCGACGTCGCGCAGTGAGGCGGTGCGGTCCAGCGTCCATGCGTCTCCCACTCGTCGTGACCTCGCGCCGTTCACCGCGGCGGTCAGCGGCACCTGGTCCAGGTGCACGGCTGTGCCCTGCGTCATGGCGTCGGCCATCTGCCCGCACGCCTCCACGAGGTCGTTCGTCCTCATCACAGCCAGGTGGCCGCGGTGCGGCTTGCTCTTGTCCTCGGGCACCGTGATGCCCGCGGCGACGATGTCGTCGATGAGCGACCCGGCCGGCGAACCGGACGAGGCGATCGCCACCACGAGCGGCTGCCACAGCTTGTGCAGCCGCGTCAGGGCGGGCACGACCCAGTCCGTACCGGGGCGCCGGTCCATGACCTCCACGTGCACGCGGCCATCCAGCCGCCGCACTGCCATGGCGATGGTCGCCTGGCTGCGGTCCTGCGATACGTCCACCGCGAACGCCATCGGGCCGACGGGCTTGGACAGCTGATCGGCCAGGCCGGGCCACTTGGCCTTGGGCACGTTCGGGTCCGCTGGCGGCGACTGCTTCCGCGTTCGGTTCAGATACGCCCGGTCGAACTCGGCCGGGTCCAGCGTCTCGAGCTCGGCGCGGATCGTCTCCTCTGTCACCGTGTAGCCGAGCGCGGGCAGAGTCGCCCACCATGTCGCCGGGTCGTCCCGCGGCATGTCCTCCGGGGCGAACCACTCGAAGTACGCGGTACGGCCGTGCACCCCGGTGCGCCACAGCTGCTCGATCAACTCCCGGCCAGCCGTGCGCTTCTTGTTCAGGAACACGGACTTGTCCGTGCCGCCGGCGGACGCCCACCACAGCTGCGCCAGGGGCCGGGTCAGCATGGCCGGGCTGAACGCCTGCTCGAGGCGGTCATCCTCGTGCGCGAACGCCTCGTCGATGACGCCCAGGTCCAACGGCGGGCCGTGGCCTGCCTTCTCTGTGTTCGAGGTGATGCCGATGCGCGAGCGGGTGGCCCGACTGATGATCGCCTCGTGGCCGTTCTGCTTGCGGGCCACGAACCGGCGCGCGATCCGGGACGCCTCGATCGTGGCCCAGAACTCGTCCTCCCACCGCTCCCGCGCCATGCTCCGGGTCTGCGCCGCGTAGACGATGCGCTGCCGCTTGTAGGCAGACGCGCGGTGAACCTTCACGGCGAGCAGGCCCTGGGTCTTGCCCTGCTGCCGGGGGACGCTGAGGCCCACGTTGCGGTAGGCGAACACACCGGTGGCCGGATCGATCTCCAGCGCGACGTCCCACACGTACCGCTGCCACGGCATCGGCGTGAAGCCGAGCGCCGTCATCACGCGGGCGACCTTGCCACCGAGCGTCGGGAACTCCGGCCGGCGCGGAGTGCCCCACATCGGCGGACACTCCAGCCCGTACAGCTCACGGCACTGCTCGACGAACTCAGTCGGGGGACGCCAAGTCGTCTCCGAGTTCGTCGTCATGCAGCGGCTCCTCCGGCGCCAGGGCCCGGAGCTCCTTGAGCACCTCGCGTAGCTCCTTGGCCAGTGAGTGGAGGGACGTGCCGGGGAGCGCGACCGGGGCGTCGATCTCGGTAGCCAGGCGTACGGCAACGGCGGCCAGAGTCGGCGCCATCCCGTCCAGGGCCTCGAGGTCCCCGAGCGCCTCGATGTCCTCCGTGACGCGCGCCCGCACGGAGCCCCGGCGCGAGGCCTCGTGGGCGTCGGCGAACGGATCGCGCTCGTCCTCGTCCAGCAGCACGGCGGGGGAGACCTCGAGCGCCGCGGCGAGCGCCACCAGGTCGTCGACGTCAACCCGCCGGGCAGCGGTCTCCACCTTGCCGAGCACCGAGGGACTCATCGGGCGGCCGGCGTCCGTCACACGCTGCGCGAGGGCGCGCTGGTCCCAGCCTCGGCGCTGACGGAGCGCGGTGACCTGGGAGGCCACCCGTCCGCCAGCCTCGCCAATCTCGACGGGGCGAGCCGCCATCATCGCCTCCTCTATACGGCGAGGGCCGGTCCGCGATCATCGCGGCCGCCTGGCCGGCCCGGGGAGAGAAAAAGGAAAGGTGGGCGCGGGGCTGGGAAGCCGATCTCCCCAAAGATCGGAGCCGTCCGGAGCCCGGCCCAGACCGAGATCACTCCCAGATTGGGAGGATCAATGCAGGTCAGACGCCTAGTGAGCGAGCCCATCCCTGGTCAACGCGGGCGAGGCGGCGGACCTCAGCCTCGACGGCGTGGCGCAGCTGGGGGCGCGGAGGGCAGCCTCCAGCCAGCCGGCCGGGGGCTGCTCGCCGGGCGGCGTCCAGCCCAGCGTGACCAGTGCGGCCGCGGTCCCTTCCGGGACGATGACCTGGGCTTGGCCGTCCATGGTGACCTCGTCGAGGCGCAGCTCGAGGACCAGGTGCGGGGTCATGTCGACGCTGGCGGACAGGCGCAGCCCGACGGTCGCGTGGCTGACGTCCTGGCCGTCTACCTCGACTGAGCCGTGGGGGCCGTTCAGGTGGAGGCGTGCTGTGCGCCCTGGGTTCGCGATTGATGCGCTGGCTGGTCCGGCCGGTGGGGTGGCGGGCTTGGCTTCTTGCATGCGCTCGCGCTGCTTGGGCGTGGGGTAGCTCATGGGTGCCTCCTCATCAGGGGCCGGCGTACCAGTCGCGTGAGGTGACCAGCCGGAGCACCTCGGAGAGTGGCCGGTTGCCCTTGTCGTTGTTGCACTTGCGCAGGCAGACCGGGCATCCGTCGACGCCGTGGATGGGGGCGAGGTTGTCGGGGTCCAGCTCTGCGCCGCCGCGGCTTACGGCGTGGATGTGGTCGACGGCCTGTGAGCCGGGGTGGCCGCACATGAGGCAGACGTCGGACTCGGCCAGGATGCGGGCGCGCAGCTTGCGGTAGGCGTACGAGGTGAGGTCTGCGCGGCCTGCCACCCGCACCTCCAAAGCTGTGACGTGACCGGGGAACGCCTGCTACATACGGGGTCATGAGGATGAGTGAGGCATACGCGACGACGGTCGCAGCTGTCGCGCCGGTGATCTGGTTGGTCGGGGCTGTGGAACTACACCAGGTCGTCCAGCGGTTCGCTGCTGCGGCCACTGAGGGCGAGGCTCATGATGCTGAGTACCGGCGGCGGCTGGAGGCGTTTGGCGACGACGCTACGTGGGCTGAACTGCGGGACTTGACCACGCGCTTCCGCCAGACACGGCCGAATCTTGCGGCTGTCAACACGCTGAATCGGATCGCCCATGTGATCTGGACTGTGACGGTGGGCTGTTTGATCGCCGCAGAGGTCTTCGCGCTCGGCTGGTTGGGTAGCCAGCCTGGGCCGCAACCTGCGAGGGCCTACTTCTGCTTCTGGGCTTTGGTCCTGGGGTTCGCAGCGGTGTCGTATCTCCCGTTGGCCATCTCCATCATCCCCACGTTTCGGATCGCGCGGCGCCATCTGGAGCACTCCGACACCATCCGGGACCGCCTGACACAGCACAGGACCAGCATCGACACCCGGATCGCCGCTCTCCAGGAACGCGTGGAGACTGCCCAAACCCCTGAGGACTTGCAGGAGATCCGACGGCAGATTCGCCGCCTGAGGGGCGAGGCCGACGAACCACCGAGCCCTACCTCCTGACGTTGATCTGCCGCCCGGCCCCGCACGGCCGGGCGGCATTCCCCTCCTCCACTCGCCCCGAGTGGTCAGTGGGCGCCGATGCCGACAAGGCGCAGGGCGCGCCTGCGGGTGGCGAGTTCGGCGCGGGCGACGTCGGCGAGGCGGAAGGCTTGGCGGCCGTCGTCGTCGAGTCCGGCGACCTGGAGGTGGCCGCGGTTCACCCAGGACCGGATCGTGCGTTCGGTGACCTCTGCGGCACCGGCGCTTAGGAGCCGGCGGGCTCGGGTGGCGTGGGCGGCGGCCTGTTTGGCGTTCAGCCAGGTGGTGTCCATGCGTACCTCCCTGGGCCTGGAATGCAGACAGCCCCCGCGTGATGGCGGGGGCTGGAGCGGCTGTGGGCACACGTGTGCCACTGGCAGGGAGTATGCGCTAACAGTCTGATCTTTGTCCAGTGCACGTGAGAGGGCCCGACCGTCACGGGGGTGAACGCGGTCGGGCCTGTCAGGGATATGCGGTCAGCCCTTCCAGCCGGCGTCGAGGCATGCCTTGGCGAAGGCGTCCGCGCCGAGCTGCCACGCGCCGGGGCCGCCGTCGGCACCGCGGGCGAGCGCAGTCGCGTTGTCCGCGATGCCGTTCGTCTGGGAGTCTTGCGCCCACTCGTTGACCTTGTTCGCCAGGTCGACTCGCGCTTGCTGGGTCTGTGCTGCCTTGTAGTCGGTGGCGAAGTCGGTGCAGGCGAGCTTGGCTGCGTTGTCGAGCTTCGTCGGGTCGGTCTGCTCGGGTTCGGTGCTGCACCCGGTGAGCACGGCCGCGGCGAGGAGTATCGCGGCGGGGATGGTGCGGGTATCCATGGTCCCCCCAAGGGATCGGGTGTGGGCCATGATGCGGGTTCGGTGCGCGGGTGTCAGGGGTATGGGTGAGGCCCACCGGATCGGGTGGGCCTGCGACTGCGGCGGACGGCGGCGGCAGCGCTAGTCGCCCAGACCTTCCACCATCTTGAGCTTGTCGAACCGCCCGGCCTCGTCCGTCCACCCCAGACCATCGATCGACTTGGCCATCAGCAGCACCGTGTAGTCGTCCTCTGAGAGCGGCGCGCACGCCTCCGGCCGGCCCTTCCCGCCCTCCGTGGTCTTCTTCTCCGCTGTGTCGTACGCGTCCTTGGCCACGCCCTCGTACCCGGACCGGACCATGTCGGCGAGTGCCGTATCGAACGCGTGTACCCGCTCCTTGGCTTCGCTGATGGTCGGCGTGTCCGCAGGATCGCCGCCGGTCCGCTCGGTGAGCGCGGTGGCGCAGTCCTTGGCTTTCTCGTCGGCGGACTTCGAGCAGCCGACTGCCCCGACAGCGAGCAGGCAGGCGGCGAGCAGGGTGGTGGCGTGGCGCATGGTCCCCCCAAGGCGCGTGCGTGTTGTGCGCCGGATCGTAGTGGCCGGGACCGGTATTTCGCCTGGGAACGACGAAGCCCACCGCGACGGGGTCGTGGTGGGCCTCGGGCCGGGCGGTCCCGGCGTGAACTCTCAGTGCGTCAGCTCGCCTCCCACTCGGTCCGGTAGTCCCGGTGGTTGCTGTAGAGCGCGGCCATTCTGCGAACGGCGATGCCGAGCCCGGCCGCGCGGCCGTACGCGAACTCGGGTTCCGACTCGCCTGTGTCCAGGTCGGCCACCTCGGCGTAGGCGTCCAGGACTGCCCGGTCGTTAGCGATGCGATCGAGCACGCGAGCCGGATCATGCCAGACGATGTGGTCGGCATAGCTTGCGTCGGTGTCCCCGGTGATCGCTTCGTCGCCGCCGTTCGCGACGCATGCACGATCAGAGTTGCGGGGCTCATCGCTCGCTGAGCCTGCATACCACCGGGGCGACTTGCCAGCGGCCATACGCGCGGTCCGCTCTTCCATGTCGAGTATGTCTCGGATGAACTGCACCAGATCGCTCATGCTCCTCATCATCCCGACTTCGGTGGGCGGGCGTCGGTCTTCTGCTGACTGGCCTGCTCACGGCGGGCCGCCTTGCTGGCCTCGTTCCGCTCGCGCAGTTCTCCGACGGACATGGTCTTCTTCAGTGCCATGATGGCGCTCCTGTCTCGTGATCGGGATGAGGGAACCGGGGCGGTCGGGATGCCTGGCAGCGATCGGCCGCCCCGGGGGTCTAGTTGCCGGCCTTGGTGACGCGCCAGCGGTGGTGGTTCACCGGGTCCTGCGTGATCGAGAACCCCTCTTCGGTGGACGCCTGGGCGTTGTTGTTGTTGCTCTGACCTGCGGCAACAACGCTCTCTGGGACGGGCTCAGGGTCGGGGGAGAGCGTGGGGAAGTCCGGGGCCCGTACGCCGGTCGACACGCGGCCCCCCATGCGCACCCCACCGGCGACCGGGATGCCGGCCCCGTCGCAGGCCTCCCGGAGCTGTCCGGAGGAGAGGCCGAAGTGGGCGGCGAGCGCCGTCAGATGGACGTGGGGAGCGGCCAGCTGGTGGAGCGCCGCGGCGAGCTCCTCGCGGGTGGGGAGCAGCTGCTCCTCCTCGGGCTCGGCGGACGGCTGCTCGCCGGGCTCCGGTGCGTCGTCGGCCGGGACTGGCGCGGTCTCCTCCGGGGCGCCCGCGCGGTACGCGGCGAGCGCCCAGGCGAGGGTGAGCGGGGTGCCGAGGATCGGCACGGCGCTGAGGACGTAGCCGAGGGCGGCAAGGCTGAGGGTGACCGCGATGTACGGGCCGAGCTGGTCGTCGTGCCGCTCCCCCGCGGCTCGCAGGCGGGTCCAGGTGCGCCACGCCAGGCGGCCGGTCCCTCGCGCCAGGCGTATGGCGATCACGAGGCCCATCCGGTGGCCATGTCGGCGATCGACGCGGTGAGCATTGCCCAGCCGCCGCCGGTGAGGCTGAAGGCGCTGGCCATGGTGATGCCGAGGTATCCGGCGGTGCGGGCCTTGAGGTTGACCATGTAGGCGATCACGACGAGGACGATCGAGACGGCCCCGAGGCCGATGTCTCCGAGGGCCTGCGTCTTCATCAGCGCGGTGAGGGCTTTGGACAGCAGGTCGTCGGGGACGCCCCAGATCTGGCCGGCGCTCATCCATACGACGCCGGCGACCAGGCAGACGGTGAGGGCGCGGTTGGCGTTGAGGGGGTGCTTGGAGTTCGGGCGGGTCCCGAGGATGAACACGGTGGCGAGGATGAGGCCGAGGCCGGCCGTGCCGATGCTGCCGAGGATCTGGCCGCCGGTGGAGGCTGCGAGGATCACGGGGAGGCTCCTACAGGGGCTGTGCCCACAGGGCGAGGGCGAGGGCGGTGGAGGCGAGGGGGATCCGGGCGGCCCATCCGGCGACGCGCACGACCGTGTGGCGGCCGGGGGCGCGCAGGCCGTGCGTGCGCCACTCGATGCCGCAGGCGAGCAGGCACAGGCCGATGCCGACCCACACGCCGCGCTGGGTGGAGTGGGCGCCGTAGTGGGCGATGCCGGCCGAGGCCCAGTCGACGATGCCGAGGAGCCAACCGGCCCACGCCGCGGCGGCGTTGTAGGCGAGGTGGCGCAGGCGGTCGCTGCGGATGCCGTCGGGCAGTGCGGCGCGAGCGAGGCCGACGGCGTGGTCCGCGGCTTTCAGGGTCTGCTCGCGGGCGCGGCCGATGGTGACGTTTACCCGGACGTCGGCCTCGGGCTCGGTGTCGTCGTCGTACAGCTCGGACCACCAGCCGCGGGGCTCGGACACCGTCAGGCCCCTTTCCGGATCTCGCGGAGGTAGCGGTCCACGGTGTCCTGGCGGGCATCCGGATCGGCGACCTTGCGGACGTAGGCCAGGACCGAGGGCGAGTCGGCCATGCCGGAGGACCACGCGGTCTCGACGGCCTGGCGGACGCTCGGACGGATGGACAGGACGTCATCCGGATCCGGATCCGCCGTGTCCGGATCCGGGGCCTGGTCCCGGCCGACGGCGAGTGCGGCCTGCTCGGCCGCCACCATGCCCTGGGCGCGGAGGAGGTCACGTCGGACGGCGACCATGGCGAGCTGGCCGCCGACCTCCGCCCGCTGGATGTCGACCCACTGCTGGGTGCGCTTGTCGAGCGGGGTGGCGTAGTGGGCCAGGACCACGGTCCACAGGCCCTTGGCGAGGCCGGAGACGAGGGCGCCCACCAGGCCGATCAGGAACTCCTTCCTGATGTAGCCGTGGACCGCGACGGCGGCCATGGCGCAGCCGAGGGCGGCGTGGCCGGCGCGGCGGGGCAGTTGGGCACGGGCGGGGTCGTAGCGGGCGAGCCATTCGAGGGCCATGCAGGACATCCACACGGCGTCGAAGACGATCGCGGCGCCGATGGCCGCCGGTAGGACGACCACGAGTCCGAGGAGGCCGCTGATCGCGGCGGTGGACCAGGCGACGGAAGCCACGCCGACGACCGCGGCGACCACGGTCACGCCGGTGCGGACGGTGCGGTCCCAGTCGCGCGGCGGGACGGGCACGTGGACGTTGTACGGATCGTCGACGAGGTGGGTGATGCCGCCGATGGTGTGCGGTACCTGGCGGGTTCGGGTCTCGGTGCGGAAGCGCACGATGCTCCTCCGGAGCAGGGAAGGGGAGGGCCGGGCCCGCGGGGCGGTGCGGGCCCGGTTGGCTGGTGGGTCAGGCGCGGTGCGAGTCCTGCGTCCGGGCGGCCTGGGCGGCTGCGTAGTCGTCGTCGGCGCGCTGGCGCAGCTGCTCGGCGGTGGCGGTCGCGTCCTCGGTGACGGGTGTCGGCTCGCTCATCGCAGGGCCTCCGCGGCCTTCCGGACGCGGAGCGCGAACTCCCCGCGGGTGATGGACAGCGAGGGGACGGCCGGCAGGGCCTTGTACGCGCGGGCCAGGCTGTCCTCGTGGACGGCGTCCGGTAGGCGGCTGAGGATCGTGTCCGCGCCGATGTCCAGGGCCTGCTCGCGGGCGGTCTGGGTCATGGGCTGGTCGGCGTCGAGCTCGAGCATGCGGGCCGTGACGAGCAGCGTCTGCGCGGCGTAGCTGGGCTGGTTCAGCAGCTTGTGGAGGGCTTCGTCGATCGGGGTGAGGTCGGTACGCTCGGCCATGGGCCTGCTCCCTTTGATCGCTTCAGAGTGGGTCCGCCCCCGGCCAATGGAGGTGCAACTCCGGCCGGGGGCTTACTTGTTGCTGAGAACGACCGTAGCGACTTCCTTGCCATATGGCAAGGAAGTCGGGGAGGATGGTGCCGTGGCCGACGACGAAGGAGGGCCGGACATGGTCAGCTTCCGAGAGCTGGCGCGGCGGCTGGTCGCCGACGGCGTGGTGGAACGGATCACCCACCAGCGGATCTCGCAGATCCGCCGCGACGATCCGGACGGCTTCCCGCCCTGCGTGCCGGTCGGACGCTCCCTGGCCGTGGACTACCGCAAAGCCCGCCCGTACTTCGCTACCCGGAAATCCCGCCAGGGCCAGCGAACGGACCTGAAGTCCTCAGAGGAGTAGCCTCACTCCACCGGCCCCCGCCCGCTCGGGTGGGGGCCGGTCGTGTCTAGATGCGTCCCGCTCCGTATGTGCCGATCATGAAGTTATGGCTGACACTGCATCCAACGACGAGGATGATCTCCCGGAGATCTACCGAGAGCTGCTCTCACAAGTACGTCTGGGCGAGATGACGTCAGGCACCCGAAGAGGTTCGGGAGATGCAGCGAAGGTCGAGTTGGAGCTGCGCGTCTCTCTGGAAAGGTTCAAGGCGTCCCGAGCAGAGGCAGAGGCGGCTCGCCAAGCGAGAAGGGCGGCGCAAACCGCAGCGTCAGGGCTTCACTTTGCGACGTGGGTCCTTGCGGCTGCCACAATCGTTCTGGCGCTCGTGACCATCTTCAAACCTTCATAACCTCTACCGGCGCTCTCCGGATGCGCCCACGGGCGCCCGGGCGGACGCTGGGCCCATGTCCGCACCGCCAGTGATCGTGTATCCGCCGTCGCCCACCGGCGGCCGCCGGGTCCGCGTCGGCGGCGAGATCCTCGGGCTGGCCCACAGCCTCGGGGACGTCGTCGAGTTCCTGCGCCGCGCAGGCCTCGAGGGCCTGGACGAGGACGACGTGGCCCGGTCCGAGCTGATCGAGTGGCGCGGGGGCGGCCCGGGCGTCTGGCCCGAGCCGGCCGGGTGACCTACGCGGCCGTGCCCGCGGACTCCGCCTGCTGCAGGGCGATCCGCACGGCGAGGGCGGTGAGGGGCGGCAGGACCGTGGCGGCGTGTTCGGCGTACTCGGCCGCCGTGAGCGCCGTGCCGCAGGCCTCGCAGCGCACCGTCGGGTCGCCGTGGATGCTGACGAGGGCGAAGCAGGCGCACTCAGGGCACGGGGCGTCGCGGTCGGTGCGGCCCGGGCGGCTGCCGGTCTTGGACCGGATCTGGGACAGCAGCTGCTCGAGCTGCTCGTGCATGGCGGCGACCCACGGCTGGGTGCAGACGTACGGGACGTACGCGGTCAGCCAGGCGCACCATGCCGCGATGCCGTTGCCGCGGTGTGAGGCCGGTCCGTCGCACGGGCGGATCTGGATCGTGCCGTGCCGGTCCCGGCTCACAGACGGGTGCTGCTGGGCGATGTAGCGGGCCCACCCGTACACCAGCGGGGCGATGGGGATGCCGTCGCTCTGGTCGCCGTGCGGGTCCTCGAGGGGGACGACTTGCCCGGGGCCGAGGAGGTCCAGGACGTCCAGGCGCACAGGCAGGGGCGAGTGTGCCCGGCCGGTGCCGCCGCGCTGGGCGGGTCCGCCGCCCGGGCGCAGCAGCTGCGCGAGGAGCGGCAGTTGCCGCGGCAGTTCGGTGAGCATGGCGCGCAGGCCGGCGGCGCAGGCGTCGCATGCGGTGAGGTCGGTGTCGTCGTCGAGGGCCCGGTGGCAGACCGAGCAGAGGGCTGTGATCATTCGGTGTCCGATGGCTCGGTGCGCTGGCAGCGGGTGCAGCGCTGGTCGTACGTGCAGGTGCAGACGTCGAGGGGGCAGCCGTCGCCGTGCTCGGTGCCGTGGCTGGCCCACCACTGCAGGCAGCAGGCGGCCTCGAGGTCGTCCCAGCCGATGGCGATGTTGTCCGCGGCGGCCCGGGCCTGAGCGTCCTTCGGGCGGGCCAGGCGCTCGAGCTGGACGGCGAGCGCGCGGCGCTCGGCTGCGAGCTCGCGCACGTACAGCGCGGCCTCACCGCAGAGGACGGCGCTGGCGGCCATTCCGATGGCCAGGGGCCACACGCCGGCGTAGGCGTAGACGCCGGCGAGGGTGGCCACCCCGAGCCCGGTGATGACCAGGCCCGCAGTGCGGGCGTAGTCCCGGCCGTTCATGGCGTGACTCGGATCTCGCTCATGGGCACGCCCGTCGCGATCTGGCGGTGCAGCTCCCGGAGCCGGGCCATGGCGTGGGAGTCGCGGCGGTTCAGGGCGCGCCGGGTGAAGCCAGGGAGCGACGACCAGCAGGCGAGGCAGAGGTACTTGCCGCGGCCCTTGGAACCGCGGCAGCACGGGCAGGGAGTCGCCATCGTCAGCCCGCCCGGTGGTCGTCGCGGTCGCGCCAGTCGGCGAGGACCGCCTTGGGGATCTGACCGCGGTCCGGGACGTCGTAGCCGTTCGCCCGGGCCCAGGCGCGGACCTCCTTCGGGTCGTAGTCCCTGCTGGCGGCCTTGCCCTTCCGCTTGGGGAGCAGCTCGGCCTTGCGGCCGCGGAGCTCGGCCAGGCGCTGCTCGAGCTTGGCCTCCTCCGAGTCCAGCGCGGCGAGCTCCGTGTCCGCCTTGTGGCGGCGGCGCAGCGCGGTGATGCTGTCGCGGGCCTGCTCAGCCAGGTCCTGGACGGCCTTGTCCGGGTGTGCGGCTGCCCAGGTGAGGAGCGGCCCGAGGCCCAGTGCCTCGGGCTCGAGGTTCTGCGGGGCCTGTGCGGTTGCCACAGAGTAGGAGGGGGCCATGGTTTTCTCCTGTCGCTTGGCTGCGGTGTGCGGGATCCAGGGGGCGTGGTGTCGGAGGACGTGCGGCTGCTCGGCGTCGAGGAGCGCGCGGAGCGCAGCGATGGTCACGGCCGGGCGCGGTAGAGGTGCCAGCCGAGGCACTTCATGCAGGGTTCGGGGACGTGGGCCTGGTTGGACTGGCGCTGGCGGTCGACGACCGCCATGCGCGCGGCGAGCTCGTCCACGAAGCGGGGCCGGCCGGTCGGGCAGCCGACACGACGGTGCGGAACGGAAGGGCGTGCACGGCGACGGCTCACGGGCTCTCCCCGGGCTCGTCGAGGGCGTGCTCGATGCGATCGGCCCAGTGGCGTGCGCTGCCGGAGCGCATCCGGGCGCAGATGTCGCGGATGCGCTCGTGAGCAGCCTCGGCAGCGGCCCTGCCGCGGGCACGCTGGCGGGCGCTGTGCCATGCGGCCCGGTACGTCTCCACCCGCTCGTACAGGGCGTCGAGTTCGTCGTCCGTGATGGTGTCGGCGGTGTGCCGGCGCGGCCGGTCGGCGGGGATGGCGAACGCGATGCAGCCGCAGCGCGTCTCCTCGTCGGCCCCGGCCTGGCATCCGTCGGCCTTGTGCCAGTTGTACGGGTGGGGGCAGGCGGCGCACGGCGTCGACAGAGTGAGTAGCGGTTTCCGGGGTTGGGCTTTGCGCTGTTCGCGTTCGGCGGCGGCCCGGCGGGCGGCGCCGATGGGTCCGAGGTCAGGCACGGGCTGCTCCCTTCGGTTCGGTGCCCAGGGCGAGCTGGCCGCCGGCCTCCAGCACCGCCCGGCGCGTAGCCGCGGCGGTCTGGCGGTGGTGGTCGCGGTCGTAGTGGAGGTGGCAGCCCTGGCACATGGCGCGCAAGTTGGCGTCGTCGCAGTTCTCGGGGGTGTGGTCCAGGTGGGCCACGGTGAGCACCACGCGGGAGCCGGTGCCGTACGCGGGCCGGCCGTTGCGGTTGGGGCATCGCCCGGCGTGGGTACCGCGGCCGCACTCGCCGTGGCATTCGCAGCGGCCGGCGGCGCGGACCGTACGGATACGGAGGCTGATCTCGGGCCAGTCCGCCGGGTAGCGGTTTCGGTTCTCGGGTCGGATGGGCATCACGCGGCGCTCGCTTCCGTGGCGGCGCGCTTCGCGGCGGCCCTCCGCTCACGGCTGACGGCGGTGAGGTGGCCCTGCTGGCGGGCCAGGGCGACGGCGTGCGCGCGGGTGCGGGCGTCGAGTCGCGCGTAGGCGCGCTGCAGGTAGCGGTTGACGGACTCGGGGCTGATGCCGAGGTCCCTGGCGATCTGTGGGTTCGACCGGCCGGCGGCGGCTCCCTCGAGGGCCTGCAGCTGTCGGCGCGGGAGGTGGACCGGGTCCCGGGGCTCGGGGTGCAGGCCGGCCATCCACCCGAGGTCGTAGGCAAGGTCGACCGCGTGGGACGCGGACCGTGCGCCCATCCGGAGCCGGAGGCGGTAGATGCGGTTCCGGACGGTCTTGACCGGCGTCCCGGTCTGCTGCGCGATCTCGTGGGTGCGGTAGCCGCGGGCGAGACCGGCGAGCAGCTGGAGGTCGTACGTGCGCAGCACCGGGGCGGCGGCTGAGTAGGCCGGGGCCCCGGGCTGGGTGGCGGTGGGAGGCATGGCGTCTCCGACGTCGTAGTGGGCGAGGGCGGTGATGTGCCAGCCGTCGCGGCGGATGCCCCGGACGGCGCGGCGGCCGATGGCGATGGCCTCGGCGGCGGTAATGCGGTCGGCGAGCTCCTCGACGGCCGCCGCGGCGATCGCAGCTGCGACGGCGTCGGGGACCAAGCCGAGGACATGAGGGGCGGTCACCGCGGCCACCCCTGCCAGTGCGGGGCGCGTACGCCGGTCCTCTGCCGGGGCACGCTGCTGCGCGGCGGCCGCGGCCGGGCGCAGGTGGCCACGTGGGGCTTGGCGAGCCACTCGGCGTGCTCGAGGGTGGGGCGCTCCGAGGACAGCCCGCGGGAGCGCAGGCGGCCGGTTCCGTCCCGGTACACGGCGGTGTTGCCGTCCTCGGCCGGATCGGCGTCGACCGCGAGGCGCTTGCCGGCGGCCGTGACCGTCCACCGGATCCGGGATCCGCAGGAGTCGCATGTCGTCACGTCGTGGTCACTGGGCACGGGGTCCTCCGGTGCCGGTGTCGGTCGTGGGTTCGGGCAGGAGCGCCCAGACGCGGTGCCGGCCGTACAGGCGGACCGCTTCGGCCCGGCCGTGTTCGGCCATGGCGCGGCGTACGTCGTCGTCCGAGGCCGTGGTGGCGGTCTGCGCGTGGTCCTCGGGCATGTGCGGCGGCGTGCGGACGGAGATCAGGAGTGGCTGTTGCCGGGCCTCCCCGCTGCTGCCGGTCTTGGCCGGTCCGCGGGCGGCGCGGCGGCCGCCGGACGGCGGAGGGACGAGGCGGGGCTGCTGCGGCGCAGCTGCTGCCTGCTGCTCCTCGCGCGCGCCCGCGGTGGGTGGCTGAGGTGAGAGGCCAGCCAGAGTGTGGTCGGGGTGGGGGTCCCTACCGGAGGTAGGGGGGTACTGGTAGGTCCCGCCGGGGACGGGTTCCGGATCGCGTCCCGGGACGGGTTCCGGTGCCGTCCGCGGACGGGTTCCGGAGTCGGTTGGTGCCCCGCCGGGGACGGGTTCCGGATCCCCCGCCGGGGACGGGTTCCGGACCGCGTCCCCGGACGGGTTCCGGGGATCGGCCTTGGCGGCGAGCTCGGCCGCCGCCTTCTCCTTGGCGAGGCGGCGGGCCTTGGCCTGCCGGGACTCGCCCCAGATGTGCATGTGGGCTGCCCAGTTGATCCGCTCTGTGGGGATGAGCAGCTGGTAGACGGTGCTCTGGTTCGGCCGGCGCTTCGCGGCCATCAGCTCCGTGGCCTTAAGCAGGCGCACGCAGCGGGTGACGGTCTCCTCCGTGCACCCGGCGATGGCCGACAGCGTGGCGGTGGACGGGAAGGCGTTGGAGCCGTCCGCGTCGGCGTACGTGGCGATGATGATGCCGACGTGGGCGGCCTTGGAGACCTCGGGGCGCCGCGCGCGCAAGGCCTCGTCCCGGACGCGGTTGATCCACGCGTTCCGGACGGACTGCACATGCTCGCTGCTGCTCACGGGCTCTCTTTCTCGCGCTGGTGCGGGCGGGGGCCGGGACGGGCGTCCCGGCCCCGGCGGACGGCTACTGGCCCTGGAGGCGCTTGAGGAGCGCCCGGGGGATGACCAGCTGGACGTTCGAGCGCTCCCACTTCACGGCGCCGTCCTGCTTGATCCACCCCCTGGACCGGAGGGTGTTGAGGGCGACGACGACCTGCGGCTGATGCAGTCCGGACGCGTTGGTGAGGCCGGCCAGTCGGGGCTGAGAGGCGGCGGGGATGTTGCCCGTGTCCCAGTCGGCGTAGGTGGCCAGAGCGAGGCCGACCAGGCGGGTGTGCGGGTGCAGCCCGGACTGGGTCATGGCGCGCTCATACAGAGGCCGGAACGGCTGGGTGAGTTCGTCGCGGCGGGCGGGCCGCAGCGGGTCGAACGCCGGCTTCGACGGCATGTTGTTCGGCGTCGGCCGGGCGGGGGCGGTGGTCATGACGGCATCTCCTGTCCATCAGGGGACGGTGTTTCGGGATCGAGCTGCTGGCGGTGGATCGGCCAGCCGGGCCCGGGCGGGCTCTCCGGCCGGCCCTTCTCCGCAGCGGGTGTGTGCAACTCGCAGCGCCAGCCGAGGACGTACGGGCGGGCGCGCATAAGGCCGTGAGGCAGACCGAGGGAGCTACACGGCGGCGGCCGGCGTCGATTGCGCATCGGGCGTCCTTCTCGGTGGTGGCCGGGCGAGCGGGACGGTTCGGGCCTCGGCCCGCCCGCCCGGCGGCTCATCAGGGGATGGCGCGGATCTCGGCGAGGGCCTGGCCGTACCCGGCGCAACCCTGGGCGCAGTACCAGCGGGCGGGCTCCCGGGAACCGGGCTCCTCCACGCGGACCATGTGCGCGGCCGGCTGCGGCAGTTCGGCGAGCTGCCCGCACCCGGGGGTCACGCAGTCGCGGCCGACCGGCCGGGTCTCGCGCGCCTCCGGCTCGCCGGTGAGGCCCTTGTTCCAGGCCACTTGGGCCTGGGTGGCCGTACGGCGCGCCTCGCGGTTGTACTCGCGGATCGCGACCCGGCACGGCTCGCAGTACGGCACTTTCCGGGCCCGGTGCTGCCGGTAGCCCCGCGGTGTGCCGTGCTCGATCTCCGGTGCGGCGACAGTGCTCACTCGTCCGCCTCCGGGTCGTAGGTGGCGGCGACCGTCAGCGCGGTGACTACGTACCCGGTGCCTCCTTCGGGGACGTCCCCGGTGCAGAGCTCCTCGGGTGCGTCGGGCGACTCGTCGTCCGGGATCCAGCCGAGCATCGGCGCGTCGCCGACGTCGCGGCGGACGAGCGTCTCGCAGTGCTCGCGGGCGGCTTCGCGGGTCGTGTAGTGCCCGAAGACGATCGAGTCGTGCGAGGCCCGGTACACCGTGAGATCGGTCGCCTTGGTCGCGTCGACGAGGGCCAGCGTGGCGTGAGCGGCGGCGAGCTGGGCGAGGACGAGGGCGCCCGCCGGGTCGGCGATGGGCAGGGCCTGCCGGGCGCGCTGCTCGGCCTCGCGGTAGTGGTCGGTCGGCATCAGGCGGCCGTCCTCTCGGGGTTCGGGTTGTACATGCGGATGCGGCGGGCGGGCTCGCGGAGCGTGAGGACGCCCTCGGCCTGGAGCAGCTCGAGGTCGCGGCGCGACGTGCTGTCGGAAGCGACGGCGTAGCCCGCGGCGAGACAGAGGCGGCGGGCCCGCAGCGTCGACCACACCCCGCCCTCGTCCCGGACCAGTTGCCGCAGGTACGCGCGGCGGGCGAACCGGCTGGGCATCACGCCGTTGGCGGGGCGGGCGCTGGCAAGCCCGGCGAGGTAGCCGGCCTGCGGGATGTGCGACGCCCGCGGGTGGCTGAGCTCGAGGTACCGAGCCTCGGTGTCCCGGCCGCGGGCGGTGTCATCGACGGCGCGGCGGAACCAGGTGAGGAAGACCTGGGCGTCGTAGCCCTGGAGGTGCGGGGCGTGTGCGAGCGCCCGCTGCACGGGCGTCACGGCTTCGCTCCGTACGGTCTGTCCGCGCGGCGCTCCTGCCACAGGGAACCGGCGGCAACGGCGTCCGAGTTGAGACCGAGGGCGTCGTCGAGGCGGCGCTGCAGCTGGGCGTTGCGGCGCTCGCTGGCGGCCAGCGCCATGCGGTAGCGGGCGCAGGCGCGCAGGGCCCGGGCCAGGCGCGGGGCCATGCCGGCCGAGCGACGGTCCGCGTTCCTGACCATGGCCGCCACGGTGCGGCTGGCTGAGATCGCGGCCAGGCGGTGCGCCTCGCCACGCTGGATGATCGCCCGGTACGTGCGGCGGCGGATGAGCATCATCGGGGCCTCCGGGTTTGGCGGGGGAGGAGCTGAGGGAGGAGCTGGCGGGCGCCGCGTGCCGCGGGGTGGCGGAGGCCGGCGCAGAGGCGGCAGCGCTTCGGGTCGTGGGTGGCCATCAGTTGCCACCGCCGATCAGCGGCATGTCGTGCGGGATGCAGTGCGCGCGGTGGAGGGGGGAGTCGTGCGGGTCCTCCCAGCTGCGGTCCGCGAGCCGCTGCCGTACGGCGTCGGCCATGGGCGTGAGGGCGTACGGGATCGGGGCGTGCTCGAGCTCGGCCACGCGGGCGCGCAGCCTCTGCAGTTCGTCCGCGGTCTCCGGTGACTGGAGCAGCTGCGCGGCCTCGAGGGCCGCGGCGATGCCGGCGGCGGTCTGCCGGGTCTTCATGGCGGCGAAGATGACGCCGGCCGCGGCGTTCACCCGGCGGGCGTTCACGAGGACACCGACCCGGTGAGGCACCAGGCGCGGACCTGTACGCCGTGGACGGTGCCTTCCGCCTTGACCTCGGATGCGCCGCTGGTGGTGATCCGCTCGGCCACGGCGAGGCCGAAGTGGGCGCCGAAGCGGCGCACGTCGTTGGGGGCGTCGTAGAAGAAGAGGTCGATGCCCGGCTCGTTGGTGGCCCATGAGCGGCAGCGGGTCGTGACGTCGGCGGGGATGACCGGGGAGCTGCTGATGATGTGTTCGGCCGCGGCCAGGGCGGCGATGTGCCCGTTGCGCTGCGCGGTCTGCTCGAAGGCCGGCTGCACGTGGCGGGTAAGGTCGATACTCACGGTTACCTCTTCTCTCGGTGATGAGGTGTGCCGAGGGGCTGTCCGGATGGCCGTCCGGGCGGCCCCGATTTCGTTCAGCCGATGCGGACCGCGGCACCGCGCGGCGGCAGCGGCTTCAGATGCGCCATGGGGTGAGTGCCGGGCGCCGGCACGGGGAGGGTGGCCAGCGGGCTACTCGTCGGCTCGTGGTGGTGCAGGGCGTCGATGCGGTCGAGGTCCTCGTCGGAGAACGTGACGACCCGGCCCTTCTTGGAGTGCGGCAGGCGGCGGATGTTGCGGCGGAGCCAGCGCTCCTCTACGCGGAGGCGTTCCGCAGCCTCGGGGTAGGTGTAGCGGCGGCTCATAGGGCCACCGCCGGCGCTCGGCCGGAGATGTGCTCCGCGGAGCGCCCTTCAGGAATCCACAGGACGAGCACGTCCACGCCGATCGCTGCGGCGATTGAGTGGGCCGAGCTGGCCAGAACGGCTTCCTGTTCTCCGGTGAGGAGATTGCCGATCGTGCCGTGTGGGATGCCGGCGAGTGCGGCGAGCTCTCGGACGCTGACGGATGCACCAGTGCCGGTGCGGCGCATCAGCGTTCGGAGGAGGTCGGCGCTGACCAGGCGGTACAGCGGGACAGGGTGAGTCATGTCCACCTCGTACAACGGTTCATTGCATTGCTTGGATGTCAGAAGCATTGCATAGCTTGGACGGATCGTCCAGCCTGCTGGATGGAGTGTGGGGATTCGGTCAAATCCGCCGCGCGCCCTAGCGCGCGCCGTTGCCCTGCATGGACACTCTGTCCAAGGTGCGGGATGGCAGACCTCGCACAACCAGGGGGGATGAACCCGGCGCCACCCTGGCCACATGGACACCCCACGGCCCATGCGACGACACGGAGTGGCAGGATGAGCCTCATGGCGGCTGAGAAGGGCACCCCCACGCCCATCGAGCGACACCAGCTCGGAGACCTCGTGCTCGCACGAAAGGAGGCGCTCCGGCTCAGCTACGAAAAGCTGGCCGAGCGCTGCATCGACCCGCAGACCGGGGAGAGGACCGTCAAGTCGAGCTGGCTACACCGCATCGCCACCCGGCTCCCCGTCCAGGCTCCCGGGGTCGACCAGCTGCGAGGGATGGCCGCCGGCATGCAAGTGCCGCTGCGTACTGTCCAGGACGCTGCAGCAAGCCAGTTCTTCGGACTGGATTCCGTGTACAGCCCAGACGAGAACGTGCGGACCATGGTCCACCGATACGAGGACCTGAGTCCCGAAGATCAGCGCAAGGTGCTCGCCCTGATCGAGGCATTCCGCAACAGCTGACGTTTCACCCCGTCTATAACTGACGCTTCGACACTTTCAGCGCTGACCTGTTGGAACTGTGGCGGTTGTGTGCATCATGGGTCCTCCGCCCGGGGGCGGATAAGGTTCCGGCTGCATGTCGTTTCGAACTGGCATGCGGATTGTGACGCGGGGCCTGGGGAGGAGCACCAGCATGCCCAAAGTGATCGAAGTCTGCTTCAGGTTCGCCCAGCCAGGCGAACTACCCGCCGGTCGCATCGCCGACATCCGACCCGGCCCCGACGGCGGAACCATCCACGTCATCATTGAGCCCGGCCACGCCACTCAGCGGCTCCTCGACGAGTTCACCGCCCAGCAGGCATCCATGATGGCCACGGGGCAGTGGTACCGGGCGCCAGACACCCCCGAGAACCGGATCCACCCCCGCCGGGTCCTCCACGCCGCTTGGCAGCTCACACCCGCAGAGGCGTTTCCCACCGGCAGCCTGCTCCTGTCCATGGAGAGGCCGCAGCGGCATGTATGGCTCGTCCACGAAGGACACGCAAGCCCCGTCCTCGCTGCCGACATGACATGGATGCTCACCAAGATGGTCCGCACCGAGATCTGGATCACCCGAGGAACGGGCGGCGACACCGGCCAAGACGCACCCGGCTGACCTACCCCACTGACCGAAGCCCTGCCCGCTGCTCCGGCACCCCGAGCGCGGCCTCGACGGCGTCCGCGATGTCGTCATCGAGGCTCAGCACCAGATGCCCGTAACGATCCACCGTGGTCTGGATGCTCTCGTGCCCGAGCCGAATCTGAATCGCCGGCAGCGGGATCCGCCCGGCGATCAACCACGACGCGTGCGTGTGCCGCAGATCGTGCAACCGCGGCTTCTTTGGGAGCCCCTTCGCCACCGCGGCCGCGACCGCCGGCTGCCACTTCCGGTGGTAGTAGTTCGAATGCCGCCAGTTCCGCCCCGTAGCCGTACGGAAAAGGAAGTCGTCAGGCTGGCGCCCCGCAGCGTGGCGCCGTGCCACCTCCACCTGTGCGGGGGACAGTCGGATGACCCGCCGAGCCTTCTTGGTCTTGGGCGGTCCCAGGAAGAACGACCCCCCCGGCGCGCCCTTCTTGGCCTTCTTCCACGCCCTCTGGACGCTCACGGTGGGCCTCTCGCCGTTCAGGTTCAGGTCGCTCACCCTGAGCGCCGACGCCTCGCCCCAGCGCATCCCTGTACCCACGAGCCAGTCCGCCAGGTCCCGCGCGTCGGGGTCCTTGATCTCAGCCGCGATGCGCTGGTACTCGTCGCGCTCCAGGAACGTCATCTCCTCCTCCACATGGTCGTCTGCGCGGGGGAGCTTGGTCCTCTTGCAACAGTTGGACGTCCGCAACTGCGGCTCAGCATCGATGGCGGCCTGGATGATGCAGTAGAGCAGCCCATGCCGGTTCGCGATGCTCTTGGGGTCTGCCGGCCGACGACGCCATCTCTCCGGGTCCTCGGGGTCCCGTTCGCCTGCCTCCTCGACGCGCACCCAGTCGGTCACGTCTTCCTGGGTGAGGTTGCCGATGGTCGCGGAGTGTTCGCGGCCCGCATGGTCGGTGTGCCGTAGGAGAGAGAGGTGGATGCGCACCTCCCGGTGGTAGTCCTCGCGGGTGCGCTCGTCGATGCCGGTAAGCCGGTCGACGTAGCGAGTCGCGTAGTCGGGGAACGGGACGTCGCCGGGGATCGCGGGCTCCTCGACGAAGCCCAGCCCACGGACCCAGCCGTGCGGCCACTGCCCGCCGTGTGCCTCTACGAGGGCTTTGAACTGCTCCGCCGCGGGGCGCTCGCGGAAGTTCTCGGTCTGCCACTGGCCATCCTGACGCCATTTCACCTGAAAGGTGATGGCGCCGCTCTTCTTGGGGCGTTCCGCAATGCTCGCCATGAGCAGACGATACGACCGGATCACGGGGTCTGTGTTCCCGCTGTGTTCCCGAAGTTTCGACCATGACGAAGGCCCGGCCTGTTTTCGCAGGCCGGGCCTTGATCGTTCAGGGTGAGTGACGGGACTCGAACCCGCGGCATCCTGGACCACAACCAGGTGCTCTACCAGCTGAGCTACACCCACCATGACCGGTCGTTCTCCCGACCGGCCGAGAAAAAGTGTACAGGGTCCTGGAGGGTGCTCGCGCCCGGGTTTACGTCGGCCTGGCGTGTACCCCGCGCGTGCTGCGGGACGGGCCGCGGGCCACGCTGCCGGAACAGGGTCCGGCGCGGGTGCCGCATGGGCGCCCCGTCCGCGGCGGCTGCGGTCTGTGCCCCGCATGGCACGGCCCCCGAGCGGGTCCGTGCCGCGCGGGGCGTGGGAGTGCGGACACCCGGTTGCCGGACCCCGGGCAGGCGAACGCGAGGCGTCCTGCACGGGTGCGTCGAGCCCCCGTGTGCAGGCACGCCGGGCGTGGACCGTGATGAGCGGGACCCGGTCCGGGCGAGGCGATCCCGCACGCCCTCCGGGTGCGGGGATTCCGTACCAGAGCGCCCTGGAGCATGTGATGCTCCGGCCCCGGAGTGCCCGGGCGGGACGACTCCGTCGCACGGGCACCCGGGTGCCGGGACCGGGAAGACGGGCGGGAGCGGTGGGCGAGGTGCCCCGTCACCGGACCCCGGACACGCCCGCGCCGGGCGGGCAGCGGTCGCTGCGCCGCCCGGCGCGCGTGCGGCCTACTGCGCCGCGGGCACCACGTGGCGCGCCGCGATCGCCTTCGCCGCGTCCGAGTCCGGGCCCGGCTGGGGGACGAAGATCGCCTCGCGGTAGTAGCGCAGCTCGGCGATCGACTCGCGGATGTCGGCGAGGGCCCGGTGGTTGCCGTTCTTCTCCGGACTGTTGAAGTACGCCCTCGGATACCAGCGCCGGGCCAGCTCCTTGACCGAGGAGACGTCGACGATCCGGTAGTGGAGGTACTCCTCCACCTTCGGCATGTCGCGGAGCAGGAAGCCGCGGTCGGTTCCGACCGAGTTCCCGCACAGCGGCGCCTTGCCCGGCTCCTTGACGTGCTCACGCACGTACGCGAGGACCTGCTCCTCGGCGTCGGCCAGGGTCGTGCCGGCCGCGAGTTCGTCGAGGAGGCCCGAGGCGGTGTGCATCTGCCGCACCACCTCGGGCATGGTCTCCAGCGCCGCGTCCGGCGGGCGGATCACGATGTCCACCCCTTCACCGAGCACGTTCAGTTCCGAGTCGGTGACCAGCGCGGCCACCTCGATGAGTGCGTCGTCGGCCAGCGAGAGCCCGGTCATCTCGCAGTCGATCCACACCATGCGATCGTTCATGCGTCCTACCTTATGGCGCACTCCGCTGGCCGGGGAGCGCCGGACGCCCGGGGGCGTAGGCATCCGAGCCGGGCCTGCCCGGTTCCGGGGGGCCGGGGGACGCACCCGTGGCGGCCGGATGCCTCCTCGTGTGCCCCGCGGACGCCTGGGCCGGTACGACCGGCTCTGACGCCCCGGAAGCCACCGGGTCGACCTGCGGACGCCTGGCCCGGTAGGCGGCCCGGTACGCGGCCGGGGAGGAGCCGAGCTGGCGGCGGAAGTGCCCGCGCAGCGCCACAGGGGAGCGGAAGCCGCACCGGCCCGCGACCTCGTCGACCGAGTAGTCGGAGGTCTCGAGCAGCCGCTGCGCCTGCAGCACCCGCTGGGTGATCAGCCACTGCAGGGGAGCGCTCCCGGTGAGCGAGCGGAACCTGCGGTCGAAGGTCCGCCTGCTCATGTACGCACGGGCCGCCAGGGTCTCCACGTCGAACTGCTCGTGGAGGTGCTCCAGCGCCCAGGCCACGACCTCGGCGAGCGGGTCGGAGCCGATCTCCTCCGGTAAAGACCTGTCGAGGTAGCGCTCCTGCCCGCCACTGCGCCGCGGCGGGACGACCAGCCTGCGGGCCAGTGCCCCGGCCGCCTCCGCGCCGTGGTCCGTCCGCACGATGTGCAGACAGAGGTCGATGCCGGCCGCGGTGCCGGCGGAGGTGAGGACGTCGCCGTCGTCGACGAACAGCTCCCGCGGGTCCACGTGGACCGACGGATAGCGTTTGGCGAGCGTCGGTGCGTACATCCAGTGCGTGGTCGCCGGGCGGCCGTCCAGCAGCCCCGCGGCGGCCAGTACGAACGCCCCGGTGCACAGCCCCACGATGCGGGCGCCCTCCTCGTGGGCGCGGCGCAGCGCCTCGAGGGCCTCGGGTGGCGGTGGTGAGGTGATCGACCGCCAGGCCGGCACGACGACCGTGCCCGCTCTGCCGATCGCCTCCAGCCCGTAGGGCGCGGTGAGTTCGAGTCCCCCTGTGGTCCGCAGGGGGCCCTCCTCACCGGCACATACGAGCAGCCGGTAGCGGGGAACTCCGGCATCCTGGCGGTCGATTCCGAACACCGAGAGCGGAATGGAACTCTCGAAGATGGGACCGCCGCTGAACAGCAGCACCGCGACGACTTCCCGGCGGCGGCGCCCGGACAGCTTCCTTACGGCCTCCGGCGCGGCGGAGTCCTGACTCATGACGCTAAGCCCCCCTCGGTGTTCGCGTCTCCCCGTTCTTGTCGGGCCTGTCGCTCCTGCACGTTTCCCCTCGGTTCTGCACGAGTCCCCAGCCTTCGATACTCATGATCGAATCTACTGCGTCCCGTGGTGCCGGCGTGACAAGTTCCGGAACCGGCACATTGTCGACAAGGTAACTTGGCGCGAAGCATTCGATCACGAAGCGTTGCATCCGGAGGCCGCGTAGGGAAGTGCGCGACGCATGCATGGCCCATCCCCGTAGGGTGCGAGCGGCGCGTGTGGTCCTTTCCTCCCTGGTCGCACGGGGGTTGACGGGCCATTTCTCCAAGGAACGCCCGAGCAGGCGAAGTTGGCCTAAAACATACGGGTGCGTGTGTGCGAATTCGTCAGTCCCGTGGAGTGGGCCGTGCCCGACGGCCGCCGCCGCGGCGTCCTCGTGCTCCCGCGATGCGCCGCGGAGCCCGTTCGGACCGGCGCATCAGCGCCCGGCAGGCGCCGGTCACGGCGGCCAGGCCGGCCGCGACCGCGACCGCGCCGCCGACGGATGTGTCGTATGCCACAAGGACGACCGGGACGACGACACAGCCGAAAGTTGCCCATCGAACCACTTCGCCCGCGGAGTCGCCCGCCGGAGTGCCTGCGGCGGCACTCATGGGCGTTCCGGGGCCCTCTCCGGTGGAGCGGTTGGCGGAGTCCGCGCGTCCGGCGGTTCGGCGGGACCTTGCGGAAGCCGCCGGGGCGTCCGGTGCCGGCACCGCCGCAGGGCGCGCGGCCGCCGTCCGCGGCGCCCTGCGGCGGCCCCGTGAGGGGGTCAGGCCGCGGGGCGGGGCGGAGGTGCGGGCGGCCGGTGAAGCGGGCACGGGAACTCCTCGGGGCGGAGGTGCGGCGGAGTCGGCGGATCCGTCCCGCCGGTGGGGCGACGGGAGACCAACGAGGAGCGGAGCCCTCCGGTCACTGCCGCGTCTCCCGTTCCCCCGGCGGTTCCCCGGGGCCTTCCGCTCCTCTCCCGACTGCCGGCTCCGGCTCTGGACGGGCGGGCTCGCGGGCGGTTCCGGTGGGCGTTCCGGGCGAAGCCTGTACGGTGCAGGCGCCATTGCCATACGGAGTGTGCTCGTGCATGCTCCCTGGGACGCGTGCTCCGTCGGCTCGCCGGGAGTAGGAACCCCGAGCTCTGGGCAGGCGAGGAGTGGCGCCGTACCCTTGAGGGTATGGGGTTGGGAAGTTGATTCCCGGACAGAGCTCCGCAGCCAACCGTCGCCCTCCCATGAGGATCTGAACGCCGAGACAACCGATGGCCGGTCACGAAATTCCCGAACCCGCGGACCGCAAGCAGGTCGCCGACCCCCTGTCGGATCTGCAGGCGGCGGAGCAGTCGCGCCCTTCCTGCGATCCCGCCTTCCGGCACGGCGTCGTGGTCGGTTTCGACGGATCCACCTCGAGTGAGCGGGCGCTGGCGTACGCGATCGGGATGGCCGGGCGCTCCGGTTCGGGCCTGATCATCGTGCATGTCGCCAACCGCCTTCCCACCACGGTGTGGGCGGGCTGTGAACCGCCGGTCTTCGTCGATGTCCCGGACCACCGCACCGAGGTACTGGGGCTCGAACTCGCCTGTGCCGACTACCTCTCCGAGGTTCCGTGGATCCTCGTGGAGCGCGGCGGCGACATCTGCCACGAACTCGAGGAGGTCGGCCGGGAGTATTCGGCCGACGCCATCGTGGTCGGCTCCACCCACGGCATCGTGGGGCGCATTTTCGGCTCGGTCGCGGGGCGGCTGGCCCGCCGCGCGCAGCGGCCCGTCATCGTCATCCCGTAGCTCCCAAGAGGCCCCAAGAGCCCCTTCCGTACCATTGTTCTCGCAGGTTGGCGCGGGTTTTGTAACTTTTTGACGACCGTCATGGCTACTCGGTCGTACGGGGTGGATTGTGCGCTTGTGAAGGGTAGATAAGGGTGGCTGGGAATCAGCACCAAGCGCGCACGAAGGGAGCCCGCCGTGGACAAGGACGTCTCCGCGGGAAGCGCCACGACAACCACTCTCGGCCACCTCGCACTGGGCCTGACGCTGCTGGCCTTCGGGATCGGCAACACCGGTGTGATCGACAATGTCGCGGCGTCCGACGCCGCACCCCTCGCGACCTGGGTGGGCGGGGTCGCACTGTTCGTCGTCGGGTTGCTCGAGTTCCGTGCGGGCAACGGCGGTACGGGTACGGCCTTCGCGGGCCTCGGCGCCCTCTGGTTCACCTGGGGGACCGGCACCGGCGCGGCGGTCTCGGCGGAGGCCGCCGGGCTGTTCATGCTCCTGTTCGCGCTTCTGGCGCTCACGCTCACCGCAGGAGCGTCCGGCAGCGGGATCCTCGGTCAGGGCGTGTACGGGCTGCTGTGCGTGTCGATGCTGCTCCTCGCGATCGCCTCGTTCGCGGGGAACGACGGGCTGGCGAAGGCCGGCGGCTGGGCCGCCGCGGTCGCGGGACTCGCGGCCTGGTACGGCGCCACCGCGGCGCTGGCGCACTGGCCCACCTTCTCCGGGCGTGCCGCAGGCCGGGGTGTGACGGCCACCGGCTGAGCGGCGGGCCGTCGGCGTGAGTCGTCTCGGCGCCGTCGGCGAAAGGGGCGACCCCCTTGCGGCACTGGTGGCGTGCGCAAGGGGGTCGCCGTCCGTAGGCGCCGGGCCGTACGGGACTACTCCACGGTGACCGACTTGGCCAGGTTGCGCGGCTTGTCGATGTCCCGGCCGAGGGCCAGGGCCGTGTGGTAGGCGAGGAGCTGGAGCGGGATGCCCATGAGGATCGGGTCCAGTTCGTCCTCGTTCTTGGGCACCAGGATCGTGTGGTCGGCCTTCTCCTGCTCCTGGTGGGCGACCGCGAGGATCCGGCCGCTGCGGGCCTTGATCTCCTCCAGCGCGGCGCGGTTCTTCTCCAGCAGTTCGTCGTCCGGGACGATCGCGACCGTCGGCAGCGCCGGCTCGATCAGCGCCAGCGGGCCGTGCTTCAGCTCGGAGGCCGGGTAGGCCTCGGCGTGGATGTAGGAGATCTCCTTGAGCTTCAGGGAGGCCTCGAGCGCCACCGGGTAGCCGCGGACCCGGCCGATGAACATCATCGACTTGGCGTCGGCGTACTCGGCGGCCAGCTTCTTGATCTCGTCCTCGGACTCGAGGACCTCGGAGATCTGGGAGGGCAGCCTGCGCAGGCCCTCGATGATCCGCTTGCCGTCGGCTACGGACAGGTCGCGGATGCGGCCCAGGTGCAGCGCGAGCAGCGCGAACGCGACCACCGTGTTGGTGAAGCACTTGGTGGAGACGACGCAGACCTCGGGGCCGGCGTGCACGTACACGCCGCCGTCCGTCTCGCGGGCGATCGCGGAGCCGACCACGTTCACGACGCCGAGGACGCGGGCGCCCTTGCGCTTGAGCTCCTGGACGGCGGCGAGCACGTCGTAGGTCTCACCGGACTGGGAGACGGCGATGTAGAGGGTGTCGGGGTCCACGACCGGGTTGCGGTAGCGGAACTCGGAGGCCGGCTCGGAGTCGGCGGGGATCCGGGCCAGGGACTCGATGAGCCCGGCGCCGATCAGGCCCGCGTGGTACGAGGTGCCGCAGCCGAGGATCTTGACCCGGCGGATGCCGCGGGCCTCGCGGGCGTCCAGGTTCAGACCGCCCAGGTGCACCGTGGAGAACCGGTCGTCGATGCGGCCGCGCAGCACGCGGTCCACGGCGTCGGGCTGCTCCGAGATCTCCTTGTGCATGTACGTGTCGTGGCCGCCCATGTCGTACGAGGCGGCCTCCCACTCGACGGTCTCGGGGGTGGCGGTGGTCGTCGTGCCGCTGGTGGTGTAGGTCCGGAAGTCGTCGGCCTTGAGGGTGGCCATCTCGCCGTCGTTCAGGGTGACGACCTGGCGGGTGTGGGCGATCAGCGCGGCGACGTCGGAGGCGACGAGCATCTCCTTCTCGCCGATGCCGAGGATGACGGGGGAGCCGTTGCGCGCGACCACGATGCGGTCGTTGAAGTCGGCGTGCATCACGGCGATGCCGTAGGTGCCCTCGATGACCTTGACCGCCTCGCGGACCTTCTCCTCCAGGGTCTCGGCCTGGGAGCGGGCGATCAGGTGGGTGATGACCTCGGTGTCGGTCTCGGAGGCGAAGACGACGCCGTCGGCCTCCAGCTTGGCGCGCAGCTCGTCGGCGTTGTCGACGATGCCGTTGTGGACGACGGCGACCTTGTTCTCGGGGTCCAGGTGCGGGTGCGAGTTGATGTCGCTCGGGGCGCCGTGGGTGGCCCAGCGGGTGTGGGCGATGCCGGTGGTGCCGGTGAAGCGCTTGGGGACCCGGGCCTCCAGGTCGCGGACGCGGCCCTTGGCCTTGACCATTTTCAGACCGGTGCTCTTGGGGCTGGTGATCACCATGCCCGCGGAGTCGTAACCCCGGTACTCCAGCCGCGCCAGGCCCTCCAGCAGCAGCGGCGCGACGTCGCGCTTCCCGATGTAACCGACGATTCCGCACATAGAGTCTCTGCCCCTCCGACGACGTTCCTGTGTGTGCCCGGCCGCGCCGCGCGGTGTGCGCGGTGCACGCGGCCTCCGCGGCGGCTCAGCCGTAGACGATGCGGCGCAGCTGCCTGAGCGAGAGGTCCGGGGGAGCCACCGCGCGGTGCGGCAGCTCGGCCGCGATCCGCTCGAAGATCTCCGTGTTCACGCCCCCGCCGGCCTGCAGCTCCCGGTGGCGGCGGCGCACGAACTCCTCGGTCGTCTCGTCGAAGAACGCCAGCACGTCCAGGACCACCCGGGCCGCCTCACCGCGCTGGAGCGCGGTGCTGCGCACCAGATGGTCGATGAGGTCGTCATGCGACGTGCGGCGATCGAGCACCCGTAGATATTGGGGTGTCGCCCGGCCTGAACGCAAGATTCCTGCCCGAATTCGGGCAGAAGCCTGCGTGATCATGGTTACAGTTGATATTTACGCCCGCTTTACGGCTTCGCTCTCCGGGTCGCTCACATGCGCTTGAGGACGGCCTGCTTGGCCGTGGAGAACTCCTCGTCGGTCAGTATCCCCGCCCGGTGCAGTTCGCCGAGCTCCCGCAGCCGCCGCAGCAGCACGTCGTGATCTTCGATCGCCGGGGCGGCGGCGGACGGCAGTTCCCCGGACGTCCGCGGCGGGGCGCTCGGGTGCGGGAGCCGGGCGGTCACGGCGGCGGCGACCAGGACGGCGGTGTACTCCTTGCGCGACATGCCCCACAGGTCGAGCGCGTACGGGTCGTGCTTGGCGGGCCGCTTGGCGGGTCGGCCGCTCAGCAGGAAGCGCAGATGGCCGCTCTCCAGGCCGATCGCCGGCAGCCAGCGCACGCCGCCCACCTCGGAGAGCGGGAACGTGCTCGCCCCGGACGACGCCTTGGACTCCTCCGCCTTCCAGTTCCAGGTGAGGCGGATCGTGTCCCCGTCGAAGGAGGCCGTGCCGTCGCCCCCGCCGCCCGAGACCGGCACCGCCGGGCCCGGCAGCAGGAAGCGGTCCACCGGTCCGTCCGGGACCTGGTCCAGCAGCAGGGCGTTGCGCAGTTCGTCCACGAAGTACTCGGCCACACCGCAGCGGTCGTTCTCCACCGGCAGCCGGTAGGGGTCGCCGCTCTCCGGCAGTCGTCCGTCGGCGGCCAGCAGCAGCGGATCGCTGCCGTCCCGCAGCTTCAGCCGCAGCCGTCCGCCGCGGCGTCCGGGCTCGAACGCGACACCGGCCAACGCCTCCAGCGGGACGGCGAGTTCACCGAGCGCCTGCCGCAGGGGATGCGTCTTGCCGGTGCCGGGGACGATCCGCACGGTCCGCCCGTCGAAGGCCCAGATGCCGTCCTTCTGGATGATTTCCGCCATTGCAGGATTGTCGCACCGCGG
Organism: Streptomyces marianii; assembly: GCF_005795905.1. NCBI lineage: Bacteria > Bacillati > Actinomycetota > Actinomycetes > Kitasatosporales > Streptomycetaceae > Streptomyces > Streptomyces marianii. The sequence continues at coordinate 5,479,739 of NZ_VAWE01000001.1, forward strand.
GTCGGGAGTCCGAAGACGGCGCGAAGGGAGCGGCCGACGGGCCCGCACGCGGGCGGGTGCCAAGAGGGCGGGCGCCCGGCGGAGGACCGTACTCCGCCGGGCGCCCGCCCGGTCCGCGGCCTGTGAGGGCTACCGGAACCGCGCGATCGGGTTCTCCAGGTCACCCACCAGCTGGAGGGCGCCCGACGGGTCGGCCAGGTCCACCATCTGCCTGTTGTCGCGCAGCTGGAGCCGGTTGAGGCAGGACAGCGCGAACTCCGGCGCGAACATGTCGTACTGGGCGAACTTCTCCCGCAGGTGCGGCATCGACTCCTGGTAGCCGGTGACGCACTCGGCGACCGTCCGCCAGAAGGCGTCCTCGTCCAGCACGCCCTCCGTGACCAGCGCGGCGCCGAGGAACCGGAAGAAGCAGTCGAAGACGTCCGTGAAGACCGACAGCAGCTTCATGTTCTCGGGGACCTCGGCGCGGACCCGCTCGACCGCGGGCGGAAGCACCGCGTCCGGGTCCATCACGCAGATCTCCTCGGCGATGTCCTTGAAGATCGCGCGCCGCACCGCGCCATCCTCGCCGAGCACCAGGATGACGTTCTCCCCGTGCGGCATGTAGACGAGGTCGTACGCGTAGAAGCAGTGCAGCACCGGCAGCAGGTAGGCGTCCAGGTAGCGGCGCAGCCACACCTCGGGCGCCAGCCCCGACCCGGTGATGAGCGCGCCGGCGAAGGACTTCCCGGAGCGGTCGGTGTGCAGCAGCGAGGCCATCGTCGCCAGCCGCTCACCGTCCTCCAGGGTGTCCACCGGGCTCTCGCGCCAGAGCGCGGCCAGCATCTTGCGGTAAGGGGAGAAACGATCCGTCGCAGCCTCGTACTCCAGGTGCCGGTACCCGACCGCGGCCCGCTCGCGGATGATCGAGAAGCGCGCCGTCGTCAGTACCTCGTCGCTCTCGATCAGTCCGGCGAGCCAGTCGTTGATGGCGGGCGTGGCCTCCATGTACGCGGCGGACAGCCCCCGCATGAAGCCCATGTTGATGACGGACATCGCCGTCTTCACGTAGTGCTTCGACGGGTCGCTGGTGTTGAAGAAGGTGCGGATCGACTGCTGGGCCAGGTACGCGTCGTCGCCCTCCCCGAGCGGCACCAGCCGCCGCCGGGCCACCTCGGCGGCGAAGGTGACGGAGAGTTTGTTCCACCACTGCCAGGGGTGGACGGGCATCAGCAGGTAGTCCGCCGGGTCCAGCCCGAGGCCGCGCAGCCGGGCGTCGAACCGGTCGAGCGTCCCCCGGCCCAGCTCGGCCCGCATCAGGTTCTCGTAGCCGAGGTCCGTGCAGGAGGTGAACGCGGCACGCGAGCGGTGCGCGGCCACCCACAGCAGCCGGACCGGGGCCGCGGCCTCCGGCGCGTACCGGTGGTACTCGTGGATGCCGAAGCCGAGCCGCCCGTTGTTGGCGACGAAGCAGGGGTGGCCCTCGGTCATCCCGGTCTCGATGTCCTGGAACCCGGCGCGGCTGAGCTCGGCGGCGGACACCTCGGGCTTGGTGAGCTTGTACGCCGCGCCGGACAGGGTGGAGGAGATCTCCTCCAGGTACACCGGCAGGATCTCGTCGGACAGGCCGAGCGCGCCGCGCAGCTCGGTGAAGAACTCCAGTGCGTCCAGCGGGAGTTCCGCGCCGTCGCGGTGGCGGGTCACGGAGTCCGCCTCGACCTGCCAGTGGTCGAGCGCCAGCCGCCCGGCGGCGAACCGGTACTCGGTCCTGCCGTCGTCGCTGAGCACCGCCCAGCGGCCGTCCCCGAGGTCCCTCGGCGCGAGCAGCCGCTCGTGGGAGAACTCGGCGAGACCCTTGCGGATCAGCAGCCGGTTGGCCTCCGACCACAGCTCGGGGGTGAGGTGGGCGACGCTGTCGATCGCCGTGCTCATCGCTCCGCCTCCACGTCGCCGACGGCCGCCTCGAACTGCTCACGCGTGCAGAAGCTCAGCAGCGCCGTCTTCTCGGGCTTCCGGATCTCGCGCTCGGGCACGAAGCCGACGGCCGCGTTGAGCGCGTGCACGGCCTTGTTGCCGACGTCCGGCTCGACGACGACCCGTCGCGTCGCCGGGTCGGCGAACAGCTCGCGCATCACGGCGGTGATCACGGCCCGGGTGAAGCCGTGGACCGGGGTGTCGGTCGGGGCGACCAGGAAGTGCATGCCGACGTCGCCCGGCTGGGGGTCGTAGAGACCGACCAGCTCCACGTGGCGCGGGTCGTAGCGCTCCATCAGGAAGGCCGGCTCGCCGTCGTGCAGCCCGATGAAGGCGTCGTGGTGCTCGTGCGCGGCGATCCTCGTGTACTCGCGCTCGACGTCCTGCAGCCTGGCGTCCTGCATCATCCAGAACGCGGCCTTCGGGTCGGTGACCCAGCGGTGCAGCAGCTCGGCGTCGCTCGGGGTCTCCCCACCTGAGGCAGGGGTTGGGGTCTCCCCACCTGAGGCAAGGGTTGAGGTCTCCCCACCGGAGGTAGGGGAAAGGTCGAGGGGACGGAAGGAGAACGTCCCCAGGGCGGGGGCGGTGGTGCTCATACGGCGAACTCCTGGAATGCGATGGTCTTCTCCACGGGGTAGTACTCGCCGCCGAGCATCTCGGCGATGATGTACGCGTTGCGGTACGCGCCCATGCCCAGGTCGGGCGAGGTGATGGAGTGGGTGTGCACCCCCGCGTTCTGCAGGAAGACGCCACGCCCCGTGGTGTCGATCGAGTAGTTGCGGGCGACGTCGAAGCGGCCCCGGCCGTCCCGGCGCAGCCGGTCGAGCACGGGCTCCAGGTAGTCCGGGGTGACGTACTTGTAGCCCGTGGCGAGGATCAGGCCCTCGGTCCGGATCTCGAAGTCCTTCTCCTGCTCCTCCTGGCGCAGCCCCAGTGTGTACGCGCCGTTCTCGTACGCGGCCGTGCACAGCGCGGTGTTGGTGAGCAGACGGGTGGGCACCGGGCCGCCGAGGTTCTTCCGGTAGAGCAGGTCGAAGATCTCGTTGATGAGGTCGCCGTCGATGCCCTTGAAGAGGTTCTTCTGCTGGGTCTCCAGCCGGTAGCGGGTGGTCTCCGGCAGCGCGTGGAAGTAGTCGACGTACTCGGGGGAGGTCATCTCCAGGGTCAGCTTGGTGTACTCCAGCGGGAAGAACCGCGGGGAGCGGGTGACCCAGTTGAGCCGGTAGCCGTGCACGTCGATCTCGGCGAGGAGGTCGTAGTAGATCTCCGCGGCGCTCTGACCGCTGCCGACGAGGGTGATCGACTCCTTCTTCCGCAGTTCCTCCTTGGCCTGGAGGTAGTGCGAGTTGTGGATGAAGTCGCCGCCGAGGCCCTGGCAGGAGTCCGGGACGTACGGCGGGGTGCCGGTGCCCAGGACGAGTCTGCGTGCGCGGAACGTCTCGCCGTCGGTGGTACGGACGGCGTAGACCTCGTCTTCCGCCTCGAACTCGACCCGGGCGACCGTGGTGCCGAAGCGGATGCTGCTCAGCTTGGCGGCGGCCCAGCGGCAGTAGTCGTTGTACTCGGTCCGCAGCGGGTAGAAGTTCTCGCGGATGTAGAACGAGTAGAGTCGGCCCTTCTCCTTCAGGTAGTTGAGGAAGGAGTACGGCGACGTCGGGTCGGCGAGCGTCACCAGGTCCGACATGAACGGGGTCTGCAGGTGGGCGCCGTCGAGGAACATGCCCGAGTGCCACTCGAAGTCCGGCTTTGACTCGAGGAAGAGGCCGTTCAGCTCGGCGACCGGCTCGGTCAGGCAGGCGAGGCCGAGGTTGAACGGACCGAGTCCGATACCGATGAAATCGTGGATGTCACGGCGCTCAGGAGGCGTGGACAAGGTTCTCTCCCAGGTACTGCTCGGCGTGGCCGGCGATGAGGTCGAGGACGGCGGCGATGTCGGCCACGGTCGTCTCGGGGTTCAGCAGGGTGAACTTCAGGTACTGGCGGCCGTCGACCTTGGTCCCGGCGACGACGGCCTCCCCGGAGGCGAACAGGGCCTTGCGGGCGTACAGGTTGGCGCGGTCTGTCTCCGCGGCGGAGGTGACCCGCTCCGGGACGTAGCGGAAGACCAGGGTGGAGAGCCGGGGCTCGACCACGACGTCGTAGCGGGGGTCGGCGGCGAGCAGCCGCCAGCCCGCGGACGCGAGGTCGCACACCTCGTCGAAGAGCTGCCCGACACCGTCCGCGCCCATGACGCGCAGGGTCATCCACAGCTTGAGGGCGTCGAAGCGGCGGGTGGTCTGGAGGGACTTGTCCACCTGGTTGGGGATCCTGCTCCGTAGCCCTTCGGGCACGGGAGGTGCCCCCACCTCCACGGTCGGCGCGGGGTTGAGGTAGTCCGCGTGGTAGGTGGCGTGCCGCAGTGTGGCGCCGTCCCGCACCAGCAGGGCGGAGGAACTCACGGGCTGGAAGAAGGACTTGTGGTAGTCGACGGTCACCGAGTCGGCGTGCTGGACGCCCTCCAGGAGCCCGCGGCGGGTCGGCGAGGCGAGCAGCCCGCAGCCGTAGGCGGCGTCGACGTGCATCCAGGTGCCGTACTCGTCGCACAGCGCGGCGATCTCGGGCAGCGGGTCGATGGAGCCGAAGTCGGTGGTGCCGGCGGTGGCGACGACCGCCATCGGGACCAGCCCGGCGCGCCGGCACTTCTCCAGTTCGGCGGCGAGGGCCACGGTCTGCATGCGCCGGTCGCGGTCGACGGGCACGGACACGACGGCGTCCCGGCCGAGGCCGAGGAGGGTCGCGGACTTCTGGACGCTGAAGTGGCTGCACGCGGAGGAGAAGACGCGCAGCTTCGACAGGTCGTCCCTGTCGGCGGGCTTGACCTCCTCGCGGGCGAGCAGCATCGCCTGGAGGTTGGACTGGGTGCCGCCGCTGGTGAAGACGCCGTCGGCGGCGGGGCCGAGGCCGATCCGGCGGGTGGTCCAGTCGATGAGCCTGCGCTCGATCAGCGTGCCGCCGGCGCTCTGGTCCCAGGTGTCCAGCGAGGAGTTGACGGCGGAGAGGACGGCCTCGCCCAGCACGGCGGGGATGACGACCGGGCAGTTCAGGTGGCCGAGGTAGCGCGGGTGATGGAAGTAGACCGCGTCCCGCAGGTACACCCGCTCCAGCTCGTCCAGCGCGGCGGAGGAGTCGCCGAGCGGCTGGTCGAGGTCGACGGCGGCGATGGTCGGGGCCAGCTCGTCCGGGGTCACCCCCGTGAACGGGCGCCTGGTCGTGGCGAGTTTGTTCGCCACCCGCTCGACTCCTTCGGTCACGGAGCTGCGGTAGAGCTCCGCCGTTGTGCCGTTGAGCAGGTGCGAGCGCATGGTGGGGGTCCTCCCGGTGCGGGGACGTGACAGGACCGCCCCCTGGGCCGGGAGCGGAGAGTGGGCGGCTGGAACTTAGGTTAGCCTAACCTGAATCCTCGTCTCCGTCCGCCCCTACTTCACGGAAACGGCGTCGAGTTGGCTCACATCCGGCTCAGGCCGTCCGGAAGGGCGCACGGCAGCGCGGCCCCGTCGCAGGTGTCGACGGGGCCGCGGGCAACGGCGTGGAGCCGGGCGGAAGGCCCGGGGCCTACGCGTCGTCGTCGGGCGCCTCGCGCAGGGCGTCCTCGCTGAGGCCCTTGCGCCAGTAGCCGACGAACGTGACCCGGCGGCGGTCGAGTCCGCGCTCGTTCACGAGATGACGGCGCAGCGCCTTGACGGAGCCCGACTCGCCGGCGATCCAGGCGTACGGGGCGGAGCCGGTGAACTCGGCGGCGCGCAGGGCCTCGACGGCCGGTGGCGCGCCCTCGTCCCGTACCAGCCAGGTGACGGCGGCGTCGGCCGCGGTCTCCGGCTCGATCCGGTCACCGGCGTGCGGGACCTCGATCCAGACCTGCGCGCGGATCCCGGCGGGCAGCCACTCCAGGATCGCCGAGACGGCGGGCAGGGCGGTCTCGTCCGCCCAGATCACCACCGAGTCGGCGTCCTCCGGCAGCCGGAAACGCACCGCGGTGTTGTCGGCGGTCGCGGGACCGAGAACCGTCACCCGGTCGCCGGCGGAGGCCGTCTGAGCCCAGCGGCAGGCCGGGCCGCCGTCCTCGTGGACGGCGAAGTCGATGTCCAGTTCGCCGTGTTCACCGGCGTCGGGGCGCTGCTCGCGGACCGTGTACGAGCGCAGTACGGCCCGCTCGTCGTCCGGCAGGGCGCGCCAGGCGCCGAGCCGCGCGTACATGTCCTCCTCGCCGGGGAGCGGGATGACGGGTTCCTCCTGTCCCGGGTGCGGCAGGAAGAGCGAGAGCGACTGGTCGCGGCCGCCGGAGGCGAAACCCCGGAGGGCCTCCCCTTCGAAGGTGACCCGGATCAGCGACGGGCCGAGCCGCCGCGTCCGCACGACCTGGAGAGGGAAGAAGCGGAACGGGGCGGCTGCGGCTGTCGGCATGGGTCAGGCGACCTTCTTCGCGTTCTCGATGGCCTTGGCCAGGTCCTCGAGGATCGGCGTGCACTTCTCGTACGAGTAGATGGGCTCGGTCACGCGCGGGATGACCTGGCCGGCCTTGACGGCGGGCAGCCGGGTCCAGGTCGGCTTGGACTTCAGGGCCTCGGGCTGGAGGGCCGAGGCGCGGTTGTCCATCATGATGATGTCGGCCTTGTACTTGTCCACGTTCTCCCAGCTGAGGCCCTCGAACCAGCCGCCGGCGTCGAGCTTGCCGGGCGTCACGAAGTTGACGCCGAGCTCCTTGAAGTAGAGCGTGTCGGTCGGCCGGCCCGGGGTGGAGACGTAGAACAGTTCGGCGCTCGCCGAGCCGATCAGCACCTTGATCTCGGGCTTGGCCTTCGCGGCGGCGCGCAGCCGGGCGGCTGCCTTCTCGAAGGCGGCCTTGGCGTCAGTGACCTTCTTGGTACTGACGTCGGCGCCCAGGGACTCGGCCAGCTCGACGTGGCGCTGCAGGACCTTCGGCATGGAGTGGTCCGAGGCCCACAGGGCGACGCTCGGGGCCAGCTTCAGGATCTTGTCCTTGGACTGGTCCGGCACGTACCAGAGGGCGTCCTTCTCCCACATGTCGGTGATGAGCACGTCCGGAGCCAGGGCCGCGTACTGCTCGATGTTGAACTCGCCCCAGACGTTGCCGAGGACCTTCACCTTGTCGATGTCGAGGTCGCCCGCCTGGACGTCCGGCGTCCTGGTGCCCTTGGCCCTGTCCTCGACGTAGGTGGGGCCGAAGACGCCCTTCACCTCGATGCCGAAGTCGTGGAGCGCGGCCGCCGTGCCGGTGAAGGCGACGATGTTCTTCGGCGTGGCCTTGGTCTTGGCGACCTGGCCGCGGTCGTCCTTGAACTGCCAGGGGCCGGACTGCTTCGCGTCCGAGGCCGACTCGCCCTTGTCTTCGGAACCGCAGGCGGAGAGGGCGGCGGTGAGGCCGAGAGCGCCGCCCGCGGCGAGCAGACCGCGACGGGTGAGGTGGGAAGCGCGGGCATGGGGCATGAAAGGGTTCGCTTTCGGTGCGTGCCGGTGGGGGCGGCCTCTGAGCAAGTCGAAGGTAGGTTAGCCTAACCTCAGATCTTGTCGAGAGGCCGCCCCCACGTGACGCTGATCACCGCGCCGCGAGCAGGGCCTTCGACGGCGGGCAGGGCGCCGCCGGAAGGCCCGTGGGTCCTACGACTGCAACCCCAACTCGCGGGCGACCAGCATCCGCTGCACCTCGCTGGTACCCTCGCCGATCTCCAGGATCTTGGAGTCGCGCCACATACGGGCCACCGGGTACTCGTTCATGAAGCCGTACCCGCCGTGGATCTGCGTGGCGTCACGGGCGTTGTCGACGGCGACCGTCGAGGAGTACAGCTTCGCCAGCGCCGCCTCCTTCTTGAACGGTTCGCCGAGGACGAGGCGCGACGCCGCGTCGCGCCAGCCGATCCGGGCCATGTGCGCCCGCATCTCCATGTCGGCGATCTTGAACTGGATGGCCTGGTTGTCGCCGATCGGACGGCCGAACGCGCGGCGCTCCCTGGCGTACTTGACGGACTCGTCGACACAGCCCTGCGCCAGACCCGTGGCGAGGGCGGCGATGGCGATCCGGCCCTCGTCGAGGATGCGCAGGAACTGGGCGTAGCCCCGGCCCTCCTCGCCCAGCAGGTTCGCGAAGGGCACCCGGACGTCGGAGAACGACAGCTCCCGGGTGTCCGACGCGTTCCACCCGACCTTCGAGTACGGGGCGGCGACGGTGAAGCCCGGGGTGCCCGACGGGACGATGATGGAGGAGATCAGCGGCTTGCCCGCGTCCGTGCGGCCGGTGACGGCGGTGACCGTGACCAGGCCCGTGATGTCGGTGCCGGAGTTGGTGATGAAGCACTTGGAGCCGTTGATCACCCACTCGCCGGTCGACTCGTCGCGAACGGCCGTGGTCTTCGTACCGCCCGCGTCCGAGCCGGCGTCCGGCTCGGTCAGCCCGAAGGCGCCGAGGATCTCACCGGAGCAGAGCCGGGGCAGCCACTCCCGCTTCTGCTCCTCGGTGCCGAACCGGAAGACCGGCATCGCGCCGAGCGAGACCCCGGCCTCCAGGGTGATGGCGACGGAGGAGTCGACGCGGGCCAGCTCCTCCAGGGCGATGCCGAGGGCGAGGTAGTCGCCGCCCATCCCGCCGTACTCCTCGGGGAAGGGCAGGCCGAACAGGCCCATCCGGCCCATCTCGCGGACGATCTCGTACGGGAACTCGTGCCGCTCGTAGAAGTCGCCGATCTTGGGGGCGACCACGTCGTGGGCGAACGCCTCGACGGTGCGGCGCAGTTCCTCGTGCTCGGGAGTGAGGCGGTGGTCGAGCGACATGGCTAGGACTCCTTGTGGGAAGCCGTGCCCGCGAGGGCGCGAACGGTGCGTGAAGGGCTGGGACGGCCCAGCCGCTCGGCCATCCACACGCTGGTGGCGGTGAGCCGGCCGAGGTCGACCCCGGTCTCGATGCCGAGGCCGTGGAGCATCCACACGAGGTCTTCGGTGGCGAGGTTCCCGGTGGCGCTCTTCGCGTACGGGCAGCCGCCGAGGCCGCCCGCGGAGGCGTCCACGGTGGTGACGCCGTGCTGGAGCGCCGCGAGGGTGTTGGCCAGTGCCTGGCCGTAGGTGTCGTGGAAGTGCACCCCGATGGCGCTGGTGGGCACACCCTCCTCGTTCAACCGGGCGAGCAGCGCCTGGACATGGCCCGGGGTGGCGACGCCGATGGTGTCGCCGAGGCTCAGCTCGTCGCAGCCCAGGTCCATCAGCCGCCGGGCCACGCGGACGACCTGGTGGACGGGCACCGCGCCCTCCCACGGGTCGCCGAAGCACATCGAGAGATAGCCGCGGACATGGACCTCGTCGTCCTTCGCCCGGGCCACCACGGGCTCGAACATGGCCAGCGACTCCTCGACCGTGCGGTTGAGGTTGCGCGCGGCGAAGGTCTCCGTCGCCGACGCGAACACGGCGATCCGCCGCGCGCCCAGCGCGAGGGCACGGTCGAGCCCGCGTTCGTTCGGTACGAGGACCGGCAGGGCCACGCCCCCGATGTCCGCGAGCCGCGGGAACAGGTCCTCGGCGTCCGCGAGTTGGGGCACCCACCTGGGGTGGACGAAGCTGGTCGCCTCAACCGTCGTCAGCCCGGCCCCGGCGAGACGGTGGACGAACTCCGCCTTCACCTCGGTCGGGACGACCTCCTTCTCGTTCTGCAGACCGTCGCGGGGCCCGACCTCGTGGATCCGCACACGTGGCGGCAGACCGGCGACAGGCACCTCCATCGGCAGTCCCTCGGTCATGCCGTGTCCTCCTCGCCCTCGTCGTCGTGCGGGGCGACGACGGCCAGGACCTGGTCCATGACGACGGTCGTCCCCGGGGTGACGTCCAGTTCGGTGACGGTCCCGGCGTGCGGCGCGGAGATGACGTGCTCCATCTTCATCGCCTCCACGACGAGCAGGCTCTGGCCGGCGTCCACCGCGTCCCCGACCGCCACCTTCACGACCGTGACGGTGCCGGGCATCGGCGCGGCGAGCGTGTCGGCGCCCTGCCGGGCCGCCCCGCTCAGGCTCGCGGCGACCGGGTCGTGGTCCTGGACGTACCAGGAGTCGCCGTCGCGACCGAGCCAGGTCCCGCCGGGGGCGGCGGCGTGGTGGAGGGTGTGGGCGAGGCCGTCGATCTCGACACCGATCGTCGCGCTGCCCGCGCCCGCGTCCTTCGCGCGCCGGACGCGCCGGACGGGCAGCCCGTCCAGCACGGCCTCGGAGCCGCGTAGCCGGACCTCCACCGGGTCGTGGCCCGGCACCCGGAAGTGGTGGACGGTCCAGGCGGGTTCACCGCCGAGACGCCAGCCGCCGGGGACGGAGAACGGGTCGGTCCAGCCGGACGCGTCCACCGGCGCGGGCGCCTCCCGCAGCAGCGCGGCGGCGGCGTACACCTCCGGGGGGACCGTGCCGTCGACGAGGGAGTCCGCCTCCCGCTCGACGAGGCCCGTGTCCAGGTCTCCCGCGACCACCTCGGGGTGGTCGAGCAGCCGGCGCAGGAAGCCCGCGTTCGTCGGCACGCCCAGGGTGACGTTGTCCGCCAGGGCCGCTCGCAGCCTGCGCAGCGCGGTCGCGCGGTCGGGGCCGTACGCGATGACCTTCGACAGCATCGGGTCGTAGAGGCTGGAGACCTCCGTGCCCTCGCTGAGGCCCGAGTCGGTGCGCACCCCGTCGCCCCGGGGCTCGCTCAGGGAGAGCACCGTGCCGCCCGACGGCAGGAAGCCGCGCGCGGGGTCCTCCGCGCAGATACGGGCCTCGACCGCGTGGCCGGTGAGCGCGATGTCCTTCTGGCCGAAGGGCAGTTCCTCGCCCGCTGCCACCCGCAGCTGCCACTCCACCAGGTCCAGGCCGGTGACCAGCTCGGTCACCGGGTGCTCGACCTGGAGCCGGGTGTTCATCTCCATGAAGTAGTACGAGGACGGGTCGCCGCCGGGGACGATGAACTCGACGGTGCCCGCGCCCCGGTAGCCGCAGGAGCGGGCCGCCTGGACCGCCGCCTCGCCCATCGCCGCGCGGATCTCCTCGTCCAGCAGGACGGAGGGCGCCTCCTCGATGATCTTCTGGTGGCGGCGCTGGAGGGAGCACTCGCGCTCTCCGAGGTGCACCACGTTGCCGTGGCCGTCCGCGAGGACCTGGATCTCGATGTGCCGGGGACGGTCGATCCACCGCTCCACCAGCAGGGTGTCGTCGCCGAACGACGCGCGCGCCTCCCGCCGGGCGGCCGCGATCTCCTCCAGCAGGGCGGACTCCACGCGGGTCAGCCGCATGCCCTTGCCGCCGCCGCCCGCGGAGGGCTTCAGCAGGACCGGCATGCCGATCTCCCGCGCCGCCTCGGCCAGTTGGTCGTCGGTGAGTCCCGAGCCGGAGGAGCCCGGCACAACCGGGACCCCGGCCGTCCGCACCGTCTCCTTGGCGCGGATCTTGTCGCCCATCAGGGAGATGGCGTCGGCGGGCGGCCCGATGAACACCAGGCCCGCCTCCTCGCAGGCGCGGGCGAATCCGGCGTTCTCCGCGAGGAAGCCGTAGCCCGGGTGGACCGCCTGGGCGCCGGCCCGGCGGGCCGCCTCCAGCAGGCGCTCGACGGAGAGATAGCTCTCGGCGGCGGGCGCCGGGCCGAGCCGGACGGCGGTGTCCGCCTCGCGGACGTGCCGGGCGTCGGCGTCGGCGTCGCTGAACACGGCGACCGAGCGGACACCGAGGGCCCGCAGCGTACGGATGACGCGGACCGCGATCTCGCCTCGGTTGGCAACCAGAACGGTGTCGAACATCCGCTGTCCTTCGAACGTCACAGTGGTCCTCACATCCGGAATACGCCGAAGCCGGGCGCCGAGGCGTCCCTCTCGGGCAGCGGGGCGTTGGCACAGGCGGTCAGGGCGAGCCCCAGCACCTGCCGGGTCTCCAGCGGGTCGATAACCCCGTCGTCCCACAGCCGGGCCGTGGCGTAGTACGCGTTGCCCTGCTGCTCGTACTGGGCGCGGATCGGGTCCTTGAACGCCTCCTCCGCATCGGCGGGCCACTCCTCGCCACGCGCCTCCAGCTGGTCCCGCTTGACGGTGGCCAGCACGGACGCGGCCTGCTCGCCCCCCATCACCGAGATCTTGGCGTTGGGCCACATCCACAGGAAGCGGGGCGAGTAGGCGCGGCCGCACATGGAGTAGTTGCCCGCGCCGTACGAGCCGCCGACGACGACGGTCAGCTTCGGCACCCGGGTGCAGGCCACGGCCGTGACCATCTTGGCGCCGTGCTTGGCGATGCCGCCCGCCTCGTAGTCCCTGCCGACCATGAAGCCGGAGATGTTCTGCAGGAACACCAGGGGGATGCCGCGCTGGTCGCACAGCTCGATGAAGTGGGCGCCCTTCTGGGCCGATTCGGCGAACAGGATGCCGTTGTTGGCCACGATGCCGACCGGGTGGCCGTGGATCCGGGCGAAGCCGGTGACCAGCGTGGTGCCGAACTCGGCCTTGAACTCGGCGAAGCGGGAGCCGTCCGTGACGCGGGCGATGATCTCCCGGACGTCGTACGGCGTGCGGGAGTCCACCGGCACCGCCCCGTACAGCCCGAACGGGTCCGCCTTGGGCTCCTCGACCGGCTCCACCGACCAGGGGAGCGGACCGCGCCCGGGGAGGGTGGACACGATGCTCCGCACGATCCTCAGGGCGTGCGCGTCGTTCTCCGCGAGGTGGTCCGTGACACCGGAGACCCGGGAGTGGACCTCGCCGCCGCCCAGCTCCTCGGCCGTGACGACCTCACCGGTCGCGGCCTTCACCAGCGGTGGGCCGCCGAGGAAGATCGTGCCCTGGTTCCGCACGATCACGGCCTCGTCGCTCATCGCGGGGACGTAGGCGCCGCCGGCCGTGCAGGAGCCGAGCACCGCGGCGATCTGCGGGACGCGCGCCGCGGAGAGCCTCGCCTGGTTGTAGAAGATCCGGCCGAAGTGCTCGCGGTCGGGGAAGACCTCGTCCTGCATCGGCAGGAACGCGCCGCCCGAGTCGACGAGGTAGACGCACGGCAGCCGGTTCTCCAGGGCCACCTCCTGGGCGCGCAGGTGCTTCTTCACCGTCATCGGGTAGTACGTGCCGCCCTTGACCGTGGCGTCGTTGGCGACGACGACGACCTCGCGGCCGCCGACCCGGCCGATGCCGGCGATCACCCCGGCCGCCGGGGCCTGCCCGTCGTACATGCCGTCGGCCGCGAGCGGTGCCAGCTCGAGGAAGGGCGAGCCCGGGTCCAGGAGCGTGTCCACCCGGTCGCGCGGCAGCAGCTTCCCGCGCGCGGTGTGGCGCGCCCGGGCCTTCTCGCCACCGCCGAGCCGGGCCGCCGCCAGCTTCGCGCGCAGGGTGTCGGCCAGGGCGTGGTGCGCCGCCTCGTTGGCCTGCCAGGCGTCCGAGGCGGGATCCTCCGCACTCGTCAGCACAGGTGCTTGCCGCATCGTGTCGTGCCCCCTGTCAGAGCATCGTTCGTGTTAATGGGCGTTAACCCACGCGTTCAGGTTAACGATCGCTAACAGTCTTGTCTAGAATCAGTGGCATGAGCACCAGGACCGACGCTCCGACCCGTCGCGAGCAGATCCTCAAGGAGGCCGCGCGCCTCTTCGCCGAGCGCGGCTTCCACGGCGTCGGCGTCGACGAGATAGGCGCCGCCGTCGGTATCAGCGGCCCCGGGCTGTACCGCCACTTCCCCGGCAAGGACGCGATGCTCGCCGAACTGCTGGTCGGCATCTCCGGCCGGCTCCTGGACGGCGGCAGGCGCCGGGTCGCCGAGGCGGACGGCATCCCCGAGCAGGTGCTCTCCTCGCTCATCGACGGGCACATCGACTTCGCCCTCGACGACCGCCCGCTGATCACCCTCCACGACCGGGAGCTGGACCGGCTGCGGGACAGCGACCGCAAGCTGGTGCGCCAGCTCCAGCGCCAGTACGTCGAACTGTGGGTGGACGTCGTCCGCAAACTGCACCCCGGGACCGGCGAGGGCCAGGTCCGGGCGGCCGTCCACGCCGTCTTCGGCCTGCTGAACTCCACCCCGCACCTGGGCTCGTACGGAAACGGGCTGCCGGGCCGCGCGGCCATGGAGGACCTGCTGCGCAGGCTCGCCCACGGGGCGCTCGCCTCGCTGCCGTAGGGGGTGGCCCCCGGCGGCCGGCGGTGCCCCGGGTGTCCGGCCACCGGGACGCCGGGCACGCTCCGCACACCTGGCGGCACAATGGGCGCATGCCGATACCGAACCGCGCCGCCCTCGTCGACCATCTCGTCCGCACGCGTATCGCCGGAGAGGTCGCCACCCCGCGCGACAACAACCTCTCCCACTACCGCAAGCTCGCCAACGGGGACCGCCACTACTGGCTGGGCCTCGAACTCGGCGACCGCTGGAGCGACGAGCAGGACGTCCTGGCCGTCATGGCCGAGCGCTGCGGCGTCAACGACGACCCGCAGTACCGGTACGGCCAGGACACCATCGACCCGGAGCTGACCGTCGACGCCCTGGACCGGATGGCGGCCCGGCTGAAGCAGGCCGCCGCCGGACGGGAGTCGGTCCTCTTCGCCACCGGGCACCCGGGCGGGCTGCTCGACGTCCACCGGCAGATCGCCGACGCGCTCAGATCCACGGGCTGCGAGATCGTCCGGATCCCCTCCGGGCTCACCGCGGACGAGGGCATGGTCTACCAGTTCGCCGACGTGGCCGTGCTGGAGCGCGGCGCGACCCTGTGGCACACGCATTCCCCCGCGCCGATGGCCGCGATCCTGGACGGGCTGGAGCGGGACGGACGGGCCCGGCCCGACCTGGTCGTCGCCGACCACGGCTGGGCGGGCTGCGCGGGACAGCGGGGCGTCGACGCGGTCGGCTTCGCCGACTGCAACGACCCGGCCCTGTTCATCGGCGAGGCGGAGGGCACGGTCCGGGTGACGGTCCCGCTGGACGACCATGTCACGGACCCGCGCTTCTACGACCCGATGACGGCGTATCTCCTGGACGCGGCCGGTCTCCTCTGAGTCCCGGCGGCTCCCCGGCCGACACCGGCCGCACCCGGTGCACGGCCGGTGTCGGGTCGAGGTACACCCGGCGGATCGCCGGGAAGCGCTGGCGCAGCTGCTCCTCGGCGTCCTCGCACGCCCACTCCACCTGCTCCGCCGACGCGACGTCCCGGAAGTTCACCTTGGCCGCGATCAGGGTCTCGGCCGGCCCCTGGACCAGGGTCGTCAGCTCCAGCACCTCCACGATGTGCGGGACCGTGAGCAGTTCCTCGTGCACCGCCCTGCGCATCCGGGGCGGCAGCGGCCGGCCGATGAGCAGTTGGGCGTTGCTGCGGACCAGCACCCAGGCCACGTACACCAGCAGCAGGCCGATGAGGATGGAGGCGATCCCGTCCGAGACCGAGGAGCCGGTGAGCTGGGCGCCGACCAGGCCGCCCGCCGCGAGCAGCAGCCCGCTCAGCGCCGCGGAGTCCTCCATGACCACGGCCTTGACCGCCGTGTCGGGGGTGTAGCGCAGATAGCGGCGCGCGGGCGTGCCGAAGCGGGCCGCCTCGCCGCGGATCTGCCGGACGCCGGTCCGCAGCGAGTAGCCCTCCAGCACGGCGGCGACGGCCAGAACGACGTACGAGGGCAGCGGATTGCCGAGCTTCTCGCTCTGCGTGAGGGTGTGGACGCCGTCGTAGACGGAGAAGACCGCGCCCCCGACGAAGGTGGCGACGGACGCCAGCATCGCCCAGACGTAGCGCTCGGGGCCGTAGCCCAGCGGGTGCTCCTCGTCGGCGGGTTTCGCGCTCCGCCGCAGGCCCGTCAGCAGCAGCAGCTCCGTCACGGTGTCGGCGACCGAATGGGCGGCCTCGGAGAGCATCGCGCTCGATCCGCTGATGACGCCCGCGACGGCCTTGGCCACGGCGATGCCGAGGTTGGCGAGCGCCGCGACGATCACGGTGAAGGTGCTCTCCGGCGCCTTGTCGGGTTCGATCCGCTCCGGCGCAGGCACGGGGGCGTCGGCGGGCCCGCCGGGCACACGCGGTGTCCCGGACGGGCCGCCGGTGCTCTCTTCGCTCGCCATGAGGGGAGCGTATGTCTGTTATGCCCCCCTCGCTCGGGCGCGGCGCCGCCCCCTCGGAGTGCCACCCGCGCGTCTCGGGCGCGGCCCGCCGGGTGCCGCCCGGTGGAGCCGGCCCGCGATCGCAGCAGCCGCCGCCCGGTGCCGGACTGACGACGAACCTCTTCGTTCGCGGGCCTGTCGCCGCGGTCGCCCGGCGGCCCGCGGCGGCAGACGGCCGGGCCGACGCGCTCCGCAGCCGCGGGTGCGCACCGCGGACGTCGCGGCGGGGACTGGACGGGGCCCGGACGCGACGGGCGTCGCCGGTCGCCTCGGACGCGGTCAGTCGTGCGGGACGCGGACGACGCCCTCCTGGATCACCGAGATCGCCAGCCGCCCGTCCTGGGTGTAGATGCGGGCCTGGCCGAGGCCGCGGCCACCGTGCGCGCTCGGCGACTCCTGGTCGTACAGGAGCCACTCGTCGGCGCGGAACGGGCGGTGGAACCACATCGCGTGGTCCAGCGAGGCCCCGACGACGTCCCCGACCGCCCAGCCGCCGCGCCCGTGGGCCAGCAGCACCGAGTCGAGCAGTGTCATGTCGGAGACGTACGTGGCGAGGCAGACGTGCAGCAGCGGGTCGTCCGCGAGCTTGCCGTTCGTGCGGAACCACACCTGTGAGTGCGGCTCTCGCCGCTCACCGATGCTCGCGTACGGGGGCCGGCCGACGTACCGGATGTCGACCGCGGCACGGGCATCGAGCATGCGCCGCACGATCTCCGGGTGAAGGGGGTTCCCCGCGTACTGGGGCAGCCGCTCGGCGGCGGTCGGCAGGGTCTCCGGGTCCGGCGCGTCGGGCATCACCGCCTGGTGGTCCAGCCCGTCCTCCCAAGCCTGGAAGGACGCCGAGAGGTGGAAGATCGGCTGGCCGTGCTGGACGGCGACGACCCGCCGGGTGGTGAAGGACCGGCCGTCGCGGATGCGGTCGACCGTGTAGACGATCGGCGCGCCAGGATCGCCCATGCGCAGGAAGTACGCGTGCAGGGAGTGCGCCGCACGGTCCTCCGGCGCGGTGCGGCCCGCGGCGACGAGCGCCTGGGCCGCGACCTGTCCGCCGAAGACGCGGGGCACGATCGTGGAACGCGAGTGGCCGCGGAAGATGTCCTGCTCGATCCGCTCCAGGTCGAGCAGATCGAGCAGGTCGTCAAGAGCCTCGCTCACAGGGTCAGAGGCCCATCGACTTGGCGATGATCGACTTCATGACCTCGCTGGTGCCGCCGTAGATCCGGTTGACGCGGTTGTCGGCGTAGAGGCGGGCGATCGGGTACTCGTTCATGTAGCCGTAGCCGCCGTGCAGCTGGAGGCACCGGTCGATGACGCGGTGGGCGACCTCGGTGCAGAAGAGCTTCGCGGAGGCGGCCTCGGCCGGGGTCAGCTCGCCCGCGTCCAGCGCCTCCAGGGCGCGGTCGGCGACGGCCTCGGCGGCGTCCACCTCGGCCTGGCAGGAGGCCAGTTCGAACTTCGTGTTCTGGAAGGACGCGACCGTCTTGCCGAAGACCGTGCGGTCCTGCGTGTACTCCTTGGCGAACCGGATCGCGGCCTTGGCCTGCGCGTAGGCGCCGAAGGCGATGCCCCAGCGCTCCGACGGCAGGTTCTGGCCGAGGTAGTAGAAGCCCTTGTTCTCCTCGCCCAGCAGGTCCTCGACCGGGACCTTGACGTCGACGAACGCCAGCTCGGCGGTGTCGGAGGTGCGCAGGCCCAGCTTGTCCAGCTTGCGGCCGATGGAGTAGCCCTCGGACTTGGTGTCCACCGCGAAGAGGGAGATGCCGAAGCGGCGGTCGTCCTCACGCGGGGCGGAGGTGCGGGCGCAGACGATCACGCGGTCGGCGTGGACACCGCCGGTGATGAACGTCTTGGCGCCGTTCAGGACGTAGTGGCTGCCGTCCTCCGACAGCTTGGCCGTGGTCTTCATGCCCGCGACGTCCGAGCCGGTGCCCGGCTCGGTCATCGCCAGCGCCCACATCTCCTCGCCGGTGACGAACTTCGTCAGGTAGCGCTTCTTCTGCTCGTCGGTGGCGAGCATCTTGATGTACGGCAGGGCCAGCAGCACGTGCACGCCGGAGCCACCGAAGTTGACGCCCGCACGCGCGGTCTCCTCGTAGAGGACGGCCTCGAACTTGTGGGTGTCCAGACCCGCGCCGCCGAACTCCTCGGGCACGTTGATGCCGAATATGCCGAGCTCACCGAGCTTGTAGTAGAAGTCGCGCGGCGCCTGGCCGGCGGCGAACCACTCGTCGTAGACGGGGACGACCTCGGCCTCGATGAAGGCACGGACGGTCTCCCGGAACGCTTCGTGGTCCTCGTTGAATACGGTCCGGCGCACGGACGCCTCCTCGGCACGGTGTCGGGTCACTGGCTGGGCACAGACGAGCACACAGAGCTGTCTAAGCGCTTGCTCAGAATAAGTTACCCGGCGGTTGTTGAAACTGTCCAGAGTGATGCGGGGCACGTGCGGGGCGGCGGCCGGACGGGGCGGCCGAGCGTGACGGCCGGTCGTGACGACGGGAACGTGACGACGGCCCCGTCACACGACGGGGCCGGTTGCGGAGCCCATTCGCTGCCCTGGTGGTCGGGGAGGTGGACGGGGCGTGCCCGGATCGAGCCGCTGTCCTTCGCGGCCACTACTCTGGCGGCGGAGAGGGGTCGGCATGCTGCTGAGATTCCGTACAGCGAACGTGCGGTCACTGCGCGACGAGCAAGAGCTGACGTTCGTCGTGCCCGAAGACGACGCGGGCACGTCCGCACGCCCGGTGAGACTCGCGGGCGACCAGTCACTCGCCGTGCTTCCACTGATCGGAATCTTCGGAGCCAACGCCTCCGGCAAGTCGAACGTGCTGGCCGCGATGACGGACATGCGTGCCGCCGTCATGAATTCGTACGCACGCTGGGCGGCCTTCGACGGGACCGCGCGCATTCCCTTCGCCCTGGACGGCAAGGACGGGCAGGAGTCGGCCAGCTTCTTCGAGGTGGACCTCGTCCTGGACGGCGTGCGCTGGACGTACGGCTTCGAGCTCGGGACGGAGCGGGTCGAAGCCGAGTGGCTGCACAGCTACCCCCGGGGCCATCGGCAGGTGTGGCTGGACCGCGACGCCGCCCGTGCCAAGGTCTACGACTGGCCGGGAAACCGTGTGAAGGACCGAGCCGGACTCGAGCGGCGCACCCGGCCCAACGCCCTGCTGCTGTCCACGGCCGGCACGGACAACCATCCGCAGTTGACCCCGCTCTTCCACTGGTTCCGCCGCAACCTCTGGCTGATCAACCCGGAGGACGAGCGCGAGCAGCGCGAGGCCTTCACAACGCGGGAGTTGACCGGCAGCCGCGCGCGCCGCATCAACGAACTGCTGCGGGTCGCGGACCTCGGAATCACCGGTGCGGAGATCGACCAGGAGGGCCGGGGACCTGCAACGGTCAAGCTCACCCACCGCTCCGCCGCGGGAGACGTGGCCTTCGACTGGACTCAGGAGTCCTTCGGCACCCGCTCCTGGTTCGCTCTGCTCGGTCCCCTGCTCCTCGCCCTCGACGAAGGCGCCGTCCTGCTCGTCGACGAACTGGACGCCAGCCTGCACCCGCGCTTCGCCGCGGAGGTCGTCCGGCTGTTCCACGACCCGCAGGCGAATCCGCGGGGGGCGCAGCTCGTCTTCACTTCGCACGACCCCTCCGTGCTCAGCACCCCGAGCGGCGGCCGGCTGCTGGAGCCCGGACAGGTATGGCTGACGGAGAAGGACAAGGAAGGCGCGACGGATCTGTATCCGCTGACAGCAGCGTCCCCGGGGGAGGACGAGGACCTGATGAAGTCCTACCTGGCGGGTGCCTTCGGCGCGGTGCCCTCTCTTCTGGAGGGTCAGATCGCGCGGCGGCTGCTGGCGGCGAACGAACGGGAACGCGAGTATCGGGAGCGAGCGAGAGCAATTGGCGAAGCTGCGAACGCTCAAAGTAGGGCTTGTGGACGATCTGTTGAGCGGAAGGGGCTGACCAGGAGCTGTTGAGTCGCTCAGGGCGTCAAAGCGCCAGCCTTGACAGCATCCACGAATGAGGCCCACCCGATTGCAGGGATCACCAGTGCGGGACCGTGTGGGGTCTTGGAGTCGCGGACTGGGACGCCCTGCGGGTAGTCGTCCAGCACCTCGACGCAGCTGCCGGCGTCGGACCCGCTGTGGGAGGACTTGCGCCAGCCGGTCAGCAGGGACGCGTCCGGGATGGTGCGCTTAGCCATGATGCTTGTGGTCCTTCGCTGCTGCTTTCATAAGGGCGAGCGACTCCTTCAACGGCAGTGCGTCGCTCAGGGCAAGATCGTAGGCACCTTGCAGCTGTTCGACCAGGGCTGGGGCGTCGTGCACCCTGCCAATGTGTAGGCCCTCCGTATAGGCGACCGGTGGCTGGTCTTCGAACCACATCAGCGTCAGCATGCTCTGCAGCAACGGGTGGTGTCCAAGCGACAGAGGCAGGACGTGTACGCGTACGCGCTTGCACTCTGCCAAGCGGATGAGGTGGGTGATCTGCTCCGCCATCACCTCAGCGCTGCCGATCGGACGCCGGAGCACTGCTTCGTCGATTAGCGCCCACACTACGGGCGTCACGGGGTTGGCCAGGATCCTCCCTCGCTCCAGACGTGTGACAACGGTCCTGTCACATTCCTCTTCACTCCTGGGAGGGAAGGCAGAACCGAGAACCGCACGTGCGTAGCGCTCCGTCTGGAGGACGCCCGGTACGAAGGAGAGGGCGAACTCTCGGATCGTTGTCGCCTGTTGTTCGAGATGGAGCGCCGCAGCGAAGCGATCGGCGACCGCCACGTCCTCCTGCGGCAGGAAGCTGCTCAGTACATCCCTCGTGTCCAGCGCCCGGTCCAGCCGCCTCGCGTCCTCCTTCGACGGGATGCGGCGTCCCGCCTCGATGTGGGCGATGTGCGATCGGGTCATGATCGCGGCGTCGGCCAACTCCTGTTGGGTGAGGCCGGCGATCTCGCGTTGGGCCTTCAGCCATTCCCCATAGGTGTTGCTCATCGTCAACTCCCTTGCGACAAACGCTCTGTCACATCGAACCCCCTGGTCAGGGTAGCCCGACCAGCCTCAGGCTGTGAGGGAATCGCTACAGAGTGAAGTTCGCCGGAGAGGCAAGACCCCCGCGACCGACGCGAACGGTCCGGGGGCGTGGCCCTCAACTAGCCAGGAGTTGACGACGCGTTGCACTGTATCGCCCGACTGCTTGATCCGCTCCTGCGGCTCCTGCGGCTCCTGCGGCCCCCGTCGCCCGCACGCCCCTGTACACCGCACGCAGACAGCCCGGGCCATGCCGCACCCCGCCCGCCCCGCCCCACCCGAGCCCCCGCCCCGTACTACCGAGGCGAGGACAGCCCTCTCGTCCGTCCCTACCTCCTCGCCCACGAGCGCCGCCAGGCCGAGGCCCGCCGCCAGCACCCCCGTCGCCGGGCCCTCTGGTTCGCGGTCCACGGCGTCGACATCGGCCCGCGAGCCATCCACGGACGGAAGGTCCCTGCCCCACCCGCGCTGTCCCGGGTTTGCGAACTCACGGGTCGCACTCAAGAAGGTAGGGCGGCGTGAGCCGTCACACCACGGAGGCACTTCGCCTGCTCCCCTGGACCGGCGCCGAGGGTAAGCCCTGCTACCTCATCGGCGACGGCGACGGCTATGTCTCACGCCTCGCCGACAACATCGAGAGCGTGCAGCTCGGCATGGCCGCCGATCTCCTCGATCACACCGACGACCTGCTGAGCGACCGCTCCGCCACCCCCGAACAGCTCCGCTATGTCATCGCCCGCCTCGCGGAGTCCCTGCGCGACGTGCACCGCATCGCGCGGAGCCGGTGTGCCCGGCACACCGTTCCCGGCCGCGCCGACCACCCCGAATAGCAGGTGGCCCAAGCGGCCGAAACTCTCGCCCGCCGTTCGCCCGTCACGCAGAATGGATCAGCTGAAGGGGCGCGGCGGGCGAGGGGCGTGGGGCATGGCGGCGATGCAGGTCGAGCGGGACGAGGTGGAGCGGCCGACCGTCGCGCAGCTCCGGGCGATGGGCTGGACGCACGTTCCGGGTAAGGACGTCGGCACCCTCGAAGCCGATGCCCCGTTCCTCGTGGACTCGCTCGGCAAGGCGCTGCGCCGCATCAACCTCCGTGCCGCCGACGGCGAGCCGTGGATGGACGAGACGGACGTCAGACGCTCCATCAGCGAGCTTGCGTCCGTGTCCCTCGGCGCCGGCATCGACAAGGCCAATTTCGCCGCGACCGACCTGCTCCTCGCCGGTCCCTCCGCCGAGCACGGCGGGCCCTCCGCCATCGTCCAGTATCGTCGACTTCGCCGCCGTGCGCTCCGCCGCCCTCGCCTTCGACGACGAATCGACCCGCCAGGGTTTCGACGACGTGTTGCACCACTTCCTCACCGTCCTGGAGCGGGTGCTGCCGCACGAGGACGGCCTGGACCATGTGGGCGACGCAGGTCGCTGGGGCCTGCTGCATCCGCACCCTCCACCGTGACGCGGCGGGCGGGTCCTTCACGATGCGCGCATACGGGCGCAAGGTGCGCGCGCTGATCGCCGAGCATCTGGAGGGCCCCGAGAGCGACCAGGTGATCGCACCGGTGTCATTGGCGTCGCCGCTGTTCGACGAGAGGCTATGCGCCATGCCCCCGCGTGAGGCGGCCGCCGAGATGGGGCATGCCCTCCGCTTCCACCTGGAGGAGCGGATCAAGCGGGAGGACCCGGAGAAGTACGTCCGGCTCTCGCAGCGGCTGGAGGAGATCCTGCGGGAGATGCCCGGGCGGTTCGAGGAGCAGATCGAGGCCTTCGGGCCGCTCATCGAGCAGGCCCGGCAGGAGGACGAGGAGGATCCCAGGCTTGCGGGACTCTCCCCGCTGGAGCAGCGTCTGTATCGGCTGCTGGACAGGGAGGCGGTGGAGAACCCGGACATCGACACGAGCGCGGCGGACCTGCGGTCGGTAGTCGGAACGGTGTGTGACACGGCGGCCCACACCATGGCCAAGGCCGCGTACCAGGGCCAGCACCAGGACCTGGCCCTCCTCGCCGACAAGATCAGGATGGACCTGGTCAAGGGCCGGCTGCGGCCGGTGTGCACGGAATGGACGGCACTGCGCGATCTCGCGGAACGGCTCGCCGCCTACGCCGCGCAGAACCGGGCGTCCTTTCTGGCCAGGCTGAGGGGAGAATAGGCGGCGTGACTGCCGCCACCGCCGATCCGGCCGAACCGATCGCTCTCGCCGAGGGGGATCGGCTCGCTGTCGACGGGTTGGAGCTCGACGTGCGCGTCAGCGCCCGGCGCAAGAGGTTCGCGCTCACGGTGGAGATGGACGCCGCGGTCACCCTGCACGCGCCCCGGGGACGCCCGGCGGCTGACGCCCTCGCGTTCGTCCGGGCTCACCGGGCATGGGTGGTGGCCAAGACGGCGCAGAGGGAGCGAACCCGACCGCTCAACCCGCCCAAGCGTCTCGTCGAGGGCGAGGCGTTCCGGTATCTGGGGCGGACGTATCGACTGGCCGTCGACGCCGAGCGCCCGGAGGACGCCGACGTCCGGCTCGTCGCCGGGCGCCTTCTCCTCAGTCGGGAGCAGGCCGGGAACCCGGTCCGGGGCCGGTCTGCGCTCGTCGCCTGGTACTGCCGCGCGGGCAGCGAGTGGGCCGGGGGCAGGCTCCAACCGTGGGCGGCGCGCATGGGAGTCGCGGAGCCGGCGCTGGACGTGTCGGATCTCGGCGGCCGCTGGGGCAGCTACCGACCGTCCGACGGCGGAGTCGGAGCCGGGCGGATGAGTCTGGGCTGGCCGCTGTTCCAACTGCCCATGCACCTCGTGGACTATGTCGTCGCGCACGAGCTCGCACATGTACGCGTCTCGGGGCACGGGGAGGCCTTCTGGCGGTTGCTGGGGCACGCCCTACCTGAGTACGAGGAGCGGCGGGTCGAGCTGGACGAACTGGGCCGGCGCATGTGGATGGGGGAGATCGTCTAGTCGGCCGCTCGAGCAGCTCCGTTCCGTTGACTCCAGTCGCCGCTGTGCGCTCAGCCCGCCGTGACCGACGGCTGCCCCGGCTGCGGGTCCTCGCCGTAGTACGCCGACAGGGCGGCGAGGCGGTGCTGCAGTAGTTCCGCCAGGTCCGCGGGGGTCGTGTGCGACTGCGCCAGTTTCACCGCGGCCCGGCCCTCCACGTCGGCCCACGCGTGCCGGGCGCGTTTGTTGGCCCGGCAGCGGCTGGCGCTCCGCAGGAATCCCGCTCCCGCGGCGAATCCAGCGGATGCGAGAGCCAGCAGCGCGGCGGGGATGCGGGCGTCTGCGGTGGCCAGCCCCGTCGCTCCGGCGACGCCGGCGAGCAGCGCCGCGGGGAAGCCCAGCGCGACATCGGCCCTGGCCCAGAACTCGGCCCTGCGGTGGGCCAGATTCTTCTGCCGTGTCGCCTCCTCCCGCAGCCCTTGGATCTCGGCGCGCAGGCGACTGCCGGTCCCGTCCGGGGCCGGGGTGATGGTTCCGTCGACGGAAGAAGCCATGCCGGCATTCCAACACAGCTTTTGCGCAAGGGACTTGGGGCGGAGCGACAGCCTTGGGGCGGCAGAATCGTGGCTTCACCACGGAACCGCGGGCCGCATTCCGCAACGCGACCCGCCCGGTCTCACGCGTACCGCAGCGCGAACCACAGCTCCATCCGTACGTCCGCGTCGTCCAGGTCCACGCCCAGCAGCGAGCCGCACCGCGCGATGCGCTGGCGGACGGTGTTGCGGTGGACGCCGAGGGCCACCGCCGTACGGTCCCAGCTGCCGTGGAGGGAGAGCCAGACCCGCAGCGTCTCGGTGAGTGCGGGGGAGCCGGCGACCGGCGCGAGCAGGGTGCGCGCGTGGACGGCCGCCTCGTCGGGCGCGACCAGCCCGCTGAGGCCCGCGTCGCGCTGGCGGGCGAGCGGGACGCGGTTGGCCTCCGCGCGGCGCAGGGCGCGGGCGGCCGCGGTGTCGGCGGTGCCCAGGTCCTCCGCCGGGGCCGGGGCGCTCACGCCCAGGGTCCATCCCGGCTGCGGCTCGATGCCCCGGTCGCCGGAGAGCAGGACCCGTACGGTCTCCCCGTCCGTGTCCACCAGTGTGCTGCCCAGGACCGCGCCGAGGGCCGAGGCGGCGATCCGGTCCGGCTGCCCCGGCCGATTCCCGTGCACGACCGTCCAGGGGCCGGGGCCGAGGTCCCGGGCGACCTCCGCGGGCGTGCCGCCGAGCAGCAGCCTCACCAGCGCGGTGGTCCGCCCGCTCGCGTCGGCTCCCCGGTGCGGCGCGGTGAGCAGGGATAGCAGGACGACGGCGACCCCGGCCACGGTGTGCCCGCCCGGTTCGCGCCCCTCGGCGGCGACTCCGAGGACCAGGCCCTCACCGCCGCCGAGCGCGTAGGCCGCGAGGTGCGCCTCCCCGACGGTGTCGGTCGCCGACGAGGGCGCCCGGCGCCCGGCGCCCGCCGGTGCGCCGGGCGCCCTCCGGGCGGCGGCCGCCCGGAGGGCCGGGGGAGCGTCCGCTTCCCCGGCGGGCTCCTGCTCCCCGGGCTCCGGGCTCACCACTCGCGCCAGCCGTCCCAGGGCCTCGCGTGCCTCCCGGGACGGTGCCCGTCCGGCCATGTGCAGGGCCGAGCCGTCCGGCGCCAGCAGCACGGCCCAGCCGCCGAGGCGGGAGGCCAGCTGCTGCAGCACCGCCGGCACCGGGTCGGGGCGGGCCGCCGCGCGGGCGAGACCCTGCTGGGCCTCGCTCACCCGGCGCACCTCCCGGAGCCGGGCCTGGGCCATCAGGCCCCAGACGGCACGGGCGATCGCGGTGAACGGGGTCTGCGGCGGCACCTCGAGCAGCGGCAGCCCGCGGCGCTCACACGCCGCGACCAGCGCGTCCGGGACGGTGTCGTACACCGGAGCCACCCCGAAGCCGATCGCCGCGCCGCCCGCCTCGACGACCCGCGCCGCGTACATCTCCGGGTCCTTCAGCAGGACCCCGGCCGTCAGCAGCAGCTCACCGCCCAGGAGGTAGGGGTACGGATCGGCCATCTCCGAGGTGTGCACCCACTGGATGCGGACGCTGTCCGCGCCCCCCGGCTCGGGGGCGCCCGCGACCAGCCGCAGCCCGAGCTCCTCCCGGGCCAGCAGTGCGGCCAGTGGTACGGGCGGGGTCGGCGGGGCCGAAGGGGCGCCCTGGGGAGCGGTGGGGTCCGGCATGGTGGACGTTCCATCCCTGATCGTCTTCGAGAATGGAGGAAACGTACACTTCATCGTTGCTTTTCGGCCACCTATCGTCGAGTCGTCCAGCGGCCGCGGGTACGGGCCGACCGCACCCGAGTCGGTCCCGGCCACCCCGTGACCCCCGTTACAGTCAAACGACTGCAAACCGACGGATAAGCAGAAAAACGCAGGAAGAAGAAGGATGGTCATGAGCAGCAACGAGACGCCGCGCGGCCCCATCGACTCGTCCCGCATCCCGCGGTACGCCGGACCCGCGACGTTCGCCCGGCTGCCCCGGCTCGACGAGGTCGGCAGCACCGATGTCGCCGTCGTCGGCGTGCCCTTCGACGCCGGGGTGTCCTACCGACCCGGCGCGCGCTTCGGCGGCAACGCCATCCGCGAGGCGTCGAGGCTCCTGCGGCCGTACAACCCGGCCCAGGACGCCTCGCCCTTCGCGCTCGCCCAGGTGGCGGACGCGGGCGACATCGCCGCCAACCCGTTCAACATCAACGAGGCCGTCGAGACCGTCGAGGCCGCCGCCGACGACATCCTCGGCACCGGCGCCCGCATGATGACCCTCGGCGGCGACCACACCATCGCGCTGCCGCTGCTGCGCTCGGTCGCCAGGAAGCACGGCCCCGTGGCGCTGCTGCACTTCGACGCCCACCTGGACACCTGGGACACCTACTTCGGAGCCGAGTACACCCACGGCACCCCGTTCCGCCGCGCCGTCGAAGAGGGCATCCTCGACACCGAGGCCCTCTCCCACGTCGGCATCCGCGGCCCGCTCTACGGCAAGCAGGACCTGACCGACGACGAGAAGATGGGCTTCGGCATCGTCACCTCCGCCGACGTCTACCGCCGCGGCGCCGACGAGGTCGCCGACCAGCTGCGCCAGCGCATCGGCGACCGCCCCCTCTACATCTCCATCGACATCGACTGCCTCGACCCGGCGCACGCCCCCGGCACCGGCACCCCCGAGGCAGGCGGCATGACCTCCCGCGAACTGCTGGAGATCCTGCGCGGGCTCGCCTCCTGCAACCTGGTCTCCGCCGACGTCGTCGAGGTCGCCCCGGCCTACGACCACGCCGAGATCACCTCGGTCGCCGCCTCCCACACCGCGTACGAGCTCACCACGATCATGGCCCGCCAGATCGCCGCGTCGAGGAACGGCAAGTGACCCACGACCACGACCTCGTGCTGCGCCCCACGGCGCGACAGGTCGCCGCCGCGCTCAGCCCGCCACCCGGCCGCAACGGAGGGGACCTCGTCGTCGAGTCCCTGGCCGGGCTGGGCGCCACCACGGTCTTCGGTCTGCCCGGCCAGCACGCCCTCGGCATGTTCGACGCGCTGCGCCGCTGCGACCTGGAGTACGTCGGACTGCGTGTGGAGAACAACGCGGGCTTCGCCGCCGACGCCCACGGCCGGATCACCGGGCAGGCCACCCCGCTGCTGCTCTCCACCGGGCCCGGCGCGCTCACCTCGCTGGCGGCCCTCCAGGAGGCCGCCGCGGCCAGCGCACCCGTCCTCGCGATCTCCAGCCAGGTGCCGAGCCCGGGCATCGGCGGCGGCCGGCACGGCTATCTGCACGAGTTGCGCGACCAGAAGGCGTCCTTCCGGGACGTCGTGAAGTCCGTGCACACCGTGCGTACCGCCTCGCAGATCCCCTCGGCGATCGCCGCCGCCTGGCAGTCCGCGCTGACCGCCCCGCACGGGCCGGTCTGGGTGGAGATCCCCCAGGACGTGCTGCTCGCCGGGACGACCCTGCCGGTCGTCACGTCCCTGGACGCCACCCCGCACGACCTCGTGCCCCGCCCGGAGCTCACCGCCGTCGCCGCGCACCTGCTCCGGAACGCCGAGCGCCCCGCGATCATCGCGGGCGGCGGTGTCGTGCGCTCCGACGCCTCCGGCAAGCTGCTCGCGCTCGCCGAGAAGCTGGACGCGCCCGTCGTGACCACCTTCGGCGGCAAGGGGGCCTTCCCCTGGGAGCACCCGCTGTCGATGCAGTCCTGGCTGGAGGACCGGCACACCACCGACCTCCTGGAGGACGCCGACGTCCTGCTCGTCGTCGGCTCAGGCCTCGGTGAACTCTCCTCGAACTACCACACGTTCGCGCCGCGCGGCCGGGTGGTCCAGATCGAGGCCGACCTCGGCAAACTGGAGTCCAACCACCCCGGGCTCGGGATCCACGCCGACGCCCGGATCGCGCTCACCGCGCTGCTGGAGACGGTGGGGGAACGCCGTGATCCGTCGGCCGCCGAGCGGGTCTCCGCGCTGCTGGCGAAGGTCCGGGAGCGGATCGCCGGCCAGGAGCTGACCCTGGAGCAGGAGGTGCTCGCCGCGGTCCGCGAGGCCCTGCCGGACGACTCCCCGAGCTTCTGGGACATGACGATCCTGGCCTACTGGGCCTGGTCCGCCTTCGACGCCCGCCTGCCGAACACCATGCACTCGGCGCAGGGGGCGGGCGGCCTCGGCTACGGCTTCCCCGCCGCCCTCGGCGCGGCAGCCGCGGACCGCACCAGGCCGGTGCTCGCGGTCTCCGGTGACGGCGGCGCGATGTACTCCATCGCGGAGCTGGCCGCGGCGAAGCAGTACGCGCTGCCGGTGACCTGGCTGATCGTCGACGACGGCGGCTACGGCATCCTGCGCGAGTACATGACGGACGCCTTCGGCGAGGCCACCGCGACCGAACTGTCCCGCCCGGACTTCGTGGCGCTCGCCGAGTCCTTCGGCGTACCGGCCGTGCGCACCACCACGCATTCGCTCCGCGAGGACCTCGCCAAGGCCCTGGCGCAGCCCGGCCCCTCGGTGGTCGTGCTGCCCGCGGTGCTCAGGATGTTCGCGCCGACGCATCTGTAGGAGGGCGCTCCGGGGCACCTCCTCGTGGCGGGCCCAGGGCGACGGGGCGACGGGGCAGCGCATCCGGTCGCATTCGCAGGACGGCGCGGCGGCGCACCCGGCCACCCCAGGGGTGACCGGGTGCGCCGCTTACGTGTCCTCCTGCGTCTCGGAGCCGGCGCGGAGCTGCTTCCGCCGGGCCGCGTCGTAGGCCGGGGCAACCCACCGTCGCCCTAGGACCAGGCCTAGGACCAGCGACCGTTCTTCAGCCGGGCCGTGTCGCGACGGGATGAAATCGGGCCCGGCCCGCGTTGGTGCCTTCCGGTAGATCAGGACGACGGGGAGGCAGCTGGTGACGGCGGCGGCAGAGCGATCGTGGGCACGGAGACTGGCCGGCTACGCATGGCGGTACCGGCGGAACGTCGTGCTCGCGCTGGGCTCGTCACTGGCCGGTATGGCGGTGATGGCCATCGTCCCGCTGATCACCAAGGTCGTGATCGACGACGTCATCGGGGGCCACTCGCGGTCACTGGCCGTCTGGACCGGACTGCTGATCGCCGCGGCGCTGGTCGTCTACGCGCTCACCTACGTCCGCCGCTACTACGGCGGCAGGCTCGCCCTCGACGTCCAGCACGACCTGCGCACCGACATGTTCCGGACGATCAGCCGGCTCGACGGACGCCGCCAGGACGAGCTGTCCACGGGCCAGGTCGTGGGCCGTGCCACGAGCGACCTCCAGCTCATCCAGGGCCTGCTCTTCATGCTCCCGATGACCATCGGGAACTTCGTACTCTTCTTCGTCTCCCTCGGCGTCATGGCCTGGCTGTCGCCGCCGCTCACCCTGGTCGCGCTGGCCGTCGCCCCCGCTCTCTGGTTCATCGCCAGACGCAGCCGGCGTAGGCTCCACCCGGCCACCTGGTACGCACAGCAGCAGGCCGCCGCGGTCGCCGGGGTCGTCGACGGAGCCGTCTCCGGGGTGCGGGTCGTCAAGGGCTTCGGCCAGGAGGACCAGGAGACCGGCAAGCTCAGGAACGTCGGCCGCAGGCTCTTCGCCGGCAGGCTGCGCACGGTCAGACTGAACGCCGTCTACACCCCGGCCCTGCAGGCCGTGCCCGCACTCGGGCAGGTGGCGATGCTGGCGGTCGGCGGATGGCTGGCCACGCGCGGGCAGATCACCCTCGGAACCTTCGTCGCTTTCTCCACCTACCTCGCGCAGCTCGTCGGACCCGTGCGGATGCTCGCCATGGTCCTGACCGTGGGCCAGCAGGCGCGGGCCGGAGTCGAGCGGGTCCTGGAGCTGATCGACACCGAACCGGCGATCAAGGACGGCACCAAGGAACTCCCGCCCGACGCCCCGGCGACCGTCGAGTTCGACGACGTCGGCTTCTCCTACGGGGAAGGGGAGGGCGCCCGGCCCGTCCTCGACGGCTTCTCCCTGGAGATCCGGTCCGGCGAGACCGTTGCCGTCGTCGGCTCCTCGGGCAGCGGCAAGTCCACGGTCTCGCTGCTGCTGCCGCGCTTCTACGACGTCACGCACGGCGCGGTCCTCGTCGGCGGCCATGACGTCCGCGAGCTCACCCTGGAGTCGCTGCGCTCCGCCGTCGGACTCGTACCGGAGGACAGCTTCCTCTTCTCCGACACCGTCCGGTCCAACATCGCCTTCGGAAAGCCGGACGCGACGGACGAGGAGATCGCCGAGGCCGCGCGGACGGCCCAGGCGGACCGTTTCATCAGCGAGCTGCCGCACGGCTACGACACCAGGGTCGGCGAGCAGGGTCTGACCCTCTCCGGTGGCCAGCGCCAGCGGATCGCCCTCGCCCGCGCGATCCTCGCCGACCCCCGGCTGCTGCTGCTCGACGACGCCACCTCCGCTGTGGACGCCCGGGTCGAGCACGAGATCCACGAGGCGCTGCGCGTGGTGATGGCCAGGCGCACCACCCTGCTGATCGCCCACCGCAGGTCCACCCTCGGCCTCGCCGACCGCATCGCCGTCCTCGACGGAGGCCGGCTCGCCGACATCGGCACCCACGAGGAGCTGCAGGAACGATCCGCGTTGTACCGGCGGCTGCTCACCGACCCCGACGAGCTGGGCGGGGTCTCCCCGGGCCACACCCCGCCCGTCGAGATCCCGGAGGACCGCACCCTCCGCGCCGAGATGGACGCCGAGTTCGACGCCGAGCGCGGCATCACGCCCCCGCTGTGGGTCCGCAAGGAAGAGGAGGAAGAGGACGAGGCGGCCGGCGCCACCCCCGAACTCCTCGCCCAGGTCGCGGCGCTGCCTCCGGCCGACGACACCCCGCAGGTCGACGAGGTCCGGGCGGTGACCCCCGAGGACAGCTACGACCTGCGCAGACTGCTGCGCGGCTTCGGACTGCCGCTGCTCTTCAGCCTGCTGCTGGTCGCCGTCGACGCGGGCATGGGCCTGCTGCTCCCGGTGCTGATCCGGCACGGCATCGACGACGGTGTCGAGCAGGCCGTGATGACCGCGGTCTGGGTCGCCTCGGCCCTGGCACTGCTGACGGTGCTCGTGCAGTGGGTCGGCCAGATCGGCGCCACACGGATGACGGGACGTACGGGCGAGCGCATCCTCTACGCCCTGCGGCTCAAGATCTTCGCCCAGCTCCAGCGGCTGGGCCTCGACTACTACGAGCGCGAGCTCACCGGCCGGATCATGACCCGCATGACCACGGACGTGGACGCGCTCTCGACGTTCCTGCAGACCGGTCTGGTCACCGCGTTCGTCTCCGTCGTCACGTTCTTCGGCATCATGGTCGCCCTGGTCGCGCTCGACCTCCAGCTGGCCCTCGTGGTCTTCGCGACGCTGCCCGTCCTGGTCGTCGGCACGTACTTCTTCCGCCGGCAGTCGGTGAAGGCGTACGAGCTGGCGCGGGAGCGGATCAGCGTCGTCAACGCCGACCTCCAGGAGTCGGTGAGCGGACTGCGCATCCTGCAGGCCTTCCGCCGCGAGCGGTCCGGCAACCGGCGGTTCGCCGAGCGCAGCGAGAGCTACCGCGAGGCTCGGGTGCGCGGCCAGTGGCTGATCTCCGTGTACTTCCCCTTCGTGCAGTTGCTGTCCTCCGTCGCCGTGGCGGCCGTGCTGATCGTGGGTGCGGGCCGGATCGAGGCGGGCACGCTCACCACGGGCGCTCTCGTCGCCTATCTGCTCTACATCGACCTGTTCTTCGCCCCGGTGCAGCAGCTGTCCCAGGTCTTCGACGGCTACCAGCAGGCCACCGTGTCGCTCGGCCGGATCCAGGAGCTGCTGCGGGAGCCGACGTCGACGAAGCAGCCCCGCGAGCCCCTGGACGTGCCGTCGCTGCGCGGTGACATCGCCTTCGAGGACGTCTCCTTCGCGTACGCCGGCGGCAGCGACGGCGATGGGGGCGACGCCGTCGCTGCCGCAGGCGATGGGGGCGGTGGCGGGGAGGCGGCGCTCAGCGGGGTCGACCTGCGGATCCCGGCCGGTCAGACGGTCGCCTTCGTCGGCGAGACGGGCGCGGGCAAGTCCACGCTGGTCAAGCTGGTTGCACGGTTCTACGACCCGACGAGCGGACGCGTCACCGTCGACGGCACCGATCTGCGGGACCTGGACCTCACCTCCTACCGGCACCGGCTCGGCGTCGTGCCCCAGGAGGCGTACCTCTTCTCCGGCACGGTCCGTGACGCCATCGCGTACGGGCGGCCGGGGGCGAGCGACGCGGAGGTGGAGGCCGCGGCCCGTGCCGTGGGCGCCCACGACATGATCGCCACCCTGGAGGGCGGCTACCTCCACGAGGTCGCCGAGCGCGGCCGCAATCTCTCCGCCGGCCAGCGCCAGCTCATCGCCCTGGCCAGGGCCGAGCTGGTCGATCCGGACGTGCTGTTGCTCGACGAGGCGACGGCGGCGCTCGACCTGGCGACCGAGGCGCAGGTGAACCGGGCCACCGACCGGCTCACCGGCCGCCGCACCACGCTGGTCGTCGCACACCGCCTCACCACCGCCGCCCGCGCGGACCGGGTGGTCGTCATGGCGCACGGCCGGGTGGTCGAGGACGGCACGCACGAGCGACTGCTCGCACGGGGAGGGCGGTACGCCGAGCTGTGGCGGACCTTCATCGGTGAGGAGGAGCCCGCGACGGCCCGGTCCTGAGCGGGCGCGGGGCCGGCGTCGACCGGTCTGGGTGGCTTTGGGCGGGGGCGCGCCCGGATCCGGCCCGTCCGAGCAAGGCGGTTCCCGCCCTTCCGGGCTTCTGACGGCAACCGTCTCGCCCGGATCCGGCCCGTCCGAGCAAGGCGGTTCCCGCCCTTCCGGGCTTCTGACGGCAACCGTCCGGACCCCGGCTGCGTCGTACGTCAGTACGGCTTGGTGCGGGAGGGGAGAAATCGTGTTCGGGAAGCTGCTGAGGCATGTACTCGCCGTGCTGACGGTCGTCGGTGCCCTCTCCCTGCCCGGACCGGGGGTCCAGCGGGCGGAAGCCGCGTCCGTATGCTCCGGCCGTCCGGTGAAGGCGGTCGGGTTCCGCACGGGAGAACTGCGCATCTTCAAGAAACGGAATCTGGTCTGCGCCCTCACCGTCGCCAAACGGCCCGGAGCCGTACGGGCGATGTCGGTGTCCCTCCAGCCGCGCGGCGGGCGCGCCGTCGTGGACAAGGGGCGGTTCACCCGGCAGGCGGGACCCGTGACGGTGCACGCCCTCAACCGTTGCGTCCGGGTGTCCGGCGCAGTCGCCGGAAAACGCGCCTCGACCGGCTGGATCCTGTGCTGAGGGTGCCGGTTGCGTACCTCCGGTCAACTCGCCCTGGCCATAGGAGCATTGCCCCGCTAGGTTCACCGCGACCGCTGTGAACCAAGGGGAGTGTGTGCATGCGGAAAACACTGAGATGGCTGCTGTCGCTCGTGGTGCTCATGGGTGGCGCGGGGACGACGGCGAGCGCGGCCACCGCCGCCGAACCCGCCATCGGCTCACCCACCGCGTCCCAGGACGTCGCGTCCCGGGACATCAAGGACCGGATCCTCGCGATCCCCGGGATGAGCCTGATCGAGGAGAAGCCGTACCCCGGCTACCGCTACCTCGTCCTCAACTACACCCAGCCGGTCGACCACCGGCGCCCGTCCAAGGGCACGTTCAAGCAGCGCATCACCGTGCTGCACAAGGACACGACCCGGCCGACCGTCTTCTACACCAGCGGCTACCACGTCGGTACGACCCCGCGCCGGCGTGAGCCCACGCAGATCGTCGACGGCAACCAGGTCGACCTGGAGTACCGGTTCTTCAGCCCGTCGCGGCCCGACCCGGCCGACTGGTCCAAGCTCGACATCTGGCAGGCCGCCAGCGACCAGCACCGCGTCTTCACCGCGCTGAAGAAGATCTACGGCAAGAAGTGGATCGCCACGGGCGGCTCGAAGGGCGGGATGACCGCCACGTACTACGAGCGCTTCTACCCGCGGGACATGGACGGTGTCGTCGCCTACGTCGCGCCGAACGACGTGAACAACAACGAGGACTCCGCCTACGACCGGTTCTTCGAGAAGGTCGGCACCGCCGAGTGCCGCGACAAGCTGAACGCGGTGCAGCGCGAGGCACTCGTCCGCCGTGACTCGCTGGAGGCGCTGTACACCGAGTACGCGGCCGACAACGGCCACACCTTCAAGACGATCGGTTCGCTCGACAAGGCCTTCGAAGCCGTCGTCCTCGACTACGCCTGGGCCTTCTGGCAGTACAGCCTGGTGAGCGACTGCGCGTCGGTCCCCGTCGCGGCAACCGCCTCGGACCAGGAGATCTGGGACAGCGTCGACGCCATCTCCGGCTTCTCCTTCTACACCGACCAGGGCCTGGAGCCGTACACCCCGTACTACTACCAGGCGGGCACCGAACTCGGCGCGCCGGCCATCGAGCTGCCCCACCTCAAGGGCCTGAGCCGCTACGGCTACCAGGCACCGCGCAACTTCGTACCGCGGGAGATCCCCATGCGCTTCAAGCCGTGGGTGATGGACGACGTGGACGGTTGGGTCCGTCACCACGCACGGCAGATGCTGTTCGTCTACGGCGAGAACGACCCGTGGGGTGCCGAGCCGTTCCGGCTCGGCAAGGGCGCGCGGGACAGCTATGTCTTCACCGCTCCCGGCGCCAACCACGGTGCCAACGTCGCCGGTCTGAAGGCGGACCAGCGGGCGAAGGCCACCGCGCGGATCCTGGAGTGGGCGGGCGTCGCCCCGGCCGCCGTCCAGGAGGACCCGGCCAAGGCCAAGAGGCTGACGAAGCCGGACACGAAGCTCGACAAGCAGGACATCGAGCGGGAGCCGATGCTGCGTCCGTGACCGGTGACGGATGCCGGTGATGCGGTCGGGGATCGCTGATCGGGGATCGCCGATCGGGGATTGCCGATCGGCGACCGTGACCGTGACCGGGAACGCTTGGCCGGTGGTCGGCGATCGCCTCCGGTGAACGGTGAACGGTGGGCCGTGTCCCGCCGCCGACGACTCGCGATGCGCGATGTCAGAGGCGGTGGGCACAGCCCACCGGTCTTCTGCCGGAGGGCAGTTCCACGAACAGATCAGTCGACGGCGGGCACTGGGAGCGTTCGTGCACGGCCGACGCCACCCTGAACTCGGGCCGGTACTCACCGGACCCGTCGCAGGCGGTCTCCTTCACCTGCCCCCGGCGCGAGGTGTGGAGGCAGTCGCCGACGATCGTGTGCGGTCCGCCCCCGCCCCCGGGATCGCCGGGATGCGGCGGCTCCAGATTGCGCATACAGGCGTACCCCCGCGGCGCCGAACCGTCGCCGTCCTCGTCGAACGCCGGCCGGTGCTCCGAGATGTGCAGCACGAAGTCCGTCGTGTCGGGGCAGATCGGCGTGTCCGTCCGCCGTCCGTCGTGGCGGGCGATCACGCGCGCCGCCGCCTTCTCGCTGGTGCAGGGCACCTCACGGACGTCCACGCGGCCCCGGCCGCTGCAGTTCCCCGTCCCGAGGAACAGCGGCCCGTGTGCGGCCGGCGCCGAGCTCTCGCGAGGCGCCTGAGAGGTCTCTCTCCCGGCGCCGCCCGGACCCGGCCGGCAGGAGACGAGCACCGCGCACACCAACCCCACCCAAAGACGCCGTACATGCATGGATCCCCCAGCTCGGTCGCTCCAGCGTGACGCGCCGGTGCGGGCGCACGCCAGGGGGCAGGGGGCTTTCCGCCGCGTGAGGGTGGTGCGCCGGTAGCGCGGCGTACGCCGCGCTACCGGGACTAATCGCAGTGCTCCCCCGTTTACGGGGGGGGGGTGAAGCGATTCTCAGTGCTGTTCTGACGCGCGGGCTAGAGCGGACGATTCTGCTGCTCGATGTACTGACGGACAGCCGACGGTGGAGCCCCGTCGACTGACCCGGCGAAGTAGGAGCCGGACCACAGGCGCTGTGCCCGCCAGTAGTGCCGGATCAGCTCTGGGTACTCCTGGCGGAGCCTGCGTGAGCTGACGCCCTTGAGGCTGTTGACCAGCTTGGAGACGGCGACCTTGGGCGGGAAGTTCACCAGTAGGTGCACGTGGTTGGTCTCGCCGTTGAAGTCGACCAGCTCGGTTTCGAAGTCCTCGCAGACGCTGCGCATGATCTCCTCCATGCGCTTCAAGTGGGCGTTGGTGGAGACGTTGTGCCGGTACTTCGTCACGAAGACCAAGTGCACGTGCATGACGAACGTGCAGTGTCTACCAGTGCGGATGTTCTGATACTCGGCCATAAACCGACTGTAGTACGATCGTTGGCATGCGGCTCAGGTACTCCTTCCGCGTGTACCCGAACGCTCCTCAGCGCACGGCGTTGGCGAAGGCGTTCGGGTGTGCCCGCGTGGTCTGGAACGACGGGCTGTGTCTGCGCCAGGACGCCTACAAGCAGGGCGCCGAGCGGCCGAAGGCGGCGGAGCTGTCGAAGCGGTTGGTCACCGAGGCGAAGAAGTCCGAGGAACGGGCCTGGCTGTCCGAGGTGTCGGCCGTGGTCCTCCAGCAGTCCCTGCGGGACCTGGAGACCGCCTACTCCAACTTCTTCGCGTCGAAGAACGGCACCCGCAAGGGTCCGAAGACGGGGCCGCCGAAGTTCAAGAAGAAGACCAGCCGCCAGGCGATCCGGTTCACCGCGAACGCTCGCTTCTCCGTGACCGCTGACGGCAAGCTTCGCCTGCCGAGGATCGGTGACGTGGAAGTCCGCTGGTCCCGAGACCTTCCCTCCGCTCCGTCGTCCGTGACGATCGTCAAGGACGCAGCCGGCAGGTACTTCGCCAGCTTCGTCGTGGAGGCCGAGGGCAAGCCGCTGCCGGAGCTGGACCTGGACGACACCGAGACCGGTATCGACCTGGGCCTGTCGACCTACGCGGTCCTGCGCGGCCGGAAGGTCAGCTCGTCGAAGTTCTTCCGCCGCCAGGCCGAGAAGCTCAAGCGGGCTCAGCGCAAGCTGTCCCGAGCCCGGAAAGGCTCGAACAACCGTCGCAAGGCCAAGCTCGCCGTAGCGAAGATCCATGCACGCATCGCCGACCAGCGACGCGACTTCATCGAGCAGGAAACCACCAAGATCACGCGCGAGAGCCAAGCCGTGTACCTGGAAGACCTGAACGTGAAGGGCATGGGGACGGCCAAGGGCAAGCGCGGCAAGTCCGTCCACGACCAGTCGCTCAGCATGTTCGCCCGCACCCTCGAAGCCAAATGCGCACGGTACGGACGCACCTTCGCCAAGGCCTCCCGCTGGTTCCCCAGCACGCAACTGTGCTCCGCCTGCGGGTCGATCGAGGGGCCGAAGGGACTGGAAGGACTCAAGGTCCGGAACTGGGTGTGCTCCTGCGGGGCAGCCCACAACCGGGACGAGAACGCAGAACTCAACCTCCGCCGTGAAGGACGGCGCATCGTGGCCGAGGGACGCCCGGACACGTAAAACGCCTGCGGAGCCCACGTAAGACCCGGCACGCCGGGCAGCGGGTGATGAAACAGGAACCACCCGCGACCGCCGTCCAACAACGGCGGCCCGGTGGGAATCTCCCCCGTTCACGGGGGAGAGCGTCAACCCCGATACCTCAGGCCGTGTCCGACCGGGTACAGCACCTGCGCCGGGTCGTCGGCCCGCTGCACCGGTACGGGAAGCCGGCCCTCGGGCTCGGCCCGGCCCGCGATCACCCTTGCCGCGGCCCGCAGTTCGACGTCGGTCCAGCTGTACGTCGCGAGCGAGGCCGCGAAGCCGGTGCCCGTCAGTTGTGCGATGTCGTACGGGTTCCGGATGGCGACGGTGACCACCGGGACACCCGTGGCCGCCAGCCGGGAGACGAGGGTCCGCTGCGGACTGGTCGCCGAGACGTTGTACGTGCCGACGACCACGACGTCCTTCCCGGCCGCCGCGGCCACCGCTTCCTCGATCCTGGCGGCCGTGGGGGTGATGCCAGTGGACAGCGCCGTCGCGGTGAAGCCCAGTTCGGTGAAGCCCTTCGCGAGGGTGGCGGTCGGGGGCCCGGTCGTCCCGGACGGGGAGGCCGGATCCGCGCCGACCACGAGGACATCGCGGTGTCCGCGGCGGGACAGCGGCAGCAGACCGGTCGGATTCGCGAGCAGGGTGGTGGTCTCCTGGGCGATCCGGTCGGCGGCGGTCAGATGGGATCGCTTGCCCACGGTGCGGTCCACGCCCTCGCGGGTGACGAACGGTTTGCGGAAGAGACCCAGTTCGTCCTTCAGCAGCAGAATGCGCAGGATCGATTCCTCGATGCGCTGCTCGCTCAGCTCGCCGCTCCGCACGGCCTCCAGGACGGCGTGCCAGGCGACGCTCAGGTTCGGCGGGTTGAGCAACTGGTCGCAGCCGGCCTTCAGGGCGAGCACCGGAACCCGGTCGTCGCCGTACTTCTGCCGTACGCCCGCCATGTCGAGCGCGTCTGTGACGACGACTCCGTCGTAGCCGAGTTCCTCGCGCAGTATCCCGGTGAGGATGGGGCGGGACAGTGTCGCCGGGTCCTCGCTAGGGTCGAGCGCCGGGACGACGATGTGCGCCGTCATGATCGAGCGGATGCCCGCGGCGATCGCCGCACGGAACGGCGGAGCGTCCAGCTCGCCCCACTCCTCGCGGGTGTGATGGATCGTCGGCAGCGAGTAGTGGCTGTCGGACACGGTGTCCCCGTGACCCGGGAAGTGCTTGGACGTCGCGGCGACGCCCGCACCCTGGTAGCCCCGCACCTGTGAGGCGACCAGGCCCGACACGGCCTGGGGGTCGGAGCCGAACGACCGCACACCGATGACCGGATTGGCCGGATTGACGTTGACGTCGGCAACCGGTGCGTAGTTCTGCCGGATGCCCATCGCCGCGAGTTCGGTGCCGGCGATCCGCGCGGCCTGCCGGGCGTCGGAACGGGAACCGCCGGCCCCCAGTGCCATCGCGCCCGGCAGGAGCGTCGCGGGCTTGCCGACCCGGGCGACGATGCCGTGTTCCTGGTCCGTGGAGATCAGCAGCGGAACGGGGGTGGGCTGGGCGAGTCCGGCCTGCTGGATGCCGTTGGACAACTCGGCGATCTGCTGCGGGTCACGGGTGTTGTGGGCCCAGACGAAGTAGATGATGCCGCCGACGTGGTAGCGCTCGACCAGCTCGGCGGCCGAACGGACCCCGATCTCCCTGAGGTTGGCGTCGGCGTCGGTCTGGTCGGGAGCGGTGGCGGAGTGCCCGTACACCCGCATCACGAAGAGCTGACCGATCTTCTCCTCAAGGCTCATCCTGGAGATGAGCCGCTGGAGACGGGTGCGAGTGGTGCCGCGGTCGGTGGAGCCCGCGTGCGCCGGGCTGGAGGCGAGGGCTGCGGCCGCGGCACCTGCGGCGGTGGCGGCGAGAACGGAACGTCTGGACGGGGTGGTCCGGTCGGGCACTGGTGCTCCTTCCCTGAAGGAAACTTCCAAGAGTCACGGCTATCCGGAAAGTAACTACCAGTCAAGGGAATCGGCCGGACGAGCGCGCCGTCGCCGCGGCGGCAGCCGCGATGCCACGGTTCCGGGAAGTGCGTGAAGGGGAGCGCAGGGGGGCGCGCGTGGATGAGCGCGCGCGTGGAGATGAGAGGGACCGCCACCGGAGCTGGGAGGGGGCGCACCGGTGGCGGCGTGCCGCAGGCCGCAGGCGGCCAGGGAGGGAGTCAGCGATCGCAGCCAGCAACGAGGGCCGACGACGCCGCTCTGCGGTGACTCGTCCGCGGCACGGCTCTTGGACGCCGGGTGCCCGTCACGGGTTCCCCGCGCACGGAGAATGCCGGCTCCGTCGAGGGGGCGGGACGGACACGGGCCGAGCGGCGAGGGCCGGATCGGTCACGACCCGGGTTGGGCCTGAGGCGCCGACCCGGGTTGGGCCTGAGGAACCGCGCCGGGGTCTGCCGTGGACGAGTACGGACTCAGCGCCACTCCTGCACGTCCACGACCGTGCCCGCCGCCAGATCCGGGTGCCCCCAGAAATCGCCGACCTGCGTGGCGACGACCAGCACCGGGCGCCCCTGGGCGTCCAGATGCGCTGTGAAGAACCCGAACACCCATGACGGCTCGGCGACCAGGTCCCGCGGAGGTGCCAACCGGACCAGCTCCGTCCCGTCCGCCTCGTATACGACCGCGTTGTCCGTGGGCGTGTACGGGGTGTCGTCCAGCGCCTCGACAACGATCACCCGGCCGTTCCATGCCAGTGCCGCCTGGGTCGGTCCCGCGAAGTCCTTCTGCACGACCCTGACGCCGTGCGTCCAGCGGACGACGCGGTCGCCGTGGCTCCAGCCCGTGACGACGGGGTCCTGGCCGTGCCGGGCACGGGCATCTGCGGCCTTGGGGCCCGTGGCCCGGGCGCTCGGGTCCTGAGGATGCCGGCTCATGGGCGGTCTCCATGGGCTCCACGCGGTTGCCGATGAACATCAGCCTACTGCGGACGGCTCGTCCGGCGGTCTCCACCGGTTTCGACGGCCACGGTGCCCGGCCCGTCGTCCGCCTCGGGTCCGGTACGGGCCAGGCCCGGCGCGCCGCCCGAAGCCCGCCTCACCTGTAGTCCGCCTCCCATCCGACATCGGTCAGCCGCGGTCTCGGTCCGTCACCCGGTCGAGGCTGCCGCGGCGGCCGCCTCCGGGCCGGGCATGCCGGGAGGGCCGAGGGTCGAGAAGGCGAATTTCACTTGGGCCGTGCTTCCTGGAGGCAACCGCCAGTCCTGGCCGACCAGGTCGGCCCCGTAGGAACGGTGCGGTTTCTCCGCGACGAGCGTGAATCCTGCGCGCTGGTAGATGCTCCGCGCGGCCGTCAGGACGTCGTTGGTCCAGAGCACCAGCTCCCGATACCCCACTTCCCGGGCGAAATCCACGACCGCGCCCAGCAGCCGCTCCCCGAGGCGGTGGCCGCGCGCCTCGGGCTCGACCAGCAGCAGCCTCAGCCGGGCGGTGGCCGGGGCCTCGTCCCGTACGCACATCACGGAACCGACCGGGCGGCCGTCCAACTCGGCTATCCACACCCGCTCGAGATGGGGATCGTGGTCCTGGGCGAGTCCTTGCGCGGCGGCGCCGTCGACGCCCGTGCCATCAGTTCCGCGCCGATCGTCGCGATGCCGCCCGGCGGCGGAGCCTCCCTGCCCATGGCGAGACGGCCCGCGCGCACCCCGGCCTCGTGCAGCGGCAGCCGTACCGTCGTCAGTGCCGGCACCGCGTCCACCGCGAACGGCAGGTCGTCGAATCCGGCCACCGAGACGTCCTCCGGGATGCGCAGGCCCAGGTCGCGCAACGCCGCGCAGGCGCCCAGCGCCACCGTGTCGTTGGCCGCGACGACCGCCGTCAGGCCGGGATCGCGGCGCAGTAGTTCCAGCGTGGCGTCGTAGCCGGAGCGCCGGTCGTACAGGCCGTGGATCGTCAGCCGCTCCTGGTCCTCCGGCGCGGATCCGGCCGCCCCCGCGCCCCCGCTCGCGGCGTCGGCCGCCCTCGCCGCTTCCAGCGCCGCGCGATGGCCTTCCAGCCGGTGCCGTGTGGTGGTGCGTTCGGTGGGGCCCGCGACGTACCCGATCCGCCGGTGCCCCAGGCTGACCAGGTGTTCCGTGAGCCGCCGCCCGCCACCCCGGTTGTCGAAGGCGAGCGTGGCGGTGACGGCGCCCCCGGAGACGGGCGGGCGGCCGCAGAGCACGACCGCGGTCCCCGCGTCCGAGAGCTTCCCCAGCTTGGCCGCCATGGCGGTGAGGTGGTCCGGGTCCTCCGGTGCCCCGCCCGTGAGGACGACTGCGGCCGCACGCTGCCGTTGCAGCAGCGTCAGGTAGGTCAGTTCACGTTCCGGGCAGCCGCCCGTGTTGCACACCACCGCCAGCTTCTCGCCGCCCGCCCGGCCCGAGGTGCCTTCACCGATCGCGGTCTGTGCGGCGCCGGCCAGGATCCCGAAGAACGGGTCGGCGATGTCGTTGACGAGGATCCCGACCAGGTCGGAGGTGGCCGCGGCGAGTGAACTGGCCGGCCCGTTGAGGACGTAGTCGAGCTCGTCCACCGCGCGCAGCACCCGTTCCCGGGTCGAGGTCGCGACCGGGTAGTTGCCGTTGAGGACCCGGGAGACGGTCGCCGGGGAGACCCGGGCGCGAGCCGCCACATCAGCCAGCGTGACTGTCATCGCTCTCCTCCGAGGGGGATCCGGCCGGGCCCTTGCCGGGCTGCTGTGCGCAGGCTAGCGCCATCATTTGCAGAAAGCGCTTGCCATGACCATTTCGCCGCCGTTTCGAACAATAGGGGAGACAAGGCGGCACCTTCGTGACACGCAGGACAGTGCGCATCGCCAACGGCGTCACGGGGCGGACGGGGTACCGGCAGCACCTCGTGCGCTCCCTCCTCGCGATATGCGAACAGGGCGCTCGATCTCGGCGACGGTGCGGTCCTGTGGCCCGAGCCCGTCCCGGTCGGCCGCCGTGCGCACTTCACCGGCCTGACCGGGTGTCTCCGCGGTGTCCTTCAGCTCGCCCGAGAGCGTGGACACCGAAGTGCCCACGACGGCCGCGGTGGTGTCGGTGCCGAGCGCGTCCGCGACCTCCCGGAGCCGGTGGTCCCCGAGCTCGGCCGGGACGTCCTGCTGAGATGAATCGTCACTCATGCCGGAAACGCCACGTCTCGAGCCGTATGCCGGCGCTCTGGGATTCCGGAAGAACAACTGCCCGCAGTCGTGCAACCCTTCCGGCGTGACGCGGGTCGTACTGGGCGTCAGGGCTCCTGGGGAGGGATTCCGGGGGGATTCGGAGGAGTCCTGAGGGTGGGGGAACGAGGGGCCCGGTCGCTCGGCCGGGCCCCGGAATGTCCCGGGCGGTTGCCTCCGCCCGTCCCGAGAGCGCCGGCCGCGGGTTCTCCACAGGCCGGGCACGTTGTCCGAGCCGGGCGGTAGCGTCGGCGCATGTCCAATCTGGCAGTGCTCGAAGGGGTCCTGGAGCG
The DNA here is from genome assembly GCF_005795905.1 of Streptomyces marianii. Taxonomy (NCBI): domain Bacteria; kingdom Bacillati; phylum Actinomycetota; class Actinomycetes; order Kitasatosporales; family Streptomycetaceae; genus Streptomyces; species Streptomyces marianii. Next base: position 5,523,180 of record NZ_VAWE01000001.1, read on the forward strand.
GATCACCTACGCCAACGAGGAGAACGGGTACACGGTCGCCCGGGTCGACACCGGGCGCGGCAGCTCCGACCTCCTCACGGTGGTCGGCTCGCTCCTCGGCGCGCAGCCGGGTGAATCGCTGCGGATGGAGGGCCGCTGGGGCTCCCACCCGCAGTACGGGAAGCAGTTCACCGTCGAGAACTACACCACCGTCCTGCCCGCCACCGTCCAGGGCATCCGGCGCTATCTCGGCTCCGGCCTCATCAAGGGCATCGGGCCTCGTATCGCCGAGCGCATCGTCGACCACTTCGGCGCCGGCACCCTCGACGTCATCGAGCAGGAGCCCGGCAGGCTCGTCGAGGTCCCCGGCCTCGGCCCCAAGCGCACGAAGATGATCGGTGCCGCCTGGGAGGAGCAGAAGGCCATCAAGGAAGTCATGGTCTTCCTCCAGGGAGTGGGCGTCTCCACGTCCATCGCCGTGCGGATCTACAAGAAGTACGGGGACGCGTCGATCTCCGTCGTCAAGAACCAGCCCTACCGGCTCGCGGCGGACGTCTGGGGCATCGGCTTCCTCACCGCCGACCGCATCGCCCAGGCGGTGGGCATACCCCACGACAGCCCCGACCGGGTCAAGGCGGGTCTGCAGTACGCCCTGTCCCAGTCCACGGACCAGGGGCACTGCTACCTCCCGGAGGAGAAGCTCATCGCCGATTCGGTGAAGCTCCTCCAGGTGGACACGGGACTGGTGATCGACTGCCTCGCCGAGCTGGCGGCCGAGGAGGAAGGGGTCGTCCGGGAGCAGGTCCCCTCGCCCGAGGGCGGGGACCCGGTGACCGCGGTCTACCTGGTGCCCTTCCACCGCGCCGAGCTGTCCCTCGCCGCCCAGCTGACCCGGCTGCTGCGCACGGACGAGGACCGTATGCCGGCCTTCCGGGACGTCGCCTGGGACAAGGCGCTGGCCTGGCTCGCCGGGCATACGGGCGCGGAGCTGGCGCCCGAGCAGGAGCAGGCGGTCCGGCTCGCCCTCACCCGGAAGGTGGCCGTCCTGACCGGCGGCCCCGGCTGCGGCAAGTCGTTCACGGTCCGCTCCATCGTCGAGCTCGCCCGGGCCAAGAAGGCCAAGGTGGTCCTCGCCGCGCCCACGGGAAGGGCGGCCAAGCGGCTCGCAGAGCTGACCGGCGCCGAGGCGTCCACCGTGCACCGGCTCCTGGAGCTGAAGCCGGGCGGAGACGCGGCCTACGACAGGGACCGGCCGCTGGACGCCGATCTCGTGGTGGTCGACGAGGCCTCCATGCTGGACCTGCTGCTGGCCAACAAGCTCGTGAAGGCCGTGGCGCCGGGCGCTCATCTGCTGCTGGTCGGCGATGTGGACCAGCTCCCGAGCGTCGGCGCCGGAGAGGTCCTCAGCGATCTGCTCGCGGACGGCAGTCCGGTCCCGTCCGTCCGGCTCACCCGCATTTTCCGGCAGGCGCAGCAGTCGGGCGTGGTCACCAACGCCCACCGGATCAACTCCGGAGCTCAGCCCCTGACCCAGGGGCTGAGCGACTTCTTCCTCTTCGTCGAGGACGACACCGAGGAGGCGGGCCGGCTCACCGTCGACGTCGCCGCCCGGCGGGTCCCCGCCCGCTTCGGGCTGGACCCGCGGCGCGATGTGCAGGTCTTGGCGCCGATGCACCGGGGTCCCGCCGGCGCGGGCACCCTGAACGGGCTCCTGCAGCAGGCGATCACCCCCGCCCGCCCCGATGTGCCCGAGAAGCGGTTCGGCGGCCGGGTCTTCCGCGTCGGCGACAAGGTCACTCAGATTCGCAACAATTACGAGAAGGGGAAGAACGGAGTCTTCAACGGCACGGTCGGCGTGGTGACCTCGCTCAATCCGGTCGATCAGCGGCTGACGGTGCTGACGGACGAGGACGAGGAGGTGCCGTACGACTTCGACGAGCTCGACGAGCTCGCCCACGCCTACGCCGTCACGATCCACCGCTCCCAGGGCAGCGAGTATCCGGCGGTGGTGGTTCCGGTCACCACGGGGGCCTGGATGATGCTCCAGCGAAACCTGCTCTACACGGCCGTCACGCGCGCGAGGAAGCTCGTCGTGCTCGTCGGCTCCCGCAAGGCCATAGGGCAGGCGGTCCGCACGGTCTCGGCAGGCAGGCGCTTTACCGCACTCGACCACAGGCTGACAGGTGGAGGGTTCGTGGGAAAGATCACCTAACACTTCCGGAACCGGGGCGAAGGGGGCAGGATGAGCGGGCTGGGCGGCACTCAGTGCCGCTGAACGGCCGAATGGTCGACCCCGAGTGCACTCTCCTCAGCCAAATGGGGGATGGTAGAGACAGTCAGGGCACCTCGAAGAAGAGGCACTACGTCGGTGAGGGATGACGTGAGCGACAACTCTGTAGTACTGCGGTACGCGGACGGTGAATACACCTACCCGGTGGTCGAGAGCACCGTCGGCGACAAGGGCTTCGACATCGGGAAGCTCCGGGCGCAGACCGGTCTGGTGACCCTGGACAGCGGTTACGGCAACACGGCCGCCTATAAGTCCGCGGTGACCTACCTCGACGGCGAGCAGGGCATCCTGCGCTACCGCGGCTACCCGATCGAGCAGCTGGCCGAGCGCTCCAGCTTCCTCGAGGTGGCCTACCTGCTGATCAACGGTGAGCTGCCGACCGTCGACCAGCTGGCGGCGTTCCGGGGCGAGATCACCCAGCACACGCTGCTGCACGAGGACGTCAAGCGGTTCTTCGACGGTTTCCCGCGCGACGCTCACCCGATGGCCATGCTCTCGTCAGTGGTCAGCGCGCTGTCGACCTTCTACCAGGACAGCCACAACCCGTTCGACGAGAAGCAGCGCCACCTCTCCACCATCCGACTGCTGGCCAAGCTCCCGACGATCGCCGCCTACGCGTACAAGAAGTCGATCGGCCACCCGTTCGTCTACCCGCGCAACGATCTCGGCTACGTCGAGAACTTCCTGCGGATGACCTTCTCGGTCCCGGCGCAGGAGTACGAGCCGGACCCGGTCGTCGTGGCCGCGCTCGACAAGCTGCTCATCCTGCACGCGGACCACGAGCAGAACTGCTCGACGTCCACCGTGCGCCTGGTGGGTTCCTCGCAGGCGAACATGTTCGCCTCCATCTCCGCCGGCATCTCCGCCCTGTGGGGCCCGCTGCACGGTGGTGCCAACCAGTCCGTGCTGGAGATGCTGGAGGGCATCGCGGCCGCCGGCGCCGACGTCGACACCTTCATCCGCAAGGTGAAGAACAAGGAGGACGGCGTCCGCCTGATGGGCTTCGGCCACCGGGTCTACAAGAACTTCGACCCCCGCGCCAAGATCATCAAGGCTGCCGCCCACGATGTGCTCTCCGCCCTGGGCAAGTCCGACGAGCTGTTGGACATCGCCCTGAAGCTGGAGGAGCACGCGCTGTCCGACGACTACTTCGTCGAGCGCAAGCTGTACCCGAACGTGGACTTCTACACCGGTCTGATCTACCGGGCCATGGGCTTCCCGACCGAGATGTTCACCGTGCTCTTCGCCCTCGGTCGCCTCCCGGGCTGGATCGCCCAGTGGCACGAGATGATCAAGGAGCCGGGTTCCCGTATCGGTCGCCCGCGCCAGATCTACACCGGCGAGGTCCTGCGCGACTTCGTCCCGGTCGAGGCTCGCTGAGGCCTGCTCGGCAGTTCCCGTCGCGCCCCGGTGCGGCGGAGTCCTGTACGCAGAGAAGCGCCCCGCTGCCGATCCCCCCACGGGTCGGCAAGCGGGGCGCTTCCCATATCCCCGGTGCGGATTCCCCCCACGGGATCCGGCCGGGCGTCTGCTGGTGTCCAGCAGAAGCTCTTCGCGACGCGGTCTGCCGGGGTACGTATCTACGGGAGGGCCGCTCAAAGCTCCCCGGTCGTACGTGCCCCGGCCAACGCTTGCCTGGGACGTCCCCCAAGACATCCCATGAGCGTCCCCCAAGACGCTCTGGCATCGCCCACTTAGACTCGCGAAGAGCCCGAATGGTTACCCACAAATATCTGTGATCTGGGTCTCTTTGTGAAGGTCCTGTGTACCACGTGAAGGATCGCAGATGCAGCCTCCCGCTGACCACGGAAACGGATGAGTAGGTCCTGGTAATTCCCGAGGCTGCGGGATTCGGCGGGCCCGGGACGGCGGACGCCGCGTCGACGAGTGCCCGGAACGGCCCGCGAGGGCGGGCCGGGCCTGGCGGGGCTCCCGCAGGGTCGAGGGGGCGGGTGCGTGGCCGATTGGGGGCCAGGGGCCGTTTCGACGGGGCCTGGGAGCGGCGAAGCCGCCCCGGGTGGAGCCGGGGCGGCTTCGGGCTGTGGTCGACGTTTCCCGGCGGAGCCGGTGCCGGTCGGGAGGGATGGTGGTGTGCGGCCGGGGCGTGCGGGGGAGGTCAGGCCTTGCCGGCGAGCTCGTAGCCCGCCTCGTCGACCGCCGCGCGTACGGCCGCCTCCTCGAGCGGAGCGGCCGAGACCACGGTGACCTGTCCGGTCGCGGCGACGGCCTTGACGGACGTGACGCCGGCGATCGTGGAGATCTCCTCGGACACGGCGCCCTCGCAGTGGCCGCACGTCATGCCCTTCACCAGGTAGACCGAGGTCGTGCCGCTCGGCTCGGCGCCCGCCGCACCGCCGTGGCGGGAACCGGTGGGCGAGCAGCAGGAGCCGGTGGCCTCGATGGTGCCGGTGGTCGTCTCGGCGGTCATGGCGTTCTCCTCTGTACGGGTGTGTTGCTTCGCGATCGCTTCGTCCGGCGAAGGCGTGGTGCGTCCGGGGTCCTGGGAGCGCTGGACTCTCCGACGCTCGCCCCCACTCTATACCCCTAGGGGGTATGAACGCGAGTGTCCTCCGGTTGTGGGGCGGCGCAACGGGCTCGGCGGCAGACGCCGACGGGGTGCGCTGGGCTCGGCTGGTGCGCTTGGTGATGCGTCGGGCCCCCGTCTTCGCCGTGGCCACCACCGCCGGGCTGGTGCTGCTCGGACTGCCCTTCCTGGGAGTGCGGTTCGGGCCGGCGGACGACCGCCAGCTTCCGTCCGGCGCGGAGTCGCACGTCGTGCAGCAGCACATCCGGGACGGATTCCCCGGAAGCCCGGGCGGTGGCCTCGACGTCTTCGTCGAGGGCGCTGCCACCCCCGCGGAGTACGCCGGGTACCGCGAGCGCGTCGAGGCCCTCCCGGGGGTACTGCGTGTCGACGGACCGCTGGTCTCCGGTGAGCATGCGGTGTTCACGGTGCTGCCCGAGGAAGAGGCCGTCGGTGAGGAGTCACAGCAGCTGGTCCGCGACCTCCGTGCGGAGCCTGCCCCGTTCGAGACGTCCGTGACCGGTGCGGCGGCGATGCTGGTCGACTCCAAGGACGCGATCGGTGAGCGGCTGCCGTGGGCCGCGGCGATCATCGTCGTCGTCACCCTCCTGCTCGTCTTCCTGCTCACCGGAAGCGTGCTGATCCCACTTCAGGCCGTGGTGCTCAACGGCCTCAGTTTCACAGCGATGTTCGGGGCCGTGGTCTGGGTCTTCCAGGAGGGGCATCTCTCCGGCCCGATCTCCTTCACCGCCACGGGCGCGATCGAGACGACGCTTCCCGTGCTCATGTTCTGCGTCGCCTTCGGTCTCTCCATGGACTACGGCGTGTTCCTGCTGTCGCGTATCAAGGAGGAGTACGACCGCACCGGCGACCATGAGCACGCCGTGGCCTTCGGGCTGCGCCGCACCGGCGGGCTGATCACCGCGGCGGCCGTGATCCTCGCGGTCGTGATGGTCGCGATCGGCACCTCGCGGGTGAGCAACACCAAGATGCTCGGCCTCGGTATCGCCCTCGCCGTGCTCATGGACGCCATGGTGGTGCGCAGCCTGCTGGTTCCCTCGGTGATGAAGCTGACGGGCAGGGCCACCTGGTGGGCTCCGGCTCCGTTGCGGGCGCTCCATGCGAGGTTCGGCCTCAGCGAGGGCGGGATATCCGGGCCCGCCCCGGCGGAATCCGTCGCGCAGGAGCGCGACGCCGAGGAACGGGGCGGGCTCTCCCCGGCTGGCGCGGGCGGAATCGCGGACGGGGGGGACGGCCGAAACGACGACCGTGACCGCGGCAACGTCCCCGTGGGCGGTTAGGTTCGGGCCGGGTCCGGTGGCCGTGCCTGCGGGGCGGGAGCGGGTGGCGCACGAGCCGACGGGACGGCGCTGGGCATGGTCCGCTCGGGGGCGCTGCGACCGGATCTGCTGGTGACCTCGGTGATCCCGCTCGACGCCGCCCCCGCTGCCCTGTAGGCCATGGACAGGACCCCGGGGGCGCGGGGTGGCGATCGTCGAGCTGGGGCGGGCCGCCTGGTCCCCTGCCGGCTCAGTCCTCGGGCCGGCCCCGGTGGACGGCCCACTCGCGGGCGAGGACCGACATGTTCGTGGCGTCGACCCAGCCGTCCTCGTGGCGCAGGACCTCGCGTTCGGTGCCCTCGGCGATGAAGCCCGCCTTCTCGTAGGCCCGGCGGGCCCGGGGATTGAAGTCGTAGACGCTCAGGGAGATCCGGTTCAGCCCGAGCCGCTCGAAGCCGTAGCCGGTGATGAGCCGGACGGCCTCCGTGCCCAGGCCGCGGTCACGGCCGCGAGGGCCGATCAGGATGCGGAAGTTGCAGCTGCGGTTCCGCTCGTCCCAGTTGTTCAGGACGGCCTCGCCGACGAGCTCACCCGAGGCACGGTCGACCACGCCGACGTCGAGACGGTCGGGCTGATCACCGCGGGTGGCGTACCAGGAGCGCAGCTGCTCGTCAGGGAAAGGCGGGGCACCGGCGGAGCCGGTGAGGAGAAGCACCTCCGTATCGCGCAGGATCGCCGCCATCGTGGGGGCGTCCTCCTCGGAGAAGGGGCGCAGGACCACCTTCGCTCCGGTGAGGATCGGCTTGACGGAGAAGTCCGCCAGTCGTTGCTCGGTCACCGGAGGATTGTCGGAAGGGAGCGGTGCGAGGGGCAAACCATTTGCCCGTAGGGCCCCGCACCCGGGGATGCGGGGCTGGGCGTTTCAGCTCCTGCGCCCCCTGTTGCCGGGGCGGTTGGCCACCCAGACGCGGATGGTGTCGGCGTACCAGTAGGGCTTGCCCGACTCCACGTGGTCCGGTGGGGGCAGGAGGCCGTGCTTGCGGTACGAACGGACCGTGTCCGGCTGCACCTTGATGTGTGCGGCGATGTCCCTGTAGGACCAGAGTCTTCTGTCCGTCATCTGTTGCACCTCCCTGTATGCGCCGCAACGGCGGCCGGGGGAGCCGTCAGGGGAGCTGCGGCGCGGGCGCTGGCGATCACTCAGCCTGTGCCCGTTGAACGACGCAGAGTGACGGCAGGGGAGGGTCTGTCGAGGTTCTGTGACGCAAGGCCCGCGTAACGGAGACATGTGTGACGAAAGGGCGACTGTTGTGACATGACGGAGGTGAAGAGTTGGAGGAGGCGGGGTTTCAGGCGCCGCAGGAGCGGAGGAAGCGTCGGGTGCGTTCGGCGATCGGGTACGGCTTCTCCGGCGGGCAGGGGTACATGTCCTGCTCGACGATGGCGAAGAGCTCGGCGTCGAGCCGCTGGGCCGCGGCCAGTACCGGCCCCAGCGCGGGCACTCCGGCCGGCGGTTCGCACATCACTCCCCGCGCCACCGCGGGGCCGAACGGCACCTCGTTCGCGACCACTTCGGCGAGGATCTCCGGGTCCACCTGCTTGAGGTGGAGGTAGCCGATCCGCTCGCCGTAGGTCTCGATGAGCTTGACGCTGTCGCCGCCGCAGTAGGCGTAGTGGCCGGTGTCCAGGCAGAGCGAGACCAGGTCGGAGTCGGTCGCGTCGAGGAAGCGGCTGACGTTCTCCTCGCTGTCGATGTGGGTGTCCGCGTGGGGATGGACCACGATCCTCAGGCCGAAGCGGTCTCCGACCTCCTGCCCCAGGCGCTCGGTCTGGGTGGTGAGGTAGCGCCATTGCTCGGGCGTGAGGGCCCGGTCCTCCAGTACCTCGCCGGTTCTGTCGTCGCGCCAGAAGGACGGGATGACGACCAGGTGGTCCGCGCCCATCGCGCGGGTGAGGGCGGCGATGCCGGCTACATGGGCCCAGGTCTTCTCCCAGACGGCCGGGCCGTGGTGCAGTCCGGTGAAGACGGTGCCGGCCGAGACCTTCAGTCCACGGGACGAGGTCTCCTCGATGAGGCGTGCGGGGTCAGTGGGGAGGTAGCCGTAGGGGCCGAGCTCGATCCATTCGTAGCCGGCCTGTGCCACTTCGTCGAGGAAGCGCTGCCAGGGGACTTGACGGGGATCGTCCGGGAACCACACGCCCCAGGAGTCAGGGGCCGACCCGATCCGGATGCGGTTGAACGAGGCTGCGGAGGAGGTCATGGCGGCCAGCTTTCCGGCCGCCGGAGAAAGGTGTCAAGCTTTCGTCCGAATGTAAGGACAAAATATTGACAGTGCTCAGGGACGGGGGCTAGACCAGGGGTCAGCCGGGCGTGGAACCGAAGGGACACGTATGCCTCAGCCGTACGACGTCATCACGATGGGCAGGATCGGAGTGGACCTCTATCCCCTCCGGGTGGGGGTCCCGCTGGCCCAGGTCGAAACCTTCGGGAAGTTCCTCGGGGGTTCCGCCGCGAACGTGGCGGTCGCGGCGGCCAGGCTCGGCCGACGCGCCGCTGTCGTCACCCGGACCGGCCAGGACGCCTTCGGGGACTACCTCCACCAGGCGCTCCGCGGGTTCCGGGTCGACGACCGCTGGGTGACCGCGGTACCGGGGCTGCCGACCCCCGTGACGTTCTGCGAGATCTTCCCGCCGGACGACTTCCCGCTCTACTTCTACCGGCAGCCCAAGGCGCCCGACCTCGAAGTGCGCGCCGAAGAGCTGGACATGGACGCGATCGGTGCGGCACGGGTCTTCTGGGTGACCGGCACCGGCCTGTGCGCCGAGCCCAGCAGGGAGGCCACGCTCGCCGCGCTCGAGCACCGGGCGAAGTCCGGGACGACCGTCTTCGACCTGGACTGGCGGCCCATGTTCTGGGACAGCGCCACCGGTACTTCCGCGGACGGGGCCCGGCCGTACTACGCGAAGGCGCTCGCCCGCGCCACCGTCGCCGTGGGCAATCTCGAAGAGTGCGAGATCGCCACCGGGGAGCGCGAACCGTTCGCCGCCGCCCGTGCGCTGCTCGGCGCCGGGGTCGAGTTGGCCGTGGTCAAGCAGGGCCCCGAGGGCGTTCTGGCCGTGCACAGCGACGGCACGGTCGCGGAAGGGCCGCCGGTGAAGGTCGACGTGGTCAACGGACTCGGCGCGGGCGACGCGTTCGGCGGGGCGATGGTCCATGGACTCCTCTCCGGCTGGGAGTTGGAGCGGGTGATGCGGTTCGCCAACGCCGCGGGCGCGATCGTCGCCGCCCGCCTCGCCTGTTCGTCGGCCATGCCCTACGCCGCGGAGGTGGACGCCCTTCTCGACGGCCACGCTCCGGGCCCCGAGGCGGACCCCGAACCCGAGGCGCCCGCCGGTCCCCGGCCCGGCACGGACGGCGGTCCCGGAACCGGGGCGGCGCCCGGAGCGGCGTCGTGACCCGCGTCGACCTCACCGACCTCGTCAGGATCAGGGTCCGCCACCCGGAGGCCGTGGCCGAGGCGGCGGCCCGCCGTCGGCGCCGCCCCCTCGTCGGCAGCAGCGGCCGACTGATGATCGTCGCAGCCGACCACCCCGCCCGCGGCGCGCTCGCCGTCGGCGACCAGCGGTACGCGATGGCCAACCGGCTGGGCCTCCTGGAGCGCCTGTGCACCGCGCTCGAACGCCCCGGCGTGGACGGCGTCCTCGCCACCGCCGACATTCTGGAGGACCTCCTCCTGCTGGGGGCACTCGACGACAAGGTCGTCATGGGATCGATGAACCGCGGCGGACTCGCCGGGGCCGCCTTCGAACTGGACGACAGGTTCACCGGATACCGCGCCGAGGACCTCGCGCGGCTCGGCTTCGACGCGGGCAAGCTGCTCCTCCGCATCGACTACGACGACCCCGGCTCCCTCGCCACCCTGCACTCCACCGCGCGCGCCATCGACGAGATGGCCGCCCGCCGGTTGCCGGTCTTCGTCGAGCCGTTCATCTGCCGCCGCGTCGACGGGGTGCTGAGCAACGATCTCTCCGCCGAGGCGGTCACTCGTTCCATAGCCATTGCCTCCGGCCTCGCCGGCACCTCGGCGTACACCTGGCTGAAGATCCCCGTCACGGAGAACCCCGACGACATGGCGCGGGTGATGGAGACCTCGACGCTCCCCGCAGTGCTGCTCGGAGGCGACGTGGGCGACAGCGCGGGCGGACAGGCGGCGGCGTACGAGAAGTGGCGCGGGGCGCTGCGACTTCCCACGGTCCAGGGACTGGTGGTGGGCCGTTCACTGCTCTATCCGGGCGACGGCGATGTACCGGCGGCTGTCGACACGGCCGTGGGCCTGCTCTAGGGGGTACGGAGGACTCATGGATCACAGGGACACCGGACCGGACCGGCATCTGCGGGCCGGGACCGCGGCCGCCGGACCGTACACGCTCGACATCGATCCCGGAAGGGCCGGCTGGGGGTACTCCGCACTGCGGGTCCTGGAGCTGGCCCCCGGCGCCTCCCACCTGCTGGAGGCCGGCGACAGCGAGTGGATCGTGCTGCCGCTGGCCGGCGGGTGCTCGGTGCACACCGAAGGTACGACCATGGAACTGCTGGGCAGGGAGAACGTGTTCGCCGGAGTCACCGACTTCGCGTACGTTCCGCGCGACGCTCGGGCACTGATCGCCTCCGGCGCGGGAGGCCGCTTCGCCCTGGCAGGAGCGAGATGCGAGCGACGACTCCCCGCCCGCCGCGGCCCCGTGTCGGAGGTTCCGGTCGAGGACCGGGGTTCGGGCACCTGCGCCCGCCGTGTGCACAACTTCGCCGCCGCCGGCACCTTCGACTGCGACCGTCTCATCGCCGTCGAGGTGTTGACCCCTGGCGGCAACTGGTCCTCGTACCCGCCGCACAAGCACGACGAGCACCGCCCCGGTGAGGAGGCGGAACTCGAGGAGATCTACTACTTCGAGATCGACGGCGAGCACGGCTTCGGCTACCAGCGGATCTCGCCGTCCCGCCCCGGGGGCACGGATCTCCTCGCCGAGGTCCGCAGCGGTGACGCCGTCCTCGTCCCGGACGGCTGGCACGGCCCCTCCATCGCCGCTCCGGGGCACGGCATGTACTACCTGAACGTCATGGCGGGACCGGGGCCCGAGCGAGAGTGGCGGATCTGCTTCCACCCCGACCACACGGAGGGCTACCGATGAGCGGACCGAGGCTGACCGTTGCGCAGGCGCTGGTGCGGTTCCTGGCCCGCCAGTACACCGAGCGCGACGGGCGCAGACAGCGGCTCGTCGGAGCCATGTGGGGCATCTTCGGACACGGCAACGTGGCCGGGATCGGCCAGGCCCTCCTCGAGTCCGGGGACTTGCCCTTCGTCCAGGGGCGCAACGAGCAGGCGATGGTGCACGCGGCCGTCGGTCACGCCCGCCAGTCCAACCGCCTGTCCACGCACGCCGTCACGACCTCCATCGGCCCGGGCGCCACCAACCTCGTGACCGGGGCCGCCCTCGCCACCGTCAACCGGCTGCCGGTTCTGCTCCTGCCCGGCGACACCTTCGCGACCCGCCCCGCAGACCCCGTCCTCCAGCAGCTGGAGGTCCCGTACGCGGGGGACGTGTCGGTGAACGACTGTCTCCGCCCGGTGTCGGCCTACTTCGACCGGATCACCCGTCCCGAGGCGCTGATCCCGGCAGCGCTCGCCGCGGCGCGGGTCCTCACCGATCCGGCCGCGACCGGGGCGGTCACGCTCGCGCTGCCGCAGGACGTGCAGGCGGAGGCGTACGACTGGCCGGAGGAGTTCTTCGCCGAACGCGTCTGGCACGTGCGCCGGCCGCAGCCGGATCCGGAGGAACTCGCTGCGGCGGTCCGCGCCGTACGGTCCGCGCGGCGGCCCCTGGTCGTCGCCGGCGGGGGAGTGCACCACAGCAGGGCGGAGGGCGCCCTGCGGGCCTTCGCCGAGGCCACCGGGATCCCCGTCGCCTCGACCCAGGCGGGGAAGGGCTCACTCCCGTACGACCACCCGGCGGACGTCGGCGGCATCGGCCACACCGGCACCGCCACCGCCGACGAACTCGCGGGGGCGGCCGACCTGGTCATCGGCGTCGGCACCCGCTACACCGACTTCACGACCGCCTCGGCGACCCTCTTCGGCAACCCCGGTGTCCGCTTCCTCAACCTCAACATCACCGGCTTCGACGCCCACAAGCTCGCCGCGCTCCCGCTCGTCGCGGACGCCAGGACCGGACTGGAGGCCCTGACCGAGGCTCTGCGCGGACACCATGTCGAACACGGCTACGAGAGGGAGTACGCGGACGGAAAAGAGCGCTGGGAGCGCCGGGTCGGCACCGCCTACGAGGCGCCCGACGAGGACGCGCGCCCCACCCAGCCCCAGGTCCTCGGCGCCCTCGACGGCCTGGTCACCGGCGACGACATCGTGATCAACGCCGCCGGCTCGCTCCCGGGCGACCTCCACAAACTGTGGCGGACGCGCTCCCGAGACCAGTACCACGTGGAGTACGGATACTCGTGCATGGGCTACGAGATCCCGGCGGCCATCGGGGTCGCGATGGCCGCTCCCGGGCGGCCCGTGTGGGCGCTCGTCGGAGACGGAACGTATCTGATGAATCCGACCGAGATCGTCACGGCGGTCCAGGAGAACGTCCCGATCAAGGTGGTCGTCCTGCAGAACCACGGATACGCGTCGATCGGCGGGCTCTCCGAGGCGGTCGGCTCCGAGCGGTTCGGCACCGCGTACCGCCACCGGGAGCCGGGGGCGTCGCAGGCCGGCGGACCGGGAGGCCCCGGGGGAGGCGCGTACACGGGAGAGCCCCTCCCGGTCGACCTCGCCGCCAACGCCGCATCCCTCGGGATGCGGGTCATCCGCGCCAGGACCGTGCGTGACCTGCGCGAAGCCCTTGCCGAGGCCCGCGCGGCGGACCGCCCCACATGTGTCTACGTCGAGACCGAAACGGCAGACACTGTGTCGGGCGCACCCCCGGCACAGGCGTGGTGGGATGTTCCTGTGGCCGAGACCGCGACCCGGCCGTCGGCGGTCAAGGCCCGGGGGGAGTACGACCGGCAAGTCGCAGCCCGGCGCCGCCATCTCTGAGGGACCCGAAGGAGCTTTCCGTCATGACGAAGACCGTCAACCACTGGATCGGTGGCAAGATCGTCGAGGGCGAGTCCGGCAACTGGGGACCGGTGACCGACCCGGCGACCGGCGCCGTGACCACGAGCGTCGCTCTCGCGTCGGTCGAGGAGGTCGACAGCGCCGTCGCCTCGGCGAAGGCCGCCTTCGAGACCTGGGGCACCTCCTCGCTCGCCCAGCGCACGTCGATCCTCTTCCGCTTCCGCGCGCTGCTCGACGCCAACCGCGACGCGATCGCCGAGCTGATCACCGCGGAGCACGGCAAGGTCCACTCGGACGCGCTCGGCGAGGTGGCCCGCGGCATGGAGATCGTGGACCTGGCCTGCGGGATCACCACGCAGCTCAAGGGCGAGCTGTCGACCCAGGTGTCCAACCGGGTGGACGTGGCGGCGATCCGCCAGCCCGTGGGGGTCGTGGCCGGCATCACGCCGTTCAACTTCCCCGCGATGGTGCCGATGTGGATGTTCCCGCTCGCCATCGCGTGCGGCAACACCTTCGTCCTCAAGCCGAGCGAGAAGGACCCGTCCCCGTCGCTGAAGATCGCCCAACTGCTCGCCGAGGCGGGTCTGCCGGAGGGCGTGTTCAACGTCCTCCAGGGTGACAAGGTCGCCGTCGACCGCCTCCTGGAGCACCCGGACGTCTCGGCGATCTCCTTCGTCGGCTCGACGCCGATCGCCCGCCACATCCACACCACCGCCTCGGCGAACGGCAAGCGCGTCCAGGCGCTTGGCGGTGCCAAGAACCACATGCTCGTCCTGCCGGACGCCGACCTTGACGCGGCCGCCGATGCCGCCGTCTCCGCCGCGTACGGCTCCGCGGGTGAGCGCTGCATGGCGATCTCCGCGGTCGTGGCCGTCGGCGCCGTCGGCGACGAGCTCGTCGACAAGATCCGCGAGCGGGCCGAGAAGATCAAGATCGGCCCGGGCGACGACCCGACGTCGGAGATGGGTCCGCTCATCACCAAGGCGCACCGCGACAAGGTCGCCTCGTACGTCCACGGCGCCGCGGGCCAGGGCGCCGACGTCGTCCTCGACGGCACGGGCTACACCGTCGACGGCTACGAGGACGGCCACTGGATCGGGCTCTCCCTCCTCGACAAGGTGTCCACCGACTCCGACGCGTACCGGGACGAGATCTTCGGCCCCGTCCTCTGCGTGCTGCGCGCCGACACCTACGAGGAGGGCCTCGCGCTCATCAACGCCTCGCCGTTCGGCAACGGAACGGCGATCTTCACCCGCGACGGCGGCGCCGCCCGGCGCTTCCAACTGGAGGTGCAGGCGGGCATGGTCGGCGTGAACGTGCCGATCCCGGTCCCGGTGGGCTACCACTCCTTCGGCGGCTGGAAGGACTCGCTCTTCGGCGACCTGCACGTCTACGGCAACGACGGCGTGCAGTTCTACACCCGCGGCAAGGTCGTCACGACCCGCTGGCCGGACCCCTCCGAGCCTCACGGCGGCGTCGACCTCGGCTTCCCGCGCAACCACTGACGGCCCGCGACGCCACCCGGCCCGTACGGAACCCTCACCCGTACGGGCCGCGTGCGGCGTCACGGGCCGTCCGCGTTCGGCGGGCCGGCGCGGGGTTCGCGTTCGCGGGGCCGGACTTCGTGCGCCCGGGTTCCGCGGGCCCCGGGGAGAACCATGCGCGTTGCCTCGGCCCTCGCAGGCACCGTTGAGCGCCATGACGCCACCCGCGTGATGCCGGACCCGGGCACTTCACGCCGAGACCACGATCACCGTCCACCGGGCGTACGTCCCCTGCGATCGGCATGCCCGTCGCAGGGGACGGCCGGTTCCCGGACCCGCCTGGAAACGGGACCCGAGGACGGGCGGTCGTCACGCCGCGTTCGCAGGAGTGCGCCCATGACGTTCGCGCGTGGGCCGTCCGAGGGCTGGGAGCGTGTACACCCGTCTGCGGGCCGGGCGGCCGGTGCGGGAGGTTGATCGGTACGGCACCCACCGGCATGATCGCTTCCCGAGTCTGCGGCAGTGCGGAATCGGAGGAGCCTCGCCGCGCCTCTCGCGCGGGCGGTCCCGCCGGGCGCGGCGGCTGTGCTGAGGAGGACGGAATGCCCGGCGTTCGCAGTGGTCACGCCACGACCAACGACGGAGTGCGGTTGCACTATCTCGAGGCCGGCAGCGGTCCGGACATGCTGCTCGTGCCCGGCTGGTCGCAGACCGCCGCCCAGTGGCGGCACCAGATCGCCGACTTCGCCCGCACACACCACGTCATCGCGGTCGACCATCGTGGTCACGGTGGTTCCGACCGGCCGGACCACGGCTACCGGATCGCCCGTCTGGCGACCGACATTCGTGAGCTCGTCGGGCTCCTGGACCTCACGGAGGTCGTCTGGGTGGCCCATTCGATGGGCTGCGCGGTGGCATGGTCCTACTGGGACCTGTTCGGCGGGGACCGGCTGGCGCGCCTGGTGCTCTTCGACGAACCCGCCGTCCTGATCCGTCAGCCGTACTGGCCGGACGGCCTCGCGGAACGTCTGGGCGCGCTGTACGGCCTCGGGCAGATCTCGGACGTCGTCGCGGGACTCCGCGACCCGCGCTCGGACGCCGAGGCACTCAGTGCCGACTTCCTCGACGCCATGTGGACGCCGGCCGCCGCCGAGGCGGACCGCCAGTGGGTCCTCGCCCAGAACCTTCTGCTGCCGCGGGAGTACGCCGGCAGGCTGCTGCTGGACAACGTCATGCAGGACTGGCGCGACGTCCTGCCCAGGATCACCGTTCCGACGCTGGTCATCGGCGGGAACGACAGTGTGATCCCGTCCACAGCGGCGCGGTCGGTGGCCTCGGCCATTCCCGGCGCAGCCCTGCGGATTCTCGGCGAGCGCGGCAGCCACTTCGCGTTCTGGGAGAACCCTGACGCGTTCAACCGGGAGGTCCGCTCCTTCCTCGACACACCCGTCGACGCCGGGCTCTGACCGGCAGGGCGTGCCAGGGTGCCGGTCGCTCGCAGCGGGTCGGCCGCACCGCGGGCGGCGCCATCCGGCCGGCTGTGGTGCCGCGCGTCATCGCCGCCGGTGCCACTGCCGGGTGGCGAAGTGCGGGGCACCCTCGCGGCAACTCGCCACGGCTTCACACTCGGGACCCGCGACCGTGCTCCGACGGCGTCGCACGGGCGGCGCCGATGCCCAGGGCGGTCGCGGCGACGGCGCTGCCGATCGCGATCCACCGGAGTACGCCGTCGATCGCCGAGGCGAGCCCGACACTGCTGGTGCGGACTTCGATCAGGGTCGCACCGGCGGCCACACACATGCCGGCGACCCCGACGACGATGGCGAGTTCCACACCGGAGGCCTGACCGGCCCGCTCGGAGGGGACGACGGCCTGGGTGCCGCTGCTGCCCAACGCCCACCCCATGCCGTATCCGAATCCGGTCAGGGCGAGACCGGGAATGTAGGACCGGAAGTCGCCGCCGAGCGACACGAGGAAGAGGCCGACCGCGCCGACGAGGGTGATGACGACCATCGTCCGCGGTACGTCGAAGCGCTCGCCGAGCCTCCCGGAGAGCGGCGCCGCCACGCCCGCGGCGACGGACGCGGCCAGAAAGATCGTTCCGGCCGCGAGCGGCGTGTGCCCGGCGGCCTGCTGCAGGTAGATCGTGACGCCGTACATGGCCAGGACGAAGGAGGTGTTCGCGACGGTCGCCATCAGCGTGATGACCACGAAGGGCTTGTTGTGGAAGAGATCGAGCGCGACCAGCGGCCAGCGCGCCACCCGCTCCCGCAGCACGAACCCGGCCAGGAGCAGCACCCCGGCGGCGGCGACACCCACGGTGACTCCGGCGGGCCAGGCGCGCAGACGGTCCACCGTGAGCGTCACGAGAGCGATGCCGAAGGTCACCATGGCCAGGCCCGGCAGGTCGATGGAGCGGGGCACCGTGGTGTCACGCGACTCGCGTACCCCGGCGGCGACCATGGCGATGGCCGCCGCACCCACGGGGACGTTGACGAAGAACACCACCCGCCAGCTCAGCAGCTCCGTCACCCCGCCGCCGAACACGGGACCGAGGGCCAGAGCCAGGGCCCCCACCCCGTAGGCGTTCCCGATGGCCCGCATCGTCCGGTCGGGAGGATAGGCGTCGGTGATCACGGCGATGGCGAGCGGGAACAGCACGCCCGCTCCGGCGCCCTGGGCGATCCGCATCACGATCACGGCTTCGGGGGTGGAGGCGAGACCGGCGCCGAGTGAGCACAGGGAGAAGACGACGAGGCCGACGATCAGGATCCGCTTGCGGCCGAGGATGTCCCCGAGTCTGCCGCCCGGGATCAGGGCGGCCGCGAGCGCCAGCATGTAGCCGCTGATCACCCACTGGAGGTCGGTGGTGGTCGTGCCCAGGTCCGATGCCATCTGGGGCAGGGCCAGGTTCAGCGCCAGGAAGTCGAGCTGCACGACGAAGATGCACAGCGAGGAGGCGATCAGCGTCAGCACGGGACGCGACGGCCGGGAGCCGGCTTCGTGTGTGTGCGGGGCGTTTTCGCCGGTACGGCGCTTCCCGTGCGGCTGATCGGAGTCCATGGCGCTCTCCCGTGCGGCTGTGTACACGGGCCGGCCGGGTACGGGCGAAGACGGCTGATCCGATGACCCGTGTCGTGGAGTGTTCACTATGCAGGACACGGCTGTTGTTCGAGTGCATTTGCTCGGCATTGCGACGAATGTCGCGCCCGTCGTGCATGTGCTGGTGTGCCGCTCCGGGCGTCCGGGTGCGGACCGGAAGCCGAGCAGCGGCGGGAAGGTCCCGGCCGGGGTGGCCGTGAGCGCCGCTCGCCGCGGATCGCACCGTCGTGCCTCCGGGCGACGTGCCGATGTGGCCGGTGGCCCTGCCGCGTCGCTCGCCGCGCCGGGACGCGCCTGGGAGGCGTCGGCCCGGTTCGCGGACCGGCGGACGGTGCACATCGACGGCATGACCCCGCCCGCGCACGGGAGACACGACCGGGTACGCCGGTGTGCGCAGCCGCACGACGGCTGATGCCCGAGGAGCCGTCCTGCCCCGCAGGGGAGGAGCTCCTCGGGCATCTCACGGCCGCTGCTCCGGAGCCGTCGCCGCAGCGGCGGGCGCCCTGGCCGGGACGCCGGACCGGGCCGTTCGTCCCGGCCGGGCCGCCGGGATCAGAACAGCGAGTGCAGCAGCTTGTTCGGGGATCCCGCGCGCGGGTTCGTGACCTTGCCGCTGGTTGCGTTGTTCACGAGGGCGTCGCGGACCTGTGCCGGGGAGGCCGTGGGGTTGTTCGCCAGGTAGAGCGCGGCGGCACCCGCGGTGTGCGGGGTGGCCATCGACGTACCGGAGATGGTGTTCGTGGCGCTGTCGCTGTCCTTCCACGCGGAGGTGATGTCCACGCCGGGGGCGAACAGGTCGAGGCACGAACCGTAGTTGGAGAACGACGCCCGCCGGTCCGTCCTGTCCGTGGCGCCGACCGTGATGGCCTCGGGGACGCGGGCGGGCGAGTAGTTGCACGCGTTCACGGGGATGCCGATCAGGATGCCGTTGCCCGCCGCGATCGAGTAGCTGACACCCGAGGCGATGGACCGCTTCACCGCGTCGTCCAGGGCGGCGCTGGCGCTGCCACCCAGGCTCATGTTGGCCACGGCCGGCTTGGACGCGTTCGCCGTCACCCAGTCGACGCCCGCGATGACGCCCTCGGTCGTACCGGAGCCGTCGCAGCCCAGGACGCGCACCGCGATCAGGTTGACGTCCTTGGCGACCCCGTACGTCCTGCCGCCCACGGTGCCGGCGACATGCGTGCCGTGGCCCTGGCAGTCCTGGCCGTTCCGGCCGTCGCCGACGGTGTCCGTGCCGACGCCCGCCCGGCCGCCGAACTCGGCGTGCGAGGTGCGGATGCCGGTGTCGATGATGTACGCGTTCACGTTCGACGCCGTCGCGTTGTACGTGTACGTCGTCGACAGCGGCAGACTGCGCTGGTCCACACGGTCCAGACCCCAGGTCGCGTTCGTCTGGGTCTCGTTGAGGCGGATGACGCTGTTCTGCTCCACGTAGGCCACCCGCGGGTCGGCGGCGAGCCGTTCGGCCTTGGCCTTGGACATGGAGGCGGAGAAGCCGTTCAGCACCGACCGGAAGACGTGCTTGGGGGTCACGTCCTCGGCTGCGGCGAGTTCGGAGACACGGGTGCCGTCGTCCTTCAGGACGACGATCCAGCTGTTCTGTACGGCGGTTGCAGTGGGGGCGAGACGGAGATCGCCGAGCGGCGCACTGTGCGCTGTGGGGGTGACGGCGAACTGGAGACCGGCCGCGACGACGACGGCGGCGGAGAGCGGCGCGCCCATACGTATGGAGCGGCGGGCAGTGAATCTCATCTCGTGCACCTGACTCCTCTTTGATCGGAACATGACAAGCATCCGCGGCGGCGGTGCGGATGCCGGCACAGCGTCTCGTGAGGTGGTGCGGCACACAAGGGGTTGTTACCGATGGGTTGGAGCAAAAGCCCTGGTGGCATGGGCAATTTGGCGGACATCGGCGACATCTTCACGGTGCGCACAGGCATGTGCGACCCCGTCACGCATCGGGATGAACCAGCCATGACCGGCATGCGGTGAAGCGCTGGACGGGGACCGTGAATCCACTCCGCTCGGGGCGTCCCGGGCACCCGGCCGGACGCCCGCACGGCTGGTTGCGCCCACTGGCGTGTCCCGTCGAGTGCCCCGGTCGTACGCGCGCCCGGCCCGTCCCGCTCACCCGGAGTCCCTGATTCCGTGTACCGCGGCTGGTGTACGGCGAGGGCGTCCGGTACTACCCGGGGAGGTCATGGAGTTCCGACCGGCGGCAGCGGAAACCGGGCCGGCCGTCCGCTTATGGTTTCGGGCATGAGGATCCGACTCCCCGGACGAGCCGTGCTGCCCCGGCGCCGAAGCCGGTGGCTCGCGGCCGTCGCCGCCTTCGCCGTGCTCGCGGGCGCGGGCACCTGGACCGCCGCGGCCTCGGACGACGAGCCCGCCGTACACCGCGAGGACCGGGTGCTGACCGTGCCGGGCGCGAGGATCGACGCCTCGTACTTCACGTCCGGGGACGGCCGCAGGCCCGCGGTGCTGATCGGGCACGGCTTCGGCAGCAGCAAGGACTCCGTACGGCAGCAGGCGGAGGCGCTGGCGAGGGACGGCTACGCCGTCATGACCTGGTCCGCGCGCGGCTTCGGCAGGTCCACCGGCACCATCGGGCTGAACGACCCCGAGCACGAGGTCAAGGACGTCTCACGACTGATCGACTGGCTCGCCGGGCGACCGGAGGTGGAGCTGGACGCCGAGGGCGACCCCCGCGTCGGGGTCACCGGGGCGTCCTACGGAGGCGCCGTCGCCCTGCTCGCGGCGGGCCATGACCGCAGGGTCGATGCCATCGCTCCGCAGATCACGTACTGGAACCTCGCCGACGCGCTCTTCCCGGACGGCGTCTTCAAGAAGCTCTGGGCGGGCATGTTCTTCACAGCCGGTTCGGCCGGCGGGTCGGGGCTCGTTCCCGACGCCGGCGAAGAGCCCGCGGACGCTCCCGCCGGGGCCGGAGCGGGCAACGGCAGGGCCCAGGACGGCGAAGCCGGCACGGGCGCGGGCACCGGAGCCCCGACGCGGCCCGGCGCCACGGGCCGCGACGACGACCGCGCCCCCGCCGGGCGGCCCGCGGCGCCCTGCGGACGCTTCGAGCCCGCCCTGTGCGCCATGTACGAGCGCGTCGCGACCAGCGGGAGGCCCGACGCCGAGGCCCGGGCTCTGTTGCAGGCCCGCAGCCCGTCCGCGGTGGCCGACCGGATCAAGGTTCCCGCGCTCATCGTCCAGGGACAGTCCGACTCGCTCTTCCCGCTCTCCCACGCCGACGCCATGGCCGAGGCGATCGCCGGCAACGGCGCGCCCGTCGCCGTCGACTGGATCGCCGGCGGACACGACGGCGGCGATCTGGAGACGGCACGGGTGCAGGGACGGATCTCCGCCTGGTTCGACCGGTACCTGAACGGAGACAAGGGCGCCGACCCCGGCCCCGCCTTCCGCGTCAGCCGGACCGGCGGCGTCGACTCCACCGATGGGCAGGCGACCCTGCGCGGAGCCACGGCCGATGCGTACCCCGGCCTCGGAGCGGGACGCCGCGAGTTCGTACTGGCCGGTGGGACGCAGGCCTTCCGGAACCCCGCCGGGGCCAACCCGCCGGGGATCTCCACCGTGCCCGGACTGGGCGGCGGGCTCTCGCGGTTCTCCTCGCTCGGCGTCGGGCTCTCGCTCGACTTCCCCGGGCAGCACGCCCGCTTCGACTCGGCGCCGCTCGACCGCCGCACCCGGGTCACCGGCTCGCCCACCGTCCGGGTGCAGGTCGCTTCGGACAGCGGGGAAGCGGTCCTCTTCGGCAAGGTCTACGACGTCGGCCCGGACGGCCGACAGCAGGTGCTCCCCGCTCAGCTCGTCGCCCCGGTCCGGATCGAGGACGCCAAGGCCGGCCGGACCGTCGAACTGACGCTGCCCGCAGTGGACCACGAGGTGGAGGCGGGCCACCGCCTCCGGCTCGTGCTCGCGGCCACCGACCTCGCCCACGCCTCACCCGCCGCCCCGGCGGTCTACGCCGTCACCCCCGCCGGACCCCTGAGCGTGCCCACCGCACCCGGAGTCACCACCCAGGCGGCCGGTACGCCCTGGTGGGTGTGGGGCCTCCCAGCGGCGGGCGCGTCGATCGCGGCCGTTCTGCTGCTCACCGCGCACCGCCGGACCGCGGCGCCCGCCCCGGACCCCGGACTCGCCGGCGTACCGCTGCGGATCACCGGACTCGCCAAGCGGTACGCCGGGTCGTCGGACCGGTACGCGGTGCGGGACCTCTCCTTCCGTGTCGAGAAGGGCCAGGTGCTCGGGCTCCTCGGCCCCAACGGCGCCGGCAAGACCACCACGCTCCGCATGCTGATGGGACTCATCACCCCCGACGACGGCGAGATCAGGGTCTTCGGACACGCCGTCAGGCCCGGAGCGCCCGTGCTCTCCCGGGTCGGCGCCTTCGTCGAGGGCGCGGGCTTCCTGCCGCATCTGTCCGGCCGGGAGAACCTGGAGCTGTACTGGCGGGCCACCGGCCGACCCGCCGAGGACTCCCACGTCGAGGAGGCCCTGGAGATCGCGGGCCTCGGCGACGCGCTCGCCCGCGCGGTCCGCACCTACTCGCAGGGCATGCGGCAGCGCCTCGCCATCGCGCAGGCCATGCTCGGACTGCCGGATCTCCTCATCCTGGACGAACCCACCAACGGACTGGACCCGCCGCAGATCCGCGAGATGCGGGACGTGATGATCCGGTATGCGGCCGGAGGCCGGACCGTCATCGTCTCCAGCCACCTCCTCTCGGAGGTCGAGCAGTCCTGCACGCATCTCGTCGTCATGGACCGCGGCCGTCTGGTGCAGGCGGGCCCCGTCGCCGACATCACCGGCGCGGGCGACACCCTGCTGGTGACGACGGCCGAGGAACCCTCGGCACCGCTCGTGGAGAAGATCGCCGCACTGCCCGGGGTCGGATCCGCCGTCCGCGCCGACGGAGGCGGGGGCGTGCTGGTCCGCCTCGACGGTGCGAGTGCCGCCACCCTGGTCGCCGAACTCGTCCGGCTCGACGTGCCGGTGACCGGAGTCGGACCGCACCGGCGACTGGAGGACGCGTTCCTCACCCTGATCGGAGGAGCATCCGCATGAGCACCACTCCCGTGCGCCCCGGCACCCGCGCGGCCGGCGTGCCGACCGCGCCCGGTTACCGGGCGCGGCGCACCCTGCCGCTGCGCGTCGAGGCGGTGCGCCAGCTGAAGCGGCGGCGGACGCTCGTGATGGGCGCGATCCTGACGGCGCTGCCGTTCGTGCTGATCGCGGCCTTCGCGATCGGCGGCTCACCCGACGAGCGCGACGGCGGCGGCGGCCGGATCAACCTGATGGACACGGCGACCGCTTCGGGTGCCAACTTCGCCGCCACCTGCCTGTTCGTGTCGGCAGGGTTCCTGCTGGTGGTGCCGGTCGCACTGTTCTGCGGCGACACCGTGGCGTCCGAGGCGAGCTGGTCGTCCCTGCGGTATCTGCTGGCGGCGCCCGTCCCCCGGTCCCGGCTGCTGTGGTCGAAACTGGCGGTCGCGCTGGGCTTCAGTGCGGCGGCGATGCTCCTGCTGCCGCTGGTCGGTCTGGCGGTGGGGACCGTGGCGTACGGCTGGGGGCCCTTGCGGCTGCCGACCGGCGGCTCGCTGGCGACGGCCGACACGCTGCCCAGGCTCGCGCTGGTCGTGGCGTACATCTTCGTCTCCCAACTGGTCACCGCCGGACTCGCGTTCTGGCTCTCCACCAAGACCGACGCACCGCTGGGAGCGGTCGGCGGCGCGGTCGGGCTGACGATCATCGGGAACGTCCTGGACGCCGTGACGGCGCTCGGTTCGTGGCGCGACTTCCTTCCGGCGCACTGGCAGTTCGCCTGGGCGGACGCCCTCCAGCCCCAGCTCGAATGGGGCGGGATGCTGAAGGGCACGGCGGTGTCCGTGACCTTCGCCGTGGTGCTGATCGCCCTGGCCTTCCGCGGGTTCGCCCGCAAGGACATCGTGTCCTGAGCGGCCCGGAGGCCCCGTTCCGTGCGGTGCCGGACGCGCCCCGGTGGCCCGCCCCGTATGCGCTCCCGCAACCGTCCCGCCACGGGCGGCCGTTGCCGCATCGTGACCCATCCGCAACGCGTTCGTCCGATCCGCCGGGCCGCCCCGGACGTCACATTCACAAGTGCCGACGATTTCAGGGGGCGGAGCATGACGGCCTGGACGAGGACGCGACCGACGGAATCTCCGACGTGGTCAGGGGCGCCTGCCCGTACCACGAGGGCGGCGCTGGCGGCGCTGCTCTGCGGGGCCGTGCTGCTGACCGGATGCGGTGCGGGGGCGCAGGCCGACCGCTCCTCGGCGGACGGCGGCCAGCGCCGCGCGGACGGCGCTCCGGCGCCGATGGCCCCCGACGGCGGCGGTCGTGCCGAGGGGGACCGGGACGACGGAGCGCAGGGCGAGGAGAAGCGCGACGCCGTCCCCGCGCCGGACCTCGTGTCCACCTTCGCCCTGGACGTGGACACGGCCTCCTACGGCTACGCCCGCCGCGCCCTTGCCGGCGGCCGGCTGCCGGAACCCGGCTCGGTGCGGCCCGAGGAGTTCGTCAACAGCTTCCGCCAGGACTATCCACGGCCCGAGGGCAACGGCTTCTCGGTGACAGTGGACGGCGCGCGGGTGGAGAGCGGGGACGGCGGGGACTGGTCGCTGATGCGGGTCGGACTGGCCACGCGCCCGTCGAGCAGGACCGCCGAGCGGCCCCCGGCCGCGCTGACGTTCGTCGTCGACATCTCCGGGTCGATGGCCGAGCCGGGCCGGCTCGACCTGGTCAAGGAATCCCTCGGCATCCTCACCGACCAGCTCCGCGACGACGACTCCATCGCCCTGGTGACCTTCAGCGACGAGGCGGAGACCCGGCTTCCGATGACCCGCCTCGACGGCAACCGCGACCGGGTCCACGAGGTCGTCGCCTCCCTGGAGCCGACCGACTCCACCAATGTGGAGGCGGGCGTCGGCACCGGTTACGACGTCGCCGTCGAGGGCCGCAGGCGCGGCGCCAACAACCGCGTCGTGCTCCTCTCCGACGCTCTCGCCAACACCGGCGAGACCGAGGCGGACGCCATCCTGGAGCGGATCGGGAGCGCTCGGAAGGAGTTCGGCATCACCCTCTTCGGCGTCGGGGTCGGCAGCGAGTACGGCGACCAGCTCATGGAACGGCTCACGAACCGCGGTGACGGACACACCACGTACGTCTCCACACCCGCCCAGGCCCGGAAGGTCTTCGTCGACCAGCTTCCCGCCCACCTGGAACTGCGCGCCCGTGACGCCAAGGCGCAGGTCGCCTTCGACCCGGCGGCGGTCCGGGAGTTCCGCCTCGTCGGATACGAGAACCGGCACGTCGAGAACGAGGACTTCCGCGACGACCGGGTGGACGGCGGCGAGGTCGGTCCCGGGCACGCGGTCACGGCGCTGTACGCGGTGCGGCTGAAGGACGGCGCCTCCGGCCGCGTGGCCACGGCGACCGTGCGCTGGCTCGACCCGCGCACCCGGACGCCGCACGAGGCGACGGGCACCGTCGAGGCGGCCGGCCTCGCCGGCGACCTGTGGTCGCGTGGAACCCCGGCGCGCCTCCAGGTCAGCGCCGCGGCCGCGTACTTCGCCCAGCGGCTGCGGGGTGCGGAGACCCCCGGCGCGCCCCGGCTGGGGGTCCTTGCGGAGCGCGCGGCCGGACTGGCGCGCCGTACGGAGGACGCCTCCGTGCGCCAGCTGGCCGAGTCGATCCGCAGCGCGGACGAGCTGCTCGGCTGAGGACCGGCCGGGGCGTGGCCGGGGCGCCATGACCGTCGTCACCCCCGGCCCGCCGGCCGTCGCCGCGCGAGTGCCCCGCCCCGGCAAGTGGGCTGCGGCACTGCGCCGTTCGGGCCATGATGAGCACCATGGCCGACCTGCTGCTCGCCCTGGCCGTCATCGCGACCGGTCTGTACGCGGGCTTCATGCTGATCTTCCAGACGGGCGTCATGCCCGCGCTCGCCAGGCTCTCCGACGACCGCTTCGTGCCCGCGATGCGGCGCATCAACGAAGAGGTGCCGCGGCCGGTGTTCCTGGCGGTCTTCCTGGCCGTCGTCGTGTTTCCGGCCGCCGCCCTCGCCGTGCCGGGCGAGGACGGCTCGGCCACCCGGATGTGGCTGGTGCTGACGGCGCTCGTGTGCGCCGCGCTGAACCACCTGGTGACCATCGCCGGGAACATCCCGCTGAACAACGCCCTGGCCTCCTCGGAATCGTCGCCGGACCCCGAGGTCCGCGCCGCCTTCGAGACCAGGTGGAACCGCTATCACAGGATCCGTACCGTCCTGATCCTCGGCGCGTTCGTCCTCCTCGTCGGCGCGGCGCTGAACTGACGCGAAACCGACGGCGGCACCCGGACCGGGACCGCTGTGCCCACAGCCCGGCCGCTCAGCGGCCGGGCAGTTCCTCCCCGCACCGGCTGCAGTACCGAGCGCCGGACTCCGCCGCCAGGCGTCCGCACTCCGGGCAGACCCGCTCCAGCAGACAGGCGGCCTCGCCGCCCTCGGACGGCGCCGCCGTCCTGATGGCGAGTCCGGGGCGCCTGCGGTGAACGCTCAGCTGCACCAGGCCGCCGGGCCCCGCGCGGAGCGCCCGCCGGCTGCCGCGCGGCAGCCAGACCACCGCGCCCGCGACCACGTCCTGCGGCCTGCCTTCCAGTTCGAGCACTCCGTCACCGGCGGCCACGAACAGCAGCACATCCAGGTCGGGTTCCACATGCCCGGCGATCCGGCCACCGGCGGGCAGCCGCACCAGGTTCGCGTCGAGCTGCCGTGACTCCTCCGCCAGACGCCATAACGCGCCGGCCCGGTCCGGTGGCAGATCGCCGGTCAGCTCCGTCAGCAGTGCGAGCACGCCTGGCCGGGGAGTGGGCGCCATGTGTCGTTCCTCCTGCGCTCGTGTCCCCATCGGATCCTTCCGAACCCCAAAGGCCCGCATGGTACCCCGTGTTGCGCGCCCGCCCGAGCCGGACAAGCCACGTGTGCCGACCGCCCGAGGGCCCGGCGGGAGGGTGTCCTGCCGGTCCTCGCTGCGCCGAGCGGGTGAGCCGCCCCGCCGTGGCCGTGCCGTGGTGACGCCGCCGCGAACCGGGATGCGCATACGGTCGTCCCGTGTTCCCTACCGTCCGCATTCGACACCGGGGACCCGGGCCGGCGCCCCACGGCGGAGCCCACCCGCCGCGACGGACGGGCTCCGCCGTGCACCGGCCCGTGAGGCTCCGGGCACCCCGACTCCCCGGCCCTCCCGGGCCACCCAACAACTTACGGAGGAAGTCATGTCCCGTCCCCTCCACTCCCGAGGAGTCCGGCGCATCACCCTGGACGCCGACGGCCTGCCGCTCTCCGCCCTGCTGGCAGTCCCCGCGGGCACACCGCGTGCCACGGTCGTCGCCCTGCACGGCGGGGGCATGAACGCCGGCTACTTCGACGGCCAGGCGACCCCGGACCTGTCCCTGCTCACCCTCGGAGCCCGCCTCGGCTACACCGTCCTCGCGCTGGACCGCCCCGGCTACGGAGCCTCCGCCGAACGGCTGCCCGAGGGCCAGACCCTCGCCGAGCAGGCCGCGACGCTGAGCGCCGCCCTGGGCGGCTTCACCTCCGTCCACCCGCACGGCGCGGGCCTGTTCCTGCTCGCGCACTCCTACGGCGGCAAGCTCGCGCTGACGGCGGCCGCGCGGGCCGTTCACGACCGGCTGCTCGGCCTGGACATCTCCGGCTGCGGTCACCGCTACGACGTCGCCCCGGAGGAACTGCCCGACGAGGGGGCTCACGGAAGCCGCAGGCTCAACTGGGGGCCGCTCGGCCTGTACCCGCCGGAGACCTTCACCACCGCGGCCTCGGTCGTGGCAGGGATGCCGGTCCGGGAGCGCACGGAGGCGGCGCGCTGGCCCGAGGAGTTCCCCACCGTCGCCGCCGGCGTACGCGTACCCGTCCGGTTGACGTTCGCCGAGTACGAGGCCTGGTGGCGCCATGACGAAGAGGCGGTGTCCGAGCTGACCGCGCAGCTCGCCGCGCCGCGGATCGTGGTGGACCGGCTGCCGCGCGCGGGGCACAACATCAGCCTCGGATGGGCGGCGCGCGCCTACCATCTGCGGGCTCTGGGCTTCCTGGAGGAGTGCCTGCAGTCCGCAGACGGCGGCCGGGACGAGTCCGGCACGCCACCCGAGCCGCACGCGGCGGCGGTCTGAACGGTGACGGGCCCGTTCCGGTCGCTGGCGGTACGCAACTTCCGGCTCTTCACCGCCGGCCAGGTCGTGTCCGTGGCCGGCACCTGGATGATGATCGTCGCCCAGGACTGGCTGGTTCTCGCCCTGACGGACGACTCCGCCGGCGCGCTCGGGGTGGTGACGGCCCTGCAGTTCACCCCGCTGCTCCTCCTCACCCTCTTCGGCGGTCGTCTGGCGGACCGCCACGACAAGCGGATGCTGCTGACGGTGGCCAACGCGCTCTCGGCGGTCCTCGCCCTGCTGCTCGCCGCGCTCGTGCTGGGCGGAGAGGTGCGCCTGTGGCACATCGGCCTGTTCGCGCTGGCGCTCGGCGTCGTCAACGCGGTCGAGGTGCCCGCCCGGGTGTCGTTCGTCAGCGAGATGGTCGGCGCGGAACTGCTTCCGAACGCCTCCGCTCTGAGCGCCGCCTACTTCAGCACCGCCCGTGTCGTCGGGCCGGCCCTGGCCGGGGTGATGATCGCCGCCCTGGGCTCGGGCTGGGTGATGCTGCTCAACGCGGCGAGCTACCTGGCGACGGTGGTGGCGCTGCGCATGATGCGCCCGCAGGAGCTGCACCGCCGTGCCCCGGAGACGCGGGCGAGGATCGTCGACGGGCTGCGTCATGTGCTGGCCCGGCCGGACCTGGTGCTGCCGCTGGCGCTGCTCGCGGTCGTCGGACTGTGCGGGCTGAACTTCCAGTTGACCCTCCCGCTGCTGGCGAAGACCGTCTTCGGCGCGGACGCGGATGCCTTCGGGCTGCTGACCACGGCGTTCGCTGCCGGTTCGCTCGCGGCGGCGCTCGCCACCACCGCGCGCCGAGCCCGTCCGTCGGGCCGGACGGTGGTCGTGTCGGCGCTCCTCTTCGGGGCGCTGGAGACGGTGGCCGGATGGTCGCCCGGCTTCGTGGCCGCCATGGTGCTGCTCGCGCTCACCGGTTTCGCCTCGATCTACTTCGTGCAGGCGGCGAACCACCGCATCCAGCTGGGCAGCGATCCGCGCTACCGCGGCCGGGTCATGGCGCTCTACGCCCTGATCCTCCAGGGGTCCACCCCGCTGGGCGCACTGGGTACCGGCTGGCTCGCCGAGCGCTTCGGCGCGCGCTCGGGGCTGGTCGTGGGCGGCCTTGTGTCCCTGGCTGCCGCGATCGCGGCACTGCTGGTGGAGCGTGCGACGGCGCGGGAGGCAGGGGCGGAGGCGGGCCGAACCGGAGCGGCGGGTGCGGCACCTCCGCCGCCGGAATCACCGGAGGAAGCCGAGTCGCCAGGTCCGAGGGAGCGGGACAGGACGCTCTGACCCTCCGCCGGGCGGAGCGGGTGCCCGGCCCGCCGGGCACCATCTGCCGAGCGCGGCGGCGGGGTCCCGCCCGGGCCATCCGTCCCGGGCGGACGGATCCGCGTCCCGGCTCCGTACGGGAGAGGCGTGCGGCGCCCGCCCGTACGCTTACGCTGCCTGAAGCGCACCGCCTCAGCCGCCGACCGGGGACCCACGTGAGCGACCAGCCGAACCAGCCCAGCGAACCCGTGCCGTCCACCTCCGCCGGCCGGCCCCGGCCACCCGTGGACCTCGGGCATCCCGGCTCGGGCGGAAGGCCGTTCCTGTACGTCGTCGTCTGCGCTGCGGGAGTCGCGGGAGGCGTCGGCAGGCTCGTCACGGCGGCGCAGCAGCGGAACTGGGACGTCGGGGTCGTCGCCACTCCCCAGAGCCTGGACTTCATCGACCGGAGCGCCGTCGAGACCCAGACCGGCCATCCGATCCGCTCTGCCTGGCGGCGGCCCGGCGACCCCCGCCCGCTGCCTCCCCCGGACGCGATAGCGGTGGCCCCGGCCACCTTCAACACCATCAACAAGTGGGCGGCCGGGATCTCCGACACCCTGGCACTGGGCGTCCTGTGCGAGGCGTACGGCTCGGGTGTCCCGATCGCCGTGCTGCCGTGCCTGAACGCGGCCCAGGCGGCCCATCCCGCCTACCGGGAGAGCCTGGAGCGGCTGCGGGGGATGGGCGTGCTGATCGGTTCCCACGAACCGTCCGTGCAGCCGGGGACCGGCGGTGCCGACGTGTTCCGCTGGGAGGAGGCGCTCGAACTGCTCACGCCGAAGCCCGTTTCCTGAACGCGGATCGTGCGCTCGGGCCGCGAGGTGGCCGCACCGGAACGACAACGCCCCCGGTAGCCACCCCGGGGTGGCCGCGCCCGGTGCTCCGGCGCTTACGCGTCCACTACCGCCCGCCCGCTAGGTTCGCTCTGACCAGCAAGAAGGCCCTCCCGATGGGAGGGCCTGCGGGCCGTACGCGCTGTGCGCCCCCGGCAGGACTCGAACCTGCGGCCAAGCGCTTAGAAGGCGCCTGCTCTATCCACTGAGCTACGGGGGCCCGGTGTGGCCTCGGTGGCCTGGAGCCCCTGGTGGGTCGGCCGTGACCTTGCCGGGACAAGGATAGGGCTCCGATCGCCCTGCCCCGGATGCTTCACCTGCGTGGCACGATGTGGAGGTTCGGTGAAGCGAACCGATAATCGCAGGCAGATGCGATTCTCGCAGCGCTTTTTTCACGTCACACCTCGGGTGTTGTGCACTCGTTATGCCTGCGCCCCACTCGTCCCGTCTGTCCCGTCGATCTGATCGGCGCGCAGGGGGGCTCATACGCTTCAAAAAACCTCCAAAATTGGGCATTCTTCGCATGTGGTGACCATGGAAGTACGGCCTCAGCTCATCGACGCACTCTCCGCCCTGCGCGACCGAGTCGCAGCCGTGCGTCTTCCACTCCCCATTCCAGGTGCTCCGCGGGCGCGGCAGACGAGAGCCGAGCTGCTCGCGCAGCTCGACGACTATCTGGTGCCCCGGCTGAAGGACCCCGACGCGCCGCTGCTCGCGGTCGTCGGCGGTTCGACGGGAGCCGGCAAGTCCACCCTGGTCAACTCCCTTGTCGGGCGGCGGGTGACAGAGGCGGGGGTGCTGCGGCCGACGACGCGCACGCCCGTGCTCGTCTGCCACCCGGACGATCGCCACTGGTTCGCCGACATGCGCGTACTGCCGAACTTCACCCGTGTATGGCTGCCGCAGCAGGACGAGACGGAGCAGTCGGCCGGACCCGTGCGCGGCAGGACGAAGAGCAAGGCCAAGCCCGAGGAGAGGGCGCTTCGGATCGAGACCGCGGCGTCGCTGCCCCCCGGGCTGGCCCTGCTCGACGCGCCCGACATCGACTCCCTCGTCGTCGAGAACCGGATCATGGCCTCCGAGCTGATCTGCGCCGCGGACGTATGGGTCATGGTCACCACGGCCTCCCGGTACGCGGACGCGGTCCCCTGGCATCTGCTCCGCACGGCCAAGGAGTACGACGCCATGCTCGTGACGGTGCTCGACCGGGTGCCGCACCAGGTGATCAACGAGGTGTCCCGGCAGTACGCGGCCCTGCTCACCAAGGCCGGGCTCGGGCACGTACCGCGCTTCACGATCCCGGAGCTGCCCGAGTCCGCGGGCGGCGGCCGGGGGCTGCTCCCGGACACCGCCGTCGCCGCGCTCCGCGACTGGCTGGCGCACCGGGCCCTGGATCCCGCCGCGCGCCAGCAGACGGTCGTCCGTACCGCCGCCGGGGTCATCGACTCGCTGAACGCCAGGATGCCGGCACTCGCGGGGGCCGTGGCCGCCCAGTACGCGGCCGCAGTGCGCCTCTCCGCCGCGGTCGAGGAGGCGTACGGCGTGGAGACCGAGCGGGTGCGCAAGCAGGTTCAGCGCGGATCCGTCCTCGCGGGTGACGCGCGCACCCGATGGCGGGGCTGGCCGCGCGACAGTTCGGCCGGCGAGCTCCTCGACGCGCTGGCGGAGAGCCTGACCGCCCTGCTGCAGTGCGCGGTCGCCGCCGCCGACGAGCGGCTCCAGGAGGCATGGAGGCGCGAACCGGCCGGGCCCGCGCTCGCCCGGCACTCCCGGGCCGACGGGGAGACGTCCGAGCGCGTCGGCATGGCCGTACGGCGCTGGCGGCGCGTCGTCGAGGAGCTCGCCGAGGAGGAGGTCCGCGCGATGGAACGCTCCGCCGCGCCCGACTCCGAGACGGTCGCCGCGCTGCTCGCCGCCGCGCTGCTCGGCGGCCGGCGGGCCAGGGCCGCCGGGGAACTGCTGGCGGAGCGGATGGGCGCCCAGGGCGCGCTCAGGCTGCGCGACAGGGGCGGGGAGCTGGTGACCACGTACATCGAACGCGTCATGAACGAGGAGCGCGACCGGCGCCTCGCGCCGCTCGACTCCCTCGAACTGTGCCCGGAGCCGCAGGCCGAGCTGATCGCCGCGCTGTCCGTACTGCAGAAGGAGAGGTGACCGCGGTGACGGCAGTCACTGGCGAGACCGAGGACCGCCGCTCGGCGGGCGGATCCGGGAGCGGATCCGGGAATGCGTCCGGGGCGCAGAACGAGCCAGGGGCCGGCGATGATGCCGCGGCCGGGAGCGCGGCCCCGGGGCGTCGCGGCCGCCTCGGCGAGGAAGCCCGTCCCGAGGACGAGCACGCGTCCTCCGGGGGCGGCGAGCGGGTGCAGGACGACGGGGCCGAGCGCTCCACGGACCCCGCGTCGCACACCGAGGGGAGGCAAGAGGACGGCCGGGAGGCCGGCGCTCCCGAGGACGGCGACGGCGACCGGTGGGACGACGGTCTGATCGCCCGCCGGGCCGTCGGCCCGTCCGATCTCGCGGGCGGCTCGCTGGTCGGCGGCGAAGGCCACGTCCCCATCGGCGGCCCGTACGCAGCCCCGCTGCGCGGCAGGCTGGACGCGCTCCGTGAACTCGTCGGCCTCTCCCGCACCCGCCTGGACGACAAGGCCCTGGCAGAGGCGGGCCGCGTGCTCGACGAGGCGGCGGCGCGGCAGCAGTTGTCGGCACGGCACACCGTCGTCGCCATCGCGGGCTCTACCGGCAGCGGGAAGTCGACCCTCTTCAACGCCCTGGCCGGGGTGCCGATTTCGGAGACCGGGCTGCGCCGGCCGACGACGTCCGCACCGATCTCGCTCAGCTGGTCCGAAGGGGCCGCCGGGCTTCTCGACCGGCTCGCCATCCCGCCCCGGCTGCGTCGCAGGCCGCTCGCGGGCGGCAGCGGCGACGAGGGGCTGCAGGGCCTCGTCCTGGTGGATCTTCCCGACCACGACTCGGCGATGACGGTGCACCGGGAGCAGGTGGACCGGGTCCTCAAGCTCGTCGACGCGGTCATCTGGGTCGTCGACCCGGAGAAGTACGCGGACGCAGCACTCCACGAGCGCTATCTGCGGCCGCTCGCGGGGCACGCCGAGATCACCTTCGTCGTCCTTAACCAGATCGACCGGCTGCCGGGCGATGCCGCCGACCAGGTGCTGGACGACCTGCGCAGGCTGCTCGACGAGGACGGGATGGCGGTCGGTGAGCACGGCGAGCCGGGCGCCACCGTCCTCGCGCTCTCGGCTCTCACCGGTGAGGGCGTCGGCGAGCTGCGGGAACTGCTCGGCCGACTCGTCCAGGAGAAGTCCGCCGCGGCCCGCCGCGTCTCCGCCGACATCGACGCGGCGGCCGGCCGGCTGCGGTCCATGTACGTCGCCGACGGGCGGCCGGGTCTCAGCGAGCGAGCCCGGGACGACTTCACGGCCCGGCTGGCGAACGCGGTCGGCGCCACCGCCGTCGGCGAGGAGGCCGAACGCCGGTGGCGCAGGAACGCCGGGAGGGCCTGCGGGACGCCGTGGCTGCGGCTGTGGCGCTGGTACGAACGCGTGCGCATGCCCGGTGGGGGGCTGCCCGAGCCCAAGCAGCCGGCGGAGGAGGAGCTCACGGCCCGTCAGCGCGTCGAGCAGGCGGTACGGACGGTGGCCGACGACGCTGCTCACGGACTGCCGGCCCCGTGGGCGCAGGCGGTGCGCGAGGCGGCGGTGCGCGGTGCGGAGGGACTTCCGGAGGAGCTCGACGACCTGGCCGCCGAACTGGGCACGCCCAGCGGCCGTCTGCCGCGTCCGGCGTGGTGGCCTGCGGCGGTGTTCGTTCAGGTGTGCATGACGCTGCTGCAGGTCTTCGGCGGGCTGTGGCTGGTGGGACAGATCATCGGGGTGCTGGAGCCGGGGCTGCTCCCTCCGGTGCTGGTGATGCTCGCCGGGATCATCGGCGGGCCCCTCGTGGAGTGGGCGTGTGCGGCGGCAGCGAAGGGGCCCGCGCGACGGTACGGACAGGACGCGGAACGGCGCATGCGGGAAGCGGCGGCGGCGTGCGGCAGGGCGAAGGTGCTGGATCCGATCGCCGCGGAACTGCTCCGCTACCGGGAGGTGCGGGAGCAGTACGGGGCGGTGTCGTTCAGACGCTGAGCGGGGCCTGGGCCGTCGTGTGCGGCGTGCCGCGCGGCGGCGGACGCCGCTTCCCGAGACGGGGCGGCGTACCGGTGGCAGTCCGCGCGTGGGCCGGCGCAAGCGGTTCCGGAGCGAACGGGAGAAGGCCGGGACGGCTGGGGAAAGGCCGTCGGACCGCCGTTCGGGAGCACCCCGTCACCCGGGAGGGCGGCGGGGTTTTCCACAGTCGTGTCCGTGTCCACAGGCGTCAGCGGGAATGCGCCCGGCGGCGCAGCATGGATCCGTCGGCGCAGCGGCGCGGACTCCGGAAGCGGACAACGAGGCAGGGGGATCGTCATGAGTGACGTGATGGTGACGCTGGTGGGGAATGTCGCGACGGCCGTGGAATACCGGGAGTCGGCGGCCGGGGGCAGGGCTCGCTTCCGGTTCGCCGTGCCCTCGCGGCGGTGGGACCGGCAGCGGGACGGCTGGACCGACGGGCCCACGGGCTTCTACACGGTGTGGGCCTGGCGTGCGCTGGGCGCCAATCTCGCGGCGTCGGTCGCGGTGGGCGAACCGCTCGTCGTGCACGGGCGTCTGAGGGTGCGCGAGGAGGAGTGGGAGGGCAAGCTCAGGACGTCGGTCGACGTCGACGCCGTGGCGGCCGGGCACGACCTGACGCGAGGGACGTCGGCATTCCGCCGTGTGACGAGAACGGAAAGACAGCCGACGGGCCGTCAATCGGCAGCGGCAGGCGCCATGGCCCCGCCGCCTGCCATGCCGTCAGGGGTACCGCTGCCAGCGACAGCTCCGACAGCTCCGACAGCTCCGACGGCTGCGACGGCTGCGACGGCACCGGCGAACTCGACTTTGCCCGGGCCCTCGGCGGTCCCGGCCGTGGTTGCTCAGCGCGCCTCGGCCGCCCTGCCGGCGTCTCCGACGGCACCGGGCGAGGCGGACCCGTTCTGCGCGGGCTCGCCCGGGTCGGCGGGCCGGGCTCGCGGCCGGTCCCGTGCCGCTTCGGCGACGGCGGCGGTGACCGGGGGCATGCGGAGCGCCGAGGCGGCCGGGAGCCTTCCTGCATCAGCTCGTTCCGGCCCGGCGCGTACTCCGGGATCCACGCCCGGAGCCCGCAGCGCGGCTGAGGTCGGTGTCCCCTGACCGCCCTGAGCTGGAGCTGTGGAGATTTGTCGATAGTCGAACGGGGACGCGCCACCGGCGATAACGATTCCGATTCGGAATGGTTATCTGACGGTATGACGG
Source organism: Streptomyces marianii (assembly GCF_005795905.1). Classification (NCBI taxonomy): domain Bacteria; kingdom Bacillati; phylum Actinomycetota; class Actinomycetes; order Kitasatosporales; family Streptomycetaceae; genus Streptomyces; species Streptomyces marianii. The sequence continues at coordinate 5,558,697 of NZ_VAWE01000001.1, forward strand.
GGGAGCGGGTCGCACCACGTCCTTAGGATTCCTCAGAACTCACGGGGCACTTGAGTCTGCCGGCGAGGCAATCCCCCCACGCACCCCACGCGAAAGGGCCTCGCCCGAAGGGGAATTCTGTGTTTACTGCGCTCTCTGTACGCGGGCGGGGCGCCGCCCGGCTCGCCGTGACGGCCCTGGTGTCCGCTGTGTTCGCGGCGGGCGCCTTGGCCTCCGCCGGACCGGCCGTCGCCGAGGACATCCCCGAGCACCAGGGTGGTGTGTCCGCGACGCTGGACGGCCTGACCACCTTCGACCGAGCCGTCCTGCACGACGGCGGACAGCGACACGAACTGCCTGCCGGGCTGTTCGAGATGACCGTCGACGGTGGGGGCAGACTCAAGACCTACTGCATCGACGTACACAACCCGACCCAGGAACAGGCGAAGTACCTGGAGACCCCCTGGGACCAGACGTCGCTCGGAGCCAACAGCGGTGCCGGGAAAATCCGGTGGATCCTGCAGCACTCCTATCCGCAGGTCGACGACCTCACGGCACTGGCCGAACGGGCGGGCACGGGGCCGCTCACCGAGCGGACCGCGGCAGCCGGCACACAGGTGGCGATCTGGCGGTACTCGGACGGCGCCGAGGTCGAGGCGCTCGATCCTGCGGCGGAACAACTCGCCGACTGGCTCGAGAAGAAGGCCGAGAACGTCGAGGAGCCCCGTGCCTCGCTGAGCCTGGAGCCGAACGCGGTCTCGGGGAAGGCCGGCGGGCGGCTCGGGCCCATCACGGTCCGCACCGACGCCGACCGCGTGAGCGTGACACCGCCCGCGGACTCCGCGGCCAGCGGCGTCATCGTGACGGATGAAGCCGGCAAGCCCGTCACCACCGCGGTCGACGGCAGCAGGCTCTACTTCGACGTGCCGGCGGGTGCTACCGACGGCACGGCCGCTCTGAGCCTGCAGGCCACCACCAACGTGCCGGTGGGGCGGGCGTTCTCCGGGGTGACCAAGAGCCAGACGCAGATCCTGGCCGGCTCCAGCCGTTCCACCGTGTCCGCGACGGCCACCGGCACCTGGGCCACGAAGGGCCCGATACCCGCGCTCACCGCGAAGAAGAACTGCGCCGGGAGCGGTATCGACGTCACCGCCACCAACAAGGGCGACGAGAAGTTCACCTTCGAGCTGCTGGGGCTCAAGCACGCGATAGCACCCGGTGAGTCCCGCACGGTGACGGTTCCCGTCCCGGAGGACCGGGCCTACGACTTCACGATCACGGGGCCGGGCGGGTTCTCGAAGAACTTCAAGGGCGTGCTGGACTGCAGGACCACCGGCAGCGCAGGTCCCGTCACGGACGAGCCGGAGCCTCGGCCCAGCGCGGCCTCGGCCGGCGGCACGGCCGTCGACGAGAACCTGGCGGCGACCGGCGCCTCCGGCGCCACCCCGATCATCGCGGGCGTGGCCATCGGCTTCGTGGTCATCGGCGGCGCCGCGGTCCTCTTCGTACGCAGGAAGAAGGCGCCCTCCACGGAGGACTGAGCGACCGGCGTCACGCCCGACGGCCCGACGGCCCTGAGGCCCCGACGGCCCGAGTACCCCCGGCTTCGGGGCCGTGCCCTTCCGTGACGAGGGCAGGGCACTCCCCGCCGGTCGTCTGCGAGGACTCGGGGCCGTCGGGCACCCGGAGCGGTCCCGGCCCGGGTGGCTGCCCGGCTCCGGTGGGGGCCGCTCGCCGTATGCCCCGGACCAGTACGCTGCCCAGCGGGGGTGAGGGCACTGGAGTCGCTCGGATCCATGATCACTTTGCTGGTGTGGGGCGGAGTCGCCATCGCGCTTCTGGCCGGCGCGGCCGCAGCGGTTCTGACCGTCAGGTGGCGACGGCGGACGATCGCCGAACTGAGGAGCGAGCAGCTCGCCGCCGATGGGCGGCGATCCTCAGGGCGCTCCGACGCCACCAGCTGACACCGACAGCACCGGCTACCGGTGACCACTCCCGGCACGGATCCGACCCGAGCGCCGCACTCTCCGCGTACACGGGGGTGGCTGGTGGATGCGGTCTGGATCACCGTGCAGCCGCCGGGCGGATGAGCCACGTCGTCGAGACCGCACCGGCCGGGTACTCGCCCTTGCCGGGGACCGGCTGAGGCGGTGCCGGGGGCTCGTTGGCGGTCGATGGCGACGATCGGTGATGGACCGACCACGCGGATGCTCGGCGAAGAGGCAGGTCAGAGGCGCTTGGCCGGACGGGTTTCGTTCCCGGGGTGGCGGTCAGGCAAGATGGGGTGTATCTGCCCACTCACTGATTGCCGGACGGTTCCTCTTGGCTGAGTACATCTACACCATGCGCAAGACGCGCAAGGCGCACGGCGACAAGGTGATCCTTGACGACGTCACGCTGAGCTTCCTGCCCGGTGCGAAGATCGGTGTGGTCGGCCCGAACGGCGCCGGTAAGTCGACCGTGCTGAAGATCATGGCCGGTCTTGAGCAGCCCTCCAACGGTGACGCCTTCCTCTCGCCCGGTTACAGCGTCGGCATCCTGCTGCAGGAGCCCCCGCTCGACGAGAGCAAGACGGTCCTGGAGAACGTCCAGGACGGTGTCGCGGAGGTCAAGGGCAAGCTCGACCGGTTCAACGAGATCGCCGAGCTGATGGCCACCGACTACTCCGACGCGCTGATGGAGGAGATGGGCAAGCTCCAGGAGGACCTGGACCACGCCAACGCCTGGGACCTCGACGCGCAGCTGGAGCAGGCCATGGACGCGCTGGGCTGCCCGCCCGGCGACTGGCCGGTCACCAACCTCTCCGGCGGCGAGAAGCGCCGCGTCGCGCTCTGCAAGCTGCTGCTGGAGTCCCCCGACCTGCTGCTGCTCGACGAGCCCACCAACCACCTGGACGCCGAGTCCGTGCAGTGGCTGGAGCAGCACCTCGCCAAGTACGCCGGCACCGTCGTCGCCATCACCCACGACCGGTACTTCCTGGACAACGTGGCCCAGTGGATTCTCGAGCTGGACCGCGGTCGCGCCCACCCGTACGAGGGCAACTACTCCACCTACCTGGAGAACAAGTCCGCGCGTCTGAAGGTCGAGGGCCAGAAGGACGCCAAGCGCCAGAAGCGCCTCAAGGAAGAGCTGGAGTGGGTCCGCTCCAACGCCAAGGGCCGCCAGGCCAAGTCCAAGGCGCGACTCGCCCGCTACGAGGAGATGGCCGCCGAGGCGGAGAAGACCCGGAAGCTCGACTTCGAGGAGATCCAGATCCCGCCGGGCCCGCGCCTGGGCAACGTCGTCGTCGAGGTCGAGAACCTCAACAAGGCCTTCGGCGAGAAGGTCCTCATCGACGACCTGAGCTTCACCCTGCCGCGCAACGGCATCGTCGGTGTCATCGGCCCGAACGGCGCCGGCAAGACCACGCTGTTCAAGATGCTCCAGGGCCTGGAGAAGCCGGACTCCGGCCAGATCAAGGTCGGCGACACCGTCAAGATCAGTTACGTCGACCAGAGCCGCGAGAACATCGACCCCAAGAAGACGCTGTGGGCTGTCGTCTCCGACGAGCTGGACTACATCAACGTCGGCCAGGTCGAGATGCCCTCCCGCGCCTATGTCTCGGCGTTCGGCTTCAAGGGCCCGGACCAGCAGAAGCCCGCCGGTGTGCTCTCCGGCGGTGAGCGCAACCGCCTCAACCTGGCGCTCACCCTGAAGCAGGGCGGCAACCTGCTGCTCCTCGACGAGCCGACCAACGACCTCGACGTCGAGACGCTCTCCTCGCTGGAGAACGCCCTGCTCGACTTCCCGGGCTGCGCCGTGGTCGTCTCCCACGACCGCTGGTTCCTCGACCGGGTCGCCACGCACATCCTGGCGTACGAGGGCGACTCCAAGTGGTTCTGGTTCGAGGGCAACTTCGAGTCGTACGAGAAGAACAAGATCGAGCGGCTCGGCCCGGACGCGGCTCGCCCGCACCGCGCCACCTACAAGAAGCTCACCCGGGGCTGAGGCAGGCAGCAAGTGGCTCGGCACATCTACAGCTGTCCCCTGCGCTGGTCGGACATGGACGCCTTCGGGCATGTCAACAACGTGGTCTTCCTCCGCTACCTGGAGGAGGCCCGCATCGACTTCATGTTCCGGCTGGCGCCGGGGAACGGCTCCCCGTCGTTCTCCGGAGGGTCCGTCGTGGCCCGTCATGAGATCGACTACGTACGACCGCTCGTGCACCGCCACGAACCGGTGACCGTGGAGTCCTGGGTGACTAAGGTCGGCGCGGCGTCGCTCACGATCGCCTACGAGATCAAGGACCCGGACCAGGTGTACGTCCGGGCCTCGACCGTCGTCGTCCCGTACGACCTGGCGGCCGGGCGTCCGCGCCGTATCACCGCCGAGGAGAAGTCCTTCCTCCAGGAGTACCTGGACGAAGACGTGAAGGACGCGCTCGCGGCATGACCGCGCCCGTGCAGACCCTGCGGCTGGCCGATGCCCGGGAGGCGGCGGACCTCGCCGCCTTCCTCGGCCGGCTGATCCACTACGACCGGGCCGCCGCCGTGCGGCTGCAGGCCGGCGGGGGAGCGCTGGCCGTGTTCGGCCGGCCGCCGTCGTTCGAGGTCCTCGCGATCCGGACGGCGCGGCTGGCGGAGCCGGTCGAGCTGGACACGACCGTGTCCGCGGGTGAGCTGCTGGAGTCCGTCGAGGGCTCGGCCCTCGCCGTACCGGCCGCCGTCACGGGTCCGCCCTGGGCCGGGGTACTGCCTCCCCGCGGGGGCTGGCGAGAGCTTCCGGGGCTGCCCGAAGTCGACCGGATGCGGGGCGCGGTGGCCGCCGCGGTCGCCGAATTCCGTTCACGGGACGAGGCGTTGCCCGTGGAGCGGCGCACCCGCGCCGAGCGCGACAGGATCGGCCGCGAGATCTGGTCCCGGACCCTCGACGAGACGGGCCTGCCGCTGCGGGCCGTGCACGCCGCCCAGTCCCTGGGCTTCCTGCGCCCCACCCCGGACGGTGTTCCGGGCGCCGCGCTCCTGGCCTCCGGTGGCTGGCTCCGGCTGCGCACGCCGTTCGGCTCGGTCGCGGTACGCAGGGCGGGGCTCGGTGCGCTGAACGTCACCCCCGCCTGACCCCGGGTAACGTCCCGCCCGGTTCCGGGCCACGCCCCGCCTCCTGACCCCGGGCCACGCCCCGAACCGCCTCGGGCGACGGCTCGGCCCGGCCCTTGGCCCGGACCTTGCCCCGGCCCGCTCCCCGCGCACGCGTCCGTGGTTCTTCGTCCCGTCCGGCACGTGTCGGCCGTTCCGCCTCGGGTCCCGGTCGTCTGCCTGCTCCGGCAGTGATCCGTCGTCCCGTCCGGCACTCGTCGCGCATCCCGTCTCGGACCAGGCTCCGTGTCCCGCCCCACATCGGCAGGGTCGTGGCGGCCCGGTCGGTGTCGCGGATCCTCAAGGATGCGGCGATCGGCTCGGCGTTTCGGCGTTGGTCCGGCCGATCGACCACCCGGCCAGGCTCGGCTGCGTGCCCGCTCCGTCGTCCCGCGCCGGGACCCGGTTCGCTCCCGTGCGCACCGCTCAGTCACCGCGCGGCACCCACCGGTGGGTGAACCGGCTCGACAGCAGCCCGCCGGCCACGGTCGCCACCGTGCAGAGCACCACGGCCGTCACCAGCCCGCCGGCGAGCAGCGGGAGCGGGGAGTCGCCCGACGGGGCCAGGAACGCGAGGTTGACCGCCCCGAGCAGTCCGGCGAACGCCGTCGCCAGTGCCAGGGCACAGGCCGTGGGCACGCCCAAGCCCCACCAGGCGGTCCGCAGATGGAACCGTACGCCCGAGGTGTAGCCGGCCAGCGGGCGCAGTTGGTCCGCCCGGTCGAGATAGGCGTGCAGCAGCACCGCGGCACCGATGAGCGCGAGGAGCACGAAGCCGGGTGCGGCGATGAGGACGACCCAGCCGGCGATACGGGCGCGGGCGGTCGAGCCGATGACGTACTCGTCACCCGGCACCACCACCGACGGAGACGCGAGCTTCGCGAAGGCCGCCCGGCCGACGTGCTCCCGGCCGTCGGACCCGCGGGTCAGCACGACGTAGTCGCCCTCCCCAACCGTCAGCGGGGCTCGTGACGCCGTCGACCGCACGTTCAGCTCGCCGGGGCTCGTCCAGCGCAGCGCCTCGGTGCGGGCGGTGCGCTCGCGGAACACCCGCACGGCCGGGGCCGGCTCGGCACCGGGGCAGACGGACAGGGGAGCCAGGGCCGCCAGATCGCGGCAGTGCCCCGTGAGCACCGGCGGCGCGCCCTCCACGCCCGGTGCCAGTCGCAGCACACGGTCCCCGGCTCCGAGGGCCGCCAGGAACCCCGCCCGTGCCTTCTCGTCGTCGGTCCCCGCGGAGACGTGGAGCAGCCTTCCGTCCAGTCGCCGGGCGAGCGCCGTGGCGTGGCGGGCCTCGGACGTCAACTCCGTGATCAGGACCTGGACCTGGGTCAGCAGGCCCAGGAGCACGGCGAGCGAGGCGCAGGAACGGGCGATGACCGCGGGGTGGGCCGCTGCCCAGCGCCCTCCGACCAGCCGGGCGGCGTCTCCCCGTCCGCGTGCGGTCAGCCGTACGGCCACCCGGGCCGCGGCCCGTCCCAGCAGCGGCGGCAGCCCGGCCATGGCGAGGACCAGGCCGAGCATGAAGATCCGAACCCCCGGCTGGTGGCCGATCACCGCGCCCCACAGGGCCATGAGCGTGCCGATGCAGCAGACGCGTCCGGGCCAGGCGGACGGCCGGTCCCGCGCCGGCCGTGGCCGGTTGCCCCCGGCGGGACGGATGCGCAGGTGGAGTGCCGCGAACGACAGGCACAGGGTTGCCAGGACCGGCAGCAGGGCGAGTGGGAACCACAGGAGCAGAGGTACGAGATCGGCTGCCGCGATCGCGTGGCCGGTGACGGGCAGCCGTACGCCGGTCAGGGTCACGGCCAGCAGGGGTACGGCCGCCGCCGCGGTGCCCAGCGCCAGGGGACGCAGGCACTCGCCCACGGCGACTCGTGCGCGTGCGGACCGCCCGGCGCCGATGGCGTGCAGGACGGCGAGCCGCCGGTCGCGCTGCCGGGCGCCGAGGCGGGAGGCGGTGACGAGCAGGACCGCGACGGGCAGCCCGAGCAGGGGAGCGATCAGCAACCGGACGTCGGACTCCGCGCGGTCGAAGGTCTGGCTGGCGAAGTCGGACGCCTCCGGGAGCGGGGTGCCGTAGCCGACGATGCCGGCGATGCCTCCGGGGCCGGGGGAGAGCGCGGTCCCGGGCGGCGGCCGCCGGTACACGAGGTACTCGGAGGGCTCGGCGAGCCCGTCCGCGGCGATGGTCCCGGCCCGATTCCCGTAGCGGGTGGACGCCGCCGGCAGGGCCTCCAGCAGCGCGGGTGAGACGAACGCTTCGCCCGGTTCCGGCCAGCGCGGCAGGCCCGGCGGCAGCGGGGCGTCCGCGGTGAGGGGGGCGATCGTCACGACGGAGAAGCTCCTGTCGCCGACGACGTCGCGGCTGTCCGACCACCGTGCCGTGGGGCGGGCGCCGGGCTCGGCCGCGGCGCGTACCGGGTGGCGGGCCGATGTCCGCAGGTCGCGGCCGTCGTACGCGGCGTCGGTGACCTGCAGGCCCCAGACCAGCAAGGTGGCCCCCATCGCGGCAAGCACCAGGCAGAGCGCCTGGAGGACGTGGCGCGGGTCCCGGTGCACCGGGTACGGCCGGCGTCCCAGGGCGAGCAACTGGGCCGTGGCACCGCGCCGGTTGATCCGGGTCATGCCCCCGCCGTCGTCGTGTCGTGCGCGGTGCCGGGTGCGGAGTCGTGCAACGCGCCCTCGCGCAGGGTCAGCAGGCGGTCCGCGCGGTGGGCGACCACCGGATTGTGGGTCACCAGGACCAGTGCGCAGCCGTACCGGGCAGGCAGGCGGAACAGCATGTCGCAGACGTCGTCCGTGGTGCGTTCGTCCAGGGCGCCGGTCGGTTCGTCGGCGAGGACCAGCGGTGGTCGTGTGGACAGGGCCCGGGCCACCGCGACGCGCTGACGCTCGCCGCCGGACAGGACACTCGCGGGCGAGTCGGCGACCTCTCCGACGCCGAGCTCGGCGAGGAGGCTCTCGGCGGTGCCGTACGCGTCGCGCCGCCCCCGGCCGGCGATCAGCAGGGGAAGCGCCGCGTTCTCGACCGCGCTCAGCTCCGGTAGCAGTTCGCCGAACTGGTAGACGAAGCCGATGGTGCGCAGCCGCCATGCCGCGGCCTGCCCGGGCCGCAGCGCGGCGACGTCCGTACCGACCACCCTGATGGTCCCGGCCTGCGGGGTGTGCAGCCCTGCGAGGCACGACAGCAGCGTGGACTTGCCGCTGCCGCTCGGTCCCATGACGGACAGGGACGTCCCCGCCTCGGCGCTCAGGTCCGCCTGGCGCAGCAGCGTGCGCCGGCCGATCGCGCAGGTGAGGCCGCGGACCTCCAGAGTGGGGGCGGTCATGGCTACGGGTGCTGCTTCCAGGCGGAGCAGGCGTCGGGGAACACCGGGATGTTCTCGCACGCCTGGATCCGGTGGACGGGGTATGTGCCGGTCGTCGAGGTCCTGCAGTACCCGTCCTTCTCCTCGACCCGGGTGACCGTGTTCGGGACGGTGCGCTTGAAGTTCGCGTAGACGTTGAAGCCGTCGACCTCCCGGTCGCAGACTCCCGCGGCCTTGTGGTTGTACGTGATGAACCCGAAGTCGTCGCCCTGGTAGACGTAGAAGTTGTCGCCGTACGCCGCGCTCGTTCCCAGCAACGCCGTCGTCGTGCCGATCAGTACCGCGCCCACTCGCAAGGTTCCCCGACGCACGTCGAAGCCTCCACAGGAAGAGGGCACCCGCCGGATGCGGATGCCCGTTCGATGTGTTGCGACTGTGAACTTATGGGCTGTGTGAGGTGAGCGGGTACGGGACTGGGCCGAGACGGCCGGAAGTCGGCGAGCTGTGGCCTGAAGTGAGCAGGCGGTGACGCTTCGTGCGGGGTGCCCCGTGGGCCGGCGGCCCGAGCGTCAGCCCGCCGTGTTCACCATCGAGGCGGCGGCGTACGTGAGGTAGTTCCAGAGCTGCCGTTCGTGCTCCTCGGAGAGGCCGAGTTCGTCGACCGCGACCCGCATGTGCCTGAGCCAGGCGTCGTGCGCGGCCTTGTCGACGGTGAACGGGGCGTGGCGCATGCGCAGGCGGGGGTGGCCGCGGTTGTCGCTGTAGGTGCGCGGACCGCCCCAGTACTGCATCAGGAAGAGCGTGAGGCGCTCCTCGGCCGGGCCCAGATCCTCCTCGGGGTACATCGACCGCAGCAGGGGGTCCTCGGCGACGCCCTCGTAGAAACGCCGCACGAGGCGGCGGAAGGTCTCCTCGCCGCCGACCTGCTCGTAGAAGGTCTGCTCCTGAAGTGTGCCCCGCGGAATCTCGTTCACCGCTCCATGGTCTCAGACGGACCGGACGAGGACCCGGGCCCTAGGACCCCGGTCCGAAGAGCGCTCCGGCGGGTGCGTGCCGGGCGGACTGCTCCTCGCCCCGCTCGCCACGGGCTGGTCGTGCTGCGGTGTGTGACGAAGGCCACGCGGAGGGGCGCTTCCTGCACGCGCCCGCGTACTTCGTCCCGCTGCGCGGAGGCGGGCCGGTGCGGACCTCGGTCCCGCACGTCGGCGGGCTGCCGCGGCGGGTGGCGGAGAGCGAGCAGTTCCGCTTCCTGCTCACGCTGACCTTGGGCGTGATCCGCACGAAGCGCTCTCGCTCCGGCAGCGTGAAGGCCGGCCGGAGCGGGAGCGCTTCGGGGTCACCGTCAGCGGGGACAGCCAGTGGGCGTGGCTGGACGACCCCGAGGGGCCGTACGCCTGGACCCTCGGCGCGCCCGGGCCCGACCGGTGACCGACGTCAGCCCCGGCGGATGGTGATCGTCGTCCAGGCGCCCACGTGCACCCGGTCGCCGTCCCGCAGGGGGACGGGGACGTAGGGCTGTATGGGGTCCTCGGCGCCGTTCACCGTCGTGCCGTTCGTGGAGTTCTGGTCGACGACGGCCCAGGAGCCGTCGGGCTGCTGCACCAGCACGGCGTGCTGGTGCGAGACCCCCGGGTCCTCCGGCGGCACCGACAGGTCGATGTCGGGCGACTCGCCGGTGGAGTGCCGGCGGCGGCCGATGGTCACCTCGTCGCCCGAGAGGGCGAGTTGCTGCTCCGGGGAGTACGCGGGCAGGTTCAGCCCGGCGGCCTCGGGGCCGCTGCGCTGCATCATCGCCATGAAGTACTCGCGGTCGGGCGCGATGACCGCGGTCCACCCCGCGGGCTCGTACGGAACCTGCTGCTGCGGGGGTGCCGGGTGCTGCGCGGAGTGGTGCGGAGCGTGCTGCTGCGAGGGCGGGGAGATCATCCAGTCGTCACCGCCGCCCTGCGTCGGCTGCGGCGGGGCCGGAACGGCCTGCGGGAAGCCGGGAGGCGCGGGCGGACCGGCCGGGAACCCCTGCTGCTGCGGGGCCGGCCTGCTGAACTCGGGCGGACCCGGGGGCCGGTGCTGTCCGGGCGACTCGGAGACGTCCGAGAAGCCGGACTGGCCCGGCTGGGGGAACGGCGGCGGGGCCGGCGGTCCGGCCTGCGGAGGCCGGGGCGCCGGGGGCTCGCCGCCGATCGGTTCGGCGGGCCGGTTCATCTGCGAGGGCCGCGAGCCCTGGTAGTCGAACGGGTCCGGGTGCGGCGGCTGCTGGGCCTGGAAGCCGGGCGGCAGATTCAGACCGGGCGGCGGTCCGCCGGGTCCTCCCGGACCGCCGGGTGTCCCTCGGAGGGGCGGGGTCACGGGGGTGTACGACGTCGCCGTGTTCGTGAGGAAGTTCCAGCGGCACTCCTCGCAGAAGGGCGCCATCGGCTCGCGGGGCGTACGGCACTGCGGGCACAGCTCCGCCTGGGCCGTTGCGTTCGGGTCGCCGGGCCCCGGGTATCCGTAGCCCGGTGCGGGCGGCGGCGAAGAGGCCGGGGGCGGGGGAGGCGGCGGAACCGCGCCCGCCGGAGCCCCCGCCCCGGCCATGCGGTGGCCGCAGACCTCGCACCAGTCGTCGGAACCCGACTGGTGTCCGTTCGGGCAGGTCGGCATGTCGGCGCTTCCCCCTCTCCTCCGTCCGGCCGGCGAGCCGGACACTTTGTGCTCTTTGTCGTTTCTCGACTGCTGTCGGCTGGTCCGTCTTCGCCGCGTGTCTACTTCTTCACGCGAACTGTCTTCGTGGAGCGCGTTTCGAGTGTCATCTCGTCCGCTTCCGTGACCCTTGCCTTCAGCCGCACAGTACCCGTCGCCGCGTCGACGACGTCCACCACCTTCGCCAGCAGTTTCGCGGTGTCCTCGTTGCCGGAGGCGGCCGCCAGCATGACGGCGCGGCCGAGCTTCGCGGTGGCGTTGTCGAAATCTCCCGACTTGCGAGCATCCAGACCCTGCTGGATGACCTGTGCCAGTTCGGCCTGGCCGGTGTAGTGCGCGACCTGGGGATTGATGGAGGTCGAAGCCGCCATGTCGTCGGTCCACACCGCCCGCACGAGTCCCTGGGCGAGGGGCCGCGGGGTGCCGCCTGCCGGATCCGGAATGATCAGGGAGGCCCGTGCCGCCAGCATCTCCCGGCCCACGCCGGCGTCCGGCACCCGTACGCACACGTGGTAGTCACGGGACTCGCCGCCCCACGAACCCGTCGGATAGTCCCCGGCGCGCGGCCCCGCCTCCGTGCGCCGGCCAGTCAGTTCCTCGACCGTGGGTGCCACCTGCTTGACGAACGCGATCTCCGCGCCGACGGGCGTCCAGAGCCGCAGTGCCACGTCCGCGACCTCCTTGCCCATCGCGTCCTCCATCATCCGCGTGAAGTCGGCGGCGAGCCCCGAGGGGTCCGCGACGATGTCGGCCGTGCCGAGCAGCGCGGAGGCGATGCCGGTGACCTCCTTGACCTCCCAGTCCGTGCCCACGCCGCGTGCGTCGCAGGTGAACCGGCCCGCGCAGGCGTCCAGCGCGGCCCTCAGCTCCTCCGGTGCCTCGTGTTCGTTGCGCCCGTCGGTGAGCAGGATGCCGTGCCGGATGGACACGTCGGCGTCGCCGAGCAGCCGGTCGGCCAGTCGCAACCAGGTGCCGATCGAGGTGCCGCCGCCGGCGCTCAGCCTGCGCAGCGCCTCCTTGGCCTCGGCCCGTGTCGTCGCGTCGGCGGTCGCCAGCCGACCGCCGCCCGGGTACACCTCGGCGGCCACGTGCGTGCCCGCGACCACGGCGAAGGCCGTGCCGTCGCGCAGGGTGTCGATCGCCGCGGCCGTCGCGTCGCGCGCGTTGCGCATCTTCGTGGGCGGATAGTCCATGGAACCCGAACAGTCGACCATCACGACCACGGCGGCGTCCGTCCGCCGCCCGGGTATGGACGAAGGGGAAGCGGAAGCTCCGGCGACGGGAAAGCCACCGCTCGTGCCGCCGCCGGTGGAGGTGACCGTCACGATCGCGTTGACCTCGCGCCCGCCCTCGGGCAGGAACTCGTTCTGGTACACCTCGACGGAGAACCGCGGCACGTTCGACTTGGAGAAATTGGCCATCTGAACTGGCTCCTCGAGGCTCAGCTGGGCAGACAGACACGACGAAAGGGTGCCGAACGGACGCAGGGGCGAGGGGATATGGCCTCGTTCAGGCCGATCCTGCCCCCTGGCGCGGCACGGCGAACGGGAGCACGGCCACTGTTACGTTGTCGTGGCCCCCGCCGTCGAGCGCATGACCGACGAGGACCTGCGCCCCGTGGAGCGGACGGCCCGCCGCGTCGGGCGGCAGGACCTGCGCCATCTCCTCCGGCGCCTCCGCGTAGTTCCACAGCCCGTCCGTGCAGACCACCACCACACCGGGGCGGTCCGGCTTGAACGCGGCGGTGTGTGGTTCCAGTTCGTAGGCGTCCGCGCCGAGCCACCCGGTGATCGCGTGCGCGCGCTCGTCCGCGTACGCCTCGGCCTCGCTCATCAGACCCGCGGAGACCATCTGGGCCGCCCAGGAGTCGTCCTCGGTGAGCCGGGCGGGCGGGCCGCTGCGGTCGTCGGGGACCCAGTACGCCCGGCTGTCGCCGACCCAGCCGACCACGAGCAGTTCGCCGACGACGACGGCGCCCACCAGCGTGCAGGCGGGAGCGTTCTGATGGCGGTGCGGGTCGTGCTCCATGGCCGCGCCGGGTTCCGCCGCCAGGGAGTTGACCGCGGAGGCGGCGGCCAGGATCGCCTCGTGCATGGCCTGCTGCGGATGCGTGCCCCGGGGCAGCGAGGCCAGCAGGTGATCGTTGGCGGAACCCGCCGCGGCCGAGGACGCGTCGTCGGGCCGGGTGGCCGAGGACACGCCGTCGCAGACGATCGCGATCACGGCCGGGGAGCCGTCGGGCATGGCCGTGGACGACACCGCGAACGAGTCCTCGTTGCGGTGGTGCCGCAGCCCCCGGTCGCTGACCGCTGCCACCGAACCCAGCTCCTGCTCCATGTGGTCGCGCTCGCGAGGCTGGGCGTGCCCGCAGTTCTCGCAGTAGCCGTCGTGGTCCACATGACCGGCACGGCACGCGACACAGAGCTTCGCGCCGGGCGGGGGCGCGGCGGAGTGCCCGCCACAGTGCCCGGCGGCGCGGGGATCGGGCGCGGCCAGCTCGAAGTCCCCGGAGCCGGAGCCGGAGCCGGAGCCGTAGCTGTGTGGTGCGGGGCCGGGATCGGCGGCCGGGGACGCCCCGGAGGCGGCGGAGGCCGCTCCGCCCGGCGCGGCCGGCCCGAACCGCGCGGCCGTGCCGGCTCCCTGCACGGCCGGGCGTGCCGTGGCTGCGGCAGGTGCGATGTCCGAGCCGTCGAAGCGGACCGGCGTCGCGGGCAGTTCACGGCCGCCCGAGTCCGTGCCCGGCACCTCACCGGGCTGCTGCAGCGTCCCCGGACGGCCGGAGCCGTCGGCCCCGGGAGCCTCGGGCCAGTGCACGTGCGCACCCGCCGCGACCGCGGGGCCGTCCCGCGGCGGCTCGGGTACGGCCGACAGGTCGTACCCGCACGCTCCGCAGAACAGATCGCCGGATTCGAGTGGTTCCTCGCATCCAGGGCACTTCGACCAGGCCGCCTGCTGGGGCATCTGCGGCGTCATTCGCTCTCACCTCGCCTTGATGTGCCGGGCGCGCCTCGGTCCTTCCGCCGGAGGTCCGGGGACCTGTCCCCGCGACAGCACAGCATCACACCCACGTCCGGGGGCGGTAGCGGTTGGCCCGCTCCACCAGTTCGATGCGCTCCTCGCCGTTCGTCGCGAGCCGGGCGAGCACCCGGAACGAGCGTTCAAGGCCGAACCGCAGTCCGCGTTCGTCCAGTTCGCTGCCGAGCAGGACAGTTCTCGCCGGCCGGGCGCCGGCACTGCCGGAGAGTACCCAGTCCAGCGCCGTACCCAGAACCTCCGCCGACAGGCGCTCGCGGCGCAGGGCGTCCAGTCCGAGCCGTTCGAGTGCGGTGACCTGGTCGGCGGCGGCCGTGAGGTCGTCGATGAGCGGGTCCCGCACGGCGCGCCGCCGCAGCCGTGCCCGTACCGCGGCGACCCGGGCGGCCGTGTAGTGGATGGACGCCTCCGGGACGGAGTCCAGCGTGCGGACGGCCGCGGCGCGGTCGCCGGCCGCGAGCTGCACCCTGGCGAGGCCGAACGCGGAGCTCACATGGCTCGGATCGGTGGCCCACACCAGGCGGTAGTACTCCGCGGCGTTGTCCAGCTGGCCCAGCACCTCGGCGCAGACGGCGAGCGCCAGCTTGGGGGCGGCCTCGCCGGGGAACGCGTCGTAGACCGCGTCGAAGGACAGTGCGGCCGTCTCGTCGTCGCCGGTGACGAGCGAGGCGACGCCCCGGTACCAGACGACCCGCCAGTCGTCGGGGTGCCGCGCCTCGAGATCGGCCAGCGAGCTCGTCGCGGAGGTGAGCTCGCCCGTCTCCAGCCGTGCCCGGATCTCGCGCAGCCGCAGTTCCGGGGAGCTCGTGGGCGCGCCGTGCAGCGCGGCGATCAGTTCGGCCGGCGCGGAGGCCATCAGACCGGCGAGGAGTCCCGCGTTGGGGTCGTTGGGGTCGACGCGGGGGACCGGCAGCGCCAGTGCGGTCGCGCGGACGTCGAGGTCCGCGAGGTGCGGCCGCGGGGCGGCCGCCCGCTCCCCGGACCGTGCGGACGGTGCCGCCTGCGGGGGGACGCCGGCCGGGGCGGGCGCGTGAGGACGCGGGCCGACCGGGCCCGCGCGCCCGGGGAGGCCCGCCGCTGCCGCGCCCACGGCACCCGGTACGGCGGCGTACGGACGGGTCCCCGTCGCCTGGACGGGGAGCTGTCCGGGAGTCACCGCGCCGAAGGGCCCGGGCACCTGCGGGGCGTTGGCCGCGGATGGTGTGCCGCGGCGGCGGGGAGGCCGCCGGGCGCCCAGCGCCGAGACCTCGCCGTGGAGTTCGGCGAACAGCTCCGTGTCCGTGACGCGCAGCTCCGGGCCGAACAAGGTCGACAGCGACGGGCGCGGCCGGCCCGTCTGGAGCGCCACGACCTCTCTGAGCACGCCCGTCAGCTGGTCCGCCATCTCCTGTGCGGAGGCGAACCGGCGGGCCGGGTCGGGGTCGGTCGCGCGGACCAGGAGCCGGTAGAACGACTCGTACGTCCGGAACACCTCGATGTTGTCCGGGTCCGGGAGGGAGTCCACGAACACGTTCGTGTAGCCCTGGAAGTCGAACGTCAACACCGCGAGGGTGCGCGCCACCGTATAGAGGTCCGACGCGACGGACGGTCCGGACTCGGCGACCTCCGGCGCCTGGTAGCCGACCGTGCCGTAGATCGCCGACTCGTCGTCGTCCATCCGCCGCACTGCGCCCATGTCGATCAGCTTGAGCTGGTCCTCCGTCTGGATGGCGTTGTCGACCTTGAAGTCGCAGTACAGCAGGTTCCGGCTGTGCAGGTGCCCGAGCGCCTCCAGCGCCTCGATGCCGTAGGCGCACGCCTGCTCGACCGGCAGCGGGTCGCGCCTTCCGTCGGGTGCGCGCCTTTCGTTGGCGATCTCCTTGAGGGACTTGCCGCCGACGTACTCCATGACGATGTAGCCGTCCATGGAGCCGGTCCGCTGGTCAAGGTGCTCGACGAAGTTGTAGATGCGGACGATGTTGGAGTGCTCGATCTCCGCGAGGAACCGGCGTTCCGAGATCGCCGCCGCCATCGCGTCCTGGTCGCCCGTGTCCAGCAGGCCCTTGAGGACGACCCAGCGGTCGGACACCGCCCGGTCGGCGGCGAGGTAGATCCAGCCGAGGCCGCCGTGCGCCAGACAGCCCATCACCTCGTACTGCCCGTGCACGACGTCCCCCTCGCGCAGCTTCGGCACGAACGAGTAGGGGTGGCCGCACTTGGTGCAGAAGCCCTCCGTACGGCCCGCGCGGTCGCCGCGGGCGCGGCCCACCGGCGATCCGCAGTCGCTGCGGCTGCAGAATCGCTTCCGCTCGGGGACCTCGGGCTCCGCCATGACCGCGGAACGCGGGTCCGGGCGGGGTACGTCGGGGACCGAGACCAGCCCGGCTCCGAGCCGGTTGCGGCCCGAGGAGGAGGCCGAGGACCCAGAGCTGCGGACCGACACCGAGCGGCCCGAGCCGCGGCCCGACAGCGAACGGGACAGCCGGCCCGAGACCGACCGCCGTGACGTCGAGGAGCGCGACGACCGGGACGACCGGGAACCCGACGCCGAACTCCCGTGCTCCGAGGACCTGTACCCGCTCCGGCCGCTGCCGCCGCTCCGCCCGCCTCCCGTGATGCCGGTGGGGGGAGACGACAGCGCGCCGTTCCTCGCGACGACCGGGGCGAGTCCGCAGGTGTCGCAGTACAGCTCGCCGTCGCCGACGTCCTCGTACGCGCCCTCGCAGCCCGGGCGCTGGCATGTGCCCACCGCGGTGCCGGAGCCCCCGCCGCTCGGGTTCGGCGGTGTGCCGCCCCGCCCGGCCTCGGGGGCGAGTCCGCAGGTGTCGCAGTACAGCTCGCCGTCGCCGACGTCCTCGTACGCGCCCTCGCAGCCCGGGCGGCTGCACTTCGTCAGATCACTCACGGCTCCCCCTGCCTGCTCGCCGGCCCCGTCGCCGGTGCCGCGGACGGGGTCCGCCGGGCGCCGGTGACCTGTGCGCGGATGCGGATCACGATTCCCCCTGCCGGCCGACGCCGTCCACGGGGCCCGGCTGCCGGGGCACCAGGACCTCGGACGCGGCCTGCTGGTAGCGCAGGACCGCGTGCTCGGCGGCGCGCAGATCGCACGGAGCGCTCCACAGCATCCGGCGCGCCGCGTCGTACCGCTCGATCAGCAGCGGGTCCTCGGCCATGCCGTGCCGCGCGACCTTCGCCTTGTACGCGTCGAGCCGGCCGCGCAGCTCCGCACGGACCGCCAGCGGAGCCGTCACGGCGGTCAACGACTCGCGTGCCCGCATCAGTTCGTCCTCGGCCTCCCGCTCCAGGGACTCCAGCAGCGGGGACAGCCGGTGCCACTGGGCGTGCCTGCGGTACTCCGCGGCGGTGGCCAGTCGCTCCTGCAGCACGGTCGGCGGGCCGCTGACCGCGGGGACCTCGGACGCTGCGATCTTGGCCAGCACCTCCCCCCGTGCGGCACGCGCCTCAGTGAGCGTGCGGTCCGCGCGCGAGAGCACGTCCCGCAGCCGCAGCAGCCGGGTCTCCGAGTCCTGCCGCACCGCGAGGACCGCCTCGATCTCACGCCGGACGTCCTCCAGCGAACGCGCGGCGCGGTCGTAGCGTCCCGTCTCGGGCCGGCCGCCGCCCGGTGCCGAACTCGCCGTCGCCGGCGACCAGAACGCCAGCGGGTCCGACACGACCTGAGCCCGGAGCGCGGACAGTTCGTGGGTGATCGACTCCAGCTCGTCGCCCGACGGGTGCTCGCCCGGCCGCACGCCCACGGAGTGCGCCAGCGAACGAGTGCGCTGCAACTCCGCGGCGAGCAGGTCGATCCGCGCGGGCAGGGCCGACCAGACCGTGTCGGCGGCCACCACCACGTCCAGGGAGCGGGCGTACAGCGTGTTCATCCGGCTGACGAGGCCCTCCAGCGTGAAGCGCTCGGAGAGCTTGGCCGGGCCGGTCACCGAGGGCGCGGGATGGGCCGCGGAGCTCGCGACGGTGACGCTGGGGCCGCGCAACCGGTCCGTGAGCGCCACCAGGTCGTCCCGGCTCGGCCAGCGGCGCCGCGCCCGCAGTTCACGTGCCGAGCGCAGCGCCCCCGCGTACGCGTCGAAGTAGCCCCACAAGAGGGTGATCGCCTGCTCGGTGGAGGCCCAGCGGTCCTTGGTGACACCCGTCAGCTCCGCGCCCTCCAGGAGCCTGCGGCCCGCATGGTCCTGGAGGGCGAGGAGCGAGGTCTCGATCGCCTCGTGCTCCTCCCCGAGCCGCGCCAGCGCACGGTCCACCTCGTCCCGGTCCATTACCGGCCCGGGGGGTCCCGCGACGCCCATTGATCACCTCTCCGCTCGTGTACTCGAAACCCACCGCCGGACGTCCCGGCCGGCCCGACTTCTTCACCGCCGGGCGGCCCGTCCGCCGGCTGCCTTCCCAACGGTCTCAGTCGTCCCGGTACTTCGGCGCCGGGGGACCCGGTATCCCGGGCAGGTCCTTCTCCAGCCACTTGGCGTACGCCTGCATCCAGGGGCCCGCCCGGTACTGCTCCAAGACCCTGTTGACCCTGCGGACCAGGTCGTCCCTGCCCAGTCTGGCGGCCACGCCGTAGTACTCGGTGGTGAAGGGCCTGTCGCCTTTGAGTTCGACGGATGGATCCTGTGCGGCCTGGCCCGCGGCGAGGGCCGCGTCCGTCACCACCGCGTCCACCTCGCCGAGCTGGAGCCGGACCAGGCAGTCCAGTTGGTTGGGGACCGTGAGCCTGTCCCGGTCACCGGGGCCCTCGTCGTCCTCGTCCTGGAAGACCGCTCCGTGCGGGTCCTTCTCCAGCGCGTCGTACGCCGTCGAGCCCTCGGCCGAGCACACCCGCCGGCCCTTGAGGGACCCGTCGAAGCCGGTGATCGCCGACTGCCGGGGGGCGAGCACCTGCTGGCCGGTCTGGAAGTAGGCCGTGGAGAACGCGACCTGCTTGATCCGGGCGCAGTTGATCGTCATCGTCCGTACGACGAGGTCCACCGTGCCGTTGTTGAGCGCCGTGATCCGCTGGTTGGTCGGGACCGCCCTGAAGATGATCTTCTCGGGGTCGCCCAGGATGTCCCGTGCGATCGCCCGGGCCAGATCGATGTCGAAGCCCTCCAGCCGGCCGTCCGCCCGTCGGTAGCCCCAGCGGTAGCTGTTCTGGTCGACGCCGACGATCAGCCTGCCGCGCTGCTTGATCTCCCCGATCGCCGGGCCGTCCGCCGAGGACGGCCGCAGGGACGCCTCCGGGCTCGTGCAGTCGTCCGCCATCGCGGGCGGTACCGCCGCCGGATCGGCACCCGGGGTCACCCCGGCCGGCGGTCCTCCGTGTGAGAGCGGGACCAGGGTGAGGGCGGCGGACAGCGCACAGGCCGCCGCCATCCCGGCGACGCCGCCCCAGCCGCGCAGCCGGCCGGCGAGGCGTACCCGCCGGAGCGGAAGGCGCTGCCGGGCGTCCGCGGCGGTCCCGGCCCGCGGTGTCACGTCCGGTGCCCCGTCCGGCATCGAGTCGGCCATCCCTCCCCCTCTCACCGGTACTCCGAAAGCCTGCGGCCGATGCCCAGGACGGCGCCGGCCGCCGCGAGGACGGCCAGTACGGCCGCGCCGACCGGCAGTCCGGCCAGCGCCCCCCGGCCGCTCTCGGCGGACTCGGTGAACTCGGCCTGCTCGTGGGCCAGCGCCTTCTCCAGCGCGGCGTCCACGCGGTCGAAGCACTGGCCCGTGGAGCCCTCGCTGCCGATCACCTTGGCCAGCGCGCCGTCGTAGTCGCCCGCCCTGTCCGTCTCACCGGCGTCCTTGTGCCGGTTCTTCCACTCCGACGCCGCCGAGACCGCGTCGGCGACCGGCGTACGGCCCGCGCCGTCGTCGGCGAGCCGCCCGGCGCTGCCGAGAGAGGCGGTGAGTCTGCTCATGCCCGCGGTGTAGTCCGTCTCGTACTTGTCGCTCTTGCCGTCCGCGGTGAGCACCGCACCGCGGGCGACGAGGGTCAGGTTCTCGTTGGCCCGGGCCTTCAGGCTGCTGATCCGGGCGTCGTTGAGGACCTTCAGCGACTCCTGCCCCCTGGCACGGGCCTCGTCGAGCCCCGCCCTGGCTACGCCGTGCCCGACGCCGAGCCAGAGCAGCACCACCGTGGACGCGGCGGTGGCAGCGAGCAGCCCGTGGTTGAACACCCGGTTCGTACGCCGGTAATTGCGGCGCTGTGCCCAGAACAGCCCGCCGAGCGCCACCACCCCCAGCCCCAGCGACGGGAAGGGCCACGTCCGGGCGTCGCCGTGGTCGTCGTCGAGCCGGGCCGTCTCCTCCTCGTACAGCTTCTGTGCCGCCGGCAGCAGTTCGGTGGTCATCAGCTGGTTCGCGTAGCGCAGATACGCGCCGCCGAGGGGGAGGCCCTGGCGGTTGTTGGCCCGGGCCCGCTCGACGAGTCCCGTGTAGCGGGGGAGTTGTTCGTTGAGCGTGGCGATCCAGCGGCGCGAGTCCGTCGAACCGTCCGTGTTCCCGGCGGCCTTCACCAACAGCCGCGAGGCGCTGGCGATGTCCGCGCGATAGCGCTCCCGCATCGCCTCGGGTTCCTGCGCCCCGGCCAGGAAGCCGCTCGCGGCGGCCGTGTCCGCGTCGGCGAGCGAGCGGTAGATGCTCGCCGCGTCCGCGCTGAGCGGCTGGCTGCGGTTGACCACGGCGTCGGCCGACGAGGCGCGGTCGGCGATCTCGAGGGCCGTCACGGCGCCGAACGCCACGACCAGCGCGGCCAGTACGGCGCCGATGATCCGCAACCGGCCCGGCTCCGTCGTCGCGGCGGCGCGCAACCGCGCCGTCGTCTCCGCCCAGGCGCTGCGGCGCGCGGGCGGCCCCGGCGGCGGTGCCGACCGGTCGGCGGAGGGGCCCGACCCCGGGCCGGGCAGCGGTCCCGGTTGCGCCGGGACGTGTGGCACCGTTGGCGCGGGCGGGCCTGCCGCGCTCGGCATGTGTGTCACTTGACCTCCCCCTCGGTCACTGACGGGGTCCCACCTCCCGCGGACGGGGGACGGCTTCCGGCCAGAAGTATGGCCGCGGGGGCGGACATTCCACACCCAGGATTCACTGGATCTTGTGTCATCCCGCGTGCCGCGTCAATGCCGCCCCCCGTTCAGCTCCTCCCATGAATACGCCGACGGTGGCGGATCGGTTCCGCCCGGTGGACCGGTCGCGTCGGCGCGCGCGGCGTGTGAACCGCGTGCGCCCCTGCCTCCGCGGGCCGCCGGCGCAGCCCCCGCTCGTGGCCGGACGTCCACTCCCGGCAGCACGCCCGAGCTCACTCATGTGCGGTCATCCGACAGCGGCTCACACCCCCTCGTACCGTGACCGCAGCCGGGCCCGTGCCGTGGACGGTGCGCCGAGGTGGTCGAGTCCCAGCAGCGCCGCGCCGAGGACGGGCGGTGCGGTCACCACGGAGAGGACGGCCCTCGGGGCCCGGACGGCGAGCGACTCCGCGATCCCGCTGTCGAGCCGGGGGTGCCGCGCCGCCAGCACGCCGCCGCCGAGCACCACGGGGGCCTCCTCGTCCAGCAGCCCGAGCCGGCCGAGCGCCACCGTGGCCATCAGGGCGACCTCGTGGGCGAGCCGGTCGACGATCGCGCAGGCGACGGCGTCGCCTGCGGCCGCCGTCGAGAACAGGACCGGGGCGAGCTCGTGCCGCCGGCCGGCCGCGACCCGCCCGAGATGCAGTGCCTCGATGAGCGCGTACATCGACGGCAGTCCGAAGTGCCCGGGGAGGGTCCGGGCGAGCTCGGTCGGCTCGCCGCGCCCGTCCTCGGCCCGCGCGGCGAACCACAGGGCCTCCTCCGCGAGGCCCGCGCCCCCTCCCCAGTCCCCCGAGATCCGGCCGACGGCCGGGAAACGCGCGGTGCGTCCGTCCGGCACCGCGCCCACGCAGTTGATGCCGGCACCGCAGACGACGGCGACGCCCCTGGGCTCGTCGACCCCGGCCCGCAGGATCGCGAAGGTGTCGTTGCGGACCTCGCTCGTCCCGCCCCAGCCGCGGGCCCGTACCGCCGCCGTCAACTCGGCCTCCTCGACGCGGAGATCGGCGTTGGCCAGACAGGCGGAGACATGGGCGACGGACCGGAGCCCGGCGCCGGCGAGGGCCTGCCGCACCGTGCGGTCCAGTTCGTCCAGTGCCGCCGCGACCCCCACCCGCGGCGGCTGGAACCCGCCGCCGCGGGCCGTTGCCAGGACCGAACCTCGCGCGTCGACCACCGCCACGTCCGTCTTGCTGTTGCCGGCGTCGACGGCGAGGACGGTGGCCGCGGGACCGCTCGCCGCGGAGCCGCCCGTGGCCCGGTCGTGCGCGCCCGGGTCGTTCACGCCCACGGAAGGTGCTCCCGGTTGTGGGCGACCAGCCGGTCGGTGAGCGCCTCGGCGTACTCGTACTGGCCGATCAGGGGGTGGGCCAGCATCGCCTTGAAGACCCGGTCGCGGCCGCCGCACAGCGCCGCCTGAAGTGCGAGCTCCTCGTAGGCCGTGACGTTCGCGATCAGTCCGCCGTACAGCGGGTCGACGTCCGGTAGCGGTAGCGGCGCCGCACCCTTGGTGCCGACGGCGGCCTGCACCTCGACGACGGCGTCGTCGGGGAGGAACGGCAGGGTGCCGTTGTTGTACGTGTTGACCACCTGGTAGGGGCTGCCCGTTCCCCCGAGGAGAGACGCGACGAGGTCGACGGCGGCCTCCGAGTAGTAGGCCCCTCCCCGCTGGGCGAGCAGTGCGGGCTTCTCGTCCAACGAGGGGTCGCCGTACATCTCCAGCAGTCGCTGCTCCATCGCCGCGACCTCCGCGGCCCGGGAGGGCCTGGTCCGCATCTCCCCGACGACCGCGTCGTGCGCGTAGAAGTAGCGCAGGTAGTACGACGGGACCACGCCGAGGCGGTCCAGGATCTGCCGGGGGAGCCGCAGGTCCCGGGCGATGGTGTCGCCGTGCTCGGCGAGCAGCCGCGGCAGGATGTTCTCGCCCCCCGGACCGCCCAGCCGCACACCCGCTTCCCAGGTCAGGTGGTTGAGGCCCACATGGTCCAGGTGCACATCGCCCGGGGAGGCGGCCAGCAGCGCGGCGAACTTCCGCTGCAGGCCGATCGCCACGTTGCACAGCCCGACCGCCCGGTGGCCGGCCCGGAGGAGGGCGCGGGTCACGATCCCGACCGGGTTGGTGAAGTCGACGATCCATGCGCCGGGGGCGGCGCGCCGCACCCGTTCGGCGATGTCCAGCACCACCGGGACGGTGCGCAGCGCCTTGGCCAGGCCGCCGGCGCCGGTCGTCTCCTGCCCGACGCAGCCGCACTCCAGCGGCCAGGTCTCGTCCTCCTCCCGCGCGGCCTGGCCGCCGACGCGCAGCTGCAGCAGCACCGCGTCGGCGCCCGCCACACCCGCGTCCAGGTCCGCGGTGGTCGTGATGGTCCCCGGGTGGCCCTGCCGGGCGAAGATCCGCCGGGCGAGGCCGCCGACCAGCTCCAGCCGTCCGGCGGCCGGGTCGACCAGCACCAGCTCGCCGATCGGCAGGGTCTCCCTCAGCCGGGCGAATCCGTCGACCAGTTCGGGTGTGTAGGTGGACCCGCCGCCCACGACCGCGATCTTCGCGCGCCGGGGGTTCGGGGGGCGTCCCCCGCTGGATTGCCGCATGTGTGTCAGCCCTTCACTACGGTCGGTGTGACTCCCTCGACGAACGCCTTCCGTACGAGTCCGTACCAGGAGGAGCACAGCGATCAACGGCGCCGTGATCATCACGGTCGCGGCCCTCGTCAGGTTCCGGCCCGTCTGGTGCGCCCTCGGCGGACTCCGGCCCGGAGGAGGGCGTCCGGGCGGTGGGGTCCTCCGAGGCCCGGATCTGCGGGCCGAAGCGGTCGTTCCAGCAGGAGAAGAAGTGGAACGGCGCCACCGCGGCGATCGCCGGCCTCGCCATCGGCGGCACGATCCGCACCATTGTGCAGGCGAGGCGAGGCGAGGCGAGGCGAGGCGGTCGCGGCAGGGGCCACGGCCGCGGAGCGGCGTCGGTCGCGAGTTCCGGAGACGGCCCGGTGTCCGGGGCGCGGCGCCGGGCGTCACGGCCCGTCGGTCGCCCCGCCCGGAGTGGCCGACCCGAGGGACTCCATGGTCCAGCGCTGGTCGCTCCGGTCGTCCATGGTGCGGAGTGCCAGAGGGATCGGGCTCTCCACCCATTCCGGATCGGGGACGAGCGCGACCGTCGGGGCGGACTTCGGCCGGATCGTGCCCGCGGGTTCGACGAGGAAGGCCATCTTGTTCAGCTTCTCCGGGTTGTCCGAGGAGCACGGGCGGATGCCGACCCCCTCTCCGTCCCCGTCCGCCTTCAGGCAGAACGTGGGGTCGTCGCGGTTGTGAAGCCGTCCCTGCGCGTCCAGGGCCCACCGCTGAGTGAGGGCCTGGGTGCACGGGGCCGCCACCGCGCCGCCGCGCTTGGTGAGCACCCCGTCCTCGATGTCCATGCACAGCCCGCTGCCCTTGTGCACGATCCGTCCGTAGACGAGATCGCCGGGAGGAAGCGTGCTCCCCGCCCCCGGCTGTGTGGGGCCGGTCGCCGCGTTGCTCGGGGCCGCCGAAGCGGAGGGGCGGCCCTCTGCCCGGCCGCGGTCGGCGCCCGTCTCCTCCCCGGAGTGGCGCGCGGCGACGAGCAGGAGGGGAACCGAGACGGCGGCCACCGCGGCCACGGCACCGGCGATGCGCACCCCGCGCCTCGGCGGGCGCAGTGCGTGGGCGGCACCGCCTGCCGAGCCCCGGTGTTCCCCCGCGCCCCCGAACTCCGCCCCGCCGCTGGGTAGCGGTCCGGGTTCCGACGCGTGTCGCCCCTGGGCGACGGCGGACGCGTATGCCGCTCCGTCCCGGTCGAGCAGCCCGTCGGCCAGCGCCGTGCGGAGGTCGTCGGAGAGCAGGATCAGTTGCGTCAGCAGTCCCTCGCACGCGAGGCACGTGTCGAGGTGAAGGGCGAGGTCGCCGCAGTGCGGACGGTCGTTCGCGACCGCCGCGGCCTCGACGAGGCGCCGGAAGCCGCTGCAGCGGGTGTCCCCGGCACTCTCCGCATGCGCCTGGAGGAAGGCGTCGTGCAGGGACTCCCGGGCCTTGGCCCGGAGGGCCGGGACGACGTCCGGTGCCACCCCGACGTAGGTCGCGACCCTCTCGTCCGGCTCCTGGTCCACGAGCGAGTACCACAGGACGCCCCTGGCGGCCTCGGGCAGGGCGAAGAAGCCGTTGCGGAGCGCCTGCTTCTCCCCCGACTCCGCCGGTGTGCCGTCAGGTCGTCCGCCTTCGCCCTCGCCGTGTTCGTCCGCCCAGGTGAGGAAGGAGGGCCTGAGCAGGGCTCTTCTGCCGGTCCGGGCCCAGCTTCGGGCTGTGTGGTGCACGTGCGTCAGGATGAAGTGGCGCCAGGTGCCGAAGGGTTCGATGCCCGAGCGGGCGGCCTCGGCCGCCCGCTGCAGCGCCTCGTGCGCCAGCCGGTCGGCGGCCGTTCGTCCCCGGGTGCACAGCTCCGCGCAGGTGACGGCGTACGCGAGGTGACGCTGCTTCAGCTCGCTTTCGGGCCGGTGGCCGACCGTGCCGCGTGAGCGGATGTGCTCGGCGAGTTGAGTGTCCGTCGGCTCCGCGCGGCCACCGCCCCAGGACACCGTTGTCAAACCGACCTTCTGCACCCTCGGCATCGGGCCCCTCACTTGCTGCGCCGCTCCGCGTCCGGATGTGCTGGGGACGCCGCAGAGGGGCGGTCGTTACGGGGGAACGGTCTGGTCCCGCTCAACGTCTGGACCCCGTACTGCGGTTGGGAGGCCTTAATGATGAAGGACCGGGCTCGCCGGCGGAAGGTGTTCCCACTGGTAAGTTCCGTGCGCGGAGTGGAATGTGGCGTGATGTCCGTGGATCTCGCGGCAGTTGGAGGCTTGCTCGGCCTGCTGGTCCCACCCGTCCCGGGCGCGGCTCGTTCACGTCCTTCCGGGCCTTGACCGCAGGGGACGAAAGGGTGGATCCGCGAACCGCGGCTGCGCCCCGCGCCGCAGAGGGCCGATCGTGACGGTGCCCGCTCACCTTCGACTGGGTCTGACGCGCACCGCCGGTCGGGCGCCGGGCGCGGCACGGCGTGCTCGCAGGCGTCTGCGCACCCAGTCACCGGTTTCCCCGACGAATCCCAGGAGGGCGGCGGAGGCGACACACGCCGTCAGGGAGGCCGGCGGGTCGACGGCCTGGCCCACGAGCCACAGGCCGAGGGCGAACAGCAGCCACCATGCGACGACGGATCCGCCGCGCCGCCACCGGCGGGAGGGGCCGGTCATCGGGCGGTGGCCCGGACGCGCCGGGCGGTGGAGGCCCCCGTCGTGCACCCCGCGACGGCCGACGCGTGGCCGAGGGCCGCGGCAGCCGGGGCGACGGCGCGCGGGGCATGTGCCGGGCGGGGGATCGCGTCGACCGGCGCGACCGCGTACAGGGCCGGGAGATCCCTCCCCCGGGGGCGCGTCGGAGCCAGGCCGGCACGCAGGCGGCGGGGCGCCCGGCCCGTGAGCAGAGCCACGGCCGCGGGCACGGGTGCGAGGGGGAAGGCGGCCAGGCCCGTCCGCTGCCGGATCACAGGTCGTCGGTTCCTCTCCCGGAGAGGACGAAGCCGGCCGTCCTCGGTGGTGGGCACGATACTGCAAGGCCCCGCCGGTCCGGCGGGCCCGATGACCGGGGTGAGGAGCCCTTCTCCACGGAAGCGGTGCCCCACCGGGAGCGGGAGCGTGCCTCGCGGTGCCCGAGCGCCCGCCCTTGGCCGTGGCCCTACTTCGACAGGGGTGCCGGGGGCGAGATCGGGGACGCCGCCACCGACTGCGGCGATGTGGCGGAGGCGTATGCGGACGGGGCCGCCACGCCCGCCGTCGGGTCGCTCGCCTGCTCCCCGTCGGCCTGCTGCGGCAGTCCGCCGACGATCCGGACACCGGCCTCGTCGAACGCGCGCTTGATGCGCCAGCGCAGCTCGCGCTCCACGCTGAGCGCCTTGCCCGGCATCGTCTTCGCGGCGACGGAGACCGTCATCCGGTCGATCAGCACCTCGCTCAGGCCGAGGACCTCGACCGGGCCCCACAGCCGCTCGTTCCACGGCTCTTCCTTGGACATCGCCGTCGCCGCCTCCTCGATGAGCTCGCGCACCCGGCCCAGGTCCTCGGCCGGCCGCACGTTCACCTCAACGGAGGCGGTCGACCAGCCCTGGCTCAGATTGCCGATCCGCTTGACCTCGCCGTTGCGGACGTACCAGATCTCGCCGTTGTCGCCGCGCAGCTTCGTCACGCGCAGGCCGACCTCGATCACCTCGCCCGAGGCGACCCCTGCGTCGACCGTGTCGCCGACGCCGTACTGGTCCTCGAGGATCATGAAGACGCCGGAGAGGAAGTCGGTGACCAGGTTCCGCGCGCCGAAGCCCAAGGCCACGCCCGCGACACCGGCGGAGGCGAGCAGCGGGGCCAGATTGATGTTGAGAGCGCCGAGGATCATCAGACCCGCCGTGCCGAGGATCACGAACGAGGCGACCGACCGCAGCACCGAACCGATCGCCTCGGACCGCTGTCTGCGCCGCTCGGCGTTGACCAGCAGCCCGCCGAGGGCCGTGCCCTCCATGGCCTGGGCGCTGCGGTTCATCCGTTCGATGAACTTGGTGAGCGCACGGCGGACGGCGGTGCGCAGCATGATCGCGATCACGAGGATGAGCAGGATCCGCAGGCCCACGTTCAACCAGGTGGACCAGTTCTGCTCCACCCATCCGGCGGCTTCGGTGGCCCGGTCCGCGGCCTCGTCGAGACTGACGGGCGGTGCGGACGGATCGACGGCCAGGAACACTGAGGAACCTCCGTGTGTGCGATCGGCGGACCATCCACACTATCGGGGCATACGACGTGCCTCCGGCGTTCTCCGCAAGGGAGAGACGAGCCTCACCCGGGGAACCTCCCGGTGTGGCCGAGCGCACACAGAATCCCTCCGGCCCGTTACAGGTACGTAGTGGCGCTTCGACCAGGCATGAGGAGAGACTGAGTACAGATCGTCCCGGCGCGAGCCACGCGCCGCCGGCGTACAAGGAGGCATCCGTGCCGCATGTCCTGGTCCTCAACGCGTCGTACGAGCCGCTCGGCGTCGTACCGCTCCGCCGCGCGCTCGTCCTCGTCCTCGAGAACAAGGCCGTCTGCCTCGAGGAGTCCGGCGCCTTCATGCACAGCGCGACCCGGGTGATCCCCGCACCCAGCGTGGTCCGGCTCAAGCGTTTCGTCCGGGTCCCCTACCGGGGGCCCGTTCCTCTGACCCGCCGCGCGCTGTTCGCCCGCGACGGGGGCCGCTGCATGTACTGCGGTGGCGTCGCAACCAGCGTCGACCACGTCATTCCGCGCAGTCGCGGCGGTCAGCACGTCTGGGACAACGTGGTGGCGGCGTGCCGCCACTGCAACCACGTCAAGGCCGACCGGCACCTGCGCGAGCTGGGCTGGCGGCTGCGGCACCAGCCCGCCCCGCCGAGCGGCCTCGCCTGGCGCATCATCGGCACCGGGCATAGGGACCCGCGCTGGCTGCCATACCTGCAGCCGTACGGCGCGGACGACGCCATGGCCCGGATCGACGGCATATCCGCCTGAGGATCCGGGCCACTGTCGTGTGCGCGCTCCGGACCGCCCGGGCGCGCGCCCGGGCGGCCCTGACGTCGGCCCGGACGCGCGCCGATCAGGGCGTACCGCCGCCCTGCTCCGACACCGCGTACGCCTCCACCGACCACAGCGAGTAACCGAAGCGGGTCGCCCGCCCGTCGCCCTGGACCCGGACGAAACGGGTTCCCGGCGCGTCCATCCGGACCGACTCCCGGCCGCCCCTGCCGTCGCGTACGGTCGCGGCCGTGCGCCAGGTGCGCCCGTCGGCCGAGACCTGGATGCGGTACCTCGCCGCGTGGGCGTCCTGCCAGTGCAGCACGACCTGGCCCAGCCGGGCCGGCCGGGCCAGCTCCGCCTGCCACCAGGCGCCGTCCTCCGCGGGGGACGACCAGCGGGTGCCGGGGTCCCCGTCGGCCGCCGCGGCGGCAGGGAAGTCCGGCGTCTCGTCCCCCGAGGACGACGCCACCGCCGTGCGGAGCAGATCGGGGCCGCCGGTCGCCGGATAGGCCCGTACGGTCAGCGTGCTCTCCTCCCCGCCGAAGGCGAACGGCACCTGGTACTCGCCCGCGGGCGTCCCCGGGGGGACCGTCACCTCGACGGGCACGGCCGTCCGCCTGCCGCGCGGTGCCCGCACCTCCTTCGGTACGTCCACGGTGATGCCCTTCGGGGCCTTGGCGGTGAGCGCGCCGCGCACCTCGTCCGGCCGCTGGGGGGCGACGAACGCCTCGGTGCGCTGCGGTCCGCCGCCGATCGGCGCGTCCAGCTCGTCCCGGCCGAGGGCCAGCCGGGCCCGGGGCTCGTCGGCGAACCACGGCACGAGCGCGTGTACCGCGGGCGCCTGTGGTCCCCCGGTGATCCGGAGGGCGTCCGCGCGCAGCCCCCCGGGTCGGCTCTGGGTCCAGCCGGACGGGGCGAGCCCGCCGAGCGGCCGCCAGCCCTGGCCCGGCACGTGCGCCTCCAGCGTGCCCGCGACGCCGTCCGCGCCCGGTTCGGTCATCGCCGTCACGGCTTCCACGGGCCGGGCGCGGTCCAGCCGCACCGTGTACGCGTCGCCGGTGCGTGTCACCGGGCCGGACCGACGGTCCGCGCCCGTCCACACCGCCGACTCCTTCGCCACCCGGGTGAGGAAGGGATCGAGCACGCCCTTGCCGACGGTCACCCCGCCCGCGCCGATCTGCGAGCGCACGGGGGTGAGGGCCAGCGACGCCCGCCAGGCGGCCTCGCCGTCTCCGCGCGCCTGGGCCTGGAGCATGTCGACGGCGAGCTCTCCGGCGGTGCCGTAGCGTGCCAGCTGGTCCAGCCACGGCCCCACCTCGGAGTCCAGCGGGGCCAGCCGCTCCGGGGCCTCCCGCATCACGGTGAAGGCCGACCGGAGCCGGCGTGCCGCCTCGTCCCTGGCCTTGGCGTCGTTCGTGGTCCGCGAGCGCCAGAACTCGGCCAGCAGGGGCTGGAGATAGGCCGATTCGGTGGGGCTGAGGACGGACGAGGAGTGGTTCCCGGCGAGCGCGCCGAGCGCCTCCCTCGCCCGCGGGTCGCCGCCGGCGAGGTCGTCCATCGCCGCGCGCCAGGACTCCTGGGGCCGGTAACCCTTGGGGTTCCAGGCGTAGTCGGCGGCCGTGAACAGCGGGATCCG
This sequence comes from Streptomyces marianii, assembly GCF_005795905.1. Lineage (NCBI taxonomy): Bacteria > Bacillati > Actinomycetota > Actinomycetes > Kitasatosporales > Streptomycetaceae > Streptomyces > Streptomyces marianii. The sequence continues at coordinate 5,589,030 of NZ_VAWE01000001.1, forward strand.
GGAAGCGGTCGCCTGCTCCATGGCGTTGGCGAGCACCGCGGCCGAACCGGACGCCACGGCCGGCTCGCGTCCCGTGTAGGGCCCGAGGAAGATGCGGCCCTGCGCGTAGTCGTTGACGGGGTAGTTGTCCATCGTGACCATCGGATGCCGGAAGACCTCGCGGGCCCCGGCCAGTTCCCGTCCGGTGATGGTGCGGGGCACGACCCCGACCCCCGTCCAGGCGACCTGGACGCCGGGGCCCAGCCGCGAGGCGAGCGCGGTGCGGTACTCGGTCGCGCCGTCCTGGTAGAACTCCGTCGGCATCACCGTCAGCGGTTCCGCGCCGGGGTGGCGGTCGGCGAGATGCCCGGCGATCTCCCCGGCGAGCCGTGCGTGCGCCCTGGCCGCGGCCTCCGGGCCGGAACCGAAGGCGTCGGGGTCCCGGTCGCAGTGCCACTCGCTGTAGCTGACGTCCTGGAACTGCAGCTGGAAGGCGCGTACCCCGAGCGCCCACATCGCGTCGATCTTGCGCTTGAGCGCTGTCACGTCGTCGTCGGAGGCCAGGCACATCGACTGGGCGGGGGCGACGGCCCAGGCGAGCGTCACATGGTTGCGCCGGGCCCGCTCGGCCAGCTCGCGGAACTCGGCGCGCTGGGCGGCGGGGTACGGGTCGCGCCAGCGGGTCTGCCGGAACGGGTCGTCGCCCGGTGCGTAGAGGTAGCGGTTCTGCTTGGTGCGGCCCATGAAGTCGAGTTGGTCCAGGCGCTGTTGATGGCTCCACGGGCGACCGTAGAAGCCCTCGGTCACTCCGCGTACGGCCGTGCCGGGCCAGTCCCGTACGGTCACACCGGGCACCGCGCGGTCCCCGACGAGTTGCCGCAGCGTCTGAGCCCCGTGGAAGAGCCCGTCCGTCCCCACTCCGTCCACGGCGACGGTGTGGCGTCCGTCCACCCGGCCGGTGCCGATCCGGTAGCCGCCCGCGGGCAGATCGGCGCGTTCCGGCACGCGCAGGGCGCGCAGCGCGTCGAGTGCTCCCGATCCGCCGAGACGGAGCACCGTCCCGCGGCCGGGCAGCTCCGTGTGGACGGTCCGCACCCCCGCGGCGCGCAGCGCCTCGCGCACGGTCTCGACGGCGTGGGGGTCGGCGTCCGGGGCCGCGAGGAGCGTCACGTCCTCACCCAGCGGCACGGCGGGACCCGTGGCCCTGAGCACCTGCGGCCGGGGCCAGACCGGGGGCACCGGTCCGGTGGCCTTCCGGTCGGGGGCGGCCGTGCTGGCGGAGCCCGGTACGTCCGGGGCGGCGGCCGCCCCGGGAGCCGTCCCGAGCAGTCCGCCGATCACGGCGACGGCGACGGCGGTCGCCGTCTGCTTCCTGCGCCCGAACCGCACGTCCGGTCTCCCCTCGACTCCCCGTGCCCCACGGTGCCCCACGAAACGGGTTCGAGCCCACCACCGCTGCGGTGAAGGTGTCAATGCGGCTGACGGTTGTGTCGTATTTGCCCATCGACGCGCGCGAGTCGCGACCGGACGGTTCAACTCCCACGCGTGAAGCAGAATGTGACACGGAACACGTTGACGAGAGGTGTACGTCTGCGGCCGCGCCCACTGGGTAGGGCTGCCCATGTCCTGTTGCCTCACCGTGAGGAGGCCCTCCGTGGCCGCACCCGCACAGCTTCTGCTCCCCGCCCTGTCCAAACCGGTGCCCGGCCCGCTCACCAGCGAGCCGCCGCTGACCTCCGTGCCGCCCCTGACCAGCGAGCCCCCGCTCGCAGACGCCGGTCCGCTCACGAGCGAGCCCCCGCTCTCGGCCGCCCTGCCGCTGACCAGTGAGCCTCCCCTCTTCGACGCCGCCCCCCTCACCAGCGAACCCACCGCCACCGGCGACGCCGGAGGCTCGGAGTCCCCAGGAGTCTGAATGGGCCTGGCCCGGCTCGCCGCGCTGCACGGTGTCGCCACCACGTACTCGCCCTCGGCAGGTGTCAGCGTCCCCGTCCCCGACTCCACGGTCGTCGCGGTGCTCGCCGCCCTCGGTGTGGACGCGGCCACGCCGGACGCGGTCCGCGTGGCCCTCGCGGCAGCCGAGTCCGCCGCCGGTGGGCGGCTGCTCCCGCCGACCGTGGTGGCGTGGCTCCCCGTCACCGGGCCGCCTCCCGTCGCAGTCCCGCCCGGCGCCCGTGTGCGCGTGGACCTGGAGGACGGTGGCCTGCTGGAATGGCGTGAAACCGTCCCCCGCGCGCCCGCGCCGGGCACCGCCGGATCACCGTCCGCCGAGCAGCCCCCTGCCGGAGGCGGCCCCTCCGCCGCGCACGGCTGGTCGGAACTGCCCACCGGGGTGCACCGGCTGACCGTGCGCACGACCGGCGGGCGCACCGGCAGCGCCGTACTCGTCGCCGCCCCCGAGGCCGTGGACCAGCCCGCCGAGCGGGTCCACGGCTTCCTGGTCCAGCTCTACTCGCTGCTGTCCGGCCGCTCCTGGGGCATGGGCGATCTCGGGGACCTCGCGGAGCTGGCGTCCTGGGCGGGCCGCGCCCTCGGATCCGGGTTCGTGCAGGTCAATCCGCTGCATGCGGCCGTGCCCGGCACGCCGACCGACCCGTCCCCGTACCGCCCCTCCTCGCGCCGGTTCCCGGACCCCGTGCATCTGCGGATCGAGGACATCCCCGAGTGCGCGTACGTCACCGGCCAGGACCGGTGCCGGCTGGACGCGCTCCTGGAGCAGGCCGCCGAACTGCGCGCCTCCGTCCTGGAGAAGGGCGCGCTGATCGACCGCGACGCCGTGTGGCGGCTCAAGCACCGGGCACTGGAGCTGGTCCTGCGGGTTCCCCTCGGACCCGGCCGCCGGGCCGCGTACTGCGCCTTCCTGGCCGAGCGCGGCCGGGCGCTGGACGACCACGCCACCTGGTGCGCCCTCGCCGAGGTCCACGGCTCCGACTGGCACGCCTGGCCGGAGGGCCTGCGCGACCCGCGCTCCCCGGAGACGGCCCGCGCCCGCGGGGACCTCATGGACCGCGTCGACTTCCACTGCCGGCTCGCCTGGCTGACCGACGAGCAGCTGGCCGCGGCCGCGGCCGCGGCCCGGGACGCCGGGATGGCCGTCGGGATCGTGCACGACCTCGCGGTCGGCGTGCACCCGGGCGGCGCGGACGCCTGGGCCCAGCAGGACGCCTTCGCCCCGGGCATGTCGGTGGGCGCCCCGCCCGACGCGTTCAACGCCCGGGGCCAGGACTGGGGTCTGCCTCCGTGGCGGCCCGACGTCCTCGCCGCCTCCGGCTACGCCCCCTACCGGGGGCTGCTGCGCGGGCTCCTGCGGCACGCCGGCGCGCTGCGGCTCGACCACGTCATGGGCCTGTTCCGGCTCTGGTGGGTCCCCGTCGGGGCCGAGCCCACCGAGGGCACGTACGTCCGCTACGACGCCGAGGCGATGCTCGCCGTCCTCGTCCTGGAGACCCACCGCGCCGGGGCGGTCGTCATAGGGGAGGACCTCGGCACGGTCGAGCCCGGGGTGCGCGAGGCCCTCTCGCGCCGGGGCGTGCTCGGCACGTCCGTCCTCTGGTTCGAACGCGACTGGACCGGCAGCGGCCGGCCGCTGCCGCCGGAGGACTGGCGCGAGGGCTGTGTGGCCACGGCCACCACCCACGACCTGCCGTCCACCGCGGCCCGCCTCTCGGGCGAGCACGTGGCGCTGCGCCACCGGCTGGGCCTGCTCACCCGGCCGCTGGACCAGGAACGCACGGCGGACTCCGCCGAGGTGGCCGAATGGCGCGCCTGCCTGATCCGGCTCGGTCTGCTGCCCGAGGGCTCCCACGACGAGGAGGGCGAGATCCGCGCCGTGTACCGGTTCCTGCTGCGCACCCCGGCCCGCATGGTCGGCGTCTGGCTGCCCGACGCCGTCGGGGACCGCCGGCCGCAGAACCTGCCCGGCACCTGGGACCAGTACCCGAACTGGCGGCTGCCCGTCGCGGACGCCGCCGGCCGCCCGATGACCCTGGACGACCTGGCCGCCTCGCCGAGGCTGCACGCCCTCATGGAGGTGTTCCGGCCGGGGGCCGTTCCCCGTACGGGCACCCCGGACGCGCGGCCGTCCTAGCCGTTCGCTACGTTTGCACCGTGGACAAGAAGAACGCCCTGCGCGCCGGTGCCGTCGCGGCCGGTACGACGCTGATGATGCTGCTCATGTCGTCCCCCGCGCTCGCGCTGACCCGCGACGACGGCGACGACCCGGGTGCCGGCCTGAGCGTGGCCGAGACGCTCGGCCTGTTCGTCGTGGCGCCGATCGCGCTGTTCGTACTGATCGCGGGCCTGGTGATGGTCCTCGACAAGTCCGACAGGCCCAAGAAGAAGCAGGCCTGACTCCCTTACGCGAGGCCCGGGGCACCGGGCCGGCGGGCGCCGCGCAGCCGGCGCCGCGCTGCGGATCTCCGAGGGCGCCGCACGGTACGCACACCGTGCGGCGCCCTCGCCGGTGCACCGGCGGGCCGCGCCGGGTGCGGCCGCGGGGCCGACGGTACGCAGCCGTCGGCCCTGCGGCGGCGCGCGCCCCGCGCCGGGGCGGGGTCACAGTCCGCCGGTGAACAGCAGCCGGTTCGGCGAACCCCGGGTGATGCTCCTCACGACGTTCTTCGTGGACTGGGAGACGAGCCAGTCCGCGACCTCCTGGGGGCCGGCCGTGGGGTGGGCCGCCTTGTAGAGCGCGGCGACGCCGGCCACGTGCGGGGCGGCCATCGACGTGCCGTTCATCGTCGTGGTGCCACCTCCCATCCGCGCGGACCTGATGTCGCTGCCCGGTGCGTAGATCCTGAGGCACCGCCCGTAGTTGCTGTAGTCGGTCTCGGCGTCCTCCGTGTCGGTCGCACCGACTGTCAGGGCGTTCGGCGCGCTGGCGGGCGAGACGCCGCACGCGTCCTCCGCGGAGTTGCCGGCCGCGACGACGGGCAGCACGCCGCTGTCGAAGACGGCCTTGGCGGCGGCGTTGGCGGAGGGGGACGTGGAGCCGCCGAGGGAGGCGTTCAGCACGGCGGGCTGCCGGGCGTTCTTCGCCACCCAGTCGAGGCCCGCGATGATCCTGGACCAGGCCCCCTCGCCCGCGCAGTCGAGCACGCGCACGCTGACCAGGCGGGCCTCGGGCGCCACCCCGTAGGTCGCCCCCGCCGCCGTCCCCGCGACATGCGTGCCGTGGCCCTCGCAGTCCTGGCCGCGGCGGCCGTCGCCGACGGCGTCGAACCCGAGGGCGGCACGGCCGCCGAACTCGATGTGGTCGTAGTCGATCCCGGTGTCGACGACGTAGACCGTGACGCCCTTGCCCGTGGAGGCCGCGGTGAACCGCCCGTCGAGCGGCAGGGCTCGCTGGTCCGCCCGGTCGAGCCCCCAGCTCGCGGCCTGCCGGCGGAGGGCCGCGGCACCGCGCGGGTCCGGGAGCCGGTCCAGGGACGGGACCCGCGGACTCTCGGGGAGCCGGCGCGCGGACACCCGCGCGTCCTCCTCCACGGCCGCGACGCCGGGCGCGAGCCGCATGGTCTCCAGCTGGTTCGCGTTCAGCGTCGCGGAGAACCCGCGCATGGCCCGGTTGTACGTGTACCTGCGCTTCACGCCCGCGTCGCGGGCGACCGCCACCGGGTCGGCGCCCTCGCGCAGAGCGACGATGTAGCTGCCCTTCACCGGCTCGGCCGACCGGTACAGCGGGGCGGGGGTCGGCCCTTCCGTGTCGGCCTGCGCGGTCACCCCGGGGGCGGTGGCGGACACGGCGAGCAGCAGAGCGGCGGCCGCGCGGCGCGCGAACAGTCGCATGGATACTCCCATCCGATCGACGGTGATCATGTCACCGTTTTTTCGACCCGGCCGCACCGCCGCTTGAGCCCTTGTCAGCCGATCGCCCGGACGCGGGCACGGATCTCCCCCGACTGCTGCCACTCACCCGGGGGCGGGGCGCCCACGCGGGTGACGGACCGTTCCGGGTGGGGTGCCGCGCGCGGACGGCGAGGCCGGGTGCGCGGTCCGGGTGCGCGACCGTCGGCATGCCGTGCGCCACATGACGCACCGCGGGACCCCCCGGGGCCGGGCCGGAAGGCGCGACGACGCCGCTCGTCGCCGCCGATCGTTCCTTCGGGGCGGATCCGCCCGGTCGCGCCCGAGGCCCGTCGGGGCGCGCCGGAAGGTCCGTCGAAGGGTCCGTCCACGGTTGTTCGCGTTTGGTGCGGTTACCGGAAAGTTCGGTTTCGCAATCAACTACAACTTTGCTTGTTCTTGGTGGGGTTGGCGTGGCCACTGGGACAATCTCACGTTCACAGGCGGTGGTTGCGGCTTGGTAAGCGCCCGAATTCTCGGGTGTGGCAGCGCAGTTCACCGACTCCCCATGCACGTGTGAAAGGCACCAGTATGACGATGAGTCACGCCCTGAGTCGGGGCGTCCGGGCAGTCGCCGTTGCGACGGCAACCTGTGGAGTCCTCGTGGCGGCCACCTCCACGGCGGCCGCGGACGACGGACCCACCCGCGCACTCCTCACGGCCGACTGCGAGTCGGGTCTGGGCAAGTGCAGCTTCAACGACCCGACGCTCGGCGAGGCGTACCTCGGAGAGTTCCGCCAGGTCTCCGACTCGCTCTTCAACTGCAGTACGTCCCCCGCCACCCAGTCGATGACGTGGACCGACTCGGTCGGCTCCACGGACTCGGTGGGCGTCTCGGTCACGGCCGGCGGGAACATCGCGGGCATAGTGGACCTGAGCGTGACGGCCAGCTACAGCCACACCTGGACCAGCACGCACACGGAGAGCAGCTCGCTGAACATGACGGTGCGGCCGGGAGAGGTCGGCTGGATCTCCCGGGCCCAGGTGATGCAACGGGTCTCCGGCACCTGGCAGACCCACTACGACAGCCCCAAGTGGGGCCACTACTACTGGTTCTGGGGCGACACCATCACCGGCCCGGCCAAGAACGGCACGGACGGCAAGAGCAACGCGGTCGTCGTCAAGAGCCGCAAGATGACCGCGGCGGAGAAGAACTCCTGCTCGGCGGGCTCGAAGGCGGGCCGGGCGTTCGTCAAGCAGCGCTGACGGGTCGGGCACGGCCTTGAGCCCGGGGCCGGCACTCCGGGTACCGGCCCCGCGCGATCACCGGCGTCTACGAGCCTGTCTCCGGGCGCGGTGCCGAAGGGAACGGCCCGCCGGAGGACCGGCGGGCCGTGGCGGAGAGCGGTGGCTCAGTCGGCCACCCCCTCCAGGAAGTACGCGCGCCTGCGCCAGGACGGCTGAGCCCCGGCCCGCCCCGAACGCGCCCCCGCCGGCATCGCCCGGCGGGGGCGCCGCCGTTCCGTCCCGGCCGCTCGGGGGAGAGCGGCCGGGGCCCGCTCATCCGCCCGCGAGTGCCTTCCGCAGGATGTCCGCGAACTCCACGGGCCGCCCGAGGAATCCGCCGTGATCACCCGGGAACTCGACCGGCGGGACGCCGAGGCGTTCGGCCAGGGCCGTCGAGGTCCGGTACGTGACCAGGCCGCCCGAGTCGGCGCCGATGCCCACGACCACCCGGACCGGACCGGACTCCAGCGCCGCGAGATCGGGCCTGTACAGGGCCGTGTGACGCAGCTCGTGGGCGAAAAATCGGATGCTGTTGGCCAGGTCCCGCTCCGAGGGCTCGCCCTGTGGAGGGCCGGGGGCCTCGTCCCCGCCGAGGTCGAAGCCCGCGTTGGCCATGAACTTCGCCCAGGCCGCGCCCACGCCGTCCCGGTGGAAGGTCTCGATGAGGTCGTCGGTCGCGACGCGCTGCTCGGCGGCGTCGGGAAGGAGCTCCAGCAGGGGCGGTTCGTGCGCCACGAGCGTCCGCACCCGGCCGGGGTGCCGGGTGGCCAGCGCGAGCCCCGTGACCGCACCGCCGCTGCTGCCGAAGACGTCCGCGGCCTCGGCGCCGAGCGCGTCCAGGATCGCGGCGACGTCGTCCGCCCGCAGCTCGGGGGTCGAGTCCTGCCCGGGGTCGTCGAGGCGGCTCCGGGAGATGCCGCGCGGGTCGTGGGTGACCACGGTGCGGTCCCCCGCGAGGACGTCGGCGAAGGGCGCGAACTCCCCGGCGTCCATGGGCGCCCCCATGACCATGACCAGCGGTCCCGAGCCGCGGATCTCGTAGTACAGGCGCCCGCCGGGGACGTCGAGGGTGTGGGTGGTGGTCATGGCCGGTCGTCCTCCCTGAAGCCGTGCATCCGCGGTCGCGGTGACACGGGTATGACTCCCGGGGCCGGGAGAACTCATCGCCGCGTTCGGGACGGATCCCGGCCCGGGGCAGGTCGCCCGCGGGCCGGGATCCGCCGACGGGGGCAGAGCGCCGCGCCCCCGGCGGATGAACGGACGGCGGGTCGGTTGGGCCGATACACGCGGGAGGGGCGCCCGGCCCGATGGGTCACCGTTCCCGTCCGCACCCCGCCCGGCCCGTACGGCTCGGGGGCGCACCGTCGGGGCCGTACTCACGGTCGCGGCCCCGCCGTCGGGTCGTTGCGCTGCTCAGGGCCCCACCGCACCGCTCCCGCCGGCAATCCGCTCAGGACGCCTCCTGCGCCATCGCGAGACTCTGCAGGTACCGCATCAGCGTCATCAGCACGTCCCTGCTCGACGACCGCTTCCGGGCGTCGCACGGCACGATCGGCACCGAGTCCGGAAGGTCGAGCGCCCCGCGCAGTTCCTCGATCGGGTAATCGGGCGCGTCCGGGAAGGTGTTGACGGCCACGACGAACGGTACGGCCCGCTCCTCCAGCCGGCCGATGACGTCGAAGCTGACCTCCAGCCGCCGGGTGTCGACCAGGACCACCGCGCCCAGCGCCCCCTCGAACAGCCCGCGCCACAGGAACCAGAAGCGCTCCTGCCCCGGCGTGCCGAACAGGTACAGCACCAGTTCCTCGTTGACGCTGATGCGCCCGAAGTCCATGGCCACGGTCGTGGAGGTCTTGCCCCCGATGCCCGAGGTGTCGTCGATGCCGACCCCTGCCTGGGTCATCGTCTCCTCGGTGGTCAGCGGCCGGATCTCGCTGACGGATCCGACCAGCGTCGTCTTGCCGACCCCGAAGCCGCCGACGATCACCACCTTGACGGCGGCCGCGGCCGTCTCGGGTAGCGCGTCCTCGCTCCGCGGCCCGGCCGTCGGTGCCGACTGCTCAGAGCTTCTGAAGTCCATCGATCACTGCCTCAATCAAAGCGCGGTCGGGGAGTATGGCGGGTGGGACGGGCGCGCGGGCGACCACCCGGTTGTCGGCGAGGAGGTCGCCGAGGAGGACGGTGACGACACTGACCGGCAGCCCCGTGTACGCGGAGACCTCCGCGACCGACAGGGGCGACTGGCACAGCTCGATGATCGCCGCGTGCTCCGGCTGCATGCCGGGCTTCGGCCGGGACCTGGCCACGATCAGTGTGACCAGGTCCAGTTCGACGAGGGCGGACGTGCTGCTGCGGCCACCCGTGATGACGTAGAGCCGCTCGGGACTGGCCTCCTCCCAGTCCCCGCCGCCCGGGTGGCTCACCTGGCCACACCGTCCTGGCGAGGCGGGCTGCTGAGGTGGTCGCCGATCCGCAGCACCAGGTCGCGCATCCGCTGGCCCATGAGCCCGGCGTCCACGCCCTCGTCGGCGAGTACGGCGAGGAACGCTCCGGCGCCCGCGGCCATGAGATAGAAGAAGCCGCCGTCCATCTCGATCACGACGAGCCTCATCCGGCCCTCGCTGCGCGGGAGTTCCGAGCCCACTGCGGCGGCGAGGGACTGGAGCCCGGCGCAGGCGGCGGCGAGCCGGTCCGCGGTGTCGGTGTCCGTGCCGTACTGGGCCATGCGCAGACCGTCGGCGGAGAGCACGACCACGTGCCTGGTCTGCGGCACGCCTTCCGCGAGGTCCTTGAGCATCCAGTCCATATTGGCCTGCTGCTGAGTCATGGCTGCGTGTTCCCCTTGCTAGCGTCGGTGGGCTCCCCGGACAGACCGCTCTGGAAGGCGGCCAGCCACATTCCGGGCTGCACCTGCGGAGTGGGCTCCTGCTCCGGAGCCGCGTTCGGCGTGGACGACGCCGGCGTGGTGGGTGCGGTGGGTGCGACGGAGGGTGTCTTGCGGCGCCGCTGAGGGAGGCCGTTCGGGGTCCGCTCGACCACCACCGGGTCGGGCTCGGAGGCCACCGGTCCGCTGGCAGGGCGCCGCGTGACGGGGACCTGGGGGACTGCGGCCACCGGGGGGACCGCGGCCGCCTGGGGCGCCGGCGCGGGCTGGACGGCCTCGGGCGGGAGCGTCGTCCGGGGCACGGACGAGGCTCCGATGCCGTGGGCGAGACCGGTCGCGGTCGCGGTCGTGGTGATCAGGTCCTGCGGTACGACGAGGACCGCGCGGACGCCGCCGTACGCGGACGGCCGCAGTGAGACCTGGAAGCCGTACGCCTGCGCCAGCCGCCCGACCACGGCGAGGCCGAGACGAGGTGTCTCGCCCAGGTCGTTGAGGTCGATGCCTTGCTGGGCCTGGCGCAGCATCCGCTCCGCCCGCTTGCGGGCCTCCTCGCTCATGCTGACGCCGCCGTCCTCGATCTCGACGGCGATGCCCGACTGGACGTCGACGGCCGTCAGATGGACCTTGGTCTGCGGCGGGGAGTAGCGGGTCGCGTTGTCGAGGAGTTCGGCCAGCGCGTGGATGAGCGGCTCGACGGCCGGGCCGGTGACGGCCACCTCGGAGACGGAGTGCAGCTCGACGCGCTGGTAGTCGATGATCCGCGACATGGCGCCGCGCAGCACGCTGTACAGGGGCACGGCCCGGCTCCACTGGCGGCCGGGCCTGGTGCCGCCGAGCACGGCGATGGAGTCGGCGAGGCGGCCGATCAGCGCGGTGCCGTGGTCGAGGCGGAGCAGGTCGCCGAAGATCTGCGGGGACTTGCCGTGCCGGTCCTCCATCTCCCGCAGTTCCTGGGCCTGCTGGTGGACGATGGCCTGCACCCGGCGCGCGATGTTCACGAAGGCGCGCTGTGCGGACTCGCGCAGGTCCTCCTCGGCGACGACGGCGTCGACGACGGTGCGGACGACGGCCTGGTGGGCCTCAGGGGCGTTGAGCGAGGCGAGCACGTCCTCCGGGAACTCGCCCCTGCGGAGCCGCTCCACGACCTCCGGCAGCAGGGTGCTGGCGAGGTGCGCCGTCTGGGAGGCCTGGTGGGCCAGTACGGAGTCGCGTTCGGCGACGGCGCGCCGCAGCGAGTCCACCACCCTGCCTCGGCGGGCGGCCTCGGCACCGATGGCGGCGACCGCGACCGCGGCGACGGCGCCGATGACCGCGACGGGGACACGAGCCGGAGTGGGGACCAGCAGCACCGTGATCACGGTGGCGACGGCAGTCAGAGCGGCGGGCAGCAGCCACCCGAAAGCGGCCGCGGATCGCGGGCTTCCACTTCCGGGCGACGATTCCTCACGGATCATCAGCACCCTTAAAAATCATTTGAACGGAAACGATCATATGGCGACGGTGAGGGAGCATAGTCGTTTCAGGGCAGGGCTGTTGACGCCGGGTCACACTTCGGACACACCCTTGATGAGGCTTGTCGGACATGTGCGAGGGCGCCCCGGACCCGATGGCTCCGGGGCGCCCTCAGCTGCGCCGTGCGGGGCTCGCGGCCCCGCAGGTCAGGACGCTGCCGCGTCCGCCGCGCGGGCCTTCAGCGCCCGCTCGACACCCGCGCGGGACTCGAGGACGAGTCGCCGCAGTGCCGCGTTCGGAGCGGCTGAATCCAGCCATGCATCCGTCGCGTCGAGCGTCTCCGCCGACACCTGGAGCGCCGGGTAGAGACCCACGGCGATCTGCTGGGCGACCTCATGGGAACGCGATTCCCACACGCCCTTGACCGCCGCGAAGTACTTCTCCGTGTACGGAGCGAGCAACTCGCGCTGGTCGGTCTGCACGAAGCCGCCGATGACCGCCTCCTGCACCGCGTTCGGCAGCGCCCCGGACTCGACGACCGACTCCCAGGCCTCGGCCTTGGCCTCCGGCGTCGGACGGGCCGCCCGGGCCGTCGCCGCGTGGCGCTCACCGGCGGCCGTGCGGTCCCGCGCCAGCTCGGCCGCGATCTCCTCCTCGTCGTAGACGCCGGTGGCCGCCAGCCGCTCCAGGAACGCCCAGCGCAGCTCCGTGTCCACGGCCAGCCCCTCGATCGAGTCCCGGCCCTCCAGCAGGGCCTGCAGCAGATCCAGCTGCTGCGGGGTGCGCGCGGTCGCCGCGAACGCCCGCGCCCAGGCCAGCTGGTGGTCACTGCCGGCCTCCGACGAGCGCAGGTGCGCCAGCGTCGCGTCCGTCCACTGCGTCAGCCCCGTCTCGCGCCACTCCGGCGCCGCGTACAGGTCCAGGGCGAGCTTCACCTGCCGGTGCAGCGACTGCACCACGCCGATGTCCGACTCCTTGCCGATGCCCGACAGCACCAGCGACAGGTAGTCGCGGGTCGGCAGCTCCCCGTCGCGGGTCATGTCCCACGCGGAGGCCCAGCACAGGGCCCTGGGCAGCGAGTCGGTGAAGTCGCCCAGGTGCTCGGTGACGGTCCTGAGCGACTCCTCGTCCAGACGGACCTTGGCGTACGTGAGGTCGTCGTCGTTGAGCAGCACGACCGCCGGGCGGTGCTTGCCCACGAGCTCCCGCACCGCGGTGAACTCGCCGTCGACGTCCAGCTCGACGCGGACCGTGCGCACGAGCCTGCCGGCCCCGTCCAGGTCGTAGAAGCCGATCGCGATGCGGTGCGGGCGCAGCACCGGCTCGCCCTTCGCACCCGGCGGCAGCGCCGGGGCCTCCTGCTTGACCGCGAACGAGGTGATCGTCCCGGCCGCGTCGGTGTCGATCACCGGCCGCAGGACGTTGATCCCGGCGGTCTCCAGCCAGGCCCTGGACCAGGTCTTGAGATCGCGGCCACTGGTCTCCTCCAGCGCCGACAGCAGATCCGTCAGCCGGGTGTTCCCGAAGGCGTGCCGCTTGAAGTACGCCTGCACGCCGCGGAAGAACTCGTCGGTGCCGACATAGGCGACGAGTTGCTTCAGCACCGAGGCGCCCTTGGCGTACGTGATGCCGTCGAAGTTGACGAGCACGTCGTCCAGGTCGTTGATCTCGGCCATGATCGGGTGCGTTGACGGCAGCTGGTCCTGCCGGTACGCCCAGGTCTTCATCGAGTTGGCGAACGTCGTCCACGCCTGCGGCCACTTCGAGCCGGGCGCGTACGCCTGGCAGGCGATCGACGTGTAGGTGGCGAACGACTCGTTCAGCCACAGGTCGTTCCACCACTCCATGGTGACCAGGTCGCCGAACCACATGTGCGCCAGCTCGTGCAGGATCGTCTCGGCGCGCGTCTCGTAAGCCGCGTCCGTCACCTTCGAGCGGAACACGTACTGGTCGCGGATGGTCACCGCGCCCGCGTTCTCCATCGCGCCCGCGTTGAACTCCGGCACGAAGAGCTGGTCGTACTTCGCGAACGGGTAGGCGTAGTCGAACTTCTCCTGGAACCAGTCGAAGCCCTGCCGGGTGACCTCGAAGACCGCGTCCGCGTCCAGGAACTCGGCGAGCGACGGACGGCAGTAGATGCCCAGCGGCACGCTCTGCCCGTCCTTCTCGTAGGAGCTGTGCACGGAGTGGTACGGACCGACGATCAGCGCGGTGATGTATGTGGAGATCCGCGGGGTCGGCTCGAAGTGCCAGACGTTGTCCTTGGGCTCCGGCGTCGGCGAGTTGGAGACCACCGTCCAGCCCTCGGGCGCCTTCACGGTGAACCGGAAGGTGGCCTTCAGATCGGGCTGCTCGAAGTTCGCGAACACCCGGCGGGCGTCCGGCACCTCGAACTGGGTGTACAGGTAGGTCTGCTGGTCCACCGGGTCGACGAACCGGTGCAGTCCCTCGCCCGTGTTGGTGTACTCGCAGTCCGCGACGACCGTCAGCTCGTTCGGGCCCTCGTGCAGATGCCGCAGCGCGATCCGCGAGTCCCTGAAGACCGCGGCCACGTCCTGCGGGTGGCCGTTCAGCACGACCTCGTGCACCGCGGGCGCCACCAGGTCGATGAAGGTCTCCGCGCCGTGCTCCGCGGAGTCGAAGCGCACGGTGGTCACGGACCGGTAGGTGCCGCCCTCCTGCGCCCCGGTGAGATCGAGGTCGATCTCGTACGAGTCAACGGTGAGCAGGCGCGCCCGCGCCTGTGCCTCTTCGCGGGTCAGGTTTGTGCCAGGCACCCGGTCATCTCCTCGCTTCTGCGTCCTCGGTATGTGACGTTTCGGCCCATCCTTCCACGGGCCTGTCGCGGCCCGCCCGTCCCCCGGGCGGACTCCCCCGCGGGGCCCGTTCCGGTGCCACTCCGCCCGGGCCACCGGGCCGTTCCCGCACGACGACGGGGCGGGGTCCCGTGCGCTCGGCACGCGACCCCGCCCCGTGGTGCGGCGGGCGGAGATCAGCCCTTGAGCTCGTCGGCCACCAGCTCGGCGATCTGGACCGCGTTCAGCGCGGCACCCTTGCGCAGGTTGTCGTTCGACACGAACAGGGCGAGACCGTTCTCCACGGTCTCGTCGACCCGGATGCGGCCCACGTACGAGGCGTCCTTGCCCGCGGCCTGCAGCGGGGTCGGGATGTCGGAGAGCTCGACGCCCTCCGCGCCCGCCAGCAGCTCGTAGGCCCGCTCCACGCTCAGCGGACGCTCGAAGCGCGCGTTGACCTGCAGCGAGTGCCCGGAGAAGACGGGGACGCGGACGCAGGTGCCGGAGACCTTGAGCTCCGGGATCTCCAGGATCTTGCGGGACTCGTGGCGGAGCTTCTGCTCCTCGTCGGTCTCGTGGGAGCCGTCGTCGACGATCGAACCCGCCAGCGGGAGCACGTTGAAGGCGATGGGGCGCTGGTAGACGCCCGGCTCCGGGTACACGACGGCGTCGCCGTCGTGCGTCAGCTCGGCGGCCCGCTCGGCGACGGCCTGCACCTGGCCGTCGAGCTCGGCGACACCGGCCAGGCCCGAGCCGGAGACGGCCTGGTAGGTGGCGGTGACGAGCGAGGTGAGCCCGGCCTCCCGGTGGAGCGGCTTCAGCACGGGCATCGCGGCCATGGTCGTGCAGTTCGGGTTGGCGATGATCCCCTTCGGGCGGTCCTTGACCGCGTGCGGGTTCACCTCGGAGACGACCAGCGGCACCTCGGGGTGCCGGCGCCAGGCGGAGGAGTTGTCGATCACGACGGCACCCTGGGAGGCGACCTTCTCGGCGAGCGCCCGGGAGGTCGCGCCGCCTGCCGAGAAGAGCACGATGTCCAGGCCGGAGTAGTCGGCGGTGGCGGCGTCCTCGACGGTGATCTCCCGGCCCTGCCACTCGATCGTGGAACCCGCGGACCTGGCGGACGCGAACAGCCTCAGCTCGTCGGCCGGGAACTTCCGCTCGGCGAGGATCCTGCGCATGACCGTGCCGACCTGCCCGGTGGCTCCGACGATTCCGACCTTCACGGGGACTCCTCCGTACGCTTGTGCAGCCTGCATGGCCTGGGTGTCTTCCATGATGCGTCTGTCCACGGCCGTTTTGTCCAATCCATTGTCCGAGGGGCGGGACGCATGGCCTTCCTCACACCCGAGGAGGCCCGCACGCACGGAGGGCGGGCGTCCCGCCGGACGCCCGCCCTCGTGACCAGGTCATTCCGTTACGGGACGACCTTCTCGATCACCACGCTGCCGGTGCCCGCGGCGGTGCCGCGCGCGTTCAGCAGCCGGACCTCGCCGAAGAACCGGCGGCCCTCCGGCGCGGGACCGCCCACCAGAACCTCGGCGGAGACCTGCGCGCTCGCGCCGTTGGCCAGCGAGACGCTCTTCGACTCGTCGACCTTCACGGTGCCGAGCGCCGAGGAGAAGTACACGTCCTTGTAGTCGTACGTGGTGCCGCCGGGCGCCACCGCGTAGCCGTCGACGAGAATCGTGTACGTACCGGCGGCCGGGTTCGCCAGGGACACCGACTCCTCGGAGTCGCCGTCCGCGGACTGGCCGACGAGCCTGCCGTCCTTGAGGACCGCGAGGTCCAGGTCGGCGCCCTTGTCGGAGGTGTTCCCGATGACGACGTCCAGCCGCTCGACGCCCTCGCCGATCGTGACCGTGGACACCTGGCGCTCGTCCTGCGCGATGGTCGGCGCCGCCGTCTTCGCGGAGCCGAGCGAGCCGCCCTGCAGCTTGCCCTCCAGCGCGGCCGCGTCGTTGGTGACCTTCCAGTCGACCGTCGCCGGCGTGCCGACCTCGGCCTCCGGGAGGGTCTTCACCGCCGGGTCGAAGGTGGCGCCGAGCAGCGTGACGTCCAGCTTGTACGGGTTGTCCAGCACCGGGGACGTACGGCGCGACTCGACCTCGATCTCCCAGACGCCCGGCTGCGGGTTCGGGTAGGAGCGCACGTCCGGGCGGCAGGTGTTGGCCGGGTTGTCGTAGTTCGGGTAGCAGACCGTGGATGACGTGCTCTCGAAGGCCACGCCGTACGGGTGGATCGAGATGAACCGGGTCTGGCTGCCCGCGGCGAGACCGCCGAGCGCGACCTCCAGCGTCCTGGCGCCCTGCGGCACCGTGACGAAGTAGGACTTGAAGCCGTTGCGCTGCACCGACCCCTTGGCGGAGTAGGAATAGCCCGGCTTCACCAGCTCGTTCGAGGCGACCACGGTGGTGAGGATCTGCTTGTCGACACCCTCGGTGCGCTCGTCGTCCGCCTCCAGGATGGCGCTGTGCACACCGGCGGAAGCGGCCCTGGCCTGCACCTTCACGGTGACCGGCTGGTTCAGCGGCAGATCCACCTCGTCGTCGCCGAGGATACGGAACGTGCCGTCGTTGTTACGGAAGTCCAGCTCGTGCTCGATCGGCCGGTTCGGGCCGCTGGTGCGCGTGATGGTGACGTCGTACGTCTTGCGCTGGCCGGGCTTCAGCCCGCCCTCGCGGTCGTAGATGCCGGCTCCGAAGCCCGCCTCCGGCTTCAGCAGGTGGTCGAGCGCGGTGTCGACCGGTGCCTTCACCGAGTAGGCGTGGGCGGTGGCGCCGTCCCGGATGGACTCCCAGGCCTCCTCGACGTCGATCAGCCCCGCGCCCTGCTCGTGCGCCTTCACTCCGGGGATGCGCTTGGCGGTGCTGGTCAGCGCGGTCCGCAGGGTGAGCGGGGAGAGCTTGATGTGGCGCTGCTTGGCGGCGGAGATGAGGAGCGCGCTCGCGCCCGCGGCCTGCGGCGAGGACATCGACGTGCCGTTCAGCATGCCGTAGCCCGCGGGCAGGCTGTAGCCGGCCTCGGCCACCGGGGCGCCCGCCTGCCAGGTCGGGATCGTGTTGATCGCCGAGCCGGGCGCGGAGATCGTCGGCGTGAAGCCGCCGTTCTCCGTCGGGCCTCGGGAGGAGAAGTTGAACATGCTGTACCGCTTCTTGACCTGCGAACCGTAGTTGGCGGCCCAGGTGCTGCGGGAGATCGCCGCGCCGACCGACACGACCTTGTTCGCCAGGCCGGGGTCGCCGATCGTGTTCACGCCGGGACCCGAGTTGCCGGCCGAGATGACCAGCTGGACCCCGTAGGTGTCGATCAGGCGGTTGTAGAGGAGGGCGCGCGCGTTGTCCGCGTCGTCGCCGCGGTCGCTGTCGTCGTAGTTCAGCGCGGGCAGACCGCCGATGGACATGTTGACGATGTCCACGCCGCGGTTGACGACGAGGTCGCGCATGCCCTCGAGCAGCGCGATGTTGGTGCAGCCGCCGCTCCAGGTGCAGGCGCGCGACGAGACCAGCTTGGCGCCGGGCGCCGCGCCGTTCATCCGGCCGCCGAAGAGGCCGTTGGCGGCGGCGATGCCGGCCACGTGGGTGCCGTGCGAGCCCTCGATGACGCCGATGTTGACGTAGTCGGAGAACTTCCCGGCCTCGAACTCGACGTCCTTGCGGATCTCCACCACGAACGGGATGCGCTCGGCGATCTCGGTGGCGGGGTCGTCGGTACCGAAGTACCCGACCTGGTGGCCGTTCTTGTACGGCTTCATCGCGACGTCGTTGGTGAAGTCGGCGTCGTCGTTCAGGTCGACGCGGACGGTGCCGGCGGCGGCGTCGTACAGCACGCCCCACTTGTCGGTGGTGTCACCGTCGCGGTTGAGGTCTCCGGCCATGTCGCCGCCGAGAGTGGCCCGCTCCTCGAAGACGCTGAACCGGTGCTCGCCGGCCGGTGCCTTCCAGCTGCGGTCGCCCACGGTGAACACGGGGCCGGTCACCCCGGTGTCCATCCGCCGCCAGGTGCCGTCGCCGTCCCTCGCCGGGTCGGTCGCGGTCACCCAGTCGACGATCTTGCGCTCGCCGGTGGTGGTCTTCTGCAGGGCCGGGTGGCCCAGGTCGATCCCGGAGTCGAGGATGCCGATGGTCACGCCGCGGCCGTCGGCCCTCCGGTGGTCCTCGACGAACTCCACCGCACCGGTCTCGTGGGACGGGTTGTACGGGTTCTTCGCCGGGGTCTTCCTGCCCGGCGCCGGGTACGTGGCCGACTTCGAGGCGGCGGAAGCGGTACCCCTGGCGCCCGCGTCCGGCCTCGGATCGTCCAGCTTGATCTCGCGCTGGAGGTCCATGCCCTGGACCGTGGAGAGTTCACCGGCCTTGCCGAGGGCGCTCTTCGCCCTGGCGGTGGGGAGCGTGGCCCGGACGTAGCCGAGCTTGTCGTCCGTCTGGCCGACGACGGCGCCGGGAACGGCGTCCAGCTGGTCGGCGACCTGCTCGGTCCGGCCGGGAACGGTGGCGACCATCACGGTGACGGTCTTCTGGCCCTTCACCTCGGCTTCGGCGAGGAGTTGGGCGTCCGCCCGGCCGAGCTTGTCGGCGGGCGTCTCGGCGGTCTTGACCGGGCCGCCCGCCGGGTCGTCCAGCGAGGTGGCGGCGAAGGCGGGGGCGGCGCCGGTGGCCACCAGCGCGGCCACGAGGCCTGCGGCGGCGGCGATCCGGGCCACGCGTCTTGGCCCGGATATGGAGCCCTGGGACTCGAGGGTTGTCATCAGCATCCCTGTTTTGTGAAAGAAGGGTCCGGAATTCGGTACCGGACGACCGCTCAGCCTTTCGCAAGTGACAGGGGTTTGTGGAGAGTTGGCAGAGGCGGGATGCGGTCATGGCGGAGATCCGCCACTGGCGGAACATGCGCCACAGGAGGCAAAGGGGTGGATAGCCCATCCATCCGACCTGTCAGGCCGTTCAACAATGGACAGTTTCCGGAATCGGCCCACGGATTCGGCACCGTTCACCGGATTCGATGCCGGACGCCGGACGTGTCCAGGGTCGCGGAGCGTCGGTGCCCCCTTCGGGCGGTCAGCTCTCGTGCGTCCGCGCGTAGCGCCGGGGCGCCTTCGCCGCCGTCCGGCGGGTGGTCGGTGCGAGGGGCGGGCGCACGGCCGGCTCGACGCCTAACCTCAGCGCATGGAGCAGCAGTTGAGGGTCGCGGCGTACGCCGTGTGCGTACAGGACGGGCGGATGCTTCTCGCGCGGTGGGTGGCACGCGACGGAGCCAGGCGCTGGACCCTGCCCGGCGGGGGCATGGACCACGGCGAGGATCCGGTTGCGACGGTCGTGCGCGAGGTGGCCGAGGAGACGGGCTGCACGGCCGAGGTGACGGCGCTGCTCGGGGTCGACTCCATGACCACGCGCAGGCCCGGCAGGTTCGGCCCCGGTGTGGACTTCCAGAGTCTGCGCATCGTCTACGAGGCCAGGATCACCGACGGTGAGCCGCGCCCCGAGCCCGACGGGTCCACCGACCTCGCCGCCTGGCACCCCCTGGGCTCTGTCGCGGCACTCGAGCGGGTAGCGCTGGTCGACATCGGACTGGAGCTGTGGCGGACGCGGCCCGCGCTAGGCCGTGTGGAAGGCGGGATCCACGGCACGGGCTGACGTCCGCTCGGCCCGCGCGCACCCCCAACTGCGCCCGGCCGCCCGGGGTCCTGTCCGCACGGCACGCGGACGGGAGATTCGCCTGACGGCACGTCCTGCCGCAGTTCGGCCCGGTGGCGGCCGGCACTGCTCCGGCACCGACAGCGAGCCCGTCGGGCCCGTGGCCGGGAAGGCGACCGGACGTCCCGACGGCCGGGAGGTCGCCCTCAGCGGGGGAGTACGACGACATACGGCGTCGGCTCCCGGTCCGAGGAGGCCATCAGGGCCGTACGGAGCACCATCGCCTGCTGCACGGGGAAGTCCCGCAGCCTCCTGGGCGCGATCCGTACGACGGTGATCCCGAGCCGCTCCAGATGCTCGCGCCTGCGGCCGGACGCGGACCACTCCGGGTCCGCGTCGGGCCCGTCCGGGGCGGCCGCGGGGCGCGGGGCGCGGGTGTCGAGTTCGACGGCGACGGCCTGCTCGGGCCAGTACGCGTCCACGCTGCCCAGCTGAGGGCCGCCCGGCAGACGCAGATCCACGTTCCACACCGGTTCGGGAAGCCCGTACAGCCGTACGAGGTCGTAGAGGCGGCCTTCTGCGACCGTACGCCCCTCGGCGAGGAGGCGGTCGACCGCGTCCACGACGTGGGGACGGGACAGCAGCCGCGCACGGGTCAACTCGGCCACCACGGCGCCCGGTTCGCAGTGGCCTGCCCGCACGGCCTCGGTCAGCAGCCGGCGCACCGCCCCGGGGTCGGTCAGCCGTGCGACGGCGTCGGCCAGCGCGCGCGCCACGGGGGCGACGGGCAGTCCCGTCACCACGTCCGGCCTCGGCATCGCGTGTGTCCGGATCAGCCGGGCGCAGCCGGCCGAGCGCAGCCGCCGGGTGCGCGGCACGAGCACGTCGATGCGCTCCAGAGCCGTCAGGGACGGCACGGAGGCGAACTGGTGCAGCGCGAGCGCCGCCAGCCCCGTCACCATGACCTCGCCCTCGTCGGGGCGGCCGGCGTACGTCACCGCGGCGTGCAGCCGCTCCTCGCTGGTGGGCGTCCCCGGGTGCAGCACGAACACACCGGGCAGGAGCTGCTGCCAGGGACCGCCGGGGGCGCATCGCTCGGCGACGCGCTCGGCGGTCACGCCCCGGGCGCGCAGCTGCGCGGCCGACAGCACGCGCCGCCGTACATCGGAGAGGTCGCTCAACGGGCGGGGGGACAGGGGCGTGTTGTGGTTCATGCCCCGCCAATTCCCGTGCGGCCGCAGGCTCCTAACCACCTGTTACACAGCCGTCGACAATTCTGGACATCCCCGTCCTAAAGTACGGACGTTCGAATGCCGATCAGTTCTGCCGATCAGTTCTGCCGATCGGTTCTGCCGATCGGTTCTGCCGATCGGGCGCCCCCACCGGGCTCCTGGGCCCGGCGGGGAGCCGGCGGCAGCGGAACGGCGTCGCCGTCAGCGGCCGGAGGCCGCCGCGTCGCAGGACTGGGCCCGCAACGCCCGGGCGAGGTCGTCCCGGGACTCGAGCACCAGCCGGCGCAGCGCCGGGGGCGCGTCCGGGTGGGAGCCGAGCCACGCGTCCGTCGTCCGGAGCGTGGCCTCGTCGTCCTGGAGAGCGGGGAAGAGACCCCGGACCACGTCCATGCCGATCTGGATCGACCGCTCCGCCCAGACCCGTTCGATCGCCGCGAAGTACTTCTCGGCGTACGGCGCGAGCAGTGCCCGCTGCGACGCCTGGGTGAAGCCCGAAATCGTCGCCTCCACCAGCGCGTTGGACAGCGCGTCCGACTCCACGACCTGCGCCCACGCCTGGTCCTTGACCGCGGCGGAGGGCCGCGCGGCCAGGCAGCGCACCTGGTGGCGCTTGCCGGACGCGGTGTCGTCGCGAGCCAGTTCCGCGGCGACCGCGGTCTCGTCGGCCACCCCGTGCGAGGCCAGCGGCTCCAGGAACGCCCAGCGCAGCTCCTGGTCCACGTCGAGTCCGTCGATCTCGGCGCTGCCCTCCAGCAGCCCCCGGAGCAGCTGGAGATCCGCGTCCGTGGCCGCCACGGACGCGAAGAACCGTGCCCAGGTCAGCTGGTGCTGGCTGCCCGGCTCCGCGAGCCGCAGTTCGCGCAGCGCCCCCTCCGACAGCCGCCGGCCGCCCTCCTCGCGCCACTCGGGCGCCGCGTAGTGGACGAGGGCGGTGCGGGCCCAGGCGTGCACCATCTGCAGCACGCCGATGTCCGATTCCCGCCCGGCGAAGTCCAGGACGATCCCGGTGAAGTCCCGTGCGGGCATCAGCGCGTCCCGCGTCAGGTTCCACAGGGCCGACCAGCACACCGCCCGCGCCAGCGGGTCCGTGACCGAACCGAGGTGGCCGCGCAGCGTCTCCAGGGAGCCCTCGTCGAACCGGACCTTGCAGTAGGTGAGGTCGTCGTCGTTGACGAGCACCAGCGCCGGACGTTCCCGGCCGGCCAGCTCCTCCACGACCGTCCGGGTACCGGTGACGTCCACCTCGGCCCGGGCGTAGCGGACCAGCTCGGCGCCCTCGTGCCGGTACAGGCCGACGGCCACCCGGTGCGGCCGCGCCGGCGACGGGGCGGCGGACCCGGTCTCGCCGTCCTGCACGACCGCCAGCTCGGTGATCCGGCCGCCCGCGTCACAGGTGATCCGGGGCGTCAGCGTGTTGACCCCCGACGTCTCCAGCCACGAGCGCGACCACGCCTTCATGTCCCGTCCGGAGGTCTCCTCCAGCACGGACAGCAGGTCGTCGAGACGGGTGTTGCCGTAGGCGTGGCGCTTGAAGTAGCGTCGCGCGCCCTCCAGGAACGCGTCGGGCCCCACGTACGCCACCAGCTGCTTCAGGACCGAGGCGCCCTTGGCGTAGGTGATCCCGTCGAAGTTGAGCTTGGCGTCCTCCAGGTCGTGGATGTCCGCGGTGACCGGGTGCGTGGACGGCAACTGGTCGGCCCGGTACGCCCACGCCTTGCGGTTGTTGGCGAACGTCACCCAGCCGTTGCGAAAGCGGGTGGCCTCGACCAGCGAGAACGCCCCCATGAAGTCGGCGAAGGACTCCTTCAGCCACAGGTCGTCCCACCACTGCATGGTGACCAGGTCGCCGAACCACATGTGCGCCATCTCGTGCAGGATGACGTTCGCCCGGCGCTCGAAGGACGCCTGCGTCACCTTGCCCCGGAAGACGAACTCCTCCCGGAAGGTCACACAGCCCGGGTTCTCCATCGCGCCGATGTTGTACTCGGGCACGAACGCCTGGTCGTACTTCCCGAAGGGGTACGGGTAGTCGAAGTGGTCGTGGAAGAAGTCCAGGCCCTGCTTGGTGACCAGGAAGATGTCGTCCGCGTCGAAGTGCTTGGCCAGACCCCTGCGGCACATGGCGCCGAGCGGGATCTCCAGCGTCCGCCCGTCGTCGAGGGTGCGGGTGTAGAGGTCGGACTCGTGGTGGTAGGGACCGGCGACTACGGCCGTGATGTAGGTGGAGATCGGCTTGGTCTCCGCGAACCGCCAGGTCCCGCCCTCCCGGGACTCGACCGCACCGTTGCTCCAGACCGTCCAGTCCTCGGGCGCGGCCACCTCGAATCGGAACGGGGCTTTCAGGTCCGGCTGTTCGAAGTCGGCGAAGACCCGCCGGGCGTCGGCGGGCTCGTACTGCGTGTACAGATAGACCTCGCCGTCCTCCGGGTCGACGAACCGGTGCAGGCCCTCGCCGGTCCGGCTGTACGCGCACTGCGCGTCCACCACCAGGACGTTCTCGGTCTGCAGGCCGCTCAGGGCGATCCTGGAGCCGTCGAAGACCTCGGCCGGGTCGAGCTCGCGGCCGTTCAGCGTCACCGCGTTCACCGAAGGGGCGACGAGATCGGCGAAGGAACTGTCGCCCTCGCCGGTGCGCCGGAACCTGATCGTGGTGACCGAGCGGAACGTCCGCGGCTGCGCCTCCTCGCTCCCCGCGGTCGCGGACCGCAGGTCGAGGAAGACCTCGTACCCGTCGACCGACAGCAGCTCGGCCCGGGTGCGGGCCTCGTCGCGGGACAGATTCTCTCCGGGCACGTCCACTCCTTCGTGTCTCGTTCGGACAGGGCCGATCCTCGCACGCGGTCGTGACCGGGGGCACAGGGGAATGCGGTCGGCGAGCGCCGGTGTTCAGTCCCCGGAGCGCGCGCCCATCACGAGTACGAGGAGTGACATGTCCGACGACAGGACCCCCGCCGACTTCTGGTTCGACCCGCTGTGCCCCTGGGCCTGGATGACCTCCCGCTGGATGCTCGAGGTGGAGAAGGTGCGGCCGGTGGAGGTCCGCTGGCACGTCATGAGCCTGGCGGTGCTCAACGAGGACCGGCTGGACGAGCTTCCCGAGGAGTACCGGGAGGCGATGAGGAACGCCTGGGGTCCCGTGCGCGTCGTGATCGCCGCTCAGCAGAAGTTCGGCGACGAGGTCGTCGGCCCCCTCTACACCGCCCTCGGCACCCGGATCCACAACGAGGGCCGCGGGATCACGTCCGAGGTGGTCCTGGAGGCACTGGAGGCCGTCGGCCTGCCGGCCGGGCTCGCGGACTGCGCCGGTTCGGACGCCTACGACGCCGAGCTGCGCGCCTCCCACGACGAGGGCATCTCCAAGGTCGGCCAGGACGTCGGCACGCCCGTGATCGCGGTGCCGGGCGCGGACGGGGGGCAGATCGCGTTCTTCGGCCCCGTCGTCACCCCGGCGCCCAAGGGCGAGGAGGCGGCCAGGCTGTGGGACGGCACGCTGATGGTGGCGTCGATCCCGGGTTTCTACGAGATCAAGCGCACCCGGACGAAGGGTCCCGACTTCTCCTGACGCACCCGCCCCTGGCCGGAAAGGGAAGGACCCCCGCGAGTCACACCCCCGGAGCACTGCCCGGGAGGTGCCCCATCCGCGGGGGTCCTTCTTCTTTCCGCCTGCCGGTGAGGGTTGAGAAGACGATCACGAGCAGGACGGCCTACGGCCGTGACGGGGCCGGGGTCACGGCGTGATCAGCGGGGTGCGGTCCCTGGCCTCGGCGTAGCGCTTCGCCACGTCCTGCCAGTTGACGACGCCCCACATGGCGTCGATGAAGTCCACCTTCTGGTTCTTGTACTGCAGGTAGAAGGCGTGCTCCCAGGCGTCGAAGACCAGGATCGGCACAGAGCCCTGGCCGACGTTGCCCTGGTGGTCGTAGACCTGCTCGACGATCAGCCGGCCGCTGACGGGCTCGTAGGCGAGCACGCCCCAGCCCGAGCCCTGGGTGGTCGCGGCGGCCTTCGACAGCTGGGTCCTGAACTTGGCGAAGGAGCCGAAGGAGTCGGTGATCGCATCCGCCAGCTCGCCGACACCGTCCGCGGCCAGCGGCTCGCCGCCGCCGCCCTCCTTGGGCGCGGTCATGTTGTGCCAGTAGATGCTGTGCAGGATGTGGCCGGAGAGGTGGAACGCGAGGTTCTTCTCCAGGCCGTTGATCGAGCCCCAGGCTTCCTTGTCGCGCGCCTCGGCCAGCTGCTCGAGGGTGTCGTTGGCGCCCTTGACATAGGCGGCGTGGTGCTTGTCGTGGTGCAGCTCGATGATCTGCGGGTTGATCACCGGCTCCAGGGCCGCGTAGTCGTACGGAAGTTCAGGAAGCGTGTACATGGCCATGTCCGAGCCCTCCGACTGCTTATTGCAACTAGTTCGCAATTGCAGGTTAGCAGCAGGAGGAGTCGCGACGTGATCAGTCCTTCGACCCGGTGCCGCGTCGGGCGTCGCGACGGGGCGAGGCCCGGCGGAATCGGCGCCAGGTCATGGCCACCGTGCGTACGGCGCGACCTCCCGCAGTCCGGCGGGCGTCATCGTCCGCGCGTACGTCACGGGCCGCCCGTGCGGTCCGCCGGTGTGCCGAGGGCCGTGCGCCCGAGGCCGCCCCCCGCTCCGCACGCGCGAGGACCCCCGGCCCTTCCGGGTCCGGGGGTCCTGTGCCGTGGACGGCTCCCGCTCAGTACTCGGCGGCCTCCGCCGCGGGCACCGTGTCCCGCTCGGCGGTCCCGGCGCCGCCGGGGCCGCCCGTCGCGCCGTTCTCGCGCCCGGCCCTGCGCCTGCGCTGCATCACCGCGCCGGAGGCGGCCAGCACCAGCGTCATCAGACCGGTCGCCATCAGCTGGTCACGGGTGCCGGGCTGGCGCAGCATCAGGATGAAGATGGCGAGCATGCCCGCGATGGCGACCCAGGTCAGCACCGGGAACAGCCACATCCGCACCGCGAGCTTCTCGGGGGCATCGCGCTCCGTGCGACGCCGCAGCACCAGCTGGGAGACCGCGATGAACAGCCAGACGACGAGGATGACGGCGCCGATCATCTTCAGCAGCCACGGGAAGACGTCGTCCGGACGCCAGTAGCTGAGCAGCACGCACAGGAAGCCGAAGACGGAGGAGACCAGCACCGCGATCCGCGGCACCCCGCCCGAGACCCGGCCGATCGCCTGCGGGCCCTGGCCTCGCGCGACCAGGGAGTACGCCATACGGGAGGCGCCGTAGATGTTGGCGTTCATCGCGGACAGCAGCGCCACCAGCACGACGATCTGCATCACGGGACCGGCGCCGGGGATGCCGAGGTGGTTCAGCGCGGTGACGTACGGGCCCTTGTCGGGGTTGGCGACGTCCGGGTCGTCCCACGGCACGAGCGTGACGATGACCGCCATGGAGCCGATGTAGAAGAGCGCGATCCGCCACATCGCGGTGCGCACGGCTCGGGCGACACCCTGGACCGGGTGCTCGGACTCGGCCGCCGCGATGGTCACCGTCTCCAGGCCGCCGTATGCGAAGACCGACGCGAGCAGTCCGATGACCAGCCCCTCCGCCCCGTGCGGCAGGAACCCTCCGCCGCCCGTGAGGTTGGCGGTGCCGGGCGCCTCCGTCCCCGGCAGCACGCCGAGGATGGCCAGGCCGCCGAGGATCAGGAAGAGCGTGATCGCGCCGACCTTGAGTGCGGCGAACCAGAACTCGAACTCGCCGAAGTTGCGTACCGCCGCCAGGTTGGTGCCGCAGAACACCAGCATGAACAGCGCGACCCAGGCCCATTCCGGGGTTCCGGGCAGCCAGCCGCTGACGATCTTCGCCGCGCCGATGCCCTCCAGGCCGACGGCGACGGACAGCAGCACCCAGAACGACCAGCCCGCGGTGAAGCCCGCCCAGGGGCCGAGCGCCCGCTCGGCATGCACGGAGAAGGAGCCGGAGGCCGGGTTCGCCGCGGACATCTCGCCGAGCATGCGCATCACGAGCATGACGAGCAGGCCGGACGCGGCGTAGGCGATGACGATGGACGGGCCGGCGGCGGCGATACCGGCACCGGAGCCGACGAAGAGGCCGGCGCCGATCACCCCGCCGAGGGCGATCATCGACAGATGGCGCTGCTTGAGGCCGTGGGCGAGCGACGAGCCGGCTTGCGGGCCGGCGGGTTCGGGCGCCGAGGTCCGAGACATGGGTGTGCCTGTTCATGAGCGGATGGGGGAGTGGCCCATAGTCTGGGGGAGTACCGATCACCGAGCATTGATGTCCGCTATACGGACAAGATGCTCACGCAATGTGAAGAACTGCACACGGCTCGCCCGTATGTCGCGCAACTCCCGTAGTCCCGCCACCAGCAGCACCAGCGCCGTCGCCGCGGCCGACCACGGCACCTGGGGCCGGGTGGCCTGGTCGCCGAGCATCAACACGAGCACGGCCGCGATCCCGGCGAGCGCCACCGAAGTTCCGCGTGGCGGCGAGGTCGGCAGCGGTTGAGGACCATCATGAGATCAGTACCCAGGCCGGGCGGTGCGTCGCGCATGTGCTCGGGGCTCTCGGCTTTGCTGGATTTTGGCAAGACCCTACAGTCTCTCCGCGCCTCGCCCGCTTCACCAAAACGGCGTCGATGCTCCACCACCTGAGTGATGAGCATCACGCGCTTCCAGCGCTTGCCGTCATCAATTTGTGTGAACTCCACCATGCGGCGTCGTGGGCCTTTGTCGTCGACTGACGGTGATCGGTCGTTCACCGCTGGGCTAACGTCGCCATGTCCACAACGACGTCAACGCCCACCACGGCGTCACCGCCCTCGTACCCGGAGTCCCGATGAGCACTGCTGCCGCTTCCGCCCCCCGCCCGGGGCTGGTCCTCGCCGATCTGCTGCCCGCATCGCGCGCCAAGTCCGCGGTGGACGTGGCCCTGGTCGTCGGCGGCGCCGCGCTCACCGGTGTCGCCGCGCAGATCTCCGTCACCGTGCCGGGCTCCCCGGTCCCGGTCACGGGCCAGACCTTCGCCGCCCTGCTGGTCGGTACCGCGCTCGGCGCTCGCCGCGGCTTCCTCTCGCTCGCCCTGTACGCCCTCGCCGGAATGGCGGGCATGCCCTGGTTCGCCGAGGCGTCCTCCGGCTGGGCCATGCCGTCGCTCGGCTACATCCTGGGCATGCTGGTCGCCGCCACCGTCGTCGGTGCCCTCGCCCGGCGCGGCGCGGACCGCTCCGTCCTGCGTACCGCGGGCGCGATGGTGCTCGGCTCCGCGATCATCTACGCGATCGGCGTGCCGTACCTGGCGCTCGCCACCGGCATGACGCTGCCCCAGGCCGTGGCGGCCGGCCTCACCCCGTTCCTGATCGGCGACGCGTTCAAGGCCGCGCTCGCGATGGGCGCGCTGCCCGCCGCCTGGAAGCTCCTCGGCCGCCGGGGCTGAGCGCCCCCGACGTCCGGCGCCGTCCCGCGTCCGAGGCCGACGGCGGGTCGGGCACCGGGTCGGTTCCGCACGGCGGACGGTGACCGCACAAGACGAGGGGTGCCCCGCACGAAAGCGCGGGACACCCCTCGTTCCGTCGGGTGCCGTTCCCGCCGCCGGGCCCGGAGCGGGAGCGACGGCGGTCGGTGTCAGCCCCTTGAGACCGTCGGAAGGCTGGGAGAGGCCGGGTCACCGGCGTTCGTGCCTGCCTTCGTGAGCGTCGGCCGGGGGTTGGGGGGCGATTCCCTGCGTGTGCGGTTCGCTCGGGTGGCGAGCCCGAGCGTTCGAGCGGATGCCCCGTCAGTCCGTCGTTCCGTCGTTCCGTCGGTAAGGAACACCTGGCTGCCGATCGTGGTGACGGGCACGTCGCATCATCGCTCTCCGCAGTCGAGCGGTTCATCCGACAGGGCCCGTCGCCGGACCCCGCTGACGGCTGCCCCGCCTCGCGCGTGCCACACTCGGACCATGCGCGTCTACCTCGGCTCCGACCATGCCGGCTTCGAACTCAAGAACCACCTTGTCGAGTGGCTCAGGGCCCACGGCCACGAGCCCGTCGACTGCGGCCCCCACGTCTACGACGCCCAGGACGACTACCCGCCGTTCTGCCTGCGCGCCGCCGAGCGGACCGTCGCCGACCCCGGCAGCCTCGGCATCGTGATCGGCGGCTCCGGCAACGGCGAGCAGATCGCCGCGAACAAGGTCAAGGGCGTCCGGGCCGCGCTGGCCTGGAGCGTGCAGACCGCCGCCCTTGGGCGTGAGCACAACAACGCCAACGTCATCGCGGTCGGTGCCCGGATGCACACGACCGACGAGGCCACCACCTTCGTCGAGGCCTTCCTCAAGACCCCGTACTCGGGCGAGGAGCGCCACACCCGCCGCATCGAGATGCTCGAGCGGTACGAGGCCACCGGCGAGCTCCCCCCGATCCCGGCCCACCACCCCCAGGAGCCGACCGCCTGATGCCCGAAGGGCACACCATCCACCGACTGGCCGCCGACTACCGGAAACGGTTCGGCGGCCGGTCCGTGCGGGTCACCAGTCCGCAGGGCAAGTTCGCCGACTCCGCGGCGCTGCTCGACGGCACGGCCCTCGAGCGCACCGAGGCCCACGGCAAGCACCTCTTCCTCGGCTTCGGCGGCTTTGACGGCGGTGAGTGGATCCACATCCACCTCGGCCTGTTCGGCAAGGTGGACTTCGGCGACGCGCCCGCGCCGCCGCCCACCGACACCGTGCGCCTGCGGCTCGCCAACACCGGGTCGTACGTCGATCTGCGGGGCCCCACGGCCTGCGCCCTGATCACGGACGGCGAGAAGGCCGCGATACACGCGCGGCTGGGCCCCGACCCGCTGCGGCCCGCCGACGGCCCCGAGCGCGCCTGGGCGAGGATCTCCCGTTCCCGCACGACGATCGCCGGCCTGCTCATGGACCAGAAGGTCGTCGCGGGCGTCGGTAACGTCTACCGAGCGGAAGTCCTCTTCCGGCACGGCATCGATCCGTACCGCGCGGGCAGGGATCTCACCGAGCGGGAATGGAACGCCCTCTGGGAGGACCTGGTCGGCCTGATGCGCGAGGGCGTACGGAACAACCGCATCGACACCGTCCGGCCCGAGCACACTCCGGAGGCGATGGGCCGGCCGCCGCGCGTCGACGACCACGGAGGCGAGGTCTACGTGTACCGCCGGGCACAGCTGCCCTGCCATGTCTGTGGCGGCGAGATCCGCACCGCCGGTCTCGCCGCCCGCAACCTCTTCTGGTGCCCCGGCTGCCAGCCCGCCTGAGGGCTGTCCCGTGCACGGGGTCCAGGGCGTGTTGGGCAAGTCCCTCCTGGCCCGCGACGCCTGGCACGCACGCACGCTCGCTGCGTCGTCGGAGTCATCCGAGTACGTCCAGTACGAGGATGACTCCGACGACGCAGCGAGTCTCCGCGCAGGCCGTCGCGACGGGGCGAACGTCGCCCGACCCGGGACTAGAAGCCGTGCGGCAGCCAGGGCGCCACGTCGGAGGCGAAGGCCGTCGA
Source organism: Streptomyces marianii (assembly GCF_005795905.1). Classification (NCBI taxonomy): domain Bacteria; kingdom Bacillati; phylum Actinomycetota; class Actinomycetes; order Kitasatosporales; family Streptomycetaceae; genus Streptomyces; species Streptomyces marianii. The sequence continues at coordinate 5,619,542 of NZ_VAWE01000001.1, forward strand.
CGCCTCCGCCAGCGCGCCACCGCGCAGTTCGCGTACCCGGCCGGCCCCCGCCAGGGACGAAAGCGTCACGCCGCCCAGGTAGGCGGCGCCCAGCTCCCGTACGTCCAGGGACAGATCGGCCGGGCCCGCCGCGCGCTCGCACGACGCGCCCTTGGCGTCCCCCGAGAGGCGCCAACGGCCCTCGTTCCAGGGGCAGAACGCGTCCTCGACCTCGAACACCACGTCCACCGGCGTCCGGTACGTCCGAGCCTCCAGTGCCGCCCCCACGTCGACCAGCCGGGCGTGCAGCGAGTCCCGCACCCGGACGCCGCAGCGCCGGACGTCCGAGACGAGATGCAGCAGCGGGTCGTCCACCGGCCGGTTGCGCGCCCGGATCCGCGACGTCAGGTCGATGCCGAAGAGGAAGCGCCACAGCGCCGCGTACGCAGCCGGGTCCAGCGCGTCGATGTCCCGCAGCAGGATCGAGCCGTTCGGCCCCGAGGCGTCCCAATCCGGCTTGTTGTGGAAGCGGACGTAGCCCACGACCTCGCCGTCCCGTTCGGCGAGGACGCACTGCATCGCCGAGGCGCCCTGGCGTAGGGCGGGCGGGTCGAGCAGCGGAAGCCGCTCCCAGCCGGGGGTGCGCGCGAGCATCCCGGGCCGTGAGCCGAGCGTGCTCCGGTACAGCGCCTCGCACGCCTCCGCCGACTCCGCGGCCGGGGCGAACCGCAGCCGCACGTCGTCCGTCCCGGGCGGCGCGGTGATCCGCGCACGCACGGTGTCGATCTCCAGATTCAGCTGGTGGGTCGCGATGCCGTATCCGAACCGGCCGTAGATCTCCGGCTCGGAGGCCGTCAGCAGCGCCAGCGGCTCACCCAGCGCGCGGACGTCGTCCAGCTGGCGACGCATCATCGACGTGAGCACCCCGCGCCGCCGGTGGGTGGCGGCCACACTCACCATCGTGACCCCGGCGGCGGGGACGAAGGCGCCGCCCGGGACCGACACCCGGAAGGAGAACGCCCCTGCCGTGCCGACCCATTCTCCGCCGTCCCGCACGCCGATCGAACGCTCGCACTCCGTGAGTTCGTTCCAGAGCTCGCGTTCCGACGGGGACTCCGGGACGCCGCCGAAGGCGAGCTCCAGCCTCCCGTACCACCGGTCCCACTCCTCGCGACGGAGTACCCGCAGTTCAGTCGTCATGCGCCATGCCTACCAGGGCACCGCGTCCCGTCGCGACCCGATTTCGAACGCAATGTCATGGGGTCCCCCTCCACGCCGGACGAGGGTGTGGATAGGGTCGCCGACGATGGCACGTGGCGCAGCGGACTCGTACACGGCCCGGATGCGCAAAGCCACGCACCGGGCCCGCACGACGCTGCGCAGGTCCGGGGTCGACTACTTCCGCGGCGACGGCTCCGACTGGATCGCGCTGGCCGGGCTCCTGCTGACGGTCCCGGCCATCGCCTGGGGCACCATCCTCATGCCGGTCTGGTGCACGCCGGCCGCCCTCGTCCTGCCGATCGTCGCGGGAGGACTGCTGCTGCGGCCCGCGAGCCTGCTCGGTCTGTACGCGGCCGCGGCCCTGGCGCTGATCGTCGAGTCACTCGTACTCGGCCCCTACACGGAAGGTCCGGCCCGGGTCACCCCGGGGACGGTGCTGGTGGTGGCCGCCTGCGGACTCTTCGGTCTGCTCATCGCCCAGTTCCGTGCCCGTGTCGGGGTGCCCTGGCGGCGGGGCGGCACGATGCTCTTCGACCTGCGCGAGAGGATCCGGGTACAGAGCGCACTGCCGCGACTGCCGCAGGGCTGGCACCGCGAGATGGCCCTCCGCCCGGCCGGCGGCCAGTCGTTCTCGGGAGACTTCGTCGTCGCCGCCCGCACCAACGGCGGCCGGACCCTCGAAGTCGTCCTCACCGACGTCTCCGGCAAGGGCATGGACGCCGCGTCGCGCGCCCTGCTGCTGTCCGGCGCCTTCGGCGGGCTCCTGGGCTCCCTCCCCCCGCACGGCTTCCTCACCGCCGCCAACGGCTATCTCCTGCGCCAGGACTGGGACGAGGGCTTCGCGACCTCCGTCCACCTCGTGCTCGACCTGGACTCCGGCGACTACGAACTGCTCTCCGCCGGCCATCTGCCGGCACTCCAGCTCCACGCGGGCTCCGGCCGCTGGGAGGAGCAGGCCGCGGAGGGCCCGCTGCTCGGAGTGTACGAGGGCGCCCAGTTCGACCCGGTCAAGGGCACTCTGCGCCCAGGCGACGTGCTGATGCTCTTCACGGACGGGCTCGTCGAGGCGAACGACCGGGACATCGCCGAGGGCATGGACCGGCTCACCGGCGAGGCCGACCGCTATGTGGCGACGGGTTTCGAGGGGGCCGCCTGGCACCTCATCGAGGCCGTGGCGAAGGACGTCAACGACGACCGGGCCCTGCTGCTGATCCGCCGGGAGCCGTGACGCCCGGTCGGCGGGGCGCCCGTAGAGTCGGGCGTATGGCCAAACTCACGCTCGACCAGGTCGAGGCGATCGCCCGGGACGCCCACGCGCACCAGACGGACAAGGCAGGACGGCCCTACGCCGAGCACATCCGGGCGGTGGCGGACGGAGTGAGGACGCGGGGCGGCACCGACGAGCAGATCGCCGCCGCCTGGCTGCACGACGCGATCGAGGACGACGCGCTGTCGCGGGAATGGCTGGCCGCAGCCGAACTCCCGCAACAGGTGAAGGACTTGGTGGACGCCATGACCAAGCGCCCGGGGGAGGACGCCGAGTCGTACGCCCGGCGCATCCTCGCCACACCGGGCGCCCGTCTCGTCAAGGAGGCAGACCTGGCCCACAACGCCGATCCGGACCGGCTCGCCCTGCTCGACGAACCGACCCGGGCCCGGCTCACCGCCAAGTACGCGACGATGAGGCGGCTGCTCGGCCTGACAGCCGGGTGACGTCCCGTCGGAACGCCCACGACAGTTCGGGCTCGGTCGCGAACCGCAGCGCACGTCGCACCGGCGGGGTGCAGAACAGCGTCACGGCCGCGGCCGTGACGAGCGTGACCGCGATCTCCCCGGCCGGCTCCGCCAGCCACGGGTACTGGGCCACCAGTCCCAGGTAGTCCAGGGACTTCACCAGGAAGCCGTGGAGCAGGTAGCCGCAGATGGTGCCCGCGCCCAGCACGGTGAACCACGTCCTGCGGCGCGGTACCCAGGCGAGGAAGGCGGCTGTCAGCAGCAGCGCGCAGCCGAACAGCCCGAAGGTCATCAGCGGACCCGCCCACCACGGCGCGTCCAGCTCCTCGGCGCTGGTCGAGCGGTAGAACCAGCCCATCCGTACGTCCGGCGCCACCCAGTAGGTGAACACCGCCGCGCCCGCGACCACCGGAAGCGCCAGCAGCCGCACCTCCCGGCGCCGCAGCATCTGGAAGTGCTCCGGCCGCATCGACAGACCCAGCACGAAGAACGGCAGGAACTGCAGGATGCGCTGGAGGTCGAGGTCCTGACCGATGCCCGGGGTGAGCGAGCCGAGCGACGCGATGACCAGGGCCACCGCCAGCGGATACTTGATGGAACGCCACAGCGGCGTCGACAGCCGCCACACGAACAGCGCGATCAGGAACCACGTGAGGTACAGCGGATCGGTCAGGCTGAAGGGGTAGTCGGGGTCGTCGTCGGCCCACCGCTTGAAGAGCGTGTAGGCGGCCTCGAAGACGAAGAACGGCACCACGACACCGCTGACCAGCCGCTTCAGCTGGTCGGGGCGGGCCTGGAAACTCCGCGAGAAGTAGCCGGAGATGATGATGAACGCCGGCATGTGGAAGGTGTAGACGAACATGTACGCCGCCCTGGTGGCGCGGCTGCCGTCCATCACCGGCTCCCACGCGTGCGCCACCGCCACCAGCACGATGGCGAGGTACTTGGCGTTGTCGAAGTAGGCGTCGCGTCTCTTGACCTGCGCCGCCGGTGCCTCCTGCGCCGCCGGTTCCGGTGGGGCGGGCGGTGTCGCTTCGGCCGTCGCTGTCCTCCCTGGGAGGGGCTCCGGCTCACGGGAGGCGTCGGGGACGCGGTCCCTCTGCAATCCATTCGGAGCGTGGAACATTCGAGGCACCCTAACCGGGTCCAATGGAATTCGTAAAACCCACCGGGAAGATCTCCTGTATTCGTCACCGACACGACCGTCAAACGTCCGATATGCCCCAATTAATCCCGCTTAAACGGGGCGAAATGTCGAAGCTCGAGTCATCGGCGAATTTCCTCACCGGTATTGTCCGAATTTCCTGTGACCCGCATGTGTGCATTTCGCACCGCCGGGTAGCAGTAAGCGGTGACGCGCCGCCGCCCACCCGTCGGCGCATCGTGATGTGATCCGATCCATGCGCCGATGATCCGTCAGGCGGTCACCGCGGCCCGGCTGTTGGTGGCACGATGGTGGGGCGGGGGGTGTGCGGGGCCGTATGCCTCCCGGTGGGCAAGGCGGACCGACCGAGGGTGTGATCAGTTGTGGCCATTTCACTGTCTGTGGTGCTGCTGTTGGCGATCATCCTCGTGGTGATGATCCGTGGCGGTTCGATCAAGGCCGGGCCCGCGATAGTCGCGGCGCTCTTCGGCTTCTTCCTCGCCTCGACCGGTATGGCGCCGGCGATCGACAACTTTCTGGACTCGCTGGCGGACTCGATCAACGCGATCAGATTCTGAGCGCATTTCGCTCGTCTTGTCTTCTTCCGGTCAAGGCTCATCGGTCCCGCCTGCCCGGCTTCTGCCGGGTCGACACGGATGCGGCGGGATCTCGTACCGAGCGGGGGCGGCTCACGCCGGTGCGTGTCCGTGGGCGGGCCGACGCTCGCTGCCGCCTCGTTCGAGGGCGAACCGGTGCCGCCCGGCACCGGAGCCGTGGTGGACTCGGGGCGCCCACCCGGGCGGTGCGGGTGGGCACGTTCGGGGCCCGTGCGAACGGGCACGCAACAGGCGTGCAAGGCCGTGCGCGGTTCGTGGAACGCGTCAGGGCCAGACCGAGGATTCCTCCTCCGGCCTGGCCCTGAGCCACCTGGAGCGGGCGACGGGAATCGAACCCGCGTAGCTAGTTTGGAAGACGCCGGATGCGGATGGTGGCTGACCTGGCAAGCCCCCGATCTGGGCTGGAGCGCGGTTGGCGCTGCTGTTCCCCTTGAATCCCCGTTACGTCCCGCTGGATCGGGCACGCAGCGGGCACGGCACACTGGGAGTGTCGGCATCCGCGGTTGTGGCTGGGGGGAACGTGAGCAAGGGATGGCCTGAGCGTTGGTGGACGACAGCTCTCGTAGCCTCGGCGCTAACCGGCATCGTTTCCTATGACGTCTGGTGGGTAGCGAGGATCCTTGCGGAGCCCGTCCTGGACTGGTGGGATCTCCTTGGGCCGTGCGTGGGAGGCGCCTGGTTCGCGCTCCTGGCGGTGTCGACTGCCCGTCGTGCGATTATCCTCCGCAGGAGCACGCGAGCGGTAGGTGCTGAGACGCAGGCCAGCCATTAGGTCGCACCAGGCTGGCGCGGTCCTCTCCCCTGAGGTCGGCGGGAGCGGCTTTGGGCTGGAGCTGCCATGGGGCGAGAGATCGGGGGCCCGTAAGCTTCCCGCGACTCGGGCAGTCTCTGGACCTGCCCGCAATAGCCCGATGTGGGCCCCCGATCTTCGAGGCTCGCCCCATGGTGGCTGCGTAAAGCCGCGGAGCCGACCGCCCTGGCCACGGTCCTGTTCTTACCTGTGGTTGTCGCACTGTCCCTAGCCCCGGCCTGGTCTTTCGCCCCTTTGTGGGCGCGGGCGGGCGACGACGCGCGGTCCCGGTGGCGGAGACATGGAGGGAGCCGGGCGGCGGCGTCCGGCCGGCGCCGCCGCGCTGTGCGCGGCACCTCTGATCTCTGAATCAGACTGCTTGCAGTTCCAGGAGGCCGGGATCATCGGCGAGCGAAGCGAGCACTTGATCGAGGTAGAGAAACCTGTAACTCGTCTGCGCCCAAAGGGCGTTCGCGGCGTCCACTGTCACTTTTACTGACAGTGCCCCCCTATGGGCTGGGTACCTTCGAGGTGTCGAAAGGAGTCCCATGATGGGGGCGGATCTGAGCACAGGACAGCGCGTAGCGAGGGCAAGGCGCCGAATCGGCTGGGACCAAGCTCAACTGGCCGCCGCCGTTGATCGCTCTGTGAGCTGGGTCTCCAAGGTCGAAACAGGACGACTGCCTCTCGACCGCATGAGCATTCTGGGGCAGCTCGCGGAAGTGCTGGGCGTGGAGGTCATAGAGCTGACGGGGCAGCCCTACCGTCACGAAACCTCCGAGCTGGACTCCGGACATGCCTCCATCCCCGGTCTCCGCCTCGCCCTCCAGCAAGCCACGATGCCCGGTGGCGCCGCTCTCATCGCCACGACCGAGCTTCCGACCCTCCCAGATCTCGTAAGTCGGGTGGCGGCAGCGGAGCAGCTGAGGCAGGACGCCAAGTTCACGGCGCTTGGCGATGTCCTCCCGCAGATCCTCCGGGACCTGATCGTTCTGTGCGACGCGGTCACGGGTGACGATGTGGGACAGGCGGAGGCTCTGATGCTTCGCGCCAGTCACATGGCCCGCGTCTCCTCGAACCTCCTTGGCCATCATGACCTCGGGTGGAGCGCTGTCCAGCGAGAGCTGGTAGCCGCCGAGCGCGCAGAGTCCCCGGTCCTTCAGGCTGCCGCCCGATGGGACCTTTGCGGCGTCTGGCTCCATGAGGGAGAGCTGAATGCGGCGCGGGACATGGCTCGTCGCGCTCTGGATGATCTCGAACCGCACATGGCTGCGGGGGATGAGCCTGTCCGCGCTCTCTGGGGTGCGATGCACCTTCGGGCGGCCGTTGCGTGGTCTCGTCTCTGGCACCGAGCTGAGGCCGAGTCGCACCTTGCCGAGGCGCGGCAGGTCGCGACCGGGCTGCCCGATGACGGGAACGTCTTCCAGACGCAGTTCAACGCGGTCAACACGGAGATTCACTCGGTGGAGGTCAGCTTGGAGTTGGGCCACCCTCGTGACGTTTCCTCGCGTGCCGAGCTGGTTGATGTCATGCGCATTGCCTCTGGCGAGCGGCAGTCTCACTTCTGGGTCTGCACTGCCGCCGGCCACATGATGAACCGCAAGGCGGCGCCTGCGGCTGAAGCGATCCTGCGGGCCGACTCGATCGCGCCGCAACATGTGCGAAACCGGCCGGTTGCCCGGAACCTCGTCGACGATCTGCGCTCCACGGACAGGCACGCGCGCACCGAGGAAATTCGGCGACTCGCCGCACACATGAAGCTGGGCTGATCACGACATTCTGAGAGGGGGAAGACTTACGTGAGGGTCGCGGACAGGGCACGGTTATTGGTCGAACTGCACGAGATCCGCAAGAAGCTCACTGAAGCCAGTCAGCGTGTTGACCGACTGGCTTCCTCTGTCAGGCGCGGTCGCGAACCTGATGTTCGAGGCGATCGAGCCGCGAGTTGATCAGTTCCAAGGCGGCCTTGATCTCCGTAAGCTCGTCCGCCATCTGTTGATCCCTTGGGGATGCCTCCTCGCCAGGCGGATCGTTGGCGACAAAGGTCCCGCGACCTTGCTGACTCACGATCAGGCCCTCGTCGCGGAGGATGTCGAGCGCATGCCGAACGGTCATGGCTGCAACGCCGTACTGCTCGGCCAACTTGGCGTTTCCGTCGAGCCGCTGCCCGGCCTTGACAACCCCGGTGGCAATCCTCCGCCGGAGGTCGTCGGCTACCTGCGCGTATGCGCTGCGTGGGTCGTCTGGGCTCACAGTCACAAACCCAGGTTACCTAAGTGATCTAAAGAAATCTTCCCCCGTCGGTCAAAGCCCTTGCGTTGCGCCACGATCCAACTAATCTAGGTAACACAAGAGAAGTTAGACAGGCTTTGATCTGACCCCGGGGGCGGCGCTCCTACCGCCAAGCAGATTCGCCGCCCCCTTCGTCCCCTTGAAGGGAGCTTCCATCATGCCCGCGACGCTCGTCGTTTCGCACCCGGCGCCCTTGTCCGCTCCGTTGTCCCGTACCGAGGTCGCCGAGGGTGTTCCCTCGCCTTGCATGTCCTGCGGCGCATCAGTGTCCGGCTGGGGCTGGATGAAGGTGGACGGCCTCGGCGTCCTGGTCCACGACACCGAGGATCGCGAACGCTGCCCGGTGGCCGTGCCGTTCGTCTGGGAGACCGGCAAGCCCGTGTCCGCCTCGGTTGAGGCGGTGGCCGCGTGACCGCATCCATCGTTCCGCTCACGGATACGCCTGTCGCCCCTGTGCAGCCTGCTCGGGTGCCGCTGCGGGCTCCGGACACTCCGCTGGGTCGTGCACGGCTGGCGCGTGGCTGGTCTCAGCACAAGGTCGTCCGGGCGCTGTTACTGCTGGCCGGGCACTGGGGCTGGGAGATCGCTGCGGAGTCCTCGCTGAAGGTGCAGATGTCGCGCTGGGAGAACGGCGCGGTGCATCCGGGCCCCTCGTATCAGGTGCTGCTCTGCGCGGTCCTGCGCGCCACCCCGGATGACTTGGGCTTCACCCGTGCTACCGGCACGGCCGCGCTTGCCGATCGGGTCGCCTCGCTGGAAACGCTGGTGGACAGCCTCGCCGCCCAACTCAAGGGGGTGGCCGCGTGAACGCCGCCGACACCGTCGTGACGGTCCTGGTCCCGGCCACCGACGTCCCGGCCTCCTCCGCGTCCGTGTGTGGTGAGTGCTTCGGCTGGGGTTTCGTCTGGGTCGAGGTCGCTGCGGGTGAGCCGATGCCGGGTGCGGATTGCACCTCGTGCCGGGGGACGGGGGTGTCCTGGTGACGATGCTTCCCGTCGCCCCGGCTGCTGTGGCCGGCACCGCGGCCGCCGTGGGGGTGGACCCGCTGACCCTGGTCGACCTGCTCCGCGTCGCCAACCAACCGGGCTTCGAGCGCTGGCGTGAACAGGTCCGGCGTACCGGTGGCTGCTCGGACCCGATCCACTTGCAGGGCTGGACGATCACCAAAGACCGCACGACGGCCGAGACCCTGTACGCGTACTCGACGCAGTCGGAGCCGGGCGGCCGGTTACGGGTGGCCTGCGGCAACCGCCGCGCTTCGCGCTGTCCCTCGTGTGCGTGGACGTATGCGGGGGACACCTACCACCTGATCCGGGCGGGGATCACCGGCGACGAACGCAAGGACGTCCCCACCACCGTGCGCGATCACCCACGGGTGTTCGCCACCCTCACCGCCCCCTCCTTCGGCCCGGTCCACAACCGCCCCACCGCCGGGCGCTGCCGCTGCGGCACCCTCCACGCCGACACCGACCCCGTCCTGGGCACGGCGCTGGACCCGGATCGGTACGACTACGCGGGTGCGGTGCTGTGGAACAACCACGCCGGGCAGTTGTGGCAGCGGTTCACGATCTACCTGCGCAGGGAGATCGCCGCCCGCGCCGGACTCTCCCAACGCGCCCTGGCCGACGCCTGCCGGGTGTCCTTCGGCAAGGTCGCCGAGTTCCAAAAGCGCGGCGCCGTGCACTTCCACGCCGTCGTGCGCCTCGACGGCCCGGACGGGCCGGGCACCGAACCGCCAAGCTGGGCCACCGTCCCCCTCCTGGACGACGCGATCCGCGCCGCCGCCGCCCGTGTCCGGGTCCTGGTCCCGCCCGCCGGCACCCACCCGGAACGCGAACTGCGCTGGGGCACCCAGGTCGACGTCCAGCCCATCGGCGCCCTCGGGCACGAGGAACTGACCGAACAGGCCGTGGCCGCCTACGTCGCCAAGTACGCCACCAAGGCCGCCGAAACGACCGGCACCGTGGACCGGCGCATCGGGGAGCTCCGCGAGCTGGACCGCCTCGACCTGCCCGACCACACACGCCGCCTCATCCAAGCCTGCTGGGACCTCAACCCCGACTACCCCGACCGGCTGCTGGCGCGCTGGTCCCACATGCTCGGCTTCCGCGGCCACTTCTCCACCAAGTCCCGCCGCTACTCCACCACCCTCGGCGCGCTCCGCCAGGTCCGCGCCGACTACCGCGCCCGCCAGGAACGCCAAACGCGCGGGCTCCCTGACATCGACCCCGACACCGAGGAGGGCTCCACCCTGACACTCGCCCACTGGACCTACGCCGGACACGGCCACAGCCCCGGCGAATCCTGGCTCGCCCAGACCATCGCCGACGAGATCAGGCAGAACCGCGAACTGGGCCGGGAGCTCCGCGCCGAGCTCGTGACCGCTGACGGGACGGGGGAGTGGTGACCATGGACCGACTGCTTACCGTGGACCAGGTCGCCGAACTCCTCGGCACCACCGTCCGGTTCCCGCGGCGGCTCATCGAGGAACGCCGGATCACCTTCGTGAAGGTCGGGCGCCATGTCCGCATCCCCGAGCAGGCCGTTGCGGCGTTCATCGAGGCCAACACCGTTGCTCCGACCGTCCGGCGGCTGAGGAGCGTGGCTTGATGGCGGGCAAGAAGCGGTCGTTCGGCCGTGTACGCAAGCTGCCATCCGGTCGGTACCAGGTCCGCTACCTCGGACTCGACGGTGTTGACCGCCCTGCACCGCACACTTTCCGTACGAAGCGTGAAGCGGATGACTGGCTTGCGGATAAGCAGTCGGAGCTGAGGGCGGGGGAGTGGACAGACCCGGACGCTGCCAAGGTGTCCTTCGGTGCGTACGCGGCGACCTGGATCACCGAGCGGGGTATCAGCGCTTCGACGGCGGACCTCTACCGGTCACTTCTGCGGAACCATCTCGGCCCGACCTTCGACCGGGTGGCCCTGGGCGACATCACTCCGGCGATGGTCCGGGCCTGGCGGGTTGCTCGTCTGGACGCGGGTGCCGGCGCTTCCTCGGTGGCCAAGTCGTACGCCCTGATGCGTGCCGTGCTGATGACGGCCGTGGAGGACCGGCTCATCCGGCGGAACCCTTGCCGGGTCAAGGGCGCGAGCGTGGTTCCCACTCCTGAGCGGCCTACGGCCACGGTTCAGGAGGTCTACGCACTCGCCGGGGCGATCCAGCCCCGCTACCGGGCTCTCGTCCTCCTGGCGGCCTTCACGGGGCTCCGTTGGGGCGAGCTGATCGGCCTGCGCCGCCGGGATCTCGACCTTGACGCGGGTACGGTCCGGGTCCGCCGGAACGTCGCCGAGCTGCACAGTGGCAAGCGGCTGATCAAGGAGCCCAAGAGCGCGGCGGGCCGGCGCACGGTGGCCATCCCGGAAGTGATCATGACCGACCTGGCGACGCATCTCGCGATCTATGCCGAGCCGGGTCCCGACGGTCGCGTGTTCATCGGCGCCAAGAAGGCGACTCCTCGCCGGAACCACTTCGGCAAGCTGTGGCGCACGGCATGTGACCAGGCCGGAATCAAGGGGCTGCACTTCCATGATCTCCGCCACACGGGGAACACCCTCGCTGCGGCGACCGGTGCGAGCACACGCGAGCTGATGACCAGGATGGGCCACAGTTCCGCCCGCGCCGCGCTGATCTACCAGCACGCCACAGCGGAGCGAGAGCGGCTGATCGGCCAGGCCGTGAGTGCCGTCGTCGAGCAGGCCCGTAAGCAAGATCCTCATCGGAACGGGCACGCGACGGGCACGTAGGGCCGAACGAGGGTCGCAGAACGCATCAGGGCCAGGCAGAGGAATCAGCCTCTGACCTGGCCCTGAGCCATGTGGAGCGGGCGACGGGAATCGAACCCGCGTAGCTAGTTTGGAAGACTAGGGCTCTACCATTGAGCTACGCCCGCAAGCAACGCGCCGCAGGTCGTGGTGGCCACGGCACGAAGAGCATCGTAGCGGGTTCCCGGCGTCCGCCGCACACCCGTTGCCCCGGCCGTGCCCCCGCCGCCCCGAGCGGCGACGTGTGCCCCGGCTGACCCGCGGGAAAGGAGGCGGGCCACTGCCTGGGGGCATGTACCCTACGTTCGCACCGACGGGGTGTGGCGCAGCTTGGTAGCGCGTCCGCTTTGGGAGCGGAAGGCCGTGGGTTCAAATCCCGCCACCCCGACCAACATCGCGATCGTGCCTTGGTCAAGATCGCATTGTGGGGCTGATCCCGCTTGCGGTTACTATGCAATCTGTGTGCCCGTGTGTCTGACCGAGCGTCCGAAGCGCCGGGCCCGATCCGCTGCGCCGCCGCCGGACGACACTCCGTGGTGGACCCAGCAGAACCCCAGAATTCAGCCACCAAGGAGACCGAACCGTGAAGAGCGCCGTGGAGACCCTGAACCCGACCCGGGTTCGGCTCACTGTCGAGGTGCCCTTCGAGGAGCTCAAGGACAGCCTCGACGCGGCGTACAAGAAGATCAACCAGCAGGTCACGGTCAAGGGCTTCCGCAAGGGCAAGGTCCCGGCGCGCGTCATCGACCAGCGGTTCGGCCGCGGTGCGGTGCTCGAGGAGGCCGTCAACGACGCGCTCCCGAAGTTCTACACCGAGGCCGTCAACGAGGCGGAGATCAACCCGCTCGGCCAGCCCGAGGTCGACATCACGGAGCTGAAGGACGGCGAGACGCTGAACTTCACCGCCGAGGTCGACGTCCGCCCGACCATCGAGATCCCGGACTTCTCCGGCATCGAGGTCGAGGTCGACGCCGTCGAGGTCTCCGACGAGGACGTCGAGAAGTCCGTCGACCAGCTGCGTACCCGCTTCGCCACCACCTCCCCGGTGGAGCGCGCCGCCACCGACGGCGACGTCGTGACGATCGACCTCGAGGCCAAGGTCGACGGTGAGGTCCTCGCGGACGGCGTCGCCGACGGCGTGCAGTACACGATCGGCTCCGGCGAGCTCCTCGACGGCATCGACGAGGCCGTGACCGGCCTGGAGGCCGGCGGCGAGGCCACTTTCACCTCGCAGCTGAAGGGCGGCTCCGCCGAGGGCAAGGACGCCGAGATCACCGTCAAGGTGACCCAGGTCGCCGCGCGCGAGCTCCCCGAGCTGGACGACGAGTTCGCCCAGATGGCCAGCGAGTTCGACACCCTCGAGGAGCTGAAGGCCGACAGCCGCAAGCGCCTGGAGAACACGAAGCAGTACGACCAGGCCACCCAGGCCCAGGAGCGCGTGCTCGAGAAGCTCCTGGAACTGGTCGAGGTCCCGGTCCCCGAGAAGCTCCTCGAGGACGAGATCCGCACCCGCAAGCACAACCTGGAGCACCACCAGCTCGGCCAGATGGGCCTCGACCTCGCCAAGTACCTGGAGATCCAGGGCAAGACCGAGGAGGAGTTCGACGCCGAGACCAAGGAGCAGGCGGTCAAGGGCATCAAGACCCAGTTCGTCCTCGACGAGCTGGTCTCCAGGGAGAAGCTCAACGTCAGCCAGGAGGAGCTCACCGAGCACCTCATGCGCCGCGCCGCCTCCTCCGGCATGTCCCCCGACCAGTTCGCCCAGGCCGTCGTCGAGGGCGGCCAGGTGCCGATGCTCGTGGGCGAGGTCGCCCGCGGCAAGGCCCTCGCGACGGTCGTCGAGGCCTCGACGGTCAAGGACACCGACGGTGAGGTCGTCGACATGAGCGACGACGAGGACGAGGTCGAGGAGGCCACCGAGGTCGCCGCCGCGGCCACCGGTGACGAGGAGAAGTCCGAGGCCTGAGCCTCCCGCCTCCGCCGGGACACGGGCGCGCCGAGCCGCGCAGCCCACGCCCTGGCGCCGATCCCCGTGACGGGCCCGGAGCCGCGCACACGCGCGCCCGGGCCCGTTCGCGTCCCCCGGCGGGTCCCGGCAGGGCCTGAGCAGTGCCAGAGTCTCCTGAGGAGCCGTGTGGCGACCGGGCGCGGACCGTGCCGGCGGCACATCCGCGGGGCGTGTTCATACCGGCGCGCGCCCCCTAGCTTGCGCTGCCAGCGAACAGTTCGGGAACCGGGATGGCGCCCGCCCACCAGCGCGTTAGGGTCCATGAATACGAGGGCAGGGGACTACCCGCCCGCGGGGAACGCCCCGCCCCCAGGTTCCAAGACGCTGAGACGGCCGCAGCCGTCAGAGACGAGCAGGTGGATTACGTGACGATTCTGATGCCTAACGCCGCCGGTGAGCCGTCCATCGGTGGAGGCCTCGGCGACCAGGTCTACAGCCGGCTGCTCGGCGAGCGCATCATCTTCCTGGGTCAGCAGGTGGACGACGACATCGCCAACAAGATCACGGCCCAGCTCCTTCTCCTGGCCGCCGACCCGGAGAAGGACATCTACCTCTACATCAACAGCCCCGGTGGCTCGGTGACGGCCGGCATGGCCATCTACGACACCATGCAGTACATCCCGAACGACGTCGTCACCATCGGCATGGGCATGGCCGCCTCCATGGGCCAGTTCCTGCTCACCGGCGGCGCCGCCGGCAAGCGCTTCGCCCTGCCGCACACCGACATCCTGATGCACCAGGGCTCGGCCGGCATCGGCGGCACGGCCTCGGACATCAAGATCCAGGCCGAGTACCTGCTGCGCACCAAGCAGCGCATGGCCGAGATCACCGCCCGCCACTCCGGCCAGACCGTCGAGACGATCATCCGCGACGGCGACCGCGACCGCTGGTTCACGGCCGAGGAGGCCAAGGACTACGGGCTCATCGACGAGATCATCTCCGCCGCTTCGGGCGTTCCGGGCGGCGGCGGCACCGGCGCCTGAGCCCGGCCGCCGGGGGTCCACGCCCCCGGCACCGGGCCCGCGCCCCGGCCGCCCCCCGAAGCCCCAGCCCACCGAACGCCACCAGGATGGTGAACACGACCATGAACCAGTTCCCCGCAGCCTCCGCGAGCGGCCTCTACACCGGCCCGCAGGTGGACAACCGCTATGTCGTCCCCCGCTTCGTCGAGCGCACCTCCCAGGGCGTGCGCGAGTACGACCCGTACGCGAAGCTCTTCGAGGAGCGCGTGATCTTCCTCGGGGTCCAGATCGACGACGCCTCAGCCAACGACGTCATGGCGCAGCTGCTGTGCCTGGAGTCGATGGACCCGGACCGCGACATCTCCATCTACATCAACAGCCCCGGTGGCTCCTTCACCGCTCTGACCGCCATCTACGACACGATGCAGTTCGTGAAGCCGGACATCCAGACGGTCTGCATGGGCCAGGCGGCGTCCGCCGCGGCCGTGCTGCTCGCCGCCGGTACCCCCGGCAAGCGGATGGCCCTGCCGCACGCCCGGGTGCTGATCCACCAGCCGTCGTCGCAGACGGGCCGCGAGCAGCTCTCGGACCTGGAGATCGCGGCCAACGAGATCCTGCGCATGCGCGAGCAGCTCGAGGAGATGCTGGCCAAGCACTCCTCCACGCCGATCGAGAAGGTCCGCGAGGACATCGAGCGCGACAAGATCCTCACGGCCGAGGACGCTCTCGCGTACGGCCTGGTCGACCAGATCGTGTCGACCCGCAAGAGCGCGGCCGCAGCGGCCGCCTGACGCCGAACCTGCCCTTGGCGCGGTGCACGTCAATGTGAACCGCGCCAAGGGGGGCCCGAACCGGGGGCCCGGCAAGGTACCGTCGGATATGAGGCACCAGGAGCCGCTGAACCAAGCGCTCCCAGGCGAAGGGGAAGCACCTCGTGGCACGCATCGGTGATGGCGGCGACCTGCTCAAGTGCTCGTTCTGCGGAAAGAGCCAGAAGCAGGTGAAGAAGCTCATCGCAGGCCCCGGGGTGTACATCTGCGACGAGTGCATCGACCTCTGCAACGAGATCATCGAGGAGGAGCTCGCCGAGACCTCCGAGGTGCGGTGGGAGGAACTCCCCAAGCCGCGCGAGATCTACGAGTTCCTCGAGGGTTACGTCGTCGGGCAGGAGCCCGCGAAGAAGGCCCTCTCGGTCGCGGTGTACAACCACTACAAGCGCGTCCAGGCCGGCGAGAACGGCCAGGGCCGGGACGACGCCATCGAACTCGCGAAGTCCAACATCCTGCTGCTGGGTCCCACGGGCTCGGGCAAGACGCTGCTCGCCCAGACCCTGGCGCGGATGCTCAACGTCCCGTTCGCCATCGCCGACGCCACGGCGCTGACGGAGGCCGGGTACGTGGGCGAGGACGTCGAGAACATCCTGCTGAAGCTGATCCAGGCGGCCGACTACGACGTCAAGAAGGCCGAGACCGGGATCATCTACATCGACGAGATCGACAAGGTCGCCCGTAAGAGCGAAAACCCGTCGATCACCCGGGACGTGTCGGGCGAGGGCGTCCAGCAGGCCCTGCTGAAGATCCTGGAGGGCACGACGGCCTCCGTACCGCCGCAGGGCGGACGGAAGCACCCGCACCAGGAGTTCATCCAGATCGACACGACGAACGTGCTGTTCATCGTGGGCGGTGCGTTCGCCGGCCTGGAGAAGATCATCGAGTCCCGCGCCGGTGCGAAGGGCATCGGCTTCGGTGCCACGATCCGCTCCAAGCGCGAGATCGACGCCAGCGACCAGTTCCAGGAGGTCATGCCCGAGGACCTGGTGAAGTTCGGGATGATCCCCGAGTTCATCGGCCGTCTCCCGGTCATCACCTCGGTCCACAACCTGGACCGCGAGGCCCTGCTGAAGATCCTGGTCGAGCCGCGCAACGCGCTGGTGAAGCAGTACCAGCGCCTCTTCGAACTCGACGGTGTGGAGCTGGACTTCGACCGCCCGGCTCTCGAGGCGATCGCCGACCAGGCCATCCTCCGCGGCACGGGCGCGCGCGGGCTTCGCGCCATCATGGAGGAGGTCCTGATGTCGGTGATGTACGAGGTGCCGTCCCGCAAGGACGTCGCCCGCGTCGTGATCACCGCGGACGTCGTCCACAACAACGTCAACCCGACGCTGGTGCCGCGGATCGTGAAGAACGACGGCCGCCACGAGAAGTCGGCCTAAGGGCTGTCCCGTAAGCCCCAGCGGGCGCACGACGACAGCTGTGGCACCTCGCTGCGTTGCCGGATCGCCCGAATACGCCCAGTATGAGGACGACCCTCCGCCTTGCGATGCACCGCATCTGACGCCGCACGCTGATCCACCGGTGATTAAGGGACAGCCCTTGGCCGGCACGCACACGCGAAGGGCGCCTGCCCGGTTCCTCCGAACCGGGCAGGCGCCCTTGTGCGTTGTGCCCCGTGGCGGGGATCAGACCTTGCTGCGGGAGCCGTTGTACAGCTTCGCGGTGAGGTCCGCGACCTCGTTCTGCGGCACGGCCTTGCCGCCGGCCCCCAGGATCTGCGACAGATCGACGACGTTCACGCCGGCGATCGTGCTGAAGTCCGCCCACGCGCACATGGGCACCTCGATCGTCTTGGCGCCGACGCCCGCCGACGACGTGTCGCCGGTGGGGATGAGCCTGGCGGTCTGGCACTTCATGATGGCGCCTTCGAACCCCGCCGGTTCCACATAGGAGGGTTCGCCGACGAACTCGACCTTCACGTCGTCGGATCCCTCCTCGTCACCCTCCTCCAGCTTCTTGAACCAGCCGTCGAGCGCCTTCTCCGGGTCGTCGATCTCGCCCCAGAGACCGGTCAGGCTCATCGCCTTGCCCTTCATCGGCTGGCCGGGGTCACCGGCCTTGTAGCTGGCGCCCGCCCGCTGGGCGTTCTTGATGCCGAGGAGCGTCTCGGCCTCGGCCTTCTCCTTCGCGGAGAACTTCTCCGGGCCGTCCTTGTCCTTCTTGAACTCGCCGACAGCCGCCGCCGGCGTCAGCTTGTAGCCCTTCGTGTCGGCCGCGACATCCGAACCGCCCCCGCCCGACGTGAACCACCACACACCGCCCGCGATCACCGCGAGTGCGACGACGACACCGCCGATGAGCAGGCCGCTCTTCTTGCCGCCCGGCTGGGACGGCGGCGGGGGCGGGTAGGCGCCGGGGCCCGCGCCGTAGGGGGGCTGTCCCCCGGGGCCTTGCGGCCCGGGAGGTGCCCCCAGGGGCGGCTGGCCGTACGGGCCGGGCTGCTGGGCCTGGGGGTAGCCGTAGCCGGGCTGCTGCGGGGGGACACCCTGGGGAGTCTGCTGGGGGTAGCCGTACCCGGGCTGCGGGGCTCCCCCCGGGCCCTGCGGCGGCTGGCCGTAAGGGCCCGGGGGGCCGTACGGGCCGGGCTGCTGGGGATGACCGCCGTACGGGCCCGGCTGGTTGTAGCTCATTTCTGGGTTCCCCTCCAGATGCTTATGCGTTCCGAACATCCTGGCGGAAACCCACCGGTCCCATGGCACCGGGACCCACACCGTTACCGAACATTCCCGTTTCAGAACGGGACCGTGACACCTCTAAACTGTGGCCCGTGACCGAGAACACTCAGCAGCAGCCAGCCAGCACCCCCGAACTGCCGACCCAGTACGCGCCGGCCGAGGTAGAGGGGAAGCTGTACGAGCGCTGGGTAGAGCGCGGTTACTTCGAGGCGGACGCGAAGAGCGACAAGCCCCCGTACACCGTCGTCATCCCGCCGCCGAACGTCACGGGCAGCCTCCACCTGGGCCACGCCTTCGAGCACACGCTGATCGACGCCCTCACCCGCCGCAAGCGTATGCAGGGCTTCGAGACCCTGTGGCAGCCGGGCATGGACCACGCCGGCATCGCCACGCAGAACGTCGTCGAGCGCGAGCTCGCCAAGGAGGGCAAGTCCCGGCACGACCTCGGCCGCGAGGCGTTCATCGAGCGCGTCTGGCAGTGGAAGGGCGAGTCCGGCGGGCAGATCTCCGGCCAGATGAGGCGCCTCGGCGACGGCGTCGCCTGGTCCCGTGAGCGCTTCACCATGGACGAGGGCCTGTCCCAGGCGGTCCAGACCATCTTCAAGCGGCTGTACGACGACGAGCTGATCTACCGCGCCGAGCGCATCATCAACTGGTGCCCGCGCTGTCTGACCGCCATCTCCGACATCGAGGTGGAGTACCAGGACGACGACGGCGAGCTGGTCTCGATCCGGTACGGCGAGGGCGACGAGGCGATCGTCGTCGCGACCACCCGCGCCGAGACGATGCTCGGTGACACCGCCGTCGCGGTCCACCCCGAGGACGAGCGCTACAAGCACCTCGTCGGCCGCGAGATCGAGCTGCCGCTCACCGGTCGCCGCATCCCCGTCGTCGCCGACGAGCACGTCGACCCGGAGTTCGGCACCGGCGCCGTCAAGGTGACGCCCGCCCACGACCCGAACGACTTCGAGATCGGCCGGCGCCACGGCCTGCCCAACCTCGCCGTCATGGACGAGCGCGCGGTCATCACCGCGCACGGACCCTTCCAGGGCCTGGACCGCCTGGAGGCCCGTTCCGCCATCGTCGCGGCACTGCGCGCCGAGGGCCGGATCGTCGCCGAGAAGCGCCCGTACGTCCACTCCGTCGGCCACTGCTCGCGCTGCAAGACCACCATCGAGCCGCGGCTGTCCATGCAGTGGTGGGTCAAGGTCGGCCCACTGGCGAAGGCCGCCGGGGACGCCGTCCGCGACGGCAGGGTCAGGATCCACCCGCAGGAGATGGAGAAGCGGTACTTCGACTGGGTCGACAACCTCCACGACTGGTGCATCTCGCGCCAGCTGTGGTGGGGCCACCGCATCCCGGTCTGGTACGGCCCGGACGGCGAGGTCGTCTGCGTCGGCCCCGACGAGGAGCCGCCGTCCGGCGAGGGCTGGTACCAGGAGACCGACGTCCTCGACACCTGGTTCTCCTCCGGCCTGTGGCCCTTCTCCACGCTGGGCTGGCCGGAACGGACCGAGAGCCTCGCGAAGTTCTACCCGAACTCCGTCCTGGTCACCGGCTACGACATCCTCTTCTTCTGGGTGGCCCGGATGATGATGTTCGGCCTCTACGCGATGGACGGCACCCCGCCGTTCCACACCATCGCCCTGCACGGCATGGTCCGCGACCAGTTCGGCAAGAAGATGTCGAAGTCCTTCGGCAACGCGGTGAACCCGCTGGACTGGATGGACAAGTACGGCTCCGACGCGCTGCGTTTCACGCTCGCGCGCGGCGCCAACCCCGGTGTCGACGTGCCGATCGGCGAGGACTGGGTCCAGGGCTCGCGCAACTTCGCCAACAAGATCTGGAACGCGACCCGCTTCGCGCTGATGAACGGCGCCACGGTCGAGGGCCCGATGCCGGCGTCCGAGGAGATGTCGGCGACGGACCGCTGGATCCTCTCGCGGCTGAACTCCGTGGTCGCCGAGGTCGACGCGTACTACGAGGACTACCAGTTCGCGAAGCTGTCGGACACCCTCTTCCACTTCGCCTGGGACGAGGTCTTCGACTGGTACGTCGAGCTCTCCAAGACCACGTTCATGGGCGGCGGCGAGCCCGCGAAGGTCTCCGCCCGCGTTCTGGGGGAGGTCCTCGACGTGACGCTGCGCCTGCTGCACCCGGTGGTTCCGTTCGTCACCGAGACGCTGTGGACGACGCTCACGGGCGGCGAGTCGGTCGTCGTCGCCGACTGGCCGGGGGCCGTGTCCGTTCCCGGGGCCGAGGCCCCGGGCGGCTTCCGCGACGCCGCCGCCGAGCGGGAGATCGAGCTCGTCCAGCGCGTCGTCACGGAGGTCCGCCGGTTCCGCTCCGACCAGGGTCTCCAGCCCGGTCAGAAGGTCCCGGCCAGGCTGGCGGTCGACGGCACCGCCCTCGCCCCGCACGAGGGCGCGATCCGGCAGCTGCTCCGGCTGCAGCCGGAGGGCGACTCCTTCCACGCCACGGCCACGCTCCCGGTCGCGGGCGCCGAAGTCGCGCTGGACCTGTCCGGCGCGATCGACGTGGACGCGGAACGCAAGCGCCTCGCCAAGGACCTCGCCGCCGCCGAGAAGGAGAAGGCCCAGGCCACCGCGAAGCTCGGCAACGAGGCATTCCTCGCCAAGGCGCCCGACAACGTCGTGGACAAGATCCGCGGCCGGCTGGCCAAGGCCGAGGAGGACATCGAGCGCATCGGAGCACAGCTGGCGAACCTGCCGCAGGGCTGAACCGCGGCACCGGCCGAAACGCACGAGGCCCCCGGAGTCCGCCCGGCTCCGGGGGCCTCGGCGTCGGGTGCGCACCGCAGCGGACCTTGGGCGATGGGGGCGTGTCGGGTATGCGCACTGTCTCCGGCTGCACCGCGCGGCCGGGGCGAGCAGGCAGGTCCGCGGACCTGCGCGGGACGCCCGGCCCGCGCGCGGGCGCTGCGCCGGCGGGGTCGTGGCGCGGGCGTCGGCCCGCGCACGGGCCGGGCCTCGGTCCCGGTGTCGGCGGCGCTCCGTAGACTGTCGGGCGTGAGTGACCAGCAGCCAGAGCCCTTCGACGAAACCGGCGACGAGTTCGACGCGATCGTCGACGCCGAGACCGACCGCGACCCCGATCTGGCGGTGATCGAGGCCGGCAGCCGTACGCTGCGCACCCAGGCCGGACCGCCGCAGGGCGACCAGGCGCCGAGGCGTCCCGCCGACCCGGAGGTGGACAAGGCGCTCCGCGAGGTCGAGCAGGAGCTCGCCGGCCGCTGGGGCGAGACGAAGCTGGAGCCGTCCGTCAGCCGGATCACCGCGCTGATGGACGTGCTGGGCGAGCCCCAGCGCGCGTATCCGTCGATCCACATCACGGGCACCAACGGCAAGACGTCCACGGCGCGCATGATCGAGGCGCTGCTCGGCGCCTTCGAGCTGCGCACCGGGCGGTACACCTCGCCCCACGTCCAGTCGGTCACCGAGCGGATCAGCCTGGACGGTGCCCCGATCGACCCCGAGCGCTTCATCGCCACGTACCGGGACATCAAGCCGTACGTGGACATGGTGGACGCCGCGCAGGAGTACCGTCTCTCCTTCTTCGAGGTCCTCACCGGCATGGCGTACGCCGCGTTCGCCGACGCGCCGGTGGACGTGGCGGTCGTCGAGGTCGGCATGGGCGGCAGCTGGGACGCGACGAACGTCATCGACGGTTCGGTCGCCGTGGTCACCCCGATAGACCTGGACCACACCGACCGGCTCGGTGCCACGCCGGCCGCGATCGCCGGCGAGAAGGCGGGGATCATCAAGCAGGGCGCGACGGTCATCCTGGCGCAGCAGCCCGTGGACGCCGCGCAGGTGATGCTGAAGCGGGCCGTCGAGGTGGATGCCACGGTGGCCCGTGAGGGCATGGAGTTCGGTGTCGCGTCGCGGGAGGTCGCGGTCGGCGGGCAGCTGCTGACGCTGCGCGGTCTCGGCGGCGAGTACGAGGAGATCTTCCTGCCGCTGCACGGCGCCCACCAGGCGCACAACGCGGCGGTGGCGCTGGCCGCGGTCGAGGCGTTCTTCGGCATCGGCGCGGAGCACGCGCGGACGCTGGACGCGGAGACGGTCCGGTCCGCGTTCGCCTCCGTGGTGTCGCCCGGCCGGCTCGAGGTCGTGCGCCGCAGCCCGACCGTCGTCCTGGACGCCGCGCACAACCCGGCGGGCGCGCGGGCCGCCGCCGAGGGCATCACGGAGTCGTTCGGCTTCTCGAGGCTGGTCGGCGTTGTCGGCGCGAGCGCCGACAAGGACGTCAAGGCGGTCCTGGAGGCGTTCGAGCCGATCTTCACCGAGATCGTCGTCACGCAGAACTCCAGCCACCGGGCGATGGACGCCGACGAGCTGGCGGCGATCGCCGTGGAGGTGTTCGGGGACGAGCGGGTGGTCGTGGAACCGCGGCTCGACGACGCGCTGGAAGCGGCGATCACGCTCGCCGAGGAGGAGGCGGAGTACTCGGGCGCGGGCGTCCTGGTGACCGGCTCCGTGATCACGGTCGGCGAGGCCCGGCTGCTGCTGGGAAGGGGCTGAGTCCATGCGTACGCTCTGCGCGTCCACACTGATCGGTGAGTTCTTCGTGATCGGCTTCGCCGGTCTGGTGGCGATGAAGGACCCGGATCTGTCCCTGGCCGCCGTGTGGACGGTGAGCGGCGTCGCGATGGTGCTGTCGCTGCTGCTGTGCGGCATGGTCACCCGCCCCGGCGGGGTGCAGCTCGGCTGGGCGCTGCAGATCGGCCTGATCGCGAGCGGCTTCGTGGTTCCGATGATGTTCGCCCTGGGGGCGGTCTTCGCGGGCCTGTGGTGGGCCTCGGTGCACTACGGCCGCAAGGTGGACGAGGCCAAGGCCCGCTGGGCGGAGCAGCAGGCCGGGGCGGGTGCGGCAGAGCCTGACGCTGTGTGACGGGCGCCCGAGGGGGCCCTGTAGCCTGAGGCACCAGCCAGACCGTTCATCCTCCGGACTCCTTCATCCAGGAAATCCCGGGACCCGCACTCGAAGGAGCCCCAGTGAGCCAGCGCACGCTCGTTCTGCTCAAGCCCGACGCCGTACGCCGCGGCCTGATCGGCGAGATCATCGGCCGTATCGAGCGCAAGGCGGGCTGGCAGATCACCGCGCTGGAGCTGCGCGAGCTGGACCAGGACACCCTGGAGCAGCACTACGGTGAGCACCAGGGCAAGCCGTTCTACGAGCCGCTGGTGGCCTTCATGTCCTCCGGTCCCGTCGTCGCCCTGGTCGTCGAGGGCGAGCGGGTCATCGAGGGCGTGCGCGCCCTGGCCGGTCCGACCGACCCGATCGCGGCCGCGCCCGGTTCCATCCGCGGCGACTACGGCACGATCGTCCGGGAGAACCTGATCCACGCCTCGGACTCGGAGGAGTCCGCCGCCCGGGAGCTGAAGATCTTCTTCCCGGGGCGCTGAGGGCCCACCGCACCCGCCGGTTCACCTCCGGGTTTTTCCTGACCGGCAGTCAGCCGTGCAGCGCCGGATCCTGGGGCGACCGAAGGAATTTCGGTCGCCCTTCGGCATACGTCGCGCGATATCGGGAACGCATCGCTCCGACTCGTCGTCACCCTTATTGAGGCGGGGCCCAGCGCGCGGAATCGGCGCAGGCGGCACTACGATGGAAGCCTCCACGCCACAGCACCCGTGCAGCACCCTCCTCGCCTACCTGAAAAGCCATCAAAGCTCGATTTGGGAAGGCCCGACGCATCCTCATGGGACACAAGGGGAACTCTATGTCGTTCATCGGCCGTGACATGGCTGTCGACCTCGGGACCGCCAACACGCTGGTGTACGTCAGGGGTCGGGGGATCGTCCTCAACGAGCCGTCCGTGGTCGCCATCAACACCAACACCGGCGGCATCCTCGCCGTGGGGGCCGAGGCCAAGAAGATGATCGGGCGTACGCCCGGCAACATCGTCGCGGTCCGCCCGCTGAAGGACGGCGTGATCGCCGACTTCGAGATCACCGAGCGGATGCTCCGCTACTTCATCCTCAAGATCCACAAGCGCCGGTGGGCGGCCCGCCCCCGCATCGTGGTGTGCGTGCCCTCCGGTATCACCGGTGTCGAGCGCCGCGCGGTCATCGAGGCCTCCACCCAGGCCGGTGCCCGGCAGGTGCACATCATCGAGGAGCCGATGGCGGCCGCGATCGGCGCGGGCCTCCCGGTCCACGAGGCCACCGGCAACATGGTGGTGGACATCGGCGGCGGCACCACCGAGGTCGCCGTGATCTCCCTCGGAGGAATCGTCACGGCACAGTCCATCCGGGTGGCCGGGGACGAGCTGGACAACGCGATCATCCAGCACGTCAAGAAGGAGTACAGCCTCCTCCTTGGTGAGCGGACCGCGGAGAGCATCAAGATCACCATCGGTTCGGCGTTCGACCTGGACAAGGACGAGCACACCGAGATCCGCGGCCGCGACCTGGTGTCCGGTCTGCCCAAGACCGTCGTCATCTCCGCCGCCGAGGTCCGCAAGGCCATCGAGGAGCCGGTCAACGCGATCGTCGACGCGGTGAAGACCACGCTCGACAAGTGCCCGCCGGAGCTGTCCGGCGACGTCATGGACCGCGGCATCGTCCTCACCGGCGGCGGCGCGCTGCTGCGCGGCCTCGACGAGCGGCTGCGCAGCGAGACGGGCATGCCCATCCACATCGCCGAGGATCCGCTGGACTCGGTGGCGCTC
Organism: Streptomyces marianii; assembly: GCF_005795905.1. Classification (NCBI taxonomy): domain Bacteria; kingdom Bacillati; phylum Actinomycetota; class Actinomycetes; order Kitasatosporales; family Streptomycetaceae; genus Streptomyces; species Streptomyces marianii. The sequence continues at coordinate 5,644,261 of NZ_VAWE01000001.1, forward strand.
GGTTCGGGCAAGTGCGTCGAGGAGTTCGAGGCGCTCCAGCAGGTGCTGGACGCGCAGCCCCGCCGCTAGCGCGGGATCCACGATCGGCCGTTCGGGTCAGGCGGACCCGTTCGGCCGGTCGTTCGTACAACAACACACGTCACGACGAACACAACACACACCACAGAGCTCGGCATTCACATTCCGACGAGGAAGGCACGGCCGCCGCACGTGAGGGACACGAAAGAGAGCCGGCTGCTCCTGGTCCTGCTGATCGCCATCGCGTTCGCATTGATCACGGTGGACATCCGCGGCGGCGAGGAGTCACCGGTCGACGGCGCCCGGCAGGCCGCCGCCGCCGTCTTCGGACCGGTCGAGAACGGCGTGGCCTCCGCCGTCGATCCCGTGGGCAACGCCATAGGAGCGATCCGGGACTCAGGCGAGCGGCACGACCGCATCTCCGTCCTCGAGCGCGAGAACGCCGCCCTCAAGGTGAGACTCGGCAGCGACGACCGCAACCGCAGCAGGGTCCGCCAACTCGACAGCATGCTGAAGAAGGCGGCCGACGGGCAGTACGGCATCAAGGGCGCCGAGGTCATCGCCATAGGAGCCGCCCAGGGGTTCTCCTGGACCGTCACCATCGACGCCGGCTCCGCCGACGGTATCCAGCGCGACATGACCGTCCTCAACGGCGACGGCCTCGTCGGCCGGGTGACCACCGTCGGCCCGAACACCGCGACCGTGCTCCTCGCCAACGACCCGGACTTCACCGTCGGCACCAGGATGGAGCGGACCGACGAGCTGGGCTTCGCCACCGGCCAGGGCGACCGGCCGCTGTCCGTGCAGCTGCTCAACGGCAAGGCGAAGGTGCGCAAGGGCGACCGGCTGGTCACCTTCGGCTCGCAGGCCGACAAGCCCTTCGTGCCCGGCGTGCCGGTGGGCGAGGTCGTCCGCGTCGACCCCTCCGGCGGCGCCCTGACCCGCAACATCTTCGTGCGGCCGTACGCCGCCTTCACCAAGCTCGACATCGTCGGGGTGGTCGTCCAGGCACCCCGCGCCGACCCGCGCGACATGGTCCTGCCGCCCAAGCCCAAGCCGACGCCCACACCGACGGTCACCGTCACGGTCACCCCCTCCGCCGACGGCGACACGCAGGCGCGGAGCCAGGACTCGGAGGAGCGGGACCCGGGCGGGGAAACCCCGCAGACCGACAGCACCGAGGCCGTCACCGGCCGCGACGACGAGTAGCAGGAGGAGCTGAACACCATGCGCTTCAACCGGATGCTCCTCTCCGCGACGCTCGTCGTGGTCGCGCTCGTCGTCCAGGTCACCGTCCTCGCCCGGCTCCAGCTCCCCGGAGCCGTCCCCGATCTGCTGCTGCTCACCGTCGTCGCCCTCGCACTCGTCTACGGCCACACGGGCGGCGCCCTCATCGGCTTCGGCGCCGGACTCCTCGCCGACCTCGCCCCGCCCGCCGACCACGCCGCCGGGCGCTACGCCCTCGTCCTCTGCGTCATCGGCTACCTCGTCGGCCTCGCCCGGCCCGAGAACGGCCGGCTGACCTCCGCCACCGGCCCGATGGCCGTGGTCGTGGCGGCGGCCGTCGTGTCGACCCTGCTGTACGCCGGCGTCGGCGCGCTCGTCGGCGACACCGCCGCGCGCCACGTCGGCCTTGGCTCACTGCTGTTCACGGCGGCCCTGTACGACCTGCTCCTCGCGCCGTTCACCGTGCCGCTGATCATGGCGCTGGCCAGACGCGCCGAGAACGATCCGCTCGCCGAGTCCCCGGCCGGCACCGGTGACGTCTCCAGCGGCTGGGCCTCCTCCGGTACGGGACTGCGCATCGGCCGCCAGCGCGGCGGGCTGCGGATCAAGGCGGCCAGGACGCGGGCCTCCCGCGCCGGCCGCATCAGGGGAGTCAAGCGACTGTGACCGAGGGGGTATCGGCAGCGTGAGCAACATTCCCGAGACCGGACGGACCCCCCGCGTCCAGATCCGGCTCATCATCATCCAGGTACTCGTCTTCTCCCTGTTCGCCACGCTCGGCGGGCGCCTCTGGTACCTCCAGATCCGCAACGGAGACGAGTACACCGACGAGGCCAAGAGCAACCACGTCCAGCAGGTCGTCCAGCCCGCCGTACGCGGGTCGATCCTGGACGCCAGGGGCGTGCCCCTGGCCGACAACGAGACCCGGCTCGTCGTCTCCGCGTCCCGCACCGACCTGATGAAGATGAAGGACGACGGCAAGGGGGTGCTCACCCGGCTCGCGGACGTCCTCGGCATGAAGCCGAAGGACGTCATGGACAAGGTCCGGCTGTGCGACGCCGAGACCCCCCAGCCGTGCTGGAACGGCTCCCCGTACCAGCCCATCCCCGTCACCGACGAGGCCACCACCCAGCAGGCCCTCCAGATCCGCGAACGCGCCGAGGACTTCCCCGGCATCACCGCGGAGCCGATGGCCGTGCGCCGCTACGTCGCGCCCGGCAAGGCCAACACCGCTCAGGTCCTCGGCTACCTCTCGCCCGTCACCGACGAGGAGATCGAGAAGGCCAAGGACACCGACTCGCCGTTCCTGCGCTCCGACCAGGTCGGCCGCTCCGGACTCGAGCGCACGTACGACAAGGACCTGCGCGGCAAGGCCGGTGTCACCCGCTACGAGGTCGACAACCTCGGCCGGGTCATCGGCCTGGCCCAGGCCGACAAGGCCGAGCCCGGAGCCAACGTCGTCACCTCCATCGACGCCCGCGTCCAGGCGGTCGCCGAGTGGGAACTGCACAACGCGATGAAGGAAGCCCGCAAGGTCTTCGACGACAACACCGGCACCAACTACAAGGCCGACTCGGGCGCCGTCGTCGTCATGGAGGCCAAGACCGGCCGCGTGGTCGCCATGGCCTCGCAGCCCACCTACGACCCGAACGCCTGGGTCGGCGGCATCTCCGCCAAGGACTACGCACGGCTCACCGGCAAGAAGTCCAACTTCCCGCTGCTGAACCGGGCGATCCAGGGCCAGGCCGCCCCGGGCTCCATCTTCAAGGTCGTCCCCACCACGGCGGCGGTCAACGCCGGCTACGACTTCAACGGCCGCTACCCCTGCCCCAGCTCCTACTCCATCGGCAACCAGGTCTTCAAGAACTTCGAGTCCCAGGGCCACGGCAGCATCACCCTCGGCCAGGCCCTCGAGGTCTCCTGCGACACCGTCTACTACGCCCTCTCCCACCAGCAGTGGAAGAAGGACGGCGGCCTCAAGCCGAAGAAGAACCCGGCGGACTGGTTCTACAAGACGGCCCACCAGTTCGGCCTCGGCGCCGAGACCGGCATCGACCTCCCCAACGAGGTCACCGGCCGCGTCCCCGATCGCCGCTGGAAGCAGAAGTTCTGGGAGGCCAACAAGGACTACTGGTGCAAGGTGGGCAAGAAGGGCGGCGACTACATCCAGCAGCTCTCGTACGAGAACTGCCTGGAAGGCAATCTGATGCGCGCCGGTGACTCCGTGAACTACTCCATCGGCCAGGGCGACACCCTCGTCACCCCGATCCAGATGGCGACCATCTACGCGGCGATCTCCAACGGCGGCACCATGTGGAACCCGACCGTCGGCAAGGCGGTCGTCAGCGCCGACGGCAAGAGCGTCCGCGAGATCAAGCCCAAGTCCCACGGCAAGCTGCCCATGGACGCCAGGACGCGCAAGCTGATGAACGAGGCGCTCGCGGGGGTCGCCACCCGCGGCACCGCCGCCTGGCGGTTCGGCGGCTGGCCGCAGGACAAGATCCCGATGCACGCCAAGACCGGCACGGCCGAGGTCCACGGCAAGCAGACGACGTCCTGGTTCGCCACGTACACCAAGGACTACTCGATCGTCATGACCATCTCCCAGGGTGGTACCGGCTCCGGCGCCTCCGGCCCCGCCGTGCGCAACATCTACAACACGCTCTACGGGCTGGACATGGAGGGCAACCAGGACCTCAAGAAGGCCCTGCTGCCGCAGCCCCAGAAGGCGCTCCCGAAGATCCAGCCCGACGGCTCCATCGACGCGCCGAAGATCACGCCGTACGAGCCGGCCAAGCCCGAACCCGAAGAGGACGCCGCCCTCGCCGGCCCGCCCCCGGCCACCGGACGGAGGGACTGAGGAATGGCCGGACCCCATGGCTTCTCGGTCTCGCGCTACGCACCGGACCGCGGCGGCCTCGCCAAGCTCCTCGCCCGCGACTCGATGGTCCGCCGGCTCGACTGGCCGATGCTCGCCTCGGCACTCGCCCTGTCGCTGCTCGGCTCCCTGCTCGTCTGGTCCGCGACCCGCAACCGCACCGAACTCAACGACGGCGACCCGTACTACTTCTTCCTGCGCCACCTGCTCAACACCGGCATCGGGCTCGCCCTGATGGTCGGCACCGTCTGGCTCGGGCACCGCACCCTGCGCGGCGCCGTGCCCGTGCTGTACGGCATCTCCCTGGTGCTGGTCGCACTGGTGCTCACCCCGCTCGGTGCGACCATCAACGGCGCCCACGCCTGGATCGTGATCGGCGGGGGCTTCTCCCTCCAGCCCTCCGAGTTCGTGAAGGTCACGATCATCCTGGGGATGGCGATACTGCTGGCGACCCAGGTCGACGCAGGCGACCAGCTCCATCCCGACCACCGGACCGTCGCCAAGTCACTGGGCCTGGCGGTGCTCCCCATGATCATCGTGATGCTGATGCCGGACCTCGGTTCGGTCATGGTGATGGTGGTGATCGTCCTCGGCGTACTGCTCGCCTCCGGCGCCTCCAACCGCTGGATCTTCGGACTGATCGGCGCGGGCATCGGCGGCGCCGTACTGGTCACCGCGCTCGGCCTGCTCGACGAGTACCAGATCAACCGCTTCGCGGCGTTCGCCAACCCCGAACTCGACCCGGCCGGCGTCGGCTACAACACCAACCAGGCGCGCATCGCCATCGGCTCCGGCGGGCTGCTCGGCACCGGCCTGTTCAAGGGCTCCCAGACCACCGGCCAGTTCGTGCCCGAACAGCAGACCGACTTCGTCTTCACCGTCGCCGGCGAGGAGCTCGGCTTCGTCGGAGCGGGCCTCATCATCGTCCTGCTCGGCGTCGTCCTGTGGCGCGCCTGCCGCATCGCCCGTGACACCACCGAGCTGTACGGCACGATCGTCGCCGCCGGGATCATCGCCTGGTTCGCGTTCCAGTCCTTCGAGAACATCGGCATGACCCTCGGCATCATGCCCGTGGCCGGACTGCCGTTGCCGTTCGTCTCCTACGGCGGATCGTCGATGTTCGCGGTGTGGGTCGCCGTCGGACTCCTGCAGTCCATCAAGGTGCAACGCCCGATGTCCGCCTGAGTACCTCCGCCGCTCCCGGTCCACCACGGCGTCCGAGCCGGCGGCCGCAACCCACGACGCACGGCCGCCGAGACGACTAGATGAATACCGTGCGGATAGATTCAACTCATGGTGGAGACGAAGCGGGAAATCGAGCGGAAGTACGAAGCCACACCCGACACCAAGCTTCCGGACCTCACCGGCGCGGCCGGGGTCGCGGACGTCGTCGAGAAGGGCGTGACCGAGTTCGACGCCGTCTACTACGACACCCCCGGTCTGCGCCTGGCCGCCGACAGGATCACGCTGCGCCGCCGCGCCGGCGGCTCCGACGAGGGCTGGCACCTGAAGTTCCCCGTCGCCACGGGCATCCGCGAGGAGATCCACGCACCCCTCCGCGACTCGGTGCCGCGCACCCTCGCCGGACTCGTCCGCTCCCGCACCCGAGGCGCGCCCCTCGTCGCCGTCGTGCGTCTGCGGACCTCCCGCGACGTACGCCACCTCGTCGACGAACGGGGCCGGCTCCTCGCCGAGCTGTCCCTCGACATCGTCCACGCGGAACGCCTGACACCCGGCAACGGCACGGCGGGATGGACCGAGATCGAGGTCGAACTGGCCGACGACGCCGACCCCGCCCTCCTGGACCGTGTCGAGAAGCGCCTTCGCAAGGCCGGCATCAGGCCCGCATCCGCCCCGTCCAAGCTGGCCAGGGCCCTCGCCGACACCGAACCCGACCCGGCCGCGGCCACCGGCGCCGAACCCGCCCCGGCCGCCGCCCGGCAGGCGGCCTCCGCCGCGGAGGGCCACGGCGACACCACGGCGGCGCACGCCGAGGAACAGGCGTCGTCGCGCCACGCCGACGCCTTCGCCCCCGCGGGCGGCGAGCGCGCCCCCAAGGCACCCGAGGCCGCCAGGAGCGTCCGCCACCGGGGCGCACGGCTGGAGCCCGCGCACGCCGGCGAACACGTCCTCGCCTACCTGCGCGAACAGCGCGACGCCCTCGTCGCCCTCGACCCGGCCGTACGCCGCGACCTCCCCGACGCCGTGCACCAGATGCGGGTCGCCACCCGACGTATGCGCAGCGCCTTCAAGACCTTCCGGAAGATCATCGACCGGGCCGTCACCGACCCGGTCGGGGACGAGCTGAAATGGCTGGCTGGCGAACTGGGTGCCGCACGCGACCAGGAAGTCATGGCCGAGCGGCTGCGCGACCGCATCGACACGCTGCCCCGTCAGCTGCTTCTCGGGCCCGTGCGCAGCAGGCTCCGGATCTGGGCCACCTCCCACCGCGCCGACGCCCGCCGCCGCTCCGTCGCCGTGCTCGACACCGAGCGCTACCTCACCCTCCTCGACACCCTCGACGCGCTCCTGGACGCACCACCGCTGCTCCCCACCGCCACGGCGAAGCCCGCGGCCGCACTCCCCAAGGCGGTGCTCAAGGACTACGACCGGCTCGCCAGCCGTGTCGAGCGCGCCCTCGGTCTCCCCGCCGGCCACGACCGCGACCTCGCCATGCACGACGCCCGCAAGGCGGCCAAGCGCGCCCGCTACGCGGCCGAGGCCGTCACGCCCGCCCTGGGCAAGTCCGCCAAGAGGTTCGCCAAGCGCATGAAGTCCGTCCAGACCGTCCTCGGCGACCACCAGGACAGCGTCGTCGCCCGAGGGACCCTCCGCGACCTCGCCGTCCAGGCCCACGCGGCCGGCGAGTCCGCGTTCACCTGGGGACTGCTGTTCGGACGGGAGGAGGCCGCGGCCGCCGACCGGGAGCGTGAGCTGCCGGAAGTCTGGGAGGAGGCCGCCCGGCCCGAGCTCCGCGCGGCCCTCAAGGGCTGACCGCGCCCCGAACGGTCCGGGGCCGCCCTCCGGTCGGGTTACGCTTGAGAGTCGCCCTCCTGCCCGTCCACGAAGGTTCCTGATGTCTGCCGAGTCGGTCTTCCCACAGCTCGAAGCTCTGCTCCCGCATGTGCAGAAGCCCATCCAGTACGTCGGTGGTGAGCTGAACTCCACGGTCAAGCCGTGGGAGAGCTGCGATGTGCGCTGGGCGCTGATGTACCCGGACGCCTACGAGGTCGGACTGCCCAACCAGGGCGTCATGATCCTCTACGAGGTACTGAACGAGCGCGCCGGCGTCCTCGCCGAGCGCACCTACAGCGTCTGGCCGGACCTCGAGGAGCTGATGCGCGAGCACGGCGTCCCCCAGTTCACGGTCGACAGCCACCGCCCCGTCAAGGCGTTCGACGTCCTCGGCCTGAGCTTCTCCACCGAGCTCGGCTACACCAACATGCTCACGGCCCTCGACCTCTCCGGCATCCCGCTGGAGGCCAAGGACCGCACTGCCGACGACCCGATCGTCCTCGCCGGGGGCCACGCGGCCTTCAACCCCGAGCCGATCGCGGACTTCATCGACTGCGCGGTGATCGGCGACGGCGAGCAGGCCGTCCTGCAGATCACCGACATCATCCGGGACTGGAAGGCCGAGGGGCGCCCCGGCGGCCGCGAGGAACTGCTGTTCCGCCTGGCCAGGACCGGCGGCGTCTACGTCCCGGGCTTCTACGACGTCGAGTACCTCCCCGACGGCCGCATCGGCCGCGTCGTGCCCAACAAGTCCGGCGTGCCGTGGCGCGTGTCCAAGCACACCGTCATGGACCTGGACGAATGGCCCTACCCCAAGCAGCCGCTCGTCCCGCTCGCCGAGACCGTCCACGAGCGGATGTCCGTCGAGATCTTCCGCGGCTGCACCCGCGGATGCCGTTTCTGCCAGGCCGGCATGATCACGCGCCCCGTCCGGGAGCGGAGTATCACCGGCATCGGCGAGATGGTCGACAAGGGCCTCAAGGCGACCGGCTTCGAGGAGGTCGGCCTGCTGTCGCTGTCCTCCGCCGACCACAGTGAGATCGGCGACATCGCCAAGGGCCTCGCGGACCGGTACGAGGAGGACAAGATCGGTCTGTCCCTCCCCTCGACCCGCGTCGACGCGTTCAACGTCGACCTGGCCAACGAGCTGACCCGCAACGGCCGCCGCTCCGGTCTGACGTTCGCCCCCGAGGGCGGCTCCGAACGCATGCGCAAGGTCATCAACAAGATGGTGTCGGAGGAGGACCTGATCCGCACCGTCGCCACCGCCTACGGCAACGGCTGGCGCCAGGTGAAGCTGTACTTCATGTGCGGCCTGCCCACCGAGACGGACGAGGACGTGCTGCAGATCGGCGACATGGCGGTCAACGTCATCGCCAAGGGCCGCGAGGTCTCCGGCTCCAACGACATCCGCTGCACGGTGTCCATCGGCGGCTTCGTGCCCAAGCCGCACACGCCCTTCCAGTGGGCCCCTCAGCTCTCCGCAGAGGAGACCGACGCCCGCCTGGAGAAGCTCCGCGACAAGATCCGCGGCGACAAGAAGTACGGCCGCTCCATCGGCTTCCGCTACCACGACGGCAAGCCCGGCATCGTCGAGGGCCTCCTCTCCCGCGGCGACCGGCGCGTCGGCGCCGTGATCCGCGCCGTCTACGACGACGGCGGCCGCTTCGACGGCTGGCGCGAGCACTTCTCCTACGACCGCTGGATGGAGTGTGCGGGGAAGACGCTGCCGGAGTTCGGCGTGGACGTCGACTGGTACACGACCCGCGAGCGCACCTACGAGGAGGTCCTGCCCTGGGACCACCTGGACTCCGGTCTCGACAAGGACTGGCTCTGGGAGGACTGGCAGGACGCCCTGGACGAGACGGAGGTCGAGGACTGCCGCTGGACGCCGTGCTTCGACTGCGGGGTGTGTCCTCAGATGGACACGGCCATACAAATCGGCCCCACGGGCAAGAAGCTGCTCCCGCTTACGGTCAAGAAGTAGCCGTGACCAGCGGCGACGCCATCCAGCGGATGGCTGAGGCGCTTGCCGACGCACCCGAGGCGGACCGCGCCGAAGTCCTGCGAGGGCTCGGCGCGAAGGAGCGCGAGCAGGCTCCCCGCCCCACGCGGCGCACGCCGCTCCCCGCCCCTCGGCGGGACCCGGGCATCGTCTCGGCGGTCGAGTGGGTGTAGGCGTGGAGAGGCGTTCGGACGATCTGGTCCGGGCGCCTCTCGGCGTTCCCGGAGCCCCGGTTTATGCGACAACGCGCATAGTCGCGCTTCCGCATAGACGGAGCATCGGCCCCGCTCGTACGGTCGTGGCGACCGGCCCGCAGAGGGGCTCGCACGAGGGGGTTCAGCATGGCGCGCGAAGAACTCACACGGCTCACCGGCAACACCAACGGCGGTAACTGCGGGCAGGGAGACTGTCCCAACGTCTACCGCACCGCCTCCGGCTCGTTCGTCGTCCAAGGCGACGTGTCCACCGCCTTCACCCCGCCCGCCGGGGAAGGGCTCGTGGAGATCCCCGAGGAAGTCCTGAGGGAGGCCGTCCGTGCTCTTGGATGGTGAAGCCTGGGCGGACAGGTTCAAGACCTTCCAGACCGAAGCCTGGCGGCTTGAGACCCTGCCGCAGTACCTCGTACCGCAGGAGGCGGAAGAGTTCGCCGCCTTCAAGGAGGGGGCCCGCTTCCCCGGACCGTACGAGGACGCGTGGACGGCCATGGTCCGCACCCGCAACGTGGGCCGCGTCCACATCGTCACCCGGCCCCTCACGGACTACCTGCGGTTCGAGTTCGAGCGGTACTACCAGCACCAGGCCCCGGCGGGGGAGGACATCCGCATCCTCGACATCACCGACCGGCCGAACCCGCTCCCTGACGTCCAGGACTTCTGGATGTTCGACCGCTCGACGGTCGTCCTCATGAAGTACGAGGCCGACGGTACGCAGATCGAGCGGGAGCTGTACGAGGGCGACCCTGCCCCGTTCCTCGAATACCAGCGCATCGCCATCGCGGAATCGGTCCCGTTCCTGGAGTACGTGAGCGAGTGACGTTCGAGCCCGAGCAGCTTGGCCAGTCCTCCCAGGAACTCGCCGCGACACTGCGCAAGCTGCGAAAGCAGGCCGGTCTCTCGGGGGACCGGCTTGCCGCGCGCTGCAACATGTCGCAGTCGAAGGTGAGCCGGATCGAGAGCGGGAAGGTGCGCCCGTCCCTGGTGGACATAGAGCGCATCCTCAGGGCCTTGGACGCCCCGCCGGCCTTGGTCGCGGAGGTGTCCGCGCTGGCCCGCATCGCTGCTACGGAGTGGCAGGACGCACGGTCGATGCGGCGGAAGGGGCTGGACAAGAAGCAGCATGAGCTGGCCGGGCTCGAAGCGTCTTCGGCAGAGTTCCGGTTCTTCCTGCTCTCGATGCTCACGGCCCTGCTCTCCACTCCGGAGTACATCAGGGCCAGCCTCGCCCACATCCCCGGAGACCACGGCAAGGCCGTGGCGAGGAAGCTGGAGCGGCAGGAGGTCCTGTACGACCGCCGGAAGAAGTTCACCTTCATCGTCACCGAGCAGGCGGCCCGCTCCCCGGTCGTCTCCCCGGACGCCATGGCCGTGCAGCTCGACCGGCTGGCTTCACTGACCCACCTGCCGAACGTGCGTCTCGGCGTGCTCCCGATCGAGACGCGCCTACCTGGATGCCCGCTGAACACGTTCACCGTGTATGACGAGCGGCTGGCCACGGTCGAGACGACGGCCGGTGTGATGGTGTTCCGCGACCCGAGAGACGTCCGGATGTACCTCGATGAATTCGCCGGTTACGACGAGTGCGCCCTCTTCGGCGAAGCCGCGCGGGAACGGCTGGCCGAGTGGGCGACGGCGTTCCGATCCTGATCTTTAGTCCAGTGCGCGACTGAACCTCGAATCGCCCCCTGCCAGCGGGCAAGGATGCCGTGCCATCGGAGAACGCACGGGAGGCGTACCAGATGAGCAGCGACCAGACCACCATGTCGGGACCGGTACACCTGTCCCTTCCGTCTCCACCTCCGGACCCCGTCTCGGGCGCCATGCGCCGGGCCCAGTGCAGTGCCTTGTGTGCGCTCGGCTCGATGGCGAGCGCGGGTTTACCGTCCACCTTCGTCGTGACGTATCCGTACGTCGGCTTACCGACGAGCCACGAGTCCTGAGTGCGGGCGTAGTCCCACAGCGACGTGACGCGGGTCGACGTGTTCGCCGCCTCGATCTCGGCGATGCCCCCGATGAGCGTCACCATGATCCGGCCCACGGTCGTGCTGAGGTCGATAGCGTCGTTCTTCGCCACGAGGTTCTTCCCGTACCGCTCGCACCACTCGATCATCGTGGACAGATCCGTCATGCGACGGATGAAGCGGTCGAGCTTCCAGAAGACAGCACGTCGAGCCCGAGGCCGGTCCGGCCGTGCCGCTCAGGATCCCGGTGCGATCGTGGTACCCGAACGCCCTGGCCCCGGCGGCGGCGGGGTGTGGACGGCCGCAGTGCAGGACCGGGTGCGGGCTCCGGCGAGGCGGGCGGCCGTGGAGGCCGGGAGCGCCGCTCGCAGGGCCCTCGCCTCGGCCCGGAGACGGTACGCCGGGCACGCCGTGACGCCGGGCGGGTACCGGTGGGCGGGCCCCGTGAGGCCCGGGCCGTGGAACCCGCACCCGTCCGGGCGCGTAACCTGGGTGGTGCGCAACACACACCGACTGTCCCCGGCGTGGCGCCCGGGCCCGAGATCTCCCTGCACGAGCGGGGGCGAACCGGGCGGGCCGCCCTCCAGGGGGCCGAAGGCCACAAAGGGCGGCGCAGGAAGGCGTCCGCCCCGCACCGAGGAGAAGAACCACTGGGCAAGCGACAGCCCGAAGGCCCGCCGCCCGCACCCGCGGTGCAGCGCATCCGACTGCGCTACACCAAGCGCGGCCGCCTCCGGTTCACCAGCCACCGCGACTTCCAGCGCGCCTTCGAGCGTGCGCTGCGCCGCGCCGAGGTGCCGATGGCGTACTCGGCGGGCTTCACCCCGCACCCGAAGGTGTCGTACGCCAACGCCGCCCCGACGGGTACGGGGTCCGAGGCCGAGTACCTCGAGATCGCGCTGACCGATCATCGTGATCCGGCGAAGCTGCGCGAGCTCCTCGACGAGTCGCTGCCCGCCGGGCTCGACATCGTCGACGCCGTCGAGGCCCGTACGTCCGGGCTGGCCGACCGGCTGACGGCGTCGGTGTGGGAGCTGCGGCTCGACGGTGTCGCGGTGGAGGAGGCCGAGAAGGCGGTCGCCGCGTTCCTCGCGGCGGACGTCGTCGAGGTCCGCCGCAAGACGAAGAACGGGATTCGGACCTTCGACGCCCGTGGTGCGGTGGCCGACCTGCAGGCGAGTTGTCCACAGCCTGATAGGCCCGCGGACGGGCCCTGTGCGATACTGCGGCTGGTTGTTCGGCACGTGACACCTGCCGTGCGACCCGACGACGTCCTGTCCGGTCTCCGAGCTGTGGCCGACCTGGCGCCGCCGGTCCCCGCAGCGGTGACCAGGCTGGCGCAGGGGCTCTTCGACGAGGAGTCCGGCACGGTGACCGACCCGCTCGCGCCCGACCGCGAGGCAGTCACGGCCGCCCCAGCCGATCGCTCAGGGGTCGCCGGAGCCGCCGCGACGGCGCCCGCTGGTACCGGTTCCGCGTAGGGGCAGTCGTTGTAGCGCCGCCCTCGTACTCGGGAGCCATCTGGGTCGGGCAGCGCAGTGACCAGGAGACTTTCGCCAGGCCGTGCGTACATCGCGTACGGAACCGGCGAGCCAGACATACAGCTCCCGTGCGGCGCCCGCGCCCCGGACGGAGGCCCCGCGCTCATCACGCGGGACGTGCCACCGGACCGGATCGAGGCTCGGCGCCCGGGGGCGTGACGGGAGAACCGCCCGCATGCTCGAACCGAAGGACCCCGGTATGGCCGGGGACACCGAAGAGAACGACAGCTCCACCCCCAGCGACACGCTGCCCCCGCGCCGCCGCCGTCGTGCCGCGTCGCGGCCGGCGGGCCCGCCCGTGGGTTCCGCACAGGTGGAGACCGTCGCCGATGTGACCGCGTCCCTTTCGGACGCCATACCGTCCGCGCAGGACGGGGCCGCCGAGGCCGCCGTGGAGGCGCCCGCGCCGCGTACCCGCCGCCGGGCGACGCGCAAGGCCGCCGCGCCCGCCGGTCCGCCGGCCGCCGAGGCCGCCGCTTCCGTCGAGGAACCGGCCGACCGGGCCGAGGAGCCGTCCGCTGCCCCCGAGGCCGCACCGGCCGCCGAGGCCGCCGTGGAGGCGCCCGCGCCGCGTACCCGCCGCCGGGCGACGCGCAAGGCCGCCGCGCCCGCCGGTCCGCCGGCCCCCGCCGAGGTCGTCGCAGAGCCCGCCTCCGCCGAGGCGCCCGCGACCTCGCCTGCTCCGGCGCGCACGGCCGAGACCGTCGCCGCCGACGAAGACATCGAGGAAGGTGCCGTGAGCGAGACCGCTGCGGAAACCGGGCCCGCCGAGGCCGCCGCCGAGGCGCCCGCGCGCCGTACCCGCCGCCGGGCGACCGCCCCCGCGGGTGCGCCGCAGCAGGGCGAGTCCGCCGCTGAGACCAGTGAGGCCGCCGTTGCCGCCGTCGAGGCGCCGGCTGCCGAGGAGAGCGCGGAGGAGGCGCCGCGGGCTCGTACGCGTCGTCGTGCGACGCGCCGGGCGACCGCTCCGGCCGGTGGGCCGCAGCAGGGCGAGTCCGCCGCTGAGACCAGTGAGGCCGCCGTTGCCGCCGTCGAGGCGCCGGCTGCCGAGGAGAGCGCGGAGGAGGCGCCGCGGGCTCGTACGCGTCGTCGTGCGACGCGCCGGGCGACCGCTCCGGCCGGTGCGCCGGAGGCCGAGGCCGCCGCCGAGGACACGTCCGCGGCGGGCGAGGGCCTGCCCGAGGACGCCGTCGCGCGCATCACCGCCGACGAGTCCGGGTTGGAGGCCGCCGAGAAGGCCGCTTCCCGGGGCCGGGGACGCCGCCGTGCCACCGCCGCGCAGTCCGCCGCCGAGCCCACGAAGGACGAGCCCGCGAAGCCCGCGAAGGGCGAGCGCGAGGAGAGGACCGAGCCGCCCGCCCGCGGGCGCCGGTCCGGCAGGCCCGCCGTGCCGGTCTTCCAGGCCCCGGTCTTCACCGAGCCGGTGTTCCAGACCCCGGAGACGGCCGCCGCTGCTGCCGCCGCCGAGGCCGCCGCCTCCGACGAGGACGAGCAGGAGACCACCGAGGCTCCGGCCGCCGAGGCCGCCCCGCGCCGTCGCCGTCGCCGTCGCGCCGAGTCCCCGCTCGCGGTCGAGACCATGGAGACCGAGCCCGCTGACGAGGCCGAGGTCGAGGCCGAGGAGCCGGCAGCCGAGGACGCCGAGGACACCGAGGAGTCCGACGACTACGAGGGCCGTCCCTCCCGCCGTCGCCGCCGTGGCGGTCGCCGTCGTCGCCGTGGCGAGGCCGCCGAGGCCGGGACCGACGAGGAGCCGGAGGCCGAGGACGAGGAGGCCGGGGGCGACGAGGAGCCGGAGGCCGAGGGCGACGAGGAGGAGCAGGACGCCGCCACCCCGTCCGCCGCGGGCACCAGCAGCAGCCGCCGTCGTCGCCGTCGTCGTCGTCGCAGTGGTGAGGCCGCCGAGGCCGAGCCCGGCACCGACGAGCCGGAGCGCACGGTCGTGAAGATCCGTGAGCCGCGTCCCAAGGCGGAGCCGGCCGACGAGGTGCAGTCGATCAAGGGCTCCACCCGCCTGGAGGCGAAGAAGCAGCGCCGCCGTGAGGGCCGCGAGCAGGGCCGCCGCCGGGTGCCGATCATCACCGAGGCGGAGTTCCTGGCGCGCCGTGAGGCCGTCGAGCGCGTGATGGTCGTCCGCCAGCTCGGGGACCGTACCCAGATCGGCGTCCTCGAGGACAACGTGCTCGTCGAGCACTACGTCAACAAGGAGCAGTCGACGTCGTACGTCGGCAACGTCTACCTGGGCAAGGTGCAGAACGTCCTGCCGTCGATGGAGGCCGCCTTCGTCGACATCGGCAAGGGCCGCAACGCGGTCCTGTACGCGGGCGAGGTGAACTTCGAGGCGCTCGGCCTCGCCAACGGCCCGCGCCGTATCGAGACCGCGCTGAAGTCGGGCCAGTCGGTCCTGGTGCAGGTCACCAAGGACCCGATCGGCCACAAGGGGGCCCGGCTCACGAGCCAGGTCTCCCTCCCCGGCCGGTACCTGGTGTACGTGCCCGAAGGGTCGATGACGGGCATCAGCCGCAAGCTCCCCGACACCGAGCGGGCCCGGCTGAAGACCATCCTCAAGAAGATCGTTCCCGAGGACGCGGGCGTCATCGTGCGCACCGCCGCGGAGGGCGCCAGCGAGGACGAGCTGCGCCGTGACGTCGAGCGGCTGCAGGCCCAGTGGGAGGAGATCCGGAAGAAGGCGAAGAGCGGCAACGCCCCGACCCTTCTCTACGGTGAGCCGGACATGACCGTCCGGGTCGTCCGCGACATCTTCAACGAGGACTTCTCCCAGGTCGTGGTGAGCGGCGACGAGGCGTGGGAGACCATCCACGGCTATGTGTCGCACGTGGCGCCCGACCTGGCGGACCGTCTGCAGCGCTGGACCAGCGAGACCGACGTCTTCGCGGTGCACCGGATCGACGAGCAGCTGATGAAGGCCCTGGACCGGAAGGTCTGGCTGCCGTCCGGCGGCTCGCTGGTGATCGACAAGACCGAGGCGATGGTCGTGGTCGACGTCAACACCGGCAAGTTCACCGGCCAGGGCGGCAACCTCGAGGAGACCGTCACCAGGAACAACCTGGAGGCGGCCGAGGAGATCGTGCGCCAGCTGCGGCTGCGGGACCTCGGCGGCATCGTCGTCATCGACTTCATCGACATGGTGCTGGAGTCCAACCGCGACCTGGTGCTGCGGCGCCTGCTGGAGTGCCTGGGCCGGGACCGCACGAAGCACCAGGTGGCCGAGGTGACCTCGCTGGGCCTGGTGCAGATGACCCGCAAGCGGGTGGGCCAGGGGCTCCTGGAGTCGTTCTCCGAGACCTGCGTGCACTGCAACGGCCGCGGTGTGGTCGTGCACATGGAGCAGCCGTCGGCCGTCGGCGGCGGTGGCGGCGGCAAGCGGAAGAAGCGCGGCCGCGGTGGCGCCGAGCACGTCCACGAGCACGAGGTGGTCGTCGAGGCGCCGGGCGCCGAGGCCCCGCCGAGCGAGGTCGAGGAAGCCGAGACCGAGGCGGAGGTCGCGGCCGAGGCCGCGGCGCCGTCGGCCCTGCCCGAGCCCGCCTTCGCCCCGGACGAGGAGCTGTACGGCAGCGCCGCCGAGGCCGAGGCCGCCGCGTCCCGCCGCGGCCGTCGCCGGGCGTCCCGCAAGGCGACCGCCCCGGCAGGCGCGCCGAAGCAGGCCGAGCCGGTCGAGGCCGAGGTGAAGCGGGCCGAGCCGGTCCGGGTCGAGGAGACCGCCGAGGCGGCCCCCGTCCCGGCGGGCGAGCCCGAGGCCGCGCCCGCCGCGGTGGAGGAGCCCGCCCCCGCGGGCCGTACCCGCCGTAGGGCCACCCGCAAGGCGTCGGCTCCGGCCGGTTCCCCGAAGGGCAGCGAGGCCGCCGAGATCGTGACCGAGGCCGCAGAGGCCCCTGCCCCCGCAGAGGCGCCTGCCGTCCCGGCTGCGGAGGCGCCGGCCGAGGAGGTCCCCGTCGCCGCTCCGCCGCGTGCCCGTCGCCGGGTGACCCGCAAGGTCACCGCCCCGGCAGGCTCGCCGTCCGGTGCGGACGACTCCGCGGTCATGGTGGTCGCTGCTTCGGAGCCCGAGGCGGAGGCCGTCCCGGCACCCGCGGAGGTCCCGGCGAAGAAGGCGGCCCGCAAGACCGCCAAGAAAGCCACGGCGAAGAAGGCCGCCACGAAGAAGACGGCGGCGAAGAAGACCACCGCGGCGAAGAAGACGGCCGCCAAGAAGGCGACCAAGTCGGCCGCCAAGAAGACCGCCGCCGCGGAGCAGCAGAGCCTGCCGACCGTGACGGCGTCGGCTGAAGGCTGAACAATCCATGGCCGGTGGTTGAACATTCGTGTCCCGCCCCTGCGGACTCGGGGGCGGGACAAGCCATTTGTTTCGCAATTGATGCCTGGGCCTGTTAACGGCCCAGAAATTGCCTGGGAAATCCCTGATAATGTGACGGCGGTCGCTGCCGTGCCGAGGACCCACCCGGAGACTACGGTCGGTGACCGGCCCGGTTAAGGGACAGACCGGTCCCAGCATTCCTCGGTAGGGCGTCGGCCATCACGCCGGAGGGGTTCGCGCGGCCCGAAAACGCCCCGCAGACCCCGGACCTCTGCCACAAAGAGCTCTCGCGGTGTTCAAGGAGGACGTCCAATGCCGAGCAGCAACGCGCAGCCCATCCCCGCTGCCCGCCCGGTCATCGGTGAAGAAGAGATCGAAGCAGCCGTACGCGTACTGCGCAGCGGCCGGGTGGTCCAGGGCCCCGAGGTGGCCGCGTTCGAGGAGGGCTTCTCGGAGCTCGTGGCCGGCCGCCACTGCGTCGCCGTCAACTCCGGCACCTCCGCGCTGCACCTCCTTCTGATGGCTCTCGGCATCGGCCCGGGTGACGAGGTGATCGTCCCGTCGTTCTCGTTCGCCGCCTCGGCGAACTCGGTCCGCCTGGTCGGCGCCGACGTCGTCTTCGCCGACATCGACCCGGACACGTTCTGCCTCTCCCCGGCCGCCGTCGAGGCCGCGATCACTCCGCGGACCGCCGCGATCATGCCGGTGCACCTGTACGGCCACCCGGCCGCGATGGACCAGATCACGGCCATCGCCGACAAGCACAAGCTGGCAGTCGTCGAGGACGCCTGCCAGGCGCACGCGGCCGCGCTGAACGGCACCCCGGTCGGCGCCTTCGGCTCCGGCGGCACGTTCAGCTTCTACCCGACCAAGAACATGCACAGCCTCGAGGGCGGCATGATCTCCACGGGCGACGCCGAGGTCGCCCGCACCCTGCGCCTGCTGCGCAACCAGGGCATGGAGCAGCGCTACGCGAACGAGATCGTCGGCGCCAACATGCGCATGACCGACGTCTCCGCCGCCATCGGCCGCGTCCAGCTCGCCAAGCTGCCCGGCTGGACCGAGCAGCGCATCGCCAACGCCGCGTACCTCTCCGAGCACATCACCGCCTCGAACGTGGTGACCCCGGTCGTGGCCGAGGGCGCGCGCCACATCTACCACCAGTACACGGTCCGGGTCCGCGGTGACCGCGACGCCGCCATGGCGCAGCTCACCGAGGCCGGTGTCGGCAACGCCGTCTACTACCCGACGCCCATCCACCGGCTGAAGCCGTACTGGGAGCCGGACCAGAAGGCCGGCCGTGACTGGGATCTGCCCGAGACCGAGCGGGCGGCCGCAGAGGTCGTCTCGCTGCCCGTCCACCCCTCGCTCACCGAGGGCGACCTCGAGCGCATCGTCACCGCTGTGAACGCGCTGGGAGAGAACCTGTGACTGCCGCTGCACTGCGGGCCGGCCTGATCGGCCTGGGTTCCATGGGACGCCACCACGCCCGCGTACTGGCCGGGCTCGACGGCGTCGACCTCGTCGCCGTCGTCGACCCCATGGGGGACAAGAACGGCTGGGCCCAGGGCGCCCCCGTGCTGTCCACCGTCGACGAGCTGATCGCGCTCGGCATCGACTACGCCGTCGTGGCCTGCCCGACCGCGCTGCACGAGGAAGTCGGCCTGAAGCTGGCCGGGGCCGGCGTCGGCGCGCTGATCGAGAAGCCGGTCGCGGACACCGTCGAGGGTGCTCGCCGGCTGGTCGAGGCCTTCGAGTCGCGCGGCCTGGCCGCCGGTGTGGGCCACATCGAGCGCTGCAACCCGGCGCTGCGCAGCCTGCGATCCCGTCTGGAGGCCGGCGAGCTCGGTGACGTCTTCCAGGTCGTCACCCGCCGCCAGGGCCCCTTCCCGCACCGCATCGCGGACGTCGGCGTGGTCAAGGACCTCGCCACCCACGACATCGACCTGACGGCCTGGGTCACCGGCCAGCAGTACACGTCGATCGCGGCGCACACCGTCTCCAAGTCGGGCCGCCCGCACGAGGACATGGTCTCGGCCGTCGGCAAGCTCTCCGACGGCACGATGGTCAGCCACCTCGTCAACTGGCTGAGCCCGCTCAAGGAGCGCTTCACCTCGGTCACCGGCGACCGCGGCTGCTTCATCGCCGACACCCTCACCGCGGACCTGACGTTCTACTCGAACGCCGCCGTGGCCACCGAGTGGGAGGCCCTGCAGGCTTTCCGCGGTGTCTCCGAGGGCGACATGATCCGCTATGCGATTCCGAAGCGCGAGCCGCTCCTCGTCGAGCACGAGCTCTTCCGCGATGCGGTGCTCGGCAAGTCCCAGGACATCTGCACGCTGCGCCAGGGCCTGCGGACCGTCGAGGTCGCCGCCGCCGTCATCGACTCCGCCAAGAGCGGTGCCACCGTGCAGCTGGACCCGGAGGGCGTGGCCAGTTGACCACCCCTGATGTCACCGTCGTCGTGGCCGTCTACAACACGATGCCGTACCTCACCGAGTGCCTCGAGTCGCTGGTGAACCAGAGCATCGGACTGGACCGGCTGGAGGTCGTGGCCGTCGACGACGGCTCGACCGATGACAGCGGCCGGGAGCTCGACCGTTTCGCGGAGCGGTACCCCGGCACCGTGAAGGTGATCCACCAGGCCAACTCCGGCGGCCCGGCCGCACCCAGCAACCGTGCCCTGGAGGTGGCCACCGGCCGTTACGTGTACTTCATCGGCTCCGACGACTACCTCGGCAGGGACGCGCTCAAGCGCATGGTGGCCTGTGCCGACGAGCACGGTTCCGACGTCGTCGTCGGCAAGATGGTCGGCACGAACGGCCGTTACGTCCACCAGGCGCTGTACAAGAAGAGCGACCCGGACGTCAGCCTGTACGACTCGGCGCTGCCGTTCACGCTGGCCAACACCAAGCTGTTCCGGCGCGACCTGGTCGAGCGGCACAAGCTGCGCTTCCCCGAGGACCTGCCGGTCGGCAGCGACCAGCCGTTCACGATCGAGGCGTGCGTCCGGGCACGGAAGATCTCCGTCCTCGCCGACTACACGTACTACTACGCGGTCAAGCGCGGGGACGCCAGCAACATCACATACCGCGCCAACCACCTGGCGAGGCTGCGCTGCACCGCCGAGATCATGAAGTTCACGGCCGGACTCATCGAGGCGGGCCCCCGGCGTGACGCGGTGTTCAAGCGCCACTTCACCTGGGAGCTCGCCAAGCTCGTCCAGGACGACTTCCCGGCGCTCGACCGGGTGACACAGATCCAGGTCTGCGCCGGCATCGCCACCCTCGCCGACGACTACTTCACCGAGCCGCTCCGCGACTCGATGGACGTCAAGCGGCGGGTGCGGATCGCGCTGGCCCAGCGCGGGGCCGTCACCGAGCTGATCCGTGCCATCGAGGAGGAGTCCGCCGTGGGGGTGCCCCCACGTCCCCAGGGCGTCGGGGGAGCGCCTCCGCTGCTGCTGGAGGACGGCCGGGCGTATCTGCGCTACCCCGGGTTCCGCGACCCGGCCCTGGGCCTGCCCGACCGGCTGTACGAGGTCATCGCCGAGTCCGTGCCCAGGCAGCTCGCCGTCGGCACCGGGCTGGTCTCGGCGTGGTGGGAGCAGCAGGGCCAGGAGCTGGCCGTGGCCCTCTCGGTCCGCGTTCCCGTGACGGGCGAGACGGGCCACGCCGTCATCCGCCTCGCGAACAAGGCGATGCCGAAGAGCGCCGACAAGCCGGGTGCCCGCAGGCTGCCCGTCGGCACCGAACTCCCCGCCCCGGCGGGGGAGCTGAGCCGCACCACCACCGACGACGGCACGGGGACACTGCTCACCGCCCGCATCCCGATCAGGCCCGTCAGGGCCAAGCTCGGCGTCCGCGCCTATCTGGACGTGGCAGGCTCGACGTACGAGGTCCCGGTGAGGACCCTGGACCGGCCCCTGCCCCTGGCACGGCGCTGGCGCGAGAAGGTCCCGTACCGTGTCTCCGCGAACGCCAACGCCAAGGGACGGCTCGTCATCACCACGGCCCCGCTGTGGGAGTCCTCGTCGTCCGGCGAGCGCAGCCGGCTGCGTCACCTGATGTCCCGTGTGAAGAGGAAACTGACCCGATGAATATCTGTGTAGTCGCGCTCGGCAAGATCGGGCTTCCGCTCGCCGTGCAGTTCGCCGCCAAGGGCCACAAGGTCATCGGCGCCGACGTCAACGAGAAGGTCGTCGAGCTGGTCAACGCCGGCACCGAGCCCTTCCCCGGCGAGCACGACCTGGACGTCAAGCTGAAGCAGGCCGTCGACGCCGGGCTGCTGTCCGCCACCACCGACACCGCCGCGGCCGTCGCACAGTCCGAGGCCGTCGTGGTCGTCGTCCCGCTGTTCGTGGACGCCGAGGGCACCCCGGACTTCGGCTGGATGGACGCCGCCACCCAGGCCATCGCGAAGGGCCTCAAGCCCGGCACCCTCGTCTCGTACGAGACGACCCTGCCGGTCGGCACCACCCGCACCCGCTGGGCGCCGATGCTGGAGCAGGGCTCGGGCCTCACCGCGGGCAAGGACTTCCACCTGGTGTTCTCGCCGGAGCGCGTGCTCACCGGCCGGGTGTTCGCCGACCTGCGCCGCTACCCCAAGCTCGTCGGCGGTGTCGACGACGCTTCCACCGGGCGTGGTGTGGAGTTCTACGAGCAGGTCCTGGACTTCGACGAGCGCGACGACCTTCCGCAGCCGAACGGTGTGTGGGACCTGGGCACCGCCGAGGCCTCCGAGCTCGCGAAGCTCGCCGAGACCACCTACCGCGACGTCAACATCGGTCTGGCCAACCAGTTCGCCCGGTTCGCCGACAAGAACGGCATCGACGTCAAGAAGGTCATCGAGGCCTGCAACTCGCAGCCCTACAGCCACATCCACCAGCCGGGCATCGCCGTCGGCGGCCACTGCATCCCGATCTACCCGCGGATGTACCTGTGGAACGACCCGGAGGCGACCGTCGTGCGCTCGGCCCGCGAGGCCAACGCCGCCATGCCGGAGTACGCCGTCGACCTGCTGGCCGCCGCCTACGGCGATCTGACAGGCGTCAACGTGCTCGTGCTCGGCGCCGCCTACCGCGGTGGTGTCAAGGAGACCGCCTTCTCCGGCGTCTTCGGCACCGTGGAGGCCCTCAAGGCCCGTGGCGCGGTGCCGTTCGTCTCCGACCCGATGTACACCGCGGAGGAGCTGTCCGCGCACGGACTCACCCCCCACCAGGGCGAGAAGGTCACCGCCGCGGTCCTCCAGGCCGACCACGCCGAGTACCGCGAGCTGGCCGCCTCCGACCTGCCGGACGTCACCGTCCTGGTCGACGGCCGCCGCACCACCGATCCGGCCCGCTGGGAGGGCGTCCGCCGCGTCGTCATCGGCGGCTGACGGACGGCCCGCTCCGTACGCGACGACATCCGGCCCTGCCCCGCGGATTCCCGGGGCAGGGCCCGCCTGCAGGAAGGTTCCCATGACCTGGTTGATCACCGGTGGCGCCGGCTTCATCGGATCGCACGTGGTGAAGGCGATGACGGAGAGCGGCGAGCGCGTCGTCGTCCTCGACGACCTGAGCACGGGCCGCGCCGAGCGGCTGCCCTCCGGGGTGCCGCTGGAGATCGGCACCGTCCTCGACCGTGACGCCGTCGACCGCGTCCTGCGCGACCACGCCGTCACCGGCATCGTGCACATCGCGGGCAAGAAGCAGGTGGCCGAGTCGGTCGCGAAGCCGCTCCACTACTACCGGGAGAACGTGGAGGGCCTGCGGGTCCTCCTCGACGCGGCGGTCGCCGCCGGGGTGAGCCGCTTCCTGTTCTCGTCCTCCGCGGCCGTGTACGGCATGCCCGACGTCGACCTCGTCACCGAGGAGACGCCGTGCGCACCCATCAACCCCTACGGCGAGACGAAGCTCGCCGGTGAGTGGCTGGTCACGGCCGTCGGCAGGGTCCACCCCGTCGCCACCGCCTCGCTGCGCTACTTCAACGTCGCCGGCGCGGCCACGCCCGAGCTCGGCGACGACGGCGTCTTCAACCTCGTCCCGATGGTGTTCGAGCGGCTCACGTCCGGCGAGGCGCCGCGGATCTTCGGTGACGACTACCCGACGCCGGACGGCACCTGCATCCGCGACTACATCCACGTCGAGGACATCGCCTCCGCCCATGTCGCGGCGGCACGCCGGCTCGCCGCAGACCCGGACGCCCGGCTGATCCTCAACATCGGCCGCGGCGAGGGCGTCTCGGTCGCCGACATGATCGGGATCATCCAGGACGTCACCGGTCACGAGGGCGTCAAGCCCGAGGTCACGGACCGCCGGCCGGGCGACCCCGCCCGGGTCGTCGCCTCGGCCGGCCGCATCCGCGAGGAGCTGGGCTGGAGCGCGCGCCACGAGGTGCGGGAGATGGTCGAGTCGGCGTGGGCGGGCTGGCGGCTGCGCCACCCGTAGGCATCCGCCGCGCGGCGTCCGCCGTCCGCCACCCGTAGGTTTCCGCCGTCCGCCGCGCGGTGGACGGGATGCGGCACCGAAGGCACCCGGCCGGCACGCCGGCGAAAGCACGAGGACAAGAAGGCCAAGGGGAAGGCCCCCGGGGACGAGGCTTAGGTTCTAGTGGTCGTCGCAACACCCCAGCTCAAGGGGTGCGATGGACTTCGAGATCCGCAAGGTGCGGACCGCGCAGGGGCCTGTGAAGCTGCGCCGGGAGCGGGAGGCATACTCCCGGCTCGTGCAGCAGGGATACAGCAACACGGAAGCCTGCCGGATCGTCGGTGTTGACCGGCGAACCGGCAACAAGTGGCGTAACGGCCGCAGCGCCGACCGTCGGCAGAAGGCGGCACCACCGATTTCCGCGGTGGCGCCGCCTTCCGGCACGTCCAGGTACCTGCGCGAGGAGGAGCGGATCCACATCGCCGACCGGTTGCGGGAGAAGGCCACGGTGCGGGCGATCGCCGCGGAGCTGGGCCGCAGCCCGTCCACGGTCAGCCGGGAGATCCGCCGCAACCGAACGGACGGCGCACGCGGCCGGTGGCACTACCGCCCTCACGCAGCCCAGGCCCGCGCCGATGCACGCCGGCCCCGCCCCAAGAGCCGCAAGATCAGCGAGAACCCCGAGCTTCGGGCCGCTGTCCAGGCAATGCTGGACGAGAAGTGGAGCCCGGAGCAGATATGCCACGCTCTGCGGGCACAGTTCCCCGACCGGCCGGAGATGCACGTGGTCCACGAGACCGTCTACCAGGCCCTCTACGTCCAGGGCAGAGGCCAGCTGCGGCGCGAGCTCGCAGGCGCCCTGCGCTCCGGGCGGGCCCGCCGCAGGCCGCAGAGGCAGGCGAACTGCCGCCAGCCGCGTTTCACCACCCCGATGGTCATGATCAGCGAACGGCCCGCTGAGATCGAGGACCGGGCCGTGCCCGGTCACTGGGAGGGCGACCTGATCATCGGCAAGGACGGCAAGTCCGCGATCGGCACCCTGGTCGAACGCGCCACCCGCTACGTCATGCTCCTGCACCTGCCCGGCGACCACGGCGCCGAGAGCGTCCTGACCTCCCTGACATCCACCGTCCAGACCCTGCCCGCCCACCTGAAGCGGTCCCTGACCTGGGACCAGGGCAGTGAGATGGCCCGGCACGGCGAGTTCACCCTCGCCACCGACATCCCGGTCTACTTCTGCGACCCCGCCAGCCCCTGGCAGCGCGGCTCGAACGAGAACACCAACGGCCTGCTGCGGCAGTACTTCCCCAAGGGCACCGACCTGTCGGTCCACACCCCCGCGCACCTGGCCGCCGTCGCCGACCAGCTCAACCGCCGCCCACGCAAAACACTCGGCTGGGAAACCCCAGCCGAGCGCCTGCATAAACTGCTCACGGCCTGATCAACACAACCACGTGTTGCGACGACCGCTAGAAACCGCCAGGAGTCCCGGGGCCCTTCCCCTTATCGCTCTCTACCGCTCCTCGAGGAACAGCTTCTCGAAGTCCTTCCGCACCACGGGCCAGTCCCACACGGACAGCGCGTGCTCGGCCGCGAGCTTGCCCGCGTTCCGCCACGCCTCCTCGGTGGCCGTGGCCTCCAGGATCCGCTTCGCGGCCTCCTCGGGGGAGCCGACGACCCAGCCTTCGGGGTAGAGGGTCCTGGCGCTGTTCGGCTTGCCCGCGTAGAAGGGCCAGTCGCGGGCGACCGGGACGGCGGCGCTCGCCGCGCCCTCCATCAGGCCCACGTGGCAGCCCTCGCGGACCGAGGAACTGATGATGGTGCCGATCTCCTGGAGCTTCGACGGAACGTCGTCCGTCGGGCCCAGCCGGACCACGGCACCCGACTCCTCCAGGGGAGCCAGCTCCTTCTCGAACTCGCGGCGGTACTCGCGCGTCGCCCGGCTCGTCTTCGGGTCCATGTCGCCGCCGACCAGGATCAGCCGGTAGCGCTCGTCGTGGCGGCGCACCCGCTCCAGGACGTCCACGGCCCACTTCGGGTCCTTGGCAACCTGGCTTATCCCGATCAGGCCCAGGTTGAACCGGGCCTCGGCGGGCTTCGGCCGGGCGAAGCCGGACAGGTCCATCGCGTTGTCGACGATGTGGAAGCGGGGTGCGCGGTCGCCGCGCAGCTGCGGGACCAGCGACACGGCCAGGTCCCTCACGTGCGGGGCGACGAAGACGAGGTCGTCGATCCGCGAGAAGTCCGTCATGTGCGGCCAGCGCGTGAACGCCTCGTAGCTGTGCAGCCGGACCACGATCCGGGTGTCGCCCGGGTCGATGGTCGTGAGCATCCCCGCGGGGCCCACCGACCAGTCCAGGAAGACCGTGTCGGCCCAGTCGAGGTACGGGCGGAACAGCCGCTCCACCTCTTCCTGGTAGTCGCTGGTGCCGCCGGACAGCCGGTCCTCCAGCATCCGCCGGCCCGCCCAGGCGATCCGCTTCAGGTGCTTCGACGCGGCCAGGTCCAGGAACCGCAGCTCGACGCCGGGGTGGTCGCCGAAGTGGTCCAGGACGTGGCGCAGGAAGTTGTCGTTGGCACTGGTGGTGACCAGCAGCCGCAGCGGACGGTCCGCGGGCGCTTTCTTGTACGGCGTCCTCCGGCCCTGCGGGCGGCTCAGCGCCTGCATCGCCTTGGAGCGGTACAGCGGGGCGACGAATCCCTCCGCGTCCTTCGCCAGCGGCGAGGACAGCTGGTCGATGTGCAGCACCCGGTGGAAGGCCAGGAACAGCGCACGGTCCAGCGCCGTGGCCGCCTGCTCCGTGCGGCCGGCGGCGAACTCCCGGTCCGCGAAGGCGAGCTGGGCCGCCACCGCCTTGCCGAGATGACGCGGGCTGAGGCCCTTGGCGATCTCCTTCATCACGCCCTCGTCGAGGAGCTGCGCCTTGAGCCCGAGGTCCGGGATCTTCGACGCGGCATCGGCGAGCGCTATGGCGGCGCCGCTCGTACGGCCCGCCCACTGCATGCCCTCGGCGACGTAGCGGGAGGTCGCGGCGCGCACCCCGGTCGGTACACCGGGGGCGGTGACGGCGGTGCGCCACAGCCGGGCGCCGACGTTGGAGCGCATCACCGGACGAGCCGTCGCGGTGCGCATCACCGCGGCCGGCAGCCCGTCCACGGAGCGGCGGACGTCGCGGGCGACGGCGTCCAGTGGCGGGATGACCGAACGCCGCTGCACGCTGCCGCCCTGGGACGTCAGGCCCTCGACGGCCTTCAGGCCGGGCGCGATCCCGAACATGGCGGCGGCACTGCGGTTGTACTGGGCGAGCCGCCACACGGTGTACACGGCGCCCGGGTCGAGCGCGACCATGACGTCGGCCTTGCGGGCGCGCTCGCGCAGCCACGAGTCGCTCTTGGACTGCATCCACACCCGCATGCCCAGCGGGGACGTGCGCGCCTTGCGCCGCAGCGCCTGGCTGCGGTGCGCGACGCTCTGCGGCAGCTGGTGCAGCCCGGTCAGCTCCAGCGCGGCGACCTCCTCTGCGGAGGACTCCAGGTGGAACGTGGCCGCGAGGTGCACCCGCGCGCCCAGGGCGTTGAACTTGCGCACCGAGTCGGCGAGCACGCCGAACTGCGGCTTGGCAGCGGCGACGAACAGGACTTCGGTCACGGGGTGGGTCCTCCGGCGACGGTCGACTTCTCGGCGAGGGGTGCCACGTCCTCGGTGCCCGGCGCGGCGGCCGGGGTGTCGCCGGGCCCGACGCCCCGCGCGCCCGGTGCGGCGTACTTCGCCGTGAACTCCTCGACGAGGTTCTTCACGGCCACGGTCATCAGCGCCTCACGGGTGAACTGGTCCGCGTGGGCCATGGCCTCGGCGTGCACCTCGTCGCTGGTCTCCACCGCCATGTGGGCGGCCCGGACGAACGACTCGGTCAGGCCCTCCTCGTCGATGCCGACGGCGCCCGTCCACAGCGGGTGCCCGCTCAGCACGTTCGACGCGTCGTGCTCGACGACGTGTGCCGACACGATCGGCAGACCCGTGGCCATGTACTCGTACACCTTGCCGGAGGTGACGTAGCGGCCGCCGATCAGGATCAGCACCATCGCGTCCCAGCCGGAGTAGATCGACGCGACCTCGGCCTTGGCGGCGGGGCCGCCGAAGTGGACGCCGTCGGCCTCGGCCTGCTTGAGGATCTCCGTGTGCCGGTTGGCCTCCCGGCCGGCACCGTTGCCGATGTGGCCGCGCACCTCGAAGCGAGCGTTGGCCAGCAGCGGCTCCTTCTCCCGCGCCGCCTTCCAGGCGTTCAGCACCGTCTCCAGGTGCTGCGGGGTGAAGTTGACCGTGCCGAGGTAGCCGAAGACCAGCCCGGACTCGGGGTCCGGGGCATGGGCGCGGCCCGGGGAGCTGTCGGCGTCGTAGCCGTTGCGCACGACGTGGACGCGGTCGGCGAAGTCCGGGTAGCGCCTGCGGTAGTGGTCGGCGATGGGGTCGTTGACCACCCACAGGGAGAGGGCCTCGTCGAGGATCTTCCGCTCCCAGCGGCCCTCCTCGGAGTCGGGCCCGAAGGCCTCGACGCCCTCGATGACGTCGATGGACCAGCCGTCGCGGAAGTCCACCGCGTACGGGACCCGCTTCTCCTCCCACAGCTTCCAGGCCGCGGCGAGGTTCACGTACGGCACACAGCTGGCGAGCAGCAGATCGGCCGGGTGCTCCTCGTGGATGCGCAGGACCGCCTGCTCCAGGTCGGTGCGCCACTCCCCGAAGTTGGGCTCGGGGAACGGCTTCATCTGGCGGCGGCGCAGCTTGGCGACCCAGCCGTTGGGGTTGAGCGCGCGGGCCTCGTCGTAGAGGCGGATGTCCGTCTCGAGATCCTCGCGTGCCAGGGGCAGCTCGACGATCTTGACCTTGGGGTCGACCTGGTCCAGCAGGGTGAGGTCGACGCCGGAGTCCCGTTCCCAGGACTCCTGGGCGACGTTGACGACGGTCACGTCCCAGCCCACGTTGATGAACTGGTTCGCGGTCTCGCGCATGCGGTAGG
Source organism: Streptomyces marianii (assembly GCF_005795905.1). NCBI lineage: Bacteria > Bacillati > Actinomycetota > Actinomycetes > Kitasatosporales > Streptomycetaceae > Streptomyces > Streptomyces marianii. Next base: position 5,672,863 of record NZ_VAWE01000001.1, read on the forward strand.
CCGAGCTCTTGGCGGCCGGCGGGAACCCGATGGCGAGGTAGATCACATGAGGCCGCTTGCCTTCGGCGGGCAGCCCGGATCCGGGAGACGCTGACATAGTCGGTGACGCTAGCACGGTGACATGTACGGATTCGGGCCACCTGGTCGCCGCGTCGCCCGTCGCGGGCGCGCGGCGCGGGGCCGCTGCTCCGTCACGCGTGCCGGCTGCCCCCCTTCCACTGTTCCATGATCCTGACAACGTTCTGGGCGGCCCGGCCGTCGCCGTACGGGGTGCCGGGGTCGTCGGTCGGCACGGCGCGGGTCACCGTCGCGGCCCACTCCCCGGGGGAGAGGGCGTGCGGGTCGGGAACGAGGACGTTCCAACCGGTCTCGACGGTTTCCACCCACTCGGTCTCGGGGCGGACCGTGGTGCAGATGCGCTCCAGCAGGAACGCCTCCTTCTGCAGACCGCCGGAGTCCGTGACCACACCGGTGGAGGCGAGCACGGCGGCGACCAGACCCGCGTACGGCAGCGGCCGGCCGACGTGCACACTGCCCTGGGCCAGGTTGATGCCGTGCGCCTCGGCGCGCGCGACCAGACGCGGGTGGGCGAGCAGCGCCACGGGGACCGGCAGCTTCGCCATCGATTCCAGGATGGCGGAGAGGCGCTTGGGGTCGTCCGTGTTGTCCGGGCGGTGCAGCGTCGCCAGCAGGAACGGCTGGGACGGGTCGATGCCCTCGGGCAGCGCCGGAGCGGGGTGCTCACCGGCCCGCACGGCGTCCCGGATCCGCAGGCAGATGTCGACCATGACGTCGCCGGCGAGCCGGGCCCGGTCGGCGAGGCCCTCGCCCGCGAGGTGGCGCATGGCCTCCTCGGTCGGGGCGAGCAGCAGGTCGGCGCAGTGGTCGGTGAGGACGCGGTTGTGCTCCTCCGGCATCCGCCGGTTGAAGGAGCGCAGGCCCGCCTCGAGGTGAGCCACCGGGAGGTGCATCTTCACGGCCGAGAGCGCGCCGGCGATCGTGCTGTTGGTGTCGCCGTACACGAGGACCCAGTCCGGCTTCTCGCGCTCCAGGACCGGGTCCAGGGCGGAGAGCACGGAGCCCGTCTGCACACCGTGGCTGCCGGAGCCCACGCCGAGGTGCACGTCGGGGTCCGGGATGCCCAGGCCGTCGAAGAAGACGTCGGAGAGGTCGGCGTCGTAGTGCTGCCCGGTGTGCACGATGAAGTGCTCGTGCTCGGTCTCCGCGAACGCCGCCGCGATGGGGGCGAGCTTCACCAATTGAGGACGGGCGCCGACGATGCTGATGACTTTCACTGAGCACTCTTCTTCTTGGTCCGGGCGTGGGCAGGCGTGTCACGGTCTCACACTGCTCGTAATGGTAGGCAATCAGCGCACTGACCAGGCCCAGGGCCATGGGGCCGCACCGGGCGGAGGTCGTGTGCATGCAAAGGTCAGAACGCCCCCGGCGATCATCGGCGCGACCGCATAACGATTTCGTGAACCGTGTGCGTAATTCAGGTGAAAACCGGTCACCCGGGGACCGTCCGCTCGGTCGGGCGGTCCCCGGGTGACCGGGCGGAGCGGTGCTCAGCGTCCGTCGGTGGCGACGTCCCCGGCGTACACCCAGTAGTCCTTGAGGGCTCCGGCGGAGATCCGGCACATCGGCCGGCCGTTCACGACCGACCGCCGGTCGAAGGGCGCTCCGGACGGTTTGTCGAACGTCACGGTGCGGGTGGCGGCGACGCCGTGGTCCCGGCCGTAGCGGTGGCAGGTCACCATGCGGCCCGCGGGGAAGGACAGCGTCCGGCCGGGCCGGTACTCGGTGGGGAGGAACTCCCCGAGCAGGTAGCACCTGGGGTGGGACTCACCGGCCCACCAGCCGGCGTAGGGGCCCGAGTCGATCCGGTAGGCCACCCCGCGGTCCTTGATCCGGCGGCGGCGGTTCGCGGTGGCCCGGCCGGTGCGGGGCAGGCTGACGGTCCTGCGCGCGAGTTCGGTGTCCCCCTTCGACGCGACGAAGTCGCCGTCCGCGTCGGTGTCGTAGCGGTAGAGGGTGTGCGTGCCGGCGGCGAGGACGACGGGCGAGCCCTCCGGCAGGAAGCCCGAAGGGTGGTCGTCCGTGAGCAGATCGCTCATGTGGGCGAAGCGCGGACTGCCGGTCTGCCAGTGCAGCTGCCGGTACAGATTGATGTGGTGCTGGTGGTACGAGGGCGTCGGGATCCGGTGCGTCAGGCAGTAGTACGAGGCCCAGCGCCGGTTGCGCAGGGTGGGGAAGTAGTGGTCGACCGTGGTGCACGCCCCGTCGTACAGGCGGGCCGCCAGTGTGTTCCCCGTCATCCGGGCGTAGTCCCACAGCCCGAACATGGCGAAGATCATGCCGTTGTACGTGCGGTCCGACGTGCCGGGTGCGTCGACCGGGTACTCCTGGATCCACAGATAACCCGCGGCGTCCCTGTTCACCACCCACGGGTCGCCGTCGTCCCCGCGCAGCAGCGACGCGAACGCCCTGTCGGCGGCCGTCCGGTACAGCGCGCGCTCCTCCGGCGTGACCCCGTCGAGCAGGGACAGCTGCACGAAGAGGCTGATCGCCTCGCCCTGCGCCATCCCCGAGTACCAGGGGGCCCGGTAGGAGATGCCGCTGTGGGTGCCGTGCGTGAAGTCGAACGGGTACGGGAAGTACCACGCTCCCCTCGCCTCGACCCGGGTGTCGATCAGGCGTTTCGCCTGGGCCTTGGCACGCCTGAGGTACAGCGCCCGGCGTGCCGGGTCCTGGACGGTGCGGTACGCGGCGGCGCAGCCGAGACCGAACTGGATCTGGGTGACGGGCTGGTTGTACCCCGGGGCCGACCTGCGCGGGCGGTACATGATGACCCCGTCGCGGTCGAGATAGGTGTGCGCGGTGTCCGGCGTGACACCCGACCAGGGCGTCGGCCGGTCGCGCCAGGGCCGCAGCCGCTCCGGCAGATCCACCGCGGTGTAGCCGCTGCCGTGGAAGGTGAACGGGAGGGCGTCGGGGATCGGGGCGCGTACGGCCGCCGGAGCGGGCGCGCCGTCCGCACCGGGGACGCGGACCGAGGGCGTGGGGGGAGCCACCTTTCCTCCCGAGAGCTGGTCGGGCAGGGGTGGGAGCGGCGGGAGCGTCGCCTTGGGGAACGACTGGGCCGGGGCCGATGCGCCCTGGGCGGCCTGCGCCGCGTCCGCCCAGGTGCCGGCTCCGGTGAGGGCGGCGCCGAGCGCGGTGCCGCCGGTGAGCCGGATGAACCGCCTGCGGTCCAGTGTGGAACCTTCCGTTGCGGAACGGTCCCGTCGGGTGCTGCCGCTCTCGGCCATGCCTGAAGCCCCCAGGGGAAGATCGGCGATGGCTGCGGATCCTATGGGACATAACGGGCGGAAGTCGTGACAGACACGCGAAAGCCCGGAGGCCGACTCGATCGGATGGCCGAGCCGGGCTCCCGGCGGTCACGCGGTTGCCGAGCGCCGCGTCGCGCTGCCCCGACCCGCGGGGGGCGCAGGGGCGGAGAGGCCCCGGGCGGGTTGCGGTCAGCGCTCGGTGAGCACGCCGTCCTTCTCCTCGTACAGGGCGCCGGTCTGCGGGCACTCCCACACGTCCGGCTCGCCCTCGCGCTCGGTCAGCCGCACACCGACCCGGCCGACCCAGCCGATCCGCCGCGCCGGAACTCCGACGACCAGGGCGAAGTCCGGCACGTCCTTCGTCACCACGGCGCCGGCGGCGACCATCGACCAGCGGCCGATGCGGACGGGAGCGACACACACCGAACGCGCGCCGATCGAGGCACCGTCGGCGATCTCCACACCGACGGCCTCCCAGTCGCCGCCGCGCTTCTGCTTGCCCTCGGGGTCGACGGAACGCGGGTTGTGGTCGTTGGTGAGCACCACGGCGGGACCGATGAAGACGCCGTCACCGAGCTCGGCCGGCTCGTACACCAGCGCGTAGTTCTGCAGCTTGCAGTTGTCGCCCATGCGCACGCCGGTGCCGACGTACGCACCCCGGCCGATCACACAGCCCTCGCCGAGGCGGGCGCCCTCGCGGATCTGCGCGAGATCCCACACGCTGCTGCCGGCGCCGATCTCGGCGGTCTCGTCGACCTGGGCGCTGGGCTGGACCCTGTAGTTCACTTCTCTGCCTTCCGGTGGCTGGCCTCCGGCCGAGCATACGGGCCGCCCGCCCAAGGCGGGCGGCCGAGGCGGGCGGCCCGTCACGGCCGCTCACACCGCTCCGGACGGCGGGTGAAGGCGCCGTCCGGAGCGGTGTCAGGCACCGTCGGCGATCACCTGGTTCGCGGGCACCCAGTAGCCGGCGAGTTCGTCCAGCCGCCGCGGCGCTCCCTCGCCGCCGCCACGCTCTGCGCCCCGAAGACCAGCGCAAGCAGGGACAGCAGGACGGAGCGCAGCGGGCCGACGCCGGGGGACCACCAGGCCCAGGCCGCGGCCGGGGCGAACAGGGCCAGGGCGAGCAGACGCGGCAGCAGCCAACGCTTCGGACGGGGCGGCGGGCCGGCGCCCGGGGACCGGACCAGCAGGCGTTCCGTGTCGTTCGCGAGGGTGTCGCGCATCCCGGCGAGGAGACCGCGGCGCTTCAGCAGCCCGGTCCGGGGCACACCCGCGAGCGGGTCGGCGAGCCGGCCGAAGCCGGCCGGCAGCGTAGGGAGGCCGAGGGCGGAGACCAGGTCCGCCTCGCGGCGCGCCGGGGCCGTCGAGGAACGCAGCAGCCCGGTGAGCGGCCGGGGATCGGACAACCCGTACACCCGGGCGAGCACCCCGGCCGTGGCGGAGGCGGACGAATGGCTGCGCCGTTCCCATTCGGCGCCGAGCCGGGTCGCGGCCAGCGGTTCGCGGGCCGGTCCGTGTTCTCCCGCGGCCGCGGGAGAACACGGCGTCGCGCAGCGGCGCGGGCCGCGCGTCGAGGAGCACCGCCTCGTCGGGCGGCAGGTCGGCGCCGACGGCGGGGCCGTGCCGGAGCAGCCGGGGCATGGTGAGGAAGGAGCGCAGGAGCACGAGCGCACACCCAAGAACCACAACGGCCCGGGCGGCCAGGGGCTGCCCGGCCGGTGTGCCGGGGAGGGGGCGGCCCGGCAGGGGGCATGCGGGAGGCGGCGTTCCGGGGGAGCGCCGCGGCGGTGTGCCGGGACGGCACGGGAGAACACCGCGAAGCCGGCCGGTGCACGGCCCATGGCACAGCCCGTCACAGAGCCCGCCGTGCGGCGCGTGGCGGCGTGCGTGGCCGGTTTACCGTGGTTCCGTGGCCTTCCGGGGGCTGGTTTGACCCCCTGCGACCCTGCCCGTAACCTTGACCGTCGGCGTGTTTCCGTACGCCAGCTTCTGAGCACCTCCCTCCGGGTCCGCGATCCGGAGAGGCCGTCCATCCCTTGCGGACTGTCCGGGCCCCGGCCCGTGCGGGCGGCTGGCATCAGGGGTTTCCGTGACGAGCGAGAGAGAGATCCGCGTGTACGCCATCGTGCGCAGCGGTGGTCGCCAGCACAAGGTTGCTGTCGGCGACATCGTTGAGGTTGACAAGATTTCCACTGCCAAGGTCGGCGACACGGTCGAGCTCTCGACCCTGCTCGTTGTCGACGGCGACGCCGTGACCAGCGACCCGTGGGTGCTGGCCGGGATCAAGGTTCAGGCCGAGGTCGTGGACCACCACAAGGGCGCCAAGATCGACATCCTGCGCTACAAGAACAAGACCGGCTACCGCCGTCGTCAGGGCCACCGCCAGCAGTACACGGCGATCAAGGTCACGGCGATCCCCATGGCTGCGAAGTAAGGGACTGAGGAGAGATGGCACACAAGAAGGGCGCATCGTCCACCCGGAACGGTCGCGACTCCAACGCTCAGCGGCTCGGCGTGAAGCGCTTCGGCGGTCAGGTCGTCAACGCCGGTGAGATCCTGGTCCGTCAGCGCGGCACGCACTTCCACCCGGGCGCGGGCGTCGGCCGCGGCGGCGACGACACGCTGTTCGCGCTGCAGGCCGGTGCCGTCGAGTTCGGCACCTTCCGCGGCCGCAAGGTCGTGAACGTCGTTCCGGTCGCCTGACCGGAGTTCTTGCGAGGGCGGACCACTTCCCCGGGCGGGAAGCGGGTCCGCCTTTCGCTTGTTGACGGACAGACATACCCGCACGGATCGCCGTGCTCCGCACTTCGCCACTTTCGTACTGGAGGCACAGGACCATGACCACCTTCGTGGACCGCGTCGAGCTGCACATCGCCGCGGGTAACGGAGGCCACGGCTGCGCCTCCGTACACCGTGAGAAGTTCAAGCCCCTCGGCGGGCCGGACGGCGGCAACGGCGGGCGCGGCGGTGACGTCATCCTGACCGTCGACCAGTCCGTCACGACCCTGCTCGAGTACCACCACTCGCCGCACCGCAAGGCGACCAACGGCAAGCCCGGCGAAGGCGGCAACCGCTCCGGCAAGGACGGCCAGGACCTCGTCCTGAGCGTGCCCGACGGCACCGTCGTCCTGGACAAGCGGGGCAACGTGCTGGCCGACCTGATCGGGCACGGCACGACCTACGTGGCCGCCGAGGGCGGTCGCGGCGGTCTCGGCAACGCGGCGCTGGCCTCGGCCCGCCGCAAGGCGCCCGGCTTCGCTCTGCTCGGCGAGCCCGGCCGGTCCGGCGACATCGTCCTGGAGCTCAAGACGGTCGCGGACGTGGCGCTCGTCGGCTACCCGAGCGCCGGAAAGTCCTCGCTGATCTCGGTGCTGTCCGCAGCCAAGCCGAAGATCGCGGACTACCCCTTCACCACGCTCGTGCCGAACCTCGGCGTCGTCACCGCCGGCTCGACCGTCTACACCATCGCGGACGTGCCGGGCCTGATCCCCGGCGCCAGCCAGGGCCGCGGTCTGGGCCTGGAGTTCCTGCGCCATGTCGAGCGCTGCTCGGTGCTGGTGCACGTGCTGGACACGGCGACACTGGAGTCCGACCGCGACCCGGTCTCCGACCTCGACGTCATCGAGGAGGAGCTGCGGCACTACGGCGGTCTGGACGACCGTCCGCGGATCGTCGTGCTGAACAAGGTCGACATCCCCGACGGCAAGGATCTCGCGGAGATGATCCGGCCCGACCTCGAGGAGCGCGGCTACCGGGTTCTCGAGGTGTCCGCGGTCGCCCGCACCGGGCTGAAGGAGCTGTCCTTCGCCCTGGCCGACATCGTCGCGAAGGCGCGCGCGGCCAAGCCGAAGGAGGAGGCGACTCGCATCGTCATCCGCCCGAAGGCGGTCGACGACACCGGCTTCACCGTCACACAGGAGGAGGACGGCCTCTTCCGCGTGCGCGGCGACAAGCCCGAACGCTGGGTCCGCCAGACCGACTTCAACAACGACGAGGCCGTGGGTTACCTCGCGGACCGGCTGAGCCGCCTCGGCGTCGAGGAAGAGCTGATGAAGGCCGGCGCCCGTGCCGGTGACGGCGTGGCGATCGGCCCCGAGGACGACGCCGTCGTCTTCGACTGGGAGCCCACGATGATGGCGGGCGCGGAAATGCTCGGCCGCCGAGGCGAGGACCACCGCTTCGAGGCTCCGCGCCCCGCGGCGCAGCGCCGCAAGGACCGCCAGGCGGAGCGCGACGAGGCCACACGCGAGTACGACGACTTCGAGCCGTTCTGATCCGAGCCGTTCTCATTCGGGATCGTTCCGAGCCGATCCGATCCGGGCGCCGTTCCGTTCCGGAGGCGTTCCGATCGGGGCCGTTCTGATCCGACGGCGCGTGGCGCCGGCCGGGGCCGGGGGCAGCAGCCCCCGGCCCCGGCCCGTTTTCGGGCTTGGGCCGATCCGCCGCGGACTCTGCCACCGGGGCCCTCTCCGAGGGGCACGGGCGGATCCCGGCGCATCCGGAGAGCGCATCCGCATCCGGAGCCGGGCCCCGTATCCCACTCCCGGCGACCGTCCTTCCCCGGCCCGTGTTCCCGTCCTCGGCAGTTCCGTGGCGCCGTGACGACATGCCCGGTGGCGGTGGAGATGTCCCCTCCGTTCGGATCCGTGCGGTGGCGCAACCTCCTCACCGATATCACCGTCTTGTTCGCGGGGGTGGGGCAGCAAGGTGCCCCAGCACGGTCGAACGGAGCGTTGATGAAGGTCTCCTTCCTCATCCACACCATCTATGGCATCGGCGGCACCATCCGCACCACGCTCAATCTCGCGGAGGAGCTCGCCGGACGCCACGAGGTGGAGATCGTCTCCGTTTTCCGGCACCGGGACGAGCCGCTCTTCGCGATCGACCCCCGGATCACCGTCGTCCCGCTGGTGGACACCCGCCCCTCGTCCCCCGGCAACGAGACGAAGCATCCCCTCGCGCTGGCGCCCGCCGAGCACATTCCCGCACACGAGGCGCGGTTCAGGGAGTACAGCAGGCTCACCGACCAGCGTGTGCGCGAGCACTACGCCGCCTCCGACGCGGACGTGGTCATCGGCACCCGGCCCGGACTCGTCGCGTACGTCGTCCAGTTCGCGCCCGCAGGCGCGGTGCTCATCGGGCAGGAGCACATGACGCACCATCACCACAAGCCCGAGCTGCGTGCCGAGATGCGCCCGCACCTCGCCGCACTCGACGCGTTCGTGACCGTCTCCGAGGGCGACGCCGCCGTGTGGCGGGAGCGGATGCCGCTGCCCGGCACCCGGGTGCTGTCCATACCGAACAGCGTCCCCGAGCCCATGGTGCCCGTCTCCGACCTCGGTGGGACGACCGTCGTCGCGGCCGGCCGCCTCGCCGCGGAGAAGCAGTACGACGTCCTGATCGAGGCCTTCGCCGAGGTCGTGGCCGTGCGTCCGGAGTGGACCCTGCGCATCTGCGGCTGGGGCAAGCAGAAGGAGCGTCTCCGCAGGCGTATCGACGAGCTCGGCCTCTACAACAGCGTCCATCTGATGGGGCCTCGCTCGCCCATCGAGCCGGAGTGGGTGAAGGGAGCCATCGCCGTCTCCACGTCGCGCCACGAGTCCTTCGGCATGACGCTCGTGGAGGCGATGCGGTGCGGACTGCCCGTCGTCAGCACCGACTGCGACTACGGCCCGCGCGAGATCGTCGCGGACGGCGTCGACGGACTGCTCGTCCCCGTCGGCGACCGCAGGGCCGTCGCCGACGCCCTTCTCCGTCTCATCGACGACGAGCCGCTGCGCCGCCGCATGGGCTCAGCGGCCCGGTCCCACGCCCGCCGCTTCGACCCGGGCCCGGTCGCGAAGCAGTACGAGGAGCTGTTCGCGGACCTCGGCGCGGGCACCCGTGCGCACACCGGGGGGCCCGCACCCGCCGTACCGGGTGACGACCGGACGGCCGCCCGCCCGCTCGTGGACTGCGCAGCCGAGGAGAACGGCGATGTGACGGTGACTCTGCTCGGCGAGCGCGCCGGGCGGTCGGACCTCGTCTGCGTCCATCCCGACGCCGCCGTCCCCGACCGGGTCTTCCCCCTCAACGCGTCCGGCCGTGCTGTGATCCCCGCCGACGCCGGACTCACCGAGGGCGTCTGGACGTGCCACATCGACCCGCCGGCGGCCGGCACGGTGCGGGAGGACGCCTCGGGCCGCCCCCGGCTCGTCCCCCGGTCCGTCGACCAGCGCGGAGCGATGCGGGCCGCCGACCGGGTCCGGCCGGGAGAGCCCGTGCACACCCTGGTCCCCTACGTGCGGCACGGCGGACTCGCCCTGCGCTCCTGGGCGCGGCCGGCCCACGCCGAGTCCGGCGAGATCACCGTCGGCTCCCGCCGGATCACCGTGTCCGGCCGACTGCTCGGCCAGGTCCGGCCGGTCGGGGAGCCGGTGCTCCTGCTGCGCCGCCGCGGAGCGGACTCCTGCGAGCTGGAGTTCCCCGGTACCCGGGTCGGGGCCGACGGGTTCCGCTGTGCGATCCCGCTCGCCGCGCCGGTCGCCGTGCATGCCTCGGACCACGACGTCTGGGACCTCTGGCTGCTCCCCGCGCCCGGGGCCGCGCCGGTCCGGATCGGCCGGGTGCTCGACGACGTGGCGGAGAAGGGCAGCGTCTTCCCTTACCCCTCCGTCGAGGTGCTCAGGAAGCGGCCGCTCGCACGGGTGCGCGCGGCCGTGGACGGGCTGCTTTCCCGGGCTCGGGCACAGGTCACGGTGAAGATGTTCTTCAGCGCGGGAAACGAACTCGTGCTCAATGTCGTCGACAAAACGATGAAGTAATGCCGGGCCCTGGCCTTGGCCTGTGGTATCTGTCACCTCTTCTTCCGGTTCGCCCCCTCAAACCCCTCTGACCGCAGGGTGAACAGGGGGTTTCCGGGCGGTGTGGACACCTTGAGGACTGCCTTGCGGGACGGTCACGCAGAGTGCGACCATCACACCGTCCCCCAGTCATCGCAAGGTAGAGGTCCGTCTGTGTCCGTGCCGCACGAAGCCAAGCCCCGCACCACAGCAGTCGTGCTCGCCGGTGGTACCGGCCAGCGGGTGGGGCTCGCGATCCCCAAGCAGCTGCTGAAGATCGCCGGCAAGGCAGTCATCGAGCACACGCTGTCGATCTTCGAGCAGGCCGAGGCGATCGACGATGTGATCGTGCTGATGGCGCCGGGTTTCGTGCCCGACGTGGAGAGGATCATCGCGAAGGCGGGGCTGACCAAGGTCCGCCGGGTGATCGAGGGCGGCGCCACCCGGAACGAGACCACCGAGCGCGCGATCGAGGCCCTCAGCGAAGGCCTCGCGGAGGGCGAGGACGCCAATGTCCTCTTCCATGACGCGGTGCGTCCGCTTCTGTCACAGCGAGTGATCGCGGACTGTGTCAGCGCCCTCGCCCGCTACCAGGCCGTCGACGTCGCCATCCCCTCCGCCGACACCATCATCGTGACCCGCACCCACGGCGAGGACGGCGAGTTCATCACCGACGTGCCGGACCGCTCGCGGCTGCGCCGCGGCCAGACCCCGCAGGCGTTCAAGCTCTCCACGATCCGCCGGGCGTACGAGATCGCCGCGGGTGACCCGAACTTCCAGGCGACCGACGACTGCAGCGTCGTGCTCAGGTACCTCCCGGACGTGCCGATCTACGTCGTCGCGGGTGACGAGTACAACATGAAGGTGACGCAGCCGGTCGATGTCTTCATCGCCGACAAGCTGTTCCAGCTCGCCTCCACCGCCGCGCCGCGCCAGGCCGACGAGGCCGCGTACCGCGAGCTGCTGGCCGGCAGGACCCTGGTCGTCTTCGGCGGTTCGTACGGCATCGGCGCGGACATCGCCGCCCTCGCCGAGGAGTACGGCGCGAAGGTCTACGCACTGGGTCGCTCCACCACCGGCACCCACGTGGAGAACCCGGAGCACGTGGACGACGCCCTCTCCCAGGCGTACGCGGAGACCGGGCGCGTCGACTACGTCATCAACACCGCGGGAGTGCTGCGCATCGGCAAGCTCGCCGAGACCGACAACGCGACCATTCAGGAAGCGCTGAACGTCAATTACCTGGCACCCGTCCAGATTGCCCGTGCCTCTTACAAGTATTTGGCGGAATCCAAGGGGCAGCTGCTCCTCTACACCTCTTCCAGCTACACCCGGGGTCGCGCCGAATACAGCCTTTACTCGTCGACCAAGGCGGCTATGGTGAATCTCACCCAGGCTCTCTCCGACGAATGGGCGGCCGAGGGAATCCGGGTGAATTGCGTCAATCCCGAGCGCACGGCCACGCCCATGCGCACCAAGGCGTTCGGCCAGGAGCCGGCCGGCTCGCTGCTGTCCTCCGAGGCCGTTGCCCGGACCTCGCTGGATGTGCTGCTCTCCGAGTTGACCGGCCACGTCATCGACGTACGCCAGCAGGACCCGACCCGCGGGGCGAGCGAGGCCTCCGGGTTCGAGCAGGCTCTGGCGTCCGTGCTGGACCGCCAGGAGGATGTGTAATACTTCTCCATCAAAGATCTTATTCGGGCCTCTGAGATCGCTTCTGCGATGCAGAGGCCCGAGTTAGTGAGGCCCGCCCTCACAATTTCCTCCAATGTGAATCAACCGGCACCTTTGGAGCAGGTTCTACGTGATTTCGACCGCCATTCGCCTGGCACGTGTGGGCAGCCGGTCAGAGCTGGCCGCCGCGGTCCTCATGGGGCTGAGCTATCCATGCGTGATGATCGCCGCGCTGATCCCGGACATCTGGATGTTCGCGGCGGCCGCGGCCGTGACCTATGTCGCCGACTGGTATCTGCACCAGCGCGGCAGCTACCTGGTCAACCGCCTCAACAAGGTCCGGGCCGGTCTGCCGATCCGCTTCCTGCTCCGTGAGCTGCTGCTGATCCTGCTGCTCGCCCGCGCTGGACTCGCCGAGGGACCACTGTTCTACGCGGCGGTCGCCTGCTTCCTGCTCTTCTACGGACTCCAGGCGCCGCACGGCGCGCTCTCCACCCTGATCCGGCTGCGCCGGACCATGCCGGTCGTCACCCGCAACGTCGACCTCCACGCCGTGCGCATCCCGGACGCCCCGCCGCGCGCCCTGCTGCGCCGCTCCGGCGAGAAGATGCTGCACCTCGACATCCCCGCGATGGCGGGCGTCATCGTCGCGGCGGCCACCGGGTACGACGTCGTCGGCTATGCCGGTACCGCCGCCAGCGTCGCCCTCGGTCTCCTCTACACCGTGGCGCTCGTGCCCTATCTGCGCCGCAGGCGCCGGGTGCCCTCCGGGCCGGCCGTCCTCAAGGCCGTCCAGAAATGGCTCGGCGAGTACCAGCCCACCGTCGCGCTGTACTTCTCCGGCTCCGAGGATTCCGCCTACCAGGTCAACATGTGGCTCGAGACCATGGAGCAGCTCGACGGCCGGCCGATCGTCATCATGCGGGAGCGGGGTCTCGTCGCGAAGCTCAACGAGACCTCCGTTCCCGTGCTGTGCATCCCCGGCGGCCAGCACCTGATGGCGATGAAGTTCGACTCGGTCCGCGTCACGCTCTACCCGGCCAATGTCGGCAAGAACATCCACATGCTGCGCGTCCCGACCATGAAGCACGTCTTCATCGGCCACGGCGACAGCGACAAACTCGCCAGCGTCAACCCCTTCTCCAAGGTGTACGACGAGGTGTGGACCGCGGGCCGGGCCGGCCGCGACCGGTACGCGCTCGCCGACGTCGGCGTCCGCGACGACGACATCGTCGAGGTCGGCCGGCCGCAGCTGGCCCCCATCGAGCCGTGGACGGGCACGCCGAAGAACCCCGTCCCCACCGTCCTCTACGCCCCCACCTGGGAGGGCTGGGACAACAACCCCGGCAACACCTCCCTGCTGCTCGCCGGGGAGAACATCGTCCGGCGGCTGCTGGAGGCGGAGCGCCCGGTGCGCCTGATCTACAAGCCGCACCCCTTCACCGGCATCCGCAGCAAGAAGGCGCTGGCCGCCCACGAGCGGATCACGGCGATGGTGCGGAAGGCGGCCGCCGAGCGTGCCGCCGACCCCCGCTGGGCCGCCGAGACCGCCGCAGGACAGGCCGAACGGGCCGCCGCGCGCGCCGGGCTGATCCGGATCGAGGCCCGGCTCGCCGAGCTCACCAAGCCCGGCCGCTCGGGCGGCGACCAGGCCGAGGAGTCCCGCGTCTCCCTCGCCGACCCCGTGCGTCTCGCCGAGATCAAGAGCCTGCGGACCGAGTGGAACGCCGCCTACTGGCGGTCCTTCGGCTGGTGGGAGCACACGATCGTGACGGGTGCCCAGCCCACCCTCTACGACTGCTTCAACGAGTCCGACGCCATGGTCTCCGACATCTCCAGCGTCGTCTCGGACTTCATCGCCAGCGGCAAGCCGTACGCGGTGACGGACTCCGCGGAACTCGGCGCGGAGGAGTTCAGGCGCCAGAACACCGCGGTCCGCGCGGCGGTCGTCCTCTCCAACGGCGCCGAAGAGCTGGACGGTCTGCTGGCGGCCGTCGCCGACCCGGCGGCCGACAGCCTCGCCGGCGCGCGCGCCGAGCTGAGGAAGTACCTCCTCGGGCCCGACGAGCCCACGTCGATCGAGCAGTTCGACGCCGCCGTGCGCGCCCTCGCGGTCAAGGCCGAGGCCCGTAACGCCGGGGTGGAGCAGCGCATCGGCGAGCAGGCGATCGGTGAGCTCGACCGCGAGTCCGACGCGGGTGGGCAGAGCACCGAGGCCGAGGACAACGGCGCCGCCGAGACCCACAGCGCGGAGGCGACGGCCACCGCCGCCGGCTGACCCGGCGGCCGAGCACCTCCCACCGGCCCGTGAACGGCCCCGCGAGGGGCGTGTTCACGGGCCGGCCCGCGTCGCGGGACCCGATGGCGAACGGCCCGGCGCGCCCGGCCCCGCCCTGTCCGGGAGCCTGTCCAGCCGGCGAAACGGAGGCGCGCCGACAGCCGGGACTGACATAGATTCGCCACGTGACAGTGTCAAGGCAGTACGTGACGGAAGCACGCAGGGTTGTCGTCAAGGTGGGTTCGTCCTCACTCACCACGGCCTCCGGGGGACTCGACGCCGACCGGGTGGACGCCCTCGTGGACGTGCTGGCCAAGGTCCGCAGCGGCGGCGAGAAGGAGATAGTGCTCGTCTCCAGCGGCGCCATCGCCGCCGGACTCGCCCCCCTCGGGCTGGCCCGCCGCCCCAAGGGCCTGGCCCGGCAGCAGGCCGCCGCAAGCGTCGGCCAGGGACTGCTCGTAGCCCGCTACACCGCCTCCTTCGCCCGCTACGGCGTCCGCGTCGGGCAGGTGCTCCTCACCACCGACGACACCAGCCGCCGCGCCCACTACCGCAACGCCTACCGCACCCTCGACCAGTTGCTCGCCATGGGAGCCGTTCCGGTCGTCAACGAGAACGACACGGTCGCCACCGACGAGATCCGCTTCGGTGACAACGACCGGCTCGCGGCCCTCGTCGCGCACCTCGTCCGCGCCGATCTGCTGGTCCTGCTGTCCGACGTGGACGGTCTCTACGACGGTGACCCCGGCAAGCCCGGCACGTCCCGGATCGAGGAGGTCCGAGGCCCCGCCGATCTGGCGGGCGTGGAGATCGGCTCGGCGGGCAGGGCCGGCGTCGGCACCGGGGGCATGGTCACCAAGGTCGAGGCGGCACGGATCGCGGCCGCGGCCGGCGTCCCGGTCGTCCTCACCTCCGCGTCCCGCGCCGCCGACGCCCTCGCCGGGCGCGACACCGGCACCTACTTCCGCTGCACCGGGCGGCGTTCCGCCGACCGGTTGCTCTGGCTCGCCCACGCCTCCACCCCGCGGGGCGCGCTCACCCTCGACGACGGAGCGGTCCAGGCCGTCGTCGAGGGCAGGAAGTCACTGCTGCCCGCCGGAATCGCCGCCGTGGACGGCGAGTTCACCGCCGGGGACCCGGTGGAGCTGCGCGACGCCGACGGCAGGGCGGTGGCCCGCGGACTGGTCAACTTCGACTCCAAGGAACTCCCGCTCCTCCTCGGCCGCTCCACCCGCGACCTCGCCAGAGAACTCGGCCCCGCCTACGAGCGAGAGGTCGTACACAGGGACGATCTCGTTGTCCTGAACCCCTGACGTCACCCCTGAAACGGCTGAAAGTCCGGCCCTCCGGCAGGGACCTTCATCAAAACCGCCCCGCGCCCGGCCCCGGACTGGTCAACTTTGTCAGGGGGTAAGGCGGGGTTCGGGACCACGACGCATCAACAGGAGGCCGCCGGTGAGACGAGCGCGCCCAGGGGCGGCGCCCCGTGGGACACGGGCAACGACCCACGCCCGCAGGTCCGTGGGGGAGCAGCGGGCCCTGAGCAGTGTGGACGCGGGCGCCGACTTCGAGCGGCCCGCGGACCTCGGCTCACAGGACGGCCTCGCCCCCGCCGGCGGGTCCCTCCGAGGGGAGCGCGAGGCCGGCGAGGACACCGGGCCGCACGGCGAGGAGCGGGCCGTCTCCCGGCTGTGGCACATCACCCTCTGCGTCTCGGGCGCCGAGACGCCGCTGAAGGAGGTCAGGCGCGGACTGGAGCAGCTCGCCCACGACCACCCCTTCCTGCTCACCAGCCGGTACGCCAAGGACCACGCCGAGATCCGCTACTGGGAAGAGGCCCGGGACCTGCACGACGCCGCGGCGGTCGCCCTGCGCCTGTGGGGCGAGCACCGCTCGACGGCGAAACTCCCGCCGTGGGAGATCGTGGGCCTGGAGGTCATCGACCGCGAGACCTACCACCAGCGCATCGCCGAAGGGTACGGGCCGCCCCCGGCCACACCCGTCGGCGTTCACCCGTTCTGAAGACGGTGGCCTTTCGGGGCGGCGCAGGGGAGTCCGACGGCGGAGCCCCGGAACCGGAACCCGTGACCGGCCGGCCTCCGCCGCCGGGAGCGTGCCGTCCGGTACCGGTGCCCGGTGTCGCGCCAGGCCCCGTCCGGTACCGGTGCCCGGTGTCGCGCCAGGCCCCGTCCGGTACCGGTGCTCGGTGTCGTGCCAGGCCCCGTCCGGTACCAGCGCCCGGTCCGTCACGTCTCGCAGTGCGGGATACGTGAGGAGTGCCGGCAGAGCGCGCATTACCCTGCGGGCATGACCTCGCTTTCGCCGTACGACAACCTGACCCCGGTCATCCGGGCCGCCTACCGGGCCCGCTCCGCAGCCGCCGACATTGCGCCACTTCCGCGCGCGGTCAAGGACGACGCCCTGCTGGCGATCGCCGACGCCCTCGAGGTCCGGACGAGCGAGATCGTCGAGGCCAACGCCGAGGACATCGCCCGCGCCCGGGAAGCCGGCACGAGCGAGGCGATCATCGACAGGCTCACCCTCACCCCGGAGCGGGTCCGGGCCATCGCCGCCGACGTGCGGCACGTCGCCGCGCTGCCCGACCCGGTCGGCGAGATCGTCCGCGGCTCGACCCTCCCCAACGGGATCGACCTCCGCCAGGTCCGCGTCCCCCTCGGCGTGGTCGGCATCATCTACGAGGCCCGGCCGAACGTGACGGTGGACGCCGCCGCGCTCTGCCTGAAGTCCGGAAACGCCGTGCTGCTGCGCGGCTCCTCCTCCGCCTACTCCTCCAACTCGGCCCTCGTGAGGGTCCTGAGGGACGCCGTCGGAGGCTCCGGGCTGCCGGCGGACGCCGTGCAACTCGTCCCGGGTGAGAGCCGCGACTCCGTACGGGAACTGATGCGCGCCCGCGGTCTCGTCGACGTCCTCATCCCGCGGGGCGGGGCCTCCCTGATCCGGACCGTGGTCGAGGAGTCCACCGTGCCGGTCATCGAGACCGGCACCGGAAACTGCCACGTCTACGTCGACGCCGAGGCCGACCTCGACATGGCCGTCGAGATCCTGATCAACTCCAAGGCCCAGCGGCCCAGCGTCTGCAACGCCGCCGAGACCCTCCTCGTGCACCAGGACATCGCGGGGACGTTCCTGCCCCGGGCCCTGGACGCACTCGCGGAGGCCGGCGTCACGGTCCACGCCGACGAGCGCACCCTCGCCCTCGCCGAGGGCTCCAAGGCCACGGTCGTGCCCGCCACGGCCGAGGACTGGGAGACGGAGTACCTGTCCTACGACATCGCCGCGGCCGTGGTGGACTCCCTCGACAAGGCCGTCGAGCACATCCGCCTGTGGTCCTCCGGGCACACCGAGGCCATCGTCACCACCTCCCAGGCGGCGGCCCGCCGTTTCACCCGGCTGGTGGATTCGACGACGGTGGCCGTGAACGCGTCCACCCGCTTCACCGACGGCGGCCAGTTCGGTTTCGGCGCCGAGATCGGGATCTCCACGCAGAAGCTGCACGCCCGGGGCCCGATGGGGCTGCCCGAGCTGACCTCGACCAAGTACATCGTGACGGGGGACGGTCACACCCGGTGACGGAGGAGCGCGGTCAGTTGCCCGCACTCCCTGACGAAAACCCACGGCCAGGTCTACCCTGATGTCGTGCCGGACGACGTGGGGGGCAGGCCGTTCCCGGACGGCCGGGAGCCTGACGACGACCGCGGAGGCGCGGACCAGGACTTCGCCTCCGTGGTGTTCGACGAGGACTTCGTACGGGCGGCCGAGATCCATGAACCGAGCGCCGTGGAGCGGCTGCTCGCGGCCGCACAGGCACGTGCCGAGGCCGAGGCGGCCCGTGCCCGCTCCGGGGCCGTCCCCGCCGACGACGACCTCTACGACGACGGTTACGGCCCCGCGGGCGAACACGGCAGGGAGCACCCCTACGGGGACCTCGACCCCGACGGCCTCGACCGCTACGCGGACCCCTACGGACCGCACGGCGGCGCGCTGCGGCCCTACCGGGGCTCGGCCCGCTGGCACCGGCCTGTCGCCTGGGTCCTCGCCGTGGTGATGGGCGTCGGCATGGTCGCCCTGGCCTTCACGGCCGTGTACCGGGGAGCGGCCGCCAACCGCCAGGACCGCGTCCCGACACCCGCCACCACCGGTGTCGACGCGCCCGCCAAGGGCGCCGTCCCCGACCGGGTCACGGGCCCCTCCGCCTCGGCCCAGTACTCCGCGCCTCCCGTCTCTGCGGCCCCCCGCATGCCCTGACCCGGAGGTCCCGTCCCACCGGGTCGCGGCGCCCGGCGGGTCCCCTCGCGCCGCACCCCGGCCCGCGGCAGCGCGTTTACGCGGCTCCCCGCAGACCTACTCTGAAGATATGGCAGGGCGTGGAGACCCACCTGAGGGGACACCCGAGGGGCTCCCCGGCGGAAACGACGACGAGTACCGGTCCGTCGTCTTCGACGAATCGTTCGTTCGCGCTGCCCGCCTCCAGGAGTTCTCCGCGCAGGAACGGATGGGGGACCACGCCAAAGCCGTCCGCAGCCGCCCCGGACGGGGGCTGCGCAACGGGCCCAGGCACTTCCTGGTGCTGATGCTGCTGATCGCGATGGCCTTCGGCACCGCCGTCTACATGGGCGTGCGACACCCCTACCGGCCGCCCGGGACCCAGCCCGTCCAAGCGCTGCGGACCGTGGTCGTCCCGCTCGCCCCCGAGGGGACCGTGCCCGGGGGCGACCCGGCCGGACTGTACGCCCGCAGCCCCGCGGCCGACTTCCGTGTCGGAGCGGCCGGCATCACCCATCCGGCCGTACGGCACACCAAGAATTTCTCGGACGACCAGGTGACGACCGCGCTGACCATCGCCAAGGACTACCTGGTGGCGTCCTCCCTCGACCCCGCGGTGCTCACCGAGGGCGCCGTGCGGCCGGTTCGGGTACTGCTCGACCCGGACCAGCTGAACCAGTTCGACCGGTCGATGAACGCTCCCGAGGACGACGGGCGCCACGCGGCGACCGGCTGGCTCGTCCGCTTCGACCCGGACCGGATCGCCCTGGCCGCCCCGGAGGTACGGGTCCGGGGCACGCTGGCCTTCGCCGAAGCCGGTCCCGACACGCTGGAGGTGACCTCGGACCACACCTTCGCCTACGCGGTGCGGCCCGCGGGGAACGAGACCGGCGCGCCCACCGCCGCGGACGGGCGAGCCGTGGACACGGCCTCCCTCTTCACCGTCCGGCGCCAGCTGCACTTCCGCTTCGACCGCGACGACCTTCGCACTCACCGGGCTGAACTGCTGCTCAGCCATGTGCAGGCCGGCCCCATGTCCTGCTCGGCCGACGCCGCCGCCCTGATGGAGCCCCTGCTGGCGGGTCAGCGGGCGACCGGCAGGGGACCGGCAGGCACCGACCCGTACGACACGCGTCGCGCCGCCCCCGCGGTCTGCGGAACCCTCACGACCGGCACTCAGCCCTCGGGCTGACCCGTCGTCCCAGGACCGCCGTCCTTCGGCGAGTTCCCGTTGCCGCCGCCACGGTGCCCGCCGGCCGACGGGCCGGTGAACCTGTCGCGCAGACGGCCGCCCAGGTCGCCCGCGCCGCCGGCTATGTCGCCGACCAGCTTCATCAGCGGATCCTTGCTGCTGCGCACCGAGTCCGCGTAGTGCGACGCGGACTCGCGGAACGAGTCGGTGACGGAGGTGTCCTTGTCCTCCGTGCGCCGCGGGTAGTGGCCGTCCATGATCCGCTGGTAGTCGCGGCTCTCCGCCCACTTCTTCAGCTCGGCGGCGCGCACGGTGGTGAAAGGATGCGTTCTCGGCAGCATGTTGAGGATCTTCAGCACGGAGTCCCGAAGATCGCCCCCGGCCTCGTACTCCTCGGCCTGTTCCAAGAAGGCGTCCACGTTCATCTCGTGGAGGTGGTTGCCACCCGCGATCTTCATCAGACCGCGCATCGAAGCCTGCAGATCCTGGCCCACCAGCAGCCCTGCCCGGTCCGCGGACAGCTCCGACTTGCGGAACCACTCCCGCAGCGCGGTCACGATCGCCATGACCGCCACATTGCCCAGCGGGATCCAGGCCACCTTCACCGCGAGGTTGGTGAGGAACAGCAGGATCGTGCGGTAGACGGAGTGGCCGGAGAGGGCGTGCCCCACCTCGTGGCCCACGACCGCCCGCATCTCCTCCTCGTCCAGCAGCTCCACCAGGCCGGTGGTGACCATGATGATCGGCTCGTCCAGGCCGATGCACATGGCATTGGGCTTCGGGTCCTGGGTGACGTACATCTGCGGGACCTTCTCCAGGTCCAGGATGTAGCAGGCGTCGCGCAGCATCGTGTGGAGGTGCGCGAACTGGGCGTCGCTCACCCGCACCGAGTCGGAGAGGAAGAGCAGCCGCAGACTGCGCTCCGGCAGCAGCCCGCTCAGCGCCTTGAACACGGTGTCGAACCCGCTCAGCTTGCGCAGGGCGACCAGCGCCGAACGGTCCGCCGGGTGCTCGTACGCCCGCGAGGAGATCCCCGGGAAGCGTGTGCGGTGCCTGCCCGGTACGTTCTCGGAACTGCTGTCGGTCATGGTGCCCCCTGGTTCTTCACACGTCCTGCCGGCGTCGCGGGTCGTGACCCGTCCCCCTGACAGACCCCACACTAGGCGCTGGGGTTGCGATGCGGCGGGGGCTGTGGACAACTGCGCCGGGACCGGTTTCCACAGGGCGGCGCCCGCCCGGCGGACACCGCGCACGCCCGTGGGACCGGGACGGCGAAACCGACAACGACTGAGTCGGCGTGAGCGTGCCCGGAGCGCACGCATACGATGTGCCCGAAGTCTCCGACTCCGATCGATAGGGCCTGCAGAAGATGAGTCTCGCCAGCACCGCCGCCACCCTGGTCACTCTCGCCGAGGGAGCCGAGCACGGTGGCAGCCACCAAAGCCTCAGCCCCTACCTCACCGGTTTCGGCGCGCTGGGCGCGCTGCTCCTGCTGCTGTGGATCACCACCCGCTTCAATCGCGACCGCTGAGACGGAACCGAACGGCCGTGCCAGTAGGCTCTGCACGCATGGGACAGCAGGAAGCGCCTACGACCGGCCGCGGGAAACGCCGACTCGGCGTGATGGGCGGGACGTTCGACCCGATCCACCACGGACACCTGGTGGCCGCCAGCGAGGTGGCGGCCCTGTTCCACCTCGACGAGGTGGTGTTCGTACCGACCGGACAGCCGTGGCAGAAGAGCCACAAGGCGGTCTCGCCGGCGGAGGACCGGTATCTGATGACGGTCATCGCCACGGCTTCCAACCCGCAGTTCTCCGTCAGCCGCATCGACATCGACCGCGGCGGACCGACGTACACGATCGACACCCTGCGGGACCTGCGGGCGCTCAACACCGACTCGGACCTCTTCTTCATCACCGGGGCCGACGCGCTCTCCCAGATCCTCACCTGGCGGGACGCCGAGGAACTGTTCTCACTCGCGCACTTCATCGGCGTCACCCGGCCGGGACACGACCTGACCGACGACGGGCTCCCGAAGGGCGGCGTCTCCCTCGTGGAGGTGCCCGCGCTGGCGATCTCGTCCACCGACTGCCGGGAGAGGGTCGCGCAGGGCGATCCGGTCTGGTATCTGGTGCCGGACGGTGTGGTGCGCTACATCGACAAGCGCCAGTTGTACCGCGGCGAGTGAGCCACGGAGAGGGGCACCGGTGAACGACCAGCAGAACCCGTACGACCCGTACTACCCGCAGCAACCGCAGATCATCGGCTATGACGAGTACGGGCAGCCGGTCTACCAGCAGCCCCAGCACGACCCGCAGTCCCACGGTTACGACGCGTACGGCCCGCAGTCCCAGGACCGGCACCAGTCGCGGTACCAGCAGCCGGCGCCCCCGGAGCCCCAGGGGTACGGCTACGACCCCTACGCGCAGTCTCAGCAGCACCCCCGGTCGCCGCACCCCCAGTCGTACGACCCGTACGGCCGGCAGCAGCCCGTTCCGCACCCTCAGTCCCAGCAGCCGCAGGAGGGCTACGGCTACGACGGCCACGGGTACGACACGGGTCGGCAGGCCGCCGTCGACACCACCCGGCAGTGGAGCGTCCCGCCCCAGCAGCAGCCCACCGCCCCGCCCGGGCCCGACGAGCGGCACCGTCCGGACCCGCCCGGGCCGGACCGGGGCGCCCCCGCCGTACCCGGACAGCGCCGCCGCGCGGGCGGCGGCGACGGGGACTACCGCACCGAGCAGTTCTCCTTCGTCGAGGAGCCGGACGAGGACTCCGAGGACGTCATCGACTGGCTGAAGTTCACCGAGAGCCGTTCCGAGCGCCGTGAGGAGGCGAAGCGGCGAGGGCGCAACCGGACCGTGGCGCTGGCCGTCGTCCTGGCCCTCGTGCTCGCCGGCGGCGTCGGCTACCTCTGGTACGCGGGCAAGCTGCCCGGCACCTCCGACCCCGGGGGCGCGCAGACCACCGCGACCGGCCCGGAGAAACGGGACGTGATCGTCCTGCACCTCCACAACACCAGGAAGAAGGGCACCTCGACCGCCCTCCTCGTGGACAACGCCACCACCAGGCAGGGCACCACCGTCCTGCTCCCGAACTCGCTCTCCGTCGCCGACGACGAGGGGGTCGCCACCACCCTCGGCAAGTCCGTCGACGAGGACGGCACCACCGGCACGCGCGAGTCCATCGGCAACCTCCTCGGGACCCGTGTCAGCGGCACCTGGCGCCTCGACACCCCCTTCCTGGAGAACCTCGTCGAGCTGGTCGGCGGCATCGACATCACCACCGACACCGACGTGCCCGGCGCGAAGAAGGGTGAGGCGCCGCTGGTGAAGAAGGGCGAGAACCAGACGCTCAACGGCCGCATGGCCGTCGGCTACGCCACGTACCGCGCGCCCGGAGAGGCCGAGGCCAAGCAGCTCCAGAGGTTCGGCCAGGTCATGTACGGCGTGCTGCGGAAGATGCCGAGCGACGCCAAGGCCGCCACGGTGACCGTCGAGACGCTGGCCCAGATCCTGGACCCGTCACTGCCCGAGAAGGATCTCGGGGCGTCGCTCGCGAAGCTCGCCGAGCACGCCAAGGGCGGCGACTACAAGACCGCCGTGCTGCCCGTCCAGGACGACGGCAGGCTCGGCCAGGAGGCGAGCGACAGCGTGGTCAAGGACGTCCTCGGCGGCCGTGTGAGCGCACCGGAGCAGGGCGCGGCGGTCCGCGTGGGCGTCCGCAACGCCAGCGGCGACGGCGATGCGACCGAGAGCACCAGAATCGTCCTGGTGAACGGCGGTTACGCGTTCGTGGACGCCGGCGAGGCGGAGCCGGAGTCGTCGACTCAGGTCGTCTACGGTGACGCGGCGCAGAAGCAGAACGCCGTCGAGGTCGCGAAGACGCTGGGCCTGGACGAGAGCGCGGTCGAGAAGGGCAGGGCCGCCTCGAACGCCGACGTGCTGGTGGTCCTCGGCCGGGACTACGAACCCAGGTGATCCGCCGGCGTCGTGAGCCGCGGGACGGAGGGTGCCGCTGGCCCGGGTGATCCGGGCGCGCGCCTTCGGGCGGCCCCGCGGGGTGCGGGGCGCTGCCGCGGTGAACGGCCGCGTGGGTTGTCGGCGGTCCGTGAGACCCTGGAGGGGTCCCGACCGCCGACGAAAGCCTGCTTGTGACCGCTACGGACCGTTCCCTCGAGCTCATCAACGTCGCCGCACAGGCGGCCGCGGACAAGCTCGCGCACGACATCATCGCCTACGACGTCAGCGATGTGCTGTCGATCACGGACGCATTCCTCCTCGCCTCCGCCCCGAGTGACCGCCAGGTCAAGTCGATCGTGGACGAGATCGAGGAGAAGCTGCTCAAGGAGCTCGGCGCCAAGCCGGTGCGCCGTGAGGGCGACCGCGACGCGCGCTGGATCCTGCTCGACTACGTCGACGTCGTGGTCCACGTGCAGCACAGCGAGGAGAGGGTCTTCTACGCCCTCGAGCGGCTGTGGAAGGACTGCCCCGAGCTGCCGCTGCCCGAGGACGCACTGAAGACGCGTGGCAAGGCGGAGGAGCACGCCAGGCTCAGCGGGGACGGCAGTGGATCGGACGGTGAGCTCAGCTGAGCCGCAGCGACACCGGCAAGGGCCGCGGCCGCCGCATCGTCCTGTGGCGGCACGGCCAGACGGCCTGGAACCTCGAGCGCCGGTTCCAGGGTTCCACGGACATCGAGCTGACCGAGACCGGCGTCAACCAGGCACGCCGGTCCGCGCGGCTCCTGGCGTCACTGAAGCCGGACGCGATCATCAGTTCGGACCTGAGGCGGGCGGCGAGGACGGCGGACCAGCTCGCCTCGATCACCGGCCACGAGGTCACCCACGACTCCTCACTGCGCGAGACCTACGCGGGCGTCTGGCAGGGCCTGACCCATGAGGAGATCGTCGAGCGGCACGGCGAGGAGTACGCCGCCTGGAAGCGTGGCGAGCCCGTGCGCCGCGGCGGCGGCGAGCTGGAGACCGAGGTCGCCGACCGGGCCTCGCCGGTCGTGCTGCGCCATGCGGACAAGCTGCCCGACGGGGGCACGCTCGTCGTGGTCAGCCACGGCGGCACCATCCGCACGACGATCGGCCGGCTCCTGGGCCTGGAGGCCCACCACTGGGAGGGCCTGGGCGGCCTCTCCAACTGCTCCTGGTCGGTCCTCGGCGAGGGTGCCAGGGGCTGGCGCCTGCTGGAGCACAACGCGGGTACCCTCCCCGAGCCGGTCCTCGGCGACGACGACTGAGCCGGCCGTACGGCTGCGGTTCGTGGACCGCTCCGACGCGTCCGTCGGGGGAAGCCCTCGGCGGGCCCTCAGGGCAGCTTCCGTGGTGCTGAGGACCACCGTGCGGCCGCTCCCGGACCACCGTGCGGCCGCTCCCGGACCACCGTGCGGCCCGCCACGGACCCGCCCCGGGCCCGGCGGACGGCCCGGGACCGGCCGGATTTCACTTTCCGGCTGGTCACAGGCTAAGGTTCTTCTTGTTCGCAGCGCGGAGCGCGAAGAACGCGAGGGGCTATAGCTCAGTTGGTAGAGCGCTTGCATGGCATGCAAGAGGTCAGGAGTTCAATTCTCCTTAGCTCCACAAGCACCATCATCCGGATCCCGTCCCCCGTAGGGGGCGGGATTTCGTCTTTCCGTGGGCCGTTGCGCACCCTGGCCCCACGGTCGTGATGATCTCCGGAACGGTGACGCACCGGTTCGCCGACGCCGATGACCCCCTCGTCCCGCCATGGCAGAATCGGGACGGCTGAAGGGGGACGAAGGCCTGGACGGGAGGGAGAGGCGATGCCCGGAGGCGGCAACGAGGAGAACGACGACCAGCTCCTCGCTGCGAACGCCCGCGCAGGCCTCAGCTGCCCCTCATGTGGTTCGTCCCACGTTGCCCAAGTGCTCGGCGACAACGGAGGTATCTCGTACGTGTGCACCGCCTGCGGCCACAGCTGGAGCTGAATGATGGGTGCACACCGGAGGAAGTGCGACTGGTGCGGCAGCGGCACGCCGATCGTCCGGGACATGGACCCGGTCAACCCCGAGTACCAGTACTGGTGCGAGGAGTGCGCGCGGGCACTGATCATAAAAGGCGACCCCATCGAGACCTACCGTGAGCTGGAGGGGGAGCCGATCTACGGACGACTGCTCGACGAGCACTGCACGCTCAAGCGCTTCTACTCCTTCGCGACGGCCTGACGTCCCTGAGTGTCCGCCCGGTGCCGCCGAGTGCCGCCGACGCGGCGACGGCCGCGGGCGCGGAACGGGCCGAAATGCTTATGTCGCCTATTCCCAGGGCCGGTTCGGGCCGCCGGAGTCATGGCGCACCCGCGACGGCGCGTACGAGCGGAAGACCGTCCCGGTGCCGCGCGCGGCACCGGTTCGCGGTCTCGACGAACGAACAGGTCGTTCGGGGACACTTCGGCCGTGCGTCGCGCCCTTCGGGGCGCCGTGAGAAGGCGGAGGCGGGCGCCTGCGGCGCCGAGGCCGCGTGTGTCGAGCCTCCGGATGGTGGCGGGTGCCATCACGATCACGGTCGTGAAAGCGGACGTCATCGCCCGTACCGGTGCGGATCGGAAACGATTTGGTGAACCACCGGGGGGACCGTGTAATGTTCTCTGTGTCGCCGCGGGGGAGACCCGAGAAAGTAAAGCGGTTGACAGCAAGGGGCTATAGCTCAGTTGGTAGAGCGCTTGCATGGCATGCAAGAGGTCAGGAGTTCAATTCTCCTTAGCTCCACAGCAGCTTGTCAGAGCACACGGAAGAGGGCCATCCGATCGGATGGCCCTCTTCCGTGTGTCAACCCTGGCCGCTGCCAAGCGCCTTACGGTCACCGCCGGGCGGCAGGGCCGGTTTGCTGCCCCGCGGGGCCGGCGCCTGCTCGATGCGCAGCGCCAGCGCGGGACAGCGGCGCACGCCGCGTTGCGCGCGCCCCCGCAGATGCATCGGAACCGCTGCCTCCGCCACGGAGGGGTAGCCGTCGGCGCCCATACGGATCAGCTCTGGCACGATCTCCGCGCAGATGCCGTGGCCCTGGCACAGCGTCCAGTCCACCGCGAGCTTCTCGCCGCTCGGAATGGACTCCTGCGCTTCCTGGCCGCTGGGCCCGGGCAGCGGCAGCACACCGACGGTCTCCCGGCCGCAGCCGCCGTGCAGGACGTGCGCGGCCAGATCGTCCGTGAACGCCGACAGCGTCGAGGCGAAGAACCGGGCGGAACCGTCCGGGTGCTTGCACGCCCCCCGGCCCTTGACGGCCTGCGTGACCTCGCGCAGCGCCTCCAGGGCGGCCGGCCCGCCGCCGTTGATCACGTCCGACAGGCCGCCGGCCGCCGCGGGCAGACCGAGCTTGCACGGGCCGCACTGGCCCGCCGTCTCGGCCGCGAGCCAGTTGGCCACGCGCTGTGCCTCGCCGAGCGGGCACGTCTCCTGGCCGATCGGGAGGATCGCTCCGGCGCCGAGTGCCCCGCCCACGTTGGACAGCGACTCCCGGGAGATCACGGCCTCGTGCGTCGCGGCGGCGTCGATCCAGTTGCCGTGGTAGCCGCCGGTCAGCACGCCCTGGGGCACCGGCGGGGCGCCTGCGAGCTGCAGCACGTACCGCATCGGCACACCCGTCGGCACCTCGATCACCATGGGGCGCGCGACCGCTCCGGAGACCGTCAGCATCACCGTCCCCGGTTCGTTCTCCAGGCCCGTGTGGCCGTACCTGCGGGCCCCGATCCGGGCTGCCACGGCGAGCTGCGCGAACGTCTCCGCGTTGGACAGCAGCGTCGGCGCCCCGGCCACACCGGACTCGGCGGCGCGCTCCCGGCGGCCGGGAGGCAGCGCGGGGCCGCCGTTGATGGCCCGGATGATCGCCGAGGCCTCGCCTGAGACCATGCGCTCGGGGTTGCGCTGGACCCGAGCGCGCAGCTGCTGTCCGCGCCGGTCGGACAAGCCTCGCTCGGCCAGCGCCGCGCGTATGGAGACCTCCGTGGAGTTGCGGGTCACCGCGACGATCAGGGTGCGGGCGCCCAGTGCCTCGGCGGCGAGCAGTGCGCCGTCCAGGATCAGGTGGGGTGCACGGTTGACCATCACCGTGTCCTTGCGGCAGGCCGGTTCGTCCTCACTGGCGTTGATCACCACGACGGGCCGCACACCCCGTCGGATGGCGGCCTTGGCGACGGCCCGCAGCTTCTGGGCGAACGGGAAGCCCGCGCCGCCGCGACCGCGCAGGGATATGTTCTCGGCCAGCTGGGCCAGCCGCTCGCCGCTCATGGGTTCGAGCGGGCCGTGCACCTTCAGGTGCATGGACAGGTCGAGACGTTCGACCAGGTCGAATCCCTGGGTGAGCTGGGGCAGGCCGACAACGCGGACTTCGGGGACATCGGGGAGAGGGGCGTTCACGGTCGTTCTCCTGCAGGTGCGTTCCAAGGTTCCCCGGCCGTGGGCGGATACAGCGGGCCGGGCGGCGGCTGGGTCTCGTCGAACGGGCCCGGGAAGGGCTCGGCGGACGGGCTGCCGTCGTAGCCGCCGGGCGTACCGGCGGTGCCGTACGGGGAGACGGGTTCGTACCCGGCGCCCGACGGCGACGGGTACGACTCGCCGTACGGGGAGGTCGTGCCGGTGTCGTACGGGGCCGACACGGGCGGCGGGGGGAAGGCCTGGGCCGGCGGGGGCGGAGACGGCGTCGGCCAGCTCGCGGAGCGGGGGGAGGAGTCGTCGGGGACGACCGGCAGCTCTTCGGTCATGGGGACGCGCTCGGCGAACGGCACGTCGTCCGAGGAGCGCCCCCGCGGCGGAGTGGGGCCGCCGGCGCGCGGGGAGGGGTCACCCGCCCGGGACACGGCGCGGTAGGCGGCGGAGATCCCCGTTCCGGGACCGTCGCCGGACGGCGGCCCGCCCATGGCCTGGCCGGCGCCCGGGAAGGAGCCCGTGGCCGGCTCGGACGAGGGCGTCGGTGCCGTGTCGTAGAGCTGCTGGGTGGCCTCGTACAGCTGCGGCGAGGGGGCGGCGAGGCGGCGAGCCTCGCCGCGCGAGGCGCCGAGCGGCTGCCCCAGCGGGGACCCGAGCGGTGAACCCAGCGGCCGGCCCGGCGGGTCGCCGAGGTCGGCGGCGCCGCGCGGGAACTCGCGCTCGAAGCGCGCCTGGGGCTGCGACGGAATACCGGACGTACCGGGGAGGGGCGCCGACGCCATGTCCCGTACGTTCTGCTCGTTGGCTCGGGGGACATCGCCGGGCGCGCCGGTCAGGCTCGTGATCCGCTCGACGATCTGCCGCTTCACCGGCAGCGGTAGCAGCCGCAGTGACACGGCGGCGGCGACTCCGAGCAGCGCCAGGCTGTACATCGCGGTCACCCAGCCGGCGGCGGGGCGACCCGCGTAGAGGCCGTGCACGAGAGCGAAGCACCAGGCCGGGTACGCCAGCATGTGCAGCGCCCTCCAGCGGCCCGCGAAGCGGCCGTTGCCGGCGAGTGCGCTGCGCGCGGCGCCGGTCGAGCCGGCGACGACCATCAGCAGACCGGCGAGCGAGCCGAAGCCGATGAGCCCGGACGTGCCGGTGATGCCGAGGCTGAACGGCACGAGGGCGCCCAGCAGTTCGACGTGGTCGAGCGAGACCTTGACCGTGGCGTGCAGCAGCAGGAAGCCGAGTGAGGCGACGGCGGTGCTTCTGTGGATGGCCTGGGCGAGCAGGCGGTGGCGCGTGGAGAGGAACACGCGGTCGGTGGCGATGAGGCCCCAGGCGACCGATGCGGTCAGGGAGACCAGGGACAGTACGCCGGCGGCGAAGTCCAGCGCGGCCCGGAAGGCATCGTTGCCAACGATGGCGAGCAGCGGGATGAGCACGAGAGCAGCGGCGATCAGTCCGCCCTGTGCCTGCCGGCTCATGCCCGGTTCACCGGGGGACGAACGGATCTTGCGACGAGGGTTCATGGGGGCTCCGAATGGTGCGGGAAAGCGGTCCCGTCGTCGCACTCTAAGTGGCGTCATACCAGTGGGTACGAGTTTTCGAGGTTTAGTGGTCAGCCTGACCGACAACTGACTCTGGGGTTGCCCCGGATAGGGGTGATACGCCGAGTAACTTGGGCCTTCCGAAACGGTTCTTCACTCATGTGGGCGATGTTCTCCACTCACCCTGCGGGCCTCCGCATCCCTTCGGGAGCCGTTCGGCGGAGCGGACGACGCCTGGCAGAGCCGCACATTCGGGGCCTCCGGGTCCGGTTCCGGACAGGGCCGTGGAGCGGTGTTCCCGCCGGTCCCACGGCTCCGTCCCGTACCCGGCGGGCGGACACTCTGTGCGGCCGGAAGGTGGCCTGCTGTACCCTGGCGCCATGCGTGCCGTACGCCTTCTGCTTAGCGGGCCGCGCTGATCAGTCCCGACCGGTGATCTCCCGGTCGGAATCGGCGCGGCGTCCCCTCCTGTGCGAGGGGATTTTTCGTTTCAGGCAATCGCAGGCAGAGACGATCGATGGAGCTTTAAGGATCATGAGCGAGACGAATTCCTCCCCCGCGGCCTCCGGCACGTGTGGGACCCCCTCCGCGGAGGCGGTCGCACCCCACCGCTACACGGCGGCCATGGCCGCCGACATCGAGGCACGCTGGCAGGACTTCTGGGACGCCGACGGCACGTACGAGGCGCCCAACCCGAGCGGCGACCTGGCCGGGGACGCCGACCTCGCGGCCCGCCCGAAGAAGTTCATCATGGACATGTTCCCGTACCCGTCGGGTGCGGGCCTGCACGTCGGTCACCCCCTGGGCTACATCGCCACCGACGTCTACGCCCGGCACCAGCGGATGACCGGCCACAACGTGCTGCACACCCTGGGCTTCGACGCGTTCGGCCTGCCCGCCGAGCAGTACGCCGTCCAGACGGGCACGCACCCGCGCGTGTCCACCGAGGCCAACATCGAGAACATGAAGATCCAGCTGCGCCGGCTGGGCCTGGGGCACGACAAGCGCCGGTCGTTCGCGACGATCGAACCGGACTACTACAAGTGGACCCAGTGGATCTTCCTGCAGATCTTCAACTCCTGGTACGACGAGGACGCCGGCAGGGCTCGCCCGATCGACGACCTGGTCGCCCAGTTCGAGAGCGGCGAGCGCGTCACCCCGTCCGGGCGTCCCTGGAGCGAGCTGAGCGCCGCCGAACGCGCCGACGTCCTGGGCGGCCACCGCCTGGCGTACGCCTCGGACGCTCCGGTCAACTGGTGCCCCGGGCTGGGCACCGTCCTGGCCAACGAGGAGGTCACCTCCGAGGGCCGCTCCGAGCGCGGCAACTTCCCGGTCTTCAAGGCCAACCTGCGCCAGTGGAACATGCGCATCACCGCCTACGCGGACCGGCTGCTGGACGACCTGGACGCGCTGGACTGGCCGGAGGCCATCAAGCTGCAGCAGCGCAACTGGATCGGCCGCAGCGAGGGCGCACGCATCGGCTTCACCGTCGACGGGCACGACGACGCCCGCATCACGGTCTTCAGCACCCGCCCCGACACCCTGTTCGGCGCCACCTACATGGTGCTGGCGCCCGAGCACGAACTGATCGACTCGATCCTGCCCGCCGAATGGCCCGATGAGGCCAGGGGCAAGGACGCCTGGACAGGTGGTGCGGCCACCCCCGCCGAGGCCGTGGCCGAGTACCGCAAGCAGGCCCAGACCAAGAGCGACGTCGAGCGCCAGACCGAGCACAAGGACAAGACCGGTGTCTTCACCGGTGCCTACGCCGTGAACCCGGTCACCGGCACGCGCATCCCGGTCTTCGTGGCCGACTACGTGCTGATGGGCTACGGCACCGGCGCGATCATGGCCGTCCCCGGCCAGGACGAGCGCGACTGGGAGTTCGCCGAGGCGTTCGGCCTGCCCATCGTCCGTACCGTGCGGCCCCCGGAGGGCTGGGAGGGCGAGGCGTTCACCGGCCAGGGCCCGGCGATCAACTCCTCGAACGACGAGATCTCCCTGGACGGCCTGGAGGTGGCCGAGGCCAAGGCGAAGATCACCGACTGGCTGGTGGCCAAGGGCATCGGCGAGGCGACCGTCAACTTCCGCCTGCGTGACTGGCTGTTCAGCCGGCAGCGCTACTGGGGCGAGCCGTTCCCGATCGTCTACGACGAGGAGGGGGCGGCCCACGCGCTGCCCGAGTCGATGCTGCCGCTGGAGCTGCCGGAGGTCGACGACTACTCGCCGCGCACCTTCGACCCGGACGATGCCGACACCCAGCCCGAGACCCCGCTGTCGCGCAACGCGGAGTGGGTCGACGTCGAGCTGGACCTGGGCGACGGGATCAAGCGGTACCGTCGCGAGACCAACACCATGCCGAACTGGGCCGGTTCGTGCTGGTACGAGCTGCGCTACCTGGATCCGCACAATGCCGACAAGCTGGTCGACCCGGCGATCGAGCAGTACTGGATGGGCCCCCGCGAGGGGCAGCCGCACGGCGGTGTGGACCTGTACGTGGGCGGCGCCGAGCACGCCGTACTGCACCTGCTGTACGCCCGCTTCTGGTCCAAGGTGCTGTTCGACCTGGGGCACGTATCGTCCGCCGAGCCGTTCCACAAGCTGTACAACCAGGGCATGATCCAGGCGTACGTGTACCGGGACGCTCGCGGCTTCCCGGTGCCCGCCGCCGAGGTCGAGGAGCACGACGGCAGGTTCGTCCACGGCGGCGAGTCCGTCAGGCGCGAGCTGGGCAAGATGGGCAAGTCCCTGAAGAACGCGGTCACCCCGGACGAGATCGCCGCCGAGTACGGTGCCGACACCCTGCGCCTGTACGAGATGGCGATGGGCCCGCTGGACGTCTCCCGTCCCTGGGACACGCGTGCCGTCGTCGGCCAGTACCGGCTGCTGCAGCGCCTGTGGCGCAACGTCGTCGACGAGACGACCGGTGAGGTCACCGTCGTGGACGCGGAGCCGGACGAGGCGACCCTGCGCGCCCTGCACAAGGCCATCGAGGGCGTCGGCCAGGACATGGAGGCGATGCGCTTCAACACCGCCATCGCCAAGATCACCGAGCTGAACAACCACCTGACCAAGACCGGCGGCCCGGTCGCCCGCTCGGTGGCGGAGCGCCTGGTGCTGCTGATCGCGCCGCTGGCCCCCCACATCGGCGAGGAGCTGTGGCGCCGGCTGGGCCACTCCGGCTCGGTCGTCCACGAGGCCTTCCCGGTGGCCGACCCCGCGTACGTCGTGGACGAGACCGTGACGTGCGTCGTGCAGGTCAAGGGCAAGGTCAAGGCCCGCCTGGAGGTCTCCCCGTCGATCGCTGACGCGGAGCTGGAGGCGCTGGCCGTGGGCGACCCGGCGGTCGTGGCGGCCCTGGGGGGCGCGGGCATCCGCAAGGTGATCGTGCGGGCGCCGAAGCTGGTGAACATCGTCCCGGCCTAGCCGGGACCGCTCACGGGCCGGGCCCGGCAGTCCGCCGGGCCCGGCCCTGATCTTCCCCCTACGGGCAGGTTGGGGGTTCCGCTGGAACCCTCGGCCCGCCCGTTCCGTTTACCGTGGGAGGACACACCGCGTACGACTCGGAGGGGCGCCCATGGAAGCCGTCATCCTGATCCTGGCGCTGCTCTTCGTCGCCTTTGTGACGCTCGGGGTGTACGTGGGCGTCAAGGCGCTCGGTGCGGCCAAGCGGGGTGTGGACCGCACGATCGGCCAGGCACGGCGCACCGTCGAGGACACGGCGCTGCGGGCGAAGAGCTTCGGGCAGGTCGGCCTGGTCGGCGAGCTGGCTCAGCTGAGGCTCCGTCTGCGCACGTCGATGCGGGCCACGCAGGAAGCCCTGCACGCGGGGGTCGCCGAGGACGCGTCGCTGCGGGAGTCGATCGGCCTCTTCGAGCGGCTCAGCGTGCACGGGCGGGAGCTGGACGAGGAACTGCGACGGCTGGAGCGCGAGCCGGACCGCGGCAGGACCGCGGAGCGGCTACCGCAGCTGCGTGAGCGGGTCGAGCGGATCACCCACTCCGCCGAGTCGCTGCGCTGGGCGGCGCGGGACAGGGCGCGGTCGTTCGCCGAGGACGACCTGGAGTCGCTGACCACCCAGATCGACGTGGAGGCGGGAGCGCTGCGCGACTGGTCGCGCGCCGAGCCGATGTGGCCCGAGTCGGCCGAGGAGCCCTCGCGCCCGCCTTCGGCACAGGGGCCTCGGACCTCCTCGGCGCAGAATCCGCGGCCTTCGGCGGCCGCGACGGGCCCGGAGCAGACGTCGGGCGGATCGGAGCCGGGGACGGGCGCTCAGGAGCCACGGGCGATTCCGCCACGGGACCCGCGGCTCGCGATGAGGTACTCGTGGGACAAGTCCGCCCGTCCGGAGACCTCGAACTAGCTAGGTGTATCGCCCTGTGAGGTCGCCGTTCCGAGACCTCGAACCGGGACGCGGAGCCCGCCGGCCGGGCCACGCGGCCCGGTGGGCGCCGAGCGCTCCACGGGACCGCCGGGCTGCCCCGGACGGAGGCTGTTCGCCCGACGGAAGCGTGTGGTGGGGCGGGGTCGGGCTCCCGTGCGGCGGCCCCGGCGGGTAACCTCCCGCTCATGTCCCGCCATGTCGCGATCGTCACTGATTCCACGGCCTACCTGCCGCCGCGGACGATGGAGTTGCATGGCATCGCAGCGGTGCCACTGACCGTTGTGCTGGGGAACCAGGCCCTCGAGGAGGGCACCGAGATCTCGGCCCGTTCCCTCGCCCAGGCGCTCCAGAAGCGCCGTGCCGTGACCACGTCCCGGCCCAGCCCGGAGACCTTCGCGGCCGCCTACCGGGCCACGGCGGAAGCAGGGGCGACCGGCATCGTCTCGCTCCATCTGTCCTCGGAGTTCTCCGGCACCTACGACGCGGCGGTCCTGGCGGCCCGGGAGGCACCCGTCCCGGTGCGTGTGGTCGACACCGGCATGGTCGCGATGGCGTTGGGATTCTGCGCCCTCGCCGCGGCCGAGGCGGTGGACGCCGGCGGTTCCCTCGACGAGGCGGTGGCGGCGGCCGAGAAGCGGGCTGCGGGCACGTCCGCGTTCTTCTACGTCGACACCCTCGACTATCTGCGCCGGGGCGGCCGTATCGGTACGGCCCAGGCGTTGTTCGGGTCCGCGCTCGCGGTGAAGCCGCTGCTGCAGCTGGAGGGCGGCCGGATCGAGCTGAAGGAGAAGGTGCGCACGGCCTCCAAGGCGATCGCCCGGCTTGAGGAGATCGCCGCCGAGCGCGCCGGTACGGGACCGGTGGATATCGCGGTGCACCATCTCGCCGCGCCGGAGCGGGCGTCCGCGCTGGCGGAGCGGCTGCGGGAGCGGGTGCCGAACCTCGGGGAACTGCACGTCAGCGAGGTGGGCGCGGTGATCGGCGCGCACACCGGGCCCGGACTGCTGGCGGCGGTGGTCTCACACAGATGAGGACGCGGCGCCGCGGTGGGGCCCGTCCGTGTCGTGTGGTGGTGCGGGGCGCGGGTGCTGCCGCGGGCTGGTCGCCGTTCCGGTCGGACTGTCTCGTCACGCCGGAGAGTGACCGAGTTTTCCACAAAGGCCTGGTTGTCCACCGGAATTGAGGCTGCTCAGCAAGGTCGCAGGGAGATGCCTACCGTCGGATGGCATGAGTCACCGATCACGCTCTGCGACCAGCGGCCCGGGCCGCGGGCCTGCCTCGGACGTCCGTGTACGCCACCGGCGGCAGCGGCAGCGAGCCGGGAGCCACCCGGTGCCGGCCCCCGTCCCCTCGCCGGTGGACACGGCGCCGCCGTCGGCGGCGCGGTTACGCGCTCACGCCCTCTTCCGGACGTCCGGCGCACCCGGGACGGCGACCGGTCCGCCCGCGAGCTCCTGGGCGCCCTCGGCCGCGGGGACACCGGCGCCGGACCGAACGGCGGCCGGCCCCGAAGGCGTGCGAGACGCCGCTGCCACGCCCGAGCCGGGTCGCGGCCGGTCCGTACCGCCGCCCGGCTCGCGTGACCCCTCGGCAGCGGGCCGAGCCACCGCTGCCGGGCCGTCGCTGCCGGAGCGGACACGGCTGGCCCTGGCGGAGCGGATGCCGTCGTGGGTGCGGCTGCGCTGCGGGCTGGAGCCGAAGGCGCTGGCCGCTCTCGTGGTGGTCCTGGTCCTGGGGGTGGGCCTGGCCGTGCAGCACTTCTGGTCCGGGCGGCCGCAGCCGCAGCCGGTGCGCGCGCCCCAGCTGGTCGGGGAGGTCCCTCCCACGCCGGGGTCGACCCGGCCCGGGCCCTCGCCGGGCCCGCCGCCGGCACGCGAGCCCGCCGGGCGCATCGTCGTCGATGTGAGCGGCAAGGTCCGGCGGCCGGGCGTCCTCCGTCTCCCGGTGGGGTCCCGGGTCGCCGACGCGCTGCGGGCGGCGGGCGGGGTGAAGGCGGGTACCGACCTCACCGGCCTCAACCGGGCGCGGGTGCTCATGGACGGCGAACAGGTGGTCGTGGGTGTCCCGCAGCCTCCCGGCCCGCAGGGACCGCCGGTTGGTGCCGCCCCGGGCGCGGGACCACTGAGCCTCAACACCGCCACGGTGGAGCAGCTCGACACCCTGCCGGGTGTGGGCCCCGTACTCGCCCAGCACATCGTGGACTACCGCACCGAGCACGGAGGCTTCCGCTCGGTCGACGAACTCCGCGAGGTGACGGGGATCGGCGACCGCCGGTTCGCGGACCTCGAAGCGCTGGTGCGGCCGTGACCCGGGCGCCCGAAGATTCCCCCGAGTCCCGGCCGGATGCGGCCGAAGCCCGTGAGCACCCGGCCGATCTGCGTCTGGTGCTGCCCGCGCTGGCCGCCTGGGGCGCGGCGGCCCTCGCTCTGACGGCGCGGCCGCCCTGGCCGGGGGTGACGGTGCTGGTCTGTGTCGCCGTGGCGGGGGCGGTCCTGCTGTCCCTGGCCGTCCGGGCGGTACGCCGGCGTTCCTGGCAGGGGGCCGGCAACAGGGTCGCGGCCGCCGCCGTGCTGCTGTGCACCGCCGCCGGTACGGCCGCCGGCGCACTGCGCGGCGCGGACCTGTACCGGGGGCCGGTGCCCGAGGCGGCGCGGCAGTACGTCCCGGTCACCGCCGATCTGACCGTCACCACCGATCCGCGCACGACCCGGCCACGGGTGTGGGGCGATCGGGCGGCACAGACCGCTGTCCTGCTGGAGGGGCAGGTCGTCCGGGTCACCACACCGGAAGGGGAGTCCATCACCACCAGGGCGCCGGTCCTGGTGATCGTCCGGCCCGGCGAAGCGGCCCGCCCATGGCTGAGTCTGCTGCCGTCGACCAGGATCACCCTCACCGCCCGGGCCGAGCCACCGGCGGAGGGAGAGGGCCGGTTCGCGGCCGTACTGAGAGTGCGAGGCCCGGGGCCGCCCCGCATCACGGGGCCGCCGACCCCGGCGCAGCGCACGGCGGGGGACTTGCGTGCGGGGCTGCGGCGGGCGACCGAAGGGCTGCCACCGGACGCACGTGCACTGCTGCCCGGGCTCGTCGTCGGCGACACCTCCCGCATCGGCACCGAACTGCACGAGGCGTTCAAGGCGACCGATCTGACGCATCTGCTGGCCGTGTCCGGCAGCAATCTGGCGATCGTCCTGTTCCTGCTCATCGGCCCGCCGGGCCGCGCACTCAGAGCGGAACGAGGCGGTCTGGCACCCCGGTTGGGCATCTCACTGCGTGCGACAGCGCTGTCCGGCGGCGCGCTCACGATGGGTTTCGTCGTCGTGTGCCGACCGGAACCGAGCGTGCTGCGTGCCGCGGCCTGCGGGGCGATCACCCTGCTGGCCATCGGCACTGGCCGGCGCAGATCCCTGCTCCCAGCGCTGGCGGCGGCCGTGTTGCTATTGGTGCTCTGGGACCCCTGGTCGGCTCGCACCTATGGGTTCCTGCTCTCGGTGCTGGCCACGGGTTCCCTGCTCACCATGGCCCCGCGCTGGAGCGCGGCGCTGCGCCGGCGCGGGGTGCCGGGACGGATCGCGGAGGCCCTCGCCGCGGCCGCGGCGGCGCAGGCGGTGTGCGCGCCTGTCGTGGTCGTGTTCGCCGAGCGGGTCAGCCTGGTGGCGATTCCGTGCAATCTCCTCGCCGAGCCGGCTGCGGCGCCCGCCACGGTGCTGGGGTTCGCGGCGCTCTCCGCAGCACCCGTCTCGACAACCGCCGCGGAACTGCTTGCGCGCTGCGCCGGATGGCCGGCCGGGTGGATCGCCCGAGTCGCCCGCACCGGGGCCGGCCTGCCCGGGGCGCAGGCCGAGTGGCCCGGCGGCTGGTGGGGCGCGCTGCTGCTGGCCGCCGTCACCGCCGTGGGGGCGCTGCTGGTTCGCCGGCCGGTCTGGCGCCCCTGGCCGGCCGTGGGATGCGCCCTGCTGCTCGTACTCGCTGTTCTGCGGCCGCCCCCGCTGACCAGGATCGTCACCGGCTGGCCGCCGCCGCGCTGGTCGTTCGCCATGTGCGACGTCGGGCAGGGCGACGCTACGGTGCTGGCCGCGGGCGAGGGGTCGGCCGTCGTCGTGGACGCCGGGCCGGACCCGGCACTCACGGACCGGTGCCTGAAAGAACTGGGCGTCAGGAGCGTGCCGCTGCTGTTGCTGACCCACTTCCACGCCGACCATGTGGCGGGGCTGCCCGGCGCCCTACGGGGCAGAACCATCGGCGCGATCCAGACGACGTCCCTCGAGGAACCACGTGACCAGGCCGAGTTCGTGCGCCGGACCGCGACAGCCGCGGGAGTGCCGTTGATCCGGCCCGGGCGGGGGGAGCGACGGCGTGCGGGAGGGCTCACCTGGCAGGTGCTGTGGCCTGCCCCCGGCCCCGCACCGGGCCCCGGCGCGAAACCGCGGGAGCCGAACGACGCGAGTGTCACCCTGCTCGTGCGCACGGACGGCGGTGTGTCGCTGCTGCTCCTCGGGGATCTCGAACCCCCGGCGCAGCGAGGGCTGATACGGGCCCACCCGGCTCTCCCACGCGTCGACGTCCTCAAGGTCGCCCACCACGGCTCGGCGTACCAGCACCCCGCCCTACTCGCCGCGGCCCGGCCGAGGCTGGCGTTGATCTCCTGTGGCCGGGACAACCCGTACGGGCATCCGTCACCCCGGACCGTCTCCGCACTGCGGTCGCAGGGCTCGCTGGTGATGCGCACCGACATGGAGGGTTCGATCGCCGTCACGGGCTCCGGCCGGGAGCTGCGTGCCGTGGCCCGCGGCGCCCGGGCGCCGTGAGCTCCTCACCGCGAACTGGCAGGTGCGCGGCCCGGTGCGCCGATCCGGCGGCGGGCCCCGCCCGTGCGGTCGGTTCGTCCGGGCTGTTGGGCCCACCCGTCACGCCTGTTCGGGTCGGCTTCCGGGTGGTCGGTCCGGCCCCTGGTGGGGTCCGGCCTGCTGGTTCGGACTGGGGCGGGGCCGGGGGTTCCGGCCCTTGCCGGACCGATCTGGCTCGGCCCCGCGTCCTAGGACCCGTGGCGCATGGCGGGGCGTCCTGCCTTCGGCACAGACTGCATGCATGGACACCGCATCGCAGCCCTTGCCGACAGAGACCGTCGACGCCTATCTCCGCCGCATCGGTGCCGAGCGTCCCGACCGGGCGGACCGGGACGCCCTGCGCGAGCTGCAGCAGCGGCATCTGCGTTCCGTACCGTTCGAGAACCTCTCGATCCACCTGGGGGAGAACGTGGTTCTGGAGGACGAGCCGCTGCTGGACAAGATCGTCGGGGCGCGCAGGGGCGGGTTCTGCTACGAACTCAACGGCGCGCTCGCCGCGTTGCTGCGCAGCCTCGGCTTCGGCGTCACCCTGTTCCAGGCCCGGGTCTTCAAGGGGGACGGGCAGCTCGGCATCCCGTACGACCATCTCACCCTGCGTGTGGAGACCGTCGACGGCAGCGGCCCGTGGCTCGCCGACGTGGGCTTCGGCGATCACAGCCACTACCCGCTCCTGCTCGACGAACGGGGCGACCAGAGCGATCCGGCCGGCACCTTCCGTATCGCGGATGCGCCGGACGGTGACCTGGACGTGCTGCGGGACGGGGAGCCGCAGTTGCGGCTCGACCCGCGGCCGCGGGAGCTGGGGGACTTCGAGGCCGGTGCCTGGTATCACCGCACGTCGCCCGCCTCCCACTTCACCCAGAAGCTCGTCTGCTCCCGGCTCACGGACGAAGGCCGGATCACGCTGTCCGGACGCAGACTGGTCACGACGGCGCATGGTGGGCGCACGGAGCGCCAGCTCGGTGACGACGCCGAGATCCTGGCGGCCTACCGGGAGCACTTCGGGCTGGAGCTGGACCGGGTGCCGGAGGTCCGGAAGCACCGTGCGGGGGACACGGCACAATGTGGCGGTGAGTGATGTGAGGCATGTACTCGTCCTGCCCGACCGCGACGCCGCCGAAGAGGTCATCGAGGCGATCGGGGACCACTTCGGCGTGGACGGCGAACCCCAGTTGGTGCGGGACGCCCTGGCGGGGGAGGACGACGCCGAGGACGCACAGTGGCTGGTGGTCGTCGAGGACCCGGAAGGCCGTCTGAGCCCCGTCGAACTCGACGACTTCGTGGCCGACTGGGACGGCTGGCGGGAGGAGTCCTGAGCCGCCGCACGGGCGTCCCCGCGGCCGGAGATGGGCAGGCGTGCGTCTGAGCCGGCACCCGAGCCGCTGAACTCCACCGATCCCTTCGGGTCCCGGCGAACCCTGAGGCCCTTCCGTCCTTCCGGCCCCTCCCATCCCCGCGTTGCCTGCGTTCCCTGTGTTCCCTGCGTTTCCTCCGGCCCCCTCCGCCCCCTCCGCCACCTTCGGCTCTTTCCAGCCCCTCCGGCGGCCCCTCCCATCCCCGCGGTCCCTCCGCGGTCCCTCCGCGTCCCCGAGCCCGTCCCCGAGCCCGTCCCCGAGCACGGGCCTGCGCGTTCCGTCGCCCGACCGCTGGGCAGACGACGGTGTCGGTGGCTCATGGGATGCTGGACCGCGATGGCCACCAGGAAGAACACGAACGACGATCCCCTCGCCCCCGTCACGATCGCGGTGGGCCAGGAGGACCTGCTGCTGGACCGCGCCGTGCAGCAGGTGGTGGCGGCCGCCCGGGCCGCCGACGCCGACACGGACGTCCGCGATCTCGCCCCCGACCAGCTCCAGCCCGGCACGCTCGCCGAGCTGACGAGTCCCTCGCTCTTCGCCGAGCGCAAGGTCGTCGTCGTGCGAAACGCGCAGGATCTCTCCGCCGACACGGTCAAGGACGTCAAGGCCTATCTCGCCGTACCGGTCGAGGAGATCACGCTCGTCCTGCTCCATGCGGGCGGTGCCAAGGGGAAGGGCCTACTGGACGCGGCACGCAAGGCCGGCGCGCGTGAGGTGGCGTGCCCCAGGACGACCAAGCCGGCTGAGCGACTGACGTTCGTGCGCTCCGAGTTCCGCACACTGGGGCGGTCCGCGACCCCCGAGGCGTGCCAGGCCCTCGTCGACGCCATCGGCAGCGATCTCAGGGAGCTGGCGAGCGCGGTCTCGCAACTGGTCGCGGACGTCGACGGCACGATCGACGAGGCCGTCGTCGGCCGCTACTACACCGGGCGCGCGGAGGCCTCCAGCTTCACCGTGGCCGACCGCGCCGTCGAGGGCCGTGCGGCCGAGGCCCTGGAGGCGCTGCGCTGGTCGCTCTCGACCGGCGTCGCACCGGTCCTGATCACCAGCGCGCTGGCCCAAGGGGTGCGGGCGATCGGCAAACTCTCGTCGGCACGCGGCGGCCGGCCGGCCGATCTCGCGCGCGAGCTGGGCATGCCGCCCTGGAAGATCGACCGGGTCCGCCAGCAGATGCGCGGCTGGACGCCCGACGGTCTCGCCCTCGCCCTGCGCGCCGTCGCCGAGGCGGACGCGGGGGTCAAGGGCGGTGGTGACGACCCGGAGTACGCGCTGGAGAAGGCGGTGGTCGCGGTCGCCCGCGCGGCCCGCCTGCGCCGCTGATCCACCGAACGCCGCGCGGCCCCTGCTCGGCCCTGTCCCCCGCCTCGGTCACGTCCACCGCCCGTGCGGTTGCCGAAGACCTCGCGAACCTCGCTGCTCGGACCCTGCCGCGTGGACTCCGGCCCCGCCCGTTCCTACGGTGGCCACGCTGACGGCGCCGTAGGTCTCGTGCGGACCGAGGCGGACGCCGTCGCACAGCGGCAGCGAGAACAAGCGGCAGCGAGAACACGAGAGGCCTCCCTATTCGCACGACACGCGTTGTGGGAACGTACCGTGGCGGGTCTGGCAGGTCATGGCCATGCGTGGCTTCGCCGGCCTGACGCTGCGCGCCGTCGCCGCCGAACTCGGCGCGACGACCGGCCTGCTCACGCACTACTTCTCCACCAAGCAAGCCTTGGTGGAGCACGGCCTGGACCTGCTCGAACAGCGCGTCCTGCTCGGCCCCCGCCGTCACTCGGGCCAGGGGCCGGCAGCCCTCGGGGACGCGCTGCCGGACATCCTGCCGCTGAACCCGGAGGCCGTCGACGGCAACCGGATCCGGGTTTGTTCCCGGGACGCCGCGCTCTCCGCTCCCGGCCTGAGCGCCGACTACGCCCGCAAGTACGCCCAAGGCCCCACAGGTTGACCGAGCGGGTGGCCACGGCTCAGGAGCTCGCTGAACTGCCACCCGGCAGCCCCGCACGCATCGCGGCCGGTACCTGGCCCTTCGTCCTCGGCCTGTTGGTCCCGGCCCCGTTCGGTCCGGCGGGGTTTCCCCCACGGCGACAGGTCGAGCTCCTGGACGACTACCCGGCGTGCCTGAGTACCCGCGCCGACGCGGCAACGCTGGATCGACGGCAGCGGCAACATCGGCCGCAGGGACTCCGTCGACCCCGTCGACGGTCCGGCGCGATCCCGGCGGAGGCCTCTGAGCGACGATCGGTCGGCGAGCTGGCCGCCGCCTTCGCCCGAAGCCGAAAACCCCGCCCTCCCGAACTGGGGAAGAA
Organism: Streptomyces marianii; assembly: GCF_005795905.1. NCBI lineage: Bacteria > Bacillati > Actinomycetota > Actinomycetes > Kitasatosporales > Streptomycetaceae > Streptomyces > Streptomyces marianii. Next base: position 5,715,264 of record NZ_VAWE01000001.1, read on the forward strand.
CGGGGAAGCGGGGTTCTCGGGTCCGGCCGGAGCCGGGAAGTCGGTGGATTCGCACCCGCGTGGCGAACGCAGGCCGCGTGCGAATCCGGGGTGCCGGTCCGGGGACGGATGAGAGAGGGCCCGTCTGGTCCGGTCCGGCGATCAAGTCGTCCGGCGGGTCACCCCGAGGGGGTCGCTGCCGGAGGTCCCGGGGTCACCCCCGGGGAGCGAGCTCAGCCCTGGAGGGAGGCAACCTTGGACGCCAGCGCCGACTTCTTGTTGGCGGCGGCGTTCTTGTGGATGACACCCTTCGAGACGGCCTTGTCGAGCTTCCGGTTCGCCTCGCGGGCCGCCACGGTGGCCTTCTCGACGTCGCCGGCGGCGACAGCCTCGCGGGCCTTGCGGATCGCGGTCTTGAGCGAGGACTTGACGGCCTTGTTGCGCAGGCGCGCCTTCTCGTTCGTCTTGTTCCGCTTGATCTGGGACTTGATGTTCGCCACGAAAGAGCCTTTTCAGGATTGATGATCTTTGAAGGCGTGTCCCGCACCCATGACCTTCGGGGGACGGCCCTTCCGAGGACACGACTCTTCGGAGCGCATGACCCTTCCGGGCATGGGAGGTGCCTCCGGAGAGGACACACGAGACACAGCTGGCCAGACTACCAGCGCCGCTCCGACCGGCCCAAACCGAGCGCAGCCCCGCAGCCATGGGACCATGGAGGCTGCGTATCGATCCGACATCGACCCGAGACGAGCGCTCGGCGCTCAAGAATCAGGACCCTGCGTGCCCGCGACCCCTACCAATGTGCCCGAGCCGAGCCGTACCGACCCGGCGCTGATCCGCAACTTCTGCATCATCGCGCACATCGACCATGGCAAGTCCACGCTTGCCGACCGGATGCTCCAGCTGACCGGCGTGGTCGAGCAGCGGCAGATGCGCGCCCAGTACCTCGACCGCATGGACATCGAGCGTGAGCGCGGTATCACGATCAAGTCCCAGGCCGTGCGTCTGCCCTGGGCGCCCACCACGGGTGAGGGGCAGGGCCGGACCCACATCCTCAACATGATCGACACCCCGGGCCACGTGGACTTCACCTACGAGGTGTCCCGGTCGCTCGCGGCTTGCGAGGGCACGGTCCTGCTGGTGGACGCGGCCCAGGGCATCGAGGCGCAGACCCTCGCCAACCTCTACCTGGCGATGGAGAACGACCTCACCATCGTCCCGGTGCTCAACAAGATCGACCTGCCGGCCGCGCAGCCCGAGAAGTTCTCCGAGGAGCTGGCCAACCTCATCGGCTGCGACCCCTCGGACGTCCTGAAGGTGTCGGCCAAGACGGGCCTGGGCGTGGAGGCGCTGCTGGACCGGGTGGTGAAGGACGTGCCGGCCCCGGTCGGAGTCAAGGACGCCCCCGCCCGTGCGATGATCTTCGACTCGGTCTACGACTCCTACCGCGGCGTCGTGACCTACGTACGTGTCGTCGACGGCCAGCTGAACAAGCGCGAGCGCATCCGGATGATGTCCACCGGCGCGACCCACGAGCTGCTGGAGATCGGCACCAACTCCCCGGAGATGCTGGCGGCCGACGGCATCGGCGTCGGTGAGGTCGGCTACCTGATCACGGGTGTGAAGGACGTCCGCCAGTCGAAGGTGGGTGACACGATCACCCAGCAGACCAAGGGCGCCACGGAGCCGCTCGGCGGCTACAAGGACCCGAAGCCGATGGTGTTCTCGGGCCTGTACCCCCTCGACGGCTCGGACTACCCCGAGCTGCGCGACGCGCTCGACAAGCTCCAGCTCAACGACGCCGCGCTGGTATACGAGCCGGAGACGAGCGCCGCCCTGGGCTTCGGCTTCCGCGTCGGCTTCCTCGGACTGCTCCACCTCGACGTGATCCGCGAGCGCCTGGAGCGCGAGTTCGGCCTCGACCTGATCGCGACCGCCCCGAACGTGGTCTACCGGGTGGTCATGGAGGACGGCACCGAGCACACCGTCACCAATCCCAGCGAGTTCCCCGAGGGCAAGATCGCCGAGGTGTACGAGCCGGTCGTGCGCGCGACGATCCTCGCGCCGAGCGAGTTCATCGGCTCCATCATGGAGCTCTGCCAGAACCGCCGCGGTGTGCTCCTCGGCATGGACTACCTCTCCGAGGACCGGGTCGAGATCCGTTACACCCTCCCCCTCGCCGAGATCGTCTTCGACTTCTTCGACCAGCTGAAGTCCAAGACCCGCGGCTACGCCTCGCTCGACTACGAGCCCACCGGCGAGCAGGGCAGCCAGCTGGTGAAGGTCGACATCCTGCTCCACGGCGACAAGGTCGACGCCTTCTCCGCGATCACCCACAAGGACCAGGCCTACGCGTACGGCGTGCGGCTCGTCGCCAAGCTCAAGGAGCTCATCCCGCGGCAGGCCTTCGAGGTGCCCGTCCAGGCGGCCATCGGCTCCCGGGTGATCGCCCGCGAGACGATCCGGGCCATCCGCAAGGACGTGCTCGCCAAGTGCTACGGCGGTGACATCTCCCGTAAGCGGAAGCTGCTGGAGAAGCAGAAGGAAGGCAAGAAGCGGATGAAGATGGTCGGCTCGGTCGAGGTGCCGCAGGAGGCGTTCATCGCCGTGCTGTCCAGTGACGACTCCGCCGGCGGCAAGGCGAAGAAGTAGTCCGCGGGTAACGCGAAAGCACCAGTCGCCCCTGTTCTCCTGCCGTGCCCCACAGGCCCGTGCGCTTCCGGCGCACGGGCCTGTTCGTTATCAAGCGGCAGCCCGCAGCCCCTTACGTGGCGCAGCGTGGCGCTCTACCCTGATCAGGCCCCGATGGTTACTCGCGAGTTAAACAACTGTGACCATTCGGGCAATCAGCCAGTCATGCAGCAATGCCGCAGCAGGCCCGGAGGATGTCGTGAGCGACACACAGAACCTGATCGAGAACCGACCGCCCTCCGTGGCGACGCTCTTCGTCCAGCGCGTGGCGGCCACTCCCGACGCGGAGGCCTACCGCTACCCCGTCCCCGCCGCCTCCGGGCGGGGGCCCGACGACTGGAAGTCGCTGAGCTGGCAGGAGGCCGCCGAGCGGGTCTACGCCATCGCGGCCGGACTGATCGAACTGGGTGTGCGCGCCGAGGAGCGGGTGGCTCTCGCCTCGTCCACCCGGGTCGAGTGGATCCTCGCGGACCTCGGCATCCTCTGCGCGGGCGCCGCGACGACGACGGTGTACCCGCAGACCAACGCGGAGGAGTCCGCGTACATCCTGGCCGACTCCGAGAGCAGGGTGCTGATCGCCGAGGACGCCGCGCAGGTGGCCAAGGCCCGTGAGCGGCGCGCCGAGCTGCCGCATCTGAAGCATGTGATCGTGATCGACGAGGCGGGCGCCCAGCCGGCCGAGGGCGACCCCGACGGCTGGGTCCTGTCGCTCTCGGCCCTCGAGGCGCGCGGCGCCGAACACCTCGCCAAGAACCCGGCCGCGGTCAAGGAGCGGGTGGAGGCGATCACCTCCGGCCAGCTCGCCACCCTCATCTACACCTCGGGTACCACGGGCCGCCCCAAAGGCGTCCGGTTGCCGCACGACAACTGGTCCTACATGGCCAAGGCGATCGCCTCGACGGATCTGGTGACCCAGGAGGACGTCCAGTACCTCTGGCTGCCGCTCGCCCACGTCTTCGGCAAGGTGCTGACCTCGGGCCAGATCGAGGTCGGGCACGTCACCGCCGTCGACGGCCGGGTCGACAAGATCATCGAGAACCTTCCGGTGGTGCAGCCGACGTACATGGCGGCAGTGCCCCGCATCTTCGAGAAGGTCTACAACGGCGTGGCCGCCAAGGCGCGGGCCGGCGGCGCGGCCAAGTACAAGATCTTCCAGTGGGCCGCCGGTGTCGCGCGCGCCTACGCCAAGGAGTCCCAGGACAACTACCGCCGCACCGGCAGTGCCTCGGCGTCCTTCGGCCTCACCGTGAAGCACAAGGTCGCCGACGTGCTCGTCTACTCCAAGCTCCGCGAGGCCTTCGGCGGCCGGCTGCGCGCCGCCGTCTCCGGCTCCGCCGCCCTCTCGCCCGAGATCGGCTTCTTCTTCGCCGGCGCCGGCATCCACATCCTGGAGGGCTACGGCCTCACCGAGTCCAGCGCCGCCTCCTTCGTGAACCCCGGCGAGGCGTACCGCACCGGCACCGTCGGCAAGCCGCTGCCCGGCTGCGAGGTGCGCATCGCGGACGACGGCGAGATCCTGCTGCGCGGTCCCGGCATCATGGAGGGCTACCACGGGCTCCCCGAGAAGACCGCCGAGGTCCTGGAGTCAGACGGCTGGTTCCACACCGGCGACATCGGTGAGCTCTCCCCCGACGGGTATCTCAGGATCACGGACCGCAAGAAGGACCTGATCAAGACGTCCGGCGGCAAGTACATCGCGCCGGCCGAGGTCGAGGGCCAGTTCAAGGCCGTGTGCCCGTTCGTCTCGAACATCCTGGTGCACGGTGCCGACCGCAACTACTGCACGGCGCTCATCGCGCTCGACGAGGCCGCCATCCTCGGCTGGGCCGAGGAGAACGGCCTCGGGGGCAAGTCGTACGCGGAGGTCGTCGCCGCACCGCAGACCGAGCGGCTCGTCGACGGCTACGTGCAGCGGCTCAACGGAACGCTCCAGCGCTGGCAGACCATCAAGAAGTTCCGCCTGCTGCCGCGCGACCTCGACATCGAGCACGGCGAACTGACGCCGAGCCTGAAGCTGAAGCGCCCGGTGGTCGAGCGCGAGTACAAGGACCTCATCGAGGGCATGTACGAGGGCGCCCTCGAGGCGTGACACCACCGCTCGGCGGTCCGTCGCCCGGCCCCGCGCCGCACGACGGGCCGCCGAGCCGTTCTCCGGCCTCCACGAGCGGCCCCACGCCCGCACACTGTCCGCCCACGCCCGCGGGTGACATCGGCGCGGCGCCCGTAGCGGCCGCCGGGCCGCGGCCCGGCCCCGGCCTGCTCCCGTTCACCGCCTGCTCGCGACCGCTTCCCGCCCCGCTACCCCGAACAGTCCTATTTCGGTGACTCCGTGCTTATGGGCCCGGCCGGTCTGTCACGCTGTCCGTGTCGTCCCTGCCCGGTGGGCGGTGCGGCGGGGAAACAGAGCGCACAGACCCGGCAACCAGCCAGACCGGACAGGAGTCGCCGCGTGGGGTCCGTTCCGATGCAGCAGGAGACCGCCCACCGTTCGGTGCAGCTGCTCCCGCGGCGTGGCGGCGTTCGCCCGGCGGCCCGCACCAGCCTGCCCGGGAACCCCCTCGCCGCGTCCGCCGCCCGCCGCTTCGTCCGGGCCGCGCTCGCCGACTGGACCCGGCTCGGGACGGTCACCACGCGCGGTACGGACCGGCTCGCCGACGACGCCGCACTGGTCGTCAGCGAACTCGCCACCAACGCCGTCATCCACGCGGGAACCGGCGTCGAGGTACTCGCCCGGCTCGACCCGGCGACCGAGGACGACCCGGCGGCCCTGGTGATCGAGGTCTCCGACCACCATCCGGCGCGGGTGGTGCGCGGCGACGGCCACGAGCAGGAGGGCACCGACCCGGGCGAAGCGGATCACGGGCGCGGGCTCCATCTCGTCGCCGCGCTCGCCGCTTCCTGGGGCATCACCTACCGGCCGGGCCTCAAGACCGTCTGGGCGCGCCTGCCGCTCGACGGCTTCGACGGCGCGGCCCCGGCCCGGGCCGGCGAGGCCCCCCGGCAGCGCGGGGTCCGGGCGGCCGAGATCCTCGCCCCCTCCCCGCGCGGAAGCGTCCGCGACGACCGCCAGTGGGTCGGCCGCGGCGCGCTCTCCTTCCTCGCAGAGGCCTCCGGCCTGCTCGCCGGGCAGCTCGACGAGGACATGGTCGCGGCCCTCGCCGGACAGCTGCTGGTGCCCAGGCTCGCCGACTGGTGCGCGGTCTGGCTGGACGGTGAGACAGGCCCGGCGCCCCGGCCGGCCCGGGTCTGGCACGCGGACGAGTCCGTCATCGAGGGCCTGCGGGAGGCACTGGCCGGGGATCCGCCCCGGTTACCGGACGAGCCGCGAGGGACCGCCGTACCGGTCCCGGTCGCCTGGCCGCCCGCCGACGCGGGCAGTGCGGTCGCGTTCCGGCTGACCGTCGGCGCACGGCCGCTCGGCACCCTGCTGCTCGGCCGCGAGGCACCACCGGGCGTCCCCGACGAGGCCCTCGCGCTGCTGGAGGACTTCGCCCGCCGCGTCGGCCTCGCGATCGGCGCGGCCCGCCAGTACACCCGGCAGGCCACGATCAGCCGGGTCCTGCAGCGCGGCCTCCTGCCCGCCCAGGTCGCCCGCATCCCCGGCGTCGACAGCTCCCTGGTCTACGAGCCGAGCGACGAGGGGCTGGCCGGGGGCGACTTCTACGACATCTTCCCGGCGGGCAGCGGCGGGCGCTGGTGCTTCATGCTCGGCGACGTCCAGGGCAGCGGGCCGGAGGCCGCCGTCGTGACCGGCCTCGCCCGGCCGTGGCTGCGGCTGCTCGCCCGTGAGGGCTACCAGGTCGCCGGCGTCCTCGACCGGCTGAACGGCCTACTCCTCGACGACGCGCTGGAGGCGGCCGAGGCGGCGGCGCTGACGGCGGCCGGGCCGGCCGCGGCCGGCCCGGCGGGCGCCGGCTCCGGGAGCGGCCACGAGGGCCCCCGGTCCCGGTTCCTGTCGCTGCTCTACGGCGAGCTGACACCGTTGCCGGAGGGCGGGGTCCGCTGCGCCCTCGCCTGCGCCGGCCACCCTCTTCCCCTGCTGCTGCGCCCCGACGGCACCGTCCGTCCCGCGGCCGCGTCGCAGCTCCTCCTCGGCGTGGTCGAGGACGTCGCGTACGAGAGCCAGACCTTCGAGCTCATGCCCGGCGACACTCTGCTGTGCGTCACCGACGGGGTCACGGAACGGCGGTCCGGACGGCGGATGTTCGACGACTCGGACGGGCTCGCCCAGGCGCTCGCCGGCTGCACCGGTCTCACCGCCGAGGAAGTGGCGGACCGGATACGCCGGGCGGTGCACACGTTCGCGGAGGCCCCGCCCGACGACGACCTCGCGCTGCTGGTGCTCCAGGCCCGCCGATCCCCGGGCCGCTGATTTCCGGGTTCCCGATCCTCGGGCCGCTGATTTCCGGGTTCCTGATCCCTGGGCCCCTGATCCCTGGGCCCCTGATCCTCGGGCCCCTGATCCTCGGGCCCCTGATCCTCGGGCCTCTGATCCCCGGGCCGCCGGTCTCCCGTGCTGCCGCCCCCGGGCCGCCGGGCTCCCGGCCGCGGGCCGGCCGGGCATCGTCGGCCGCGGCCGGGACACCGCGCGCGTACCGGACAATGGGACGCATGCCTTCCGCACTGCCTGATGGTGAGCCCATGCCCGTCGACGGGGCGCTGCCCCCGCACGCCCTGGAGGGCGCGGCCGGCCGGCCGCTCGGGTTCTATCTGCACGTCCCGTACTGCGCCACGCGCTGCGGCTACTGCGACTTCAACACGTACACGGCGAGCGAGCTGCGCGGCACCGGTGGTGTCCTGGCCTCGCGCGACAACTACGCGGACACGCTCGTCGAGGAGATCAGGCTCGCCCGCAAGGTCCTCGGCGACGACCCGAGGCAGGTCAGGACCGTGTTCGTGGGCGGCGGGACCCCCACGCTGCTGCCCGCCGCCGGCCTCGTCCGGATGCTGGGCGCCGTCCGCGAGGAGTTCGGCCTCGCCGACGACGCGGAGATCACCACGGAGGCCAACCCGGAGTCCGTCGACCCGGCCTACCTGGCGGAGCTGCGGGCCGGGGGCTTCAACCGGGTGTCCTTCGGCATGCAGAGCGCCCGGCGCCACGTGCTGAAGGTGCTCGACCGCACCCACACGCCCGGCCGGCCCGAGGCCTGTGTCGCGGAGGCCCGGGAGGCGGGCTTCGAGCACGTGAACCTCGACCTCATCTACGGCACGCCCGGTGAGAGCGACGACGACTGGCGCGCCTCGCTCGACGCCGCCATCGGCGCAGGCCCCGACCATGTGAGCGGGTACGCCCTGATCGTGGAGGAGGGCACCCAGCTGGCCCGCCGGATCCGGCGGGGGGAGGTGCCGATGACGGACGACGACGTCCACGCCGACCGCTATCTGATCGCCGACGAGGTCCTGGCCGGCGCCGGGTACGAGTGGTACGAGGTCTCCAACTGGGCCCGCTCGGAGGCCGGCCGCTGTCTGCACAACGAGTTGTACTGGCGCGGCGCCGACTGGTGGGGCGCGGGCCCGGGCGCCCACAGCCACGTCGGCGGGGTGCGGTGGTGGAACGTCAAGCACCCCGGCGCGTACGCGGCGGCGCTGGCGGAGGGGCGCTCGCCCGGCGCCGCGCGCGAGGTCCTGCCGGACGAGGACCGGCGGGTGGAGCGGGTGCTCCTCGAACTGCGGCTGCGCGAGGGCTGCCCGCTGGACCTGCTCCGGCCGCCGGGCCTGGCGGCCTCCCGCCGGGCCCTGGAGGACGGGCTGCTGGAGCCCGGGCCCTACGAGGCGGGCCGGGCGGTGCTCACGCTGCGCGGCCGGCTCCTGGCGGACGCGGTGGTCCGGGACCTGGTGGACTGACGGGCCCGGCGTACATCCCGGCCTTGGCCTGTTTCCCGGCTCCAGCCTGGGGTTGCGGCGTACATCCCGGCCTTGGCCTGTTTCCCGGCTCCAGCCTGGGGTTGCGGCGTACATCCCGGCCTTGGCCTGTTTCCCGGCTCCAGCCTGGGGTTGCGGCGTACATCCCGGCCTCGGCCTGTTTCCCGGCTCCAGCCCCGGCGTACAGTCCCCGCCCCGCCCCGCCCCGACCCCGTGCCGGGCCCGGGCGTACAGTCCCGGCCCCGGCCCCGGCGTACGCCCCGGCCTCGGCCCCCGGCGTACCTACCGGCTCCGTGCCGCGCCCCTCAGGCGGTGACGAAGTCGATCAATTCCTCGACCCGCCCCAGCAGCGCCGGTTCCAGGTCCTTGTAGCTGTTCACCCGGGACAGGACGTGCTGCCAGGCCGCTCCCGTGTTCGGCGGCCAGCCGAGCGCCCGGCAGACACCCGTCTTCCAGTCCTGCCCCCGCGGCACCGACGGCCAGGCGGGGATGCCCAGCGACGACGGTTTCACCGCCTCCCACACGTCGATGTACGGGTGGCCGACCACCAGGACGTGCGGGTCCGTCACCGACTCCGCGATGCGGGACTCCTTGGAACCCGGCACCAGATGGTCCACGAGCACGCCCAGCCTGGCGTCGGCGGCCGGGGCGAACTCGGCGACGACGGCGGGCAGGTCGTCGACGCCCTCCAGGTACTCGACGACCACGCCCTCGATGCGCAGGTCGTCGCCCCAGACCTTCTCCACCAGCTCCGCGTCGTGACGGCCCTCCACGTAGATGCGGCCGGCACGGGCGACCCGGGCGCGGGCGCCGGGCACCGCGACCGAACCGGAGGCCGTGCGGGTGGGCCGCGCGGGCGCGCCGGACGAGGGCCGCACGAGGGTGACCACCCTGCCCTCCAGCAGGAAGCCCCGCGGCTCCATCGGGAACACCCGGTGCTTGCCGAAGCGGTCCTCCAGCGTCACCGTCCCCGCCTCGCACCGGATCACCGCACCGCAGAAACCCGTGGAGACCTCCTCGACCACCAGGTCGGGATCGGCGGGGACCTCCGGCACGGGAGCGGACCGCTTCCACGGGGGCGTCAGATCGGGACTGTAGCTGCGCATCCGCCAGACGCTACGACACCCCGAACCGCTACGACACCCCGAACCGCCGGGCCAGCTCATCGCGTTGGGCGCGTACGAACGCGGCGTCCACCGCCGCCCCGTGCCCCGGGACGTACACCGCGTCCTCCCCGCCCAGCGCCAGCAGCCGGTCCAGCGCCGCCGGCCAGCGGGACGGAATGGCGTCCGGTCCGGCCTGCGGGTCGCCCGACTCCTCCACCAGGTCGCCGCAGAAGACGACCTCGCGGTCGCCGGGCACCAGCAGCACCAGGTCGTGACGGCTGTGGCCCGGTCCGACGTTCGCCAGCATCACCTGGCGGCCGCCGAGGTCGAGCGTCCACTCGCCGGAGACGACGTGCCGAGGGACGACCAGGGCGTCGGTGGCCCGTGCCGCGTCGTCCGGCGGCATCCCGTGGCGGATCGCGTCGTCGCGCAGCACGGCCCGGTCCCGGGCCAGGAGGCTGTCGACGCCGACCGCGCCGTACACCTCGGCCCCGGGGAACGCGGCCGTGCCGAGCACGTGGTCGAAGTGAGGGTGGCTGAGCGCGATATGCGTCACACGCCGGCCGCCGAGGAGGGACTCGGCCTGGGTCCGGATCTCCGCCCCCTCGCGGAGCGTCGAGCCCGTGTCGTACAGGAGCGCCGCACTCCCGCCGGCCACCAGGCCCACCGTCGCGTCCCAGCCGGGCAGGCGCCGCCGCCCGACGCCGCCGGCGAGCCGTTCCCAGCCGAAGTCTTCCCAACGGACGTCCATACGGCGACGCTATCCCGGAGCGACCAGCGGCGTCATGGCTCGTCGCGACGGGGTAGGGTGTCCGGCCGCCCTTGCTAGGGACGTACCTCCCGGCCGTACACTGGGCCCGGGAAAACTGGCACTCAGCGACGCCGAGTGCCAGGCCAGGGCCGAAGGACCGCCGAGGAACCACAGCTGGAGGTGTGCGCCATGCTCAGCGAACGCAGACTCGAGGTGCTGCGCGCCATCGTCCAGGACTACGTGGGCACCGAGGAGCCCGTGGGCTCCAAGGCCCTCACCGAGCGGCACAGGCTCGGGGTCTCGCCGGCGACCGTGCGCAACGACATGGCGGTGCTGGAGGAGGAGGGCTTCATCGCCCAGCCCCACACCAGCGCCGGCCGCATCCCCACGGACAAGGGCTACCGCCTGTTCGTGGACAGGCTCGCGGGCGTCAAGCCGCTGTCGTCCCCGGAGCGCCGGGCGATCCAGAACTTCCTCGAGGGCGCGGTCGACCTCGACGACGTCGTCGCCCGCACGGTGCGGCTGCTGGCGCAGCTGACCCGGCAGGTCGCCGTCGTCCAGTACCCGTCGCTCACCCGCTCCACGGTGCGGCACGTGGAGCTGCTGGCGCTCGCCCCGGCCCGGCTGATGCTGGTGCTGATCACGGACACGGGGCGGGTCGAGCAGCGGCACGTCGACTGCCCCGCGCCGTTCTCCGACACGTCGCTGGCCGACCTGCGGGCCCGGCTCAACAGCCGCGTCGTCGGACGGCGGTTCACCGATGTGCCGCAACTGGTGCAGGACCTTCCGGAGTCCTTCGACCTGGAGGACCGCGCCACGGTCTCCACCGTGCTCTCGACCCTCCTCGAGACACTGGTCGAGGACACAGAGGAACGGCTGATGATCGGCGGCACCGCCAATCTGACGCGCTTCGCGCACGACTTCCCCCTCACCATCCGGCCCGTGCTGGAGGCGCTGGAGGAGCAGGTCGTGCTGCTGAAGCTGCTCGGTGAGGCCAAGGACTCGGGCATGACCGTACGGATCGGGCACGAGAACCTCCATGAGGGACTCACTTCCACATCCGTCGTCGCGGTCGGCTACGGTTCGGGCGACGAGGCAGTCGCCAAACTCGGCGTGGTCGGACCGACCCGCATGGACTACCCCGGAACGATGGGAGCGGTACGCGCAGTGGCACGTTACGTCGGACAGATCCTGGCGGAGTCGTAAGTGGCCACGGACTACTACGCCGTACTGGGCGTACGCCGCGACGCATCGCAGGACGAGATCAAGAAGGCATTCCGGCGGCTCGCGCGGGAACTCCACCCGGACGTGAACCCGGACCCGAAGACGCAGGAGCGCTTCAAGGAGATCAACGCCGCCTACGAGGTGCTGTCGGACCCGCAGAAGAAGCAGGTCTACGACCTCGGCGGCGACCCGCTGTCCGGCGCCGCCGGCGGCGGCGCGGGCGGCTTCGGCGCCGGTGGCTTCGGCGCCGGTGGCTTCGGCAACTTCTCCGACATCATGGACGCGTTCTTCGGGACCGCCTCCCAGCGCGGACCGCGGTCGCGGACACGGCGCGGCCAGGACGCCATGATCCGGCTGGAGGTCGAACTCAACGAGGCGGCGTTCGGCACCACGAAGGACATCCAGGTCGACACCGCCGTCGTCTGCACGACCTGCTCGGGCGAGGGCGCCGCACCCGGTACGTCGGCGCAGACGTGCGACATGTGCCGTGGCCGTGGTGAGGTGTCGCAGGTCACCCGGTCCTTCCTGGGCCAGGTCATGACCTCGCGGCCGTGCCCCCAGTGCCAGGGCTTCGGGACCGTCGTGCCGACCCCGTGTCCGGAGTGCGCCGGTGACGGCCGGGTCCGGTCGCGCCGCACCCTGACGGTGAAGATCCCGGCCGGCGTCGACAACGGAACCCGCATCCAGCTCGCCGGAGAGGGCGAGGTCGGCCCCGGCGGCGGCCCCGCCGGCGATCTGTACGTCGAGATCCACGAACTGCCGCACCCGGTCTTCCAGCGCCGCGGTGACGATCTGCACTGCACGGTGACCATTCCCATGACCGCGGGCGCGCTCGGCACGAAGGTGCCGCTGGAGACGCTCGACGGCATGGAGGAGGTCGACATCCGCCCGGGCACCCAGTCCGGCCAGTCGATCCCGCTGCACGGCCGCGGTGTCACCCATCTGCGCGGCGGCGGACGCGGCGACCTGATCGTCCACGTCGAGGTGCAGACCCCCTCGAAGCTCGACCCGGAGCAGGAGCACCTGCTGCGGGAGCTGGCGAAGCTGCGCGGCGAGGAGCGGCCGACGGGCCAGTTCCAGCCGGGGCAGCAGGGGCTGTTCTCCCGCCTCAAGGACGCGTTCAACGGCAGGTGAGTCGGGCGCGTCCCGCGCACCGGCCCCCGGCGGGGCAGCGTCCCGCCCGGGGTTCCGGCTGGTGTCGGGACCGTCCGCACCCGGCCCGTCGGGCCGGGCCCCGCCCCGGGTGCGGAAGGTCCCGCGGTCCGCCGCGGGTGCTCGTGGGAGAACCCGCGGAAGGGGCGGAGGCCGGGATTCGGACGTGGCGGCCGGACGTGGCACCATGCGGGGCATGTCCTCCGCGCTGACCGATCTCTGCCGCTACCCGATCGTGCAGGCCCCCATGGCGGGTGGCGCCTCCTGTCCGGAACTCGCCGCCGCCGTGTCCGAGGCCGGAGGGCTCGGGTTCCTCGCCGCCGGGTACAAGACCGCGGACGGGATGTACCAGGAGATCAAACAGCTTCGCGGTCTCACCGCGCGGCCGTTCGGTGTGAACCTCTTCATGCCGCAGCCCGCCCACGCCGACGCGGCGGCCGTCGACGTCTACCGGCAACAGCTCGCCGGAGAGGCCGACTGGTACGAGACACCGCTCGGGGACCCCGACTCGGGCCGGGACGACGGCTACGAGGCCAAGCTGGCCATCCTGCGGGACGACCCCGTACCGCTGGTGTCGTTCACCTTCGGCTGTCCCACCCCCGCCGCCGTCGCCCGGCTGAAGCGGGCCGGCACGCTCACGGTCGTCACCGTCACCACGCCCGAGGAGGCGCTGGCGGCCCAGAACGCGGGTGCCGACGCCATCTGCGTCCAGGGCATCGAGGCCGGCGGCCACCAGGGCACGCACCGCGACGACCCCGCCAACGACTGCGGCGGCATCGGACTCCTCGCGCTCATCGGGCAGATCCGCGAAGCCGTACCGCTGCCGGTCATCGCTGCCGGGGGCATCATGCGCGGCAGCCAGATCGCCGCGGTCCTGGCCGCCGGGGCCGACGCCGCACAGCTCGGCACCGCCTTCCTCGTCTGCCCCGAGTCCGGCGCGAACGCGTTGCACAAGCAGGCCATGACCAGCCCGCTGTTCAACAGGACCGAGCTGACGAGGGCGTTCTCGGGACGCCCCGCCCGCGGCCTCGTGAACCGGTTCATGAGCGAGCACGGGCCGTACGCGCCCGCCGCGTACCCCGAGGTGCACCACCTCACCTCCGGCCTCCGCAAGGCCGCCGCCAAGGCCGGTGATCCGCAGGCCATGGCCCTGTGGGCCGGCCAGGGCCACCGCCTGGCCCGCGACCTCCCCGCCGGCCGGCTCGTCGGGATCCTCGCCGCCGAGACGGCCGCGGCGGGCTCCGCCCTCGCGCTCCGGAACCCCGCATGACCGCCCCCGTCTTCCTGGTCGAGGACGTCCGCACCGGCACCGTCACCCTGGACGGGCCCGAAGGCCGGCACGCCGTCTCCGTGCGCCGGCTGCGCGTGGGCGAGGAGGTGGTCCTGACCGACGGCCGGGGCACCGGCGGCTACGGCACCGTCGCCGCGGTCGAGGGCAAGGACCGCCTCGACGTCACCGTCACCGCGGTGCGCGAGGAGCCGGAGCCCGCGCCCCGGATCACGGTCGTGCAGGCCCTGCCCAAGGGCGACCGCGGTGAACTCGCCGTCGAGACGATGACCGAGACCGGTGTCGACGCGATCGTGCCGTGGGCGGCAGCCCGCTGCATCACCCAGTGGAAGGGCGAGCGCGGCGCCAAGTCGCTCGCCAAGTGGCGCTCCACGGCCCGTGAGGCGGGCAAGCAGTCGCGCCGGCTCCGCTTCCCCGAGGTCGCCGGGGCCGCCACGACCCAGCAGGTCGCACGGCTGCTCGGCGAAGCCGACCTCGCGGTCGTGCTGCACGAGGAGGGCGCGGAACCGCTCGCCACCGCGCAACTCCCTTCCGCCGGGGACATCGTGCTGGTGGTGGGGCCCGAAGGGGGAGTCTCCCCGGAGGAGTTGGCCACGTTCACCGAGGCGGGCGCCAGGCCCTTGCGGCTGGGCCCGAGTGTCCTGCGGACCTCCACCGCGGGCACGGCGGCGTCCGCCCTGCTGCTCGGCCGCACGGGCCGCTGGTCCTGAGTCGCAACGCCCACGACCGGGCTCCGGACCCACGGGCCCGGAGCCGGGTTCCCGTCACCACCGGCCCCGACCGGGTTACCGCCACGGGCGGTTCGCGGTCGAGGCGGGCGCCAGGCCCTTGCGGCTGGGCCCGAGTGTCCTGCGGACCTCCACCGCGGGCACGGCGGCGTCCGCCCTGCTGCTCGGCCGCACGGGCCGCTGGTCCTGAGTCGCAACGCCCACGACCGGGCTCCGGACCCACGGGCCCGGAGCCGGGTTCCCGTCACCACCGGCCCCGACCGGGTTACCGCCACGGGCGGTTCGCGGTCGAGGCGGGCGCCAGGCCCTTGCGGCTGGGCCCGAGTGTCCTGCGGACCTCCACCGCGGGCACGGCGGCGTCCGCCCTGCTGCTCGGCCGCACGGGCCGCTGGTCCTGAGTCGCAACGCCCACGACCGGGCTCCGGACCCACGGGCCCGGAGCCGGGTTCCCGTCACCACCGGCCCGGACCGGGTTACCGCCACGGGCGGTTCGCGGGGGCAGCCTCGTCCGCCCGGAAGACGATCCGCAGCCGGGTGCCGGTACCCTCGCGGCTGAGGGACAGCGTCGCGGCACGTGCCGACCCGGTGCGAATGCCGCAGCGACCAGAACCGGACGGTACCGTCGACGACCGGCCCCGTGGACCCTGCGGGTGTCACCCATACGGTCTACGGTACGGGGCCGTTGGCCGCAAAGGGACTACCGCGCCCCTCCCGCCCCTGGCACGCTGCCGCCCATGACGGCCCCTTTCCGTGTCCCCGTCCCCCTGCGCGTGCTCGCCACCGTGGTCTGCGCGATCGGGACCGCGTCCGGCCTCGTCGCGTGCGAACCCGGGACGTCCGGCGGCCTGAGCGCCATGGCGGTGTCGTACACCACCGACATCGCGGGAACCCGGGCCCTGGAGAACGAGGGCGTACGCGTCCGCTGGCTCAGCTGCGCGGCGCGGCTCGACAGCGCTGCGAGCGCCTCCCCTTCGGCCCGTGCGGCGGCCGGTGTCGACTGCGAGGGCGAGACCGACGACGGCGGGAAGATCACCATCGGCGGCACGGTCACCCAGGAGATCGGCGGCCGGTGCGTGCACGGCGACCTCACGGCGAAGTCCGACGGCCGCCGGGTCTTCCGCGCCTACGTCCTCGGCGACTGCAACGCCCCCGTGCCCACCCCCGCCAGGACACCGGCGCCGCCTCCCGCCAGGGGCGACGGCGGTGCACCGCGCCCCACGGTCACCGTGACCGTCACCGTCACCGAGACCCGCACCCCCTTCCCATAGGGCCCCTACCTCCTCGAACGTGCGGGGTTCGGCCGCACATCGCGCCGGTGTTGCTTCGCCCGTCAGGCCCGCACCCCTGCCGCTCGGGCCGTGCCCGGCGCGCCGGGCGACGGTGGCGGCCGGTCCGCAGGGCAGCACCCCGCCGGAGGGGCACCCCGGCACCGATACGATGCAGTTCCAACTGATCGTCGGAGTCGTGAAGGGGCCCGGACCATGGCGGGAGAACCGCAAGCCGACTGCCTGTTCTGCAAGATCGTGGCGGGGGAGGTGCCGGCCACCGTCGTCCGCGAGACGGAGACGACGGTCGCCTTCCGGGACATCAATCCGCAGGCGCCGACGCACGTGCTGGTGATCCCCAAGGTCCACTACCCGGATGCCGCCACGCTGGCCGAGGCCGAGCCGGGCATCGCCGCCGACATACTGCGCGAGGCCGCCGAGGTCGCCGCGATGGACAAGGTCGACACCTCCGGCTTCCGCATCGTCTTCAACACCGGCACCGGTGCCGGCCAGACCGTTTTCCACACCCACGCCCACGTCCTCGGCGGCCGCGGGCTCGAATGGCCGCCCGGGTAGAGCGCCACCGACAGGCACGGAGCGCACCTTGTCCGTACGCGAACTGGTCGTGCTCGGCACGGCCAGCCAGGTCCCCACCCGGCACCGCAACCACAACGGCTATCTGCTGCGCTGGGACGGCGAGGGCATCCTCTTCGACCCGGGCGAGGGCACCCAGCGGCAGATGCTGAGGGCCGGGGTCGCGGCTCACGACATCAACCGGATCTGCGTCACCCACTTCCACGGCGACCACTCCCTCGGCCTCGCGGGGGTGATCCAGCGCATCAACCTGGACCAGGTGCCGCACCCGGTCACGGCGCACTACCCGGCGAGCGGGCAGCGGTTCTTCGAACGGCTCCGCCACGCGACGGCCTACCGCGAGACGGTACCGCTCGCGGAGGCTCCGGTCGCCGACGGCGGAGTGCTGGCCGCCACGCCCTCGTACACGCTGGAGGCGCGCCGCCTCGACCATCCCGTCGAGTCCTTCGGCTACCGGCTGACCGAGCCCGACGGCCGCCGCATGCTGCCCGAGCGCCTCGCCGCGCACCGCATCAAGGGGCCCGACGTGGGCCGCATCCAGCGGGAGGGCGCCCTCGGCGGGGTCGCGCTGGAGGACGTCAGCGAGGTCCGCCGCGGACAGCGGTTCGCGTTCGTCATGGACACCCGGCTCTGCGACGGCGCCCACGAACTGGCCGAGGGCTGCGACATGCTGGTGATCGAGTCGACGTTCCTCGACGAGGACGTCGCGCTGGCCGGCGACCACGGTCATCTCACGGCGGGACAGGCGGCCCGCGTGGCGCGCGATGCGGGCGTACGGCACCTGGTGCTGACACACTTCTCGCAGCGCTACAGCGAACCCGACGAGTTCGAGCGGCAGGCCCGTGCCGCCGGCTTCGAGGGCGAACTGTCCGTGGCCCAGGACCTCGTACGGGTCCCGGTCCCCAAACGCGCGGCCTGATCCACCCCCGACGTCCGAGCGAGCACCGATGTCACTCATCCCCAAGGCCGAACTGCATCTGCACATCGAGGGCACCCTCGAACCCGAGCTCGCCTTC
Source organism: Streptomyces marianii (assembly GCF_005795905.1). Taxonomy (NCBI): domain Bacteria; kingdom Bacillati; phylum Actinomycetota; class Actinomycetes; order Kitasatosporales; family Streptomycetaceae; genus Streptomyces; species Streptomyces marianii. The sequence continues at coordinate 5,732,923 of NZ_VAWE01000001.1, forward strand.
GCGCTGGCCGAACGCAACGGAGTCGACCTGCCGTACGCCGGCACCGACGCGCTGCGCAGGGCCTATCTCTTCAGCGACCTGCAGTCCTTCCTGGACCTGTACCACGGGCTGATGGCCGTCCTGCACACCGCGGACGACTTCACGGAACTCGCCGACGCGTATCTGGCGCGAGCGGCGGCACAGGGGGTGCGGCACGCCGAGGTCTCCTTCGACCCGCAGGCCCACACGGAACGCGGCATCCCCATCGGCACGGTCATCGAGGGCCTCGCGCACGCGCTGGACCGCGCCGAGGAGCGGTACGGCGTCTCGACCCGGCTGATCATGTGCTTCCTGCGCGACCGGTCGGCGGAGTCCGCGATGCAGACGCTCGACGCAGCGAAGCCCTATCTGCACCACATCACCGGTGTCGGTCTCGACTCGGCCGAAGTGGGGCACCCGCCGTCGAAGTTCCGCGAGGTGTACGCGGCGGCCGAGTCACTCGGCCTGCGGAAGGTCGCCCATGCCGGGGAGGAGGGACCGCCCGCGTACGTGCGCGAGGCGCTCGACGTGCTCGGCGTGGAACGCATCGACCACGGCCTGCGGTCCGTGGAGGACCCCGAGCTGGTCGAGCGGCTTGCCCGCGAGCAGGTCCCGCTCACGCTCTGCCCGCTGTCGAACGTCCGCCTGCGCGCCGTCGACACCCTGGAGGACCATCCGCTGCGGGCCATGATGGACGCCGGCCTGCTCGTCACCGTGAACTCCGACGACCCCTCCTACTTCGGCGGCTACGTCGGCGACACCTTCCACGCGGTGCGCGAGGCGCTCGGGCTGAGTCAGGAGCAGCTGCGGGAACTGGCCCGCAACTCCTTCCGCGCGGCCTTCCTGGACCACGACGAGGCACGCCGCGAACGCTGCCTCGCCGAGGTCGACGGCTACGACTTCGACCGGGAGTGACGCGGGGACGCCGGGCGCGTGAGCCCGTCCCGGCGTCGCGGCGGGCTCGCCCGTTCGCGGGGCCGGGCAGGTGCGACTGCGGTCGGGCGGCGGTGGACGGTCCGCCCGGGCGGTCGTCCCACCGGGCTCACTCCGGCGCCGGTCCGCCACGGCGGCCGGACCGAGTCGGCGCCGGGCTGCCGGGCCGGGTGCCGGTCCCGGCGCACCCGCGCGGCGCGCCGCGCCCGAGCGGTGCCCCTCGGCCGAAGCACGGGGCGCCGGGCGACGGCGCGCTCCCCCGAGGAGGCGTCGTCGCCCCGTCTCAGGAGGCCAGGACCTTCGCCGTTCCCGCGGGGGCGACCCCGGGCGCCGGGACCGGGATCTCCGCCAGCACCGCGGGTGCCGCCGAGGTGCGGCGCCGGACCGCGGCGGGCACCGGCAGCGGCACGGGCACCAGGCGCCGGCCCGAGGTGTGCAGGGCGACCGCGGTCATCGGTACCGCCGCGACCAGCAGGGCCGCGGAGAGGACGAGTCCCATGCCCGGGTAGCCGGCGTGTGCCGACAGCAGGCTGCCGGCCGTCGGGCCGCACGCCACGCCCAGCGACGACGCGGAGCCGACGAGGACGGCCCACCGCCCGCGGGTGTCGAGCGAGGCGGCGAGGCCGATCAGGTACGAGAGCACCACCGGGTAGACGGTGTTCCACAGGATCTCCCCCAGGGCGAAGGCCACCAGGTCGCGCGCGGACGAACTGACCACGACGCAGCAGGCGATGAGCGCCGTGCCCGCACCGATCGGAACCGCCCGCCCGAACCGTGCGCCCACGGTCCCGGCGACGACGACCCCCGTGAGCCCCGCGCCCAGCGCCACGGCGAAGACCGCGCCGACGGTGACCTCGCTCAGTCCGGCCTGGGTGGTGCCTATCCGGCCGCTCACGCCCCAGAGCGCGTTCTGCGCCATCGCCCAGCAGAACACGGCCGCCGCGAGGACCGCCCCGGAGCGGCGGTGGGGGAGCGGGTACCGGGAGGGGCGGGGGTCCGGCAAACCCTGGACGCCCGGCACGCTCACCCGGGCCCCGGGGCAGTCCAGCCGACGCGTCGCGGGCCATGCAGCGAGGGCCGCCAGTGCGAGAGCCGCGAACGGCAGGGCGTGGCCGCCGCCGAGCCGCGGGATCGTCAGGTACAGGGCGCCCGCGGTCGCCGACACCGAGAGCAGACCGAGCGCGGTCACCCGGTGGGGATCGTGCTGGGCGGCGATGCCCGCGGCGGCGACCGCGGTCGCCGTGCCGGAGCCCAGGCCGCCGACCGCGACGCCGGTGACGGCCACGGGCACCGCGGACGTCAGCGCGACCGCGCCGTAGCCGGTGAAGGCGAGGAGCAGTCCGGCGCGGGCGAGCCGGCGCGGCCCGAACCGCTCGACGCGCGCCGCGAGCGCGAAGCCGGCGGAGGAGGACGCCAACAGCAGGACGGAGCCCACGAGTCCGGCCTGGGTGGGGGCGAGGCCGAGTCCGGCGGAGAGCCGGCCGACGAGGGTGGGGAGGAGGTAGGAGGCGAGGTAGCCGACCGCGAAGACGGCGACGAGCGGCCACGCGGCGCGCAGGCGCGAGGACATGGGCGTTCCCGGGAACAATGGGGTGAAGGCATGGGGATCCACCGCGCCCCTGGGGCGAGGAGGAGGGAGGAGCGCCCGGTGTCTTCTGCACGGGAACGCGCGCCAATTTGTATCAAGCGCTCCCGGCGGCGGAGAAGCCGAGAAGATGTGATGCGGGACACATTTGGTTTGCACTGTCGCCAGTCGGGTAGCAGACCGCCTTTTCCGTGGTCGGGCCCGGCTCCGCGTCCGCCCCGGACCCGGTCCGCCGGCCCTGCGCCGGGGTCCGGATCAGGCACACTGGCCTGATTCGCACCGCTCTTTGCACCGCACCGCACGGCAATCCGGGAGCCACCGTGATCACGACCGACGGATCGCAGCAACACGGCACGCACGTCGATCCGTTGAGCGCCCTGCGCACCGGAGGGGACCCGGCGTGCGACGTGTTCCTCACCGGCACGGTCTTCCTCGACATCATCTTCACCGGCCTGGACACCGCGCCGGTGCGCGGCACCGAGACCTGGGCGCGCGGGATGGGCCAGAGCCCGGGCGGCGTCGCCAACATGGCCACGGCGCTGGCGCGGCTCGGTCTGCGCACCTCCCTCGCCGCGGCCTTCGGCGACGACTTCTACGGCGACTACTGCTGGGACGCCCTGGAGCAGGGAGAGGGCATCGATCTGTCCCCGTCGCGGACCGTGCCCGGCTGGCACTCCCCGGTGACGGTCTCCATGGCGTACGAGGGCGAGCGCACGATGGTCTCGCACGGCCACGAGGCACCGCTCTCGGAGAGCGCCCCCGCGGCGGCGCCCCGGGCGCGGGCCGCGGTGGCCTCCCTCGTGCCCGGCCGTGTCGAGCCCTGGATCGCGGAGGCGGCCGCCCACGGCGCCCGGATCTTCGCCGACGTCGGCTGGGACGAGACCGGCCGCTGGGACCTGCGCGCCCTGCACGACCTGGGACTGTGCGAGGCGTTCCTGCCCAACGCCGAGGAGGCGATGCGCTACACCCGCACCGACTGCCCGCGCGCGGCCGCCCGCGCACTGGCCGAGAAGGTGCCGCTCGCCGTCGTCACGCTCGGCGCGGACGGCGCGTACGCCGTGGACGGTGCCACGGGCGGGACGGCCGAGGTCCCGGCGATCGGCGTGGAGGCGCTGGACCCCACGGGTGCCGGTGACGTCTTCGTGGCGGGCTTCGTCACCGGCACCCTCGCCGGCTGGCCCCTCGCGGACCGGCTCGCCTTCGCCGGACTGACGGCCGCGCTGTCCGTCCAGGAGTTCGGCGGCTCGCTGTCCGCGCCCGGCTGGTCCGAGGTGGCGGCCTGGTGGCAGTACGTCCAGGGCTGCGAGGACCAGGACCCCGAGGCGCTGGAGCGCTACGCCTTCCTGGCCCGGCTCCTCCCCGCCCCCGACCGCCCCTGGCCGCTGCGCCGTGCGGTGCCCACGATCGGCTTCCGGCGTCCGGTCTGACACGCTGCCGCGCTCCCCGGTCCCGGAGCCCTCCCGGTCCCCTTCTGCGCGGCGGTCCTGCGTGTACCTCCTCCTGCGCGGCGGTTCCCGGTCCCGGAGCCCTCCCGAACGCCTCCCGGTCCCGTCCCGCGCGGCGGCCCTGCGCGTACCTCCTGCCGCCGGCCCGCGCCCGCCGGGTCCGGCCACTCCCGTCAGCCGTGCCGGGTGGCCGTGCCCCGCCCCACCCCTCCGGTCCCGCCCGGGGCCTCGCGGCGGGCCGGGAAGGGTTCTTCCGCGGTGAGGAAAACCGCTTCGGGACCGTCCGCGCGGGGTCGTAGGCTGGTAACCCAGAGGTTGTCGAGCAGCGAGAACCCTGCAACGGGAGGTACGCGCAGGCCAGAGTGCCGGCCCATGACTCAGACACCCACAGACCAGACCCTCGCGCCGGGGCAGGCACGAGCCCATTTCACCGTCCCCGCGAAGCACCCGATGGTGACCGTGCTCGGTTCTGGTGATTCCCTGCTGCGCGTGATCGAGCAGGCGTTCCCGACCGTGGACATCCATGTCCGCGGCAATGTGATCAGTGCCGTCGGCGAAGAACGGCACGTCGCACTGGTCCAGCGCCTCTTCGACGAGATGATGCTGGTGCTCCGCACCGGACAGCCGATGACGGAGGACGCCGTGGAACGCTCGATCGCCATGCTTCGCGAGGAAGGCGGAGGAGCGGCGGCCGAGACCCCTTCCGAGGTCCTCACCCAGAACATCCTGTCCAGCCGCGGCCGTACCATCCGCCCCAAGACGCTCAACCAGAAGCGCTACGTCGACGCCATCGACAAGCACACGGTCGTCTTCGGCATCGGCCCCGCCGGTACCGGCAAGACGTACCTGGCGATGGCCAAGGCCGTGCAGGCCCTGCAGTCCAAGCAGGTCAACCGGATCATCCTCACCCGGCCCGCGGTCGAGGCGGGCGAGCGCCTGGGCTTCCTGCCCGGCACGCTCTACGAGAAGATCGACCCGTATCTGCGGCCGCTGTACGACGCCCTGCACGACATGATCGACCCGGACTCGATCCCGCGCCTGATGGCCGCGGGCACGATCGAGGTGGCGCCGCTGGCGTACATGCGCGGCCGTACGCTCAACGACGCGTTCATCATCCTCGACGAGGCGCAGAACACGAATCCGGAGCAGATGAAGATGTTCCTGACGCGTCTCGGCTTCGACTCGAAGATCGTGATCACCGGCGACGTCACCCAGGTCGACCTGCCCGGCGGGACCAGGAGCGGTCTGCGCCAGGTCCGGGAGATCCTGGACGGCGTCCCGGACGTGCACTTCTCCATGCTGACATCGCAGGATGTCGTCCGGCACAAGCTCGTGGGCCGTATCGTCGACGCCTACGAGAAGTACGACAGCCGCAACGGCAGCAACGGGAAGTGAAACCGGTCAGCACCATGTCGATCGACGTCAACAACGAGTCCGGCACCGAGGTCGACGAGCAGGCGATCCTCGACGTCGCCCGCTACGCACTCGCGCGGATGCGCATCCACCCGCTCTCCGAGCTCTCGGTGATCGTTGTGGACACCGAGGCCATGGAGCAGCTGCACATCCAGTGGATGGACCTGCCCGGCCCCACGGATGTCATGTCCTTTCCCATGGACGAGCTGCGTCCGCCCGTCAAGGACGCCGAGGAGCCCCCGCAGGGGCTCCTCGGCGACATCGTGCTCTGCCCCGAGGTGGCGAAGAAGCAGGGCGAGGAAGCGCCGACCCGGCACTCCATGGACGAGGAGCTCCAACTGCTCACCGTCCACGGGGTGCTGCACCTGCTCGGGTACGACCACGAGGAGGCCGACGAGCGCGCGGAGATGTTCGGTCTGCAGGCGGCGATCGTCGACGGCTGGAGGGCGGAGAAGGGCCTGACCGGTCCTTCCCCGGCGCCGACCGTCTCATGAGCGCCCAACTCGTCATCGGCGCCGTCGCCCTCGTCGTCGTCGCCTGGCTCGCCGCCTGCGCCGAGGCCGGCATCGCCCGTGTCTCCGGCTTCCGCGCCGCCGAGGCGCTGCGCTCCGGGCGGCGCGGCGCCGACCGGCTGGTCCAGGTCGCGTCCGACCCGACGCGCTATCTCAACGTCGCCCTGCTCGTGCGGATCGCCTGCGAGATGGCGGCCGGGGCGCTCGTCACCTACGCGTGTCTTCAGGAGTTCACGGAGACCTGGCAGGCGCTGGCCGTCGCCATCGGTGTGATGGTCCTCGTCTCGTACGTCGCCGTCGGCGTCTCGCCGCGCACCATCGGCCGCCAGCACCCGCTCAACACGGCGACCGCCGCCGCGTACGTCCTGCTGCCGCTCGCCCGGATCATGGGCCCGATCCCGCAGCTGCTGATCCTCATCGGCAACGCGCTGACGCCGGGCAAGGGCTTCCGCAAGGGCCCGTTCGCCAGCGAGGCCGAGCTGCGGGCGATGGTCGACCTCGCCGAGCAGGAGTCGCTGATCGAGGCCGAGGAGCGCAGGATGGTGCACTCCGTCTTCGAACTCGGCGACACCCTGGTGCGGGAGGTGATGGTCCCGCGGACGGACCTCGTCGCCATCGAGCGCTACAAGACCATCCGCCAGGCGCTCACCCTCGCGCTGCGCTCCGGGTTCTCCCGTATCCCCGTCACCGGGGAGAACGAGGACGACATCGTCGGGATCGTGTACCTCAAGGACCTGGTCCGCAAGACGCACATCAACCGGGAGTCGGAGGCCGAGCTGGTCTCCACCGCGATGCGGCCGGCCGCCTTCGTGCCCGACACCAAGAACGCGGGCGATCTGCTGCGCGAGATGCAGCAGGAGCGCAACCACGTCGCCGTCGTCATCGACGAGTACGGAGGCACGGCCGGGATCGTCACCATCGAGGACATCCTGGAGGAGATCGTCGGCGAGATCACCGACGAGTACGACCGGGAGCTGCCGCCCGTGCAGGAGCTCGGCGACTCGCGCTACCGGGTCACCGCCCGGCTCGACATCGGCGACCTCGGTGAGCTGTTCGGACTCGACGCCTACGACGACGAGGACGTGGAGACCGTCGGCGGGCTGCTGGCCAAGTCCCTCGGCCGGGTCCCGATCGCAGGCGCCAGCGCCCAGGTCGAACTCCCGGACGGCCGCGCCCTGCGACTGACCGCCGAGTCCCCCGCCGGCCGGCGGAACAAGATCGTCACCGTGCTGGTGGAGCCGACGTGAGCGGCCCGCTGACGCCCCGCCGGCTGAAGGAGTTCTGCCTGGAGCAGAACGCCGCGGTGGAGGACTTCCCCTTCGGTCCCGAGGTCTCGGTCTTCAAGGTCGCCGGGAAGATGTTCGCCCTCTCCGACCTGGCGGCCACCCCGCTGAAGGTGTCGTTGAAGTGCGACCCGGACGACGCCGTCCGGCTGCGCGCCGAGTACCCGGCGATCGTCCCCGGCTACCACCTCAACAAGCGGCACTGGAACACGGTCACGGTGGCGGAGCTCCCGGCGGGTACGGTCCGGGAGCTCGTCGAGGACTCCTACGACCTCGTCGTCGCCGGCCTGCCGAAGGCGGAGCGGCTGCGCCTGGACCGGCCGTGAGCCCCAACGCCCGCGCCGGGTACGCCGCCCCGCCGCCCGACCGTCCGCAGCCGGTGCCTGCCGGGCGGGTCCGTGCCGCGAACTATGCTCGTCCCATGACTGACAGCTCCGGACTCGATCCCGAAGACCGCAAGATCATCACGCTGGCGCGCAGCGCCCGTGCGCGCAACGGGGTGCCCGAGGGCGCAGCGGTGCGGGACGAGACCGGACGGACGTACGTCGCGGGCACGGTGGCGCTCGAGTCGCTGCGGCTGAGCGCCCTGCGGACGGCCGTCGCCATGGCCGTGGCCAGCGGCGCCACCTCCCTGGAGGCCGCGGCGGTCGTCGCCGACACCGACACGGTCGCCGACGCCGACCGCGCCGCGGTACGGGACCTGGGCGGCCCGGGTACGCCGGTGCTGCTCGCCGGTCCCGACGGCGTGCTCCGAGCGACCCTGACGGCGGACTGAGGTGTCCCGCACCTGGGGCCTGGTCGTCCTGGCCGTCGGTCTCGTCGGCGTCGTCATCAGCGGTGTCGACTGGGCCGTGTCGGGCCGGGTGGCCTGGTCCGACGCGTTCCCGCTGTTCCTCGCCGCGGCGGCGGGCGCCGAACTGAGCACCGGGCCGCGCCGCCGTGCCCTGCGCACGGCCGCGGCGGTCGTCCTGCTGACCGTCGGCTTCGCCGTCGGCGTCCCCGCGGCGGCCGATCTGGTGTCGGGCGCCCCGGTCGACTGGCTGGACCTGACGCTCGGCGTCCTCACCGTGCTCTACGCCGCGGTCGGCACGGCCGCCCTGCTCGCCCGGCGCCGCGCGAACGGTTCGGCGCCGGCCTGACGGCGGGCGCGAGCGGTCCGCGGCGGACCGCCAGTGAACCGGCGGCCCGCCCGCGCTCCGTCCCGTTCGACCGCCTTCGGCCGCGCCCTCGTCGGCCCGGCCGGGTGCCGTACCGGCAGGATGCCGGGTGGGCCCGGCACCGACCCGAGCGGTGAAGGGGTTCCTACCTGCGAAAACGCCGATCTTGAGTCCGGTACGACATCGATCTTGACACGATCTGATGGGTCATCAGTCGGTGCATTTCGATTCCATTGACTTCTCTTTCCCCCGCCCCGTCAATGACGGCCACCGAGTCAAGGCCGAGTGAAGCCGATTGAAGGGGGAAGCGCATGGCGTCCCTGCCATCCACACCACGAAGACGCCGCTGGGCGGCGCTACTGGGGGTGAGCGCGCTCGTGGCCACCGGCGGCGGGTTCCTCGCGCCCTCCGCCGCGGCCCGGGTCGCGACGGCCCAGGCCGTCGACTTCCCGACCCACTGCGTACCGCCGCCGATATCCGGCATCCCGCCCATCGACGGCACGACCAGCGCCGAGATCACCGTCGACAACGCCGCACCCAAGGTGGGCGACACGGTCACCGTCACCTACACGGTCACCGAGCCCGCCGCCGGCAACCCCGTCGACCTGGCGCTGCCCGCCGACATCATGACCCCGACCGGCAAGGTGACCCTCGGGGGAGCGCAGCCCGGCAGCGTCACCGTCGCCGGCCCGAAGAAGAACCCGCCCGTCCCCGGCAAGGCACCGTTCCCGGCGTTCTCCATGACCGGCGCCTTCACGGTCACCGCGCCCGGCTCGATCACCCTCTCGCCGGGCGACTACAACATCCACACCAGCTACATCATGGAGCTGGACACCCCCTGCACGGTGACGAACCCGCCCGCGCCCGTCTCGCAGACGATCGTCGCCACCGAACAGCCCGGCGCCAACGAACGGTCCGTCCAACTCGGCACCGCCTCCGGCAAGCCGGGCGACCAGGTGACCGTCACCGGCGCGAAGTTCACCCCCCTCGCGGACGTCACCGTCGCGGGCCGCGCCGGCGCTGCCGAGACCGCGGACAAGATGACCGTGAAGGCGAGCGCGGCGGGTACCTTCACCGCCCGGCTCACGGTCGCCGACAAGGCCACCACCGGAGTCGTGGCCTACGAGGGCACCGCGTGGAGTGACGACAAGGGCGCGGGCCCCGCGGCGTACACCGTCGTCGACGACACCCCCGTACCCGCGAACAGCCAGAAGCTCACCACGGCCGTCGCGGCCGGCACCCTGTCCATGACCCAGGCCGGTGACACCGTCCAGCTGACCTCCGTCGACTTCGGCAAGGGCGGCGCCGCCACCGGCGACCTCCACGCGGTGACCGTCAAGGACTTCCGCGGCGGTCCCGCGGGCTGGTCCCTGACCGGCAAGGTCACCGACTTCACCGGTCCCGGCGGGAAGATCGACGCCGGCCGGCTGAGCTGGACCCCGGCCTGCGCCACCAAGGCCGGCAGCCCCAGCACCTGCGCGGCGGGCTCCGCGGGCGCCGTCGGCACCGCCGGCGCCACCCTGGCGTCCACCCCCGACGGGGCGCTCACCGGCGGTGAGTTCACCGCGGGCGCGAAGGTGACGCTGGACGTGCCGGCGTTCACCGCACCCGGCGCCTACTCCGGCGTGCTGACCCTCACCCTCACCTGACACCCACGGCGGGCCGGGCGCGCACCCGGTCGGCCCGCCCCGATCCGGGGGATCCGCGCCCGTGCGAAGACCGCCCGCACCCCTCCCGCCGCCGCTCGCGAGGCTCGCGACGCTCCTCGTCCCCTTCCTCGCGCTGGCGGCACTGCTGTGCGCCGTCCCGTCCGCGCACGCCGCCGACAACGGCGAGTGGTCCGTGGAGCCCACGGCCTCCGGCCCCGCCCGCCGACCGTACTTCTACCTCTCCGCCGACCCCGGCACGAGGCTCACCGACAGCGTCACCGTGACCAACAAGACCGCCGCCCCGCTGACGTTCCTGCTGTACGGGGCGGACGCCTACAACACCGAACGGGACGGCGGCTTCGCCGTGCGCACCCGCCAGGAGAGGCAGCGCGGCGTCGGTGCCTGGGCGAAGCCGGACCGGGCCCGGGTGACCGTGCCAGCCCGCTCCGCCGTCACCGTCCCGTACACCCTCACCGTCCCCGAGGACGCGGAGCCCGGCGACCACCCCGGCGCGCTGGTCGCCCTGGACGAACGCGTCGCCGCCGGGTCGGGGGGAGCGGTGGCCGTCGGCATCCAGCGGGCGGTCGGCGCCCGCGTCTACCTGCGGGTGAACGGACCGGCCATGCCCGCTCTCTCCGTCGAGGACGTCCGCTACGTGCCGGACAAACCCCTCGTGCCGGGCACCGGCGACAGCAGCGCCCTGGTCTCGTACACCCTGCACAACCGCGGCAACGTCACCCTCGCCCCGAAGGTCGCCCTCCGCGCCGAGGGCCTCTTCGGCCGCACCCTGCTGGCCCGGGACCTGGACGGCGTCCCCGGCGAACTGCTTCCCCGGCAGCGGATCCGGTTCACCACCAGCTGGGCCGGGGCCCCGCAGCTCGACTGGGGCGAGGTGACCCTCACGGCGAGCGCACACGGCGCCCGCGGATCCGGAGCGGCGTCCTTCCTCGCCGTCCCCTGGCTGGCCGCGGCCGTCCTGTTCGCGGCCGGTGCCGGGGCGCTGGTGTGGGTCCGGGCGCGACGCCGGTCGGTACGCGCAGGCTGAGCGCCCCCGGCCGCGTACCGCCGGCCCCGCGTCACGTCGACGCCGGCCCCGGCACGTCGACACGTTCGCCGTGCCGGGAGCCGTGCGCGCCCGCCCGGCGAGGCCGCACGCCCCGCGCGGCGCCGCGCCCCGCACGCGTGGGACGTTCGGACGGGCGTCGGCCGGGGCTGGGGCCTTCGGCGGGTTCCCGCACGCCCCGCGCGGCGCCGCCCTGCACGCGTGGGACGTTCGGACGGGCGTCGGCCGGGGCTGGGGCCTTCGGCGGGTTCCCGCACGCCCCGCGCGGCGCCGCCCTGCACGCGTGGGACGTTCGGACGGGCGTCGGCCGGGGCTGGGGCCTTCGGCGGGTTCCCGCACGCCCCGCGCGGCGCCGCCCTGCACGCGTGGGACGTTCGGACGGGCGTCGGCCGGGGCTGGGGCCTTCGGCGGGTTCCCGCACGCCCCGCGCGGCGCCGCCCTGCACGCGCGGGGCGTTCGGACGGGCGCCGGCCGGGCCGTCACGGGTCCGTCACACCGGGTCCCGGACGGGACGCGGCGCCGGGCGTCCGTGCCCCCCGGCGGCACGTGGTACGTGACCGCCCCGAGGATCGGGGAGAATGGCCCGCATGAGCGTTCACACCCCCCGGTCCGAGGCCCCGCACCGCGCCGGCTTCGCCTGCTTCGTCGGCCGCCCCAACGCGGGCAAGTCCACCCTCACGAACGCTCTGGTGGGCCAGAAGGTGGCCATCACCTCCAACCGGCCGCAGACCACCCGTCACACCGTCCGCGGCATCGTCCACCGCCCCGACCTGAACGCCCAGCTCGTGCTCGTGGACACCCCCGGCCTGCACAAGCCGCGCACCCTGCTCGGCGAGCGGCTCAACGACGTCGTACGCACCACCTGGGCCGAGGTCGACGTGATCGGCTTCTGCCTCCCGGCCGACCAGAAGCTCGGCCCCGGCGATCGCTTCATCGCCAAGGAACTGGCAGGGATCAAGAAGACGCCCAAGGTCGCGATCGTGACCAAGACCGACCTCGTCGACTCCAAGACCCTGGCCGAGCAGCTCCTCGCCGTCGACCGCCTCGGCAGCGAGCTCGGCATCGAATGGGCGGAGATCGTCCCGGTGTCGGCCGTCGGTGACAAGCAGGTCACCCTGCTCGGGGACCTCCTCGTCCCGCTGCTCCCGGAGAGCCCCCCGCTCTACCCGGAGGGCGACCTCACGGACGAGCCGGAGCAGGTCATGGTCGCCGAGCTGATCCGCGAGGCGGCGCTGGAAGGCGTACGCGACGAGTTGCCCCACTCGATCGCGGTCGTGGTCGAGGAGATGCTGCCGCGCGAGGGACGCCCGGCGGACCGGCCGCTCCTCGACATCCACGCCAACGTCTACATCGAGCGCCCCAGCCAGAAGGGCATCATCATCGGCCCCAAGGGCAGCCGCCTGAAGGAGGTCGGCACCAAGTCCCGCAAACACATCGAGGCGTTGCTCGGCACCCCCGTCTTCCTCGATCTGCACGTGAAGGTCGCGAAGGACTGGCAGCGGGACCCGAAGCAGCTGCGCAGGCTGGGCTTCTGACGGCTCCGGCCGGACCGGTCGGCTCCGACCCGCCTCGGGTCCCGGCGCCGGCCGCCGTCCCGCCTCATCGGTCCCGCGCGCCGGCCCCGGTCGCACCGTCCCGCGCGCCTGCCCCGGGAGCACGCCGGCCCCAGAAGCAGGCCGGCCCGGTACCGGCCCCCCGGGGCGCGGCGGGGGCCCTTCCCCGGCCGGCCCGGGGGCCTCAGGAACCTTCCTTCAGCACCCGGGTGATCAGCTTCCGCTGGGCCTCGGTCAGCCTGGGGTCGGCGCAGTACACCGTGGTCCCGTCCACCGTGAGCTGGTACTGGAAGCCGTCCGCCACCCCGACCGGCGGGGTGTCCCGGCCGTCGTCCATCGCCTGCTCGGCCATGGCGTGCCACTCCTGGGCGTCGGGCCGCCCGGCGGTGTCGACCTCGGAGACCCGCTCGATGCCGGCGAACCCGCCCGTGCGTCGTACGTGGATGCGCATGGTTCCTGTCTAGTACGGATCCCGTTCAGTTGGCAGGCACACCGACCCGGGACCACGCCTTCACCACGGCCTCGCGCTCCTCGCCCCGGCCGTAGCGCGCGGTGGCGGCCTCGACGGTCTCGCTCGCGAACTCGGCGAACGACGCGTCGACCCGCAGCCTCCCCGAGGTCATCGTGTCGTACCAGATCTGCCCCGCCCGCTCCCACGCCTTGCCGCCCAGCTGGGTCGCGAGCAGGTAGAAGGCGTGGTTGGGGATGCCCGAGTTGATGTGGACGCCGCCGTTGTCCCGGCCCGTGCGGACGTAGTCGGCCATCGTCGCCGGCTGGGGGTCCTTGCCGAGCACGTCGTCGTCGTACGCCGTGCCCGGCGCCTTCATCGACCGCAGCGCCACCCCGCTGACCTGCGGCGCGAGCAGCCCGGCACCGATGAGCCAGTCGGCCCGGTCCGCGCTCTGGTCGAGCGTGCACTGCTTCACCAGGGAGCCGAAGACGTCCGACACCGACTCGTTCAGCGCGCCGGGCTGGCCGAAGTAGGTGAAGTTCGCCGAGTACTGGGTGAAGCCGTGCGCCAGTTCGTGGGCGATGACGTCGACCGGACCGGTGAAGTCGAGGAAGATCTCGCCGTCACCGTCGCCGAACACCATCCGCTCGCCGTTCCAGAAGGCGTTGCCGTACTTCTCGTCGTAGTGGACGGTCGCGTCGAGAGGCAGGCCCGCACCGTCGATCGAGTCGTGCCCGTAGGCCGTCAGGAGCAGGTCGAACGTCGCGCCGAGGCCGGCGTAGGCGCGGTTGACGGTGGCGTCCTGGACGGGCTCGTCGCCCTCGGAGCGCACCCTCGTGCCGGGCAGCGCGGTCTCGTTCCCGGCGTCGTACAGGGTGCGCTGCGGGCCGGGGACGACCTCCTGGGGCGGGGCCGGGGCGCCGGTGAGGGTGGTCAGCCGGCGCCCCGTGCGGTGCGCGGCGTCCGCGACGAGAGTGCGGCGGGCCGCGGCGGCGACGGCCGGATCACCGGCACGCGCGAGCTTGTCGAGGAGGTGCGGCGGCACAATGCCGCAGAAGACAGGCGTGAAGGAGTCCATGTCTGGCAATGTGGCACTGCGCCATGCGGCTGTCACTGGATGCGACGACGATTAGTGAAATGGAGTGATCTGTCACATATGCCCGTTACCGATCGGTCATCCCGCATACTGAAACGGGACCGGTGCCCGCGTCGAAGCTCGGCTAGGCTCGTCCGCATCATGCGTTTCGGGCTGCTTCTTCTTAGCCGCCGCGGCGAGGGCCTGTAGTCGTAGGCCGACCCCCTCCCCGCGGAGTCTGGTGCTGCGTTGACAGTCGGCCTCCCCCACCGCCCCCCAGGGCGTGGGAGGACCCCAGCCCGCAGGACCCCGAGGAGCCCGACGCAATGTCACAGTCGCAGTGGAACGGCCGCCCCACGCCGATCACCAACACCACGCACACCCAGAAGCCCTCCGGCATGCCGATCCACAAGTACGGCCGGTACGAGGCCGTCGACATCCCGGACCGCACCTGGCCGGAGAAGCGGATCACCAAGGCCCCGCGCTGGTTGTCCACAGATCTGCGGGACGGCAACCAGGCGCTGATCGACCCGATGTCGCCGGCCCGCAAGCGCGAGATGTTCGACCTGCTGGTCCGCCTCGGCTACAAGGAGATCGAGGTCGGCTTCCCCTCGTCCGGCGAGACCGACTTCGCCTTCGTGCGCTCGATCATCGAAGAGGGCGCGATCCCGGACGACGTGACGATCTCCGTCCTGACGCAGGCCCGCGAGGACCTGATCGAGCGCACCGTCGAGTCGATCGTCGGCGCCAGGCGCGCCACCGTCCACCTGTACAACGCGACGGCGCCGACGTTCCGCCGCGTCGTCTTCCGCGGCTCCAAGAACGAGATCAAGCAGATCGCCGTCGACGGCACCCGGCTGGTGATGGAGTACGCCGAGAAGCTGCTGGGCGACGAGACCGTCTTCGGCTACCAGTACAGCCCGGAGATCTTCACCGACACCGAACTGGACTTCGCCCTGGAGGTCTGCGAGGCGGTCTGCGACGTCTGGCGGCCCGCTCCCGGCCGCGAGATCATTCTGAACCTGCCCGCCACCGTGGAGCGTTCGACGCCCTCCACCCACGCCGACCGCTTCGAGTGGATGTCCCGCCACCTGACCCGCCGCGAGCACGTCTGCCTGTCCGTGCACCCGCACAACGACCGCGGCACCGCCGTGGCCGCCGCCGAACTGGCGATCATGGCGGGCGCCGACCGCATCGAGGGCTGCCTGTTCGGCCAGGGCGAGCGCACCGGCAACGTCGACCTGGTGACCCTGGGCATGAACCTCTTCTCCCAGGGCGTCGACCCGCAGATCGACTTCTCGCAGATCGACGAGATCCGTCGCACCAGCGAGTACTGCAACCAGATGCAGATCCACCCGCGCCACCCCTACGCGGGCGACCTCGTCTACACCGCCTTCTCCGGCTCCCACCAGGACGCCATCAAGAAGGGCTTCGACGCCATGGAGGCCGACGCGGCCGCCCGCGGCGTGACGACCGACGACATCGAGTGGGCCGTCCCGTACCTGCCGATCGACCCGAAGGACGTGGGCCGCTCCTACGAGGCGGTCATCCGCGTCAACTCGCAGTCCGGCAAGGGCGGAATCGCCTACGTCCTGAAGAACGACCACAAGCTGGACCTGCCGCGCCGGATGCAGATCGAGTTCTCCCGCATCATTCAGGCCAAGACCGACGCCGAGGGCGGCGAGGTCACGCCGAAGGAGATCTGGTCCGTCTTCCAGGACGAGTACCTGCCCAACCCGGTCGATCCGTGGGGCCGCGTCCAGCTGCGTTCCGGCCAGTCCACCTCGGACACCGACGGCACCGACACCCTGACGGTGGAGGCGGTCGTGGACGGCGCCGACACCGTGCTGACCGGCAGCGGCAACGGCCCCATCTCCGCGTTCGTCGACGCCCTGAACGGGATCGGCGTCGACGCGCGCGTCCTGGACTACCAGGAGCACACGATGAGCGAGGGCGCGTCCGCGCAGGCCGCCTCCTACATCGAATGCGCCATCGACGGAAAGGTCCTGTGGGGCATCGGCATCGACGCCAACACCACCCGCGCCTCGCTGAAGGCGGTCGTGTCGGCCGTCAACCGCGCCTCCCGCTGACGCCCGCCGCCGCCCGCGGCCACGGACCCCGCCCCGGCACAGGGGCGGGGTTCGGCCATGTCCGGGCGATGTGACGCCCGGGTGCTGACGAGGCATCCGCCATGTGGCTAACATCACGTCAACGCGGCAATGCTGCCGAAGGGTCACGGAGGTGCGACGTGCTGCCAACCCGCGGACAGAGCGGCCGAAAACCGCACATCCACGGTCATCGCGGTCTTCGTGTCTTCGGGGTGCGCACGTCGTGGAGCACCGTCGGCGACGGCGAGTTCTTCTGCCCCGAATGCGGAGGCGACCGCAACTACCGCCGCCGCACCGGCCGCCGCCGCTTCACCGTCCTCGGCGTCCCCGTCCTCCCGCGCGGCCAGGCCGGACCGGTCGTGGAATGCGCCGCCTGCCACGGCCACTTCGGCACCGAGACACTGGACCACCCCACCACCGGCCGCTTCTCCGCGATGCTCCGCGACGCCGTGCACACGGTCGCGCTCGCCGTCCTCGCCGCCGGCGGCACCTCCTCCCGCACGGTCCGCCGGACCGCGGTCGCCACCGTCCGCGCCGCCGGCGTCAGCGACTGCACCGAGGACCAGCTGACGGCCATGGTGGAGGCGCTCGCCGCCGACACCGGACGCTTCATCACCGACGCCGGACCCTGCGGAGCCGCCCTCGCCATCGAACTCCACGAGGTGCTGGAACCGCTCACCCCGCATCTCGCCCCGGCCGGGCGCGAATCGATCCTGCTGCACGGCGCCGGGATCGCCCTCGCCGACGGGCCCTACATCCCCGCGGAACACGACGTGCTGACCACGGTCGGGAACGCGCTGCAACTGTGCGCCGACGACACGGCTCGCCTCCTCGCCGCGGCACGCACCCCGTCCCCGTAGGCGGAGCGGCAGGCGGGCGCCGCGCGGACGGCGTGATGCCGCTGCCGCGTGCCGCAGCCGGCCCGGGGCACGGCGCTCCCCGAGGCGGACCGGCCGCCGCCTCGGCCGGTCCGCGACGCCGCGCCCTGGCGTGAAGGCACGCGCCGCACGCCGGGTGCGGCGGCGTGCGCGTCACCCGCCGCGTCGGCGCCCCGCGTGCGCCTCACATGCTTCACGCGCACGACGTGCTTCACGCGCACGACGTGCTTCACGCGCACGACGTGCTTCACGCGCACGACGGGCGTGACGCGCACGACGGGCGTGACGCGCACGACGGGCGTGACGCGCACCGGGCGGCATCGACGCCCCGGCGGCCCCCGCGTCGAGGCTCCGCCGCACTCCCCGGGGAGTGACCGCGCCCGCCGGGGCCCACCCGGGCGGTGACACCCGGCTCGACCTCCAGCCGGACGTTCCCCCTCCCGCCGGGAGTCCGGATCCGTCCGGGCCGCCTCGCCGGAGGGGGCCGGGGACGGGGCCCCGTTCACCACAAAAACCCGCGGCACCGGCCGTCGCCCGGCCGCCGGGCCCCGGCCCGCGCCGGGCGCGGCCCGCGCTGTCCCGCAGGCTTCTCGCCTTCGTCGCACGCGGTCACAACAGCGCCGGGGCGCCGGGACCCCGGGCCTCAGCCCGTTCACGGCGAAGACGCACGTCAGCCGGATCACGGGGAGGACCGGCACCCTGGAGCGGGTCCAACTCGTCATCGTCGCCCACGAGTCGGGCCTGGTGGTGCCCGGCGGCCGACCAGCGCGCCGGCGCGGACCCGGAACCGATCGGGCCGTTCCGCCATCCTGAACAGTGATCGCCGTGGCGGGAGGACCACCGGCACAGCAGGCGGGACACCGCGGACCGAGGGCGGACGGAGACGCCCGGGGACAGTCAGGGGACTCGGCTCCGAAGGGCACGTCGGCGACGGGCGGCCGGGGCACCGGCAGGCCAAGGACGCCGCGGGCGCGGACGGGCCCGGCAGGCAAGAACTGCGGACGGCGCACGCTCCCGCAGCGACGGACGGCGCGGGCACACACTCGCAGCGACGGACGGCGCGGGCCTCGGAGCAGGCGGGAGGCGTCGGGCCCGCACGGACGCCGCCGACCGGCGAACGCGTCGTCGCCGCACACGTACCGCGAAGGCGCCGCCGGCCGTACCCGGGCCGGGGCGCCAAAGGAGAAGGGGAAGCAAGGCCTTGGAGTCGTCACGAGCACACCGGACCCGTCGCACACTGCTGGCCGCCGGCGCGGGCGCCGCACTGGCCGCGGGGCTGCCGTCGAGCGCGGCGGCGACCCCGCCGCGCCGCGGCGGCGAGCCGCACGCCGGCGCCGCCCCGGGCGGCACGCCCCGGCCGGACGGGATCTCCCGCAGCCTGAGCGAGCTCGAGCGGGAGCACACCGCCCGGCTCGGCGTCTTCGCCCGCAACATGAGGACGGGCCGGACCGTCTCGCACCGCGCAGGTGAACTGTTCCCCATGTGCTCGGTGTTCAAGACCCTCGCCGTCGCGGCCGTCCTCAGGGACCTCGACCGCAAGGGCGAGTTCCTCGCCGAGCGCATCCGCTACACCGAGAAGGACACCGAGGAGTCGGGCTACGCCGTCATCACCGGCCGGGACGAGAACCTCGCCCGCGGCATGACCGTGGCCGAGCTCTGCGACGCCGCCGTACGCTACAGCGACAACGCCGCGGCCAACCTCCTGCTGCGCGAACTCGGCGGCCCCACCGCCGTCACCCGCTTCTGCCGCTCCGTCGGCGACGGCGTCACCCGGCTCGACCGCTGGGAGCCCCATCTGAACTCGGCCGAGCCCTGGCGCGTGGAGGACACCACCGACCCGCGCCACATCGCACGGACCTACACCCGGCTCGTCCTCGGCGACGCACTCTCCCGTCCGGACCGGCGGCGGCTCACCGGCTGGCTGCTGAACAACACCACCAGCAAGGAACGCTTCCGCGCCGGACTTCCCGACGACTGGACCCTCGCGGACAAGACCGGCGGCGGCGAGTACGGCACCAACAACGACGTAGGCGTCGCCTGGACCCCCGACGGCACCCCCGTCGTCCTGGCGGTCCTGACGACCCGGCAGCAACCCGACGACGCCGCGGACAACCGGCTCGTCGCCCGGACCGCCGGACTGCTCGCCGACGCGCTCGGCTGAGCTCCCCGGCGGCGGCGTACCCTCGCAACCATTCCCGAAATCCCCTTCCCGATCGGGCGCATCGGAAGGGGAGCGGGCCAGAATGTGACGAACGCGTACGGCGTGGGCACGGACCAGGGCGCCGGGGACCGGGACGGGGGGACCGTGCTGCGCACTCATTCGACCGCCGTGCTGGTCACGGGATCGGCACTGCTGTCGGTGCCGCTCGCCCTCGCCCTGCACACCGCGGCCTGCGGCACCCTCCCCCCGGTCTTCGCCCCGCTCCTCTGGCCGCTCGCCGCCGCCGTGGCGGCGGGCGCCGCGTGCACCGCGGTCCGCCGCGCGCGCACCCGGCGAAGCCCCGCCGTACCGCCGCCCCCCGCCCCCGCCCCGCCGCCGGACCCGGCGGAACTGCCCGCCGCAGCCGACCACTTCACCGGGCGGGCCGTCGAGACGGACGCGGTGCTGCGCATGGTCCGCGCCGGCCACCACGTCATCGCCGTGACCGGCGCGCCCGGCACCGGCAAGTCCGCGCTCGCCGTCCGGCTCGCCCATGAACTGCGGCCGCTCTTCCCCGAAGGACGGGTGTACGCCGACCTCGGCGGCGGCCGCGGTGAACCGCCCGCCACCTCCGCGGTACTGGCCGGGTTCCTCGCCGCCCTGGGCGCCCCGGCCGAGGAGCGGTCGGGCACGGGCGCCGCCCTGGCCGCCCGCTTCCGCGGCCGGACCGCGGGCCGGCGGATCCTGCTGCTCCTCGACGACGCGGCGGACGCCGTTCAGGCCCGCGCGCTGCTGCCGGCCGGCGAGCACTGCCTGACCCTGATCACCAGCCGCGACGCGCTCCGGGACCTGCCCGAGGCCGCGTCCGTTCCGCTCGGCCCGCTCACCGAGCCCGACGCACTCGCCCTCCTCGCAGCCGTCGCCGGGCCCGGCCGCGCCACGGCCGAGCCCGACCACGCGCGGTCCGCCGTCCACTCCTGCGGACGGCTGCCGCTCGCCGTCCGTCTCGCGGCCGGCTTGCAGCGCTCCCGTCCCACCGGGCAGATACCGGTCCTCGCGGGCCGTCTCGCCGCCGAGCGCGACCGTCTCCACCATCTGCGCACGGAGGACCTCGCGGTCCGCGCGGCCTTCGAAGCCGCCTACGCCGGACTCGGCGCCGGCGACCGTGCGCTGCTGCGCGTCCTCGGCGTCTGCCCGGCGGCCCGGGTGACCGTACGGATCGCGGCCGCGGCGGCGGCCGACGACCCGGCAGGCGTCCGAAGCGGCCTCGACCGGCTCGCCGACGCCCAACTCGCCCGGCCCGCGGGCCCCGACGCCTACGAGCTGCACGACCTGGTCCGTCTGCTCGCCGCCGAACGCCTCGACCACGAGACGGCACCCGCCGACCGCCGGGCGGTCCTCGAGCGGATTCTCACCGCCTACACCGAGGACGCCTCCGCCCACGGCGGCGGGGCATGGGGTGCCCCGGAACAGCACGCCATCCCCCGTCTCGTCCGCACCGCCGTACGTGAGGGACTGCACCGCCACGCCCACGCCCTCGCCCTGGCCGCCGACCCCTGGCTCGAGGGGCGGCCCGGGCAGTCCCCGCGCGTCGCCATGTGGGCCGCCGTCCTCGACGCGGCCCGCCGCTCCGGCGAGCAGGGCTGGACGGCCCACGCCATGCGCGGCCTCGGCTCCGCGTACGCGCACCAGGGGCAGCTCGACCGGGCCGTGGACCATCTGGGCATGGCCGCCACCCTCCAGCGGCATGCCGGCTCCCGCGCAGAACAGACCACCACCCGACGGCTGCTGGGCGCCGTTCTGCGCGGTGCCGGCCGGTACGAGGAGGCCCTGCGGGAGCTGCACACCGCGCTGGAGGGCTGCCGGGCGGCGAACGACACCGCGGGCGAGGCGGAGGTGCTGCTCGGCCTCGGCCTCCTCCACATGGACCGGCGCCGCCCCGACGAGGCGATCGACTGCCTGGAGCGGGCGCTGCCCGTGCTCGCCCGGCGCACCGGCGACCCGGCCGGCCCCGCCGACGCCCGGCGCCATCTCGGCACGGCCTACGCGCAGGCCGGGGGTTTCGTGCCCGCCGAACGCCATCTGCGCTCCGCCCTCGCCCTCTACCGCCGCGACGGCCTCCCGGCGGCGGAGGGCTGGACCCTGTGCGAGCTGGGGCGTCTGGAGGAGCGGCGCGGCTCCTACGGCGAGGGCGTGGAACTGCACCGCGCCGCGCTGGCCGCCTTCGAACGCGCAGGCCTCGGCGCGGGGGTGGCGGCGGCCGCGGAGGCTGTGGGCGACAACCTGCTCGTACAGGGGGACCAGTTGGGGGCCGACGAGCAGTACCGCAGGGCCGCGGCCGTCCACCGACTGCTGGGTGACCACGTCCGCGAGGCCGAGGTCCGCCGCAAACTCGGCCGCTGAGCAGAGCGGTTGGTGCCCCGCGCGGACACCGCGCAGGAGCGACGGGGCGCAGGCCGGGCTGGGGAGGCCCGCCCGGCCTGCCCGTCGCACCGCGGGCATTGTCCAAGGGTCAACAACCCTTTTCCGCGCGGGTGTTGGGTGCAGTGGGATTGTGCGGGCGGCGCGTGTGCATGCCATGATTCCCCCGCTGTTACTCGCCGGTAAGCGCGGGTCGCGGCAACCACCCCCCTCACCGCTCCACCGCCGGAGGACACCCCCGTGCGCCATGCCACCAGGAGACTCCTGGTCCCCACGCTGACCGCCCTCGCGCTCGCCGCGAGCGGATGCTCGGCCGCCCCCGACGGCTCCGACCGGCCCGGGACCGGGCCCACCCCCGCCGCGACCGCCGCGGCGGCGGACGGAACCGAACAGCTCGACGTCGAAGCCGCCCCCCGCGGCGAGGCCGCCCCGACCGCCGTCGCCCGCCGCACCACCACGGGCACCACCGCCGCCGCCGAGAGCACGCTGAAGGTCGCCGCCTACGACAAGCGCACCCGGCGCGCCGTCATAGCCGCCCCGCCCGCCGAACCGAACCCGCCCGGCTCCGGCGGTCCGACGGCCCCCACCACCGGCCCCACCGCGGACACCCCCGTCAAGACCGGCGACGTCATCGCCAGCGCCCCGGCCCCCGGCGCCCCCGACGGCCTCCTCGCCGAGGTCACCGAGGTCCTCGGCACCACCGACCAGGGCACCGAGGTCCGCACCGCACCCACCACCCTCAGCACCCTCCTCGCCGACGACAAGGCCGACGGACAGGTCCCCGTCGACCCCTCCACCGTCGACGTCGAACCCCTCGTCGAGGGCGTCAAGGTCTCCTGGGCCCGCACCGGAGGCGCCACCTTCGGCCCCAGCGGCAGCAAGCTGCCCCTCGGCAGCCTGCGCCTCGACGTCGGCGCGGCCCTGGCCACCGCCGACGACGCCCCCGTCTCCGCCGCCGCCTCCCTCTCCGGCTTCGTGCAGCTCTCACCGCAGGTCGAGTTCTCCTACGACGGCAGCGCGAACGGCCAGGCCGGACGTCCCGCGCCAGGCTCCGCGTTCCTCGGTATGACCGGCGACTGGACCGCCCAGTGGGCCGTCAAGGGCCGCGCCTCCGCCAAGGCCACCCAGCGCATCCCGTTCGCCAAGCTCCACGCCGACCCGGTGATCCAGGTCGGCCCCGTCCCCGTCGTCGTCAACCTCGACCTCACCTGCTACCTCCAGGTCGAGGCCGACGGCCGCATCACCCTCGACGTACAGCAGGACGTACGCGGTGACTTCCGCGTCGGAGGCAGCTACGCCCCCGGCGACGGCTGGACCCCGGTCAGCGCCTCCGACGTCAAGGGCACCCCGGTCCGCACCACCGTCACCGCCGCAGGCCAGGCCAGGGCGACCCTCGGCGCCGAGGCGTCCGTCGGCCTGTACGGCATGGTCGGCCTCACCGCAGACTTCGCCCCCTACCTGCGCGCCGAGGCCCAGGCCCGCGCCGACGCCGCCACGGACGGCACCGCGTCGGTCACCGGCAGGTGGGCGCTCCACGGCGGTTTCGGCCTGAGCGGACACCTCCAGTTCCAGCTGGCGGTCTTCGGCACGCCGATCCTCCAGCACCGGATCCCGCTGGGCAGCCTCCACCGCGAATGGCCGCTCGCGAGCGGCAAGGGCGCCCTCGCGGCCTGACCCGCACCGGATCCACGGTCCCGGGCCGCCCGGCCCGGGACCGTACCGCCCTCCGCCCGACCTTTCCGTTACGGCGGTCCGCTTTTCGGGCCGCCGCCGAATCCGCTGAGGCAAACCGGCGTCCGCGGAGTTCGACCGGTCCGTGCCCCGGGCCGTCCTTCCGGGACCTGCGAACAGTCCGTTCGCCCCGGCCTTCACCGGCCCGCCGGAGCGCATTCCCGACGCCCCGGTCCCGCCCCTGAGCCGACCCGCCCGCTTCATGCCGCAGCCCCGACTCCGGGCCGGAGGAACCCCGTGCGACCTGCCGTTCTCCGGCCCTCCACCCATATCTGCGTCGGCCATGGATTAACTCCTTTGTGGTTCCGTGCAGTTACGGCGCGCGTTCGTCCGCCGATTCCGGATCCGTGTCCTCACACTCGGGATGGGAAAGAGGACACTCGGGATGGGGAAGAGGAAAGGTATCGGGATGCAGGAGGAAAGGAGCACCATGGCGGAAAAGGAACGTCCCCACGACACCGAAGCGGCAGCGGCGGAATTGCGGGGCGCTCCCGCCCGCGTCGGAGTGCCACAGCCGTCGCCCGGCGTCGGCCCCCCGCCCCGCGTCGGAGAAGAGCGCGGTGTCCTCGTCGGACCCGGGCGCCCCAGTGCCGGGACCGCGCTGCCGGCGGAGGAGACGGGCCGATGACGTCACCCCCGCCCGTGGGGGCGTACGCCGTCGACACGAGCACCGGCCGCGTCGGGCGGGTCCTCGACCTCATGGGACCGCACGTCCGCCTCGCACCGGTCGGCTGCGGACGCGAATGGGCCTGCGCCCCCGACGACCTGCGCATCGCCACCCCCGCGGAACGCCTCAGCGCCGCGACCGCCTACGCGAACGCCCGCAGCCGCGGCGAGGTGCCGTAGCCCGCGCGCCCGACGGTGCCCGGGCGCAACGGCGTTCCTCATCCCGCGGGCGAAAGCCCCCGCGGCCCCGCGCCTGCCCGTCCCGCCCCCACGCCCCCGCCGCTGACCCGTCGCGGCCCGCTCACCCTCCCCAGACGGCCGTACGGCACCGCCCTTCGCGGCTCCGGCGCCCCTCCCGCCGCGCCCGGACGCCCGCGGGCGGCGCGCATCTTACGGACAAGGATCCGTTTCCGGCCTGCTGTTGGCATATTCCGTCGTTACTCCTCCACGGCTCCTTCACGGTGGGTAGCCTCCTCGTCACATGCCGGCCGTGCGATCAGTCCGTTCGCGCCGGACCGGCATCCGACAGCACGCACTGATGAGGAGTGAGCGCAGCGATGGCCAATGTGGAGACCTCCCTGAAAGAGTCCATGACGTCGATAGAGGGGGCGCTGGGGGTGGCGCTCGTGGACTACACCAGCGGGATGGCTCTGGGAACCCTGGGTGGCGGCAAGGACCTCGACCTGGCGGTGGCGGCGGCCGGCAACACGGACGTGATCCGCGCCAAGGCCCGCACCATGGAGCACCTCGGGCTCACCGACGACATCGACGACATCCTGATCACGCTCGGCACCCAGTACCACCTGATCCGGCTGCTCAAGGGTCGCGGAGGCAACGGCCTCTTCCTCTACCTCGTCCTCGACAAGGGCAACGCCAACCTGGCCATGGCCCGCCACCAACTGCGGCGCATCGAGGTGGATCTCGAGCTGTAGAGCCGTGACGGTCCCCACGTCTCCGGCTGCCCACGAGTTGAAAATTTCTTCAATTCGCCAGATCCCGATGGGATCAACCCTCTGGGAGTCGGGCAGCCGGAGACGGGAGGATCGGCCCGTAGTCGTCGAGTCACCGGGAGCGATCACATGCAGGTACCGCTGTACCAGGCCAAGGCGGAGTTCTTCCGCATGCTCGGGCACCCCGTCCGCATCCGGGTGCTGGAGCTCCTGCAGAACGGTCCGGTACCGGTGCGCGACCTGCTCACCGCGATCGAGATCGAACCGTCCAACCTCTCCCAGCAGCTGGCC
Source organism: Streptomyces marianii (assembly GCF_005795905.1). Lineage (NCBI taxonomy): Bacteria > Bacillati > Actinomycetota > Actinomycetes > Kitasatosporales > Streptomycetaceae > Streptomyces > Streptomyces marianii. The sequence goes on from NZ_VAWE01000001.1 coordinate 5,758,245, forward strand.
GTGCTGCGCCGCTCCGGCATCGTCGTGTCGATACGCGACGGCTCCACCGTCAGCTACGCCCTCGCCGGCGGCGACGTCGCGGAACTGCTCCGCGCCGCCCGCCGCATCCTCACCGAACTCCTCGTCGGACAGAACGAGCTCCTCGAGGAACTCCGCCAGGCCGACGTGTGAGACGGCCCCGGGGCGGACCCGGGACCGACCCGCGACACAACCCCCGGGACGGACCCGCCGAACCCGCCCCGGAGCCGCCCGGCCGGTGCGAGAGAATGGCCCCATGACCCTGTTCCGCGACGACGGCATCGTGCTGCGCACCCAGAAGCTGGGCGAAGCGGACCGCATCATCACGATCCTCACCCGCGGACACGGGCGGGTCCGGGCCGTCGCCCGCGGAGTACGCCGCACCAAATCGAAGTTCGGCGCCCGCCTCGAACCGTTCTCGCACGTCGACGTCCAGTTCTTCGCCCGCGGCGGCGACCTCGTCGGCCGCGGCCTTCCGCTGTGCACCCAGAGCGAGACGATCGCCCCGTACGGCAGCGGCATCGTCACCGACTACGCCCGCTACACCTCGGGCACCGCCATGCTGGAGACCGCGGAACGGTTCACCGACCACGAGGGCGAACCGTCCGTCCAGCAGTACCTGCTGCTCGTCGGAGGGCTCCGCACCCTCGCCCGCGGCGAGCACCCGCCGCACCTCGTCCTCGACGCGTTCCTGCTGCGCTCCCTCGCCGTCAACGGCTACGCGCCGTCGTTCTCCGACTGCGCGAAATGCGGCATGCCCGGGCCGAACAGGTTCTTCTCCGTCGCCGCCGGCGGGGTCATCTGCGCCGACTGCCGTGTCCCCGGCAGCGTCGTACCCTCTGCTGAGGCGATCGGCCTGCTCAGCGCGCTGCTGACCGGAGACTGGGACACGGCACGGGCGTGCGAGGAACGCCACGTCAGGGAGGGCAGCGGACTGGTGTCCGCCTATCTGCACTGGCACCTGGAGCGCGGCCTGCGCTCGCTGCGGTACGTAGAGAAGCACGTCGAGAAGAAGTGAGTGTGACCCCCATGGCACGACGCGGAATCCTGGGACGTTCCCGCCGCGAGTACAAGGTCCCCGAGCCGCACCCGTCCGGAGCGCAACCGCCGAGGATCCCCGGCGAACTCGTGCCGGACCACGTCGCCGTCGTCATGGACGGCAACGGGCGCTGGGCCAAGGAACGCGGACTGCCGCGCACCGAGGGGCACAAGGTCGGCGAGGGCGTCGTCCTCGACGTACTCAAGGGCTGCCTGGAGATGGGCGTCAAGAACCTCTCCCTCTACGCCTTCTCCACCGAGAACTGGAAGCGCTCCCCGGAGGAGGTGCGCTTCCTGATGAACTTCAACCGGGACGTGATCCGCCGGCGCCGCGACGAGATGGACGAACTCGGCATCCGCATCCGCTGGGTCGGCCGGATGCCCAAGATGTGGAAGTCCGTCGTCCAGGAACTCCAGGTCGCCCAGGAGCAGACCAAGGACAACGACGCCATGACGCTGTACTTCTGCGTCAACTACGGCGGACGCGCCGAGATCGCCGACGCCGCCAAGAAGATCGCCGAGGACGTCGCCGCCGGCCGGCTCGACCCCGCCAAGGTCAACGAGAAGACGTTCCAGAAGTACCTGTACTACCCGGACATGCCGGACGTCGACCTCTTCCTGCGCCCCAGCGGCGAGCAGCGCACCTCCAACTACCTCATCTGGCAGAGCAGTTACGCCGAGATGGTCTTCCAGGACGTGCTCTGGCCCGACTTCGACCGCCGCGACCTGTGGCGGGCCTGCCTGGAGTACGCCCAGCGCGACCGCCGCTTCGGCGGCGCCATCCCGAACGAGGAACTCGCCCGCATCGAGAAGGAACTCGACAAGTCGTAGCCCACGCACACCGCACGAGGGCTCACACACAGCCCACGAACGCGGCCCTACGGCTGCGCCCGTACGGCCCCACGGCAAGCAGAACGAGCAGGAAGCCGCACACGACGGCCCCACTGCGAAGGGCCCGCACCGGCCGGCAGCCGGTGCGGACCCCTTCAGTCACCCCGCCGCACCCCGCGGTCCCGGGACCGGGACCGCGGGGTGCGGGATCACTTCTTCGCGCACTCCGCGCACGTACCGAAGATCTCCACCGTGTGCGCCACGTTCACATAGCCGTGCTGCGCCGCGATCGTCTCCGCCCACTGCTCCACAGCGGGCCCCTCGACCTCGACCGCCTTGCCGCACACCCGGCACACCAGATGATGGTGGTGCTCACCCGACTCACAACGCCGGTACACCGACTCACCGTCGCTCGTGCGCAGCACATCGACCTCGCCGGCATCGGCGAGCGACTGCAGCGTCCGGTAGACCGTCGTCAGGCCGACCGAATCGCCGCGGTGCTTGAGCATGTCGTGCAGCTCCTGCGCACTGCGGAACTCGTCCACCTCGTCCAGCGCCGCCGCGACCGCGGCCCGCTGACGGGTCGACCGGCCGCGCACGGGGGGTCCAGCCGTCGCCACAGGTACCTCCTTACGTTCCGCCGCTCCTCGACGGCCATTCTGCCAGGCCCGCCACGGGCACCGGTCAGACCGCGGCGTCACCCGCCGGACGGCGGGTCGCCGGAACGTCCACGTCGCACTCCGCCCCCGCAGCCCCCGCCAACGCCTCGGCCACCCGCGACCGCCGCCGCGCCAGCGGCGTCGCCAACGCCGTGAACAGCACGAACACCGCGATCGCCAGCAGCACGATCGTCGCACCCGGCGGCACGTCCTGGTAGTACGTGGTGACCGTACCGGCCAGCGTCACCGCCACCCCGATCGCCACCGCCACCACGAACGTCACCGCGAACGAACGCGTGACCTGCTGCGCCGCCGCCACCGGCACCACCATCAGCGCGCTCACCAGCAGTAGCCCGACAACACGCATCGCGACCGTCACCGTCACCGCGGCCGTCACCGCCACCAGCAGGTTCAGCGCCCGCACGGGCAGCCCCGTGACCCGCGCGAACTCCTCGTCCTGGCTGATCGCGAACAACTGCCGCCGCAACCCCACCGTCACCAGCAGCACGAAGCCCGCCAGCAGACAGATCGCGACGACGTCCTCGTCCGAGACGGTGGACAGCGAACCGAAAAGGTACGACGTCAGATTGGCGCTCGACCCCGTCCCGCTGAGACTCATCAACATCACACCGCCCGCCATCCCGCCGTAGAACAGCATCGCCAGCGCGATGTCACCGCGGGTCCGCCCGTACGCCCGGATCAGCTCCATCGCCACCGAACCGGCCACCGCCACCAGCGTCGCCGTCCACACCGGATTCGTCGACAGCAGGAAACCGAGACCGACACCGGTCAGCGCGACATGGCCGATGCCGTCGCCCATCAGCGCCTGCCGGCGCTGCACCAGATGAATGCCCACGGCCGGTGCCGTGACGCCCACCAGCACGGCGGCCAGCAGCGCCCGCTGCATAAAGGGGTCCTGGAGGAATTCCATGATCAGCTCAGCAGTCCCGTGCGGAGCGGCTCGTCGGCCGCATGCGGATGAACGTGGTCGTGGCCGGGCAGCGCATGCTGGCCCACGGCACGCGGAGGCGGCCCGTCATGGACGACGCAGCCGTCCCGCAGCACCACCGCCCGGTCGATCAACGGCTCCAGCGGGCCCAGCTCATGCAGCACCAGCAGCACCGTCGTCCCCGCCGCCACCTGCTCCCGCAGCGTCCCGGCGAGGATCTCCTGACTGGCCAGGTCCACACCCGCCATCGGCTCGTCCATGATCAGCAGTTCCGGCTCCGCGGCCAGCGCACGGGCGATCAGCACCCGTTGGTGCTGCCCGCCCGACAGAGCGCTCACCGAGTCCCTCGCCCGGTCGGCGAGCCCGACGAGCCCGATCGCCCGCCGCACCGCCGCACGGTCGCCCTTCGACGGCCACCCCAACCTCGTCCGCGACAGCCGGCCGGACGCCACCACCTCCCGGACCGTCGCCGGCACTCCGCTCACCGCGGTCGTGCGCTGCGGTACGTAACCCACCCGCGACCACGCACGAAAACGGCGCAACTCCGTACCGAACAAGGACACCGAACCACCGGTGAGCGGCACCTGGCCGATCAGCGACCGCACGGCCGTCGACTTCCCCGAGCCGTTCGCGCCGAGCAGCGCCACGACCTCACCGCGCTCCACCGCAAGGTCGACGCCGCGCAGCACGGGACGCGAACCCAGCGTGGCACGGGCCCCGCGGACGGATATGACGGGCTCTGCGACGGGCTCCATGGGCTTCGCCTCCGATGCTGCTCCTGCCGAAACGGCCGGTGAAACGACTGTCACTTCGCGCCGAGCGCCTTCTGCAGCGCGGCGAGGTTGGACTCCATCACCGACAGGTAGTCGTCACCCTTGGACCTGTCCGTGATGCCCTCCAGCGGGTCCAGGACGTCCGTCCGCAGCCCCGTGTCCTTCGCGAGCGTCTTCGCCGTACGGTCACTGGCCAGCGTCTCGAAGAAGACCGTGGACACCTTCTCCTGCTTCGCGACCGACTGGAGCTCCTTGATCCGCGCCGGGCTCGGCTCGGACTCCGGGTCGATCCCGGCGATGCCGTGCTGATCCAGCCCGTACCGCTCGGCGAGGTAGCCGAAGGCGGAATGGGTGGTGATGAAGGTCTTGGTGGTGCTGTTCTTCAGGCCGTCGGCGAACTTGGCGTCCAGCGCCTTCAGCTTGCCGACCAGCGTCTCGGTGTTCTTCCGGTAGTCCGCGGCATGCGCCGGATCGGCCTTCGCCAGGGAGTCCCCGACGCCCTCGGCGACCTCGGCGTACTTCACCGGGTCCAGCCAGACGTGCGGATCGGCCCCGACCCCGCCCTCGTGCTCCCCGCCCTCGTGACCGTCGCCGTGGCCGACCTCGGTGCCGTGGTCCTCCAGCCCGGTCAGGGTCGCGGCGTCCACCGTGTGCTCGACGCCGGACTGCGCGATCGCCTCGTCGACGGCGGGCTGCACGCCCTTCAGATAGAGGACGTAGTCGGCCTGGCGGAGCTCCGACACCTGCCTGGGCTTCAGCTCCAGGTCATGCGGCTCCACGCCCGGCTTCGTCAGCGTCGTGACCTCCACATGGTCACCGCCGATCTCCTCGGCCAGGTACTGCACCGGGTAGAAGGACGCCACCACATCCAGCTTGCCGCCCGCCTTGGCGCCTCCGGCCGAGGACGCACCCGAGCAGGCCGAGAGCGAGACGAGGCCCAGCGCGGTCGCTCCCGCGAGGGCGGTGGTGGGTATGAGGCGGCGTACGTTCATGACAGTCATTTTCAACAAAGATGGAAACGATTGTCAATTGAATCATCGGTTTCGATCATCCGCCCCCCAACCCCACCTGCACCCGGTGGTGGCCCGACGGAGCCGCCACCGTCCCCTGGTACACCGCCGCCGGCCTCTCCACGGACGAAACCGGCACCGCAACCCTCCACCGCGAGAACGGAGCGTGCCATCACCTATCACCCGGACCGGTACAGGTCCGGCGACGCCATCCACGACCGGATCCGATGGCACGTCCCCCCACGCCTCCGCTTCCGCGAACGAGGAGGCGAACCGATTTGATACAGGGGGTACGAGCGCCGGTAATCTGAAGCATTCGCACTTCGTCGTCGTAATGAAGAGAGCACCGTGGCCGCCGACAAGATCGACACGATCGTCAACCTGAGCAAGCGCCGTGGGTTCGTCTACCCCAGCAGCGAGATCTACGGCGGCCAGCGCGCCGCCTGGGACTACGGACCGCTGGGTACCGAGCTCAAGGAGAACATCAAGCGCCAGTGGTGGCGCTACATGGTCACCTCGCGCGAGGACGTCGTCGGCATCGACTCGTCGGTGATCCTGGCGACCGAGGTCTGGGAAGCCTCCGGCCACGTCGCCACCTTCACCGACCCGCTCACCGAGTGCACCTCCTGCCACAAGCGCTTCCGCGCCGACCACCTCGAAGAGGCCTACGAGGAGAAGCACGGTCGCGCCCCCGCGGACGGCCTGACCGACATCAACTGCCCCCACTGCGGCACCAAGGGCCAGTTCACCGAGCCCAAGCAGTTCTCCGGCCTCCTCTCCACCCACCTCGGCCCCACCCAGGACTCCGGCTCCATCGCCTACCTGCGCCCCGAGACCGCCCAGGGCATCTTCACCAACTTCGCCCAGGTCCAGCAGACCTCCCGCCGCAAGCCGCCCTTCGGCATCGCCCAGGTCGGCAAGTCCTTCCGCAACGAGATCACCCCCGGCAACTTCATCTTCCGCACCCGCGAGTTCGAGCAGATGGAGATGGAGTTCTTCGTCAAGCCCGGCGAGGACGAGAAGTGGCACGAGTACTGGATGGAGCAGCGCTGGAACTGGTACACCGGCCTCGGTCTCCGTGAGGAGAACATGCGCTGGTACGAGCACCCCAAGGAGAAGCTCTCCCACTACTCCAAGCGCACCGCCGACATCGAGTACCGCTTCCAGTTCGGCGGCAGCGAATGGGGCGAGCTCGAAGGCGTCGCCAACCGCACCGACTACGACCTCGGCGCCCACTCCAAGGCCTCGGGCACCGACCTGTCGTACTTCGACCAGGAAGCCGGCGAGCGCTGGACCCCCTACGTCATCGAGCCCGCCGCCGGTGTCGGCCGCACCATGCTCGCCTTCCTCCTCGACGGCTACAACGAGGACGAAGCCCCCAACGCCAAGGGCGTCATGGAGAAGCGCACCGTCCTGCGCCTCGACCACCGCCTCGCCCCGGTGAAGGTCGCCGTCCTGCCGCTGTCCCGCAACCCCCAGCTCTCCCCGAAGGCCAAGGGCCTCGCCGCCGACCTCCGGCAGAACTGGAACATCGAGTTCGACGACGCCGGCGCCATCGGCCGCCGCTACCGCCGCCAGGACGAGATCGGCACCCCCTACTGCGTCACCGTCGACTTCGACACCCTCGACGACAACGCGGTCACCGTCCGCGAGCGCGACACCATGAAGCAGGAACGCGTCTCCCTCGACCAGATCCAGGGCTACCTCGCCACCCGCCTCCTCGGCTGCTGACGCTCACCCCACGACGGCAACAAGGCCCCCGGTTCCGGGTACGGAGCCGGGGGCCCTCATGCACACTGGGCCCACTCGTCGACCGCCGGCAGAGGAGGCACACCATGCCGTCCACCACCAGCAGCAAAGTCAGCAGATGGGACCAGCACGGACGCGAACACACCGTCCGCGTCCGGAAAGCAGGCCTACAGAAGGCACTCACCTGCGACACCTGCGGCTGGCGCAAAGGCGCCCAGTTCCTCCCCTGGCTCAAGGCCGAGGAACACCTCGCCGACGCCCACCAGGCCACCGTCGACCCGGGCAACCGCACCCGAAACGACTGACCACCAGCCGGACACCACAGCTCCGACAGCCCAGCACGCACCGTGCCCGACCCGCGCCGGCGAGGGGGCATCGAGCGGCGGAAACCGTCAGACCCGCAGACCACGCAACAACAACTCGCACACCGCACGGAACTCGTCGTCGATCGACGGCCTCCGCCACTCCGGCGCAAACACCGGATCATGGAAACGCGCCGTCGCGTCGAACACCGCCTGCGCCACCGACACCGGATCCGCGGCCTCGAACTCCCCGCCGCGCACCCCCTCTTCGACGATCCGCGTCACCTGGCTGACCAGCACCACCAGATGCTCGTCCACCACATCACTGGCCTCCGTGATCAGCACCGCGTACGTGGCGAACAACTCCGGATCGTCACCCGCCTTGTGACGCTTCGCCTCGAACAGACACGACAACCACGCCCGCAGCTTCTCCTCCGCCGAACCGGCAGGCCCCTCCGTGATCTCCGACAGCAACTCCTCGGTGCGGCCCAGCCAGCGAGCCGTCACCGCCTCACGCAGCGCCGCCTTGGTGCGGAAATGCCGGTACACACTGCCGTGACTCACCCCGAGGGCGCGCGCCACATCGACGACCGTCGCCTTGGACGGACCGAAACGACGCAGCACCTCCTCGGTCGCCTCGAGGATACGGTCGGCGGTCAGGGTCTCCGTGGTGGACATGGCACCGACGTTACCCTTCCCCACCGACACGGCCCGGACCAGCCGGACACCCGGCACGACGGGCACAGCAGGCACGGAGCGGACAGCTCGCGGACACGGCACGGCCGGCACGAACGGGGCCGGCCGACGGGAACCCCGCCACGCCGGTCCCGGTCATGACCGACCCGCCCCCGGCCACACACCGCGACACATCAGCGCTCGCTGTCGAGATGTGCCATCTGCACCGCCGGGTAGCGCTCACCCGCCGCGGCCCCCCGGGGAACGGCCCGCTCGATCGCCGCGAGCTCGTCCTCCCCGAACGTCACGCCCAGCGCACCCAGCGCCTCGGTCAGCCGGTCCCGGCGCCGCGCACCCACCAGCGGAACGACGTCCTCGCCACGCGACAGCACCCACGCGATCGCCAACTGGGCGACCGAAACGCCCTTCTGCTCCGCGATCTTGCGCAACTGCTCCACGAGATCCAGGTTGTGCCGCAGATTGTCGCCCTGAAAGCGCGGGCTCATGCCCCGGAAGTCATCGGCCGCCAGCTTCCGGTCCCCGCTGAAGTGCCCGGAGATCAGGCCGCGGGACAGCACGCCGTACGCCGTGACACCGATACCCAGCTCGCGCGCCGTGGGCAGAATCGCGTCCTCGACACCGCGGGAGATCAGCGAGTACTCGATCTGCAGATCGGCGATCGGGGCGACGGACGCCGCACGGCGCAGCGTGTCGGCGCCGACCTCGGACAGGCCGATGTGCCGGACGTGACCGGCCTCGACCAGCTCGGCGATCGCGCCGACCGTCTCCTCCACCGGCACGTCCGGGTCGACACGGGCGATGCGGTACACGTCGATGTGGTCGGTGCCCAGCCGCTGCAGCGAGTAGGCGGCGAAGTTCCTGACCGCGGCGGGGCGGCCGTCATAGCCGGACCAGCCGCCGTCCGGGTCGCGTAGCGCCCCGAACTTCACGCTGATCAGCGCCTTCTCGCGATCCGCCGCCGGAGCGGCACGCAGTGCCTCGCCGATCAGCGTCTCGTTGTGGCCCATGCCGTAGAAGTCGCCCGTGTCGATCAGCGTCACGCCGGCGTCGAGGGCGGCATGGATCGTCGCGATCGACTCCGAGCGATCGGCTTCGCCGTAGAGCGCCGACATACCCATGGCGCCCAGGCCGATCGCCGAGACACGGGGGCCTGTGGCGCCGAGTGGACGGGTGGGGAGGGGGTGGTGCACGAAGGGGGCGGGGGTGTCGGGGGAAGTGGGCCAGGTGGGCGAGGTGGGCGAGGTCATGGAAGGGGCTCCTCGGGGAGGGGGACGCTGACGCTGACAACTATGACGTGACGACTGACAGATTTCAATATCTGTCAGTCGTCATCGTCGATAGCTTGCGCGACGCGTGCCACCAGGCCGGAAAACCGGGTGTCCGCCCCGCCCCCGACCGGTACCGTCGCCGCATGTCCTCCTTCTTCCAGATCTACGAGTGAGAGTGCGGCGGTCACGTCCCGCCCCCACCAGCTGACATCCGGACTACTTCTCACCACGATGGGAGAACCCCGTGGCCAAGGGCCGCAACAACCTCCTCGGCGTGGGCGGACAGCGCCGAAAGCTGTCCCGCGCCGACCAGCAGGGCAACGGTCCGGCGAGCCAGGCAGACCGCCGGACGGCCGCCGACCAGAAGCAGGAACTCCTGCGCAAGATGCGTGAGCGCGCCCAGGGCACCGAGGACGCTCACGGTGAGGCGTCCCGGGAAGCGGGCGACACGCAGAGCTGACGCCGTCTCACGTCGAAGGGGCCCGGATCACCCTGGTGATCCGGGCCCCTTCGCCTTCGGATGCGGTCGCCCGATCCCGGGCCATGATGGAAGGGGCGTACCTACCGGAGGTGTGTGTCATGGCCGAGCAGGACCGCGGAGTGCCGCCGGAGCGGCTGGAGGACGGGCAGCTGCTGAAGGAGCTGGAGGCCATCCACCGGACCCGCCACGAGACCCTGCTGTACGGCTCCGACGACGCCCTGCAGACGCACACTTCCCGGATGGGTGCCTTGGAGGCGGAGTATGTCCGCCGCCACCCCCGGCGGGCCACGTCCCGTGCCCGGACCCGGGAGGGCGCACGGGCCCGTACGTGTGACGAGGCCTGAGCTCAGCTCTCCGTGACGTCGGCAGGCACCTCGAACACGCCGGTGTCGAGTTCGCAGCCGAACGGGTCGGGGATCTCCAGCTTCCCGCCGAACGGGGCCGTGCGCCGGGACAGGTACCCCTTGGCGGAGGGCTCCCAGAACACGGTGGCGGTCTGCTCCTGCATGTCCAGCAGGAGGTAGACGGGCACGCCTGCCCTGCCGTAGACGGGGACCTTGTCCTGCCAGTCCACGAGCCGGGTCGCCGAAGAGGTGAGCTCGCAGACGAAGGAGAGGGCCTCGCCGTCGACGTACCGCGAATCCGTCCGGAAGGCGGAGGTCGCGGCGGCGTAGATGTCCGGGCCGTACGCCCGTTCCTCGCCGGGGAAGGTGAACAGGAACGGGGCCGAGGACATGGTGTGGCCTGGCGGGCGTTCCGGCTTCAACTGGTCCAGGACGGACTCCATGACGGGCAGGTAGAAGCCCCGGGACCACGGTGACATGACGATGTTTCCCCCGACGATCTCTGCCCGGTAGCCGTCGGGCACCTCCATGCTCAGCAGCGTGTCGCACAGCGCTTCGAACTGCGGTGTGCCACGGGGGGCTTCTATGGTCGTCGGTCGCTCAAGCATCAGTGTCATGATGCGCCCTCCTTCGTGCCCGCGGCCAGGTTCCGTCGCGTGTGTTGCCTTGACCACTCACCGTAGCGGTGCGGTGTGACGGTGACCGGCGGTTTCCTTGGCCCGAGGGGGCGTACCGGCGCGTTCCTCGGCGGGTGGGTCCGGGGTCAGGCGCTGCTGCCGGCGGTCGTGCGGGTGTTCGCCGGTTCGAGCCGCTCCGCCGTGCGGCGGGCTGTCTCCCGGGCCCAGCGGCCGCTGGTGGCGAGGCCGACGGCGAGGACGGTCAGTGCACAGCCGGTGATGATCCACCACGCCGGGCGGGCGGCCTCGACGAAGCCGGTGACGTGGTCGGCGGCGCCGGTGCCCGCCGCCAGCACGGAGCCGATGACGGCGACGCCGAGGGTGGCGCCGGTCTGGCGGCTGGTGGAGGCGACGGCGGCGGCGACGCCCGCCTGGGAGCGGGGCATACCGGAGACGGCGGTGTTGGTGATGGGCGCGTTGACCATGCCGAAGCCGAGGCCGAAGAGGACGTATCCGGTGAAGAGCAGCGGTGTGGACGTCTCGGCTTCGAAGGCGGCGAAGAGGATTCCGCAGGCGGCCATGGAGGTGCCGGCGAGGGCGAGTGGCAGTCGTGGTCCGCGGCCGGCGACGAGGCGGCCGGCGAGCGGGGCGCAGAGGAAGGTGAGTGCGGCCATGGGGAGCATGGCGAGGCCGGCCTGGAGGGCGGACAGTCCGCGGACGTCCTGCAGATAGAGGGTGTTGAGGAAGAGGAAGCCGCTGAGTGCCGCGAAGGCGCTGATCGCGATGACGGTGGCGCCGCTGAACGGGGCCGAGTGGAAGAAGCGCAGGTCGATGAGGGGTTCGGTGCGGCGGGGCTCGTGGAGGACGAGGGCGGTGAGTGCGGCCGCGGCGAGGGCGGTGAAGGGGAGGACGGTGGCGGGGCCCGCGGTGGGCGCTTCGATGATCGCGTAGGTGAGGGAGCCGAGGAGGGCGATGACGAGGAGTTGTCCGGCGGGGTCGGCGCGGCGGGGCTTGGCGGCGCGGGACTCGGGGACGTAGCGCCAGGTGAGGAGGAGGGCGGTGAGGCCGACGGGGACGTTGATCCAGAAGATGGAGCGCCAGCCGATGGTTTCGACGAGGAGTCCGCCGACGACGGGTCCGGCGGCCATGGATATGCCGACGACGGCGCCCCACGCGCCGATGGCGCGTGCGCGTTGGCGCGGGTCGGTGAAGGTGTTGGTGATGATCGACATGGCGACGGGGTTGAGCATGGAGCCGCCGACGGCCTGGAGCATGCGGAACGCGACGAGTGATTCGAGGTTGGGGGCGAGGGAGCAGAGGACGGAGCCGAGGGTGAAGAGGACGAGTCCGGTCTTGAAGACCTTGCGGCGGCCGATCCGGTCGGCGGTGGATCCGGCGAGGATGAGCAGGGAGGCGAGGACGAGGGTGTAGGCGTCGACGGTCCACTGCATTCCGGCGATGCCGGCGTGGAACTCCTCGCGCATGGAGGGGAGGGCCACGTTGAGGACGGTGTTGTCGAGGCCGACGATCAGCAGGCTCATGCAGCAGATGGCCAGGACGAGGAGGCGTCGGCGTTGGCTCATCCGGGTCGGAGGGGTGCCGGTGGTCTCGGACGCGGACATGCATGCATAGTACGCCTAACTAATGAATTTGACAGTGCGCGACAATGGTCGAATGACCACGCTCGCTCAGCCCTCGACGCTGTCCATCGGCCCGCATGCCGTGCAGCCCCCCGTGGTGCTCGCGCCCATGGCCGGCATCACGAACGCACCGTTCCGCACCCTTTGCAGGGAGTTCAGCGGGGGCAAGGGGCTGTTCGTGAGCGAGATGATCACGACCCGGGCGCTGGTCGAGCGCAACGAGAAGACGATGCAGCTGATCCACTTCGACGCGTCGGAGACGCCGCGTTCGATCCAGTTGTACGGGGTGGACCCGGTCACGGTCGGCAAGGCGGTCCGCATGATCGTGGACGAGGGCCTGGCCGATCACATCGACCTGAACTTCGGCTGCCCGGTGCCCAAGGTGACCCGCAAGGGCGGCGGCTCGGCGCTGCCGTACAAGCGGAACCTGCTGAGGGCGATCCTGGGTGAGGCGGTCGGCAACGCCGGCGACCTGCCGGTGACGATGAAGATGCGCAAGGGCATCGACGACGACCACATCACGTATCTCGACGCGGGGCGGATCGCGGTCGAGGAGGGCGTCACGGCGATCGCCCTGCACGGGCGTACGGCGGCTCAGCACTACGGCGGTACTGCGGACTGGGACGCGATCGCGCGGCTGAAGGAGCATGTGCCGGAGATCCCGGTGCTGGGCAACGGCGACATCTGGTCGGCGGACGACGCGCTGCGGATGATGCGGGAGACGGGCTGCGACGGGGTGGTCGTGGGGCGCGGCTGTCTGGGCCGGCCGTGGCTGTTCGGGGACCTGGTCAGTGCCTTCGGGGGGTCGGGTGCCCCGGCGCGGCCGTCGTTGCGCGAGGTCGCGGACGTGATGGTGCGCCATGCGCGGCTGCTGGGGGAGTGGATCGGCGACGAGTCCCGTGGCGTGATCGACTTCCGTAAGCACGTGGCGTGGTACCTGAAGGGGTTCGCGGTCGGGTCGGAGATGCGCAAGCGGCTGGCGGTGACGTCGTCGCTGGAGGAGCTGCGCGCTCAGCTGAGCATGCTGGACCTGGACCAGCCGTGGCCGTCGGGTGCGGACGGTCCGAGGGGGCGTACGTCGGGGAACAACCGGGTCGTGCTGCCGGACGGCTGGCTGAGGGACCCGTACGACTGTGCCGGTGTGGGCGAGGATGCGGAGCTGGACACGTCCGGGGGCTGACCGGGCGGCGGGTCGGGAGGCCGGTCCGGATCCGGGTGCGAGCGGGTCCGGATGGTGGGATCCGGTCGTTGCCGGCGGCGTGATTCTCGCCACCCCTGATAAGGGTTGCGCTCAGATGAGCACTTTCGAGGTGGCTGTGACTTCGGAATGGGTGGCACTCAGTGCCACCCATCTTGTGTTCAATAGCTGAACTCAGATGCCTTGGATGGTGCTCACATGAGCGGCGATTCCCCGCTTTCAGTCAAGCGCTCTTCGAGGGATGAAGGTGCGAAGGCTCCGGCTTTACGCATCGGTAACCTGCGATCTGCTGGCGGACGGGTGGTTACGGCCGAATGACAAACAAGTGGACGTACCCAGGCGCCTTCGATCTGGGTATGTTCCTCGCCGTCAGGGCAGCCACCGAGTCCTCGAGGAGTCGAGACCCGTGTCGGAAAACAAAGATCAGAAGTTCGTCTACGACTTCACCGAGGGCAACAAGGACCTCAAGGACCTCCTCGGTGGCAAGGGTGCGAACCTCGCCGAGATGACCAACCTCGGGCTGCCCGTCCCCCCGGGCTTCACCATCACCACCGAGGCCTGCAAGGTCTACCTGGACAGTGGCGAGGAGCCCGCGGCACTGCGTGACGAGGTGAGTGCGCACCTCGACGCGCTGGAGCAGCGCATGGGCAAGAAGCTGGGCCAGGCCGACGACCCGCTGCTGGTGTCCGTACGATCCGGCGCCAAGTTCTCCATGCCCGGCATGATGGACACGGTCCTGAACATCGGTCTGTCCGACACCTCGGTGGAGGGCCTCGCCAAGCAGGCCGGCGACGACCGCTTCGCCTGGGACTCCTACCGCCGGCTCATCCAGATGTTCGGCAAGACCGTCCTCGGCGTCGACGGCGAGCTGTTCGAGGACGCCCTGGAGGGGGCCAAGGAGGCCAAGAAGGTCGCGGTCGACACCGACCTGGACGCCGCCGACCTGAAGAAGCTGGTCAAGCAGTTCAAGAAGATCGTCAAGTCCGAGACCGGCCGCGACTTCCCGCAGGATCCGCGCGAGCAGATGGACCTGGCCATCAAGGCCGTCTTCGACTCCTGGAACGGCGACCGGGCGAAGCTCTACCGCCGTCAGGAGCGCATCCCGCACGACCTGGGCACCGCGGTCAACGTCTGCTCCATGGTCTTCGGCAACCTCGGCCCGGACTCCGGCACCGGTGTCGCCTTCACCCGCGACCCCGCGTCCGGACACCAGGGCGTCTACGGCGACTACCTGCAGAACGCGCAGGGCGAGGACGTCGTCGCCGGTATCCGCAACACGGTGCCGCTCGCGGATCTGGAGTCGATCGACAAGAAGTCGTACGACCAGCTGATGCAGATCATGGAGACGCTCGAGACGCACTACCGGGACCTGTGCGACATCGAGTTCACCATCGAGCGCGGCCAGCTGTGGATGCTGCAGACCCGGGTCGGCAAGCGCACCGCGGGTGCCGCCTTCCGGATCGCCACCCAGCTCGTGGACCAGGGCCTCATCGACGAGGCCGAGGCTCTCCAGCGCGTCACCGGCGCGCAGCTCGCGCAGCTGATGTTCCCGCGCTTCGACGAGACCGCCCAGGTCGAGAAGCTCGGCCGTGGTATCGCCGCCTCCCCGGGCGCGGCGGTCGGCAAGGCCGTCTTCGACTCCTACACGGCCGTCAAGTGGTCCCGTTCCGGCGAGAAGGTCATCCTGATCCGTCGCGAGACCAACCCGGACGACCTCGACGGCATGATCGCGGCCGAGGGCATCCTGACCTCCCGCGGCGGCAAGACCTCCCACGCCGCCGTCGTCGCCCGCGGCATGGGCAAGACCTGTGTCTGTGGTGCCGAGGAGCTGGAGGTCGACACCAAGCGCCGCCGGATGACGGTGAACGGCACGGTCGTGGAGGAGGGCGACGTCGTCTCCATCGACGGTTCCACCGGCAAGGTGTACATCGGCGAGGTCCCGGTCGTGCCGTCCCCGGTGGTGGAGTACTTCGAGGGCCGGATGCACGCGGGCGCCGACGACGCCGACGAGCTCGTCCAGGCCGTGCACCGGATCATGGCCTACGCGGACCGGGTACGCCGGCTGCGGGTACGGGCCAACGCGGACAACGCCGAGGACGCGCTGCGTGCCCGCCGCTTCGGCGCCCAGGGCATCGGTCTGTGCCGCACCGAGCACATGTTCCTCGGCGAGCGCCGCGAGATGGTCGAGAAGCTGATCCTCGCCGACACCGACGACGAGCGCGAGGACGCGCTGAAGGCGCTGCTGCCGCTGCAGAAGAAGGACTTCGTCGAGCTCTTCGAGGCGATGGACGGGCTGCCGGTGACGGTGCGGCTGCTGGACCCGCCGCTGCACGAGTTCCTGCCGGACATCACCGAGCTGTCGGTGCGCGTGGCGCTCGCGGAGGCCCGCAAGGACGCCAACGAGAACGACCTGCGCCTGCTGCAGGCGGTGCACCGGCTGCACGAGCAGAACCCGATGCTGGGGCTGCGCGGGGTCCGTCTCGGTCTGGTCATCCCCGGTCTGTTCACCATGCAGGTGCGGGCCATCGCGGAGGCCGCGGCGGAGCGGAGGAACGCCAAGGGCGACCCGCGTGCCGAGATCATGATCCCGCTGGTGGGCACGGTCCAGGAGCTGGAGATCGTCCGCGAGGAGGCCGAGGAGGTCATCGCGGAGGTCGAGGCGAGGACCGGCGTGGAGCTGAAGCTGGCGCTGGGCACGATGATCGAGCTGCCGCGTGCCGCGCTGACCGCCGCTCAGATCGCTGAGGCGGCCGAGTTCTTCTCCTTCGGCACGAACGACCTCACCCAGACCGTGTGGGGCTTCAGCCGGGACGACGTGGAGGCGAGCTTCTTCACGGCCTACCTGGAGAAGGGCATCTTCGGCGTCAGCCCGTTCGAGACGATCGACAAGGACGGCGTCGGTTCGCTGGTGCGCAACGCGGCGGCGGCCGGCCGGGCCACCCGCCCGGACCTGAAGCTCGGCGTCTGCGGTGAGCACGGCGGTGACCCGGAGTCGGTGCACTTCTTCCACGAGGTGGGCCTGGACTACGTCTCCTGCTCGCCGTTCCGGATCCCCGTGGCCCGCCTGGAGGCCGGTCGCGCGGCGGCGCAGTCCTCCGGGAGCGACAGCCGCTGACGGGAGCGAGCGCCGTCGGCGGAAGCCGTCGGCGGTACTGATTCCCGCCCCCTGAACCCGGGGCCGTCGGTGGTCCCCGACCCTCACCGACCGGCCGGCGGTCCCGGTGCACCGAGGGACGAGCGGGACGGGCACCTTGTGCGGAGGTGCCCGTCCCGCTCGTTTCCTTTTGGCGATTCCCGTCGCCGGTGACTCCTGGCCCGGTGGGCCGTGCCGCCGCCGGGCCCTGTTGAATGACGGACCAGTAGCGTGTTTTAACGGAAGCTTGATTTTCGCCATTCGTTGAGCAAAGAACAGGCGGGGCGCGGTCGACGGATCCCCACCCGCCGGCCGCGCCCCATTACCGATGCCGGACACGGAGCCGCAACCTCCGCCGACCGCCGCCAGGCGCGGAAAGCCCCCCACGGTCTTTGCCTGCGCCCCTCGGTACCCGAAGGTTTCGTGCCCGACGTCGTACAGCTTTTCGGTTGACCACCCTGTTGCGCGATGCGTTTCAACTGTGGCTGAAACACCGTGGTAACGTCCTGTGATTGCATGCATACTCAGTGACGGGGGCGATTGCGGATGCAACAGTGGGGGTTCCGTGCTGCGAATCCACCTCACCGGTGAAGACCTCGCCAGGGTGCGGATGGCGGCCAGGCCGGACGTTTTGTGGGAAGCGATTCTGAGTTTCCACCGTTTACGGGACCGGCGCGGCGCCACCGTCTTCGGGGAATGGCGGACGGAAACCCGGGCCCGGCTGAACGGTGAAACACGGCTCCTCGCGGCCCTCGTTCCGCAGCGCGGCTATTTCCCGGACTTCCTGACCCCGCCAGAGGCGCTGGAGGGCCTGGAGGAGGGCCTGGAGGCGGTGCGCGCCACCCCGGTGCGCAGGCTCGCCGCCGAGCTGGCGCTGCTCGCCGCGGAGCGGCCGCACTCCGTGCTCACGGGCCGCCTCGCCGGGCTCGCCGAGGGCGCGGCCGGGCCGATGGACCGGCTCGTGGGGGCGCTGCGCAGCTACCACCGGTCGGCGATCGAGCCGTACTGGCCGCACATCCAGGCAGCGGTGGAGGCCGATCGTGCCGTGCGCGGCCGGGCCCTGCTCGACGGGGGAGCGGACGAGCTGCTGGCCTCCCTGCCGCCGATGCTGCGCTGGCGTGCGCCGGTGCTGGAGGCCGACTACCCGGTGGACCGCGAGGTGCGGCTGGAGGGGCGAGGGCTGCTGCTGCAGCCGTCGTACTTCTGCCGCGGCACGCCCGTCGTCCGCCGGGACCCGGAGCTGCCGCCGGTGCTGGTCTATCCCGTGACGCACACCGGGTCCCCGGTGACGTGGGAGCGGGACGGGCTGTCGCTGGGCCGGCTGGTGGGCCACACCCGCTCGGCGGTGCTGCAGTCCATCGGCAGCGGCTGCACGACCAGCGAGCTGGCCCGCAGGGCGGGGGTGTCGCTCGCCTCCGCCAGTCAGCACGCGTGCGTGCTGCGGGAGGCCGGGCTCGTGGTCACGCTGCGGAACGGGAACGCGGTGCTGCACACGATGACGCCGCTGGGCACGGCCCTGCTGAGGGGCCGCGCCCAGCGTGATCCGGAGCCGCCGGGGGTGCTTACGCCCGGAACGGTCCCGTCACCTCGTAGGTGATGCCGCCCGACGAGCTGCCGCTGGTGCCGCGCTGGCTGGAGAAGTACAGCCGCCGCCCGTCCGGGGAGAAGGCCGGTCCGGTGATCTCCGAGCCGGACTGGCCGCTGATCCGCAGGAACGGCGCGACGACGTCGTCGGGGGTGATGAGGCAGATCTCCATGTTGCCGCCGTCCTCCGCGACGAACAGATCGCCGGAGGACGAGCCGGTGACGTTGTCCACGCCGGTGAGCGGGGCCGAGCCGCCCGTCACCAGCGAGTCGTCGTAGGCGAGTTCATAGGTGCCGCTGGTGAGGTCGAGCTGCCAGAGGCGGTTGTCGCCCTTGGTGGTGAACCAGACGGTGTCGTTGGCGTAGTGGCAGCCCTCGCCGCCGTTGAACCTCTTCGCTCCGGACACCTGGCTGCGGGTCGCGGTGGGGGATCCGTCCGGATCGGGCACGTTCGCCCAGCTGAACGACCCGGCGGTCGCGGTACCGGCGACCAGCACCTGGAGCGTGCCGGAGGACAGGTCGCCCCAGGTCGTGGGGACGAAGCGGTAGAGGCAGCCGTTGGACTCGTCCTCGGTCAGGTACACCGCCTTGCGGACCGGGTCGGCGGCCGCGGCCTCGTGCTTGAACCGGCCCATGGCGTCACGGCGGACGGCGGCCTGCACACCCCACGGGTCGGTCTCGTAGACGTAGCCGAGGCTGACCTCCTCGCACGACAGCCAGGTGTTCCACGGGGTCTTCCCGCCGGCGCAGTTGGTGCGGGTGCCCGACAGGATGCGGTAGGCCCCGGTGACCGCGCCCGCCGAGGAGAACCGCACGGCGCTCGCCCCGCCGGAGGGGTTGATCTCCGAGTTGGACACGTAGATCCAGCCGGAGCCGTCGGTGAAACAGGCCCCGCCGTCGGGGGCGTTGTGCCAGGTGTAGGAGGTGGAGGCGACCTTCTGCCCGGACCGGGCGATCACCCTGCTGGTGAATCCTGCCGGCAGCCGGATGCCGTTGGCGTCGGCCGCGCCGAGCGCCCCGTACGGCCCGGCGCCGGGCTGGGCCGGGGCCGCGGAGGCGGCGCCCTGCCACAGCGTGCCGCCGAAGGCGGCCGCGGACGTGCCGATGACCGCTCCGCGCAGGAAGCTGCGTCGTTCCACTGTCACTCCAGGGGAAGTCGTGACTGCCCCGCCCGCCGGGCGGCGGGACAGGGTCGCGCGCCAACGGACCATAGAAGTGTGGAGTTGACACAGCGTCAACGAAGGGTGGCGTGGAGACGTCGCGGACGGGGCGGGGTGAACGGGCCGCCCCGCCGCGCCGCCCTCCGGGAGCCGCCGGGCGCGCCGGGCGTCGTCGGCGAACCGCGGGGCGACGAGATGTGCCGGGGCGTCGGCCGTCTCGCCGCCCGGCCTGCCGTCGGGGGTGGAGCCCTGCCCGACGGCGCGCGGACCGCGCTCCCGTACCCCATGGTGATCGACTGTGCGCGCGGGCCCGTCCGGCGATGCGGACGTAATGATTCCGAAAAAAGTTCCCGCTGCGGCGATGAGTCCGGCGCACACCCCGGGTCCACCCCATGACGGACGACGCCGCCCCACGGCGCGACGACGAGCACGAGAAAGGCACCCTCCATGACCCAGATGATCTTCGTGAACCTGCCGGTGAAGGACCTCGACGCGTCGAAGGCCTTCTGGGAGACGGTCGGCTACTCCTTCAACCCCCGGTTCACCGACGAGACCGCCGCCTGCCTGGTCATCAGCGACTCCATCTTCGCGATGCTGCTGACCGAGGCCCGGTTCAAGGACTTCACCAGGAAGGACGTCGCCGACGCCGCCACCAGCACCGAGGTGATCGTCGCGCTGAGTGCCGAGAGCCGCGAGAAGGTCGACGAGCTGACCGACGCGGCCCTCGCGGCCGGCGGCTCTCCGGCGAACGAGCCGCAGGACCACGGCTTCATGTACGGCCGCTCCTTCCAGGACCCGGACCACCACATCTGGGAGGTCGTCTGGATGGACGAGAAAGCCGTCGAGGGCGGCGAGTAGCCCGGCCGTGGGCAGCAGGCCCCCGGCGCCAGGTCCGCCGGATTCTCCGACCCGCGCGGGCTCCGCCCGCTCCCCGCGCT
Organism: Streptomyces marianii; assembly: GCF_005795905.1. Classification (NCBI taxonomy): domain Bacteria; kingdom Bacillati; phylum Actinomycetota; class Actinomycetes; order Kitasatosporales; family Streptomycetaceae; genus Streptomyces; species Streptomyces marianii. The sequence goes on from NZ_VAWE01000001.1 coordinate 5,778,633, forward strand.
CGCGCCGGGAGCGGGCGGCATCGGCCCGTCACCAGCCCCGGCCGGCCGGGACGGGTCAGTAGTAGCCCTTCTCCCCGTCGAGCAGTTCCCGGAGGGTGTCCAGGTGACCGGCGTGCCGGGCGGTCTCCTCCACCATGTGGATCAGCATCCAGCGCAGGGAGGCGGCGGACGACTCGTAGTCGGGGTGCGGGTGCCGCCCGGCCTCGTCGAGCGAGTGGGCCGCGATGATCTCGTTCGAGACAGCGCACTGCCGCTCGTAGTCCTGAAGCAGCCGTGCCAGCGGGACGCCCTCGGCCCGCATGTCGGCGTCCTCCGGGGACTCGGCGAACTGCGGGCCGTCGGCGGGCCGGCCGAGGAAGAGGACCTCGAACCAGGTGTTCTCCGTCCAGCGCAGATGGGAGACGATGCCCGCCACCGTCATCAGGGGCGAGGCCGGCAGGACGGACCGGTGGGCGTCCGCTTCCGCGAGGCCCTCGCACTTGTAGTGGACGATCGCACGCTGCATGTCGAGCCAGCCGACCAGCTGGGTCCGTTCGTCCGCCACGAAGGGGGGACGTATCCGGGGAGGAGTCATGGATGCCGACGGTAGTCGAGGACGGCGGCGGGCCGCACGTCGATTGCGCTCCGGCGAGCGGAGGTCGCCGCCCGGCGACCGCGGGGCCGGGCCCGTCTCACGTGTGCGCTTCCCCCCGGACGGCGCGGGTCTCCCGTCCCCCGGGACGCGTGTTTCCCCGACCGGCACGGGCGCCCCGTGCGGCGGGGCTGGCGGCCCCCCGTCGTGCCGCCGGCCACCACCTCGTCAGGTCCAGCGCACCGCGAACGCACGCACCGAGACCTCGTCGTCGTCCAGGCATCGGCCCGTCGCCAGGTCGAACCGCTGCTTCAGCAGCGGGGAGGCGACGAACGCCCGCCCGTCCGCGGTGCCCACCAGGCCCCGCGACAGGACCTGGGCGCCGGTGAACGGGTCGCGGTTGTCGATCGCGTACGGCGTCCCCGCGCGGTCCAGGAAGACCGCGGCCTGGCGCCCGTCGGGGAGCAGGGCGGCCATGCCGCGGCCCGGGGTGAGCCGGGTGATCTCGCAGACGGGCAGCCAGCTGCCGGCCAGTTCGATCTGTAGCGTGATCGGGGGCGCGTCCTGGATCGTCATCGTGCGAGCGTCCCTTCCAGGGTGAGAACGGTGAGGTCCGGCTTGATCTGGTCCCGCTCGGGGACGAACCTCACGGACGGGTCCGGTGCGTCCGGCGCGTTCACGAAGGACACGAAGCGGCGCAGCCGGTCCGGGTCGTCGAGGGTCTCGGCCCACTCGTCGCGGTAGCCGGCCACGTGCCGGGCCATCATCGCCTCCAGTTCGCCGCACAGACCGAGGGAGTCGTGCACCACGACGTCCCGCAGGTGGTCGAGTCCGCCCTCCAGGCGTTCCAGCCAGACCGAGGTGCGCTCCAGGCGGTCCGCGGTGCGGATGTAGAACATCAGGAACCGGTCGATGAGCCGGACCAGTTCGGCGTCGGACAGGTCCTGGGCGAGCAGGTCCGCATGGCGCGGGGTGGCCCCGCCGTTGCCGCCGACGTACAGGTTCCAGCCGTTGGCGGTGGCGATCACACCGAAGTCCTTGGACTGCGCCTCCGCGCACTCGCGGGCGCAGCCCGAGACCGCCGACTTCAGCTTGTGCGGGGCGCGCAGGCCGCGGTACCGCAGCTCCAGGTCGATCGCCATCCGGACGCTGTCCTGGACCCCGTAGCGGCACCAGGTCTGCCCCACGCAGGACTTGACCGTGCGCAGCGACTTCCCGTAGGCGTGGCCCGACTCGAAGCCGGCGTCCACCAGGCGGGTCCAGATCGCGGGGAGCTGGTCCACGCGGGCACCGAACATGTCGATCCGCTGGCCACCGGTGATCTTGGTGTAGAGGCCGAAGTCCCGGGCGACCTCGCCGATCACGATCAGCTTCTCGGGGGTGATCTCCCCGCCGGGGACGCGGGGCACGATCGAGTAGGAGCCGTTGCGCTGCAGGTTGGCGAGGAAGTGGTCGTTGGTGTCCTGCAGTGCGCCCTGCTCGCCGTCGAGGATGTAGCCGTTTCCGAGGCTGGCGAGGATCGAGCCGACGGCCGGCTTGCAGATCTCGCAGCCGTCGCCGCCGCGGGCCTCCTCCCGCCCGTGGGAGTCGAGGAGTTCGGCGTACGAGGTGAGGCCGAGCGTGCGGACGATCTCGTACAGCTCGCTGCGGGTGTAGGAGAAGCAGTCGCACAGGCCCTGGTCGGCGGCCTGCGGCAGCAGCTGGCCGATGACCTTGACGCAGCTTCCGCAGCCCGTGCCCGCCTTGGTGCACTTCTTCACCTCGGGCAGGGTGGTGTGGGCGCAGACCTCGCCCTTGGTGACGTTGTGGCAGGAGCAGATCACGGCCTCGTCGGGCAGCGCGGACGGGCCGAGCGTGACGGGCGCCCCGGCACCGGCGGGCAGCACCAGCTGCTCCGGCGGCACGGGCGGTACCGAGCCGGTGAGGGGGCGGAGCATGCCGTAGGAGTCGGCGTCGCCGACGAGGACGCCGCCGAGCAGGGTGCCGTCCGCGCCGACGACCAGCTTCTTGTAGACCCCGGAGCGGGAGTCGGAGTAGACGACGTCCAGGCAGCCCTCGGCCGTGCCGTGCGCGTCGCCGAACGAGGCCACGTCCACGCCGAGGAGCTTCAGCTTGGTGGAGGTGTCGGCTCCGGTGAAGGTCCTGTCGGAGGTGCGGTCGGCGAGGACGTCCGCGACGGTCTTCGCCATGTCGTAGCCGGGCGCGACGAGCCCGTAGACCCGCCCGTCCGAGGCGAGGGCGCACTCGCCGATGGCGTAGACGTCCGGGTCGGAGGTGCGGCAGCGCTCGTCGACGACGATGCCGCCGCGGTCGCCGACGGCGAGGCCCGTGTCGCGGGCCAGCTGGTCGCGGGGGCGCACGCCGGCGGAGAAGACGACCAGGTCGGTGGCGAGCGTCGAGCCGTCGGAGAGCTTCATGCCGGTGACGGCGGGGCCGTCGGCGACGATCTCCTGGGTGCCGACGCCGGTGTGGACGGTCAGGCCCATGCCCTCGATGGTGCGCAACAGCGCGGCGCCGCCGCCGTCGTCGACCTGCACCGGCATCAGCCGGGGCGCGAACTCGACGACGTGGGTGTCCAGGCCCAGGCCCTTGAGTGCACCGGCCGCCTCCAGACCGAGGAGTCCGCCGCCGACGACGACGCCGGTGCGGGAGGTCTTGGCGTACTCCTCGACCGCGAGGAGGTCCTCGATGGTGCGGTAGACGAAGCAGCCCTCGGCGTCGCGGCCCGGGACGGGCGGCACGAACGGGTAGGAGCCGGTGGCCAGGACGAGCGTGTCGTAGGTGAACGTCCGCCCGTTGCGCGAGGTGACCGTGCGGGCGGCGCGGTCGATGTGCTCCGCCGGGTCGTCCAGGTGGAGCTCGATGCCGTGCCGTTCCATGAAGCCGTCCTCGACGAGGGAGAGGTCGTCGGGCGTCCGGCCGGAGAAGTACGAGGTGAGCCGGACCCGGTCGTAGGCGGGGCGCGGCTCCTCGCACAGCACGACGACCCGGGCGCGGCCGGTGACGCCGCGCTCCGCGAGGGCCTCCAGGAAGTGCTGGCCGACCATCCCGTGGCCGACGAGCACGATCGTGGGGGTGGTCATCTCAGAGTCCTCCATCGGTGGTGAGCAGGTGGAGCAGGGGTGCTTCCGGGAGCGGGTCGTCGCCCTCCCAGGCCCGGGCGAGCGCGCCGACGGACGCGAGGTCCCCGAGGAGCACGCCGCCGACGAGCCGGTCGCCGCGGACGACGACCTTCCGGTAGGCACCGCGGGTGGCGTCGGCGAGTCGCACGACGTCGTCCCCGGGCCGCGGCGCGGGTTCCCCGAACGCGGCGACGTCGAAGGCACCGGCGGAGCCGAGGGTGAGCCGGGTGAGGGACCGGGTGCCGGTGTAGCGCGGGGTGCCCGGCCCCTGGCCCCGTACGGCCGGGGCGGCCAGGACCGCCGCCAGCACGTCGGCCTGTTCCAGGGCGGGGGTCGCCAGCCCGTAGACGGTCCCCGCGTGTTCGGCGCAGTCGCCGATGGCGTGGATGTACGGGTCGGAGGTGGTCAGGGTGTCGTCGACGACGACACCCCGGCGGACCGTGAGGCCCGCGTCCGCGGCGAGCCCCGTGCGGGGGCGGACGCCGCAGGCGAGGACGACGTGGTCGGCGCCGAGGACGAAGCCGTCGGCGAGCTCGACCCCGGTGACGGACCCGCCGCGATGGCGCAGCCCCCGGGCGTGGCACTCGGTGTGGACCTCCACCCCGAGTTCCTCCAGGTGGCGGCGTACCAGGCCGCCGGCCTCCGGGTCGAGATGGCGGTCCATCAGGGTGGGGCCCTGGTGGGCGACGACCACGTCCGTGCCGCGTTCCGCGAGCGCCCGCGCGGCGGAGACGCCGAGCAGCCCGCCGCCGACGACGACCGCGCGGCCGCCGGGGCGGGCCGCGGCCGCGAGTGCCAGGCAGTCGTCGAGGGTGCGGAAGGGGCGGACGCCGTCCGGCAGCCCGCCGTCGAGCCCGCGCAGCGGCGGCAGCACCGGGTTCGACCCGGTCGCCAGCACCAGCCGGTCGTACACCGCCGACGAGCCGTCCGCGCAGTGCACGGTCCGCGTCTCGCGGTCGATCCGTACCGCCCGCACCCCGCGCCGCACCTCGGCCGTACCGTCCGGGACCGGCGGCAGCGCGATCACCTCGGGTCCGTACCGGCCGGCCAGGACGTCGGCCAGCAGCACCCTGTTGTAGGGGGCGTGCGGCTCCTCACCGAGCAGCGTGACGTCGCACGCCGGGGCGAGCTGCCGCGCCAGCCGCGCGCCTGCCATCCCGGCGCCGATCACCACGATCCTCGAATCCATGTACGCAGCCTGCGGTGCGGGTGTTACCCGTCCGCATCCCGGTTGTTTCCCGTGCGGAACGCTGCCCTCAGCGCGCACCCGGCCGCCGTGTGAGGGGCGGGGAGCCGGGGCTCGCTGCCCGGTCCGCGGGGGCGGGAGACCGCTCCCGCCACTCGAACCTCAGACGTAGCTCAAGACTCAGGGGATCGATGGACGGCACACGCATCTTCTCCGTAGGGTCGCGGCCATGCCCGACATACCGCTGACCACCCTCGTCTTCCTGTGTGTGGCCGCCGCGGCGGCCGGCTGGATCGACGCGGTGGTCGGCGGAGGGGGACTCCTGCTCCTGCCGGCACTGCTGCTCGGGATGCCGCAGGTGCCGGCCGCGCAGATCCTCGGCACCAACAAGGCGGTCGCCATCGTCGGCACGACCGGCGCTGCGGTCACCTACGTCCGCAAGGCGCCGGTGAGGTTGGGGACGGCTGTACGGATCGGGCTCGCCGCGCTGGCCGGCTCCATGGGTGGGGCGTTCTTCGCCGCGGGCATCAGCAGCGAGGTGCTCCGGCCCGTGATCATGGTGGTGCTGCTGGGCGTCGCGGCGTTCGTCATGCTGCGCCCGTCCTTCGGCACCCGTGTGGACCGGGGACCGGTCACCCGCGCCCGGATCGCCACCGCGGTCGTCCTCGTCGGCGGCGGGATCGGCTTCTACGACGGCCTGTTCGGGCCCGGTACCGGCACCTTCCTGGTGCTCGCACTGTCCGCGGTCCTCCATCTGGACCTGGTCGCGGCCTCCGCCACCGCCAAGATCGTCAACGTGTGCACCAACGCCGGCGCCCTCGCGATGTTCGCCTACCAGGGGACGGTGCTGTGGCGGCTGGCCGCGCTGATGGCGGTGTTCAACCTGGCGGGCGGCATGTTCGGCGCGCGGACGGCGCTCCGCAAGGGCGCGGAGTTCGTGCGCGGGGTGCTGCTCGTGGTCGTGTTCTCGCTGGTGGCGAAGCTGGCGTTCGACCAGTGGTCGGGGTAGGGCCGCGTCGGCGCCGGGGGACGCGCGGACGTGCGGCGGGCTTCGGGAGCGGGCCGTTCCGCGAGTGCCGGACGTGTGGCGGGCTGTGCGGACTGGGTCGTTCCGTGCACGCCGGCCGGGTGCGCGAAGGCCATCCGTGCCGGACGGGTCGGTGGACGTGTGGCGGGCTGTGCGGACTGGGTCGTTCCGCGCACGCCGATCAGGTGCGCGAAGGCCACCACGTTGCCTCCGTATCCGGTCTTCTCGTCGAAGGACCCGCCACAGGTGATCACCCGCAGTTCGGCCCTGCGCGCGGCCCCGTACACCTTCCGGTCGGGGAAGGCATCGTTCTCGTACACCTCGACCGCGTCGACCGTGAAGACCGCCGTGCGGCCGTCAGCGCGGAGGACCTCGACGCGGTTGCCCTTCTTCAGCGTGCCCAGCTTGTAGAAGACGGCCGGCCCTTCGGCGTCGTCGACGTGACCGGCGACGATCGCGGTGCCCCTGGCGCCCGGCGCGGTGCCGCCGCCGTACCAGCCGGCCACCTCGCCCTCGTCGGCGGGCGGCACCTCGAGGCTGCCGTCGGGGGCCAGTCCGAGGCGTGTCACGGGCGTGTCCACGGCGATCCGCGGGATGCGCAGCCGCACCGGCGGTGACGGCGGCAGCGGAGGGGCTGCGGCGTCCGTGTGCCGGCCGGTGGCGAAGGCCTCGGCGGCGGAGGGAGCGGGCGGGGTGACGGGCCGGGCGCCGTTCTGCACCAGCCACACACCGGCGCAGACGGCCACGGCCAGCAGCAGCCCCTTCGACTTCATGAGCTCCTCCGGGACTCCTCGGACGCCTGGTCCGGGAGGGGAAAACTCCCCGCCCCCGTCAGCCGGACGAAGCGTGACGGGGGCGGGGACGGCGGTACGAGGGACGGTGGAGGCCGAGCGCTAACGCTCTCCGTCAGCCCTGCGCGCCGCTCGCCCGACGGCGCAGGAACCAGGTCCCGCCGACGGCGGCCGCGGCCAGGACGGCCACCCCCGCCGTGATCTGGGTGGTGTCGGGGCCGACGCTGCCGCCGACTCCCGTCTTCACATGGCCGCTCGGTTCGTGCCCGTGGGCCCGCACCACGAGGTCCCCGGCGGCCTTCTTGCCGTTGTCGCACAGCACGGAGACCGTGTAGGTCCCCGGCTCGGTGTCCTCGGGCACCGTGAACCTGCCGGCCGCGGCGTCCTCGCGGGCGCCGGGTGCCAGGTCGAACTCGTCCGCACCGAGCGACTCGGCGTCGCCCGTGCCGTGACCGCGCTCGCCGCACGCGGTGGTGCTCACGGTCACGGCGGCACCCGCGGTGGTACTCGAGGGGGTCAGGGTGAGTGTCCCGGGGTCCGCCGCGTACGCGGCGGGGAGGGCCGTCGCACCGGCGCAGGCGGCCGTGAGCGCGGGGCCTACCAGCAGGCGGGCGGTGGTGCGCATGACGTCCTCCGGGGCGATGGCCGGTGCCGCCGGACCGGGGTGCCGGCGGCCGTTCCTACACCTCAAGAGGTAAGGCGCAGACCGCCCCCCACGCTTGCTGATGGGCGATCAGATTCGCTCGAACCGTGCGGCGTGTCGTCTTGGTTCGGGGGCGTCGCCGCAGGTCACAGGGGTGTGATTGCGCCATTGGCCGGGCGGTTCGAGGAGCCGCGCCGAACGAGTGACGCCCCGTGCGCGCGGGCCGCGCGGGCCGCCGTCAGATCTCGTCCCACGGGACCGTCCCGTACGCCTCGCGCAGTCGGCTCATCAGCGCCCCGTCCACGGCGAACTCCGCCGTGCCGATCCGGTGGACGGGTGCGAGGCCCTGCGAGTTCATCAGGACCGCCGCCGGATACCTGCCGAGGTCCGCGAGCCGCACCTCCCGCCGCTCGTGCGGAAGCAGCCGCTCCAGCAGCGTCATCGTGATCCCGCGCAGCGCGGGCGCGTCCGGCCGGACGAGCGAAGTGCCGTCCCAGAAGGCGACATTGGCGATGTGGCCCTCCGCGACCTCCCCGCCGGGGCCGGTCAGCAGCGCGTCGTCGAAGCCCGCGAGCGCGGCGGCCCGTCCGTAGTACGGCTGGCCGACCCCGCCCGCGTGCTTGATGTGCGGAACCGGCCGCAGGAACGGCACGGGCATCATGCTCCGGGGCGTCTCCGGCATGGACTGCGGCTCCCGCACGGTCACCACCACCGTCGGCGCGCCGCCTCCGGCCGCCGCCCCGTACACGTACACCCGTACCCCCGCGTCGGCCCGGCCCGACCCGTCGAGCGCGTGGCGTACCAGCGACCGCACCCGGTCCCCGTCGAGGTCCGTGCCGAACAGCTCACGCGTCCCGTGGTCCAGCCGCTCGAGGTGCAGTGCCAGGCCCCGGGTACGGCGATCGCGCACCTGCATCGCGGTGAAGTGCCCGTAGGCGCCCTGGAGTACCGGGATCACGGCGGGATCCAGCCCGGCCGCCGGCCGGCCGTCGATCTCGATGTGCACGTTCGGCGGACTCGTCATCCGCCCACCCTAGGGCGCCTAGGCCGGCCCGCGGCGGCGCCCGTCCCCGTCCGGGCCGGACGGGCTCCTCTGCGGGGCGGGTCCGTGACGGCCCTCCTCCGGGGTCCCGGTCCGGGCCGCGGACCGGGACGCGGACCGACGGGCCGGCCCGGCCGCCCGCCCGCTCAGTCCTCGATCAGCCGGCGGGGACCGGCGCCGTGCCCGGCCAGTTCGTCACCCGGGTTGGACAGCGCGCAGCGGTCCAGCGACAGGCAACCGCAGCCGATGCAGTCCGTGAGGTTGTCCCGCAGCCGCTGGAGCGTCCGGATCCGCACGTCCAGGTCCTCGCGCCAGCGCTCGGAGATCCGGGCCCAGTCCTCCCGGGTGGGCGTGCGGTCGTCCGGCAGCAGCCCCAGCACCTCGCGGATGGCGGCCAGCGGGATGCCGAGCCGCTGCGAGGTCCGGATGAAGGCGACTCTGCGCAGCGTGTCCCTGCTGTAGCGCCGCTGGTTGCCGGCGGTGCGGCGGCTGGTGATGAGCCCCTCGCGCTCGTAGAAGCGCAGTGCGGACGGGGCGACACCGCTGCGCTCCGCCAGCTCACCGACCGTGGCTCCCCTGGCGTCCGGGGCGAGATGCGACATGGTGCCAGCCTATCGCTCGACTTCGACAAAGGTTTAAGTATTCCGCTGACCGGTAGGGACCTCATCCCGCGTGCGGCCGCCGCCGACTCCGTGTCGCCGCCGCACCCCGTGTCCGTCGCGACGCGGGTATCCGGCCCCGCTCCCGGTTCCGGCCCCGCTCCCGGTTCCGGCCCCGCTCCCGGTTCCGGCCCCGACCCGGATCCGGCCCTGCTCCTGGTTCCGGCCCCGACCCGGATCCGGCCTCGCGTCCGCACGATTCCGTGTGCGCCGCGTCAGGGGCCGAAGGGCGACGGTGTCGTTCCGCGGGTCCCGCACCGTGCTGCCCGGGCGGCACGGGGCAGGCACGGCGAACGTGCCCGGCCGGGCCGGCACTGGATCACCGGGCGAGGTCGATGGTAGACGTACGGCCGTGACTCCGGCCCTTCCGCCGGGGCGCGCAGGCCGCGCGGACGTGCCCGTCCGCGCCGTACGAGGAGTGTTCGTGATCCGGGCCATGACCGTACTGACCACGACCGACAGCGCCGCCAAGGCCGAGGAGCTGGCGCGCGGCGCGGTGGAGGCGAGGCTGGCCGCCTGCGCGCAGATCTCGGCGCCCGTCACCTCGGTGTACCACTGGCGGAACGCCATCGAGACCAGCGAGGAGTGGCAGGTCCTGCTCAAGACCACCGAGGACCGCTACGAGGCGCTGGAGACGCATCTGCTGGCCCACCACGACTACGACACCCCCGAGATCATCGCGACACCGGTCGTGCGGGGCAGCGCGGGGTACCTCGCGTGGATCGCGGCGGAGACCGCGGAGCAGGCGTGACGGGCCGGCACCGGGAGCCCCGCCTGCCGTTCTTCGTCTACGGCACACTGCGTGCCGGCGAGCACAACCACGACCTCTTCCTGCGGGGGCGCACCGCGGCCGAGGAACCCGCCCGGCTGCGCGGCGCGCTCCTGTACGAGGGCCCGGGCTACCCGTACGCGATCGAGGGCGACGGCGTCGTCACCGGCGAACTCGTCACCGCGGCGCCGGACCGCTACCGCGAGCTCATAGCCGTGCTCGACCACCTGGAGGAGTACTTCGGCCCCGGCGACCCGCGCAACCTGTACGTGCGGGTCGAGCGCCATGTCCACACGGCGTCGGGCACCGTACCGGCCTGGGTGTACGTGGCGGCGGGCCGGGTGGCGCGCGAACTGCGGGCGGAGGGCACGCCGATCCCCGGCGGCGACTGGTCCGCGCGGGGGTGACACCACGGGCGTCCGTCGCGGCGCGGCAGGACCGGCCGGCACCGGGCGGGGTTCCGGGCTCCGGCGCCCGGCGTCAGCCGACTCGTCCGGGCGGGCCCCGTCAGCCCGCCGCCCGCTCCAGACGCACCGCGCAGACCTTGAACTCCGGCATGCGCGACGTCGGGTCGAGGGCGGGATTGGTCAGCGTGTTGGCGCGCCCCGCGCCCGGCCAGTGGAAGGGCATGAACACCGTGTCGGGGCGGATCGCCTCGCTCACCCGGGCCGGAGCGACGGCCCGCCCGCGGCGCGACACCACCGTCACGGGCTCGCCGTCCGAGACCCCCACCCGTGCCGCGAGCTGTGGATGCAGCTCGACGAACGGACCCGGGGCCGCCGCGTTCAGTTCGTCGACCCTGCGGGTCTGCGCCCCGGACTGGTACTGGGCCACGACCCGTCCGGTCGTCAGCACGACGGGGTACTCGGCATCGGTCGGCTCGGCGGCCTCCCGGTGCACCACGGGAACGAACCTCGCCCGCCCGTCGGGCGTCGCGAACCGGTCGAGGAACAGCCGCGGCGTCCCCGGATGCGGGTCCCCGGCGGGCCGATCCGGCTCCCCGGTGTGCCCTCGCGGCCTCTCCGCCGGTCCGTCCGGCCGTCCACCCGCCTCCACGGAGCGCCGCCCCGGTCCGTCCGGTCCGTTCGTTCCGTCGGCTGTTCCGACGGTGTCCTGGTTCGGTCCGTCCGGCCCGTCCGCCGGCCCGTCCGCCTCCGGGCAGGGCCAGAAGACGCCCTGCTCGTCCTCCAGCCTGCGGTAGCTGATGCCCGCGTAGTCCGCGGGGCCGCCGGAGGAGGCGCGCCGCAGCTCCCCGAAGACCTCCTCCGGGTCCGTGGGAAAGCCCTTCTCGTGACCCAGCAGCCCGGCGAGCCCGTGCATGACCTCCAGATCGCTGCGCACGCCCGGCGGCGGCGTCAGCGCCCGGCGCCGCAGCAGCACCCTGCCCTCCAGGTTCGTCGTCGTCCCCGTCTCCTCCGCCCACTGGGTCACCGGCAGGACCACGTCGGCCAGTTCCGCCGTCTCCGACAGCACGACATCCGCGACCGCGAGGAAGTCCAGCGAGCGGATCCGTTCCTCCACGTGAGCGGCTCGGGGCGCGGACACCACGGGGTTGGACCCCATCAGCAGCAGCGCCCGTACGTCCCGGCCGAGTGCGTCGAGCAGCTCGTACGCGCTCCGGCCGGGGCCCGGCAGCGAGTCGGGGTCGACACCCCACACCCCGGCCACGTGCGCACGCGCCGCCGGGTCGTCGAGCCTGCGGTAGCCGGGCAGCTGGTCCGCCTTCTGGCCGTGCTCCCGGCCGCCCTGGCCGTTTCCCTGGCCGGTGAGGCAGCCGTAACCGGCCAGCGGCCGGCCCGCGTTGCCGGTGGCGAGGGCGAGGTTGATCCAGGCGCCGACCGTGTCCGTGCCCTTGGACTGCTGCTCCGGCCCGCGGGCGGTGAGGACCATCGCGTTCGGCGCGTCGCAGAAGAGGGCCACCGCCGAGCGCAGTTGGGGCACGCCCACCCCGGTGATCCGCTCGACCAGTTCGGGCCAGTGCGCCATCGCCGCGGCCCTGGCGTCCTCCCACCCCGTCGTGCGCTCCCGGATGAACTCCTCGTCGGTGCGGCCCTGCGCCACGACCAGGTGCAGCAGGCCGAGCGCCAGGGCGAGGTCGGTGCCGGGGCGCGGCGCGAGGTGCAGATCGGCCTGCTCGGCGGTCCTCGTACGCCGCGGGTCGACGACGATCAGGCGGCCGCCGTTGTCCTTCAGCTCCGTGAGGTAGCGCAGCGCGGGCGGCATGGTCTCGGCGAGGTTCGAGCCGACGAGGACGACGCAGCCGGTGCGCGGGACGTCCTCCAGCGGGAACGGCAGCCCCCGGTCCAGCCCGAACGCCTTGTTGTGCGCCGCCGCCGCCGAGGACATGCAGAACCGGCCGTTGTAGTCGATCTGCGAGGTGCCGAGCACGACCCGAGCGAACTTGCCCAGCGCGTACGCCTTCTCGTTGGTCAGGCCCCCGCCGCCGAACACGCCGACCGCGTCCGCCCCGTGCCGTGCGCGGGTGCGCCGCAGCCCGTCGGCGGTGACGCGGAGGGCCTCCTCCCAGGTGGCCGGCTCGAGCCTGCCTGTGGCGGGGCGTCGGACCAGGGGCCCGGTCAGCCTGACCCGGGAGGAGAGCACCGCGGGTGCCGTGCGGCCCTTGCCGCACAGGGCGCCCCGGTTGACGGGGAAGTCGTCCCGCTCCACGACCTCGACCGTCTCCCCGGACCCGCGCAGGTTCATCCCGCACTGCAGGGAGCAGTAGGGGCAGTGGGTCGGGACGAGGGCGGGGGCGGGCGCCGGGGCCGGTGCGTGGGACATGCGTCCCAGCGTGCGTCGTCCGTGTTACGGCGGCGGGCCCGCCGCATTACGGCCTCGGTACGCGGCCCTCCCCGGGCCGGGCGAGCGGCGGTGAGCGGTTCAGGGCACGGCGCCCGCCGAGGCCAGGGCCTCGGTCACGCCCGTCTCCTCGGGCCCCAGGAAGTGCGGGTCCGGCCGGAGCGCGACGTCCAGCGCCGCCTTGCCGGCCGCGAACAGCTCCCGCGTGCCGCCGTAGTACCAGACCGAGTCGTGGGGCTCGGCGACGCCGACGCCGTGCGACTCTATCCCCGCGGCGTCGCACAGCGCGATCGCACGCTTGATGTGGAAGCCCTGGGTCACGAGCACGGCCCGGTCGACACCGAAGATCTTCTTGGCGCGGACGCAGGAGTCCCAGGTGTCGAAGCCCGCGTAGTCGCTCACGATCCGGCCGTCCGGCACACCGCGCCTCACGAGGTACGTGCGCATCGCGTCCGGCTCGTCGTACTCCGCCCGGCTGTTGTCGCCGGTGACGAGGACGACCTTCACCTTGCCCGAGCGGTACAGCTCGGCGGCGGTGTCCAGCCGGTGGGCGAGGTACGGGGTCGGCCGACCCTTCCACAGCCCGGCGCCGAACACCACCGCGACCTCGCGCGCGGGGGCGCCGGCGACCGTGCCGGTGCGGCTGTCGGCCACCGCGTGCAGCCAGGTCGCCGGGGCGAGTGCGAGCACCGACGCGAGCATCAGCGCCTGCACGGTCCGCCGCTGCCCGCGCCGGGTCCGGGGCACCAGCCTGCTCGGCAGCAGCCGCTTCGGCGCCGGTCCGCCCGGCGGGAACCCGCGCCGCGCGGGCCGGTCCGGCACGGACTCGTGCACCGCGGGCCCGTCCGGCGGAGATCCGGGCCGCACGGGTCCGCGCGGCCGCAGTCTGCGCGGCGGGAACGCTCCTGGCGGGAACTTCCGCATCGATGACCCCCTGGTTCGTCGGCTCACCTCCTCCGACGTTCGGCGGGGTGCAAAGGTTCGCCCGTCCGCTCGATGTGAGCGGGAGAACTCCCCGGCTCGTCGTTTGGAAGGGCTGCGACCGCCTGCAGACGCCGTAATCCGAGGCGGAACAGCGGTCTCCGCTCCGGGACATGACGCCGGTGCGCCGCGGATGCGGCATGATCGAGCCATGATCACTGTCTCCGCCCGGAACAATGCCGAGTGGTGCCACGCGATGTGCCGTGCGCACGGGATCCCCGGGGTGTTCGGTGACCGGGCCTGGACCAGCGAGCGGCGCACCCCGCCGTTCTACCCGGACGCCGTCACCCTCGCCCCGGACGCCACGCAGCGCGAGGTGCTGGGAGCGATCGACCTCACGGGGGCGGGCTGTTCGGTCAAGGACAGCTTCGGGCGGCTGGACCTCTCGGCCGACGGTTTCGGCGTGGCCTTCCAGGCGCGGTGGATCCACCGTCCCGCCGTGCTCGCCGCACCGGTCGCACCCGACGACGTCGTCTGGCGCCCCGTACGGACCGCCCCTGCCCTCGACCGCTGGGAGGCGGCGTGGTCCGGAGGCGACACGGCCCGGACCGGGATCTTCCGTCCGGGACTCCTGTCGGACCGTAGCGTCACCGTCCTCGCCGGCACCGCCGACGGCGGCAGCCGCACGGTCGCCGGAGCGGTGGTCAGCCGCAGCGAGTCCGTCGTCGGCCTCTCGAACGTCTTCGCCGCGGACGGCGACCCGGACCGCGCCTGGTCCGGCTGCCTCGCGACCGTTGCCCGCCTGTGGCCGGGCATGCCCGTCGTCGGCTACGAGCACGGGGAGGACCTGGAGGCGGCGGCCGGGCAGGGCTGTGTGCCCGGCCCCGAACTGCGCGTGTGGCTCGCGAGCTGACGTGTCTCCGGGGGCGTCTCGGTACCTGTGCTCTTCCGGACGTCGCCTTCGCGTCCGGTGGCGTCTTCTGTGGCTGACGTGTCTCCGGGGGCGTCTCGGTACTTGTGCTCTTCCGGACGTCGCCTTCGCGTCCGGTGGCGCCCTCCACCCCGGACACCGCTGACATCGCCCCCCGTGCCGCCGTGAGGCCGCGGCAAACATCCGTCACCACGGCGCAACGACGCGGCAACCTGCGCCGGGCAGTATCGGTTCATGACGGAGTCGGCACACCCTCGCGAGTCACTGGCCCCGAACCCGCTGCCCCTCGACAGCACCGCGCAGTTGCTCACCCGTATCACCGCGCAACTGGGGGCACAGCTCAGTCACGTCCAGCTCAACGGAGTTCGCAGGCCCATGAGTTCTCCCAGCCTCTCGTCCGCCGCCGCGGGCGACCCGTTCACCACCCGGGCGGCCACCGGGCCCGCCGGCGCCGCCCCCGTACTCGTGGCCGTCGCCCACGGCAGCCGGGACCCCCGTGCCCTGCGGACCGTGACCCGGCTGCTCGACCGGGTGCGGGAGCTGCGTCCCGGTGCCGACGTGCGGCTCGGGCACATCGAACTCGACGAACCGCTGCTGCCGGACACCCTCGCCGGTCTGGGCGGCCGAGAGGCGGTGCTCGTACCGCTTCTGCTCGGCCGGGGCTTCCACGTGAAACACGACATCCCCGCCGCCGTCGCCGCCGTGCCGGGGCTCCGGGCCCGGATCGCCCCGCCGCTCGGCCCGCACCCCCTGCTCGTGGAGGCGCTCCACGACCGGCTCGTGGAGGCCGGCTGGCGCGGTCCGGAGGACGGCGGCCGCGGCGCCGGAGTGGTCCTCGCCGCCGCCGGATCACGCGACCCCGCGTCGGCCGCCGACGCCCGCAGTACCGCGGCGATGCTCGCCGAGCGCCTCGGCGGTGTGCCCGTCCTCCCCGCCTACGCCTCCGCCGTCTCGCCCTCCGTTCCCGAGGCGCTGCGCGCCCTCGCCGCGCGCGGCCGGCACCGGGTGGCGCTGGCCTCGTACTTCACCGCGCCCGGCCGGTTCGCCACGGCCTCGCGGAGCGCCGCGCCATGGATGGCGGCCGCGCCGCTCGGCGCCCACCCCGCGCTCGCCCGCCTCGTGCTGCAGCGTTACGACGAGGCCGGGAACGCCCCGTACGCGCCGACCGGCCCGCGGCGGCTGGTCACCGTCTGAAGTCGGGCCCGGCCCGGGCCGCTGCCGTTACCGTCGTGGGCATGGAAGGCACCACGGGCAACCGCACCGATCACCGCGCGCATCCCCGCGACCCCTGCGAGTACGACGACGCGGCCACCGCGCGCTGGGCCCCCGAGCCCGACAAGCGCCCCGGCCGCACGGCCTTCCAGCGCGACCGCGCGCGGGTGCTGCACTCCGCGGCGCTGCGCCGGCTCGCGGGCAAGACCCAGGTGGTCACGCCCGGCTCGCGCAGCGCGGCCTGGGACCCCAGCCCCCGCACCCGGCTGACCCACTCCCTGGAGTGCGCCCAGGTCGGCCGGGAGCTGGGCGCTGCCCTCGGCTGCGACCCGGACCTGGTCGAGGCCGCCTGCCTCGCTCACGACCTGGGACATCCGCCCTTCGGGCACAACGGCGAGCAGGCCCTGAACGAGGTCGCCGAGGACTGTGGCGGCTTCGAGGGCAACGCCCAGTCGCTGCGGTTGCTCACCAGGATCGAGCCGAAACGGTTCGTCCGCTCCGGCGCGGTCGCCTCCGCCACTCCCGAGTCGGGCGGCGAGCTGATCAGCGTCGGGCTGAACCTCACCCGGGCCGCGCTCGACGCGGCCACCAAGTACCCCTGGTCCCGGGGCGGCCACCCCACCGACCCCGGCTCGCCGAAGTTCGGTGTGTACGAGGACGACCTGCCGGTCTTCGCCTGGGTACGGGAGGGCGCCCCGGTGTACCGCACATGTTTCGAGGCCCAGGTCATGGACTGGTCCGACGACGTGGCCTACTCCGTCCACGACTTCGAGGACGGCCTGCACGCCGGCCACATCGACCCGAACGTGCTGCTGTCCGAGACCGAGCGTGCGGGGATCTGGGCGGTCGCCATCGGCCGCTACGTCCCCCGGGAGACCGATCCGCAGGCCCTTGCGGACGCCCTCGACCGCCTCGTCGACCAGGAGTGGTGGCCGCACGGCTACGACGGCTCGGCCGTCGCCCAGGCCCGGCTCAAGGACGCCACCAGCCAGCTCATCGGCCGGTTCTGCCTGGCCGCCGAGGGCGCCACCCGGCAGGCGTACGGCACCGGCTGGCTCACCCGGTACGCGGCCGAGCTGGTCGTCCCCGAGGAGGCCCGCCTGGAGTGCGCGGTCCTCAAGGCGGTCGCCGACCGCTATGTGATGCAGCGCGCGGAGCAGGAGGCCCTGCGCGCGGACCAGCGCGTCGTCGTCGCCGAGCTGGCCGAGGCACTGGCCGTCAGGGCGCCCGAGGGCCTGGACCCGCAGTTCCGCGCGATGTTCGACGGCGCCCCCGACGACCGTGCCCGCAAGCGGGTGATCGTCGACCAGATCGCCTCCCTCACCGATGCCTCCGCCCGGGCCCTGCACCACCGGCTGCGCCCGCACGCCCGGTGACCCGCGGTGGGCGTCCGGCGCGATGATGCGAGCCGCATGCCCGCCCGCAGGCCGGGTGGTCTGTGGTGGGCGTCCGGTTGATTCCGTGGGCCGTGTGTCTGCCCGCACGCCCGGTGACCCGCGGTGGGCGTCCGGCGCGATGATGCGAGCCGCATGCCCGCCCGCAGGCCGGGTGGTCTGTGGTGGGCGTCCGGTTGATTCCGTGGGCCGTGTGTCTGCCCGCACGCCCGGTGACCCGCGGTGGGCGTCCGGCGCGATGATGCGAGCCGCATGCCCGCCCGCAGGCCGGGTGGTCCGCGGTGGCCGTCCGGCCGTGACCGCGGGGCCGTCCGGGCGGGGCGCCGGGCTGAGGCAGGCGGCGCGGTACCACCCGACGCCGTTCCGCCGCAGCCCGCCCGGTCGCACCGGTTGCGCCCGCACGGTCGGACCCGCGGCGGCCATCTGGCCCGTCCGGCCCGGTTCCGGCGGCCGCCCCGCACCGCCACGGTCCCGCGCACGGCGGTCACGGGGGCCGGATCCGGCCGTTCCGGTACGCCCACCGGAGCGCCCCCTCTTCCGCCATCACGCTCCGTGCGGGACGCTCGCAGGAGGGCGGCGTAGCGTGCTGTGTCATCCCGGAGGACACCTCCGGGACCCCGGCGGTGAACAGGGAGGCAACAAGTGGTCGATGCACATCGGACTTTCGTCATCGTGGGCGGGGGGCTCGCCGGGGCCAAAGCGGCGGAGACCCTCCGTGCCGAGGGCTTCACCGGCCGGGTGATCATCATCGGTGACGAACGCGACCACCCCTACGAGCGGCCGCCCCTCTCCAAGGGCTATCTGACCGGCAAGGAGGAGCGTGACGCCGTCTTCGTCCACGAGCCCGCCTGGTACGCCCAGCACGACGTCGAGCTGCATCTCGGCCAGTCCGTCACCGCCGTCGACCGGGAGGGCCGGTCCGTGCTCCTCGGCGACGGCACCACCGTCCACTACGACAAGCTGCTCCTCGCCACCGGCTCCGAGCCCCGCCGGCTCGAGGTGCCGGGCACGGACCTGGCCGGCGTCCACCATCTGCGCAGGCTGGCCCACGCCGACCGGCTGCGTCAGGTTCTGGCCACTCTCGGCCGCGACAACGGCCATCTGGTGATCGCCGGGGCGGGCTGGATCGGCCTGGAGGCCGCGGCCGCCGCCCGCGGGTACGGGGCCGAGGTCACCGTCGTCGAGCCCGAGCCCACGCCGCTGCACCAGGTCATCGGCCCGGAGCTGGGGCAGCTGTTCGCCGATCTGCACCGGGAGCGCGGCGTCCGCTTCCACTTCGGCAGCCGGCTCACCGAGATCGTCGGGCAGGACGGCATGGTGCTCGCCGCCCGTACCGAGGACGGCGACGAGCACCCCGCCCACAGCGTCCTCGCCGCGATCGGCGCCGCCCCGCGCACCGGCCTCGCCGAAGCCGCCGGACTGGCGCTCGTCGACCGCGAGCACGGCGGCGGCGTCGCCGTCGACGCGTCCCTGCGCACCTCCGACCCGGACATCTACGCCGCCGGTGACATCGCGGCCGTGCACCATCCGCTGCTCGGTGTCCGCCTGCGCGTGGAGCACTGGGCCAACGCGCTGAACGGCGGCCCCGCCGCCGCCCGCGCCATGCTCGGCCGCGAGGTCTCCTACGACCGGATCCCGTACTTCTTCTCCGACCAGTACGACCTCGGCATGGAGTACTCCGGCTGGGCCCCGCCCGGCTCGTACGACCAGGTCGTGCTGCGCGGCGACGCCGGGAAGCGCGAGTTCGTCGCCTTCTGGCTGAAGGACCGGAAGGTCCTCGCCGGGATGAACGTGAACGTGTGGGACGTCACCGAGGGCATCCAGGGCCTGATCCGCTCCGGCACCGCCGTGGACACGGACGCCCTCGCCGATCCGGGCACACCGCTCGGAGCAGTCACACCCGCCCCTTAGGATTTACGCGTGGCGGGAAGGATCAACGACGACGACGTGAAGGCGGTGCGGGACGCGGTCCCCATCGACTCCGTCGTGTCCGAGTACCTCCAGCTGCGCAACGCGGGCGGCGGCAACCTCAAGGGCCTGTGCCCCTTCCACGACGAGAAGTCCCCCTCCTTCCAGGTCAGTCCGAGCAAGGGCCTCTTCCACTGCTTCGGCTGCCAGGAGGGCGGGGACACCATCACCTTCGTGATGAAGGTCGACCATCTGTCGTTCTCCGAGGCGGTCGAGCGCCTCGCCGCCCAGGCCGGCATCACCCTGCGCTACGAGGAGGGCGGGTACAACCCGGCCCACCAGCGCGGCGAGCGCATCCGGCTGGTGGAGGCCCACCGGATCGCGGCCCAGTACTACGTGGAGCAGCTCGACGGCGCGGAGGCCGAGATCGGCCGGAAGTTCCTCGCGGAGCGCGGCTTCGACCAGGGGGCCGCGCAGCACTTCGGTGTGGGCTACAGCCCGGCCGGGTGGGACCACCTCACCCGCTTCCTGCGCGGCAAGGGCTTCTCCGACAAGGAGCTGCTGCTCTCAGGTCTCTCCCAGGAGGGCCGCCGCGGCCCCATCGACCGCTTCCGCGGCCGGCTGATGTGGCCGATCCGGGACATCTCCGGCGATTTCGTCGGCTTCGGCGCGCGTAGACTGCGCGACGACGACAACGGCCCGAAGTACCTGAACACCCCCGAGACCGCGATCTACCGCAAGTCCCAGGTGCTCTACGGCATCGACCTGGCGAAGAAGGAGATCGCCAAGTCCAGCCGCGCCGTGGTCGTCGAGGGGTACACGGACGTGATGGCCTGCCATCTCGCCGGCGTCACGACGGCGATCGCGACCTGCGGCACGGCCTTCGGCGGCGAACACATCAAGATCCTTCGCCGGCTGCTGATGGACAACGGCAGCGCCAAGGTGATCTTCACCTTCGACGGTGACGCGGCCGGCCAGAAGGCAGCGCTGCGAGCCTTCGAGGACGACCAGAAGTTCGCCGCCGAGACCTTCATCGCCGTCGCCCCGGACGGCATGGACCCGTGCGATCTGCGGCTCGCCAAGGGCGACGAGGCGGTGCGGGAACTCGCCGAGCCGCGCAACCAGCTGTTCGAGTTCGCGATCCGGCAGATCGTGAGGAACTACGACCTGGAGACCCCGGTCGGCCGTGCCGCCGCGCTCGACGAGGCGGCGCCCATCGTCGCGCGGATCAAGAACAGCGCCTCCCAGCACGAGGTGGCCGTCCAGCTCGCCGGCCTCCTCGGCATCCTCGACACCCAGTTCGTGGTCCGTCGGGTCTCCCAGCTCGCCCGGTGGGCGCGGGAGCGGGGGAGCGGCGGAGGCCAGGGGCCGGCCCCGGCGCGCCACACGCAGGCCTACGACACCGCGCCCCCCTCGCCACGGACCGGCGGGCCCGCGCTCAACCTGCGCAGCCCGGCCCACCGCACCGAGCGCGAACTGCTGAAGCTCGCGCTCCAGCACCCGGAGCTGGTCTCGCCGGCCTTCGACGCCTACGGGGCCGACGAGTTCACGGCCCCGCCGTACGCCGCCGTGCGCCATGCGATCGCCGACGCGGGTGGCGCCGAGTTCGGCGTCCCCGATCCGCCCGCCTATCTGGCCCGCGTCCGGGAGGCCGCGCCCGACGACTCCGTCCGCGCGATGGTCACCGAACTCGCGGTCGAGGCCGTCCACTCCAGGACCGTCGACGAGGGCTACGCGGGCGTCCAGCTCGTCCAGGTCCGGCTGCGCGCCGTCGACCGCCGTATCCGCGACGTCCAGGGCGCCCTCGCGCGCCTCGGTGCCCACGCCGACCCCGAACAGGCCGCCGCCGTGCAGAACGAGCTGTGGGTGCTCCAGCAGTACGGCCAGTCGCTCCGCAACCGCGGCGCGGACGCGCTGTAGCCGGACGCCGCAGGCGGACCGGGCCCCCGGGAGGACGGCGGCCCGTGCGGGTCCTTCCGCCTCCGCCGCCGGGACCCCACGCCGCCCCACCCCGTACCGTCCGCACGCCGGTAACCGCGCGGTCACGGACCGGACGCAAAAAGTCACCGCACGCCCCTCGTGGCGGTGATGTGTCGTACCCCACACTGGGGTGCGGTGCCTGAGTCCCCGGAGCGCGGCCGGCCCACGGCAGGTGGGCCACTCAACCCCGCGGATCCGCTCATCGTGTACGGGACGGACAGCGGCCCGGCCGCCGTCCCCGTCCCGCTGCCGCCTGCCCCCCGACCGGCAGCACCCAGCCTGGAGGTCGCTCCTGTGCAGACCCGGACCCTGACCGAAGCCGAACCGGTCGCGGCGGTCCCGCCGCAGAGCCGGGCAGCGCACCACCCCGAGAACGAGCCCCCGCCGGTGCCGGACGTCGTGGCGGCAGAGAACGGCCCGGGGACGGCGGAACTGGCCGAGCCTCCCGCGTCGCACGTCGCCAGGGGGACTGATGAGCTGCCCGAGCCTCCCGCGTCGCACGTCGCCACGGGGACGGCGGAACTGGCCGAGCCTCCCGCGTCGCCGCCCCGTGCGGACATCGGCGGGGCCGGCCCCTCGTCGGACCTGTTCCGGCAGTACCTGCGGGAGATCGGGCGCATCCCGCTGCTCACCGCCGCCGAGGAGGTGGATCTCGCCCGCCGGGTCGAGGCGGGCCTCTTCGCAGAGGAGAAGCTGGGCAACACCCCCGACCTGGACTCCCAGCTCGCCCTCGACCTGGACAGGCTCGTCGTCATGGGCCGGATGGCCAAGCGCCGGCTGATCGAGGCCAATCTGCGACTCGTGGTCTCCGTGGCCAAGCGGTACGTGGGCCGCGGGCTGACGATGCTCGACCTCGTCCAGGAGGGCAACCTCGGACTGATCCGCGCGGTGGAGAAGTTCGACTACGCGCGCGGCTACAAGTTCTCGACGTACGCGACCTGGTGGATCCGCCAAGCCATGTCCAGGGCCCTCGCCGACCAGGCACGGACCATCCGCGTGCCGGTCCACGTCGTGGAACTCATCAACCGCGTCGTGCGGGTCCAGCGCCGCATGCTCCAGGAACGCGGCTACGAGCCGACCTCCGAGGAGGTCGCCGCCCAGCTCGACCTCGCCCCCGAACGCGTCGGCGAGGTCCTGCGGCTCGCCCAGGAACCGGTGTCGCTGCACGCGCCGGTCGGCGAGGAGGACGACGTCTCCCTCGGCGACCTCATCGAGGACGGCGACGCCGCGTCACCCGTGGAGTCAGCCGCGTTCCTGCTGCTCCGGGAGCACCTCGAAGCCGTTCTCTCCACGCTCGGCGAGCGTGAGCGCAAGGTCGTCCAGCTGCGCTACGGGCTGGCCGACGGCCGGCCCCGCACCCTGGAGGAGATCGGCCGGATCTTCGGCGTCACCCGGGAACGCATCCGCCAGATCGAGTCCAAGACGCTCGGCAAGCTGCGCGACCACGCCTACGCCGACCAGTTGCGCGGCTATCTGGACTGAGCGTCGCCGTCGGAGGGCCCCTCGGAGGACCGCGCGTTGCGCGCCTCGACGCCCGCGCCGATGGCGACGCCCAGCCCCATGCCCAGCCCGATGCCCAGCCCCAGGTTGTCGAAAGCGAACCCGATCGGGACCCCGAAGGCCATGCCCAGCGAGATCCCGAGCGCCACCCCCGTGCCTGACTTCCTCTCCATCCGGTCTCCCCGTTCCCCGTCGTACGCGCCGCTCCCGTCGTTCCCCGTGGGGCTCCGCCGGTCGTCGCGGGTCAGTCGACCTCGGCGACCGCCTGTGCGAACTGCGCGGCGTACAGCCGAGCGTACGCGCCGTCCGCCGCCAACAGCTGGTCGTGCGTACCCTGCTCGACGATGGACCCGTTCTCCATCACCAGGATCACGTCCGCGTCCCTGACGGTGGAGAGCCGGTGCGCGATCACGAAGGACGTACGTCCGTCGGCGAGCCGGGACATCGCCTTCTGGATCAGCACCTCGGTGCGGGTGTCGACCGAGCTCGTGGCCTCGTCCAGCACCAGGATCACCGGTTCGGACAGGAACGCCCGGGCGATGGTGATCAGTTGCTTCTCCCCGGCGCTCACACCGGATCCCTCGTCGTCGATGACCGTGTCGTAGCCGTCGGGAAGGGTCCGGATGAAGCGGTCGGCGTGGGCCGCCCGCGCCGCCTCCTCGATCTCCTCCCGGGTGACCTCGCGCGCGCTGCCGTAGGCGATGTTCTCCGCGATCGTGCCGCCGAACAGCCAGGTGTCCTGCAGCACCATCCCGATCCCGGCCCTCAGGTCGTCCCGGGACATCGTGGCCGCGTCGACCCCGTCCAGGGTGATCCGGCCGCCCGTCACCTCGTAGAAGCGCATCAGCAGATTGACGAGCGTGGTCTTGCCCGCGCCCGTCGGGCCGACGATCGCGACCGTCTGACCGGGCTCCACCGCCAGCGACAGATCCTCGATGAGCGGTTTCCGCGGGTCGTAGCGGAAGGACACCCTCTCCAGCGCGACCGCGCCCCGCGTTTCCTCGGGACGCGCCCCGCGGATCGGGTCGGGGGTCTGCTCCTCGGCGTCCAGCAGTTCGAAGATCCGCTCGGCCGAGGCCACCCCGGACTGCACCAGGTTCGCCATCGACGCCACCTGCGTCAGCGGCATCGAGAACTGGCGCGAGTACTGGATGAACGCCTGGACGTCGCCGATCGACAGCGTGCCGGACGCGACCCGCAGTCCGCCGACGACCGCCACCAGTACGTAGTTGAGGTTGGAGACGAAGAACATCAGCGGCTGCATGATCCCGCTGTTGAACTGCGCCCGGAACCCGGCCTCGTACAGCGCCTCGTTCTGCTCGGCGAAGTCCTTCGCCGATTCCCCCTGGCGCCCGAAGACCTTCACCAGGGTGTGGCCCGTGTACATCTCCTCGATGTGCGCGTTGAGCCGGCCGGTGGACTGCCACTGCCGGACGAACTGCGGCTGCGAGCGCTTGCCGACCTTCGCGGCCACCACCACCGAGAGAGGCACGGTCACCAGCGCGACCAGGGCCAGCAGCGGTGAGATCCAGAACATCATCACCAGCACGCCGACGATCGTCAGCAGGGAGTTGATGAGCTGGCCCATCGACTGCTGCATCGTCTGCGAGATGTTGTCGATGTCGTTCGTCGCCCGGCTCAGCACCTCACCGCGCTTGGCCCTGTCGAAGTACGACAGCGGCAGCCGCGCCAGCTTCGCCTGCACGTCCTCGCGCATCCGGTACACGGTCCGGTTGATGACCCGGATCGACGCCCGCGTCGACACCAGCATCAGCAGGCCCGCGGCCGCGAACACCGCGAGTGCCACGAGCAGCACCCCGCCGACGGCGGTGAAGTCGATGCCCCGGCCGGGCGTGAAGTCCACCCCCGACAGCATGTCCGCCAGGCCGCCGTCACCGCGCTCGTGCAGCGCCTCGACGGCCTGGTCCCGGGACAGTCCGGCCGGCATCTCCCGGCCCACGACGCCCGCGAAGACGAGATCGGTCGCCTTGCCGAGGATCCACGGCCCGATCACCGACAGCCCCACGCTCAGCACACCGGCCGTGACCATCACCCACAGGGCCCGCCGCTCCGGCAGCAACTGCCTCAGCAGCCGCTGCCCGGAGCCCTTGAAGTCCATGGACCGCTCGCCGGACTGGCCCATCATCATGCGTCCGCCAGGACCGGCCATCAGGCAGCCTCCGCCTCGGTCAGCTGGGAGAGGACGATCTCCCGGTACGTCTCGTTCCCCGCCATCAGCTCGTGGTGGCGGCCCGTGCCGACGACCCGGCCCTCGTCGAGGACCACGATCCGGTCGGCGTCGCGGATGGTCGACACCCGCTGCGCGACGATCACCACCGTCGACTCGGCCGTCTCCAGCGCCAGCGCGCCGCGCAGCGCCGCGTCGGTCGCGTAGTCCAGCGCGGAGAAGGAGTCGTCGAACAGGTAGATCTCCGGCCGCTGCACCAGCGTCCGCGCGATCGCGAGGCGCTGCCGCTGACCGCCCGACACGTTCGTGCCGCCCTGGGCGACGGGGGCGTCGAGCCCGCCGTCGAGCCCGCGCACGAAGTCGGCGGCCTGCGCGACCTCCAGCGCCCGCCACAGCTCCTCGTCGGTCGCCTCGGGATTCCCGTAGCGGAGGTTCGTGGCCACCGTCCCGGAGAAGAGGTACGGCTTCTGCGGTACGAGCCCGACGGTCCGCGCCATCAGCTCCGGGTCCAGCTCCCGCACGTCCACCCCGTCGACGAGGACCGCGCCGTCGGTGACGTCGAACAGCCGTGGAACCAGCCCCAGCAGGGTCGACTTGCCGCTGCCCGTCGAGCCGATGACCGCGGTCGTCTCACCGGGCCGGGCCACCAGGTCCACCCCGCGCAGCACGGGTTCCTCCGCGCCCGGGTAGCGGAAGCCGGCGCCGCGGACCTCGAGATGGCCGTGGCGCGCCGTCTCACGCACGGGTGCGAGCGGCGGCACGACACTCGACCCGGTCGCCAGGACCTCCTCGATGCGCTCGGCGCAGACCTCGGCGCGGGGCACCATCATGAACATGAAGGTGGCCATCATCACGGCCATGACGATCTGCATCAGATAGGCGAGGAAGGCGGTGAGCGCGCCGATCTGCATTCCGCCGCTGTCGATGCGGTGGGCGCCGAACCAGACGACGGCGACACTCGACACGTTCACGACGGTCATCACGATCGGGAACATCAGCGCCATCAGGCGGCCGGTCGCCATCGACACGTCCATCAGCTCGGTGTTCGACCCGCGGAAACGGTCCTCCTCGTAGCCGTCCTTCACGAACGCCCTGATCACGCGATTGCCGGAGATCTGTTCCCGCAGCACGCGGTTCACGGTGTCGAGCCGTTCCTGCATGGTGCGGAACAGCGGTCGCATCCTCCTGACGATCAGCGACACGGAGATGCCGAGGACCGGGACGACCGCGAGCAGCACCGCCGACAGCGGAACGTCGAGGGACAGGGCCAGCACGATGCCCCCGACGCACATGATCGGCGCGGACACCATCAGCGTGAACGCCATCAGCACCAGCATCTGGACCTGCTGGACGTCGTTGGTCGTACGGGTGATCAGTGACGGGGCGCCGAAGTGCCCCACCTCGCGCGCCGAGAACGACTGGACCCGGTCGAACACGGCGGCCCGCACGTCCCGTCCGAGCGCGGACGCGGTCCGCGCGCCGTAGTACACGGCTCCGACGTTGCACACGACCTGGACGACGCTGACGGCGATCATCAGCGCGCCGAACGTCAGGATGTACCCGGTGTCACCCCGGACGACACCGTTGTCGATGATGTCCGCGTTCAGCGTGGGCAGATAGAGGGTGGCGCCGGTCTGGAGCAGTTGCAGCGCCACCAGCAGGGTGATCGCCTCTCGGTGGGGACGCAGGAACGTCCGGAGGAGTCGTATGAGCACGCGCGGCTGTCTCTCGGTTCGGCGGCATTCGTGGAGTCGCCTCCCATACTCCGGTACCGGACCACCGGCTGCCCAAGGGTTTTCGCCAAGGCCAGGTCAAGAAGGCGCCCGTGGGTCGAGGCCGGCGCGCCGGCACCCGGTCGCGCTCCGCCCGGTCGGACGCCCCGCTTGATCCCGGCCCGCCGCGTACCCGCCCGGTGGCGGCGAGCCGTCGCGCATGGCCCGCCCGGCTCGTGCGGCACCGCCGGTACGGCGCGCGGCACGTCCTGCCACGCGGGGCACGGCTTCAGCCCGGCCGCCGCGGGCCTGCGCCGAGCTCGTCGCCACCGGCAGATCGGGCCGACGGGGCCCGCGACCACCGGGCCGGCCGCGTACGGGCCGATCAACGTGCCGGGCGGCGTCGAACGGCAGCCGCCGGCCGAGGCGCTTCGGCACCGGGCCGGTCCGGGCCCCCGGCGGCCCGAGGACCGCGCCACCGGTCAGGGGTTGAACGCCCCCGGGTGGATCTGCTCGCGCGTCGCGGCGTACTGCTGGCGCACCGCCTGGCCGACGGAGAGTTCGTCACCCGCCTCGAAGACCTGAGCGGCCGCGCCCTGCCAGGACGGCGGGGTGTGCGGGGCGAGCGTCCCCTGCGCCGTCCCGAGCGCCCACGCCGCCTGCCGCGCCGCGCCCAGCGCCGCGTAGTCGGCGGGCTGCGGCACGACCACCTGCGCGGCGAAGATCGCGGGGGCGGCGGCCTGGACCGCCGGCAGCTCCGCGGCCTGCCCCAGCAGGAACACCCGGCGCACCACCACTCCGCGTCCGCGCAGCACGTCCAGCGCGTCGGCCAGCGAGCACAGCATGCCCTCGAACGCGGCACGCGCCAGATGCTCGGGCTTCATCGACTCGCGCCGCAGTCCCGTCAGAGTGCCCGCGGTGTGCGGCAGGTGCGGGGTGCGCTCGCCCTCCAGATAGGGGAGCAGCACCAGGCCGGAGGCGCCCGGGGTGGACTTCATGGCCAGCGCCGACAGCTCGGAGAGATCCTCGACGCCGAGCATCTCGGCGGTGCCGCGGAGCGCGCGTACGGCGTTGAGCGTGTGCACCACCGGGAGATGCATGCCGGTCGCATCGGCGAACGACGTGATCATCCCGGACGGGTCGGCGAGCGCCTCGTGGTGGATCGCCATCACGGAACCGGTGGCGCCGAGGGACACCACCGCGTCGCCGGTCGCGAGCCCCAGCCCGAACGCGGCGGCCATGGTCTCGCCGGTGCCGGCCGAGATCAGCAGTCCCTCCGGCGTCGTCCCGGCGGCGTCGGACGGGCCCAGCACCTCGGGCAGCGCCGCCTGATGTCCGAGCGCGAGCTCGACGAGATCGGGCCGGTACGAGCCGGTGCCCGCGGACCAGTACCCGGTCGCGGACGCCGCGCCGCGGTCCGTCGTCCTCCGCACCGGCCTGCCGAGCAGCTGCCACACCAGCCAGTCATGGGGCTGGAGCACCAGCGCGGTGCGCCGCGCCGCATCCGGTTCGGTCCGCGCCAGCCAGCGCAGTTTCGAGACGGGCAGTCCGGACTGGGGTACGCAGCCGACGGCCTCGGCCCACGCCTGCCGCCCGCCGAACGCCTCCACCAGATCGGCCGCCGCGGCCTGGGCCCGTTTGTCGTTCCCCACCATGGCGGGCCGTACGGGCGCACCGGACGAGTCCAGCGGTATCAGCCCGTGCTGCTGCGCGGATACGCCGATGGCCTGCACGCCCTCGAGTAGCCCCCCGGCCGCGGCCTCGCCCAGTGAGAGCAGCCACGCCTGCGGATCGACGTCGGTGGCCTTGGCCTCGACGGGATGCGGTGCGTATCCCTGGCGCAGTACGGCGCCCGTGTCCGCGTCGCAGACGACGATGCGAGTGAATGCGGACGAACTGTCCAACCCGGCGACTATCCCCATGCCCTCAGATTCTGCCGCACTCGCGCCACTCGCACGGCCGAGGGCCGCGCAACGGGGCGGGGGCGGCGCCTGCCGTGCCCCTCAGGGGCGGGCCGCCGGCCCTTCCCCACGGGCGAGCCCCGCGCCGGAAGGCACGGGGCTCGGGTGCGGCCGGTGCGGGAGGCGGGCTACGTATTGCTCGTGCCCCAGTCGTCCTCGCCGCCCTGACTCCGTTCCCGGAGTGACCGCACCCGCTCGGCAACGGCGTCGGGCATCCGGTCGCCGACCTTGTCGCTCACCGCGTGCAGCGCCTTGCCCGCCACCTCGCGGCTCGTCTGCGCGGCGGACTCCGCCGCGTTCCGCACGGCGGGGTTCCGCGCGAACTCCCGCGCCGACTTCTTCATCTGCTCGTAACGCTCCTGCCCGGCCCGCGCGCCGAGCACGTATCCCACACCGAGTCCGGCCATGAACGTGAGCCGGTAGCGCATGGCTGCCACCCTTCGCAGGCGTCGTCGCCGACGCCGATTCGATACGGACCGTGAGCTTGCGGTGCTCGCCTACCCGCGAGGCCCCGAGATCACCCTGCGATCACCCCGGGCGCCTGCCCGGAGCTCACCGCGTGGTCACCGGGGGGAACCGATTGGCGGAGCACCCCCCTGCTTGCGCTAATGTATGTGTCGCAGCGAGCGAGCGCCGCCCGGGAACGCCCGGGGTGGGTACGTTCGGTGCACACGCGACGATCCCCTGTAGCTCAATTGGCAGAGCAGCCGGCTGTTAACCGGCAGGTTACTGGTTCGAGTCCAGTCGGGGGAGCGCGATCCCCTGTAGCTCAATTGGCAGAGCATTCGGCTGTTAACCGGAGGGTTGCTGGTTCGAGTCCAGCCGGGGGAGCAGAGAGGGAAGAGGGCCCCGCGGGGGCCCTTTCTCATGTTGTCTTCCCGGCGTGGAACCGCCTGGGCGGCAGCGCTGTCCTCATGATCGTGGTCTTACCGACCATCCGAAGCAGGAGATCGTATGAGCGGCTATGCTGCGGCAGACGGCGCGCACACATGTGCGCGACGCGCCGTTGGGGGCGGTAGCTCAGCCGGTTAGAGCAGCGGACTCATAATCCGTCGGCCGTGGGTTCGAGTCCCACCCGCCCCACCACCTAGTGGTGACGCAGAAACGTTCTGACCAGCAACTTTGCTGGTCGGGGCGACTGCGGACAGGACCTTGGCGACCCTTGTCGATCATCGTTTCATGATCGTGAGGACAAATTGAGGACGCAGGTCACGCGGCGGGACGCAGTCCCTCGTCCGGCCCATCCTCGTCGGCCTCGGGAGCCTCGCCGGGGCCCTCCTCGGCCTCGCTCTCGGGCTCGTTCTGCTCCTCGTTCGGAGGGCTCTTCTTCTGCGGGGACCGAGGCACGACTGCGCTCGTCGACTCCGCCTCTGCGGTCAGAAGCTGAGGCAGGACGCTCGTGTAGGTGTCTGAGGTGATCTGCCGGGAGCTGTGTCCAAGCCGCTCCTGGACCACCTTGATGTCGGCCTTGCCGAGAAGCGCCAGCGTGGCCGACAGGTGCCGCGTGTCGTGCAGCCGGATAGGCGGAAGCCCGGACAGCTCCACGAGCCGGTTGAAGCGTCTGCTTATCCAGTCGGGGTGCAGAGGTTCGCCGTTCTCGTGTGTCCAGACTCGGTTGCTCTCGACCCAGGCGTCCTCGCCGGACCACTGCTCACGTTCCTTGCCCTGGGTGACCCGCCATTCCCCCCACTTCGCGCGCGTCTGGGAGTCGAGGGTGACGGTGCGGACGCTGTCCTGCTTCGGGGCCTCGTCGTACTGCCGGTACGCGATCTCCACGATCTGTGCGGAGATCCGGAACCAGGAACCGGAGAGGCTGACCTCCGTCCAGGGCAGAGCGCACATCTCGCCGCGCCGAGGACCACGGAAGACGAACCCGTGCCACATGCCGCAGAGCCGGTCGTCAGAGATGAAGTCGAGGAACTGGCCGGTCTGCTCCGGGGTCCAGACCATGACGGGGCTGGGCTTCTGGCCGGTTCGCTTCCACTCTTCGACCCGCTCGGGTGTCCAGACCAGGGCCTTGGGACGCCTGACCGCCGGCAGCTCGACCATGGCCGCCCAGTTGGTCGCGTACTCGCCGCGCTTGATGCCGCTGCCCAGGAACGAGCTGAGGGTGGCGTTGATGCGGTGCATCGTCGCGGCGCTGGTGATCTTCCGCTTGCCCTTGCGTCCCTCGCGGAGAGCGGCGTTGGCAGCCAGGTAGGCCCGGCGCGTGGCGCGGCGCTCCTCCTTCTTGCCCGCGGCGCGAACCCACGCCGTGTGGGCGGCGTCGCGTGCCTCCTCCAACTCCACCACCTTGGCGTGGTGAAGCAGCCGCTCGGAGTTCTCTCGCTCGATCGCGTCGTACATCGCCTCGACGTGGCGCAGCTTGAGGTCCCGCCGCTTGATGTGCCCGAGGTGCGGTTCGAGGTAGAGGGTGATGTGCTCCTCATACCCGTGCCGGGTGGTGCGGGCCAGGCCCCTCTTCCTCTTGAGCCAGCCATGCAGGTCCTCGCCCACGGTGGCGTCGCTGAGCACATCAGCGCCTCCGATGACGTCGCGGTAGACCTCCTCCGCCTTCGCCTTCGCATCGTTCTTCGTGGCGAATCCACCTCGCCGCACGCGCCGACGCTTGCCACCCTCCCCGGCTTCGAGCTCGAAGTAGAAGTACCAAGTACCATGCCCCTTCTGCGGGAGATTCGGGCAGTTTGCGTCAAGCATGCGCATTTTCGGCTTGCCGCTGGCGTTGAGTATGGGAGAGCCGTCCTCGTCGACGGCCGGTGCCTTGCACGCGCAGCGCCGGTAGTAGCTGGGATCGAACACGAACATCCCCTTCGTGGCTTTCGCTTGTGGATCTTCTGTGCGGGTCCTTGTCGAACCGCTGCTCTATCTTGCCCCAACACTCCAGTGTTGGCGTATCCTTATGGAGCGTTGGCGCGGGGGAGAACGCGACAACGGGAATGACCACGAAGAACGCTTCTGTAGCAACGGAATCTGGGGCCAGTGCCATGACCCTGGACGAACTGCTCGCGCTGCCGCCGACTGTGAACGTCACGACGGCTGCGCGGGCGCTGGGTATCGGTGTGCACAAGGCTTACAACTTGATCAAGGAGGGCTCGTTCCCCGTGCAGACGCTCACGATGGGCAGCACGGTGCGAGTCCCTACTGCCGCGCTGTGGCGAGTGCTCGAAGTGACGCCGCCCGCGCAGTGATCACGTAGCTTTGGTGTATCGATCCCCTAGGTCACGGCCCTGTTCACAAGCCTGTGGCCTAGGATCGGGCGGCTAGGAGGCACCAGAGAAGAACGGACGACCGCATGCCACGGCTCTACGGTTTCGACGACGCGTCGCGTCGTCGGCTACGTGATGACGAGGTGGGCCCGCTTCGCCAGATGGTCAGCCGGGCGGTCGAGGGCGGCCAGTCGAATGCGGACATCGCCGTCTGGGCGAACGGCGAGGGCTACCGGGGCACGCTCGGAGGAGAGTGGAAGGACGCCTCGGTCGGACGCCTCTTCCGGAACCCGGCCATTGCCGGGCTGCGCTATGACGAAGACGGTGAACTCGTCGACGCCGGCCATCCGGGCGCCATCACCCCGGAAGAGTTCAAGGCCCTCCAAGCGCGGGATCAGAGCCGGAAGACGGCTGACGCGGCCCCGCCCCACGACTACCTCCTGGTGGACGGCGCCAGTACGTGCGGCAAGTGCACCTGGGCTCTCCAAGGGGCACGCACGAACGCCGGGACGCCCGGGTACCGCTGCCGCCCAAAGGACAAGGACGGTCGGGGCGGTTGCGGCGAGGTCCGAATCGATGCCGAGCTTCTGGAGAACTACGTCGGCGAGTACGTTGTGGCCGAACTCCTCAAGCCCGGCATCCGCGACCAGATCCTCAAGGCTCAGGCTGCCGTCCGCGCCCAGGTCGAGAAGATGAAGGCAACCATCGAAGAGCTGGAGGGCCGCCGCGGTGAAGCGGCGACCCTCTACGGCCAGCGGCAGATTAGCAGTGAGGCGTTCGTGGCCGCCGATCGTGAGATCACGGCCAACCTGAAGGACACCCGATCGCGCCTGCGGTACGCCGAGCAGATGGCGGACTTCTCCCTCGGCAACGCCAAGGACCTGGTGCGGTGGTGGAACACGGCGCCGTCCGCGTCCAAGAGAGCCATCGTGAGGTTGTTCCTGGAAAACGTCGAGGTCTTCCCCGCGAGGGCCCGAGGAGTCCGCACCGTTGAGCCTGGCAGGGTTGTCCTGCACTGGCGCAAGCTGCCCGGCCTGTCAGACGCCCGCTGAAACGGACGCCTTACGGGACGAGATGCGCCTACCGACCATCGCCATGGTCAGGCCCGTGATGAGCGCGATGACGGCGAGACCGGCCAGGGCGGGCGAGGCGACCTCCTCGGCGCGCAGCGGCCAGGGGTGGCCGAGGTAGTGGCTCACCAGGTACGAGCCCTTGCTGGCCGCGTACGCGACACCCAGGATGGCTGCTGCGGCCGACATGCCCAGGCCGCGTGCCGACCAGATGTGTCCGCTCCGCCGCGCCGACAGAGCCATGCCGGAGCAGAGGAACGCGATCTCGCCGCACGTGATCGCCACGTAGGCCAGGTAGACCATGAGGTAGACCGTGACGCCCGGAACTGCCGCGTGCTCCGTCGTGAACTCAATGCTCTCGTTCGTGGTGGCGACGAACAGCGGCAGCATCGCGGTGAGGACGCAGGCAGCGAACGCGATCCGTGCGTACAGACTGGCCTTCAGCACCTCGTGGTTGTACGACCAGTCGACGAGCATGAGCTGAAGGCTGCCGCACCAGAGCACGGCGCAGAAGTGCGCTCCGAGCTTGGCAGCGTTGTTCATGCCGGTCATGGACTCGACGAGGTCTTCGACCGGGGGGATGGCGAAGACGACCCCGATCGTGCAGACGCCGAATGCCACGGTGCGGGCGAAGCGGGCGATGCGGTAGTCGTTCCGGCCGCGCTGGCGCCAGGCTTCCCTGGCAGAGAGCACTGTGCCCGCTATGCCAAAGAGCGCGGACAAGCCGAAGACGATGCCGTCCATTCACGTTCCTTCCAGATCAGAGACCGCCCGTTCTGCCGCTTCGGTGAAGCTGAGCCGCCGTCGCCGGCCTGGCCGCGGTGGTTCAGCGATAGGCGGCATGGGTTCGGGAACCTCGGGGACGGTGAGATCGCTACGTCCGTGACGTAGCCGAATCTCACGAGCGGCCTCAAGGAGTTCAGCGGCTCCAGCCTCCCCCAGGTCGTGGACTAGTCGAAGCGCCTCACGGGCGTCTTGTTGCTCCTCATAGACCGACAGGGAGG
The DNA here is from genome assembly GCF_005795905.1 of Streptomyces marianii. Classification (NCBI taxonomy): domain Bacteria; kingdom Bacillati; phylum Actinomycetota; class Actinomycetes; order Kitasatosporales; family Streptomycetaceae; genus Streptomyces; species Streptomyces marianii. The sequence goes on from NZ_VAWE01000001.1 coordinate 5,812,229, forward strand.
TCAAACCGTTGTAACCGGGCAGTAGGAAAGCTACCGGACAGTCGAATGCTCGTGCGAGGCCACGCAGTTGTGACGTCGAAGGGTTCGACTTGACGCCGTTCAGCAGGTCGTTCACGACCTGGTGGGTCATCGCAGGTCGCTCGCCGGGCCCCTCGGCCGTCGCGGCGGCCAGTGCGCGGGTGCTTGGGGTCTTGCCGTTCGCCTCGGTCTTGCGGCGCAGCAGCAGGGCGAGCTTGCTGGCGAGGGGGACATCCGGACCGGATGGCATGGTGCTGGACGCTCCTTCGGGGGTGCGGAGGCCCGGAAGGGGTGGCGGGCAGATCGGGTGGTGTGAGGAGTGAGACTCGTGGGACAGCTTAATGTCTATGTTGGTTGACAATAGACTGGGTCGCGAAGCAAGATCTGTTAGACCGTCAGTGCATCGCGTTACACAGCATGCGGGCCCCTACGCTCCTTCCGCTCTCCAGGTTGCGAGGTTGTGACCGGGGCCCCTGAATCGCTTGATGTGTGCCGTGAGATTTGTTGTGTGGGGATCTAAGTGGGCCGTCGCTCGTCGTGGAGGCGGAACGCTGCAACGCGGGGAGGAACGGGTGGGGATCGAGCTGGAGCGCGTGCTGGCCCGATTGGCAGAGTCTGGTGGCAGGGAGAACGTCGCCCTGGATGTGCGGGCGGCGCTCGACGCGCTGGGTGCCCTGTCGGTCGTCGACCCGGAGCGGGCCGGCTGTGACGCCGAGCGGCTGTGTGGCGCAGTCGCAGGCTGACCGGCGAATAGCGAGGGCGGGCTTCCCGGGGGAGGTCCGTGCTCACGCGTTTGACCTGCAAAAACTTCTCGAAAATTGTAGACCCCTCCCCGTAATGCATATAGAATAGAACTAGAAGGAAAAGGGGAGAAGCAGCCCCCACCGACCTCTTGGGAGTCCGAAATGCCGCACAAGTACGCCGCCCTGAAGATGCGCCAGGTCCGCCCCAACCCGAACCAGCCGCGCAAGACCTTCAATGAGGAGGCCCTGACCGAGCTGGCCGACTCGATCAAGAAGCACGGACTGATGCAGCCCATCGTCGTCCGCAAGGCCGACGAGGGCGGCTACGAACTGGTCGCCGGTGAGCGCCGTTACCGCGCCAACGAGATGGCGGGCAACATCACCATCGAGGCGAAGATCCTGCTCGCCGAGGGTGACGTCGAGATCAGCGACCTGGACTCCTTCAAGAAGGCCATGGCCGAGAACCTGAACCGCGAGGACATGCTCCCGCTGGAAGAGGCGCGCGGCTTCAAGAAGGTCCTGGACGAGGAGGAGGGTGCTGACCCTGCCAGCGTCGCGAAGACCTTCGCCAAGTCGGTCCAGTACGTCAACCAGCGCCTGGCCCTGCTCGCCCTCCGCCCCGAGATTCAGACGGCCGTCGACCTCGGGCACATCGGCACCCAGGCCGCCGTCCAGATCGCCGCCCTCTCGCGGGACAACCAGAAGGCCGTCTTCGAGGACTGGAAGAAGGGCGACAAGAGCGACAACCAGCTCGTCCACATCGCCTACGCCATGCGCAAGCAGGAGAAGGCGGCCCAGCAGGACTCCATGGTCGACGTCGAGGAGATGACCCCCGAGGAGAAGGCCCAGCGCACCCGCGCACAGGCCAAGACCAAGAGCGACCTCGACGAGATCGAGCGCATGTGCGATCTGCTGGACAGCGTCGGCAAGGCCGACCCGATGGAGCTGGCCCGCGTACTGGAGGGGCAGGTGGGCAAGCGACTGGAGCAGATGGACAGGGTCGCTGGCTTCGTGCAGAAGGCCCGCTTCAACCTCCGCCAGGCCAAGGCTCACGCCGACGCCAGCGAGATCATGGTCAACCCCGCGGCGGCTGCCCCCGACCTGGTCGCGGAGGCCGACGCCGCACTGGCCCGTCTGGAGCCCGCCGACGACAGCTCGGAGACGGAGGCGGCGCCTGCCGCCACCCCGCAGACCGAGGCCGCCGACGAGCCGGGGCACCAGCCCGCCCCGGACTCGGAGGAGAAGGACGCCGACGCCGACGCGCAGCCCGTCGCCATCGCGGCCTGACCATCCACCCGGGCGGCACCGGCCTCGGCGACGAGGCCGGTGCCCCCAGCCACCGCCTGACCATCCACCCGGGGCGGCCCCCAGCGGGCCGCCCCCCTCTCTTCCCTCGGGAGCCCCCAGTGATGAACGACATCCGCGCCATGCGCAACATCAACCGCAACCTGTTCGAGGGAGTGCCGGCCACGGCCAACGCCCTTGAGGAGTACGACTCCGACGCGGCCCGGCTCGTCCGCGAGGCCGCCCAGCACCTGGTCAAGGCCCGCCGCGACAACGACACGGAGGCCCTGAACGAAGCCAGCAACGCGACCTTCCTCGCTGCCGCTGAACTCCTCAACCAGGCAGGGCGCTCCGTCTACGTCCGGTTCCCCATCATGGTCGCGGCGCGCCTGGTCGAACTCGAAGCGGCGCTCCTCACCACCAACGCCCAGAGCGACGGCGGGGCGGAGGAGCGGACGGCGTGAAGCGGCCCGCACGCATCGACGGCCTCAAGACCTGGCCCGACAACGGCACGCTGCCGCCCGAAGTCTGCCGTCTCTGTGACGCCGACCTGGCCGACACCTGCAACCAGGTCGCCTCCGCGATCTGTGTCGTCTGCGGCTACTGGATCTGCGAGCTGTGCGACGGCGGCACGGACCCCGCCACGGGCGACGCCGTCTGCGCCGACGACAAGGGCCACCCGCTCGCCGTCAACTGCAACGAGTACGCCTGACCTTGGAGTTCACCATGAAGATAGATCCCGACGTTCTCGAAGTGCTCCGTGCGGCCTCGGTCGACGGCCCGGAGCTCCGGCTGAACGGCCAGCTCGACCGCAAGCTGTACGAGCGCGTCAACCTCGCCCTGCACGCAGTCGGCGGCCGGTGGCACCGCTACAGGAAGGCCCACGTCTTCACCGTCGATGCCGCCGACGCCGTAGCCGGACTGCTCGCTACCGGCGAGGTGCTCACCGACGCCGACCGAGGGTTCTACGCGACGCCCAAGCCCACGGTCGAACGCCTCCTGGACCTCGCCGAGCTCGAACCCGGATGCGAGGTGCTGGAGCCCTCTGCGGGGCGCGGCGCCATCGCCGAAGCCGTCGCCGCCCGCGGGGCCGTCGTGGACTGTGTCGAACTCGACGCCGCTCGGGCGGAGCACATCCGCGCCGGCGGGTACGCCCGGCAGGTCACCACCGCCGACTTCTTCACGGTCAAGGTGGAGCGCCGCTACCAACGGGTTATCATGAACCCCCCGTTCGCGGGGCGGCAGGACATCCGGCACGTGGAGCGGGCGTTGCGCTTCATCCAGCCCGGTGGCCTTCTCGTCGCGATCATGTACGGGAGCCTCACCTACCGGGACGACAGAAGGACGAAGGACTTCCTCGCTCGGATATGGGAGGCGCGGGGAACCCTCTGGGAGCTGCCCGCCGAGGCCTTTCCGGCGGTGGGCGTGGCGACGGTGATCGCTGTCATCCCGGTTCGCGACGTGGCGCCTCCAACGACCCTCAAGCAGATCACGCTCAGGCCCGAGGACTTCACCGCTCGGCCCCGGGCCGTGCAGCAGGACCTGTTCTTCACGGACGGACCGACCGAGCACGGCACGGCGCCCTTCGAGGGGTTCGGCTACGGGGCTCCGCCTGACGGGAGGGATCACGCCGGGGAAAGATAGATCCCAACACTCAAGAGTGATACGGTCTTTCTCGTTGGTGGGAACGGCCACAGCCGAGGAACCGGCCCACCAGCACGCCGTGGCATGCGGCATCCCCTTCGGTGCCTGGCGGGTGGCCAATCCCCCGCGCCCTACCCGCCAGGCACCGGCTCCGCGCCGAAGCGAAGCCGCCGGGACCGCGACGCCACGAACACGACCGGACCCGCCTCCGCCCACGCCGGGGGCGGGTCCCGTGCACTCCGGAGCGACATGAGCGCAGACGACTTCAAGGGCAACCCGGAAGACCGCGAGCTGTACCTGCGCCTGCTCATCGAACGGGACGGCCCACCGGAATTGGCCGCCGACGAGCGGGACCCGGGCCGAAGGATTCGCACAGCCCCCGACCGAGACGGCGCGCGGTGCGGCGCAGAACTCGAAGCGGCCATCTCATCCAGACGACGACCCAGGAGAACAGCGGCATGACCGACGACCAGACATCCAAGCAGACCGGGCGCGGCGAGCCCCCCGTACCGGGTGCGGAGTGGTGCAACGCCTGCGACGCCTGGTGCGTGCCGCCGGGCATCTGCCGCTGCAACAACCGATAGACGCGTGGGGCGGCGGCCGTCACCGTCGCCCCACGCTCACCCCGACTTCAAGGACCTGCTTATGACCACTGGCCTCTACAACTCCTTCGCCGCGCTCGCCAGCGCGCAGATCGAAGGCATCGACTACCAACGCTCCTGGCGCTCGTCCCCGATCTCCACGCTGCTCCACCTGGCCATTCACGGCGGCGGGATCGAGCAGGGCACGAGCGAACTCGCCAGCGCAGCCGCGGGCGACGTCCACGACTTCTACACCTTCGACGGGATCAAGCAGGCTAACAACGGCGACCTGCACATCACGTCGACCAGCTTCGATGACCCCCAGGCACTGGCGCTGGCTCAGGGCGCCACCCACGTCATCTCCTGGCACGGAGCCGCCGGCGCGACGCCAATGACGAACCTCGGCGGCCTCGACTACACCCTGCGCGACCGCATCGGTCAGTCCCTGGCGCAGGCGGGATTCGCCGTACAGGTCGCCAACGAGGAGATCAACGGCAACGACGCCACGAACATCTGCAACCGCGGCGTACGCGGCATGGGCGTGCAACTGGAGATCAGCACCGCCCAGCGCCAGGCGTTCTTCCTGAACGGAGACATGTCACGCGCCAACCGCGAGAACGTGACTGGAGTCTTCACCTCCTACGTCACGGCTGTGACCAGCGCCATCGCGAAGGCCCTCGTCGCCGCAGGCAAGGGGCAGCCCGTGGTCGTTCCCCAGCGGGATCGCGGGTCGGTCGACTCGGTAGCGTCGGGCGCATGACCACGTCGCGCCAGTACACCGGTGAGCGGATCGACGTCGAACCGCTCACCGCCAGCACCATCACCGACAACCAGCTCGACGCCATCCGCGCCGAACTCGCCCACTACCGGGCCGGAGGCGAGGGGGCTAACCCCGCAGCCGTCAGCGGCACTCCGCCGACGACGGCCCCGGCTCCCGAGGACGCCAGCCAGCCGGCCGAACCGAACGGAACCGCCCGCTGATCGTCTAGTGTTGGCGTGCGTAGGGCGCGGGGAACGGCCTACACAAGGGACGCCCGTGACCGCGCTCGCCAACATCCCCGAACAGCTCCTGCCGCTCGCCGTGCCCATCGGCGACCTGGCCCCGTACCACCGCAATCCCCGCACCGGCGACCTCCCGGCCATCGCCGAGTCGCTGACGGTCAACGGCCAGTACCGGCCCGTCGTGGTCAACAAGGGAACCCACACCGGACGCCCCAACGAGATCCTGGCGGGCAACCACACCGTGGCCGCCGCCCAGCAACTCGGCTGGGAACACATCGCGGCCACCTGGATCGACGTCGATGACGAAGCCGCAGCACGCATCGTCATCGTCGACAACCGGACCAACGACCTCGCGGGATACGACACCGCCCTGCTGGCCGAAGTCCTCTCCGAGATCCCCGACCTCGCCGGTACCGGATACGACCGCGAAAGCGTCGACCGGCTCCTTGACGACACCTCGCTCCCCGAGACGCTGGAGCTGACCTCCGACGGCGCGGGCACCGGAGCCGCCGCCACAGTGGACTACCTCCAGTGGGGCTACCTCCAGTGGGAGTCCAAGCGGGTTCGGATCACCTCCGAAGAGGTTGAAGCCCTCAACGCCATCTACACGAAGTTCGTCGACGACACCAACAGCGACCTCGGCTTCGGCTGGCACGTCCTCCAGGAAGCCCACCAGGAGGGCGACGCCGCATGAGCAAGGCACCCACGACGACGTTCTACGAGTCGTACCCGCTCGATCAACTGCGCCCCGCCGACTACAACCCGCGCCGCCTCAGCGAGACGGCCTTCGTCCGGCTCCAGGCATCGCTGCGCCGCCACGGAGTCGTCAAGCCGGTGATCCTCAACGCGGACGGCACGCTGGTCGCAGGCCACCAGAGGACGAAGGGTCTCAAGGCCATCGGCATGACCCACACCCCCGCGGTCATGCTCGGCACGAAGGTCCGCCTCCAGGACGAGATCCAGTTCAACCTGCTGCACAACCGTGTGGAGACCGAGGCGAGCATCGTCTACGCCGAGCCCGGCGAGATCGGCGCCTGGTCCTGGATTCCGTGGCAGTCCATCCGCGTCGCCGAGCGCAAGAACCTCTCCTTCGTCAACGCCATCGGCCACATGACCGCCGGCCACGGCCCCTGGGGCAGCGTCGTCATCGACGACCAGGGCCGCATCGTCCTCAACGCCGAGTACGCCGTCGTCGCCTCCTTCTCGCGCTTCGACCTCCTCGCCTGGACCGTGGCCTCGGCCGACGCCGCCCAGCTCCACGCCGATCTCACCGGCGAGTACGGCGTCTACGACTGGAGCGCGATCGAGGACAAGGCCCCGGTCTGGAACCAGCACATCGTCCAGCCCAAGCGGCTGCGACAGTTCTCCTCCAAGGCCAAGGCGGGGAAGCTCGCGTACGGCTCCGAGACATGGGACCAGCTCGTCACGCCCTGGCTCAAGCCCACTCAGCGCGTCGTGGACTTCGGCGCCGGATACGGCGACTACGCCAAGCACCTGCGGGCCAAGGGCTTCAACATCCACGACTACGAGCCCTACCGGTGCCGGGACGGCTCTTACGCCGTCGACATCCGGGCCGTCGTCGGCATGATCCGCGACATCGACAAGGACATCCGGGCCAACGGCCTGTACGACGTCGTTGTCCTGGACTCCGTCATCAACGCCACCACCTCGCTCGACTACCAGCATTGGGTGATGACCACCGTCAACGCCCTGTGCGCTGCTGACGGGGTGGTGTGCCTCGGCACGCGGAGCCTTGCACGCGAACTGCGCGACGAGCAGGCCAAGCGGGTCACCTCGCAGACCGCGACCACGAAGATGAGCTTCCTCGACGACGACAACGTGGAGATGAACTTCGTCAAGGGGAAGTGGCAGAAGCTCCGTTTCCACACGCCCGAGACGCTGGAGCCCATGCTCCGGCGCTACTTCAAGGACGTGAAAGTCACTGACCTCAGCGGGTCCAACCTGAAGGCGACATGCCGTCGTCCCATCCCGCTCCCAAAAGAGGAATACGAGAAGGCATTCGAAGAGGAATTCAGCATGCCTTACCCGAATGGCTTCCGTCATGACAGGCATCTGGAATTGGTGGGAAATTTGATAAAATTGGTAGTAGAGAGAAATGAATCTCTCGCCAATTAGGAAACGCAATTGGGGAGCGCATGTCGCAGCGAATGCAGATACAGATTGAATCGCGAAGTCGGTACCACATCATGTGGCTGGCTGGCGTGCGGCACGTCGCCCTCGACCAGCACTGCCTGCGAAGCTTCGGCCAGCCCGACCGCCCCCGAGTGGACGTCCGCCGGCGGCACCAGTCCCTCGAACTCACGCAGGGCAATCCGCCGCTGGCCTGGTACCTGTGCGCTCTGCCCAACCCATGGAACTGGAGTCAGAACGCCCACCTGGCCTTCGAGGGTGCGCCGGGAGAACAGTGGGACGGCCCCGCCCTCGTGCCAGGGCTGTACGTACACCTCGACAACGCCCGCCCGATCACCGGATGGGGCGAGCACAGCATTCCCGCCGACGAACCACGCCGGAACTCCGTCCGCTACCGCACCTGCCGCAACTATCAATTCGCCTGGTGGCTCCGCACCCAGCGGAACGCGCCGGACGCACCGCCCGAGTTCATCCCGCCGAAGAGGCCAGGCGAGGGTGAACAGATGTCGCTGATGTGATTCCCCCCGGAGCGGGGCCGGACGATCACTGTCCGGCCCCCTCCGTCTTGTCCGCAACTCCCCTCTATCAAATGAGGAGTTCGGCGAGAACGTCACCGAGGCGGTGCAGAGGGCGGCTCTCGGCAAGGAAATGGGATCATGGACCTGGGCGCGGGGGCGCACCCGAGCTGTGGAGGACCCCCGCCGTGGGACGCCCCGACAAAGCCGCGCGTGCGGCCATCGCGCGCCGCCGCTCGGACGCCATCGACCTACGACTCGCCGGCGTGGACTGGCTCACGATCGCTCGCAAGCTCGCCGCAGATCCGACCGCTAACTCCGACGGCATCGCCTACCCCCAGGGCTACGGCATCGAGCGGTACCGCAAGAACCAGGACCCGCCCACCGACGAGGCCCTGATCCACGCTGCCTGCCGCGATGTCCGCACCGCCCTCGCCGACCGCCGTGCCGAGTTGAACGACGACGTCGACGAGCTGCGCGCGCTGGAGGCCGACCGTCTCGACCGGCTGTTCTTCGTGGCGTACAAGAAGGCGGTCCGCGACCAGGACCTCGGGGCCATCGACCGAACCCTGCGGATCATGGAGCGGCGCGCCCGGCTGCTCGGCCTCGACATGCCCGTCCGAACGGAGCTGTCCGGCCCCGACGGCGGGCCGGTGCAGATCGAGAACGTCACCGCCGACGAACTCGACGCCCTGATCGCCCTCACCGACCCGGACGCCGAATGAGGCCCCGCGACAACGAGAGCGTCATCGCCCACTACAAGACGCTCCCCCCAGCCCAGCGCCGCGCCATCGCTCGGTCCGCCTCACCGACGCTGCGGGCCGAGCTGGCGTGCGCGGAGCGGCAGTTGGCCATGGACCGCTCGCCGGGAGCCCTCGCCGCCGTCCTCACCGGCGGGCGGGAGATGCAGGCGCCGCACCTGGACCTGATCGACCGTGCCTTCATCGACATGGCCGAGGGCCGGTGCGACCGCGTCATGCTCACCATGCCCCCGCGGCATGGCAAGAGCCGACGCGCCTCGCGCTGGGCACCGCTCTGGTACCTCCGGCGCAACCCCGGCCACCGCATGATGATCGCTAGCTACTCCGCCGACCTGGCCGACGACCACGGCCGCTGGATCAGGGACGCCATCTACACCTGGGGCGACGACCTCGGCATCCAGCTTGCGCCCGGCAGCAAGGCCGCCAACCGCTTCGACATCGTCGGCGGCGAAGGCGGGCTCCTCGCTGCGGGCATCGGAGGTGGACTCACCGGACGCGGCGCCCACATCGCCATCGTGGACGACCCGGTCAAGGACATGGCCGACGCGGACTCTCCGACCATGCGCAAGCGCGCCTGGGACTGGTGGACCTCCGTCATACAGACCCGACTCGAACCGACCGGCGCCATCTGCCTGATCCAGACCCGCTGGCATGAAGATGACCTCGCCGGACGCATCCTCGCCACCGAGCGCGACGCGTGGCGCGTCATCGACCTACCAGCTCTCGCCGACGGCCCCGACGACCCGCTCGGCCGGGAACCCGGCGAGCCGTTGTGGCCTCAGCGGTTCGACGCAGCCCACCACGCCCGAACCCGCAAGCGTGTCGGCGAACGGGTATGGGGCGCCCTCTACATGCAGAAGCCGCGCCCGCCGGAGGGAGGCGTCTGGAAGCGCGAGTGGATCGACACCGCCAGGATCAACGCCGTCCAGTTCTCCGGCATCGACATGGCGCGCATCGTCGTGGCCGTCGACCCCGCCGGCGGAGAGTCCACCGTCGGCGACGAGACCGGCGTCATCGGCGTGGGCCGGGACTTCGACCGGCAGCTCTACGTCCTCGCCGACCGGTCAGGCTCCATGGGCGCCAACGACTGGGGCCTTGCCGCCTGCCGACTCGCCCTCGAACTCAAGGCCGACGCCATCGTGGTGGAGAAGAACTACGGCGGAGACATGGCAAGGCAGATCGTCACGCAGGCATGGGAGCAGCTACGCCGTGAAGGCGTCACCAAGGGCCTGCTCATGCCGATGATCCTGGAGGTCACCGCCAAGGTAGGCAAGCGCCTCCGCGCCGCGCCCGTGGCCCAGCTCTACGAGCAGCAGCTCGTTCACCACGTCGGCGAGTACACCGAGCTGGAGGACCAGATGGTCACCTGGGTCGAAGGAATGGACAGCCCGGACCGTATGGACGCCGCCGTGCACGGGTTGACCGAACTCGCCGACCCGGACCAACTCGACACGCTGCCAACGGACATTGACGATGACCGCTTCGACGGCCGCCGCTGACCTCCAGCTCCGCCAGCACCGGAAACGGCCCCAAGAGGAAACGGCCCAGCCCGCTCGGGAGCCTCGGACCGCTGCTAGCCTCACGATCATGGGGAGCAGGGGGAGTTGGACCACAGCCCTGCGCACCGCCGCGCTCGCGGTCGCGTGCCTCACGGGCTGTTCGTCCGGAGCGGAGAAGCCCACGGCCGAGGACCAGCGCGCAGCACACCTCGACCGTGTACGCGAGACGTACCGGCTCGGGCGCAGCGAAGGACTGGCCCTGCAACGGCAGAAGATCGCCAGCGGCGCACCACCCGCCTACTCCAGTCCGAGCGAAGAGGAGTGCAAGGACCGGTGGGACCAGCTCGGCGAGCGCCAGCAGAGAGCGGGCGACCGCGGCGGCTTCCTGTCCGCCTGTTCCTCATTCCCGGCGCCGGGACTCCCGGGGTACGACGAGGCAGTGGCCGAAGCCAGCCGGAGCACGCTGAGACCGTAACGCGGCTGGACTGCGACCTAATCGCTGATCATCAGATGCGCGGGGAAGTAGCAGCCTCCTGTGTCGTTTGCGTGCCTCTTCTTGCGCATGAGCAGCTCGTCAAGCCGCACCCGGTCATCGAGGACGTAGAACAGGTCGGTGCCGTCGATCGTGAGGAAGGCGGTCCCCTCGTTGAAGGCGGACCGGGCACCCGAGCTGAAGCCGTTGACGCTGATGAACAGACCTAGAGCGTTCTTCCCCTTCCGGCGTACCTTCTCGCTGAAGAGCATCAACGGCCCGGCCTCGACAGCGCCCTTCAGCCATTTCGCTTCCAGGATGTAGTCGTCGGTGTCGAAGGTGATTGACCCGTCGATCTGCTGGAATTCGAGGTCAAACCCGAGGCGGGGCTGCATGTCGAAGAGCTCGAACAGTGAGAACAGGAACGACTCGAAGGCGCGACCAGCACCCTGCCGGTCGGTGTCCGACTGCAATCGCAGGAACTCCTCCTTCAGCTCGCTAAGGCGCTGCGAGAAGCCACGGCGATGCTTCTCCCGCTCCGCTTGTTGGGCTTGTTGCTCCTCGACTGCTGCCCGTTCTTCAAGAAGGCCCCGGAAGCGTTCGGTCCAGGTCTTGAGATCGGCCACGGCATCTCTGGCTTGAGTCAGCAGCTTCTCGGCCTCGGGCTGTCGCTTGAGGGTGGGGAACGATTCCATCTGCGAGATCTCAAGCATGAGAGAGAGCGTGAGGTCCTGGTATCGGTCCTCCCCGACCCGGAGCCGTTCCACGAACTGCCCTGCGAAGACGACCTTGTAGTTCGTGAAGTCCAGTCCGCTGACCAGCTCGGGGTGCTCCGACGCGCGGATTTGGAGGAACCGGGCAAGATCTGGCTTGTACCAGTAGATCCGGGCCAATGCCTCGGTCAGGGCGTCGTACGCCGCCGGCTCGATCTTCCGCGCTCGCCTAGACGTCAAGATGCCCCCGCCCTGGACAACGGAGGCCAGCGCCGCTGCCACCCTCCCGGGATGATGATGCTACCCAGCCGGAGTGACAGATTTGCCAGGTTGAGGGCAGCTCACTCCGTCTACGCCGTAACCTGATCTTGCGGCGCGGGGCCGACTGCCTGGAGGGGCACCGTGGGCCTGCGCGAGCTGATCACCGACGTCTGGAGCTGGCTGGACTACAAGCCAGTCATGGCCGACCCGCGCCGACCAGGCCGGAACGCCTGGGCGGAGCTGACCTCGTCCTGGGTTCCTGATGAGGACCTGCGCCGTCTGGCTGCCTACCGTCTGCTCGCGGCGTACGACTCCAACCAGGCCGGCCAGGTCGCCGCGATCACCGGGGACGACGAAGCAGGGGCCGAGCGGCGTGAACTCGGTGACGCCTCGAAGCTCGTCGACACCGCACTCGGCTACCTCCTCGGCTCCGAGCAGACCATCACGGTCGCGGGCGCGGAGCACGCCGACGACGAGCCGACGAGCGAGGCCGCCATGGCGCTGGCCGTTCAGGACAAGCTGCGGGCCTGGGCGGAGAAGGAGCTGCTGCCGCTGCGCATCCAGCAGGCGGAGCGGACCGCGATCCTGCTGGGCGACGCGGTCTACAGCCTCGCCTGGGAACCGGCCAAGGGCCGCGTTCTGCTGCGCACCTGGGACCCGGGCCTGTACTTCCCGGAGTGGCCCGAGGACGGGGAGCAGGACGGCGCCGAGTTCCCCATGCGGGTGCACCTGGCTTGGGAGCTGCCCGAGGACAAGCGGCGCGGCCTGAAGGCCAGGCTCCGCCGCATCACCTACGAACTCGGGCCGATCGCTCCCGCCAGCCGACGCGGCACTGCGAAGAACGGCAACGCGGTACGCGAGTACATCTACGCCGACGACGGCGCACCGGTCCTGAGCACAGGCGACTCCCTCAACAGCGAGAGCAGCGCGATCACGCGGACCTACCCCTGGGCGCCAGGACGGCCGACCCCGTGGACGTGCTACCTCACCGACGCCGAATGGGAGCTGGACGACCTCAAGTACGCCGACTTCCTCTACGACCTGCCCATGGACAAGGCCACCTACCGAGTCCGGTCAGACGGCGAAGTCCTCGACCGCCTCGACCTGATGGTGGACTTCATCCCCCTCGTCCAGGTCACCAACTCCATCCCGGCCAGCGGCGAGCACTGGGGCAAGCCCACCGTCTCCACCGTCCTCCAGGCCCTGGACGAGCTGTCTGCCACCGACACCGACAGCTCCGGTGCCTCAGCCACCACCGGTTCACCGATCATCGGCCTTGCCGGTGCCAGGCTGCCCATCGACCGTGCCACCGGGCAGCCCCTCCCCGTCAAAGTCCGGGCCGGGACGGTATGGCAGCTCAACGACAGCGGACGCATGGACGTCCTCGACACCTCGGCCCAGCTCGCCGAGCTGCGAGCCCGCGTGGACCACATCCTCGACCGCATCGCAGCGAACAGCCGCCTCACGGCCGCCGGCCTGGGCACCCTCGACCCCACCGCCCTGCCATCGGGCTACGCTCTGCAACTCGCCCTGGGCCCGCTGGACTCCCTGGTGGCCGCCATGCGCCTGGCCCGCACCCACAAGTACGCCATCCTGCTGCGCCTGGTGCAGCGGCTCCACCAGGCGGGGCACGCCGAAGGATGGCCCGCGGGGGAGTCCCTGCCAGCCCGCCTGACATGGGGTCCGCACACCCCCACCGACCGGGCCGCGGTCCTAGACGAGGTGGTCAAGGGCGTCGGCGCTGGCGTGCTGTCCGTGGAGACCGGCGTCCGCATGCTGATGGACGTCGGTTACCCCATCGACGACGCTCAGGAGGAGATCGAGCGAATCCAGAAGCGGGCGTTCGACGCTGCGGCTCGTCTCGCCGACGCCACGGGCGACAACGCTGCGGTACGGGAGTATCTGGGCCTGCCTGAAGCGCACCCGGATCAGCTGACGGTCCCGTTGATCGGCTCCTTGCCAGATCTCGCACGTGAGGACGGCGGCGCGTAGCGGTTGACAGCCGTCACCGGCGGTGGGCCTCAAGGTCATCCGTGAGCTGTACGAGCTGGCGCATGCACTTCGCTCGTTTCGGTCGCCGCCACCACGCAGCGAAGAAGAGGCCCTGCGCGGCGCCTGAGAGGTCTAGGAGCGCCGCGAGCTTCGCGCTTTCGGATCTCTCAGAAATCCAGACCAATCGTGAGACCAGCGCGAATCGGAGCGCCACATCCTTCAGGAACCATATGTACGACAAGGGCGCGATGCTGTCTGCCAGATCCTTGGTCGCCGTGTCGATCTTCTGACGCCAGCGTTCGCCTTCCCCGATCAGGGCCTCGCGAACCGTTGGCGAGGCCTCGTCGGGGATTACCAGGTTGGTCAAGCGTGCGCTGCACGTCAGGATGGTGAGGACGGCTTGGCCGTATCGCTCGCGGTCCTGATGCCCCGCCTGGATCTTTCTGTTCCGTGCCTCCAGCCTCGGCAGGATGGTCAGACTGGTGACCAGGGTCGTGGTGAGAGCTGTCACCACAGCGACGAGCAGGGCGATCAACCAGTTCGGCATGCAGGGCAGTGTGCAAGAGTCTGGCCGTCGGCGGGCGGCTTTGGAGAATCCGTCACCTTGAGCCAGTCGGAGCGTTCAGGTGCTGTGGCACGCTCCCAAGAAGTAGTCGGTGGATAGCCGCTATGTGAGCACCGTGCACGCCAAAGCGCGGATCGGGTGCACTGCCGTTGGTGGCTAGACTGATCTTCGGCGTGGGGGCGCTGGAGACCTGTGGATGGTTCACGCATGACGCGCCGCTCGCTCCCCAACCCGCTCGCACCGGTAGGGCGCCGCCGTGACGGGCGGCCGATCTATCCGATCCTCGGTGCTTCACCGGAGGACGATTCCAACAAGCCTGATGGCGACGGCGGTGGCACCGTTGCCCAGGAGGACCTGTCGCGGCTGCTGGCCCGCGAGAAGACGCAGGGCGGACGTGCCGCCGTCAAGAAGCTGCTCGGCGATCTCGGCTTCGACAACTCCGAGGCGCTGACCGAATTCGTCACCAGCAAGCGCGACGCCGATCAGGCCGCGCTGACGGAGATCGAACGCAGGGAGCAGGCCGCCGAGGAGAAGCTGAAGGCCGCCGAGGCACGCGAGGCGCAGGCCGCAACCAGGGAGCGCGCCTCCATCCGACGCGCCGCCCTCGCCGGACTCGGCGCAACCGGAGACGACCTCAGCGATGCGATCCTCCTCATCGACCGGGCGCTCGACGACCAGCCCGACGCCGACGAGGAAGTTGTCGCCGCCGCTGCCGAGCAGTTGAAGGAACGGCGGCCCGAGCTGTTCGGCCAGACCAGCGCAGCCATACCGCCCGCCCCCGGCGGTTCCCCCGCCGGCGGTCCGCCCTCGCGCGGAGGTGTGCCGCCCAAGCCCGGTGCTGCCGGACTGGAGATGGCCCGACGCCGAGGGTTCGTCACCGGCTGACCAGGCCCAGCGACGTCATGGCGCACACCATGACCCCACCGGCGGGATAGCCGGACATGGGGACCACGCCCCTCACACCTTCCGTGGACGGCGCCGCCACCAGGCGAGCGCGCGAACCGATTCGCTTCACGTCCACGGGAGGACGGCTGTGACACTCCAGCCCATCACCACGTCGACGTCGTACACCGCCGACCGGGCCTGGCTCGCGTCGCTGCACGGCACCGACTCCACCGAGACCATCACGCTCGATCTGTCGAAGCTGACCGCGGGCACGCATACCGCCGCGTCGACCGAGACCGCCCAGCCCTACAGCCGGGTCCTGTCCGGCGTACCCGTCGGCGAGATCACCGCGAGCGGCCTGTACGGGGCCTTCGATCCGGCAGCGACCGACGGCCGCCAGAACCTCGCCGGTCATGTCTTCGCCGAGGCGTTGTTCGCGCCGACCGCCACGAAGGTGCCCGCCGCTCTGCTGTGGCACGGCGTCGTCGTCACCGCGAAGGTCCCCGGCGGCATCGACCCCACCAAGGTCACCCCGTCGGTGACCGGTCCGCAGATCCGGTACGTGTGAGAGGCGGCCGACGATGACCATTCAGGACCTGATCAAGAACGTCGCCGCCCGCGACCTCACGACCTTCGCTCGCGCGATCCCCTCGCCTGCGGACCACCTGTTCACCAAGGACGGCGGGATCATCCCGACCTTCGAGCAGGACGAGGTGAAGTGGCGGGTCAAGGACAACGGCCGGTACGTCAGCGTCGCGAAGTACCGCGCCTTCGACGCCAGCGTGCCGTTCGCATCCCGCGAGGCGTGGCAGACCACCCGTGAGGGCATGCTGCCGCCACTGGGACAGAAGCTCCTCGTGGGTGAGCAGGAGCAGATCCTGCTGGAGGCTTCCCGTGGCGCGGACGAGGACCGGCTGATCGAGCTGCTGTACGACGACACCGAGCGGCACGTCGAGGCGATCCGCTCCCGGGTCGAGCTGGCCTGGGGCGACGTCCTGGTCGACGGCAAGTTCTCGCTCGTCGCAGAGAACGGTCTGACCACGGAGGTCGACTGGGGCGTGCCGGCGGGCAATCTGCCCACCGTGCCGAAGCTGTGGTCGGACCCCACCTCCGACCCGATCAAGGACGAGTTGGGCTGGATTCAGTACCTCGATGACCGGGGCGCTCCCTTCCCGGAGCTGGTGGTCACCAGCCGCAAGGCGTTCTCGTTCCTGGCGGCCAACAACGCCTACAGGGCGGCCTACTACGGCTCCGTGAACCCCTCGAACACCCCGACCGCCACGCTCACCCCGCAGCAGATCAACGTCGTCCGCGACAACTACGGCCTGCCCCCGATCACCTTCTACAAGGGACAGGTCCGCGTCGACGGCGTCCAGACCAAGGTGATCCCCGAGGACCGGTGGATCATGCTGCCGCCGGACCGCTCGAAGTGGGGACAGACCATCTTCGGCGTAACCGCCGAGGGCCTGGCCCTGTCCCGCGGCTCGAACCCGGAGATCACCAAGGAGGATCGTCCGGGCATCATCATCACCCGTGGTGCCCAGGACGACCCGGTGCAGATCTGGACCAAGGGCGCTGCAGTCGGCATGCCCGTGCTGCACACGCCGGACGCTCACATCGTGGCGAAGGTGATCTGATGGGCCGCCGCCTTGCAGCCGCCGTGCACGTCCAGCACCCGGCGTCACGCGAGTGGATCGTCCTGGAGCCGGGCGACGAGCCGGACGACGACCTGGCCGCCGAGATCACCAATCCGGACGCGTGGGAGGACGACGAGCCATCGTCTGATCCGATGGAGTCCGAGTCAAACGAGCCGAAGGACGACCCGCAGCCCTTCGGCCTCGCAGGGCCGCCGCCCCAGCCGGAGGCCGAGCCAGAGGCAGAGTCCGCGCAACCAGCGCCGCGGCGGCGCAGGAAGACCGCCGACACCGACGAGTAGGCACACGAGACACCTCAGCCCGTCCCCGCCCCCGCCCGGGTGGGGGCGGGCGACGGCCATCCAGGAGCACAGATGGATCCGATCCTCCTCGCCTGGCTGCGGGCGCAGCTTGGCACCGCCACGGACGAACAGGACCTCGCCACCCGCTTCGCGCGCCTCGGCCGCGCCCGCGCTGTCGCCGCCGAAGTTCTCGCGGAGCGCCGCGCCAAGCTGCTCGCCGAGCCGCTGCGCATGACGGTCGACGGCGTGGTCACCATCGACCAGAGCAACAACCTCGCCGGACTGGAACGCCAGATAGCGGGTCTTGCCGAACTCGTCGCACCTGATGACCCGGCGGCTGGGGAGGCGAGCGCCGACTTGGTCACTGCGCAGCTCCTGCCGTCTCGGCGTACGAGGTAGAGCGACCATGCCGTACGAGTGGCCGCCTCTGCTGCCCGGAGACCCCGACGAGATCGCGCGCAGGGTCGCTGCCGTACTCGACGAAGCGTGGCAGCGTCTCGAAGCAAAGCAGCGGGATGTGATCGCCCGGTTCGCGGACAACCCGCGCACGCCCTACACCGTGGCGACGCTGGAGGAGTTCAAGCGGGCGATCAGGGACTTCCGGCGCCGCGTGGACCAGGAGGCACGGCAGTTCGTACGGCGGCAGCTTCCTCACCTCTACGAGCAGGGTGGGCGCACGGCCGCCGAGGCCCTGGGCTCCACCTTCACCTGGACGACCTTTCACCGGGACGCGCTCCAGTCGCTCGCGGCAGACTCGTACGCGGACTTCCTGCGCCGCTCCGAGGAGGCTGAACGGATGGCGGGCCAGTTCTACCGTGCCGCGCGGGAGACAGCCCGCAGAGAAGCGCCCCTGCTGGCAGCGGGCAATATGACCGCGAAGCAGGCGGCGAAGAACCTCGCCGACCGGCTTGCCGCCAGAAACGGGTTGACGCACGTCGTCTACCGCAACGGAGCCCGCGTTCCGGTGCGGGTCTGGGCGGAGGCAGCGACCCTGGCCAAGTCCGCCGTCGCCTACAACGCGGGGACGCTCAACCGCACCCGCCAGGCCGGCGTCAGCGTGGTCGAGGTCTTCGACGGGTTCGACTGTGGCTGGACGTCCCACCAGGACCCGGACAAGGCTAACCGGACCTTTCGCACTGTGGAGGACGCGGCGGAGTGGCCGATCTCCCATCCTCGATGCCGTAGGGCCTTCGGACCGCGCCCTGACGTTGGCGGCGCGCACTAACCAGGAGGTCACGTCGAGGTCCGGTAGTCATGTCTGCGACCGCCACAGCCCCTACAGGATGTTCCACAGCATGGACGTGTCCTCCTGACGGAGTCCATCGATACGGCGCTCTACTTCGCTACGCGTGTGGGGTGCGCTGGCGATCTTCCGGGCATTCGTGCAGATCATCCGCAATTCACGTAGGTCCCGGATCACGGCGAAGCCCGGCCAGGTGGTGATGTCGAAGCCGTAGGAATCAACGAATGGCCGGTACTGCTCCGCTCCGTGCTGGAACCGACGGCAGTGAATCTCAATGGTCGCGAGATCCCATTCACGGTGTCCAAGGGTCACGGTGTCCCAGTCGCACAGAACCACCGTGGGGGAGGCGTGAAGTGCGTTGCGATGCTGTGGGTCTCCCTGGATCACCGTTTCGGGAAAGAGGAAGTCGATTCCGTCAAGCTCCTTGGTCAGCCGTTCAAGTCGCTCGCTGAGGAACGTCCGCGTAGCGGCCGGCAGCACATAAGCCGCCGCAATGGATTGGCCGATGGCGGCGACCGTGTCGTGCTCGGGGAGATGCATGGGCGGAGACGGCAGGTTGTGCAGCGCATGGAGAGGCTCGGCGAGCTGTTGAGCAGTCACCGGAACTTCGGGCTGCGGAAGGTAGGTCCAGAAGGTCGTGGAGTGTCCGTCGATGACGGTTGGCTGTGGCACGTCGTGGAGGGGCGAGGTGGGGAAGCCGAGGTCCATGAGCCACTGCACGAACCGAACGGTTCGCTCCACGTCCTCATAGCGGGAGCCCCGGCGGGCGATCTTGACCACCACGGGGTTGTGACGGAGGCGCACAACGGCATTGGTGTGGCCGCGGAGTACCTCAGCTCCTTCGCTGTCCAGGCCGACGGTCCTGCATGCCTGTTGGAGAACGTGACGCATTTCCGTCTCGCTGTAGCCGCCGTAGGTGGGCGCTGGTGCTGTCATAGGCCAAGGCTGTCCGATGAGCGGTCGGACTGTCACATCGATCCGCGAGGGAGTTCCAAGAGTTCACGCAGTTCCATGGCCGCGCGAGTGCGGCCATTGACTCCAGGAAGCTCTTCGATGACGCGGCGGGCTCTCACACCGAGGATCGAAGTCCTGTGTTCCTCGGGGACCTGTAAGTAGGTTTGAGCTGCCAGCTGGCAGGCTTCCGTGGCGCTTCGTTCATGGGCGAGACAGATCGCGGCTTCCAACCGGAGGAGAGCGGGGTCGATGCCGGTACGTGCGGGATAAAGAGCGAGGGCCTCTTCCTGGACCTTGCGCGCCCGCGAGCCCTGGCCGAGAGCTGTGTACGCGCCGCTCATGTACAGCAGGAAGCGGCGCCACGGGAAGCCAAAGGCGTCGTCGTCCGGGCTGGGCGGCATGCGGTCGTAGATGGTGCGCGCTTCGCGGATGCGAGCTTCCGCGTCGGCGGCATTCCCCTGCTGCGCCAGGGCCCGGGCCTCGGCGGCAGCGGCGAAGGCCGCTGTCGCCGAGGGGCGGTGCTTCGTCATGAGGCGGGCTTCGCGTGACAGCGAGACAGCGGCGTTCAGGGGCCCGTAGTAGTAAGGCAGCATCGCAGCCTGGGCCCTCACCCTGGCTCGTAGCTCCTGATTGCCGCTCTCTTCTGCTGCATGCCGGGCGGTTTCGTACCAGCCCCGGGAACGGCGGTCGTCACCCAGCTTCATCAGCGAGTCGGCGATGAGTGTGGCGAGCACGGCTGTCATCTCGGTCAGCCGGATCTGAACTGAGGTCGTCTGCCGCTCTGTGGAGTGGCCTTCCACTTCAGCAAGTTCGAGAAGGAGCTGGGCGAGCATCATGGCCGGGGGCGTGTGCAGGTACTCCTGCCTCATCAGTAGAAGCCGCTCTTCCAGGAGATCGAGTTGTCCGCCGGCGAGACTTCCTTGGGCCAGTGTCCGATCGGTCGAGTGGCGGGCGGCATCGAGGTGGTCACGGAGCTGGGGCGGTACCAGTCGGTCCTCGCCGGGCTCGCTGATGGCTGTCGACTCGTTCACAGGTAGTACCCCAGACCCGTTGATGGGCGTGCCCGGGGAGCCCAGGCCCAGGTCAAATGGAGTGCATGTGTAGTACTGGCACAGCAGGTCAACGGTGGCCAAACGCGGTGACCTTCCCCCCGTTTCCCAGGAGCCGAGCTGGTCGCCCTCCACCTGCGGTCCGTCAGTGGTCCGCCGCCGTGCGAGCTCTCGCAGTTCGGCACCCGCCTGCGCGAGAGTCTTCCCACGGGCCAGGCGTTGCGCCCGTAGCTTCGACACGCCGCAGTGCTCATGGATGCGCAGTGCGATCAACTGCGGTGCACTGCCGACCGCTTCCTCGCTCAATCTAATCCGGCGGGCGCAGGTGGGCTTGTGTGGCTGCGTCGGAGTGGTCACTGCGAGACCTCCCAGGTCGCTTGGAACTGGCCGCTCGACAGAAAGCTACTGATCCGCACCTGGATTATCCGGCGCTAGCGCCGGAAAGATCCGTTGATCGTCCAACTCTCAGTAAAAGAGAGCCGTTTCCGGCGCATGCTCCGGTTGAGGAACGCCGTCCCGAGCGGTGAACCTGTCCTCCCGCCCGCTCCTGGCGGCAGCCGACCTCGACCGTGCGAACCGTGGAGGAACCCATGCTTGAGGGACATCGCGATGGCCCACCCCGGATCATCCTGCCGCGCTCCTCTCCGGTCCCGCGGCCCTCGCTGGCCGTGCCGCCGGTCGGGCCGGCAGGCCGCCCGACGCCCTTGCCTGTCCGAACTCCGGGACAGGCCCGCGACGCCTTGGACGCACGACACGCCGCGCGTATGGAGGGTCGGGCACCTGACCTGTTCTACGTGCCGAACGCTCCCCAGACCTGGCGGCACCTCCGTCGTGCGCTCACGCGTGAGGAGCCCAAGACGTGACGGTCATCGGTTTAGGGCTCGTGGTCGCCTTCGGCCTCCTGGTGCACTTCGGCCCGATGCGGGGCCAGTGACCATGAACCTCACACGGAGCGAGAAGCATCTACCGCGCCTGCGGTTCGCCATCCGGCATCCGTTCAGGACCCTCCGCAGAAACCACGGCAAGGTTGTTGAACGCACCGGATTCGGCCTTGGGCAGCTTGCCGGGATCGGAACCTTCGTCATTGTGGTCCTCGGCTGGCTCACCTTCCAGTACCTCTCGTACTACCCCTGAGACCGGTCGTCCCCGTGCCGCTGGACTCCCTCGTGGCACGGAGACGGCCATCCAGTCGGCTTCCTCCGTATCCCGCCGAGACCCCGTGTTCGCCGACACGTGCACGGGTTGGTCTCGGATGATCCCGCGACGGAGGAAGTGGCCCGCTCCTCAGGTGATTGCGCCGCGCCCGTCGGCGTAGGGAGTTGGGCCCCGGCCGCCCTCTGCAAGAGAGCGGCGGCCGACCACCCGTCCGCCGGTCGCCAGCCCAGCGATGAAAGGCAGCATGCCGTGCATGCCACGACCGACCACACCTCAGCAGCAGCATGCCGCAAGCCGGACACAGTCCCGTGGATGGCCGCTTGGACCGGCGAGACGGTTATCCACACGCCAGTGGTCATCCGACCGGGGCGTGAAGGTGGGATCGCCTACCCTGACGAGCTTCCCGTCGACCGTGGAGAGAGCAACGCACTGCTGCACCGCGGCCGTCGCCCAGTGGCCGCTGGCAACCGCGGCAGACCCCTGTTCGGTGACGTGCACACCAACCGGCAGCGTCGTGCGATGCGCAAGCTCCTCTGCCACGTCTGTGGCCGCGACGCACACCGCAACGACCTGGGTGTGCTCTGGCTGCTGGACAACACTGCGGCGAACTGCCCGCCGAACTGGCCGGAGGAAGAGCTCACCGTGCACCCGCCGCTGTGCCTGGAGTGCGCGAGCAAGGCCGTGCAACAGTGCCCGGAGCTTGAGAAGAAGGGTTTCACCGCCGTCCGGGTCCACGATCCGCAGCCGTTCGGCTACCGCGGGCGGCTCTACACCCGAGACCTGACCCGGTACGGGTCTCCGATCCCGATCGTGGTGAAGGGGACGGAGAATCTGGCCTTTGAGGATCCGCTCCTCCCGTGGTTGCTCGCTGCCCAAACCATCCTCTGCCTCGTCGGCTGCACCGTCGTCGACCTGGGCGCGGAGCTCTCGGTCGGTGGCGCCCGATGACCGATGCAGCACGGTGCCGGCACGAGCCCGCTTGCCCGTCGGCCGATGCGGCGGACATGGAGGCTGCGCGTGCAGTGATGCACCATTTCGAGCAGGGCTGGTCGCTGCTCTGCATCGGTGTCCTCGCCTTCGACACCGGCGATTTGCTGCCGGACGGCCGGATCATCGCGCACCACCGTCCGCTCCTGACCGTGATGGGGGCTGCGGGATGACCCTTCGATGTCTCGGAGGCAGACTCGGATCACCGGGTGTCCGCCTCACGCCCGACGTCAATGTCCTCTCGGACGTCCTCAACCAGCAGCTCGAAGCTGCCGTGTCCTGACAGACGGCCGCCCTGGTGAGCCGGTTGATTCGAGCCCGGTTCACTGTGCGGTGCAAGGACCCCGACCCGGGGATAGGCGGCCCTGCACGGTCCACTTGTGGGGCGTGGCCCCTCGGGCCGGTGGCTGGGATCCACCTCTGCGGCGTAGTTGTCTCAATACGCTCCGCACGTGAGTGCCCGGCAGTACCACCATCCGCAATTTATCTTCAGCAGAACGGAGTTGGAATGAGTCCCCAGTTGACGCACACCACGCAGGTGAAGCCCCAGGGCTCGGGTACGACGTCGGACGGCTTCGACCTGGACGTCACCCTGGTCGAGGTCTCCGACACCGCCGGTCTGATCAGCCTGACGGACGACGGCTGCGGCGAGACCTGCGGCGCCTGCACCACCAACGTGGCCTGACCTGAGGCGCACGTCATCCCAGCCGGTGCCTTCGCGACTCACCGCGCGAAGGCACCGGCCGCCCGCCTGGACCACGGAGGTCGTGATGGCTTCGAGCACCGCGTTCCGCGCCGGGAAGACCGCTCTCCTCCGTGCGGTCGCTCGTCCGGGACTTCCCCTATCCCCGTGCCCCGACCTTGACGACCCGTCCCCGCGCGGCGCGGCTGCCCGGCTCGCGTGGCTGCGCGAGGTGTGGTGCGAGGAGGACGTCGCCGAGGCTCTGGAGCACGCCAGCCCTGCTCTCGCTTCGCAGGTGCGCGTCCTGTGTTCATCCGGCGCCCCGGCCGCGCGTGATGTGCGGCGTGCCGTTGCCTCAGTGGCGCGCTACCTGCTGCGCGCCGAACACCGAGCGACACCCTTCGGTCTGTTCGCCGGCGTGGCACCGGCCGCCATCGGTCCCAGGGCCCGCACCATGTGGGGCTCGGACCACATGGTTGTCGGTCGAGCGAGTGCGGAGTGGCTTACTGCCGTGGTCGAGCGGCTGGAGTCGTGCCCTGAGCTGCTGGAACGTCTCCTGGTGGTCGTCAACAACACCACTGCCGAACGTGGCGGCCGGCTCATCGTGCCGTACAAGGCCGACCTGCAGGGTGACCGTCGGCGTGCGGTTGAGGCATCCGTGGCCCTGACCGGGCCGGTGCGGACGGCCCTGGACGCAGCCCGGGAGCCGATCCCCGTGGGTGTCCTCGCTGACAAGCTCGCTGCGGAGTTCCCCGCAGCGGGGCCCGGGAGGACTCAACGGCTCATACAAGAGCTGGTGCAGCACGAGGTACTGATCACGAACCTGCACGCACCGAGCACGGAGACCGACGCCCTGCAACACGTGCTGAGCCAGCTCGACGCGGTGAGCGCCGACAGTGTGGCGCCGGTCGCTGATACGGTCCGCGAACTGCACGCCGTGCAGATCGACCTCAGCGGTTGCGGTTCCCGCAGCGGTCGGGCCCGCGCCGCCGCACGGATGCAGGCCCAGGTCCCGGGCTTGAAGCGGCACCCCCTCGCTCTGGATCTTCGTCTGGATGCCCAGGTCGAGTTGCCGGACACGGTTGCACAAGAGGTCGAGCGGGCCGCCAGCGTCTTGACCCGGGTCAGCGCCCACCCGTACGGGACTGCGGCGTGGAAGGCGTACCAGCGGCGGTTCTACGAGCGGTACGGCATCGGCACGATGGTGCCGCTCAACGAAGTCGTCGCCGACAGCGGCACCGGCTTTCCCGACGGGTACCCGGGCACCCAGGCTGCCGAGCGCCGCTCCCGACTCTCCGTACGGGACGACACCTTGTTGCGGCTGGCTCAGGACGCCGCTCTCGACGGATGCGACGAGGTGGTGCTCACCGACGATCTGATCGCCGCGATGGACCTGGGGCCGGAGCGCCCGAGGGTGCCGCCGCACCTGGAGGTCGGTGTCCGGGTGTACGCAGCCAGCGTCGAGGAGCTGTACCGCGGGCGCTTCCGCCTGGAGGTCGCGAGTGTGTCCCGTGGCGTTGGGGTCACCACCGGCCGTTTCCTCGGCGTCCTGGCTCCCGAGGACCGCGAGCGGCTGTCAGCGGAATTGGCCGACCCGCCGACCGCAGACGCCGGCACCATCGCCGCCCAGTTGTCGTTTCCGCCTCTGCTCTCCACGAGCGCCCACGTCACGCGTGCTCCGCAGGTCCTGCCCACGGTGATCAGCGTCCAGGAGCACCGCGCCGCAAGCAGCGACGTACTCACGCCCGACGACCTGGCGGTGGCATGCGACGGGCGCCGCATGTATCTGGCGGCACCCGAGCTGGGTCACCGCGTCGAGGCAGTGGGGATGCACGCGCTGAACCTCACGACGCACACCCCGCCGCTGGTCCGGTTCCTCACCGAGCTGTCTCGCGCCCAGTGCGCGCAGGTCACCCTGTTCGACTGGGGCGCCGCGAGCGCGATGCCGTTCCTGCCCAGGCTCCGCTACGGACGCACGGTGCTCGCCCCCGCACGGTGGCGGCTGGAAGCAGCCGACTTGCCCGGCCGCGACCGCCTCCAGGCCAAGTGGGACACCGCGCTTGAAGAGTGGAGGACCCGGCGACGGATGCCGGAGCGGGTCTTCCTAGCCGAGGAGGACCGGCGCTTACGCCTCGACCTTGGCCAAGCCGGACACCGCGTCCTGCTACGCCAGCATCTGAACCGCGTTCGTCTGGCCGTTTTCGTGGAAGCTCCAGAAGCCGACGCATACGGCTGGTCCGACGGCCGCGCGCATGAGGTCGTCATGCCGCTCAAGGCGACGCAACCGCCGGCGTGGCCGGTCCTGTCGCCCCCTGCACCGGCGCGAGCCTTGTCCCGGGAGCAGATCCAAACCCCGGGAGTTGCTTCCCTGCTGCTGGCCACCTTGTACGGCGACCTGCGCCGCCAGGACGCCCTACTCGCCCAGCATCTCCCGCTCCTGCTGGACCGGCTCGGAGGCCCGCCGTGGTGGTTCATCCGCTTCCGCGACCCGGAGCAGCACCTGCGGGTGCGCATCGCCCTACCTGATCCCGATGCCTTCGCCGAGACGACCCGCACCATCGGTACTTGGGCCGATGAACTGCGGACCGCCGGACTGCTGTCGGACATGCGCCTGCCCACCTCCTACCGTGAAATGGGCCGTTGGGGCTCCGGCGCTGCCTGGAACGCGGCCGAGGAGGTGTTCCGCGCCGACTCGCGCGCCGTGGTCGCGCAGCTCTCCCTGCCCCGACGCCCGCAGCAGCGTGCGCTGGTGGCCGCGCACACGATCGCCATCGCCACGGCGTTCCTCGGCAGCACTGAGGAGGGGATGCGCTGGCTGATCGAGAACATTCCGCCCACCGCGCCCGCAAGGGTGCCGCGCCCGCAGTTCACGGAGACCGTACGGTTGGCCGATCCGTCCGGCGACTGGGCGGCGCTGCGCGACGTGCCCGGCGGGCACGCCATCGCGGAGGCGTGGGCCGACCGAGACGCGGCGCTCGCCGCCTACCGGCCTCATCTCCTCGGCCCGGACACCCAGGGCATCCGCCTGGACGACGTCCTCTCTTCGCTCCTGCACGTCCACTTCGTACGGCACGTCGCGGTCGACTTCGCCGAGGAAGAGGTCTGCCTCCATCTCACACGCGCCACCGCCATGGCCTGGATGTCCCGGAGGGCGCGATGACCCAGCCCCTCGCGCTCAAGATGGTGGACGCCGTCGGCGACCTCCTGGCCGACCCCGCCACCGCACGGATGGGACCGAGCGATGCGTCTCTGCACCGACAGCACCTCGCGTACGGGCCGACCGGCATCGCACTGCTGCACATCGAGCGGGCCGCCGCCGGCCTGGGACCGTGGCAGCGCGCCCATGACTGGCTTGCCGCAGCCGCACAGCAGGCGGTCACCAGCGGCCCCGACAGCCACCCCTTCTACGGTGCACCCGCCCTCGCGCACGCCATGGCCTGTATGGCCGATCACCTGCGCGGGGCCTACCAGCGGGCCCGGGACTCCCTGAACGAGCAGATGAGCGCCGACGTCCGCCGCCGGTTGGGGGCCGCGCACCGCCGCATCGACACCGGGCACCTTCCGGAACTCGCCGAGTTCGACACCATCCGAGGGCTGGCAGGCTACGGTGCCTACTTCTTGCGCCGCGACCCCAACGATGACGACCTACGCGCCATCCTCAGCTACTGCGTACGCCTCGCCGAGCCGGTCACCTGCGGCGGCGAGGCCCTGCCCGGATGGTGGACGCCGAGCGGGCCCTCTGGCCGAATGGACGACCGCTATCCGGGAGGTCACGCCAACAACGGCATGGCACACGGCATCGGCGGCGTGCTCGCGCTGCTGGCCCTCCCCGCCCGACGCGGTATCACCGTCGGCGGCCACCGCGAAGCCGTCCGCACAATCCTGGCCTGGCTGGACCGTTGGCAGGAGAAGACCGACCGAGGTGAGGCGTGGCCCTACTGGGTTACGCGAGATGAGCTATGCACCGGCCGCCCCGATCCATCCCCACCGCGGCGACCGTCGTGGTGCTACGGAACCGCCGGTCTGGCCCGAGCCCGGCAACTTGCCGCCCTCGCCCTCGGCGACACCGAGCGCCAGCTCGAAGCGGAGAACGCGCTCGTGTCTGCTCTCACGGATCGCGCGCAGCTCAAGGCGACCACGGACAACGGACTGTGCCACGGCTTCGCCGGCCTCGCCCACGTCGCCGCCCGGACCGCCGAGGATGCGCACGTCTCCACTGCCGGACAGCTCCGCGCGGCGATACCGCCGCTCCTGACCGCGGTCTGCCCGCCGGGCACCGTCCCGGAGGACACAGCGGAGGCGGTCATTCGGGACAAGGAAGCAGGGCCCGGGTTCCTGAACGGCGCCGCCGGTATGGCGCTGGCGCTCCTGGCCCCTGCCACCACGACCCCGCCCCAATCCGCCTGGGATGCCTGCCTCCTCATCGCCTGATCCACCGACCGAAGGACCCGCCATGCCCCCGGACCGTTGGCACCAGCACAACGTCACCTTCGCCGACCGCGCGACCGGCAAGCGAGCCATAGCAGACCGCCTCGGCCCCGCCCTACTCGCGGCCGAGGAAGACGGGCAGCTCACCGCCTGGTGGTTCATGAACAAGCAGCCATGGCCGCTGCGGTACCGCTCTGCTGAGCCGTCCCCGCTGATCGAGTCCTTGCTGAGCGATCTTGTCGACGACGAAACGGTCCGGTCGTGGGTTCCTGGCATCTACGAGCCGGAGACCACCGCCTTCGGCGGGACGGAAGGCATGGACGCCGCCCACGAGCTGTTCCACCAAGACAGTCGTCACCTGCTCACCTACCAGCCTGGACCCGGCCGACTGGGCAGACGGGAGACCGCCGTTCTCCTCATCAGTGCCCTGATGCGGGCCGCCAGTCTGGACTGGTTCGAGCAGGGCGACGTGTGGGTGAAGGCTGCTGCACTCAGGCCGTCGCCACAGGCACTGGCCCCCGCTCGGTCCGCCGCCCTGGACACGGCGATGAAGAGGTTGATGACCGTCGACACTCGGAGCCTGTGCCGTCCGACCGGTCCGCTGGACGGGCACGACGCGTGGGTAGCCGCCTTCGAACGGGCTGGAGAGACGCTCGCCCACCTTGCCACCGGGGGCAGGCTCACACGCGGCCTGCGAGCCGTCATCGCCCACCACCTGATCTTTCACGCAAACCGCGCAGGT
Source organism: Streptomyces marianii (assembly GCF_005795905.1). Lineage (NCBI taxonomy): Bacteria > Bacillati > Actinomycetota > Actinomycetes > Kitasatosporales > Streptomycetaceae > Streptomyces > Streptomyces marianii. Next base: position 5,840,491 of record NZ_VAWE01000001.1, read on the forward strand.
CTCCGCTCCGACGACCAAAGCGCCCTGTTCAACATCGCACGAGAGGCAGTCATGGGAACGAGTGACAACACCGCGTCGTCCACCGAGGGGACGCCCGAAACCACTAGCGTCGGGGCGGTGAACACCGACACGATCGCCACCTCCGAGGGCGACGCGGCACGGCTCCGCAACGCCCTGGTCGACAAGATCCGCGAATCCGGGTACGCCCGCACCGCCGTGGTCGAGACCGCGCTGCGCACCGTGCCCAGGCACCTGTTCGTGCCCGACGCATCGCTCGATGACGCGTATGCCAACACACCGGTCAACGTCAAGTACGACACCGATGGCACGTCGATCTCCTGCGCCTCTCAGCCCGGAGTCGTCGCGCTCATGCTGGACCAGTTGGACGCCCAGCCCGGCGAACGCATCCTCGAACTCGGCGCCGGCACCGGCTACAACGCCGCGCTGCTCGCTCACCTCGTCGGCGAGACCGGCCATGTCACCACCATCGACGTGGACGACGACCTCGTGGAAGGGGCCCGTGCGCACCTGGCCGCTGCCGGATTCACCAACGTCGAGGCGTTGACCCGCGACGGAGCGGTCGGTCACGCCGACGGTGCTCCTTACGATCGGATCATCGCCACCGTCGGTGCGCACGGCGTTCCCCACGCCTGGATGCAGCAACTCGCTTCCGGTGGACGGCTCGTGGTTCCCCAACGCCTCAAGGGCAGCGTGTCCCGCTCCATCGCCTACGAGCAGCGCGACGGTCGCTGGACCAGCATCAGCAGCAAGATGAACACCTTCATGCCGCTACGAAGGGGAATCGCCGACGACGACCGCCGCGTCATTCCCCTCAGCACGGACGGCACCGTGCGGCTTCAGGCCCCCGCCGGGGAGCCCATCGATGCCGAGGCCCTGGCTGGAGTGCTGGACCTGCCGTGCACCGAGGAGTGGACCGGCATGACGGTTCGCGCCATGGAGTCGCCGGAATGGATGGAGCTGTTCGTCTCCTGCTCCCTGCCCAGCGGCATGATCCGGATGCTGTTCCCGAAGGACGCGAGGGGCACGCTGCTCACAGAGGACCCCTATCCGTCCTCAACTGCCGCCGTCGACAAGGGCGCTGTCACCTACCTCGCCCGCCGAGTGTCGGAGGAGAAGACCCCCGAGGGCGGCAAGCTGTGGGAGTTCGGTGTCATCGGCCACGGCCCTGGCAGTGACGAACTTGCCGCGCGGGTCGCGGACGCCATTCGCACCTGGGATCGCGAGTACCGCGGTCGTGAAGCCACGTTCGAGATCCAGCCTCTCGACGCTCCGGCCATCGAGCAGGCGCCCGGCCTATTCGCTCTCGACACTCCGCTGAACCGCATCGTCGTCGACTGGCGGTGACACCAGCTCGGCTGTGAAGGAGGTGGTGCCCGTCGCACGGCCGACGGGCACCACCGGCTCGCCCTCGCTCCATCCCGGCACCGTCGCTCCAGGGGGACACATGGACCCGCACGGCCCGATAGCAAGGCGCTTTCCGCTCGTCGCCCGATTCAGGCCCGCCTGCCTGCCGCTGCCCGCCCGCGTGCGGGCCCTGGCCGAACTCGCCGTGAAGGCGACGAACCAAGGCGATCAGGGCGTTGCCTCCGCCGTCTTCAACCAGGCCGCGCTTGTCGCCTCCGATGTCGACCTGCCTGGCCTCGCCCGATCCATGTGCCACCGGCACGCCGAGGCGTACCTCCAGGCGGGCCCGCTGCCCGCCATGAGCGCCATCCGGGGATTGGAGCCCCTGGTCAACCTCGCGCGCTTGCAGATCCGCGCCGGCCGCAACGACGATGGCCGCCAACGACTCCTCGACCTGTACGAAGCCGTCGGCACGGGCCGGGCCGCTGTCTTCGAGGGCATCACCGTGCCAGCGAACCTCACCCGCACCGACGAGGACCGGCGGGAGGTCCACGCCTGGCTGTGGCGTGTGGTGCTCGCAGACGGCACGCGCAGCCTCACCGCTGAGGGCCGTTGGCGCGAAGCCTTGGCCCACATCGAGCAGCATCGCGGCGTGGGCACACGGATGCTCGACGGCCGCCAAGTCGCCGTAGTCGCAGCCCTCACCGAGGGACATACCGAATGCGCCGTAGAACTGCTCACGGAGACGGCGCCCGGCGATCCGTGGGAACAGGCCGTCACCGCGTGCCTGACCGCGCTATGCCGCCGCGACACCGGCCGCGACCTCGGCGACGACGCCGACGAACTGGTGAGCACCTACCTGAACCACGAGGCCCAACCAGGCCGATCCGTCTTCGACATTCGCCTCGGCCTCACGGTCTTGGACGCGGTCGGCGCCCAGCATCCCGCAGCCCACCAACTCGTGGGGAGCCTGCTCCTACGGACAGCGGAAATGCTTGACGGATACGCGGCCCGCGATGTTCTGGCGCACGCGCTGTTCACTTCCCTCGTGCCAGACAACCAGGCTCAGGACTGCCGGGACCTGCTCCGGTCCTGTGGACTGGGAGCCGGTGTTCTTCCAGACGACCTGGCTGACGACCTCTCAGCCGCGCTCGACTCCAGCGAAGCAGTGATCACTCGCTCCCTGAGTGTCGCCACGCCAGGGTGAGCCGAGAGCGGGGAACCGGGCCCTTGGTTGCTGGCGGCTAATCTCGAACGCATGAGCGTGCCTACTGAAGGGCTGACTCTGGGGGCCGTCAGCGCGATCGTCGAGAAGAAGATCCTTACCAACAAGATCCGTATCTACCGGCCTGGCGAGCCGGTGTTCAACCCGGACACGGGGCAGTACGAACCTGGCCCGCCTGTCACCGTCTACGAGGGACCAGGCGCCATCTTTCCAACGAGCGGGCCGTCCGTCGTCCTGCACCTCGCGGGTCAGGCGTACGTGGATGACACACCGTCTCGGTACCGCCTCCTGACGCCGCTGTCGGCGCCAGTCGCCTCGCGTGAGGACATCGTTGCCGTCGTGGAGGCCGAAGACGAGTCAGCTATCGGCCGGACGTGGCGAGTGATCGACATCGGGGAGACTTCAACGCTGAGCATCGTCCGTACCACCTGGGTGGACCAGAACACCCAGACGCGGAGCGTGAAGTGACGACAGCGATCGATCCGGAGGAAGTGCGGAAGGAACTGGAGGCCAAGCTCCTGCTCGACACCGTACGAGTCACCCGGCCCACCGGCACGCCGGCGCTCGACCCCGCGACAGGCCTCCTCGGCGAAGTGCCTGCCGACCTGGTCTACGAAGGGCCTGGCGCCATGCTGTCCGGACACGGGCAGGTGACCGCCGAGGGGATCATCGGCAAGCAGTGGCTCGACGACACCGTTTCCTGGTACCGGCTGCTGACTCCGCTCGGGGCGCCGGTGCCTGCCCGGTACGACCGGGTAGAGGTGACGGTCGCGCACTCGGGTTGCGCGGCAACCGGCGGTCGTGTCTGGCAGGTGCTTGACCCGGCCGAGGCGTCGACCGTGGAGCTGGTCCGGGTGACGCGGCTGGACGAGATCACGCCGCCGTCCTGAGGGCGAATCGGAGTGTCCGCGAATCGTCCTACGCTCGATGCATGGAGATCACGAACACTCCGCCCGCAGACCTTCAGCAGGTCAGGGTCACGGCGGACGGCAGCAAGGCTTCGATACGGATAGACGGAACCGACTACTCGCGCGTCGTCTCCGGCTACACCATCCACCAACAAGCGGGCAAGACAGCGGACTTGGTCCTCCAGTTCGCGCAGGGCATGACGAGCCCTGACTTCGACGGTCACGCCAGGGTCGCCGTCGGTGTCCCGTACGAGCCGGGACCGGCAGCCGCACACTTTCTCTCAGTCATCGACCCAGGACTGCTGGAGAAGGCGGCCCTGGCAAGGCCGGACATGGACGGCGGCCCGCACGGCTTCACCAAGGCCGTACTGGCGCAACTCCAGCAGTGGGCGCGGGGGGAGTTCGACGAAGCCCAGGAGACGAGCTGATGGCATCCCCACGGAACCCGCACCCGAACGCGCATCCGTCAGCAGGGGCGTACAGCAACGCGCCCCAGATCGCCGCACTGCTGAACGCCCGTGCGGCAGCGGCCCTCCCCGCGGTGGCCAGCGTCGTGCAGCACTACGCCATGCTGCTGGAGACCGCCATCAAGGCCAACGCGAGCGGTCGACCGGGGCCGAACGCCCCGACGGGTGACTACCGCCGCTCGTGGACCCACGAGGTCAGCACCAGCGGCCTGCACGTGGAGGCGATCGTCGGCACCAACAAGCCGCAGAGCAGGCGCCTGGAGTACGGCTTCGTCGGGGCCGACAGCCTCGGGCGGATCTACAACCAGCCCCCTTACCCGCACGTGGGGCCAGCGGTCGAACAGGTCCGTCCGGCCTTCCTGGCAGCGGTCGGAGCGGTGGTGGGCGACTGATGGCGGTATCCGGGCGAGTGCTCAGCCTCGCAGTCCAAGCGATGCTCGCCAGCGCCACGGGCCGGTCCTGCGGCTACGGGACGGCGCCCACTTCGAGCAGCCTCCCCACAGGAGCGGCCACCCCGTACAGCGTGCTCTACCCAGTCGGTTCGACCAGCGACGGCCCACCCTTCGGAGACGCCAGCGCGGATGCGCGAATCGTCTACCAAATCACGTCGGTTGCCACCACGGCCGAGCAGGCGGAGTGGATGGCCGACAAGGTCCGTGCAGGCATGCTGGCCCGAACCGTGCTCGGCTACACCTACCCGATCACAGCCGTAGGCTACGTGGTCATGTCCCGTGAGCTGGACAAAGAAGAAGGCGTGACTGTCGCCAGCGGCGTATACAGTTACGTTCAGCGGTTCGCGATCGAGGTCACCGCCCTCGGCTAACCGCAGCACCTCACCGCGGAGGCCCATCGCGGACGCCCGACCACTCGGTACGGGCCGACTCCCAGCTTGATCTGTTGGGGACGGGCCTGTCGTATTCCGGGGCCGTCAGCGTCCCCGGAGAGTGAGAGTCGCGTGGCAACCACGCAGCAGCGTTTCATGCGCCGAGGCACCACCCTCTTCTACTTCCTGCAGAAGATCGCGTCCGACGACAACATTCCCACCCGCGCCGAACTCGGGCCCACCAACGCCACCAACCTGTCGGACACCATCTCCGACGTCGAAGGCTGGTCGCTGGAGAACACCCCGATCGACACTCCGGACATGGGGTCGACGTTCGCCACCACGATCCCGGGCGAGGACAAGGCGGACAACAGCTCGCTGACGTTCTACGAGGACAAGGTCAGCGACGAGATCGAGACCCTGCTGTCCAAGGGCGTCATCGGGTTCATCGCCATCCTGCGCAAGGGCGACGTGCCGCAGTCCAAGTCGCTGGACGTGTTCCCCATCCGTGTCGGCAGCCGCAGCCCCTCCTACAGCACCGCGTCGGAACCGGCGAAGTTCAAGGTCACCTTCGGCATCACCGACGAGCCCACCCTCGACGCCGCCGTGCCGGCGAAGACCGTCTGAGCCGGGGCTGCCGCATGACCACCACAGCGATATCCGAACCCCCGGCCGCCGCCGTCGCCCGCGATGCCCACTGGTCCGCGAAGATGGCGCGGCTCAAGGCCCGCAAGCTCCCCGAGCGCAGCCTTCGGCTGTGCGACGACGATGAGGCAAAGAAGAACGCTACCGACGCCGCCCTGGAACTGGCCAAGGCGCGCACAGCCGCCCGCGGGCAGTCCATCGAGCAGGGCGTCTCGGAAGCCGACCGCGAGCAATGGACGGCCGGCCATCCCGAAGTCGTCGCCGCGCAACTGCGGCTCGACGCTGCCGAACGTCTCCTGGACGATGCGACGGTCGTCCTGACCTTCCGAGCCCTTCCACGTCCAGCGTGGGAACAGCTCCTTCGCGATCACCCGCCGACAGAGGCCCAGGCCGACCAGGGCATGGAGTACAACGTCGAGACCTATCCGGCCGCTCTCATCGCCGCATGCCACATCGAGCGAGACGAAGCCGGGGACGAGGTCCCCGGGATGAGCGAGCAGGAGGCACAGGAACTCCTCGACGCCTGGCCTGACTCCGAGGCCAAGGCCCTGTTCACCTGTGCGCTGCTGGTCAACCAGACGCTGAGGGCGGACCTGGGAAAAGGCTGACCTCCGACCCGGGCTTCCGCGCAGAGATGGAGGTCTGCGCCTCGTACGGCATCCCGCACTCGCAGTTCACCGGGGCGGGAGACGGGCGGTGGTCGGCGCTCGATCGTGCGAAGGCCATCGCCTACCTCGGCTTCTCGCGCACGGTGTGCGAGTCGTGCGGGACCAGGCCGGGGGAGTGGGACGAGGAGGCGGGTGGCGACCGCTTCGCGTACGTCACGGAGACACACCGGTGTGTCGGCTGCGAGCTGGTCGCCATGGAGCAGGAACAGGTCCCGGAGGGTCCGGAGGGGCGTGGGGTGAAGGTCGGGCTGCGGCCCAGAAAGAAGGCTTAGCCAGTGGCTGGGGCCTACACCCTCTACGTTCAGGTTCAGGCTGGTGTCACCGGCCTGGTGGGAGGTCTGCGTACAGCGGCGGGCCAGGTCACCGCGTTCGGCGGGCAGGTACGCCGACTCGACGGCGACCTCAACGCGCTCGCTGCCCGATCGGAGCGGACCCGCCGATCGATGGCCGCCGGATTCACCGTGATGGGCGTCGCCCTCGGCGGCGCGTTCGTCATGGGCGTGCGGGGCGCCATTGAGCTTGAGAAGCACATGGCGAACGTCATGACGATCTCGAAGGAGATCGACAGCACCAACATCAGCCATTTCACGGACCAGATCGTCGAGCTGAGCACCCAGCTCCCGCAGTCCGCCTCCCAGCTTGCCGAGGGCCTGTATCAGGTCGTCTCGACTGGCTTCGACGGCGCCGAAGCGATGACGATCCTCCGGGTGGCCGCCCGTGGCGCCGCCGCCGGCCTCACGACGACCGAGACGTCCGCCCGCGCCCTGCTCGGTGTCCTCAAGGCGTACGGGATGGACGTCTCGGAAGCCAGCGACGTCATGGACGTCATGTTCCAGACCGTCAACTACGGCGTCGTTTCGTTCGACGAGCTGGCACAGCAGCTCGGCGACGTCGTTCCAATGGCCGCCGCGGCGGGCGTGAAGTTCGACGACATCAGCTCGGCGCTCGCAGCGGTCACCCTCTCGGGCATCCCGGCCGCCGAGGCCGTCACGGCACTCAACATGCTGCTGACGCGCATGATGAAGCCCACCCACGAGCTGTCCAACATGATCAAGGGCTTCGGATACGAGTCGGCCGCCGCCGCCCTTCAGCAGGATGGCCTGTACGTCGTCATGCAGAAGGTCCGCGACGCCACCGGCGGAAGCGCGGACCAGCTGGTTCCCCTCCTGCGCGATATCCGGGCGGTCCGCGCCGCCCTGTCCCTCTCGGCCGCCGACGGAGAGAACTACGCCGCGACCTACAAGGGCATCAGTCAAGAGGTCGAGCGCGCCGGGGCGACGCAGAAGGCGTACGCGATCCAGATGGACACCACTGCGGGCCAGTGGAGCATGTTCCAGAACCAGGCCCAGGCCCTGGGCATCGACATGGCGCGTGTGCTGCTGCCCGCGCTGCAAGGGGTCGGGGAGGCCCTGAACGTCCTGGCCGGGTCGATCAACGATCTGCCCGGCCCGGTGAAGTCGGTCATGGGTGTCGTGCTGGCCCTCTCTGCCGCGGCTCTACTCGCCAAGGCGGCCTTCCTGCGATTCGGCGCACAGCTCACGGTGTTCCGCACCGAACTCGCGGCGGCCCGCGCCGGAGGCTCTGCCCTCCCCGCGGTCCTCAGCGGAGCAGGCATCGCCGTGGCCGGCCTGACGGCGCTGATGGCCATCGGCATCGGTGTGTACGCCGCGTATTCCGCCAGCAAGCAGAAGGCGAAGGCCGCGACCGAGGAACTGGTCAACGCTCTGCGCAAGGAGAGGGAGGAGGGTGAGCAAGGAGCCGGACTGCGCATCCTCACCGAGCAGCTCACGAACAGCGACGACGTCAAGAAGCTCAAGGACGCCGGGATCGACGTCGCGAGGGCCATCGACGCGATCACCTCCGGTGGCGCGAAGCTCAAGAAGCTCAAGGACGAGCTGGACACGCAGAAGGCGATCACCTGGGACATCGGCTCTTACGCGCCCGACCCGGAGTGGGACGCCGCCAAGAAGGTCTTGGACAAGCAGCACAAGATCTGGAGCAACGCGGTCAAGCAGGAGAGCGAGCTTGCCGCGAACATGGCCATCGTCAACAACAAGATCAAGAACAACCGGCGCGAAATGCTCGGGGCTTGGGATCTCACACAGTCACTGCCGACGGACAAGAACGGTTCGCCGCAGTTCACCGAGCAGATGGAGGCGATGAGCAAGTCCCTCGCCTCGATCGTTGACCCGGCGAAGGCGTGGAAGGCCGCGCAGGACAAGGTGGCTGAGGCCAACCGCAAGGCGGGCCGGTCGGCCGACGCGTCGAAGGCGTCCCTGTCGGACTACGTCACGGAGCTGCGCAAGCAGCTCAAGGCGCAGCGCGAGTTCCAGAAGAACCTGGGAGAGCTGGCTGCTGCCGGACGCCTCGACCTGGCCGATCACTTCTCCGATCTCGGGCCCGACGCCGCCCCGATCCTCGACGAGCTGGTCAAACAGCTTCAGAGAGGCAAGGGGAAGGTCGCCGACGAACTGGAATCGATCATTCAGGAGTCGTCCGCCCGCTCGACTCCCGCTTTCCGCGCTGGCCTGGAGCAGTTGCCCGCCATCTCGGCGAGGTACGGCAAGAAGGTGGCCGAAGCCTGGGCTGACGCGGCGGCCACCAACGACCCCAGCAAGCTCGCCCGCGTCATGCGGGACATGACCGTGGCAGACATGGAGACAGCGGCGAAGAAGCTGCCCAAGTCCGCCGTCGCTCAACTCGAACAAGGCATGAATCTCCTGGCCGACATTTCGGCAAAGTACGGGAAGGAGGCATCCACTTCACTGGCGCAGTCCTTCCTCAAGGGCGACATCGGGGAGATCCGCTCACAGCTCAGCGCCCTGTACGGCGCAGACCTGCCGATCAAGGCGCCCGATCTGACAGGTGTCGTAGGGGCGTTCAAGGCGGCGGGGGTCCAGTCGAACTCCGAGTGGTCCGGCATGCTCAGCCTCATCGTTGCGGTGGCTCAGCAGAAGGGCACGGCAGCAGCTTCGGCCCTGACCACCGCGCTCCTGTCGGGTGACATGGCCGCGGTGCAGACCCAGCTCGACGGTATCGGCGCGTCCGTGGGGCGCATCCCCGGTACCAAGACGATCACCGTCTCCGTCAACAAGCCCGCCTCGGTGACCATCCCGTTCTTCGCCAAGATCCAGCCCAGCTCGTGGGACAAGGACGGCAACGGCGTCCCCGACGGGATCCAGGCGCCGAAGCGGCAGGCGAACGGCAGCCTGATCGACTTCTACGCCGACGGCGGCGTGCGCTCCCGCCGCGAGGAACACACGGCTCAGATCGCCCCGGCCGGTGCGTGGCGGGTTTGGGCCGAGCCTGAAACACAGGGAGAGGCGTACATCCCGCTGGCCGGAGCCAAACGGGCCAGGTCCAAGCAGATCTTGGACGAGGTCGCCCGCCGCTTCGGCGGAGAGGTCAGCTACCACGCCGACGGAGGCATCTCGGGCTTCACCTACCAGCCGCAGACGCTGTACTCCCTGTCCGGAGTCGCCAGCGATTCGCAGGACAAGAAGGGGAACTTCAGCCTCGCCCTGTTCGCCAAGAAGCTGCACTCCTCTGTAGCGACAGCCAAGCAGTGGCGACGTGACCTCGACACGGTTACGCGCCGTGCCGGCCAGGACGTGGCCGACGCGCTGGCGGAGATGGGTGAGGAGGGAGTCTCGCTCACCCGAAAGATGGCAACCGGCAGCTCACGCTACGTGCGGTCGATGGCGAAGGACCTGCGGGAACTGGCCGAAGCATCCAAGGCAAGCCTTGGCGAGTACACCGGACAGCTCCGCCAGGCGGTGAAGGACCAGACCGGCTTCGAGCAGAACTTGGCGAAGCTCGCCGCCAGCGGCTTCGGCGACCTCGCCAAGCGCCTGGCCGAACAGGGGGACCAGGACGCCGCCGACCTCGCCGCCCAGGCCGTGAAGGACAAGAAGAAGGCGAAGGCGGCGAACGACGCAGCACGCAGCGCCGACAAGACCATACCCAGCGATGACCTGCCGGACCTGGTCGCGATCATCAGCGCGGTCAAGACCAAGACGACCGGCCTGCACGCGGTGGCCGACATCACCGGGCTCGATGAGGACCACATCATCAAGATCGCCAACCTGGGCCTCTCCCGCCTCAAGAGCGCGCTCGGATCGAAGGGCGCCAAGTTCTTCTCCGACCTGAGCCGTGCGAACAGAGGCTTGTCGTACGCGAACGGCGGCATCCTCACGCCCGGTCTCTACGCCACATCCGGTGGCCTGATCAAGTTCGCCGAGCCGAGCACGGGGGGCGAGGCATTCATCCCGCTCGGCGCCGCCAAGCGCAGCAGTGCCTTGTCCGTCCTGCACGACGTTGCCACGCGCTTCGGGATGCGCCTGGCAAGCGGAGCCGCCGCACCTGCGATGCGGCTCGTCGACGCCCGGCCGCCGACCGCCATCAAGGTCACCGTCGTCCAACAGCAGCCGAAAGCCCTGGTGGAGAACATGCCCATCACCGTCCACGGTCGCGACAGCTCGCCGCAGGAGCTATCCGGGGAGATCATGCGCCGCCTGCGGAACGCCCAGCGCGGGGGGCGGATCTGATGCTCTCCCTCAGCGAATGGCAGATCGACTTCGGCGGAGTCCTGATCGGCCACAAGACGGCCGTGTCCATCTCCGACGTCGAAGGACTCGGAGCTGCCGAACTGCGCACGCAGGACGTGTTGAACCCCGCCGACGACGGCGCGTTCCCTGGAGTGGACCTCTACGCGCCGCGCACGGTGCGGATCGAAGCGGGAATCCGGACCGCGGGCGACCCAGCCGCCGCCCTCGACAAGCTTGCCGAGATAGAGGCTGTCGCCGCGAACGCGGCGATCCGCCGAACCGCCGGCGCGCTCGCGCAACTACGGCTGCGCTGGCCCGGACGCGGCACCAGGGTCCTCTTCGGCCGCATCCGGCGCGCCGAAGCGGTCTCCACATCGCAGGCCATTCACGGCTGGATTCCCCTGGACCTGGAGTTCACCGCGCTCGATCCGCGCCTGCACGACGACGAGATCTCCAGCGTGATCCTGCCCTTGGACATCTCCAACAGCACCGAAGGCTTTACGGCGCCGATCGTTGCTCCCATCACCACCGGCATCGCCACCCCGGAGACCAGGCCGGGATGGGTGATCAACGAGGGCAACACCGGCGCGTGGCCCTCCATCCGGATCACCGGCCCCGTGTCCAACCCGCGCATCCTCCACGCCGACTCAGGGCGTGTCCTGAACCTCGGCATCTCCCTTGGCGTCGGCGAGCGCATCGACATCGAGACCCGCCCCGGTACCCGCTGGGTTCTGCGCAACGGCAGGGGCAACGCCGCCTCGGCGCTGTCCGGCGCATCCCGCCTGGACCTCTTCCAGATCCCGCCGGGCCGCAGCGAGATCCGCTGGTCGGCAGCCGACTACACCAACACCACCCGCCTGACCGTCTCGTGGCGGTCGGCGTGGACCGCACTGTAAGAAGGAGGACACTGCTGTGACGCTCGTACAGCCGCCCATGCTCACTCACGGTGGCACCCATCCCGCCCGCGCGTTCCGGATGATGGTCAGAGACCTCGCCCGCGGCTCCCAGGGTGTGACCGAGGCCAACGACCTCAAGGTCCGGCAGCTCTCCACACCTGGCTCCGGTGTGCGAGTCGGGGACGGATCGTCCGTGATTCGTGGTGCCTCGTGGGGCCAGGGCTCCTACACGCAGTACAACATCGGCGACGCCATCGTTCCCGTCGCACCGACGGGAGCCACTGGCCGATCCGATCTGCTGGTGCAACGAATTGAGGACCCCGAGTACGAGGGAAGCCGCGACCCGGCCAAGGACGACATCGGCTACTTCCAGGTGATCCCCAATGCGTCGGCGACAGCCACCGCAGTACCCGCAGGCATGACGGCCATCCCGCTGGCCCGACTCGACATCCCGCCGAACACCGCGACCATCACGGACGCGATGATCAGGGACTTGCGGATCATCGCCAATCCAAGGCGCTCCCGCAGCCTCTTCACTTCGTCGCCAAGCGCCTCCTCGACGCTGGGCTACTCGGACAACAAGTGGCACGCATGGCCGACTGCTGCCCGATGGAACATCGCGGTGCCAGACTGGGCCACCCAGGCCAAGCTGATCACCATGGTCTCCAGCCTTGCCCTGAGGCGTGCCAACGTGTTCGCCTTGATGCGGAATGTCATCGGCGGAGTGGCTGGCCAGCACATCGCCATCGATGACGACCAGGGCAACGGCACACGCCGCAACACCATCGTCATAGCCGACACCCTCCTGATTCCCGCCGCGATGCGCGGGACTACGGTGCCTGTCTACCTTGACACGTACATGTACAAGAGCGAGACCGGCGACCTGGTCGTCGACGGCGCCACCAGCTTCGTTCTCGATGTCGAGTTCAGCGAGGGCGTCATCTGACGATGTCGTACCGCTACCTGACGACGCACGCCTTGACCGGCGCCACTCTCGCGCAGGATCTACCGCTCACCGGAGTCGAGTTCGGGCCCGAGCTGTGCGGGCCGGGCAGCTTCACCGGTGTCATCGAACCGCGACTGTCGCACCTCACCCCGGAGCAGGTCGATCCCGGCACCACGCTGATCTTCGCCGAGCGGGACCGCACCTTGCTGTGGGGCGGCATCATCTGGCGGGCTGAGCCCGAAGGACAGAAGCTCCGCGTAGAGGCCAGCGGATTCGGCTCGTACCTTACGAAGCGAACCGACCTCCACGGCAACCTCGACGGGCGCGGACCATGGGTGAACGCCGACCCCTGCCGCGTGATCCGCGACGCCTGGGCGTACGGCCAGGCCCAGCCCGATGGCAATCTCCGCGTCACGGTCGACGGAACTACGTCCAACGCCAAGATCGGGACGCCCGCCGAGCCCTACTCCACTCCCTGGTGGGAGGCGCCGAGTCTCAGCAAGGTCGTGGACGACATGGTGGCCGTGGCCGGCGGGCCCGAGTGGACCGAGTCCGTTGCCTGGTCGGGTGATACGCCAACCCAGCGCATCCGGATCGGGTGGCCCCGTCTCGGCACTCGTCGGCAGGACATCAGCTTCACCTCGGGCATCAACGTCACATCCACCGTGCCCGTGGAGTACGACGCCGACAGCTACGCCCAGGTCGTCATCGGCCTGGGTGCTGGCGAAGGCCGCTCCCGGCGCCGCGTCGTGGACGCCGCCCGCAACGGCCGCCTTCGCCTGGAGCAGATCCTCGAGGTTCCTACCGAGAAGGCCAATGACCGGCTCGCCGCCCGCACCCGCACCGAGCGCGTGAACCGGTCGGTCATCGGCGAGGTCACCGAGGTGGTGCTCCGCGACCATCCGGCGGCCCGCATCGGAGCCTTTCAGATCGGCGACGACGTCCGCGTGCGCCTGAACGACGAGTGGACCCAGTACGACGGCTGGTCGCGGATCACCGGCTGGACGCTCAAGCCGCCTGCCGACGACCAGCCGGAGCAGGTCACCGTGCAACTGGCGCGGGCAGACCGCTACACCTACGGAGCCTGAGCATGACCAACCAGATCGCCAGCCTCGCCGCCCGACTGGCAGCCGTTGAGCGACGACTCGACAGCACCAGCCGTACGGCCCGGCTCGCGTATTCCTCCATCGAGGACGGAGCGATCAACGTCTTCGACGACGACGGATCCCTGCGCGCGGTCATAGGCCAGCAGCCCGACGGCACCACCGGGGTCAACGTCGTCAACGGCCCTCCTCCTCCGACCCCGAGCCAGCCCACCGTCACCACTGTCACGGGTGCCGTGGCCGCCACCTGGGAGGGAACCTTCGCCGACTCGATCGCCGCGCCGCTGGACTTCGCCCGAGTGGAGGTCCACGCGGCTGGCCTCGACGACTTCACTCCCGGCACGGCCACGCTGCGCGGCACATTCGAATCCCCGCGCGGCGGCACGCTGACCATCCCCGCCGAGCAGCCGCTGTACGTGCGCCTGCTGACGCGCAGCTCCTCGGGCGCCGCGTCGGCACCGTCAGCCCAGAGCGGCCCGGTCGCCCCGGGACCGATCGTCGCCCAGGAAGTCCTGGACGGCATCGTTGACGAGACCGCACTCGCTGAGGGCGCCGTGTCCCGTGCCAAGCTGCAAATCGGTGCGGTCGGCCACAACCAGCTCGCCATCGGAACGGGCAACCTGATGCCTGACCCGTCGTTCGAGGGCGCCTTCACCGAACAGCTCGTCGCCGCGAATAGCCAGTGGGCTCTGGTCGGCGGCAACGGCTCACCGAAAGCCCTGCGAGTCAGCGGCGCTGGCCCCGCGGCTGCTTCCCCCAGTCTCCTCATCACCGAGCTACCCGTCTCTCCCGGGAACCGCTTCTTCCTCGCCGTCGACTACCGGGTCTCCGCCGATTGGGTAGGGAACTCGGTCCGGTTCTACCTGCGCTGGCACGACGCCGCAGGCGCCGTACTCGGCTATGGCACTGCCATTGCGACGCCGACCCCCGGCGCCGACTGGGCCCGCGTGAGTCAGCAGGTGCAGGCGCCCGCCGGGACCGTGACCGCCACCGTGTGGCTGCAAGACTTCCAGGCCAGCGCCGGCACGGCCGACTTCGACAACGCCGAGATCCGAACAGTCGTCGGCGCGGGCATGGTCCTGGCCGAGTCCATCGGCACGCTGGAGCTGGCCGCGCAGTCCGTTACCGGTGAGAAGGTCGTCGCCAAGAGCCTCACTGCCCGCGAGGTCAAGGCGCTGTCCCTGACCGGCGACGAGATCGCCACCAACACCCTGACCGCGCGCAATATCGCCGCAGGTTCGCTCTCCGCGTCGCGGCTGGCGATCGGCACCAACGGCAACCTCGTGGGGGACCCCTCATACGAGACCGGTGTCATCGCCGCCGGGCTGGCCGCAAGCCAGGATCCGGCGATCTTCGCCGTCGAGGACGGGGGCAACAACTCCGCCAAGCGGCTGCGCATCACCCCGGCCCCCGGCGCGTATCGGTGGGTGCAGCACGCCACCTCCCCGGTGCTGCCCGGAGACCGCTACTGGATCGCCGCAGACTACAAGACCACCGCAGATTTCACCGGCGCCAGCGTGAAGCTCTTCCTCGGCTTCTACGACGAGGCCGGAACGCGCCTCGGCTCGGACGGCATCATCGTGTCCGCGCCCGTCACCGACGGCACCTGGCAGCGTATCTCTCAGGTCATCACCGTCCCCGCCAACACCACCCAGGGCAACATACGGATCGGAGTCGACGGCACAGGCTCCGGAACCACCACCGGCAGCGCCTACTTCGACAACCTCGAATGCCGAGCCGTGCTTTCCACGCCGGGGAGCGGCGCCCGCGCCGAGGTGTCCCCGGAGGGGTTGCGCCTCTACGACGAGTCCGGGGGCGAGGCCATCTCGCTGACCACAGGCACACCGAACTACCTGACGCTGACGAACAACGGCACCGCCGTGGCGACCATCGACCAGGACGGCAACACCGGTGTCGGTGACCTGTCCGTCGCGGGCAAACTCTCCGTCGGCGGCGATCCCATCGAGACCTACTTGCAGAGCTTTGCGCGCGGCCTGGTCGCAGTCGACTACCAGGTATCCACCGTCACCGGGGGAAGCACCGAATACGGCTACGTCGAGCTGTCTTTCGACGCCGACGCCAGCCGGATGTACCGCGTGGTCCTGGACTGCTATGCCGGCCCGTCCGCGGCCGGGGGAGAGCTGGTGGTTGCTCTCCGGGACGGCGGAGCCAAGACCCCCTCGATCTCGTCGACTCAGATTCAGTCCGTGATCTGCCCCATGCCCACCGCTGGCTACAGGCGGATTCACCTGGAAACTATCCGGTCCGGTACGAGCTTCGGCGCTGGCCTTCACCGCCTGCTGACCACCTTCCGATGCCAGAACGGCCCAAGTGGACAAACAGTGCGCCTTTTCGGAGGATCCACATTTCCAGGCGTTATGTACGTCGAGGACGTGGGTCCTGCCGTTCCGGAGACTGGCGTCTACAACACGGGGGGCGGTACGACGATGCCACCGAAGAAGACCTACGTCACGACGTATAACGCCTCGTGGTCCGGGAGCTACTCCAGTCGCGGCGCCTACAATTCCTACTACGGCAACCAGTGTATGCAGGGCTACTACAGCTCCAACAATGGAATGCAGGCCAGCCTGATCGGATTCCCTTCGTCCCTGGGAGCCGACCTGTCCGGCGCAGTAATCCAGAAGGCTGAAATCTACATCTACTTCGACCACTGGTATTACAACGACGGCGGGAAGGCCGTCATCAAGGCGCACAAGTTCACCGCGCGCCCTGCTACCTTCAGCTCTGATGCCGAGTCCCAGGCCATCAGTTGGGGCAAGAACGTCGGAAAATGGGTCGACATCACGGCGGTATTCGACAGCACAAGCTGGCGTGGAGTCGCGTTGGACCCGAACAACTCCGACAAGACCTACTACGGGCGCGCACACGGCGTCGGACAGACCTACCCTCCCAAGTTGCGTGTGACGTACACGAAGTAGCTGCCCGTCAGCACCCCGGCGTGATCCCGGGCGGCGGAGCTGGCCCTGTTCCACATGGCCGTATGATCAAGGCGTGGCGCGGGGCCACCGATCGCCGAGGGAGCACGCGGTGAGCATCCCGCCGCCGGGCGCGGAACCCACACTGTGGGAACTGCACCGCGCTGTCATCCAGTTGCGCGAGGACCAACGCGACGACCTCGCCCAGCTCCGCGACGATCTGCGCAGTGACATCGCTGCTCTGGCGAACCGTCTGAACCAGGTGGTCACCGTGGACGTATACCGCGCCGACCAGCGCAATCTCGCTCTGCGCATCGACTCCCTCGAACGCGATCTGGAAGCCGTGAAGCACGAGCGGGACCAGGACCGCGAACAGGCAAGCACCAACCGGCGCCTGATCATCTCCGCGTTCATCGCGCCGGTGCTTTTGACGGTGCTGCAACTCGTACTCGCCGCACGCGGCAGTCCGTAGCGAGCCAGACGCAATTTCACGATCGCTCATGGCGCGGGGGAGAAGCAGGACGCGCCTCATGCCCGATCTCTGGTTGCCCGGTGTCGAGCGGCACCCGCTCAGCGACACGGCACCAACTGATACCCAGTACGCCCCGCGCGTGATCTGGCACATCACCTGGGACAAGAACGGCACGGCCTCCAAGCCTGTCGACCTTGTCCCGTTCGAGCAGCTCGTGCGGTACTTCACCGGTGGCGGAAGGGGAGCCGCTCCCCATCTGTTGTGGGACCCCTTCACCGGGCGAACCGCCCAGTTCTACCCGGCCAACAGCAGGTCGAAGTCGGTCGTCGACGTCGCAGGCGGGACCCGGACCAACCGCACGGGCCGGGTCTGCCTCCAGGTCGAGACGCTGTTCTTCCCCTACTGCCGGCTGAACGGCAAGTCCTACGCGACCGTACGTGACACCCCGGCCAAGGGCCTGAACAAGATCCTGTCCTGGGCGCGCAGCTGGGGGGTGCCCGACACCTGGCCGATGGGCGCGCCGAGTTGGCGTGCGAACCGGAGCGAGCGCATATGGGAGACGAAGGGCGGGCACTACGGCCACGGCCAGGTGCCGGAAAACCAGCACACCGACCCGGGCCCGATGCCGAAGTGGCCCGCCTCCGGCACCGCACCCAAGCCGGGGCCACCGCCGTTCCCGGGGCGCAGCGCCTTCGGGCCCGGCAAGTCGAACGCCTCGATCCTCCTCCTGGGCCAGCAGCTCGTACGGCGCGGCTTTGGCAAGCACTACCGCGTGGGTCCGTCCCGCGACTGGGGCGAGGCGGACCGTCTGAACGTCCGGGACTTCCAGCTCGCTCAGAGATGGAGCGGTTCCGACGCCGACGGCTTGCCCGGCCCACAGACCTGGGCTCGCCTCTTCGGCTGACCCTCCACCCCCCATCAAGGAGCACCTCATGAACCTTTATGCATCTCTCCTGCGCACCGGCGTGCCTGCCGCGGTCGGCTGGCTCAACGCGGTAGCCTTGCGGTACGGCCTTGACCTGGACGCAACGGCCGTCGCTGGCGTCCTGACCCCCATCTCGATCTTCGTCTACTACGGTGTCTTCCGCTTGGCCGAGGAGTACCTGTCGCCCCGCTTTGGCTGGTTGCTCGGCTTCGCCCGCCCGCCGAAGTACGAGGGCTCGGAGCTTCCGCTGTCGAGGATCTGACCAGATCGGCGTGGCGCCGAGCGCCGCTCGAGTACGCAAGGAAGAAGGCCCCCGTCTCGCTTGACGGGGGCCTTCGACCTCTTGGAAGCACCCACACTACCCGGGTTTCCCGGGCATACGGACTCCGCTCCCCCACTGGTTACAATCTATATGCAGACGTGGTTCGAGCGGGAGGCGATGGAGTGGCAGGGGATCAGAGGCCAGAGGCGAGGAAGCCGTACCTGGCCGGCGGGGCCGAGTTTGCGGCGCTGTACGACGTGAAACGGCTCCAGGTGAGTCAGTGGATCAGCCGTGACCACACGCTCGACTACCGGTACGCCAAGATCATCAGCGGCTCGCCCTACTGGCTTCTCCAGTTCGTGAAGGGCTTCGGGCAGACCACCCCGCGTACGAAGTACGTCAACGAAGTCGAGCTTGCGCGGCTGGTCAAGGAGCAGGACCCAGGGTACTGGGTCGGCGAGGTCGACCAGCTTCCGCCTCTGGTCGGACAAGCCGAGCTGGTGGCGCTGTTCCAGTTGCCCTCCGGGGCTCTGCTGAGGAAGGCGGTCGGCACGGGCCGCTTCCGTCCTGCCGACTACACCCTGTCCGGCTCGCCGATCTGGCTCCTGGAGCCGGTCGTGGAGGACGTGCCCGCGCTCCAGGCCGGGGCCCGGGGTGTGGACTGGGCGATCGACGAACGGGTCCTGGCCGCGCTGCGCGACGGCACGTATGACGGTCCCGGCGCCAGGATCGTGCCGCGAGGCAAGGCGGCCAGCAAGAACCCCAACTAGCCTGCAAGGAAGGCCACTTGTTCTTGATCTAACCCCTGTTTGCATATAGAATAGAAGCGTACCCGATGGGGGTGCGCTTCATTCAGTGGAGGGGTCGAGTGTCCAGTCCGAGAGGGCCGCCAGGTGTGGGTCGATGGTGTTGTCGATCGACATTCCTCCTGCCCAGAGATAGATTCCAACACTCCAGGGTGTTCGTACTATCTCTGAGGGGGAGAGCCTTGCTGATCGAACAGCCGCCGTTGTTCGGCACCATCCAGCCCGTTCGCCACCCCGCCGACGTCGGCAACCTGACCATCCAGCAGCGGTTCGAGGCGTTCCACGCGCTCAACCCCTGGGTCCTCAGGGCGCTGGCCCGGATGACCGCCGACTGCGCGGAGAAGGGGTTCGGCCGCATCGGCATCGGGATGCTTTTCGAGCTCCTGCGCTACCAGTACGGCGCGGCCACCCGAGGCGACGAGTTCGCGCTGAACAACGACTACCGCTCCCGGTACGTCCGGCTCCTGCTGGCCGAACACCCGGAGTGGTCCCCGCTATTCGAAGTCCGAGCCCTGCGCACGGACTGACCACGACCTCTTGGAGCCAGATCGTGAACGCACCAGCGGGCGCCGCCAAGCCGCCCGCCATCAAGCTCAAGACCCGCAAGCCGACCGGCATCGTGCCGTGGCCGCTGATCCTCATCGAGGGGGAGGAGGGCGCCGGCAAGACCTACTCGGCCGCCCAGTTCTCTGCCTCTGAGCGCATCGGCCAGATGTACTGGATCGACCTCGATGAGGGGTCGGCCGACGAGTACGCGGCGATCGAGGGCGCGAACTACCTGATCATCGAGCACGACGGCACCTACCGGGACATCCTTGAGCAGGTCGAGGCCGTGCACGCCGAAGCCCGGCGTGCCGCAGCGGCCGGGGAGCCGCCGGTCGTCCTGACCATCGACTCGGGCTCGGCCCTGTGGCGGATGCTGACCAACTGGACGTACGAGCGGGGCCGCAGGACGCGGAAGAACCGCAAGCTGCTCCAGGAGGACCCCGACGCCGCCTACGACATCGGCCGGAACCTGTGGAACGACGCGCTGGAGCGGTGGAACAGGATCATCTACCTGCTGCGCACCCTCCCTGGCATTGCCATCGTCCTCGCCCGCGGCAAGCAGGTCAGCGCCACGGACGACAACGGCCAGCCGATCCAGAACCAGACGGAGTGGAAGGTCTCAGCTCAGAAGGACCTGGGCTTCGACTCGACCTGCTGGGTGCGGATGAAGCGCGACGCCGACCCCCAGATCATCAAGGTCCGGTCCCTGCGCATGCGCGTGGAGCAGAGGAAGCCCCTGACGCTGCGGGACTTCAGCATCGAGGACCTGGTCTTCAACGGGCTCGGCTGCTCCATCGAATCGCAGCCGCGCGTGATGCCCGCGCTCGCCGGTGACCTGGTGCAGCCGTGGCTGACCCGCATCGCCGAGCTGAAGGACAAGGAAGCCCTCGGCGCGCTGTGGCGCTCGGTCCCCGACCCGGCCAACCGCCTCAGCCGGGACGAGATCGCCACCGTCCGGGCCGCCGCTGAGCAGAGGGCGGCCGAGCTGGACAACCCGCGCTCGGAGATGGGCGAGGGCCCACTGACCGACGCCGACAAGCTCCGCGCCGCCGCCAAGCGGAAGGCCGCCGAGCAGGACGAGGACGCCGAGCAGTGACCGGCCCGCACGCACCTCTTGGAGAACCCCCATGTCCGTAGCCACCATCGTTGACGGCGTCGCCCCTTCCATCTGGGACGCCGCCCACTACGTCGACGCTCGCCGCCCCCGCTCCCGACAGACCCAGCTCGGGGCATCCGACACCGTGTGCGGCCGACGCGCCGCCTACATCCTGCACGGCGTCACCCCGACCGACCACGCCGACAAGCGCGCGGCGATCCTCGGCACGTTCATCCACTACGGCCTGCTGGAGTCGGCGCGCACGGAGTACGGATGGCTGGTTGAGCGCAGCGTCCAGGATGACCTGATCCGGGGGCACGTCGACGTCGTCCAGCTTGACGCGGCGACCGCCGCCCGCCTGCCCGCCCGGCACAGACCGGCGATACCCGCTGATGTGCTCACCGTGGAGGACGTGAAGACGAAGTCCACGTACATGTGGGACCGCGTCCTTCGGTACGGGGCTACGGAGGCCGAGCTGCGCCAGGTCCACCTGTACGCGGGCGCACTGTACGAGGTCGGGTTCGAAGACGTACCGGGCCAACGGTACCTGTCTCGACTGGGACCGCTGGACATCGGCCGCATCCGCTTCCGGTTCATCAACCGCGACAGCGGCGCCGAGCACATCCAGGAGATCGACTTCGACCCTCAGCGGGCCGCCGAGGCCCAGTGGTGGGTGGAGCGCGTGCGCGAGACCAGCGACCCCGAAGAGATGCCGCGTGACTTCAACGGACCGGGTCTCGACGCCATCTGCGACTACTGCCCCTTCCGCTCCCTGTGCTGGCCGGGGACAGCCCCGGGTGTCCCGGAGCAGACGGCCCTCATCCACAACGACGCCGACCGCGAACAGGCGCTCATCGACTACGTGAAGGGACACGAACTCGCCAGCGAAGGCAACCGGATCAAGACGTTCGCGCGCAAGAAGCTGGACCAGTCCCCGGCCGGGACGTACGGGCCCAACAAGCTCTCCTGGCGTGGCGGGAACGACGAGGAGAAGGACGACGTGGAGGCGATGGTCGACCTCCACGAGGTCGCCGGCATCCCCGTACCGATGAAGCCGGACGCGGACCGCATGGTGAAGAACCTCAAGGCGGCCGGGCTGCCCGTCCCGCGGCGGAAGACCGGCAAGAAGACGGCTCCGGTCATCAACGTCGCGCCGGCCTGACCCGGAACCCCGAACTCCTCAGCCCCGCCCGTGAGCCACGGGCGGGGCGCCCGTCCTGCCGCCACACCTGTACTGCCCAAGGGGAACCGTGTCCATCCAACTGATGATCGCCGCGGCGTATTTGCCGCCTGATGTGCTCAGCCAGAGCCAGAAGCTCGCCCTCATGAAGATCGCGGACAGCGCCGACGACGAGACGCGTCTCGCGCGGCCGGGCCTGACCCGCCTTGCCGCCTGGGTCGGCGTGACCGACAAACGTGCCATCACCATCGTCACAGAGCTGATAGCCAAGGGCCTCGTCGAACGGGTCGAGACCGGCAAGGCGGGTCGATCCGCCGTCTACCGGGTCTTCCCGCTGGGCGTACCTCCCACGCCGACCACGCCGGAGCTCAAGGAGGCTGCGGAGGCCCGCAAGGCCGCCCCGAAGAACCCCCGCAAGGCCCGCTCGGGGGTGGTGCGCTCGGCTCCGGCCAAGCCCGCGATGACCTACCAGGACGTCGAAGCCCGCGAGGCCGAACGGCAACAGCGGGCTGAGAAGCCGCAGGTGGAGGCAGGGTTCCACCAGGGGAACCCAGAGGGAGAGGCAGGGTTCCACGGGGGGAACCCGGAGGGGACAGAGGGCCGGGTTCCACCGGTGGAACCCGATGAGTTTCACGGGGGGAACCCACTGGGTTCCAGCGGTGAAACCCCTTCCTTTCCTGGTTCTTCCTCTGTCCTTCCTTTCCCCCCTACCCCCACGGCTGACGCCGTAGGGGAGCCTGCGCCCGCTCCGACAGAGACCCCGACGCCGGATCGCGAGGTGCCGCAGAAGGGCTGTGCGCGGCACCAGGGCCGTCCTGCTGCCTCCTGCCGTGGGTGCGGCACCAACCCGCGCGCGGGGCGTGAGAGGGAGCGGGAGGAGGCGAAGGCGGCGGAGCATCAGGAGCACGGGCGCTTCTGGGACGAGTGGCACGAGGAGGCGGCCAGCCGCCGCCAGCAGGTCGAGGAGCGGCCGGAGTCGGTGGAGTCTGCCCGCCGGGCCGTGCGTGAGGCACTGCGCGAATCCAAGGCGCGCAGGCAGCAAAAAACTTAGGCCCCAAAGGAATTTTTCGCCAGGAATCTGGACATCCCTGGTATTGCATATAGAATAGAACCAGAAGAGGGGGAAAGGCCCCCTCGGACCCGGAAGGACGACATGAGCTACCTGCCCACCCTTCGCCGCGCGCACAAGGGTGCGATTGTGCTCGACGGCAGCGCCGCCGCCCACGAGCAGATCCGCACCCTTGCCGACCTCTACCGCGAAGACCCCGAGGGCGTCGGCGACATGCTCATCCAGATCGCCGACCTCAAGGACCAGGCCGAGCGTGAACGCGACCTCGACGGCCTCGGTCACGCCGAGCATGTGCGGGACGACATCGTGACCGAACTCCTCAACGAGATCGGCGGCGCGGAGATCTACCTCGACCCCCGCGACAGCCACCACGCCCTCATGCAGGCGCGCAGCCTCGCCCACCAGGCCCGGCGCATCGCCGACGCGGCTCAGCAGCGTGCCGACGAGCTGGCGGTCCTGACCGCCGTCGCCCGAGGTGCGCGCGAGGAGCGCAGGAGGCCCCCTGTCTGCTAGGGCAGGCGTTTCAATCGGTTCCGAAATAGATCCCAACTCTGTACTGTTGGGCGGCACAAGACCTCTTGGAGAGAAACCCGTGAGCAACCACCTCGCGCAGATGGCCCCGATGCCCGTGCACGGCAACACCGACGACCCGCTGTGGCGCAAGCTGTGGAACGCCTACGAGCCGGTCATCACCGCGCTGCGGCGCATCCCGCTCGTCGCCGACGTCGAGATCTGCGGCGGCATGTTCGGCATCACCGCGCAGCTCACCGACGGATCGCACCTGTGGATCTCCTCGGTCGAGGAACTGCCCCTGGACCCCACGGAGGTCGAGGGCTGGCATGTCAGGCGGGCCCACGAGGACAACCCGACCGTCGACGAGCTGGTCTACAACTCCACCGAGGACGGCGAGCACTCGCAGAACGCCAACAACGTCGTCCCCCTCGTCCAGGCCATCGCCGCCTTCGTCGCCCAGCGGGGCCTCGCACCCAAGCTGATCGACCTCATGTCCGTCCAGCTCGACGGCGTGACGAAGGACCACAGGCGCATCGGCAAGCTCGTCCAGGGACCCTTCGATGACCGCAACGCGGCGGTCAAGGAGTACGGCTACGCCACCCATGAGCTGATGGAGCGCGGCTGGCGGTGCATCCACGAACAGGGCGGCACGGACTGGCCCCTGACCATCTGGGAGTTGAAGGGCGAGATCGTCACCGTCTACCTCGCCCACGTCGGCCTGGTGAGCGCCTGATGCCCGGCGCGGAAGCGGACCGGCCCAGCGCGGTCGAAGAGACCACCAAGCGCCCGTGCACCTGCGTGATCGCCCACGTGCAGAACGACGAGGAGCGAGCCCGCGTGCAAGCCGCGCTGGACAACGCGCTGAGGACGAACGACGCCCAGGCCGTTCTGGTCGCCTGCATGCAGCTCATGCAGCCCTGCCCGGCCCGCGACGAGCCGGTGGCGCGATGACCGTCTCGCTCGCGCTGCTCGCGCTCGCTCTCGGCGTCGCCGCCGGCCTGGCCGTGCTCGTCGTCGAGGAACTGCGCTGGGAAGCCCGCAACCGGGTCCCGAGGTGCACCACCTGCGGCGAGCAGCACCCCCGACACGCCGCCCACCGCTGAACGCTGTCCGGCCCGCTCACCCGGGCCGGACAGCCGCAGACCTCTTGGAGAAACACCCCCGTGGGATACGACATCTACATCCAGACCGCTGACGGCACGCTGGCCGAAGGCGACGAGAACTACTTCCGCTTCGCCTGGACGGCGATGCCGCGAACGCTCGATGCGATGGCCAACTTCGGGATGCTCACCGAGCTTCCCGTTCCCTCCGTCCCGACCCTGTCCGCGTACGGACTGGCCATCGAGGACTTCCAGCCCGGCACCCAGCCGGACCAGGCGACGGCCAACCGTATCGCCGAGTTCCGCGCCGCGTACCAGGCCGCCCTGGACGCCGCCGAGCCGAAGCCGACCGGCATCCCGTCCTACAAGCTCCAGGTCAACGGCGGTTTCCTCGTCACCGTCGCCGAGATCAGCGCCGCCCTGACCACCTACGAGGCTCACCCCCACGTGGACATCGCCGAGATGCCCATGGGCGACCCGACGTGGCGCGCGTGGATGGCATTTCTGCGCCGCGCCCGGACGCACGGCGGCCTGCGCACCTACTGATCCCGGCCGCTGCCCGGCCCCGCGCTGCGGGGCCGGGCTCCGTAGACCTCTTGGAGAACGAACCACCACCATGGCCAAAGTCATCGACCTGCTGTGCGGCGCAGGAGGCAGCAGCACCGGGCTTGTCGAAGCCGGGTACGAACTGATCCTCGGGATCAACCACTGGCAACTCGCGATCGACACGCACGCCGCCAACCACCGCAACGCGGACCACGCCTGCATCGACATCTCCGGATTCCCGATGCGCTATCTGCCCAACGCCGACGTCCTGTGGGCGTCGGTCATCTGCACGGAGATCAGTCCCGCGGGCGGGCGGCGGCGCGAGACCCACCAGATGGATCTGCTTGACCTCATCGAGGAGGGCGACGACTGGGAGGCCCTGACCAAGGACGCCTTCGAGCGGACCCGGGTCACAGGCTGGTGCGTCGTCCGGGCAGCCGAGGCCAAGCGGTTCAAGGCCATCGTCGTGGAGAACGTCGTCGAGTTCGGTCTCGACTGGATCTTGTTCCCGAAGTGGCTCGAAGCGATGGAACTGCTCGGCTACCAGTACCAGATCGTGTGCGTCAGCAGTGCCCACATTGGCGACGACGTCAACCTGCGCGCACCGCAGTGGCGCGACCGGATGTACGTGGTCTTCACCCTCAAGACCATGCGGAAGCCGGACCTGGAGCCCAGGCCCCTCGCGCCGTGCGTGGACTGCGGCGAGGACGTGCACGCTGTTCAGTCGTGGAACGTGGCGGGCGTACGGATCGGGAAGTACCGGCGCGACTACATCTACCGCTGCCCCAACAGCCGTTGCCGCCACGCCATGGTCGAGCCGTATGTCCGACCGGCCAGCGACATCATCAACTGGGACGACCTCGGCACACGCATCGGCGACCGCAAGAAGCCCCTCGTGGACACCACGATGGACCGCATCCGCGCGGGCCTCCTCAAGTTCCCCTACCGGCCCAGCTCGATCACTCTGACGCACGGCAAGGAGGGCGGCGACCGCGCGTACGCGGTTGAGGACCGGCCCCTGCCGACACGCACGGCCAAGCAGGGTGACGCCCTCCTGGTGCCGACCGGCGGCTCGTGGAACACCGACGCCGTTCCCGTCGACGTGCCGCTTCGTACTCGCACCACCCGCGAGAGCGAAGCACTCCTGACGGTGGACCCGTTCATCGTCGAGTTCCGCAACCACGCCACCGCCAGCCCCGCGGCCAATCCGCTGAGCGGAGTCACTGCGCAGGGCAACCATCACGGCCTGGTCACCCACGCCGGCCGTGTGCCGGAGCGGGCGAGGAACACCCTCGTCGTGCCGTACCGCAAGGCCGCAGTGAAGACGGCCGCCGAACCCGTCCACACCCTCTCCACCCGCGACTCGGCCGCCCTGGTCCGCTCCGCGCCGGACATCAACGACTGCTACTTCCGGATGCTCAAGCCCCGCGAACAGCTCGAAGGACAGCGGTTCCCGGCGAAGTACGTCGTCTACGGCAACCAGGCCGAACAGACCATGCAGGCAGGCAACGCGGTCTCCGTCAACGTCGCGCGGTGGATAGGCCAGCGATTGGAGCCCGTCCTGTGACCGGATCTCGCAGTGCCCTCCCCGGCACACACGTCACCGACCACGCCCCCTGCTGGGGCGATCCCGACTTCGCCGTGGCCGACAACCGGTGGAAGACCGGTAAGGACCTGGTCGCCATCTGCGAACCCGTCCTCTACGTCTGCGGCGGCTGCCCCTACCGAGCTGCCTGCATCCGGCAGGTCCTGCCCGCCAAGAACGACTTCGACGGCGTCTGCGGCGGCCGGATCTGGCTCAACGGCGTGATCGTTCACGCCCTGCCGGACGCCGACCCCTCGGAGCTGCCGCCGGCGGTCATCCGCAAGTCGTGCGGCACCGCCGCCGGGTCCCGCGCCCACCGCCGCGCCGTCGAGCAGCAGTGCCCCGACTGCCAGCCCTTCTACCAGCCCGGCCCCAACCCACTCGACGCCGAGGACGAGCCGGACGCGCAGCAGCTCGAACTCCCAGACGTCGCCTGATCCACCGAAGGAGTAGGACAGATGAACAACCGATCGATGCGTGAACTCCTCGGCCCCGTCGCGGCCGTGGCGCTCATCGCACAGCTCAACCCAGACCTGCCCGCGCCCGGCATCGAGTTCGCCGCCATCTTCTACGACGGCGTGGAGTACGGCATGGGCGTCCGGCTGCACATGCACCGGCCCCAAGAGGGCGTCTACGAGCGATGGGCGCACCTGATCGGCAGCAACGACCCGGACTCACATACCAATCCGGCCACGACGGCCCAGGGCAACCTGTGCCGCCGCACCTACGGCAGCTACGCGGACATCCCCGTCGAGGCCGTCGCCTACGTGCCGCAGGCCGCGCCCCGAGCCGCCAACCACTGGGCGTTGGCACTCGGCGAGCCCGCCGCCTGATCTCGGCCGCTTCCCACCCCAACCCACAGAAGGACAGCCATGAACAAGAAGCTCCTCATCGAGGACGTCGCCGCCAAGATCGGCTCCCGGACCGTCGCCGCAGAGGCGGTGGAGGCCGTCTTCGACTCGATCGTCCGCGCGGTGGCCGAGGGGAAGCGGGTCAGCGTGACCGGCTTCGGCTCGATCGAACCCGTGGAGCGTCCGGCGCGACTCGCGCACAACCCGCAGACCGGAGAGCGGGTGAAGGTGGAGGCCACCCGGGCGGTCCGCTTCCGCCCCGGAGCGTCCTTCAAGGCCCTGGTCGACGGCACCAAGCCGCTCCCGGAAGAGGGCAGCGCCATCAAGAAGGCCCCGAAGACGCCTCGCACCTGACCTGCACGCCGTTGCCGCCCCGGGAGGACCCGGGGCGGCCCGAACCCGGAGCGAACAGTGACCGCTCACGTCGTGCAGTTCAGCGGCGGCATCGGCAGCTTCGCAGCCGCCGTCCGCGTCGCCGAGAAGCACGGAACCGACGACCTCACCCTCCTCATCGCCGACACGGGCATTGAGGATCACGACCTGTGGAGATTCGCTGACGACACCAGCCGTCTGCTGGGGGTGCCGCTGACCAAGGTGGCGGACGGGCGCACGCCCTGGCAGGTGTTCCGAGACAAGAAGTTCCTGGGGAACGACCGACTCGCGCCATGCACCCGGGCGTTGAAGCAAATCCCGTGCCGCGCGTGGATGGAGGCGCACAGGGACCCCGCCCACACGCTCGTGTACGTCGGAATCGAACCTACGGTGCGCGACAGGGCCCGCATACCCGCCATCGCCCGCGCCTGGAAGCCGTGGCGCACCCGCTTCCCCCTGTGCTCGAAGTGGGAACCGCCGCGCACCAAGAGCGAACTGCTCCAGGAGGCGCGCGCACTGGGCGTCGCTCCGCCGCGCCTGTACGAGCTGGGCTTCTCCCACAACAACTGCGGAGGGACATGCGTCCGGGCGGGGATGCGTCAGTGGAGGCACCTCCTCGAGGTCATGCCCGACCGGTACGCCTACGCCGAGGCGCAGGAAGAGGACCTGCGCCGGCTGCTGGGGCCCGTCACGATCCTCCGGCAGCGACGCAAGGGCGTCGCCCGCTCCCTGCCCCTGGCCGAGCTCCGGCGAGCGCACCAGGTGGCGCCCATGCTGCCCGACGAACGAGAAGCGACCACTGTCGACCGCGACGAGCTGATGAACGAAGAGGTGTGCTGATGCACGAGGAGATAGCCGAGCGGGTCTGGGAAGCGGTCGGACGCTGGGTGGAGGGGCGGCGCGAAGAGTCCGTGCAGATCCTCGCCACGCTGTCGGAGACGCAGACGCCTTCGATGATG
This sequence comes from Streptomyces marianii, assembly GCF_005795905.1. Classification (NCBI taxonomy): domain Bacteria; kingdom Bacillati; phylum Actinomycetota; class Actinomycetes; order Kitasatosporales; family Streptomycetaceae; genus Streptomyces; species Streptomyces marianii. The sequence continues at coordinate 5,869,302 of NZ_VAWE01000001.1, forward strand.
TACGGGGTGGCCCTGGGCATCGCCACCGTCGCCAAGGCCGCGCTGACGAAGATGCACGGAAGCCATGGCCACGCCTGCTTCTGGGGGATCAGGACTGCTGACGGGTCGCGGCCGGAGGACACCGTCCCCCCGCATCATCTGTTCGCCGCACGCTTCATCGCCGCCTACCTCAACGACGACACGGACACCACGCTGGCTCTCTATGACGCCGCCTACAGGTCCGATGACCCGGACCTGTGGCCCGCGTGCATGCACACGCTCCTCGCCGCAACCGGGGAAGCCGTGATCGCGGCCACGCCGGGGGCTGATCGGTGACCGGCGCCGCCACATACTCAGCGGACGGGCTGCGCGATGACGTCGCCGACCCGGCGACCTGGAGCGTCCGGGTATGCGCCCACCGCTGCTCGACGTGCATCTTCCGGTCGGGCAACCTCATGAACCTGGAGCCGGGCCGGGTCGCGGGCATGGTCAAGAAGGCCGTGGCCAACGAAGGGCACATCGTCTGCCACAAGACGCTCGGCACGGACACGCCCGCCATCTGCGAGGGGTTCGCCAACCACCCCAGAGGGCGGGTGGCCTCCCTGGCACTTCGACTCGCCCGAGCCGGGGTGCTGAGGATCGTCCCCGTGAAGCCGGACCGGGAGAGCGGGTCGTGACCGGACTGCTCTGCGCGCTCGTCCTCCTCGGCTGGCTGGCCGGGGCCGTCATCCTGACTGCCTCCGTCACCGGGCTGCTGGCCGACGAACCGCTGCTGCGCCTGGCCGCGCAACTCATGCCCGTCGCTGTGGCGCTGTACCTCGCTGTCGTCATCGTCTTCTGGCCTGCGGCCGTCGCCGCCAGGGCCGTCGACGCGCTGGTGAACCGGGACCGCCCATGACCCACATACGAACCGGCCGCATCTTCGCGGCCTGCCACCCGCAGGACACCGGTCGCATCCGCATCGTGGAGTACGAAGAGGGGGACCCGCGCGCCCTGGTCGCCGACGCGGCCACCGGGCTTCGCCAGCGCCTCATCCTCGTGTCGAGCCTGCACCCCACGGCGGTCACCGGGACGGGAAGCAGACGCAAGAGCGGATACGCGCCCGAGGACGTGACCGCGGTGACCAAGCCGCCGGCGCGCGGAGAGGTTGCTGCTGAGACGACGGACTGGTTCGACGGGATGCCGGGGCGACGGTTCCGCGTGGCACTGCCCCCGCGGCTGCTGCTCCTCAACTCCAACCAGCGGCTCCACCATCACCGTCGCGCCGACATCACCAGAGTTCTGCGGCGCGCCGCCTGGGCGGCTTCGCGGGCAGTGCCGCATCTGGAGAGGGCTCACATCGTCGGCGTGCTGCACCCCGAGGACCGACAGCGACGCGACCCGGCCAACTGGTATCCCAGCTTCAAGGCGTGCGTGGACGGACTCGTGGACCAAGGAGTCCTGGACGACGACGACCACACGCGTGTCATCGGCCCGGACATGAGGATCGGGCACGTGGTCACCGGGTCCCGCCTCGTCCTTCACATCAGAGAGCTGGCCCCGCCGGAAACGCCCGCTGAGCTGCGGAAATAGTTCAACCCCTGACAACAAAATTCCCCCGAAATCTTGCAAACCCCCCTAATGCATATAGAATAGAACCAGAACGAAGGGGGGAGCCCCACCCGAACTCCGCCCGGCGGCCGGTGACATGCAAACCCGGCCGCCGGGCGGACCTACACCAAGGAGGACACGCGTGACACCGGTCGACCCCTGTCGGATCGCGGATCGTCAGGTCTGCCTGGCCACCCGCAATCTCTCACGCGCCGTACTGCGGCGCCTGACGGTCACCGCAGCCGGGATCGAGCCGCGCATCAAGACGATCGTCGCCACCCAGTCCGGCGGACCCGGAAGCTACGCCCTGTGGCGCCTGCACGGCGACGACGGGCGACTCCTCCTCCAGTTCGACCTGCTCAAGGAACCGGGGGCCGTGTGGGCCAGCCTCACCGGCGACGTGTCCTTCCTTGCCCGCCTGGCCGACCTTCGCACCCACCCGCCCGGCTACTTCTACGTCCACCCGCTGCCGGACCCCCGCGACATTGCCATCCCTCTGCCTTCCAACCCCCGGGGTCTCGCCCCGCGCACGATTGGACCGCTCAACGCGACGGCCCTCGTCGTGGACTTCCCCGAGAGCTAACCCCCTTCCCCTGTCCTCAGCATGGGCGCACCGCTCCCCGAATGCACATAGAAAAGAAGCATTCGGCGATGCGCCCCGAACTGGAGATCCCATGCCTGCCCGCCCCGAGCCGCCGGTCATCAATACGCCGGAACACCACTTCGGCGCGATGTTCCTGGTCATCGCCACCCGCCAGCCCGACGACGCGACGCTTCGCGCCGCCGCGAACCTCATCGACAGCGCCGCAACCGCGTCCTGGGCACTGCGGCCGGACAGCCTCGTGACGCTCGCCCAAGACCAGTACCGCCAGCTCCTGGACTACACCGCCGCGCCCCAGGTCCTCGACCTGGCTCTGTACCTCGGCGGCGACAGGAAGCAGATCCGCACCCTCATGGATCACATCGGCCGAGAGATCGCCGAACTCCTCGTCCACTACCCGGCACCTCAGCCACGGGACTGACCACCCGCCGACGCGATCACGAAGGAGAGACGCCGTGACCAGCTCGCCACAGCAGACGTGGTGGGTCATCTACCGCGAACCCAACCCCGCCGAAGTCGAGGTCGTAGCGGTCGAACCCCCGCCCGATGACGAAGCCGCCCACGACAGGCGGTGCGCCGAGCTGCAAGAAGCCCAACAGCACGCCTACGTCGTCACCGCGCCCGACGCGGACGCCGCTGGCGACATCGCCCTGCGCGTCTGGGCGGAAGAACTCGTCGCCAGCCCCGCGCGGTTGGCCGCCGCCAACGCCTACCTCGCCGCCAACGCCCGCACCGAATAGACCCCTTGGAGATCAGCATGCACACCATCGCGTCGGAGATCCTGTGCGCCGCCCTCGTGGCCCGTCTGGGCGTGCACCCCGTGGCCGCCGAGAGCGCCCTGCTCGCCACCCTTGAGTACTTCCACGCCCAGTCCCACGAGCCCGCCGTCGCTCGCGCCGGCTTCACGCCCGCCGAGTACATGCAGACCGCCATGCGGACGCCCCGCTTCAAGGCCACCCTCACCGCCAGCGCGCTCCTGGCCGACGGCCGGGAAGCCGACGCCCGCCTGAGCTGGGAGGCGTACGTGCAGCGGGAGATCGCCGTCGCAGAGCGAGCCCACCAGGCCGTTCCGCCGACCGCCCTCCTCGGCGACACCGACGCCATGCACCGCGTCGGACGACGTCTCGGTCTCAGCGACGAGCAGACCGACCAGTTCATCCCGGGCATCGTGCTCACGCTCGCCGCCGGATACCCGTACCGCGCGCCCGACCAGCAGCACCTGAGCCTCACCGACATCCTCGCCCAGGTCGCCACCGAAGAACTGACCGAACTGCTCAGGCACACCGCCCTGTCGGCGGCGGGGCGCTCTGAGGAAGCCGCCGCCGCCCTGCGCCGCATGCAGCGCGGAGCACGCTGACCCCCCTGTGCGGCGGCCCGTGCAACGGGCGGGCCGCCGCACAGCCACGCCCCGACCATCACCGTCCTGGAGGACCGCATGAGCCAGCTCGACCTGTTCGCCGACGCCGACGTTCCCGACGAACCCCCGTCCCCGCCCATCCCCGCGGCGACCCGCAGGTACCTCACCGACCTCCCGCCGGCGCCCGCCCCCGTCACCACCTCGCCCGAGGCCCGCCCCAAGCTGGCCACGGTCAAGCCCAGGCTGGGCCACTACCGCCCCTCGTTGAGCAACCCGCACCAGACCGCCTTCGACATAGCCGAAGCCGTCAGCTACGCCTGGCACCACGCGCAAGGCGGGGCGAGCATCGAGATTCCCATGGGCGTGGTGGCCACGCTCGCCCTGTGGCCCCTGCGCGGCCCGGACGCCTACCTCGCCGCCGACTGGTGGCTCAGCCTCGACGACGACCAGCTCCTCACAGCCTTCCGCGAGTGCTGGGCGCGCTGGTGGATCATGCGCCCGGACCTGATCGACCGAGCCACGCCACTGCACAAGTGGATCGAGGACGAGAAGCCCGGCCCGACACGCGCCCGCGCCGTCAGGGCAGTGGTGGAGGCCGCGCTCACCCGAGGGCTGCTCCACCTGACCAGCAGCGACGACGCGTACTCCCGTTCAACCACGGATGTGATGGGCGCCCTGCTGGCCATCATGCGGTCGAAGGGAGCCCACGACGCTCTCGCGGAGGTCCACACGCCTCCCGAGGTCGCCGAACTGATGGCGCGGATGCTGCTCGATGACATGCCGCTCAAGCCGGGGATGAAGTTCGACGAGCCAGCGGGTGGAACCGGTGGGATGTACCGCGCGGCCGTCCAGGTCATGCGGGACAAGAACATCGACCCCCACGAGTTCGGATGGTGCCTGACCGACATCGACGAACTCGCGGCGGCCGGTGCGGCCGTCAACGCCATCATCTGGGACCTCGGTCCGCACGTCCTGATCGCCTGCGGTGACACCCTGCACGACGGCGACGTGACGGCGAAAGCGGCCCAGCAGGCTCGCGAGGCCATCGAGCGGCGTGACGATCTGCATGCGCAGGCCGCCATCCTCGCGGCGATCCAGAAGGTCGAGGCGCTGGTGCGCGGAGTGGCTGCCTGACCAGGGCAGACGCCGCCGAAATCTCTTGTAGGAGATCTTGACCTTGCCCTGAATGCATATAGAATAGAACCAGCGAAGGGAAGGGGTTCCGATGACCTACAAGCGAGGCGACCGCATCGCGCTCGTCCACACCACCGATCCGCACACCGACCTCACCGAAGGAGACGAGGGAACCGTTCGCCGGTACGACGCCAACCTCGCCCAGCTCTCCGTCGACTGGGACAGCGGCTCCACGCTCTCGATGCTCCTGGACGACGGCGACGAGGTGCGCCCCGCGTAACCCCGTCGGGCCCGTCCCGCACCGGGACGGGCCCGACACCCCATCAGCAGACCTCTTGGAGACACGCCCCATGCTCATCACCGACGCCGCAGTCCGAGAAACGGCGGCCACCGTTGCCCAGAGACTCGGAGGAGACTGGACTCTCGACCCCGAAGCGCCCGCCGACGGCGCGGCCCACCTGATCTACAGCGACGGACGAGCCATCAGCTTCCGCCCCATCTTCGGCGGAGCAACCGTCCAGCTCTGGATCACCGGCAACGCCGCGCCCACCCTCCCCGCCGGCGCCAGCCCGGCTGAACGCGCCGCCCACGAGGCCCACGTCGCCGTGCGCCTTCCCGAAGGCCACCGCTACAACAAGGCGACCACGCTCGTCACAGACGAAGAGGAGGAACCGGCGGTCATCATCCTGCGCACTCTCGAAGACCTCCTCCCGGCCTTCGAGCACAAGCCTCGCTACGTCGGCCACAAGCCGTGGATAGACCTCTTCGACAACGCCCTCGCGGCCGTCACCGCCGAGCGCGCCCCCTCCCCAGCCGCCACCACCACCGGGGAAGACCCGGACCCCGAACCGGAGGTCGAGAGGGAGTCGGAGGCCGCCTCCGAGCCTGAGCCGGAGGTCGAGCCGGAGCCCGAGGCGGAGCAGGAGCCGGAAGTCGACCCCGAGCCGGAGCCCGAGGCGACGCCAGAGGTCGCGCCCGAGCCGGACCCTGAGCCGGAGCCCGACCCCCACCCGGAGGCCGAGCCCAAGCCGGAGCCCGAGCCGGACGGTGACTCCGAACCCGCCCCAGCGGAAACGGCCAGCAGTCCGGCCGACGAGCAGCCGGAAGCCGCCGCGGCTCGGCGTCCGCGCAAGCGCACGTCCAGGCGGCGCCCCAAGACCAGCACCAACTGACCCGTACAACTCGACAAGGGGCGCGGCAACGCCGCGCCCCCCCGGAGTGCCATGAGTAACGACACCGGAGCCATAGCCCGTCAGCGCCACTACACCAGTCTCCGGAACGCCGACAGGGAAGTCCTCCGTGGCACCTGGTCCATCGGATACGGCGACCCCGGCTTCACCACGCAGTTCGGCACACCGCCGGAACCCAGCGAACATCACTCGGCAACATCCATACGCAAGATCATCACGGACGCCCTATGGCTGCACCGCGGCGCCTGCCTCGCCTGCCCCTGGGAGGGGCCAGACCGGCGACGCCGAGACGCGGCGATTGAAGACGCCCACGACCACACCCATCCCGAATGGCGCAGTCTCCCGATCATGGACCGGGCGAGCGGCAGAGGGGCGAGGATGTGGTGGCAGCACGTCAGGGCGAGGTACCCGCAGGGTTGGTTCGACGCCGGCGGGCCGCTTCGGCTCTACGCTGAACCGCCCTTCGACCGGCATGAGGCCGGGGCCGCCCCCGGTGGCGGATTCATCCTCCATACGACACGCCGTAAGTCGAAGCCGTCCAGCGCCATCCAGCTCGCCCTGGAATAGGTCGGATCAGCCGGGTAGAGTGACGGCACGACGTCTGGCCTGCATAAACGGCCACAGAGGCTCTTCCCCGGTTCCGGGGCGGGGCCTCTTCGCGTTGGAAGGGTAATCCGCTGCGGAGAAGTTCGGCCACCGGCTCTGAGCTGTTGCGATCCTTCCCGGAGCACTTCACTGCGTCCCCTTGGGGACTCGTTGGGGACACGTTGGGGACACAAGGACAGGAACAGACTGACAAAGGTTCCAGCGCGCCAGCACGCGTCACGCCGTCTGAGCTGGGAGAACGCCCAAAGTCAGCGTAGAAACGCAAGGGCCGCCAAGATCCTCAAAGGACTCATAATCCGTCGGCCGTGGGTTCGAGTCCCACCCGCCCCACCGCAAGGTTCTCCCAGAGAACCGTTTCTACCTGCGGAAACGCGAGAACGGGGGCCACCGCTCCAGGGTGGCGACCCCCGTTCATCCGTTCAGACCAAGATCCAGTGGACGCACAGTGGACGCGGGGACGATTCAGTGGACAGAAGCGCCTTCACGCCACCTTCCGGCGCCTGTTCGGAGCCTGGCGACCGGGGCGGGACGCCGCTGGCGGCAGGCCGGTCGGTAGGGCCCACCCTTCGACGGTCGGGGACTCGGAGCGGGCGACCATGAAGCGCGTGAGCGAGAAGTCGGCTCGCTGCTCCTCGGGGTAGCGGTCGTTGAAGTTCTCCACACGCACCAGCTCCAGGTCGCTCGCGGAGCAGTGACCACGCCCCCACTTCACCGCTGCATTGGCGGCGTCGTCCTGACCCCGGCCGGTCAGGGTGATCACGCCGAGGAGGTCGGAGTCCGGCCGGGTCTGAGCTCCGACGGCCCAGGTGTCACCTGACTGCCTGGCGCCGTGCGCGAAGAAGACGGCGATGTCGTTCTGCCAGGCTGTCTCCGGGATCGTCAGCGGCGTGCGCACCTGGAAGGGGACGACGGACATGACCGACTCGGCCTCGGCCCGCATCATCTCGGGCAGCACGCTGGTGTACGTGTCGGAGGTGATCTGGCGCGAGGAGTGCCCCCAGCTTCTCCTGGACGACCTTGATGTCGTGCCCGGCAAGCAGGGACAGGGTGGTGGCGAGGTGCCGCAGGTCGTGAAGGCGGACCGGCGGCAGGCCCGACAGCTCGATGAGGCGGGTGAAGCGTCGGGATATCCAGTCGGGGTGCAGCGCCTCGCCATTCTCGTGCGTCCAGACCCGGCCGCTCTCGACGTAGGCGTCTCCCCACTGCTGGCGCTGCTTCTCCTGCTTCGCGCGGAAGGCGGCGAGGTTGTCCCCGGACTCCAAGCTCAGGGACAGGGTGCGAACGCTGTCGGTCTTCGGAGCTTCTCCGTACAGCTCGTACGCCACCTCGACGATCTGCTGGGAGATTCGGAGCCACAGGGCATCGAGACTGACTTCAGTCCAGGGCAGCGCGGCCATCTCGCCGCGGCGGGGGCCGAGGAAGATGAAGCTGTGCCACAGCTCGTAGAGCCAGTCGTCCTTGACGAAGTCGAGGAACTGACCGGTCAGCTCCGGTGTCCAGACCATGACCGGGCCGGGCTTCTCGCCGATGCGCTTCCAGTGCTCGATGCGCTCGGAAGTCCAGACGAGCGGCTTGGGCCGGGTGACCGCCGGCAGCTCCACGAGCTGGGCCCAGTTCCTCGGGAAGAGCTGTTCGCGCTTGACGCCCCAGGACAGAGCCGAGCTGAGGGTGTCGTTGATGCGGTGCATGGTGGCTGCGGAGGTGATCTTCCGCAGGCCCTTCTTCCCCTGCTTCCCGGCCTCGGTCGCCTTGTACACCCGCCGGGTGCGGCCGTCGACCACCCGCTGCTCGGACACCAGCAGCCCCTCCGCCTCCAGCCGGTGCAGCGTCGGATACAGGGTGCCGGGGCTGATCCGGTAGCCGTGGGAGGCCAGTTCCTCGGTCATCCACGCACCGTGGATCTCCTCCGCGGCCGCGTGATGCAGGATGTGCAGCCGCACCGCACCCCGCTGGAACTCCCGCACCCTGGCCACCTCCGGAAGTGACGAAACCGATATCGGCATCCGATCCTGCGCCGCCACTGACTTCGCCCGACTCCTCCCGCTTCCCTCGCCACGACGAACAGAACGTCGCCGAGACCGTGTACGCGACCATGCTCGGCTGCGGGTTGCCCAGTTAGGACGACCACGAGTATCCGGGGTCTCTCTTCGGTGGCACTGCTTCTAGATATGGCCGGCTGCAGTCGGCAGCCACGCGGCCATCACGGCCGCGTGGCGGCGAAGTACGGCATGGAGCCGAGGTTGGTGATCTCGATGTTCTTGCCCGTGCGCGGCGCGTGGATGGCCTTGCCGTCGCCTATGGACAGGCCGTTGTGCCGGCTGTTGTCGTACCAGTAGATGATGTCGCCGGGCTGGAGGTCGTCGAGGGCAGGCGCCTTGCAGGCGCAGCGCCGGTAGTAGTTGGGGTTGAACAGGTACGCATCCCCTTCGAACGCCCTTGCCAGCCTGATCAGTTGGGAGCTCTTCGGGTCCGACTGCACCCCGTTCAGGAGATCGTTGACGACTTGGTGGGTCATGCCTCTGGTGTTGCCGCCGTTGCGGCGGCTAGCGCGCGCGTGCTGGGGGTCTTCCCTTCGGTCCCGCGTTTCCTGTTGAGCGGTACGGCGAGCTTGCTGGAGAGAGGAGTGTCCGGGCCGAGCGGCATGTGACGGCTACTCCTCGGTGGTGTGGCGGGCCGTGCAGCAGGTAGGTCATGGGTGACCTTTCGGGAGGGTGGAGCAGCGGACAATCGGTGGGGGAAAGGCATGTCCCTCGCCGCGTGGCACGCGCACCGCTCGAGCGGGGGCGTGTGACGACTATCGCGAGGCGCGGCAATCAGTCCCGCACAGGCCGAATGTACGAGGTACGGGTACGGGATACAGAGGTACGGCGGGCGTAAGGTCAGCCCGGGCTGTGTGCGCCGCCTCGCGGACATGGGCGCGGCAGTACCGGATCAGGCATGCCGGGAAAGAAATCCCGTCCCGGGTACGGCATGATTCCTCCGCAACCACCGCGTTCCCGGGGAGAACATGCGCCACCGCCACACCGTCACTGCCATAGCGATCACCGCGCTCGCACTTACCGCCTGCTCCAGCAACGACGAGCCCGACCGCCTCACCGCCGAAGAAGTCGCGGCCGAACTTGCCGACGCAACCGGCGTCGTCGACCTCGGCGACCAGACCGACAACACCAAGTTGTGCTCCAACGAGGCTGCCGGCAAAGAGCCGCACAAGAACGACTGCGTCCAGCTCATTACCACCTACACCGTCTCGATCTACGAGTACGAGACGCCGGCGGTCGCCGCGAACTGGGTCAAGGAAATGAAGAAGGTCGGCAGCGACTGGCGGCAGGTCGACCGGTTCGCGCTCGCCTGGACGGCGCAGGAGCAGAAGAACACGTCCGACCAGCGGCGCACCGAGCTGGTCGCCGCGCTGGAGAAGCTGACAGCGAGCGAGGACTGACCGACTGCCGCTGTCTGGCCCGGCCGCAACGCCACCACGACGGCCGGGCTTCGTACTCGTGGCCGTATGTGAGATGGGGTGAGCCCCCGGCGCCGAGTGGTGCCGGGGGCTCGGTGTCGTCAGCGGGCGGCCGGGATCAGCCGAACGCCTTGACAGTGCTCCAGTCGGTGGACAGGACCGTCTTGACCGGGGCGTTGGTGTCGGTGGTGGACGGGTTGTACAGCTTCATGTTGCCGGTGGCGCCTTCGCGGGCCCACATGTCCGGGACGCCGTCCTTGTTGACGTCCGGGATACCGATCACGGCCGTGATGTTGGTCGCGGTCCAGTTCGTGCCGAACCGGACGTCGCCGTTGACCGAGTTGGCCGCCAGCTTGATCGACTCGAGGTCGACGCTGCCGGCGACCGCGCCGGGCTTGCCGTGGCGGACGTACATGTTGCCGTTGGACACGTTCCGCCACAGCAGGTCGGGCGTGTTGTCCTTGTTCATGTCCGCGATGTTGACGATGTCGCGAGCGGTGGTGGCCCAGGCGGTGCCCTCCATGAGCGTGGCGGACTGGAAGCTGCCGCCGGTGTAGCCGGAGAGGATCCAGAACGCGGTGCCCGCGCGCAGGGCGATGTCCGGGTGCTTGTCACCCGTGATGTCGCCGATCGCCTTCATCTGCGTCCACGTGGACGGCGCCGGGGCGTTGGACGGCAGCCGGATCTTCATGCGCTGGTCGACGTTGAAGGTGCCGTAGCCGTCGCCCGGGTAGAGCCAGAACTGCTTGTCCGGGGTGACGGCGAACAGGTCGGTTGACCCGTCGCCCGGGTAGATGTCGTCGTAGTGCGCGATCAGCGACGGCGTGCCCGCGGTGTTGATCCAGTGGTTCGCCGGGTCGACCTTCTTGCCGGCGGTGACGTACGAGCCGGACAGGCAGTTGTAGAGCTCACCGCCGGTGCCGGGGACGGTCGGGTCGGCGGGGGCGCCGACGCAGTTCCGCAGCCTGCCGTCCGCGTAGAGGACGAGCAGGTCGGGGATGTTGTCGCCACCCGTGTCCATCGGTCCGTCGGCGGCGTCACGCGGGGGCAGGTAGAACTTGTAGTCGCCGCGAATGCTCTGGTTGCCGTTGACGTCGTAGGCGTAGACGGTGATCGTCACCGGTCCCGCGTGCGGCGGGGTGACGTTCGTGAGGGTGACCTTGCCGTTGACCGGGGTCGGCGCGTCGACGTAGCCGTTGCCCTCGAAGGCGTAACGGAACTTGGAGGCGCCGGCGGCGGTGAAGGTGAAGTCACCGGGCTTGCCGAAGTTCACCGCCGCCCACGTCTTGCCGTCGTCGGTGGCCTCGGTGAACACCGTGCTGGTGATGTCCGGCTGCGGCGGGGCGATCGGGTCGACGGTGATCTGGCACGGCTCGCTGCCGTTCGGGAAGAAGGACGAGGTGGAGCCCGCGTCCGGGTACGTCGAGTCCTCGGACCGTACGTCCCACTTGAACAGCGTGTTCGCCGTGAGGCCCGTCAGCAGCGGATCGGTGGCCTCGATGACCATCTGGCCGTAGCCCGTGGAGGTCGGGGTGGCGACGTACTCCTTCTTGGTGGCGCTGCCGTCCTTCCAGAAGCGGAAGCGCAGCTTCGGCGGAGCGCCGTCCGGGTCGGAGCCCTTGGCCTTCAGCGTGATGGTCGTACGGCCGATCAGCGTGCTGGCGGTCGGGCCCGGCACGCACGCACCGCCCGGCGAGGACGTGCCGGAGGTCGGCTGGTTCGGCGGGCGGTTGAACTCGCCTTCGATCCGGGCACCGGTCGCGGCGAACTTGCGCCAGGTCTGGGTGTCGGTCTCGGACGTGGCCCGCATGCCGAGGGTGATGTTCGACCAGCCCTTGTCGGCGGCCTCCTGGGCCGCCGAGGTCACGGTGAACGACTCCCACGCGTCCGGGCAGGACGAGGACCAGCCGTGCGCGAAGGACTTCTTGTGCAGCACCCTCGACCAGCTCGGCTGCGCGTTCCACGTCGTACCCGAGGAGATGCCGCCCGTCAGCCAGAACTCCATCTGACGGGCGGTGCAGGACCAGGAGTGGTTGTTCACGATCTTGAACGTGGCCCAGTCGAACTTGGCGCCCTCGTAGCTGGTGGAGAACCTCATCCGCCAGAAGGAGCGGGCCAGACCGCCGGTGTCGCTCTCGTAGCCCACGCGGGCGTCGGAGGTGCCGGAGGAGAAGTTCGTACCGTTCCAGAAGCTGGAGTTCGGGTACTTCTTGTACGCCACGGTCCAGGCGAGCCAGTCGCTGTTGAGCGGCGGGTCGATGAAGAGCGGGAACTTCGTGTCCTTGTCGGTGAGCAGGCCCGTGGCCGCGACGTCCAGGTTCAGCGTCGCGGAGCCGGTGCCGTCACCCTCGAGGACGATGGGGAGCTGGGCGGACTTCGCGCCCGGCTCGATGCCCGTCAGGCCCGACAGCTTCAGCACGTCGGCCGTGGTGGCCACGGAGGTGCGCTGCGGCGTGCCCGGGGGCAGCTCGGGGTCGCGGCCGGCCGAGTCCCAGGCGAACGGGGTCGGGATGCTGCCGGCCTCCTTGCCGTCCTTGCCGAGGACCTGGATCCGGTTGGCCTTCGTGTCCTGCCGGAACACGGCCGTCTTCGAGCGCAGCCCGTACGAGACGGTCGCGAGGTCCTTGTTCTGCGCGGCCTGCTCGTCCTTGACGATGAGGAGCTGGCCGAAGCCGCCCTCGGCGCGCACGACCAGCAGCAGGTCGACACCCGGGAACACCTCGGGGTAGAGGGCGCGCGGGCCGTCGAGCACCGGCTCGGGCAGGGTGCCCGGCCAGGTGTACGCGACGGTGTGGCCGTTCAGGTCGACCTCGGCGAGGACGGTCTCGCCGGCCAGCGGGGCGCGGACGTACGAACGGTCGGCGCGGTCCGCGGACCGGGTACCGCCGGCGAAACGCACCGGCACGACCGCGTTCACCGGACGGATGCTCAGCGAACCGGCACCCTTCGTCCGGCGCAGCGTGGTGTCGATCGGCGCCCACTTGCCCTGGGCGTTCTTCGCACGCTGCGGCTGGGCGTCGATCTGGGTGCGCATCTTGCCGTTCGGCAGTGCCCAGATGAGCTGGTTCGCGGTGGTCGCCGTGTCGACGAGCACCTTCTTACCGGTACGCCGGGCTTCCGCTGCTGCGGCGGCCTCGTCGCGCGGGCCGACCTTCGCCGGTCTCGCGTCGGTCGTCCCGCCCCCTTGCGCGGTTGGCGGGGCATCGGGCTGCCACCAGGGCAGCAGGGCTGTGGTGAGTGCGGCCAGGACGAGGCCGAGAGTGAGACTCAGCCTGGTGCGTGTGCGCACGAATGGGCTGAGGAAACGAGGCGGCGCGGGCACGGCGGTCTACTCCCGTGTGGACCAGGCGGACAGGACAGCACAGGCAGCCCCCGACGGCAGGCCGCGGGACACAAGGCGCGCACACGATCACACGATCAACATGATCCGTCTACATGTAAGAGTGTTGTAAACATGTTATGTGGAGTTGGCGAGCGCCTGATGTTCGGTCACCAGCGTTGTATCTGCGGCTTTTGATCACCTGTTATGGCATGGATGAAGGGAATCCCGCCGCTTAACCTGAGAGATCATCTGATCCGCTGATCTGTGCGGTTATATCGCGTGAGGCAACTCACGAGAGCGGCGGTCCGCGCCCCTGCCCCGATCTTGAAGCATGTGGCGCTCATGACAGAGAGTGCGCACGCACGCGCCTGATGCAGACGCGTGCTCTTTGGTGTTTCCGCACCTCCGTTGTCTTGTTCGTCTGGGTGGGAGTCGACGCGCATGCGTGCTTCAGGTCCACTGTCATGGCTGGGGCGGGGACGCCTGGCCATGACAGAGTCACAACGACGGCGCCGTCGGCGAAGCCGCACGGCGACCGTCCTTTTGTTGTCATCGATATTGACGGTGACGAGTCTGGGCTCGCAGGCCCTGGCGGTGCCCGGCGACGGGATGTCCCGTGAGGAGACGACCTCTGAGGTCGACCTCCCCGACATTCCGCCGAGCACCACGCTCGCCGACAACGCGCAGGCTCCGAAGACGCTGAGCACGGCGCCGGAGAACCCGATCACGGCCTACGCACCGGTCGCCACGGACCCCTGGGCGGCGGATGCCGGCCAGGCGGACCCGTCGACGGCCACGCCGGGCACCACGGTCCAGGTCAAGAACACGACCACCCAGGCGCTCCTGCCGGTCGGTGTCGGTGTGCCAGTGGGTCAGGACCCGGCGACCATCGCCGGTGACTGGCAGGTCGCCGTCAAGGCGACGACCACGTCCGAGGACACCGGCGTGCCCGGCATGATCATGGAGATCGTGCCGCCGGTGACGGCGGACCCGACGGCGCGGGTGGTCGTCGACGTCGACACGACCGCCTTCGAGGACCGCTACGGTCAGCTTGCCGCCGAGCGCTTCGGTCTCGTCCTGCTGCCCAGCTGCGTCATCGACTCCCCGGAGACCGGCGACTGTGCGCCGGACACGGGCATCCAGACCATGTCGGTCGGGGACGAGCCGGACGTCGAGGTCGAGCGGCTGCGCAGCACCGTCAAGGAGGTGCCGG